>NZ_QNQT01000020.1 GCF_003362805.1 Neobacillus piezotolerans
ATTAAAACAGGTTGAGGTGACGAGAAGTGAAACGGGGCAATAAAAAAACCATTTCCAGAGCAGTTTTCGACCGAATTGAATCGGAATTACAAAATTACGGTTCTAACCTTCAGGAATTTGATTCTCTCGAAAGGATGTTAATTGAAGTCGCGAAGCATGACGGGGAACAACCGAAGTTTGTGGCTAGTACCCGAATCGTGCTGCATAGGAGGCACCGGCATCTGGAGGATTTGCTCAAAAGTATTAACCAAGCTGCCACTGAATTGACCGAGGAACAACGAGAGATAATCAGTTCGATTTATAAGACAGCCAATAAGGAAATGACAGCTGAAGAAGAACGATGCAGGGATGGTTTCATAAATCGCATAGCAAATTTGCTTGGATGGGGGTCCCTTATAAACTATGTTGAATCGCCAAACACCAAAGCGATATAAACTATGTTGAAAAAACAGGCTGATTTTAAATAATACCCTCACTAAATTCAACATAAATGACGTTATGTAGATTTTCTAAAAAGGTAGTCAAACAGGGGGGAGCGGGTGCTGTGGCTGAACAATGGGAGAAGATCATTGAGAGTGAGCTTGAATTTCTCCGGAATGCACCAGGTTATGAAGCTGAATTGAATGAACGCCTCCGTGAGAATGAAATGGATTTTAAATATCCCACAACTACTTTCGATTCCGAACAAGGGAGAGTTTACCGTTCTTGTCCTGGAACAGAAGAGCAAGCACTACACAGAATTGAAGTTAGGGAGAATCTTCAGGCTTTAATGAATCGATTGTTAAAGAGGGCCAACCGGATATTTGATGCTCTTAATCAACTAGATGAAAATGATCGCGAAATCATCATACGGACTTATATAGAGATGGACAAGCCTGACTCCTATGTGGTGAGAGACTTAGGGTTTATAACGGCAAAGGAGTTCAATGAAGCCAAGAAAAGGGCTATCAAAAAAATGTTCAAGATTTATGAGTCTCAGAGGACAGAGGCACACAGCGAATACCGGCGGATTTTAGCAATCGAACGTAAGAAAAAGGTGGCCGAATTTAAGCTGAACAAGCCTTATAACCCAGTAATGCAGGCAGTTAATTAGTGGATAAAAAGGAGGCAGGGGAATATATGGCATTTGACCAAAAGAAATATAAAGAGTTATTTGAAACAAGATTCGGGAAAGGGTCCTTTGATGCAGGACTTGCCAATGCCAGGGAAATAGGCAAATTGAAAGCGCAGGCAGAGTTTGCGAAAAAAGATTACCTCACCCAGGCGAATGCTGCCTTAAAGAAAAAGCGTGAAGATGAAGAATACGAAAGAAAGTACGGCATGAGCAAAGAGCAATACGAGGCAGTTAAAAAGGAAAAGGACAAAATCCGTGCTCAGCAAAAGAAAGCCGAACAGCAGGGCAGGGGCGGGCACCTTCCTTCCCGGGATCAGATGTTGAAGGAGTCTAAGGCCAACGAGAAGAACGAGGGCTTCTCCCCGTATTCTAAGGACGTAGAAAAGAAAACACTTATTACTGATCCGTCTAAGCTCACGCCATTTGCGAAACAAAAGCTCGGGTTTGAATCTAGTTGGGATGAAAAACCAAAAAAGAAAGAGAAAAGTACTCTAACAAAGGCTAAAGATGGACTTTTTAAGGCCTTGGATATTATTGACCGTCCCGGGGATGCCGCACTTACCGGCTTGAAAAAATTAGTAACTGGCGGCAATGTTCTTGAAGGTATCAAAAAAGGGTTTGGTGAAGGGAAAGAAACAACCGGGAAAGACCTAAACAAAACACTCGGATTTGACCCGAAAAAGAATACTGCATCAAAAGTCACTGCTGACCTTCTAGGGCGTGGGTTGTTAAGCAAAGTGCCTGGCGGTGAGTTTCTGCCTCTTTTAGGCGCGAAGCCCTCCAAGGTTGGAGAAGAGGCTGTTGGCTTCGCGACAGAAGCGACACTGGATCCTTTAAATCTGTTGGGCACCGGTCTTATTACCAAGGGAGTGAAGTCTTTAGGAAAGGCTGCTAAAGTTACTTCCAAAGCGGCCAAACTTACAAAAGGGGCAGAAAAAGTTATCGAAGCCAAAAAGGTGCTTGAACTTCCCCCACCACAGCTTCAGCTTCCACCTCCGGAAGAGGTAAAGCCTTCACTTGATGCCTTGTTTAAAATCGGGAAGAAGCCTGAAGGTCTGAAAAGCCCGATTCCAATATTACCTGATGTAGTCCGTTCTGCAATAAACGAAAGTAAATTGGAAAAAGGCGGAGTGCATTTCGGATATAGCGGACGAAACGAACCGAAACCACGGATAAACTTGCCGGAAATCAACGTTTCTAAGGGGGATAAGGAAGCCCTTGGTAGGCAGGCAGACAACATTCTTGAAAGAGTTGGAAAGGTACAAAACAAGCCTACCAATCACTACGAAAAACGTCTCCTAGAAGTTCAGGAGCAAATGAAGAAAATTCATGACACTAGAAAACACAGAATTTATTTACCTGAGTTAAGTGTTGATGAATTGTATTCAATGGTGCGGAAAGAATCCGACCCTAAAACCTTTGATGAACTGGTGAAATTGAATGAACTTGAAGTGAATTTCAACAAAAACAATCCGGTACAAGGTCCGAGGGAACCAAACTTAAAAGATAGTTTGAATCAGGATAGCCGGATTGCTGATGCAGTAAAAGCCTTATTTCCTCCAAAGCGGCCCGAACCGAAAGTAAGCCGTCCAGCAACACTTGATGAAATGGTTGAGCACTTGGAGGGAATGGCACCACCAAAACAGGCTCCTCTTGAACCAAAGCCACTTGAGTTCCGTAGGGAACAAGGGTTCAATCCAGAAGTTACAACCAAGGGCAGAAACCCCCTTCAATCCGAATTTGAGCAGGCTATCGAAAGTGTAAAGAAAAACCTGCAGGCCGTCTACAAAGGGAAGACTGACGAAGAACTTCGCCAAATGGCCATCAACGCATTGAATGGTACCGAGGACACTCCAAAGTGGAAACCGGCGGAGTTGAATCGCATCGAAAAACAGATCAGCAAGCTTCAAAGTATCCTAGAAGCGTCTCCAGATAAAAGCAAGGCGATACGTCCAGAAATTCAGGCTCTTGAAGAACAACGGGAGTTCTTGCTGAAATTGAATCTTCAGCTTTTCTCCGAGAATCTAAAGGTAACGCCGACTCAGGCAAAGTCGTTGGATGAATTGATACCTAAGTTAAAGCCTAAGGGAAAAGCCGAAGGGGCGTTTGAGGATTTACCTGACCTAAAAGAAAAACCATTGAGGGAATATGAGTCCATCACTCCTAGAACAGCCGAGGATGAAGAATTTGGGGTCGTAAGGGCGAATGATCCTATCTGGAATGTTAAACTGAACCCTTCTAAGCTCAAAGACATCAACGGGATTCAAGGGTACATGTCGGATATTTACCGGAATACGAGGGATGTCTTCGGTAATAAGTTCTCGGAAATCAAAAAGGCCCTCTTGGATCCGTTCGATAATGCCAAAAAAGAGTATGTTGAGTTGCAGGAGAACTGGCTGAATCGATTGAACGACGAAATCGTAAAGGGATTAGGGATTTCCAAGGGGAGTAAACTTTCAAAACTCGTCCAGGATTATGGGGAAAAAACCATTACTCTTGACCAATTAAAGCAGGCAGCGCCAAAGGATTGGGAGAAGGTCGTTAAGGCAGACGAATGGTTCAGAAAGGCGTATGACTCACTCATCGACGAGGTAAATGCGTCAAGGGCTGCCATTTATCCGACAAATTCCGACAAGCTGGTACCGAAAAGAAACGACTATTACAGACATTTCCGGGAACTTAACGGCTTCGAGGGAATTAAAAACTTATTTGACACTCCGGCCGGTATCGACCCACAACTGGTAGGAACGTCAGATTTTACGAATCCAAGTAGCCGGTGGGCAAGCTTTATGCAAAAAAGGGGATTAGGCCCATATAAAAGTGATGCGGTGGGAGGCTTCTTGAATTACCTGCCTTCTGCATCCTACGCCATAAAAATAGACCCTCATATCCCCCGTTTCAAGGAGTTTTCTCGGTCTTTAAAAGGTTTGACAGGCGGGACGAAAAATCTTAACCATTACATCGAATTCATCGAAGACTTTACTCGAGACCTGGCCGGAAAGACAAACTTCCTGGATAGGCCGGTTCAGAAAATCCTAGGGCGGAAAACATTTGGGGCCTTACAGTGGCTGAACTCACGCGTTAAGAAAAATGCCGTCTTGGGGAACTTGGGTTCTACGCTTGCCCAGGTTGCCAACATTCCGAATGGAATCGCGTTTGCTAAGCACCATTCCGTCCCGGGTGCCATTAAAACCTTGAAGTCTTTAATTATACAAAATAAAGAAGCGGCACAGTCGGGATTCCTCAAAGAGCGTTTTTCTCACGATATGTACGGAAAATTTAACACACGGTGGATAGATCAGCCCGAGAAATTTGCCGGATGGGTGATGTCGACAGCTGACAGGATAGGCACCACATTTATATGGAATGCTGCTTATCAAAAGGGGCTGGCGAAGAAGGTTGCTGATCCAATAAAGTATGCGGATGACGCAACCAGGAACCTAGTGGGCGGAAGAGGAATTGGGGAAGTGCCGTTAGCTCAAAAGTCAAAGGTATTCCAATTTATCGCGCCATTCCAGTTGGAAGTGTCTAACCTTTGGCATGTTCAACGGGATTTCATAAAGGAGAAGGATTTCGGTGCGCTTGTAACCCTCTATTTAGGCTCTTGGGTGCTGAATAAAGGAATGGAAGAGGTAAGGGGTTCGGGAGTCACTTTCGACCCAATAGATGCCCTTTATGACGCGTTTACAGAGGAGGATTTATCCGGGTGGGAAAGAACGGGCAGAGTTGGCGGAGAAGTGCTCTCCAACGTTCCACTCGGCCAGACGTTAGCAAACTTCTACCCTGAGTACGGGACTAAAAACCTTCCAACCCGAGAGGAATTCTTCGGTGATAAGGACCCTAACAGATTTGGAGCGGGCTTACTTGTCGCTAAAGGGTTTCAGGATCCTGTTTATAAACTGTTTCCACCGTTTGGCGGCTCCCAGATACAGAAGACGGTAAAAGGGACTGGCGCTTTAAAAAACGAAGGAGTGTACAACAAGGACGAATCAAAACTGAAGTACCCAGTCTCAAATGATCCTCTAAACAGTGCCAAAGGAATCCTGTTCGGCCAAGGGGCTTTCCGTGAATCCAAAGAGTATTACGATAATGACCGGAGGCCTTTAGGAGAAAAACAGACACAGCAATACAAAAATATTAAGGATTCGGGAGGAAATGGTGCAGCTTATTATGAATACTTAATTAAACAGAGAGAAATTTCCAGTATTAAGGATAAAATTAAAGAGATTCAAAAAGACAGCAGCCTTTCTCACCAGGAAAAACAGGTGCAAATGCTAGAACTGTACCAAAAGTTAGGAGCTTTATCACAACAATAAGGGAGTTGGTAGTCGTGAAGGATTGGATTTTCGGTAATTTAGAGTGGCTCGTATTGGGATTTTTCTTCATCTGGTTTATGCTGACGGAATTTCCTAGGCTGGTGATGTCTTGGAGAGGAACAAGCAAATACGGTGACGATGATCCATCGGGCAACGACAATGCCCGACCTAGAAAACCATACGACTACCTATAACCTTCAAAATGGGCTTATAAGGCATTTTAAGGGGTTCGGGCAACCTTACCCCTTAACATTGCCAAAGATGGGCTTAAACGGCTACTGGTGCGGTCTAATCTGTACTGGAATCGGATAAATGTGTTAAAAAATGTTAAGTTTTTCATTTATGTGGCAACTCCTACAGACTGTTGCAAAATGTTGCTTTATAAAAAGTATCCGGACATTTCGGACACCCTAAAAAGAGTATCAAGACATTCAAGACTCCCTAAAAAAGGGGAAGGAATCGTGGATCGTCAAATAAAAATGCCTGGTGAACATGTAATGATAACCGAAAAACAGGAAACCTTTGTTTGGAAGTATCTTGTAGACTTAAATGCTAAATAGGCGGCTATCCGTGCGGGTTACAGTCAAAAAACGGTTATTGAACAAGGTTCAAGGATGTTAAGGAATGTTAAGGTTCGCGCGCGTATAGAGAAATGCAAGGAGAGAGCATTTTGGACACCCCTAAAAAACCCTAAAAAGAGTATTTTGTATTCGGCAGTTTCGGCAGCCCTAAAAAAGCATTGTCAGATTTGTAAGGTCCTAAAAAAGTATCCCGAGATTTCCGAGTCCCTAAAAAGAGAGTATCCTGTCATTTCTGCCACCTTAAAAAGAGTATCGAGAGATTCTGGAGGCCCTAAAAAAGGAAAACGCATGCAGATTGATAAGGATTGAAAAGGTTATTGCGAGATTTGCGAGGCCCTAAAAAGGAGTTTTCTCACACGATACACGCAGGAGAATCAGGCATCCTAACATTTCTAACGCCCTAAAAAGAGAAGTATCCGCAGATTTCGCAGTCCCTAAAAAAGAGTTTTTTGACACGATACGCGCAGGAGGCGGCAAGTATGGATGATTATTTATGCGGTGCAAAGACTAGATCAGGTAGACCCTGCAGGAATCCCAGATTTGTAGGGACTGGACGTTGCAAATATCACGGCGGGTTATCGACCGGACCCAAAGACCCGTCTAAATTAAAGGGAAACAAGAATGCAGTAGGTAATAAAGGTGGCGGTGCACCAAAGGGGAATAAGAACGCTGCTAAAAAGAAGCCTGAAATCAGGGAAGTCATAATCCCTTTGGGTAGAAGAAAAATATATATCAAGTACGCAATATTGAACGGAGAGCAACGGGAAATCAGCAGACAAGTCGTGTAAACAAACACGAACCCCATAAAGGGGATAACAAATGATAGGATTTTTCGAATAATGTTGGAGAATGTTGGATATCACCCCTATATAACTTGAAACAAACACAAACCCCATAGAGAACCTGATAAAACCTGAATTATTTACTACATAATACTACATTCCATTTACCGATTTTACAGGCCCTAAAAGGACGAGTATTATGCAGTCACTTGAGCTCGGAAATACTCGGATTTTACTGGCATTCGTTCAATAAAAAAAGCCCTGGAATTAAGTCCGGGCAGAGTCCTGATTGGCGCTGATTCCTCACGCTTTTTTTTTGCTCTTTATCCAATTCCTTTCGATGGTTCACCAGGAGCTGGATCAAGAGCTTTTGTACCTCTTTAGATGGCTGGTTCATTACGCTAGTGCCTTTTTAATCAGGATAACACCAACTATTAACGGAACAAAGGGTGAAAATACCTCCCAGACAAGCGCTGGGATAATCGATAAATCGGCAACGTTTAACATAAAATCCTCCTTTAAGGCTTTATATTTTTATTAATTACGGTTTTATAATGGGTTAAGTTTCAAATAATGTATTTTTTTGTTGTTTGCGAAAGTTGATATTTTTTTAATCTTACCCCCTTTTTTTAAACCGACTTCCCGAAGATTTTGCTGGTCCCTAAAGCTAATATACTGAGACTGTATATAGCTGAATAAAACATCATGCTTAAAAGATAAAGACTCCCTACGATACTTAAAATCCAGTTAATTATGTCGTACTGGGTAATGTATCGAATGATTTTTAAAACAAAAACACTTATTGGGTTTAATGCAATTTCAGGTTGAAAAGCGGCGAGGATATATACTCCCAGCCCGATAAAAACTCCTGTAATGATGAATGGCATAGCTTCTAAGGTAAAATAATCGCCTGATCGTTCTGCATCAGTGGATTTGCCACCAATTTCGTTAATGGCTGAGACAAACAAAAGAATACCTGTCAGTACAGTAAATAATGTGAATTTCCCTTGGAGGTCATAACTTTCTGTGTAGCCTAAAGTGTAAAGGATTAAGAGGGAGGACAGGATGTAATAACCGATGATTTGAAGGGCGGTAAAGGATAATTTGAATTGATCTAATTTCAAAACCATCATGATGAGAGTAATTGGCAACATAAAAACATACTTCCAAACCATGGAGTAAATAAGCATGATGATGGAAATGCCCAATAAATACATCAAAGTAACCATGGCACACCTCGTTTCTTGTCTATAAGTAAAATTGTACATTATCAAGAAAAAAATGGAAATAAATTTTCTGGACAATATAAGCTTTCTCACCTGATACACGTATACTTGGTCTTTAGTTAGGAGAGGCGGATTAAATTTTTAAAAAAACCATAATTTATTCGGGAAACGATGTACAAATTAGCAACGGTTAAAGTTTGCTGGTCGTAAACCGTTTCAGAGACGGGCACAAACCCTTGGTAAATCAAGTTTTTCAACCAGTTACAAAGAATTCTTTCGTGGAGTTTTTTGGAGATTAAAGTAATCCAACCTGTAATCCATCAAATAATCAGGTTCCCATCACTCATGATTGCTGACAAATGCAGACATTCCCTTATATAAAAGAGCGCATTAGGCGACATGTTTAAAAACAAAAAAACAGTGAGTTTTAAAAAAGCTCCCTAAGTTGAAATTAGGGAGAGAATGCCATAGAAAACGGTTCCTAATGCGCCCAATTTTGCAACAGTCTTACTAAATATGCCAAGAAGAGAATACACGCCAAAGCTAACAACGGCGATGATAGGAAACGCCAAAGCAAAATCCGCAATAAAATCTGCAATGCGACCCACGGTAACCTCTGTGATTTTCCCACCTAACCACTCCCATATATTGAACTGTGGTATCTGCCCGACCTTCCCATTTTCAATTATCTTATTTAACAGAGGGGTTGGATCCAGGAAGCTCCCATCATTCCCTTTTAAACCAAAGTGCAAATGCGGCCCGGTACTGTTGCCAGTATTGCCCGTTAAGCCGATGATTTCCCCGTGCTCAATCCGTTCTCCTACCTTCACGCTGACATCGTTCATATGCCCGTAAATTGCCCGTGTACCGTCTTCCATTTGGATTGATAGCCCTTTACCTATGGAGCCTGTTCCCGTGTAAATTCGGTCTACTACGCCCTCTGTAATCGCCTTTATTGGGCTGTTCTCCGGCAACGCTAAATCGATTCCGGTATGAGGAGTCTTATGCACCTGGCTGATTTCCCCGAATTTGCTTGTAATCCTTACAATCATAAGGAAACCCTCCTAAATGGCTTTCATTGCCTCAACCAGGATATTCAGGACTAACGGAGTCATCTGTACCAAAACATATCCAAGCCCGGCACCCTGCATCATGCTGAACCCTTTCTCTTTGTTGCCGATCATAATGAACAGTGCCCCTCCTAGTACGACCACCATTGCAACCGGATAAGCCAATGCCTGAACGAGTGTGATTAGGGGGTCAAAAGCGTGAAGCATCTTATCGTACATAGCACCGGTAGTAGCGGCTGCCGTGACTGGGACAGCTGAAGCAGCGAAGGCAGTTTTAACCTTAAGGAACGGAGTCACTGCCAATGGCAGCAGTACTGTCGATTCAATAAAGGCCTTTTTCTCTTGTTCTGTAAGCGTCTCAGGAGCGTTCTTACGAGCCATAAACTCCTTAATGGAGTAAACCTCTTCTTTGCGTTTGAACATGCTTAAATCCCCTTCCTATGCGTTGAAATCGGTTAATGTAAAGACCTCAGCAACCAATCCCTTATCTTCGTTGAGTTTTATCAGTTCCTTACGGCGGTTTTCGGTAGTTGTAATCCATATGAATTTTGGCGCGACAGGACCAAAGGTGAAGCGGTCTTTCAAAGTACGGTATTTCTGTATTTTTACTTGATTTTTCTTCATCGTTTGAGTGTTATCTACCTCTATAACCGTGTAAAAATCCCCTCTTTTAAAAACTGCATCTGCTACACAAGTCACTGTATCCTTCTTGCTTTTACCTTCACTGGTTATCCGAATCTCGTTATCCCAGGATTGAGGGCAACTATAGGCGATGTAGAGGTAATTTCTCATAATGTAATGCTGCACGTTCCCGGTACTCTTCCTGACCTTATCGCAGTTAACCAAGGATCTGCCGGCAGCATTCAGATAGTAAATGTTTTCACCACTCCGAATCACATTAAGGTACTCTTCCATTTGCTTCAGAACCCGTTGCGCGTTCCTATCGCTTTTAAGTTTGTGAATGGATTGAATTTGCCCACGGGTAAGGAAGTCAAGCTTTTTCAAACTTAGTAATATAGCTTCCTCCCTCTTCTTCCTTTGTAGCTTTGAATGGTGCACTGGTGCCCTCACTCCTTGCCCTGAAGTTGATATGAGGCTTTATTTTTATATCGATAAAGCTGTTCTTGATGAACGGGGTTTGAACAAGCTGTTCGCGGTCCGTCTGGTAAATAGCGCGCCCCTTTAGCCCCACAGGTAAATCCTCAGCCCCGGCACGATCCAGTACAACAAGGCTTTGAGTACTGTTCTTCAACTTGAAGCATAGAGCTGCACTCGTATTTGCCTTCACCTGCCTCGGAAATACGTCGGCCGTTGGGTACTGAGTGGCAAAAATTAACCGATAGCCTAAACCCGCTCCAATCCTGGCAATTTCCCCTATTAAATGGGTTGCCCGTAGGCGTTCCTCCCTGTCCTCGAACCCTGCTATCTCAGCCCCTTCATCGATAACAACAAAGTGCCGTTCCTTCCAGCCGGCTTCCCCGATGTCCTCCCATCCATTAGCCAAGAAGTGCTCTTGACGGGCCAATAGTTCCCTATGGATAGCTTCTAACGCTGCCAAGGTTTCCGGGCAGTTCTTTGCTACGGTATTGACTTGTTTGCAAGCCATGAAGCGACTGAATGCTAAGCCTCCCTTTAAGTCGATCAAGGTAAATTTCACGTTCTCGGGCTGGTTATTTATCAGTGTGGTTATTGCATTTTTAAGAAAAACAGTCTTTCCATATCGCGTCATCCCTGCAATCACAAGCATTTGAAGGCCTTCAAAGTCGTGAATTACAAATTCCTTGAAGGTAACGCCAATTGGCACTTCCCACCCCTTTACCTTTTTAAGCAGTTCATCGTCATAGTGCATTTCTGCCGGCATTCCCTCATCGTAGACCCTCATAATGAGCATTCCGTCATATTCCATCTCAATCTCTTTGTTCTGGCGTACCCGATTATTCAGGATTGCCTGGATCTGCATTGGTAAAGTTCGGTCTAATTTGAGATTCTTAAAGTCTTTGAGAATGATTCGCCTCACGCTTCGATTGTTAAGCCCATCCTTGAACTTGCCGTACTTATCCTGGAAGTCCTTGAGCTCCAATCCTAATGGTATTTTGAAGGCGTATTCCGTGAATTTCTTCTCCTTATTAAAGTTTCGGCGATAAAGCCTTATTTTTTCGTCCTTCTTGTACAAGCCACAATTCTCGGCAATCTTTAGAATCTTGTCTGCATCATTATTGAGATTAGTTTTGTAATAGTAGCTGGTGCCGAGCACTCCGAGCATGCTTCCAGTGGTTAGGATTTCGAAAAGCAATTCGCCACGCCCCTTTCGATATCACATAGTGATAGTTGCAAGGCAAACGAACGTAGAAAACGAAGAATAAGAGCGTTGATTTGAGTGAGGTTTTTGGGGCTTTTAGTGCTACGGATAGTCATTTTGCTGCCGTTTGGCTTTGCGTATGCTTAAGTGTATGTCACGCTGATTGTCCAAGTTTCACACTTTTTATAAAAAATCACATTTTTGTGATTAAAAGTCTGATAATTCGACCATGCTTATAGCAAATAAGCTATAGCAAGGGATGTAGAGCCTTGCTGACGGGAGTTGACATAGAAAGTGTTTGGATTGGGAAAGAAGCGGTCTAAATTCGGGAGGTTTTTGGACTCAAACGGGATTATTCAGGAGGAATTAAGCAAAGCCAGCGGGGTTAACAGGAATACAATTAGCCGTGCTGCAAAGGATACCGGGGATCCCTCAGTGAAGAATGCGGCAAAAATCATCAGAGCCTTGAAAAAAGCCGGATATAACGTGGATTACGAGGATTTCTGGAGTACGTAGGCAAAAAAAATAGCCGAAGCAATAAGCTCCAGCAGAATATGGCCTTTAATGATACTTATATTTTAGAACAAACGTTCGTGATTGTCAAACAACTTGTACTATTCTTTTGAAAAAAGTCTTAGGAACCCTTTCCGAGGCTTTTTTTGTGCAACTTGGCCGAAATTCATTACTTTTTTTCTAATTCATCAAGTAACGCTTCTATTGCTTTATTCAAAAACATTGTCTTAAATCCGCGCTTATTTTTTGCAAGCTTGTCCAATCTTTTTGATAAATCTTTTCTGAATAAAAAAGTTGTTCGTACATGAGTATCTTCCATGGTTTCTTTCTTCGTTTTCTCTTCATACATGCTTAATAAGTCTTGTTTCACCTGAGATACAGATAAGGATGATTCATTTAATGTTACATCTTTTGTAACATGTTCATTGTTAAGTTTATTTGTTACATCTTTGTTTTCAGATTGTTTGAGTGGATGATCATTTTTGTTTTCATGTTCATTTTCTTTATTTTGTTTTGTATCATTGGTTTCTTCTTCAAATTGACTAAAGGCATCACTTAAGTTTCTTTTCCTGGCCATGTTCAATTATTACCTCCTTCATTAGTTCATAATAAGCGCTCACGATCGGATTGTTGTAATCGGTCCAGGTAGCGGGTTTTCCTTCGTAAGCTGTAGAATTAGCAAACCGGATGGATTTAGGGATAATCGTTTCATACATAAGCAAGTTGTTTTCAAGACAGTACCTGCGTGCCTGCTGCAGCATCTCAGAGTGGAGGGTTGTTCTGCTATCAACCATCATACCTACAACCCCTGCAACCTCAAGGGAGGGGTTTTCCTTTGCCTTAAAGTCGTTTATCGCCCCAACTACTCTGACCAAGCCACTTACGGCAAACATTTCGGCTACGAATGGGATAATCACCTTATCCGAAGCGGCTAGGACGTTCCCTGCAACCAGCCCCATGCTTGGAGGAGTGTCGATGAATATGTAATCGTAGGAATCTCTGATCCCGGCCAGTGCGTTTTTAAGGAGAGCGAAAGGCTGCCTGTACTGTTGGATATTCGGGAGGATATCAAATTCTAAGAAGTTCATATCATTGTTAGAAGGTAATATATCCAGGAGCTCATTTACTTTCACAATAACCTCTTTCGGATCCTTTTCACCCAACAGAACGTCATAAACTGTGTTTTCGAATGCATCGGGTTTTAAGCCGAATGCAATGCTGGTATTTCCTTGGCCGTCAGTATCAATAATCAGTACTTTTTTCTTTAGAACCCGGGTTATCGCGCCGGCAAGGTTAGTGACCAGGCTTGTTTTTCCCACTCCACCTTTGTTCATAGATATTGCATACACTTCAGACATTTTTAATCACCACCAAGTTCAAATTAGTTTAAATTGATTATAAAAACGAAAGAGTACTTAGTCAATTTGTTACGTAATATGTAATACTAATATGTAACATTATATAACTTGTTTCTTCTCGAGCTGGCACCAATATTCTTCAATGGTTAAGCCCGCTTCCTTAGCCTCCAATTTTATGTGTTTTATGAGGATCCCATAGCATTTTTGTATGTTTTTTTCCGTTTCCGGGCCTCTACGTACTTTAACCTTCATCGCGAACACTCCTTTTAATGAATTATGTACTTCTTTTTGTGTAAAAGTGAATTTTTGTGTAAAGAAAAAACCTATTTAAGTCTTATATAGAGAAATGTTAAAAAAATGGCAAAAATTCTACACAAGTGTACACTTTTTCACAGCGCGGATTGCGGTATGCTTTTCCTAGATTCAGCTTCCAGATATTGGCCTCAGTCAAAGTGAGGAGTGGTAGTTAGTGAAACGAAGGGAAGATGATGTGAAAGCGTTTATTGGTTTAATCCCAAAAAATATTCCAACCGGCAGAGTATTAGTCACGCTTGACGAGCTAATGAACAAAAACTTTATGAAAAAGCACACTAAATTTAAGACAGTGGATGATTTTTGGGATAGGAGTCCGTTTGCGGAGCAAGCCCTTATAGATATCGGGGCAATAGATCAAGAGCAATTGAATGCGTACGTATTCGCACACACTGAGTTTGACACATGGGATGAGATGCGGATAGTTGCAGCCACGAAATACTTTCAAAAGCTAAAATAGAAATCCAAGGGTATCCAGTGATGGGTGCTAGAAAAGAAAGAGGTGCCCAGTGGGGTACCCTTTTTTATGCTGTCTTTCAATTAAACCGTATTATTTAGCGCAGTAAACGAAATAGGCCTAATAAAAATTTTTATAAAATTATGAAATAAAACCCAACAACTATTTGGATTCGCTATTTTGAATGGTAAAATAATCAAGCTAGGTCAATTTCCTCTAAGCAAGACTATAAATCTAAGCAAAAGAGGAAGTTTAATATGAGAAAACAATTAAAAAGGAATTTGGAACAGCAGACCACATCCAATAACTCTGCTGTTTCACCAGCAACATCTGCAATACCAGCAACAACTGCAATACAGGAAACACCTGCACCACCAGAGGTGCCAAAAGAAAAGCAGTTACCAATGTGGGTACGCATTGTCGAAAGTTTGGCAAATAGCTTAAACACAGCTTCAAAGGGCATTTTCATACTGGTAAAGTGTGCAGTTATCATCGCACTCGTTGGAATATCTGTTGTTTTAACAGTCCAGTGGGTAAGAGGCAATATCAGCACTGATTTGTTTATGTCGATTGTCACTTGGATTTTGGAACAGGCACTAAAAATGAAAATGGCTTAATTACATCTAGCCTAAACTTGGCTTGTTTTAATCATCGATGACTATGCTTACTCTGACCGATGTGCATATAGGGATGCAATAATTCGTGAAGTGAAGAGTGGATCTAGTGAAAGTTGGAAGGCTGTACGAGGTGAGTAGAGCAGGTTTCAAGAGCGGGCTTTAGATAGAGTAGGGCAAGCACTATTCTTTTCATCAATTTTCACAGAAAAAAGGACCGAATGGTTAGGGGCCATTGGTCCTTTTTCTGTTGTTTGCTCCCTTCCGGTATTAGTAGTGAATTACTACGTGTGGAAGTTTGAGCTGATCCGGGTAATGATCATTCTTGGTTTGTTGCAAACAATTCTGTCCTCCTCCTAAAGTGTAACTGCCAAAAAAAGCTGTGTTAGATGATGTTTCGTTGGCTTAAGCACTGCCTGCGAACATTACTCACACAAACATCTAGCGCATCTAGGCTTTAAGAGGTTTTAAATTGAGAAAATTCAATTTCCAAAAGGAATTTCATTTTCCACATCCACCATTATTATAACACTTCTGTTAAGCAGCTAAACAAGAGGGAAACTTAAAAACATTAAATTTTTTCAGGGTTTTTTCAACATAAGATAAACTATGTTGCATTATTGTGGTGGTGGTGGTATATTCTAACTATATAACTCAACATAGTTTACAAAAACAACCCATAAAAACAATTCAACATAGTTTATGAGGAGGGGTAAAAATGATCGATTTATTTACGGACTACCTAAAGAAGGAGGGTAAAAGCGAAAATACCATTGCCAGCTACCGGCAGTCGGTGGGCGGGTTTCTGAAATGGTTTGATGAATCCAAAGGACTTAATTTCCGGAAGCTTCACCGTGAAAATGTCAGGGAATATATTTCTTTCCTTAAGACAGTGAAAAACTCCAAGCCAAAAACCATTAATACAAAAGTAAATGCCCTGGTGAAGTTCAACGAATTTTTAATCGAGTCAGGTATGCAGGAAGAAATGGTCCTTACGAAGAAGGATTACGTTAAAGTTCAGCAGCAATATGCTTCGTTGGCCAAAGTGGAATTCAAGGATGTAGAAAAGTTTCGCCAGATGATCCTGGACAGCGGGAACAAGCGGAATTATGCAATCGTGAGCGTTCTAGGCTACGCAGGATTGCGGATTTCAGAAGCCCTTAACCTAAAGATGAATGAATTTAACCTTATTTCTCGTGAGATTTTGGTGCAGGATGGAAAAGGCGGTAAAACTAGAACTGTCTTTATGAATGACAAAGTAAAAACTGCATTACAGGCTTGGCTGAAGGAACGGGAGAAGAGGGGGATCGATAACGAGTATTTATTTGTAAGCAATCGCAATAAACGGTTGGACAGAACAACTGTAAATAGAATCTTCAATGAGTATTCCGAAAAGCTTGGCAAAGAAATTACTCCCCATGATTTACGTCATTTCTTTTGCTCCCACGCCATAAGAAGCGGGTTGAGCGTACATGAGGTGGCGAATCAAGCCGGCCACTCGAATATTCATACAACACTTCTTTACACGAACCCGAGCAAAGAAGAGCTCATAAATAAAATGAACCAATTGTAGGAGGGATAAACGATGACGAATACTGTGAAAAAGCTTAAAGTTTATAAAAAAGACGGAGAATTTGTTATCGAACGGATCAACGAATTTAATCACTCCTGGAAGAAATCCTTTGTCACTGAGGAAGGTTTGAAGGCGGGGTTGGATAGCTACCGACCTGTTATGGATGAATACGAAATAGAGGCAGCTGATGGCTTGTTTGCTTTAGTAGCAAATCATTTAAACAAATAAGCTTCCAAAAGAAAAAAATGAGGACCAGCAGTAATGCTGAGTCCTTTTTTTATAATATCCAATCAAAACGGCAAATTATCTGGCGGCGGCGGGGCCTTATCCAGGGTTTTCACAAGCTCGGTAACATCCCGATCGCCGTTTATTATGACTTTCTCCAGTACCGGATTAAACGAATCCCTCTTTATTTCCTTCCACCATTCAAAAGCAACCTTTTCCGGTTTCCTTCCCCTCAATGGAAAAGTTCCCGACATAGAAATACTTTGGTTAGTATGATAGTCAATTGTTATGGTTATCTGCACGTTTCATCTCTCCAGAAACACATGATTTCGATTTAGGTTGTTTTTTTATGTTCAATAACGTCCTGGATCTCGCAGTTTAATTCATCACAAATACGATTAAGAACTTCCATCGCTACATATTCGCCCTTCCCCATTTTTGCAATTGTAGCTGGAGAAGTGCCTATCCTTTTCCTTAAATCCTCTTTAGTCATACCTTTGTCAATCAACAATTTCCAGAGCGGAGCATACGAAAATCCCATTTATTCCATCCCCCTAACTTTAGTATCTAAATATATTCTATAATAAATTAAAGAAAAAATACAATTAGTAAAATATATCTTGTTGACAGTCATATCCAATAAAGTGTAGAATATCTTTAAGAAGTTAAAGATTTATTAAACGAAAGGAGATAGGAAAAATGGCTGGAAATAAGAAAACGAAAGTGGTTTATGCAAAGGAACTTCCGAAAGGCCTGGTTATCTGTGTTGCTCCAAAAGGAACTAATGAGGAATTCCTAATTTGTGGAACAAGAAGATAAAAAAGGGGTATTGTACAAAAAATGGAGGGAAGAAAATGAATCAAAAAAACAGCCCAAAAAAGTACACTGCAGTAGCTATCGCTAACTCCGAGGATCTCAGCATGAAGGCATTGACTAATCCTATTGATTTAAGCGCCCAAAAGAAGTTAAAGAAACCAATTGTTGTAATCATGGATAACAAAAAAAACCTAATTAATCACTTTTGGATTGAAGCTAAAAACATGAAGGATTTTGAGTTTATGCTGAAGGAAAAAGTATTTTTCACCTCAAGCATACCAGTGGGGACATACTGGGAAGCCTATCAAGCATTTTTTTGCGGAGTACCAAAAGGTTTTTATGAAAAAGAAAAGACGCTCAGCTGCAACTGAACGCCCATACGAAAATTAGTTAAATTCATAATACCAAAACAAATAAAGAAGGACAACTGAGAAGAAGCGGCCTGCAAAGCTGCTTCTTTTTTAAAGCGCAATCTAATTGCTTATTCTGCTTCCTCGTATTCTGGAGGCACGTATTGCACGAGAGAAAGCAAGTCCTTATGGGTTCTAATTAATTCTGCTAATAATCCTATAAATTCTCTTGCATCCTCACTTGGTAAGGCGAAAAAGAATCCATCGTGAAGTTCAGCCCCAAGACGATAATCATCTTGATCGTCATTGCAAATTTTCTTAATTGTAATTAAATCTATATGCGATTCCATTGTTCAACCCTCCTTTTATTTCAGCATATCAGGCTTAAAAAAGGATGGCTCTTACAGGCGAAAACGAGAATTTGAATCAAGTGTTTTTATCGGGAAATGCTGTACTAATTAGCAACGGTTAAATCATCTTTGTTGAAAACTCGCTGTATGATCAGGCGAACCCCTTGGTACAACAAGTTTTTCAACTAGTTGAAAATGATGTTTTGGAGGATTATTTTTAGGATTATAATAATCCAACAAATAATTCCCGGAAGAATCCAAAAATCCAAACAAAAAACCGACCCTGTATAGGTCGGTAAATTTCACCCGTGCTTGTTACATAGTGTCAAAATTGATAGAATAATAGACAAATGAAAAACTCCCAATGCTTTGGCCGGCTCCGGGAGTTTCTCTGGTAAGGGATTAGTGTACCCTTTTTCATATTAATTTATTTTTATATTACCACAGGTACACTTTCCTTTCCAGTATGGAGAGGAGAATTTTGCGATGCAAGATAATGCCAAATTAGACCAAGCCCTTTATCACGCCTGGTTTCACCACCACAATGCGGACGGATTTATCACAGTGGCGAAGCGTGAGAAAGGGGATTTCAGGCAGTACCACTATCGTCCAGAGGAGCTTGCTAGCACTCTGGCTGACTGGATTGGGGAAGATGTATTCTTCAGTCAGAACACGTTTTACCGACCACAGAGAAGCATAGAGAACATTCGCCAATTACGTTCCCTTTATGTAGATTTGGACTTTTACCTTTTCAATTACGATCCTTCCTGGGTTATGGGCAAACTTCAGCATGAATTCTTCGGAAAAAGCATTCCGGAACCCAACATCATCATTTTTAGTGGACAAGGAATGGTCCTGATATGGCTCATTGAACCAGTACCATATAAGGCTTTACCTTTGTGGCAGGCTGTCCAGAACCACTTTTTAAAACAGCTTTCCGAGCTTGGTGGAGATCCAAAGGCCTCTGACGCAGCCAGGATATTCAGGATTGCCGGAAGCGTCAATTCAAAGAACGGCGCAGAAGTGCATGCGGAATATAGGCACGATTATAGGTATCAACTAAGAGATGTCCAATTCGATTACCTTCCTGAGCTGAACGATGAGATAAAGCCACCTAAGAAGAAGAAGCCGGGCCGTAAAAAGAAAGTGGTCCAGTTATACAATACATATAAACTGCATTATGCCAGACTGTTGGATTTAGTGAGGCTGGTCGAGTTAAGGGACTATTCCGTTAAAGGGCATCGGGAACTGATTTGCTTCCTGTATCGATATTGGCTTTGCTGCTATTCAAATGACCCTGAAGAAGCCCTGAATCAGACTATGACGCTGAATCTGCAGTTTACCCAACCATTACCCAATAGATATGTTGAAAGAGCCACAAAGAGTGCTCAGAAAGCCTGGGAAGCCAGGAGTAATGAAGAAGCGAACCGGGTTGCTATAGAAAAGGGGTATCCTGGTGCGGGGTACAACATTTCTAATAAAAAGCTGATTAAATGGCTGGGTATAACTGAGGACGAGCAAGAACATTTAAAAACCATTATAGGCCCGGGCGAAAAGCGGCGAAGGAATACCATTTATCAACGCGAGAAACGGCGTGAGGCTGGGGTAAAAGTAAGGGAAGAGTATTTGCACCAGGAGAAGAAAAAGACGCAGGACAAGCTGTCTTTATTGCGGGAAGCCATTGCCGAAAATCCCGAGGCATCAAATTATAAATTGGCGCAGATAATAGGAGTTTCTGAGTCGTATGTAAGGAAACTTAAGAAAAGTTTGTAGTGCGCACAGGTATGTCAGCTTAAATTATGGGGCTTTAGCCTGCGTAGCGGGGATTGAGCATCTTTTGTTGGAAGCAGTTTTTTCTCTCCACAGGGGTGCGTACTGGTCTGTCAGCTTAAATTATGGGGGCTTTAGCCTGCGTTCGTTAGCTTATGTCTTATTTTACTAGTTGAAGGAGCCTGCTTATGGATAAAAAATATCAGGTCTTTATTAGCTCTACTTTTAAGGATCTTCAAGACGCACGGCAAAAAGTAATGGATACCATTTTGGAGTTGCATCAAATCCCTGCTGGTATGGAGATGTTCCCTGCAGCTGATGCTGATCAGTGGAGTCATATTAAGTCCGAAATAGACAGAAGTGATTATTATATTTTAATTTTGGGGCATCGTTATGGATCTATAGGGCCTGATGGTATTAGCTTTACTGAAATGGAGTATGATTATGCTCGAGAACAAAATATACCGGTTTTAGCTTTTATTATGGATAGGGACGTTCCTGTTAAGCTAACGGATTTAGATAATTCCTCAACCGCAAAAAAAAGATTAGAAAAGTTTATAGCTAAAGCACAGCAAAATAAGTTATGTAAGTCTTGGTCTACAATAGATGATTTAGCAACAAAGGTGTCTACCAGTTTAGCGTTTTCTTTTACGACGAATCCTAGGTTAGGTTGGGTTAGAGGAAATCAAGCTGTTTCCTCTAAAGCAATGGAGGAGTTGGCTAATTTAAGTAAAGAAAATAGAGCTTTGAAAGTGAAAATAGAAGCCCTTAAAAAGGTGAATGAGAAAAAACCTATCATTAAATTTAATTTTAATCGTTCTGGTCCACTTGAATTGTATTATCAGCGAGAATTAAAATATTCTTCTCTTCGTTATCCTGAAGAAATTAGCTTTTCGGAAATCCCGGATTACTTGCTTGATTATTTAGATAAGGAAAATGTAGAAAACTATAATAACAACCTGTTAAATATAGAAAGGGTTATTAAGAAATATAACAATGAGTTAGAGTTTTATACTAGGGCTCATTTAAATGGACTTGAAGTGAAAATGTCTGTTTCTAACTTAGGGGAGATAAAAGGGAATAATGTTTATGTTGAATTAACTTTTCCTTCTTCAGTATGGGTTATTGAAGAGGGAAAAGAAGAAATGGCTAAACCAAGTGTCCCAGTATTACCGAAAAATCCAGTGACACAAGCTCAAAAAAAATATGATGATAGCAGATTAGATCCAGTAGATAAATTATTACGAAATATGAATCAGCCAATAGGACTTGTTTCTCCTCGTCTTGATTTTACAAGGGATTATTCGCCCCTTATAAATAATAGGGATAGTGTATTGAATAATAATATTGTAACAATTCATATTAAGGAATTGTTGCATACAAGAACGTTCAAATTAGATGATGTGTATACTTTAGTACCTAAATCTCCAGGTGAATTTGAGGTTAAGGTATCGATAATCTGCGAAGAGTATTCTAAGCAGGAGCAATACACTATACCATTAATTATTCATGAGAGATAAAAAAGCGTGATCCTCCTCCGTTTGGATAAAGGTTGAAGTGAGTGCAGATTGGTTGGAGGAATCTAAAGTAATAAAGTTTAAGAAAGTGCAGTAACTACAGGTGTTCACTGGTGTGTCACCTTATATTATGGGCGGTAGCCTGGAAGTAACTAATCTTTTATGGAGGTAGGCAGATGCACAACGCTGGCATTCGTTTTTATTTAGGGGAGCCTCATATTATATTAGCGGATAACTCCGGGGGGTATATTAGAGAGTCCACCTCTTTTTTCGATGAGAATTTAATCGTGGGTGATCCTTTTACTTGGAGGAAGGATGCAAAACAAGCTGATGTTTACTATATAGTTGACCTGCCAGAAGGTCGCAAGCACCTAACAATAAAATATAGAAAAGGCATGCGGCCTGCATATATATACCTTCAGCGTGCAGATTATGCCTTATAAAATAAAGAAAGCGTGGTCCCTTAAACAAGGTGTTTCACGCTTTCTTTTATTTCTTCAATTTACCTTCGTAATAACCAATGCATTTATGCCACTTCGATGCCACATACAGATTGACTTTTGCTATTTATAATAAAAAATAAGGATTCTGCTGTGAGGTAAAATCGGCTGTTTTCGGCACTTTCGACAAATTTCGATATTTTTTCAAATTTTATGTTACCTTTTAAGTAGATTTTCGGAATAATATATATGTACAAAGCTTTAAACTCTCCTGTGGACAAAAAACTAAAAATGCCACATCCGACACTTTGGACACTTTTTGAAGTCTCGTCCTTGTTTTTGCTAAAATGAGTGCAGGTTAAAACGATTGGCACTTTTAGTGCACTTTCGGCTTAATGAAATGGCTTAAAATTGTAGTATAAATGTATTGGGCAAAAAAAAGATGAAAGAAACATGATAAAAATAGACCCTATAAATGTGTTAATCTGATATTGTACCGAAGCTGCGACTAAGATGCGACTTTTGAAGGGCTAAAAAGGCTTAATATGCTAATATGGGGCAAAGTTCTTAAGGGATGTCGCTTTTGTGTCGCTTTTGGCTTCTGAAAAAGTGTTAATCTGATAACATCCGAGGAATGGGTAACGTGGCAGCGGAAGAAAATGTCCGTTTTATGTCCGTTTTGCCACTTCTGCCGGTTATAAAATGGTACTGTCCAAAAGAATATTGAAATTTAAGCTTCCAATCATTGATTGGGGGCTTTTTTGTTGCCAAAAAAACTTTTAAGGGGTGGTTTTTATGTAAAAAAGGGCAGATCGAAAACCACAAGTTGTCTATTTTTTTGCCTCCAGTTAGTAGACGGTTGTTCTACTACTAGCACCAACTAAAAAAGGGATGGTGACAATGAGAAATCAAGATATCCGAAATGAAATTAAAGGTTCCAGGTTATTTTATCACGAGGTTGCTGAGTGTCTGGGTCTACACGAAAGCACCTTTTACAGGTTGTTGAGGTCCAAATTGACTCCAACGCAGAGAGAGATGGTTTATAAGGCCATTAATGACTTGAAAAAGCAGAAGTACAAAGAGCTGCTCTACGCTTAGGAAGGAGAGGAGTTAAAAATGAATACCAAGCCAAATCAAGATATCCGGGATTTGATTAAGAAATCTGACGTTTATTCGTGGGAAGTGGCTGAAAAGCTGGGCATTCACGAAAACACAATGTACAGGCTGCTTCGGAAGGAACTTGACGATGCGGGAAAAGAAAGGTTTCGTCAAGCGTTAAAAGTTCTGCAAGAAGAACGACAAAACAGAGGATGATCAGTGCATGTAGGAGAGTGAGTAACGTGAGCAAAACTAAAGGTCAAATACAGGCAGAGGCATTCATTGAAGCTCTGTACAAGAATGCTAATACGGGTTTTCTCAGCCTTTGGACTTTAGAGGACAAGAAAACTAGATGGTTTTCCGTACAAAATCGAGATCAATTAATTCAAGAGGCTATTAGGTTAAGGGATTCTCATAATGTCTACTTCGGGGTAGGAGTGCGGAAAGAAGCCTTAAGTGAGTTTAAGCGGGGCAAAAATGAAGATGTTCTTTCCTTACCTGGAGTTTGGGTGGAAATTGATTTAATGAGCGGGATACACGCTGCCAACAATCTCCCTACTGAGGATGATGTCCAAAGTATTCTGGATACTTTCTCTTTGGATCCATCCATTGTCATTCATAGCGGAGGCGGTCTGCATTGTTATTGGTTGTTCGATAAACCGGCGGAAATTCGAAGCGTAAAAGATATGCAGGGTGCAGAAAGAATGCTCGGGCGGTTCCAAAAGGTATTTATCCGGTTGGCGAAGGCGAAGGGTCTACATATAGATAATACAGCCGACCTGGCTAGGGTTCTGCGCGTGCCGGGGACCTTCAACCTTAAAGGAGAGCCAAAACCCGTTAAAACGGCTTTATTCGAGCCTGAGAGGCGTTATTCATTGCTCGAACTTTTAAGTGCTATTCAGGATATTGAGGCAACTTTTCCAGAAGAAACAGTGACTAAGGCTGAAAAAAAGCATTATGACACTGAAATTCCGGATGCCAAGCACCCTGATCGCATTGCGAAAGAGTGCCGTTTTATCCAGGATTACCTGAACCATATAGAGTCTGCTAATTATTCCGAATGGATGGCTGCACTTTCTATAGCGGCATTCTGTGAGGATGGGGACGAGCTGGTCCACGAATGGTCAAAAGGACATTCCGGATACAGTGAACCGGAAGTAGACCGAAAGTATACCGAAATTCGAGAAAAAATGAAGCCAAGAACGTGCCAGACCATTAATCAGGAGTTTGGCAGATGCAATGGCTGTAAACACTTCAACAAGATTAATAGCCCGATAGCTTTAGGAATGGAGAGGAAAAAGAAGATGTCGGCCGAGCAAAGCAATTTTAAAAGAACGGACTTAGGGAACGCCGAACGCTTGGTATTTAGGCACGGCTCGGATATTCGTTTCAACAGCACTTTCGGAAAGTGGTATCTCTGGGACGGGAAGCGGTGGAATGAGGACAAAGTGGGCAGGATTCTTCAGTTGGCCAAAGAAACAGTTCGCGCCATTTATGATGAAGCTGCTAAAGCAGAGGATCCGGATACTCGTAAATCACTGGCGGAGCACGCGGTGCGGTCTGAATCGAGGGCCCGAATTGAATCTATGGTTTCCCTTGCGAAAACGGAGGTTCCGACACTTCCGGAAGAGATGGATAACGATATTTGGTTATTTAACTGCGAGAACGGCGTTATTGACCTCAAAACAGGCGTTTTAAAGCCACATGACCGAAACCTTATGATGACCAAAAAATCATCAGTAGCCTACGATTCGAAGGCTGAATGCCCGACCTGGTTAAAATTCTTGAGCGATATTTTCCAGGATGAAAACGGAAAGGTTAAGCACGACACGATCAACTTCCTCCAGAAGGCTGTAGGGTACTCGCTAACTGGTTCCACCCGAGAACAGGTACTGTTCTTCCTTTATGGGACAGGCCGTAACGGAAAAAGCACTTATATGAACGTGATTAAAGACATCCTTGGAGACTACGGGAAGCAGACAAATGCAGACACTTTCACGGTAAAGAAATCAGACCGTGTAAATAATGATATTGCTGCTTTGAAGGGTGCCCGGATGGTAGCGGCAACCGAGAGTGAGGAAGGGGCAAGGCTTGCTGAAAGTCTGGTTAAGCAGTTAACGGGCGGTGAGCCGGTGCAAGCGCGCTTCTTACATCAGGAGTATTTCGAATACGTGCCTCAATTCAAGATTTTCTTCACCACAAACCATAAACCAGTTATTCGCGGGAATGACGAAGGGATTTGGAGAAGGATTCGGCTAATTCCTTTCACAGTTACTATCCCAAATGAAAAGCTGGATAAGGATTTGCCAGAGAAGTTGCGGAATGAAATGCCCGGCATTCTCAAGTGGATGGTTGAAGGGTGCCTGAAATGGCAGAAGGAAGGCCTTGGAGTCCCTCAAGAGGTAGAAGAAGCAACCAACTCCTACCGGGATGAAATGGATACACTCGGCAACTTTATAACCGATGTATGTGTCCTCCACCCGAACGTTAAAACCTTAGCAGCTGAGCTTTATCGGCAATATGGCTACTGGTGCCAAGATAACGGCGAATTTGAAATAACAAAGCAAAAGTTCAATCGAAAGCTGGAAGAACGAGGCTTTAAGAAGGGCCGGGACGGCAGAGGCATTTATTTAACTGGTATTGGTATTAATATTTCTTCTACCGGTGAAAAAGTGAATTTTTATGAAAAGAAAAATACAAATTCAGCTTAATAAGAGAAACAGTTAAAAAAAGCGGAAAAACGTTCACTAAATTTCACTTTTACACAAAGGGGGAGAAACAGCATGGTACCTGTTTTCTATAAGTACACGGATAAGGAAATAGGGGAGTTGCTAAAAAGCATCGTTATCCTGGTGGATACGAGGGAGCAGAAGAATGAACACATTATCCAATACTTCGATTCAAAGAAAATCCCATATCTAAGCAACAAGCAGGATACAGGGGATTATGCGGTAATGCTCCCGAAAAATGAAGTTCTTGGCATCCACCGGGATATTCACTTTCCAATCGCCATAGAGCGTAAAAACTCGGTGGACGAGCTGGCCCAAACGATTAAAGAACGGACGCGATTTGAAAATGAGTTGATTCGTTCCAACAAGCTGAAGTTCTTGCTGATGGTGGAGGATCCGAATGGATATGAAAACATCGTGTGCGGCAATTACCAAAGTCAATACGAGCCCAAAGCATTGCTCGGAAGTCTGAAATCCTTTGAATCGCGGTACGGTTTTACAACTGTATTCATCCCTAAGAAAGCGGCCGGAAACTACATTTACCATCACCTGTATTATCACGTTCGCAATTATTTAAAAGAAATGTAGGGTGGTGAAGCGTTGTTTAAATTCCAAATATCAAATGACATACAAGTGCGCCTGGATGGAATGCCTAAAGAGCTTTATAACATATTGACAGGTGCCTTATTGTTGGACAATCCGGACTATAAAAAGGCGGTAAAATACGGATTTTCGGCCAAGAACATACCTGAAACCATCAAGCTTTATAAGCTAACCAACGAAACTCTAACAGTTCCGAGGGGGATGGCAAAGGGAATCATTCGTTATTTAACCAAAAAACAAACCCGCTACGAAATGCAGGATCTTCGTTTATTGCTGCCAGAAGTTAGCTTCAAGTCTGAAATCAAGCTCAGAGACTATCAAGAAAGCGCAGTGAGCCGAATATTGGAGAACACACAGGGATTCCTGGTTAGTCCGTGCGGTTCCGGAAAAACAGTAATGATGATTGAAATGATGGCGAGGATTAGGCAACCTACCCTGTTTATCGTGCATCAGAAGGAATTAATGGATCAGATTATTGTGGCAGCAGTGAACTTAACGGATTTGACCAAAGAGGAAATAGGCGTTCTCGGTTCTGGCAAAAGAACGGTTGGGGAACGGATGACTGTCGCTACTATCCAGACATTGAACAAACTCAATTTGGAGGAGTATATCGACAAATTTGGAGCGGTTTTCATCGATGAAGCCCATCATCTTGCGGCAAAAAGCTTTTACGAAGTTATTTCTAAATTCAAGGGCTGCTACAGATTCGCGGTCTCAGCAACCCCTGAACGTGGAGACGGTCTTACACAAATGGTATACGCCTGTACAGGAGGCATTATACACGAGATTGAGCAAAACCAAGTCCCAACCATTATACCATTGCTTAAATCGGTAAAAACGGCATTTACCAGCCAGTTAAACGAGCATTCTCAGATAGTAAAGAAGCTCATTTCAGATAAAGCGAGAAACCAACTGATTGTGGACCATATAAAACGGGAAGCGGCCGGCAATTACAGCCTTGTTCTCTCTGATCGTGTTGAGCACTTAAACACACTAAAAAACCTCCTGGTTAAACAACTGCCGGGAATGACCATTGAAATCCTTACAGGGGATTTACCAAAAGCCAAGAGAAAGGAGCTTATGGAAAAGGCAAAAGCCAAGCAGATTGATATTTTACTTGCTACCCAGTTAGCCAGAGAGGGATTGGATATTCCTCATCTAAACCGGCTGTTCCTAACCTACCCCAAGAAATCCCAAGCAAGCGTTCAACAGGAAGTAGGGCGGATAATGAGGCCTTGCGAAGGCAAGAAGAACGCGATTGTTTACGATTTTATAGACCAAAACGGGATATTATACAGCCAATTTACGAAAAGGAGGGCTGTATACCGAAAGATAGGCATTAAAACAGGTTGAGGTGACGAGAAGTGAAACGGGGCAATAAAA
>NZ_QNQT01000021.1 GCF_003362805.1 Neobacillus piezotolerans
GCAAAATGGAAGGCAACCTGAAATGGGTTGCCTTTTTTGGTGTTCAAAAAACTTACTAGTCCTGGAATCCAGAAGTATAAACCCTGAACAGTTGACTCTCCGACCAATAAAAATCACCAATTCATTTATTACTGAGCACTCCTATAAGCGAACATTTTTTGGTAAAATTAGATTAATGTTCGCTTACTGTTGACTGGTTTTTTTATACCTGTTATGATGATAGCGACAAACGATATAGCAATGCCCTCGTATAATAATGGGAATAGGGCCCATAAGTTTCTACCCGGTGACCGTAAATCACTGGACTATGAGGGAAAGTAGCGCGTTCAAGAGGTTTGGTGTCTTTATTTTTCCATGCTTCTTTTTTGCAACTGCATCAGGACTTACTCTAGCCCTGGTCGGACTGCTTTCTCTTGTAAAAGGAGAAACTTTCTGGCCGGGGCTTTTTATTTTTCCGGGAAGGATGTGGATTTGGATGAATGTGAAGGTTGCTGTCATTATGGGGAGCAAATCCGATTGGGAGACGATGAAGCATGCTTGTGGCATCCTTGAGGACCTTAAGGTGCAATATGAGAAAAAGGTTGTATCCGCCCATAGGACGCCGGATTTAATGTTCCGTTTTGCCGAAGAAGCAAAGGAACGGGGACTGGAAGTGATTATTGCCGGAGCAGGGGGGGCCGCCCATTTGCCCGGAATGGTGGCTGCCAAGACAATGGTCCCTGTTATTGGGGTCCCAGTCCAATCCAAGGCGTTGAATGGCCTGGATTCACTCCTGTCCATTGTGCAAATGCCGGCAGGAGTACCTGTTGCCACAGTATCAATTGGAGAAAGTGGCGCGAAAAACGCCGGGCTTCTGGCAGCCCAGATCCTCGCGTCCAAAGACAGCGAACTTGCCGATAGAATCCAAAAAATGAGGAAAGCCGCGGAGGAAGCGGCAATCGAAAGCAGTGGCCATCTTGAATAGGAAAGTAATTTTGCCAGGACAGACAATCGGGATTATTGGCGGCGGGCAGCTGGGAAGGATGATGGCTCTTTCGGCAAGGGCAATGGGCTACAGGATTGCGGTCCTTGATCCCAATCCGGACTCTCCATGCGGTCAGGTCGCAGACCATAAAATTATCTCGCCATACGACAGCGAAACGGCAATGGTTCAGTTGGCTAAAATGTGCGATGTAGTTACATATGAATTTGAAAATATTGATGAAAAAGCATTGGAAATCGCTATGAATCTTACGTGGGTTCCGCAAGGATTCCAACTGCTCAGTATCGCAAAGGACAGAATTAACGAGAAGAACGCAATAAGAGAAGCTGGTTTGCCTGTTGCTCCCTTTAAAGCGGTGGAGACGACGCTGGAACTGGCAGAGGCCGTTAAGGAACTTGGTTTTCCTTGTGTCGTAAAGACAGCGCAAGGCGGTTATGACGGAAAAGGCCAATATGTTTTAAAGAATGATAGAGAAATAGAAACAGCAGCCGGACTGCTCAAACACGGCCCTTGTGTTGTTGAAAAGTGGGTCTCTTTTGAAAAGGAAATTTCAGTTATTGCAGCAAGGAGTTCAAGCGGGGAAACGGCTGTGTTTCCGGTCGCTGAAAATATTCATAAAAACAATATTCTCCATCAGACCATTGTACCGGCCAGGATCAGCGATGAAGCTTCTGAAAAGGCACTGTCGTTGGCAGTCCAGCTGGCGGATGCACTGGATATGGTGGGAACGCTGGCTGTTGAGATGTTTCTGATGGAAGATGGCTCCATTTATATTAATGAGATTGCGCCAAGGCCCCATAACTCAGGGCATTTCACCATAGAGGCTTGCGAAACCTCCCAGTTTGCCCAGCATATCAAGGCAGTCTGCAATCTGCCTTTGGGAAGTACGGAACTTTTAAATCCGGCGGTGATGGTCAATCTGCTTGGAGAGCATCAGGAAAGGCTCCTCGAAAAACTTCCGGAACTGCGAAATTGGAACATTCATCTTTATGGGAAAAACGAGGCAAAGGCAGGCAGGAAAATGGGCCATGCGACATTGCTTCGCGACTCAGCGGAACAGGCACTTTTAGAGATTGAAGAATCTGGAATTTGGACAGGAAAATATATGTCTGCACAAAGTAAATGAGAGGGGACCAGACGAATGCGGGAACTTTTGTATGAGGGGAAAGCAAAACGGATTTACAGTACGGCTGACAGTGAAGCTGTTCTTGTAGAGTATAAGGATTCAGCAACAGCTTTTAATGGGGAAAAGAAAGCCGAAATCACCGGCAAAGGCGTATTGAATAATGAAATCAGTTCCCTTCTTTTTAAAAAGCTCAGGGAAAATGGCATAGAATCTCATTTTATTAAAAAAGTTTCCTCAACGGAACAGCTCGTCAAAAGGGTCTCCATCATTCCTCTTGAGGTGGTTGTCCGGAACATCGCGGCCGGTAGCATGTCAAAGCGCCTGGGGCTTAAGGAAGGAAGGCAGCTCCTAAAACCGATTGTCGAATTTTATTTAAAGGATGACGGTTTGGGCGATCCATTGATTACGGAGGATCATATTCTTGAACTCCAGGTGGCAGCAATTGGCGAGATTGAAGTTTTAAAACAAAAAGCCCTTGAAGTTAATTCCTTCCTAAGCTCGTTCTTTGAAGGCCTCGGGATTAGGCTTGTGGATTTTAAGCTTGAATTTGGCAAGGATGCCGCAGGACAAATCTTGCTTGCGGATGAAATTTCTCCCGATACATGCAGGCTTTGGGATATGGAAACAAATGAAAAACTCGATAAAGATGTGTTCAGGCGGAATCTTGGCAGCATTACCGAAGCGTACGAAAAAATCTTGGTCCGATTGGGAGGCTAAATCATGGTAAAAGTAAAAGTGTTTGTTACGTTGAAGGAAAGCGTTTTGGATCCGCAGGGAAAGGCGGTTTCAAACGCCCTGCAATCACTTGGATATGATGAAATCCACGATGTGAGAATCGGCAAATATATGGAATTATCGGTTGAGCCTTCTGGCAGGGATATCGAGACGGTTGTGCGGGAGGCGTGTGAGAAGCTGTTATCAAACCCTGTAATCGAGGATTTCAGGTATGAGATAGAGGAGGCTGTCATCCGATGAAATTCGCGGTCATCGTTTTTCCGGGATCGAATTGCGACTCAGATATGTACCATGCGATTAAAGACGAACTTGGCTGCGAAGTTGAGTATGTATGGCATACGGAAACAAGCCTTGAAGGATTTGATGGAATCCTGCTTCCAGGCGGATTTTCCTACGGCGATTACCTACGCTGTGGGGCGATCGCCCGATTCAGCTCAATCATGGGCGAAATCATTAGGGCGGCGGAAGCCGGAGTGCCAATCCTCGGTGTCTGCAATGGGTTCCAAATCCTCCTGGAAGCAGGCCTGCTGCCGGGGGCGCTTAGAAGGAATGATAGCCTGAAATTTGTTTGTTCGCCATGCACAATCAGAGTGGAAAACAATCAAACGATGTTCACAGGAGGCTTTGAAAAGGGCCAGATCCTGTCCATCCCGGTTGCTCACGGGGAAGGGAACTACTTCTGTGACGATGAAACTCTCGCACAACTGAAGAAAAACAACCAAATCGTTTTTTCGTATACAGAAAACATCAATGGCAGCCTTGAAAATATCGCTGGAATCATCAATGAGCAGGGGAATGTCCTGGGGCTGATGCCCCATCCGGAACGCGCGGTGGACAGCCTGCTTGGCAGCGCGGATGGTCTGGCGCTTTTTCAATCAATCATGAAGCAATGGAGGGAATCACATGTTGTTAAAGCTTGAGCCATCTCCGGAACAAATCAAGTCCGGCAGATTGTATAGTCAAATGGGACTTTCCGATGAAGAATTCATGAAGATTGAAGAGATTCTCGGCCGCCTTCCGAATTACACTGAAACTGGCCTGTTTTCCGTTATGTGGTCGGAGCACTGTTCATATAAAAATTCCAAGCCAATTTTAAAAAGGTTCCCGACGAAGGGAGAACGTGTCCTACAGGGGCCGGGTGAAGGGGCCGGGGTTGTTGATATTGGCGACGGCCAGGCAGCTGTCTTTAAAATTGAGAGCCATAATCATCCATCAGCAATCGAACCGTATCAGGGAGCTGCCACTGGGGTGGGCGGCATTATCCGGGATATTTTCTCAATGGGCGCTAGGCCGATTGCCCTTTTGAACTCACTCCGCTTTGGTGAACTCGATTCGTCTCCGCGTGTCCGCTACCTTTTCAAGGAGGTTGTCGCGGGGATTGCGGGATACGGAAACTGTATCGGAATCCCGACTGTCGGCGGTGAAATCCAATTTGATGCTTCCTATGACGGCAACCCGATTGTAAATGCGATGTGTGTAGGCCTAATCGACCACAAGGATATGAAAAAAGGTTTGGCTAGCGGTGTTGGCAACACAGTCATGTATGTTGGCGCGAAAACGGGCCGGGACGGTATCCATGGAGCAACCTTTGCTTCAGAGGAACTGACGGATGCATCCGAAGAGAACCGCCCTGCGGTCCAGGTTGGCGATCCGTTTATGGAGAAACTGTTGCTTGAGGCGTGCCTTGAGCTTATTAAATCAGATGCGCTTGTCGGCATACAGGATATGGGTGCCGCGGGACTTACGAGTTCAAGCGCCGAAATGGCGAGCAAGGCGGGATTTGGGATTGAAATGGATCTTGACCTTGTACCGCAGCGGGAAACAAGCATGACTGCCTACGAAATGATGCTATCGGAATCCCAGGAACGCATGCTAATCGTTGTTAAAAAGGGACGTGAACAAGAAATCATTGACCTTTTTTCAAAATATGAGCTTGAAGCAGTCGCAGTTGGTGTTGTTACTGAAGAGAAAAAGCTGAAGCTGATGCATAATGGCGACGTCGCGGCCGATGTCCCGGTGGATGCGCTGGCTCTTGATGCGCCTGTCTACAATAAACCTTCAGCTGAGCCTGAATATTTCCGTGAGTTCCAGGCAATGGACAATTCTGTCCCAAGCGTGGATGACTTCGGGGGTACACTTATCAGCCTTTTGAAACAGCCGACTATCGCCTCAAAAGAATGGGTTTATAATCAGTACGATTATATGGTGAGAACAAGCACGGTTGTCGCTCCGGGATCGGATGCCGCGGTCGTCAGAATCCGTGGAACAAAGAAGGCTTTGGCGATGACGACGGATTGCAATTCACGCTATCTCTATCTTGACCCGGAAACCGGCGGGAGGATTGCTGTTTCAGAAGCGGCCAGGAATGTTGTTTGTTCGGGTGCCGAACCGCTCGCGGTTACTGACAACCTGAACTTCGGCAGCCCGGAGAAGCCGGAAATCTTCTGGCAGATGGAAAAAGCCGCGGATGGAATCAGCGAGGCGTGTCTTGCATTGAATGCGCCGGTCATCGGCGGGAATGTATCGCTGTACAACGAAACAAATGGAAAAGCGATTTACCCAACGCCTGTTATTGGGATGGTCGGCCTGATTTCCGACATCGACCATATTACGACACAGGCATTCAAGGAAGATGGAGACCTCATCTATTTGCTTGGTGAAACGAAGGATGAATTCGGAGGTTCCGAGCTGCAGAAACTCATTCATGGCGACATTTTTGGAAAATGCCCGGAACTTGACCTTGAAACAGAAGTGAAACACCAGAAGTCGGTCCTTGAAGCAATCCGGGCCGGGCTTGTCCAATCCGCGCATGACCTGTCTGAAGGAGGCCTCGCGGTTGCCCTTGCTGAATGTGCGTTTGGATCAAACGGGCTTGGCGTGGAGGCAGAGGTGGAAGGAAATCCGGTATCGGCGCTCTTCAGTGAATCACAGTCAAGGTTTCTTTTAACAGTGAAAAAAGAGAACCAGGCGCAATTCGAATCATTAACAGGAGCCAAGTGGATTGGCACAGTAACCGGTGAGCCAGTTTTTCGCATTAAGGTGAACGGAGAAACGGTTATCGATGAAAAAGTCGAGGGCCTGGAAACCGCGTGGAGAGGAGCCATTCCATGCTTGCTGAACTAAGGGGCCTGAACGAGGAATGTGGAATATTTGCTGTCTGGGGACATGAAGATGCCGCAAAGATTACGTATTACGGGCTTCATAGTCTTCAGCACAGGGGGCAGGAAGGAACCGGAATCATTACTTCGGACGGCCATGAACTTTCCGGCCATAAAGGGGAAGGCCTTGTTGCAGAGGTGTTCAATGAACAGGTCCTATCAAAAATGAATGGGAGTGCGGCAATCGGGCATGTACGGTATGCGACAGCCGGAGGGGGCGGATATGAAAATGTCCAGCCCCTTCTCTTCCACTCGCAAACAGGAAGCATGGCGCTGGCCCATAACGGAAACCTTGTCAACGCCAACCTGATCAAGTCGATTCTTGAGCAGCAGGGAAGCATCTTCCAGACAAGTTCGGATACGGAAGTGCTGGCCCATCTGATTAGGAGGAACAGCGGCTGGCTTATGAAGGATCGCGTCAAAAGCGCGCTCAAACAGATTGAAGGCGCCTTTGCCTATGTCATTTTAACAGAAAATGAATTAATAGTTGCCCTTGATCCGCAAGGCTTGCGGCCGCTATCACTTGGAAGGCTCGGCGATGCTTACGTTGCCGCGTCGGAAACATGCGCATTTGATGCCGTAGGCGCGGAATTCATTCGTGACGTTTTGCCGGGGGAACTCTTAATCATTAATGAAGACGGACTGTATTCGGAATTCTTCGCGGAAAGCAGGGACGAGGCTCTCTGTACGATGGAATACATTTATTTTTCCCGTCCGGACAGCAGCCTTAATGGAATCAATGTCCATACTGCTCGGAAAAATCTTGGGAAACGGCTTGCCATGGAAGCTGGAATTGATGCGGATGTTGTTACAGCGGTCCCGGATTCAGGCGTTTCCACAGCCATCGGTTATGCCGAGGCATCCGGCATTCCTTATGAACTTGGCTTGATAAAAAATCGTTATGTTGGCCGTACCTTCATTCAGCCTTCCCAAGCCCTTAGGGAGCAGGGAGTAAAAATGAAGCTGTCTCCTGTAAGGGGCGTAGTGGAAGGGAAACGGGTCATCATGGTGGACGATTCAATCGTCCGGGGAACGACGAGCAGGCGGATTGTTTCGATGCTGAAGGCTGCAGGTGCGCTTGAAGTGCATGTTGTCATCAGCTCGCCGCCCATTAAGCATCCTTGTTTTTACGGAATTGATACGTCGAAAAAGGAGGAATTAATCGCCCATTCACGGTCCACTGAGGAAATCAGGAGGCTGATTGGCGCGGATTCTCTTACATTCCTCAGTACTGAAGGGATGCTGGAGGCCATTGGACGTCCGAATACCAGCAAAAATTGCGGCCAGTGCCTTGCTTGTTTTACGGGTGAATATCCCACTGAACTGTATCCAGATTCACTTCAATACTATTATCAAAAGTAACTTCCGGATAGATAGACCAAGGATGGGGAAGGGAGACCAACATGTCAAAAGCGTACAAGGAAGCGGGCGTCAATATAGAAGCCGGCTACGAAGCGGTGGAAAAAATGAAACGCCACGTCAGGAAAACAGCCCGGCCGGGAGTGATGGGAGGCCTGGGCGGATTTGGGGCTATGTTCGATTTATCAGCATTAAACCTGAAAGAACCGGTCCTGATATCAGGTACGGACGGAGTTGGGACAAAGCTGATGCTCGCCTTTATGACAGGCAGGCACGACACAATCGGAATCGATGCGGTGGCAATGTGCGTGAATGATATTGTTGTCCAGGGAGCGGAGCCGCTTTATTTTCTTGATTATATTGGCTGCGGGAAAGCAGATCCCGACCGGATTGAAGCGATTGTAAAAGGGGTTGCCGATGGCTGCGAACAGGCAGGCTGCGCCCTCATTGGCGGGGAAACCGCCGAAATGCCCGGCATGTATGAGCCAAATGAATATGACCTTGCGGGATTTGCGGTCGGCGCCTGCGAAAAACAAGCTGTTATTGACGGAAGCGGCATCCGGAAAGGCGATGCCCTTGTCGGAATAGCGTCCAGCGGGCTCCACAGCAACGGTTTCACTTTAGCGAGGAAAGTCTTTTTTGAAAAAGCGGGTCTCGAGGTTACAGACTACATCGAAGAATTCGGCTGTACCCTTGGCGAGGAATTGCTAAAGCCGACAAAAATTTATGTAAAACCGATTCTATCAGCATTGAAACAATTCCCGATTAAAGGAATGTCCCATATTACCGGCGGCGGTTTCCATGAAAATATTCCGAGAATGCTCCCTGAAGGGCTAGGCGCGGTTATTGCCCGGGGAACTTGGGAGATTCCTCCGGTCTTCTCAAAGCTTGAACAGCTCGGGAAAGTCGGCCAGGAAGAAATGTACCATGTATTCAATATGGGCATCGGAATGGTGGTTGCGATTAATGAGGAGTTGGCTCCAGCGCTGGTCACGCATCTCGAAGCTTGCGGGGAGCGGGCTTCGGTCATTGGCCATGTGGCAGACGGAAAAGGGATCAAATTCTCATGAAAAATATCGCTGTATTCGCTTCAGGAAACGGCTCCAACTTTCAAGCACTCCTTGATTCTGTACAAAACGGCCGGCTTGAAGCAAATATCCGCATTCTCGTCTGTGACAGGCCCAGCGCATTCGTACTCGAAAGGGCGAAGGCAGCCGGGATTGATTCGTTCGTTTTTAGCCCGAGAAAGTTTGGCGGAAAGGAAGAATACGAGAATCTCATTTGTGAAAAATTGGCCGAAGCAAACATTGACTGGATAGTCTTGGCCGGTTATATGCGGCTGCTTGGCCCAGTCCTTTTATCCGCATATGAAGGCAGAATCGTGAATATCCATCCGTCACTTCTTCCGGCCTATCCCGGAAAGGATGCCATCGGGCAGGCGCTAGCCGCGGGGGCAAACAGGACAGGCGTGACAGTCCATTTCGTAGACGAAGGGATGGATACCGGACCAGCCATCACTCAGGTGGAGGTGCCAATTTTGGATGGCGAAACACATGAAAGCCTTCAGACGAAAATACAGAAAGTGGAACACAGGTTATATCCGGAAGTGCTCCAAATGTTACTAAATACGCAGGGGGAAAGCGAAAATGGTACAAAAGCGGGCATTAATCTCCGTTTCGAATAAAAAGGGCATTGTGGAATTTGCCACGGGACTGTCAGAGCTTGGCTATGAAGTCATTTCGACAGGAGGAACAAAGCGGGCCCTTGAGGAGGCAGGCATCCCTGTCACAGGCGTCAGCGATATTACCGGATTTCCAGAAATCCTTGACGGGCGGGTCAAAACACTAAATCCGAAAATCCACGGCGGACTTTTGGCAAAGTTGGACGATCCAACCCACATGCTTCAGCTTGAAGAGCATGGGATAGAGCCGATAGCTGTGGTTTGTGTGAACTTGTATCCATTCAAGGAAACCATATCAAGACAAGAAGCCTCGGTGGAGGAAGCAATCGAAAATATTGATATTGGCGGTCCATCCATGCTAAGGGCGGCGGCAAAGAACCATCAGGATGTAGCGGTTGTTACCGACCCGCTGGATTATGAAGAGGTTCTGCGGCAGCTGAAGGAAGCCGGTAAAGTAGACGGTGAAACGAAGAGAAGGCTTGCGGCGAAGGTATTCCGCCATACGGCGGCGTACGATGCCATGATAGCTACTTATTTGACAGAACTCGCAGGAGAGGAATTTCCTGAATGCCTTACTGTTACCTATGAACTGAAAGATAGGCTCCGCTACGGTGAAAATCCTCATCAGCATGCCGCCTTTTATAAGAAACCAATCGAGGAAGGCGGTTCGATTGCCGGGGCAATACAGCTCCACGGAAAAGAATTGTCCTATAACAATATCAATGACGCCAACGCGGCCCTTCAGCTGGTCAGGGAATTTTCCGAACCGGCGGCCATTGCGGTTAAACATATGAATCCCTGTGGTGTAGGGACGGGTGAAACAGCGCTTGATGCCTTTTTACAGGCATACGAAGCTGACTCTGTGTCCATTTTTGGCGGCATTGTGGCGTTCAACCGGGAAGTCGATGTCAGGACGGCTGAGAAACTCCATGAGATATTTCTGGAAATCATCATCGCCCCTTCATTTTCGGAAGAGGCGCTTGCGGTTTTACAAAAGAAAAAAAATCTCCGCCTATTAACCGTTTCACACAGGGGAGAAAAAATCACTGGAAGAAATCTTGTTTCAGTAGAAGGCGGACTGCTTGTGCAGGATCCGGATCTTTATTCATTTGAGGATGCCACAATCACGGTTCCGACAAAGCGGCAGCCGACAGAAGAGGAATGGAACGCATTGAAGCTTGGGTGGAAAGTCGTTAAGCATGTGAAGTCAAATGCGATTGTCCTAGCGAATGGACATCGGACCGTTGGGGTCGGAGCTGGACAGATGAATAGGATTGGGGCAGCGAAAATCGCCATTGAACAGGCGGGTGAACAGGCTGCTGGGGCGGCAATGGCGTCTGACGCCTTTTTCCCAATGGACGATACTGTCGAAGCGGCTGCCCGCGCCGGTATTACCGCCATTATCCAGCCGGGGGGCTCCATCCGGGATGAGGATTCAATAAAAAAGGCTGATGAGTTTGGAATCGCAATGGTATTTACGGGAGTGCGTCATTTTAAACACTAGGGAGGCGAAACGATGGATGTATTGGTGATTGGCAGGGGCGGCCGCGAGCACGCGATCTGCCGGAAACTCGGAGAAAGTCCATTAGTGGAAACTGTTTTCGCGGCGCCGGGAAATCCGGGTATGGTGGATGTCGCAACCCTTGTACCATTGGAAGAAACTGATTATGAAAAGCTGATTTCTTTCGCGATCGAGAAAGAAATTGGCTTGACAGTCATCGGGCCTGAACTGCCCCTCTTATCAGGTTTGGCCGACCGTTTCAGGGAAGCGGGCCTTAAAGTTTTCGGCCCCGGCAGCAAGGCCGCCCTTATCGAAGGAAGCAAGGCTTTTGCAAAAGATTTTATGAAAAAGAACAGGATTCCAACCGCGGGTTATGAGGTATTCACCTCTTTCGAAATGGCTAAACGGCACATCGAGACAATAGGTGCGCCAATTGTCATAAAAGCGGATGGACTTGCTGCGGGGAAAGGCGTTACGGTCGCCCTTACAGAGGCGGAGGCCATTGCCGCGGCGGAGGAAATGCTTGTTGGAAAAAGGTTCGGCGAGTCCTCCTCTTCTGTTGTAATTGAAGAATTCCTCGAAGGAGAGGAATTCTCCCTTATGGCGTTCGTTAATGGGGAAATCGTTGTACCTCTTGAAATTGCCCAGGACCATAAACGGGCGTTCGACGGTGATGCTGGTCCGAATACAGGCGGGATGGGCGCTTATTCGCCGGTTCCCCATATTCCAGCCAGCGCGGTGCGAACTGCGGTTGAAACGGTTTTAAAACCCGCCGCGAAGGCACTGGCCAATGAAGGCAGGAGCTTCTGCGGGGTTTTGTATGCGGGGCTTATTTTAACAAAGCACGGCCCAAAGGTCATTGAATTTAATGCAAGATTCGGCGACCCCGAAACGCAGGTGGTCCTCCCAAGGATGAAATCCGATTTGGCCGAAGCCATCCTTGAAATTCTTGGCGGGAAGGAACCTGAGCTGGAGTGGGATGAATCATACGCGGTAGGCGTTGTCGCTGCGGCGAAAGGATATCCCGACAATCCGGAAAGGGGCGCACTTATCGAAGGGCTGGGTGAAGTTGGCGTAGATACCGCCATCTTCCATGCCGGTACGAAAAAGGATAAGCTTGGCCGTTTTTATGTAGATGGCGGCAGGGTCCTCCTTGCCTGTGCGAAAGCAGATTCCCTTCAAGAAGCGAGGGAACAGGTCTACCGGGAACTTGAAAAAGTTGAGTCGAAAGGAATTTACTATCGTACCGATATCGGTGCCCGGGCATTAAAGGCAGCGGCTTTACTTTAGGCCGGCGGTTAAATGGCAGAAAATAAGGAACGGGCTTTTTTCCTGCGTGATTTTTAAAAAAGATTGGATGAATGGATAATCACGGTTTGGCATCATTTTGACGGCTTCACCCCACCATTCTGTTTCATAGCGCGCTATCATGCTTAAATTATAAAGCAGCAAGTAGTGGGCCATCAGTTCCGGAAATTGGGACCGATGGCTTTTCTTTAAAGGCATAACGAAGCGTTTTTGATAATAATCGAACTTAAGGAACGTTTGCTGGCCTGGAATGTAGGGGTTTGGCGTTTCTGAAAGCCTGGCCATCCCATTCTTCATTTCTTCAAGGGAAATGCCTGACTGAGCCAAAAAGTACTCCCTGAATCTGGATTCAGTCATGTGATAAAAATCAAGTGCTTTTTGGGATACGAAGCAGCCGCCATCTTTTTCTGGCAGCGGCATGAAGTTTGTCTGGCCTTCCAGCTGCCAAAAAAGAGTTTCAAGCTCGGGAATCATTCTTAATAATGCTTCCATACTTGTTTTGTCGCCCTCGTCCTGTTTCATGTGAAACAATTTGTCGGATAAATGCGGAAAAAGGCCATTTTTCTGGAACTTCACTTCATCCTGGAAAAATTGGAATTGCTGTTTTTTACGCTTCCGGGATGATACCCCGTGCGCCAGCACCGCCGTTGTTTCCGGATAGAAAGGGTCCTCAGTCAGGATGCAGGCTTTTGCGAGATGGACGAGTCCGTAAAAAAGGAGGATTGGCTGCAGGATGATCGGAGCCCTGGCGGCCTGGGTATAATAAACATTGCCATGCTCAAGATAATAAAGGAAGGGATAGCAATTCTCATAGCTTCTTTGTTCCGGGGAGGGACAGCCAAGTTTCTCATAGCGTTTTTGCAAGAATGTTTGGGCATATTCAGCAGAAAAAAAGAACGAAAAGCTTTCCAAGCCCCGGTAGCCATGCAACATAAGCAATCCTCCTTTCCCGTATAAAATGCGCCGATTTTTATGGAAAATGGGCGATTTTCCGCCCGGCGATTGAAAAATCTGACTTCTTATCGCTGCCTTGACAGTATATTGCCCAATTGTTACGCTACTAATAATATTTTCGGTTTGGAGGGACAAAAAGATGTGGGAAAACAAATTTGCAAAAGAAGGATTAACATTCGATGATGTTTTGCTCGTTCCAGCAAGGTCTGAGGTATTGCCAAAAGAGGTCAGCCTCCAAACAGAACTATGCGAAAACATAACGCTTAACTTGCCTATTATAAGTGCCGGTATGGATACGGTCACTGAAGCGGATATGGCAATCGCGATGGCCAGGCAAGGTGGCCTTGGCATCATCCATAAAAACATGACCATCGAACAGCAGGCAGAACAGGTTGATAAGGTAAAGCGGTCGGAATCCGGGGTTATATCCGATCCATTCTTCCTCACGCCGGAGCACCAGGTATACGATGCTGAACATCTGATGGGTAAATACCGGATTTCAGGAGTGCCGATCGTGAACAACGAAGAAGAGCAAAGGCTTGTTGGGATTATCACAAACCGGGATCTGCGCTTTATCCAGGAACATGATTTTTCTAAAAAGATTTCCGATGTCATGACAAAGGAGAATCTAGTTACCGCTCCAGTCGGCACAACATTGAAGGAAGCGGAAAAGATTTTGCAAAAGTACAAAATCGAAAAGCTTCCACTCGTTGATGACAACGGCATCTTGAAGGGGCTAATTACAATCAAGGATATTGAGAAGGTCATTGAATTCCCAATGTCCGCGAAAGATAAGCAGGGAAGGTTGCTTGCCGGTGCTGCGGTCGGCGTTACAGGCGATACTATGAAACGCGTTGAAGCGCTAGTGAGGGCGAATGTTGACGTCATTGTCATTGATACGGCCCATGGACATTCTAAAGGCGTCCTGGACACAGTCAGCCAGATCCGAAAGGAATACCCGAACCTGCCTATTATAGCGGGCAACGTCGCCACTGCTGAAGGTACAAGGAGTTTGTTCGAGGCTGGTGCGGATGTTGTAAAGGTTGGAATTGGTCCTGGTTCCATTTGTACGACACGAATTGTTGCCGGTGTCGGGGTGCCTCAAATAACGGCAATCTATGATTGCGCGACAGAAGCACGAAAGCTCGGAAAAACGATTATCGCTGATGGAGGCATTAAGTATTCCGGTGATATTGTCAAAGCACTTGCAGCCGGAGGACACGCGGTCATGCTCGGAAGCCTGCTCGCAGGCGTTTCCGAAAGCCCTGGTGAAACGGAAATCTTCCAGGGACGCCGCTTCAAGGTATACCGCGGCATGGGTTCCGAAGGGGCGATGGAAAAAGGCTCGAAAGACCGCTATTTCCAGGAAGACAGCAAAAAGTTCGTTCCGGAAGGCATTGAAGGCCGCCTTCCATATAAAGGGCCGCTTGCTGATACAATTTACCAGCTTGCCGGCGGCTTAAGGTCGGGCATGGGCTACTGTGGTACGGCAAACCTCCAGGAATTGCGCGAAAACAGCCAATTCATCCGGATGACAGGCGCCGGTCTGCGTGAAAGCCATCCGCACGATGTCCAAATCACAAAAGAAGCACCAAATTACTCGTTATAATACATGAACAAAAAGGGGCAGGGGCAAAATCCTGCCTCTATTTTCATAGTGAAAAAAACTGATTACAAACGCATAATCCCAAACACTTGAAAATCTTGGCAGGAAGATAGGACCAACCTCTATCTATCCAACATTCTGCTAGTATGTTAAGATAGTAAACGTGTATAAAGTGAAACTTCCGCAAGGGCAAGATGTCCGTTAAGAGTGGGAGAATATCGTTGGAGGGCGTAACAGTGAAGAAAAGGATTTATCAGAAGTACATAGCCATCGTTCTTGCAGTGGCCGTCACAGCAGGGCTGTTTACTGCACCCGCGAAAGCAGCCGGCGAGGCGAGCTTGAAAATCAATGCCGCCGCTGCCATTCTTGTTGATGCGGATTCGGGAAAAGTTTTATTTGAACAAAATGCGGACAATGTCCTCGGTATTGCCAGCATGACGAAAATGATGACCGAATACCTTCTCCTTGAGGCTGTTAAAGAAGGAAAGGTAAAATGGGACCAGCAATATTCGGTTAGCGAGCCTGTCCACAAACTATCGCATGACCGCAACCTTTCCAACGTGCCGCTCAGGGCGGATGGAACATACAATGTCCGGGAACTGTATGAAGCGATGACAATTTATTCAGCGAATGCGGCAACGATTGCGCTGGCGGAGGTCATTGGCGGATCAGAAGGAAACTTTGTAAAAATGATGAATGATAAAGCCGAAAAACTCGGTTTAAAAGATTATAAGTTTGTCAATTCGTCTGGATTGAACAACCGCGATTATAAGGGCATGCATCCTGAAGGAACAGGCGCCGAGGATGAAAACGTCATGTCGGCAAAAGCGACCGCGAAGCTTGCTTTCCATCTCTTGAAGGACTATCCGGAAGTGCTTGAAACAACTAGCATTCCTAGGAAGGAATTCAGGCCGGGAACAGACGATGTCATTAAAATGGAAAACTGGAACTGGATGCTTCCAGAACTTGTGTTTAAATACCCTGGCGTGGACGGACTTAAAACCGGAACAACCGATTTTGCAGGCTACTGCTTCACAGGTACTGCAACCCGTGACGGCAAACGCTTCATTACCGTTGTAATGGATGCCAAGAATGCTTCCGGCAAAGGGGATTATAAAGCACGTTTTGATGAAACAAGGAAAATGTTCGATTATGCATTCACTAATTATTCAAAGGCGGAAATCCTTCCAGCCGATTATGCAATAAAAGGTAAAAAATCCCTTGATGTAATAAAAGGGAAGGAAGACAAGGTTAATATCCGCACAAAGAATCCGGTTTCGATGGTAATCAAGAACGGTGAAAAGGATAATTACAAACCTGTCCTTGTTCTCGACAAAAAGAAATTAAATAGCAAAGGCGAACTAACCGCCCCTGTTAAAAAGGGAGAAGTCGTCGGCTATGTAACCCTTGAAGCGAAAAATGGCGATAAAGCTGCCTTCCTTACAGAAAAAGGACAAGGCAGTGTAACCTCCCCGGTTATCGCCACTGAAAATGTGGATAAAGCAAACTGGTTCGTCCTGATGATGGGCGGCATCGGCGGCTTCTTCGCCGATTTATGGGGAAGCATTGTTTCCGGCATTAAAGGGTTGTTTTAAGCCGGAAGCGGGCAAAAAAACAGAATAATTTATTTGCAATAAGGCGATAATTGTAGTAGATTAAAAAGTACAAATTTACCATAGTGAAAAAGCGTTGAGAGGAAAAAGTAGCGGGATTCCCACTCTTTAGAGAGCCGGTGGTTGGTGAGAACCGGTGTGTGGCGCCTGTGAATCCGTCCTTGAGCAAGGCATGGAACGCCTTCTTGGCAAGTAAGTGCTTTCGGGTCAAACCGTTATGAAATTGAGGTGGGCTGCCGTGTGCGGCCAACCAGGGTGGCAACGCGGGTCAACTCCCGTCCCTGTTTTGGGGACGGGAGTTTTTTGCGTCCAAAAAACATCCCGGCCTCAACTGAAAAAAAGAAAAGGAGTGTTGAAGCATGCTGGATATTAAAGTATTGCGCGCGGATTTTGAAGGAGTGAAGAAAAGGCTGCAGCATCGCGGCGAGGACCTTACAGACCTTGGCAAGTTCGAGAGCCTGGACAGGAAAAGGCGCGATTTGATTGTGGAGGCCGAACAGCTGAAGGGAAAGAGGAACGAGGTATCCCAACAGGTGGCGGCATTAAAGAGGGAGAAAAAGGATGCGGACCAGCTGATCGCCGAAATGCGCGCGGTCGGCGATCGCATTAAGGAGCTTGACGATGAACTGCGAGGGGTTGAGGAAGAACTCGATATGCTTTTATTGAGCATCCCGAACCTGCCGCATGAAAGCGTTCCTGTCGGGGAGACAGAAGACGAGAACGTGGAAATCAGGAAGTGGGGAGAAGTCCGTAATTTCGGATTTGAGCCAAAGCCCCACTGGGACATTGCCGACAATCTGAAAATCCTTGATTTCGAGCGTGCCACAAAGGTTACCGGAAGCCGATTTGTTTTTTACAAAGGGCTTGGAGCGCGCCTTGAACGGGCCTTGATGAACTTTATGCTTGACCTTCATGTGGATGAGCACGGCTACAAAGAGGTGCTTCCTCCATACCTGGTGAATAGGACGAGCATGACAGGAACCGGCCAGCTTCCAAAATTCGAGGAAGACGCCTTCCTGATTGAGAGTGAAGATTATTTCTTGATCCCGACCGCTGAAGTACCGGTAACAAACCTTCATAGGGACGAGATTTTGAGTGGGGACCAGCTGCCAATCCGCTACGCGGCATACAGCGCCTGCTTCCGTTCAGAGGCTGGGTCTGCCGGCCGTGATACACGCGGGCTTATCCGCCAGCATCAATTTAATAAAGTCGAACTCGTGAAATTCGTTAACCCGGAAGATTCTTATGATGAGCTTGAAAAGCTGACTGCTGACGCGGAAAAGGTTCTCCAACTTCTCGGGCTTCCATATCGTGTCCTAAGTATGTGCACAGGGGACCTTGGTTTCACGGCCGCCAAAAAGTACGATATCGAGGTTTGGATTCCAAGCTATAACACGTATCGTGAAATCTCTTCTTGCAGTAATTTTGAAGCTTTCCAGGCGAGAAGGGCGAATATTCGCTTCCGTCGCGAGCCTGGCGCGAAACCGGAGCACGTCCACACTCTAAATGGTTCGGGCCTCGCGATCGGCCGCACCGTCGCCGCAATTTTAGAGAACTACCAGCAGGAAGATGGTACGGTCGTAATCCCGGAAGCACTAAGGCCTTATATGGGCGGAAGGGCAGAAATCAAGCCAGAATAATGAAGAAGGGCGGGAATGGATCCCGTCCTTTTTTTACTGTCATAAAGGTTTCCTGTTGACATGGACATCTACCCTATAGTATTATAACCTTTGTCGAAACGGAGGAATACCCAAGTCTGGCTGAAGGGATCGGTCTTGAAAACCGACAGGCGGGTTAAACCGCGCGGGGGTTCGAATCCCTCTTCCTCCGCCATTTATTCGATAATGTATGACCAACGCGCATAAAATCTGGAGATAAAGCCCGCCGCAACGCGAAAGCCTGCGGCGGGTTTTTTATATGCAAATATACGCTGGAAACTACTTACATCTCTCCTCAGGGGGCACGCTAAAAATGCCAGGCTGTACGGCCAACTTTTTTATTCATTTAAATTAAATCGGTAAGGCGTAAGAAAGCAGAAGGTTCGTCCCTTCTGCTTTAATTGATTCTAATGAAAAACGCATACCAGCTAATCAGCCAGTATGCGTTTTAGTAAAAAGGATTTCATTCAATTTATTGTCCACTTCCCGGCAGACCCGAGCGGCATCTTCAGGGCGGTTGACAATATCGGTGACGTCCATGTCGATGACGAGGACTTCACTTGCCTTGTAGTGGTTGAAGACCCATTCATCATAGCCTTTCCAGACCTCGAAATAGTACTCTTTTAGTTCAGGGTTGATTTCAAAGCTTCTTCCGCGCGACATGATCCTTTCGATAACTGTGTCAAAGGAACCTTTCAAATAGACCATAAGTTCCGGAGCTTTTTTCGGAAGTTCATTCAATTCTTCCATCATATTGTCGGCAAGGTCTTCGTAAATCCTGAATTCAAGTTCGGATATGCGCCCAAGCTTTTTGTTCACATAGGCGAAATACCAATCTTCATAAATCGACCTGTCCTGGATTGTATAAAGGGGCTCATGCCAGCCGATGCATTCTTTAACCGTTTTAAAACGTTTATTCAAAAAGAATAGCTGGAGGAGGAAAGGAATTCTTTTCGCATCCAGTTCTTCAGGAGTCAGTTCATAATAAAGCGGGAGAATCGGGTTATCATCCACCGTTTCATAAAATACTTTACTATCGATTCCCTTGCTTTGGTAATAATCATTCAATAAATCCGCCACACTTGTTTTGCCAAGGCCAATCATGCCGCCGATTACGATACTCAAAATGTATTCCCCGTCCTTATAATGTATTGGTCCAGCTGCTTTTTGCCAGCGATAATGATAGATCGGAAAGAATGGTGTCCAAATCCTGCTCATTTTTAACGAAATCCATCACATCGCCATTGTAGCGAAGGACTGGGATTTCAGGATGCTGCCTTTCAAAGGCTTCCAAAGCCTCTTCGTAGTCACGTGACAGCTGCTCAAGATAAAGTGGGCTGATGTTTTTCTCGACTTCACGCCCTCGCATCGCGATTCTGGCGAGCAGGGTATCTAGGCTGGCATTCAAATAAATGACAACGTTTGGTTTTGGCATATCCTCTGTAAGTATTTGATAAATTTTAAAATACTTTTTATACTCTTCATTGCTTAAGGTTCTCTGGGCAAAAATCAGGTTCTTGATTATATGATAATCTGCTACAACCGGCTGATTTTTAGCTAGATAATGGGTATTGATGTCGCCGAGCTGCTTAAAACGGTTGCAAAGAAAAAACATTTCCGTTTGGAAGCTCCACTCTTCTATATTTTCGTAAAACTTGCCAAGGAAAGGATTTTCATCAACAATTTCCTTCAACAAGGCAAATTGGTAATGTTCAGCAATCGCCTTTGCAAGAGATGTTTTTCCAACGCCAATCGGCCCTTCAACGGTAATAAAGGGAGTCTCCCCCATTGCATGTCCTCCTTCTCAGCCCATTCAATAGTTTGTCTACGATAGTTGGGATATGTAAGAATTCGCAAAAATAAGAAATAAGTAGAAGTATGTCGCATTTAGACAAATTGTATTTTACCATATTCCATGCGGCTGCGGATATGGAATATTTATGGGGGCGAAGGAAGAAAAGCTTTCAGCCTTGATTTACAAGGCTTTAGGGAGGGAAAAATAGTGCTTGCGGAGGGTATTCGCAAGTAATTAGGCCGCCCGGTAAAAGGCGGCCTAACCCATTTAGGATGTAGTTCTTTTTGTTACATTGAAATTCTCGGTAATCAGGAGCCAGTTTTGCGGAAAAGACAGGCCAAGCTTCCAATAGCTCATCCCGCGTAAATTAAGCTCTTTGATCAAATCGAATTTGGCTTGTATTGACCGGGCGTCTTCAAACCAGACCTCATGCTGCCTTCCACCTTTTGTATATCTGAAAAAAGGCGCCTGGGCCGTTGTATCATACTGGATAGGAACGTTATTCTCCGCTGCGATCCTGATGGCCTGCTGAGGGCTGACCGCCCTTGCAACACTGCCCTGGACAAAGGGGAGTGTCCAGTCATACCCATATAAATTCTGTCCCATCATAATTTTCGAACCAGGCATTTCGGTAAGGGCATATTCAAGGACGCGGCGCACAGGACCAATCGGGGAAACCGCCATGGCTGGCCCGCCGCTATAGCCCCATTCATACGTCATGATGACAACGAAATCGACGATTTCCCCGTGTGTTTTATAATCATGCGCCTCATACCACTTTCCTTTCTGTGTTGCGCTCGTCTTTGGAGCGAGGGCGGTGGAAATGAGCCAGCCTTCCCGCTTGAAAAGGTCCCTTGCCTTCCTCAGGAAATTGTTATATGCTTCCCTGTCGGCGGGACGCAAATATTCGAAATCAAAATGGATATCACGGAATCCAAGCCTCCGTGCGGTTGCGACGATATTATTGAGGAATTTATCCTGTATAGCGATATCGTTAAGCAATATCCGGCCGAGTTCATCACTGAACTGGTCATTTTCCTGATTAGTGATGACCATCATTAGTACATTGTTATTGGTACGCGCGATTTGGGGGAAATTGTCCAATAACGGCTCGCGCAACGTACCATCTCTTCTAGCCTGGAAGCTGAAGGGCGCCAGATAGGTCAAATAGGGTGCGGCCTCCCGGGCGCTGGCAACAAGGGCGGGCGCCACTGTTGTACCCCTAGGTTCCACATATGCATTGAAATCACCCGCGCGTTTCCTTCCGGGCGGGATATACAGGCGGAATCCGACATTTAAAGGTTGGTTGGCCTGGATTCGATTGATCCGTGCGAGTTCCTCGGGGGTGGTGCCAAACCTTCTTGCTATGGAATAAAGCGAATCGCCCGCCTTGACAAAATAAAAACTCCCGACAATCGGGATAACCATCGCCTGTCCGATGACGAGGTCATTCGGGTTCGGCAATTCATTCGCGTCGATTATGTCGTTCACGGTCGTTCCATATGTCCGGGCAATGGTGTTCAGCGTTTGCCCGCGTTCCACAATGTGAATTTGCATCATCTTCCCTCCTTGCACAAAAGTAACGCTACCTCCATTCTATGAGGGGGAAAGGCTTTTCATGTTATACTAACCCTAAATAAACCGCATGAGATTTGAATAAAAGGAAGTGTTGGGATGGAACATGTCCCAGGCAAAGATGAATTGTATATGAAAGAAGCAATTGCCGAAGCCCAAAAAGCAACTGAGCTGGGGGAGGTCCCAATCGGTGCCGTCCTTGTCATGGACGGGGAAATAATCGCAAGGGCGCACAATCTCCGTGAGTGTAGGCAAAATGCGATCGCCCATGCCGAACTGCTTGCCATTGATGAAGCATGCAAGAAGACAGGCAGCTGGCGGCTTGAAGGAGCAACCCTTTACGTAACGCTTGAGCCATGCGCGATGTGCGCCGGCGCTATCGTCCTCTCAAGGGTCGAACGTGTTGTATATGGGGCTGCCGACCCGAAAGGCGGATGTGCCGGAACGCTAATGAATCTGCTTGAGGAAAGCCGTTTCAATCATCAGTGCGAAGTTGTATCCGGCGTGCTTGATGCAGAGTGCGGAAGGATGCTGTCGGACTTTTTCCGTTCTCTCAGGGAGAAGAAGAAAGAAGCGAAAAGGCGGGCCAGGATGGAGTCAGTGGAAGGCGAGACAGGAATTGACAGGTGAAGGCCATTGATTTTTCCGCTAAAACTCTGTATACTGAAAAGGCGCTATAAAAGCGCCCTATGATAGGTTTCAATTTTGCCGTGCTAGACGGGGAGGTAGCGGTGCCCTGTACCCGCAATCCGCTCCAGCGGGGTTGAATCCCTTCCTGAGGCTGCCACTCTGTAGGGCCTGCCTTAAGTAAGTGGTGTTGACGCCTGGGTCCTGCGCAATGGGATTCCATGAACCATGTCAGGTCCGGAAGGAAGCAGCATTAAGTGGACGCTCCCATGTGCCGCAGGGTCGCCTGGGCCGAGCTAACTGCTTGAGTAACGCTTATGGATGGCAGTCGACGGAAGGTGCACGGCAGTTATAAAGATAACCCAAACCCATCCCTTTTAAAGGGGTGGGTTTTTTCATGGAAAAACCCATTTTGGAAAAGAAGATTTGGCGGTTGAAAAAAGAGTCAAAAAGCCAATCATTAATTAGGTGCTGAATTACACTTTACATACAAAATACGGTATAATAAATAGATGGGGATTATTGCCCGAAGTTCCAGCAAGCCGCAAAAAAATGGAAAGGGGGCATTGCCAGTGGCCTATCAGGCACTATACCGAGTCTGGCGCCCGCAGCAATTTATCGATGTCGTGGGCCAGGAACACATCACCAAAACATTGCAGAACGCACTGGTTCAGGGAAAAACCACCCATGCCTACCTTTTTTCAGGGCCACGCGGGACCGGGAAGACGACAGCCGCCAAGATTTTGGCTAAAGCGGTCAATTGCGAAAAGGCTCCTGTAGCTGAACCTTGCAATGAATGCAGCGCCTGCCGCGGCATTACGGACGGTTCGATCCAGGATGTCATAGAAATTGATGCCGCTTCAAATAATGGTGTCGATGAAATCAGGGATATCCGCGACAAAGTGAAATATGCTCCAAGCTCAGTAAAATACAAGGTTTATATCATAGATGAAGTGCATATGCTTTCAACCGGGGCGTTCAATGCCCTCCTCAAGACACTTGAGGAACCGCCTAGGCATGTCATGTTTATTTTGGCAACAACAGAACCACACAAAATTCCGCTGACCATTGTTTCACGATGCCAGCGATTCGATTTTAAAAGAATAACGGCGAACGCAATTGTCGGAAGGATGAAATTGATTGCTGATGAGACTGGCGCCGCTTATGACCCTGCGGCATTGCCGATTATCGCCAGGGCTGCGGAAGGCGGGATGCGCGACGCATTGAGCCTGCTTGACCAGGCGATTTCATATAGCCAGGAACAGGTTACCGTAGAGGATGCATTGACTGTCACCGGCTCGGTTTCTCAGGGGTTTTTGGCGAAAATGGCTGAGGCTATCCATGAAAAGGATGTAGCACAAGGGCTTGATGTCCTGAATGAACTTCTTTTTCACGGGAAAGACCCATCGCGATTCATTGAAGATTTCATTTTGTTTTTCCGGGACATGCTTCTTTTTAAAACAGCACCTTCCCTTGAAGAATCGTTGGAGAGGGTTATGCTCGATGATGGGTTTCGGGATTTGGCCGGCAAGTTTTCAACGCCGCAAATTTATGATTTAATCGATATGCTGAACAAAACCCAGCAGGAAATGCGGTGGACGACACATCCTCGGATTTTTCTTGAAGTCGCGGTCGTTAAGCTATGCCAGATGGAAACCCCTTCCCAGGAATCAGCCGGAGAAACTTCGCCCCAAGTAGCTGTCCTTCTGAACAGGATTGACCGGCTTGAGGAAGAATTAAAAGAATTGAAGAAACACGGCGTTCCAGCCACTGCGAATGAGCAGGCGGGCCAGGTTCAAAAACCCGCGCATAGGTCATCCAGAAAAGGATTCCAGGCACCTGCCGGGAAAATAAACGAAATCCTGAAACATGCAACAAAGGCCGACCTCAATCTTCTAAAAGGCAATTGGGGGGAAATGCTTCGCTCATTAATGAAATCCCATGCCGCCTTATTAAATGAAGCTGAGCCCGTGGCCGCTTCTTCAGGCGCCTGTGTCATTAAGTTCAAGCATGAAATCCACTGCCAGATGGCAATGGACAACCCGAAATTTATAGAGGCGATTTCGGATAGCTTAATGGAACTTACCAACAAACGATTTTCCATCACAGGGGTTCCCGAAGACCAATGGGTGACAATAAGAGAAAGCTTCCTGTCAAACCATCAGCCGGACGGAGTGGAAGGCCAGGAAACAAAAAAGAGTGAGGAAGATCCGCTTTTAGACGAAGCGAGGAAATTGTTTGGCGGCGACTTAATTGAAATTGTTGAATAATATTGGAGGATGAATACGATGAAACGTAAAATGCCAGGTATGGGCGGAATGGGTAATATGCAAAACATGATGAAGCAAATGCAGAAAATGCAGAAACAAATGGAAGAAGCCCAAAGTGAACTAGGGGAAAAGACTGTGGAAGGAACCGCTGGCGGAGGCATGGTCACTATTGTCGTAACCGGCCACAAGAAGGTAGTCGATGTTAAAATCGATCCGGAAGCGGTTGATCCGGAAGACGTGGAAATGCTTCAGGACACCATTCTCGCCGCATTAAATGATGCGATGGATAAAGCCGATAAATTGTCGGAGTCAACTATGGGGCAATTCACTAAAGGGATGAACCTTCCGGGACTGTTCTAGGAGGAGAGAAAATGCACTATCCCGAACCGATATCCAAGCTGATTGACAGCTTTATGAAATTGCCGGGGATCGGCCCGAAAACGGCCGCTCGTCTGGCTTTTTTCGTCCTTAGCATGAAAGAGGACACCGTCCTGGACTTTGCCAAGGCGCTTGTAAACGCGAAGCGGAATTTAAGCTACTGTTCTGTTTGCGGCCATATAACCGACCAGGACCCATGCTATATCTGTTCCGATGAGAGGCGCGATAAAAGCATTATCTGTGTTGTTCAGGATCCGAAAGATGTTATTGCCATGGAAAAAATGAAAGAATTCAATGGCCTCTATCATGTCCTCCATGGTGCGATTTCACCGATGGAAGGCATTGGCCCCGAGGATATCAATATACCCGATTTGTTAAAACGGCTACAGGATGAGACGGTCCAGGAAGTAATCCTTGCGACCAACCCGAATATCGAGGGGGAGGCCACTGCCATGTATATATCAAGGCTCCTGAAGCCTTCGGGCATCAAGACAACAAGAATTGCCCACGGCCTGCCTGTGGGAGGGGACCTGGAATACGCAGATGAGGTCACTCTTTCAAAAGCATTGGAGGGCCGGCGCGAAGTATAAAAGGATGGAGGGCAATAAAAATGTTCTTTCGGCGAAAAGGCCGGCTGCGCCAGGAGTCCAATGAGAAATTCCTCAACTTGCTCAACGACGTCAAGGCGGATTGGCAGCGGCAGAAAACCCTTCTGGAAAAATCGTTCGATCCATCTGAAGAAGTGGTTTGTCAGGCAAGGATGGCCGAAGCCAAATACTTCTTCCTTTTAAGAGAGGCAAAGCATAGGAAAATTAAGATAGGGCGTTAATGAGGAACTCCCGGTCTTTTTTTGGGAACTTGTACATATAGTTTAGTACAAGTTTCCCGAAGAAGGGGGAGTTACTAATTGGAACCGATTTATGTAATTTCAATACTCGGTGGCCTGATCATCCTGCTCCTGATCGCAGGAGCGCCAATGAGGCCGGCAAGGCTGCTGGGACAAGGCGCGATAAAACTAGTAATCGGCGCGCTTCTTTTGTTCTTCTTGAATACGGCGGGCAACCAGTTTGGCATTCATATTCCAATTAACCTGTTCACAACATCAATAGCCGGTTTCCTCGGCATACCGGGAATGGCGGCCCTGATTGCGGTTGATATGATTGTAATTGGCTAATTCAAGAGAAATCCGTGAAAAACGGCGGGTTTCTCTTTGTATTTTCGACCTGATTATTTGGCGCTATTTCCCAGGTGAAAAAATTAAATAATAGGGTTGACCAAATCGTTTAAACCCTGTATTATAGTAAAAGTCGCCGCTGAACAAAACGGCGGCAAACAAAAAAGTCGTTGACTTTTTTAAAACAAATTGTTATACTAATATAGTCGCCTTTTAAAGGTGCGGTAATAATTGCTCTTTGAAAACTAAACAAACAAGCGTCAACAAACA
>NZ_QNQT01000022.1 GCF_003362805.1 Neobacillus piezotolerans
AATGGACCTTTTTTAAAAGTGTCCATTATTCGGGTTATAGTTCAACGGCAGGAACCCTTTACTTTTTAAAATCTGAGTGGCGGTGGGTAAAAATATTCTCATCGGAATCGCGGACGAGGATGAAATTTTCGATATTGTCCAGCCCGTGAAGTGTGCAATTGTGGTGGGCGATAATCTCCTCCGCACCGAGCACATTGTTCGCCGTGGTCGAATGGCCGTCCGCGACAAGCGTCACGTCGTATCCGAGCGTTGTCGCCCGCCTGCAAGTCGTATCCACGCCATATTCGGTTTTGCAGCCCATGACCACCAGATGCTTGATATCGAGCGTTTGCAGGTAATCATGTAGCGTCGTGAACTGAAACGCGTCGACCGCTTTTTTCGTAATCGTAATATCATCCCTTGTGGGAGATATATGGGGATGGACTTGGGATTCAATCGATATCGGCGAGGCGATTTCCGTATCCATCATAAAAATGATTGGGACACCCTCGGAACGTGCTTTTCCGACCACATTTTTCATTGTATCGAGGAGCCTTTCCTTATCGAAAACCGGCCCGAACTTCGGCCCTTCGATAATGCCGACCTGCGCGTCGATAACTAACAGGGCCGTATTTCCCATTCTACCATCCCCCCTCATTTTTATAAAAAACAAACTATTGCCGGATAAAACTCGACAATAGTTTGTTTCCTTTCGTGCAGGATTGTAAACATTTTTCCCCGTCAAAATTCAAGCGTATCCCCAATCCGAATGCACAAATCCCCAATCGTGCCAACGGGTAGTTCCAGGACAGAAAAGGCATTTTTATCCGGCTTCGTCGCCCGCCACGGTTTTAAGGAGTGAATCAGACGAATGACTTCTTTTTGTTCGTTAAGAAGAACAATATCGATTGGAAACGACATAAAGAACATATGGACCGAATTGCAAGGTACAATCCACAGCCCTTCCTCACGAATTGGCTCGTTCCTGAACATTAACCCTTTAAACCGTTTATAGAACGTGTCCGCAGTCTGTATCACAAACGGCATTGTAACAGTATTTTTCATTAATTGGCTCCTTTTGAATATATATAGATTGTAAGTTCATTATATTAAAACAAAAGTTCTTTTAAAAGAACAAAAAAACTTAGAAATTATGAGAAAATTGAAGCAAATGGAATAAAACATCGGGAAAACTCTTTAAAACGAACGTTTTTCAACCTTTTCAAGTTTTTTTATACGTTATATAATCCAATTGTGTTCTACATATAGAACCAAAAAAACAAATGGAGGCGGGAAAATGAATCTTGTAACAAGGTTAGTGAAAGAAGAAGAGGGTCAGGCGTTAACGGAGTATGGGTTAATTATTGGGTTGGTAGCAGTGATTTGTATTGCAGCAATTGGTGCCATGGGAAGCCAGATTTCTGGACTTTTTAATAGAATAGCCGCCAAGCTTGCTTCTGCTGGAATCTAAATTTGTAAAACCCTGCTTTTCGAGCATGAGAAGCAGGGTTTTTTAAAGAATGGGGGGCTATCTTTGGAAAACATCCTGCTCATTGCAGTGCTGCTTATCTGTACAATAACGGATATTAAATCAAGGAAAATACTAAATATCGTAACCTTGCCGGCAATATTGATCGGCTTTATATATTATTTCAGCACGAATGGTCTTGATGGAATACTTTTCAGCGGTAAGGGCTTCCTTGTTGGATTTGGTGTTTTATTTATACCGTTTGCCATGGGAGGTATAGGAGCTGGCGATGTTAAGCTTTTGGCAGCGATTGGGGCAATGAAGGGTGCCTTTTTTGTAATTTACGCCTTCCTGTATGCTGCGATTGTTGGAGGATTAATTGCTTTGTTTATTTTGATACACAGGAATGAATTAAAAGGCTTCTTAGTAAGAATTATTAATTCTGTCTTTTTCCTTACTTTTAGTAAAAGTAAAGATTCTATTCAGGTAAGCAAAAGCGATCTTGCCCCTTCCTTTCCTTACGGGGTATCAATCGCGCTTGGGACGATAGCAATGCTTTTTATGGAGGGAACGATATGAAATCGGAAAAAGGGCAATCGATGGTGGAGACTGCCCTGATTATTCCTTTACTCATGATTATCTTATTTGGAATCGTTGATTTCGGAAGAATATTTCATGTTTATTTATCTATGGACCATGCTGGACGTGAGGGCGCCAGGGTTGCCAGTATTTCATCTGAAGACGACGATATAGAAAAAGCTATTATAGCTGCCATGGCGGGAACCGATACCTCTAAATTAAATATTGATATTAAACCTGAAGGCAAGGCTAACAGGCCAAGTGGAATAGAGGTAGAAATAGCTTTAACTTATGATATAGACTTTATCACTCCCTTTGTCAATCCGCTGGCTAAATCACTAAAGCTTTCCGACACTACAGTGATGAGGGTGGAATAATATGAAGTCTATGAAAAAAATTTTATGCAGTCAAGAAGGCAATGGAATGATTATGGTTGCTTTTTTTATGGTGGTGCTTTTTGGATTTAGTGCCATGGTAATAGACGGTGGGAGGCTTTACTTGGAAAAAAGCCGATTGCAAAAAGCACTTGATGCCGCGGTACTTGCTGGAGCTCAAGACTTGTTAAAAGGAGAGAGTGTTGCTAAACAAACAGCTATCGATATTGCCGCGAAGAATAATGTTGTTTTAGTATTGTCTGATTTTAAAACAGGACCAAATTACATCCAGGCAACAAAGTCGGTTTCCAAAGGTCTTACTTTTGCCAAATTTATTGGAGTAAATAGTTCTGATGTTGCGGCATCCGCAAAAGCACAAATATCCGGAAAAATTATTAGCAGAGAAGGAATTGTTCCTATAGGTATTCCGAAAGCTGAATATCCAACAACGCCACCCGAAAGTGGAAAGGAACCTCCTTCGTTTTCGATTAATTTTAAACCGGGCAATAGCGGCAATGGAAAAGACGATGATGAGGAAAACTCCTCTATTGGAGGAAACTTTGGGTTTCTGCAAATAGACAAACCAGGAGGAAAACAGTTATTGGAGTCAATCAAAGAAGGTATACCAATGGATCTTGAAACCAAATATGTCCTAACAAATACGGGATTAAACTGGGGAAACGTTAAGGAAGGCTTTGAATACCGAATTAACTTGGATAAGAAAAGGAATGACTGCAATAAATACTTAACTGCCGATGATACCTGTGCAAGAGTGGTTTTGGTTCCCATAATAAAATCTTACGCTGATGTTAACGGGAAAACATATGTCGAGCTAGATGGATTTGCATCAGTTTGGATTGATGATGTAAAAAAGCATGAAGTAACGGCAAAATTTATAAAGCTAATAACTTTTGGTGAAATTGGTAAAGGAGTTAATTATGGAGTAGAGGGCGTAAAACTTGTTCATTAGATAGGCGGAGGGCCGAGAAATGCAATCTAAAAAACTATGGATCTGGTCATTGATTTTCGGGCTTAGTGCCACAATTATTTTATTTTTAATTATAAATTCAAGGGAGCCCAGTTTGCAGGCAGCGACACCACCAAGCTCCAATGCAAAAACCGCCAGCGCTGAGAATAAAGAAAAACCCGAGCCTGCCCAAACGGCAGTTTCAAATGAGAGTAATACGAAAGGAAAAGGCTCAGAAGAAGATGGGCCAAAAGGAAACGTGCTTTTACCAATAAGTGACGGGAAGCGGGCCATGACAATACAGGTATCTGATGTGCAAGGGATTGCTGGTTTCATAAAGCCGGATTCCCATGTGGACGTGGTGGCGAAATTAACTGTCCCGAAGGATGCTAAGGAAGGCCAACATGATGCCGGAACACTTATCATTCAAAATGCGAGAGTTTTGGCGGTGGGGCATGCCGCTGACGATGCAGAAGCGATGAAACGATATCAAATGGTGACGCTTGAAGTCAATCCTCGTGAAGGATTAACTTTAGGGTTTTCTACGAAATATGAGTTGTATTTAATGTTAAGAAAAGACGGGGATACAAAGCTGGATCCTGTTCATACCCATGTACACGAAGATGAGCTCCATGAAGGGGTGTTTTTAAAATGACTTGGAGCGTGGTCACAAATCAAATTGAAGTTTATGAAAAACTGGAAAGCTGTGCTAGTGAAGTTGGAGAGAAGCTGATATGGTATAAGTCCTATAAGGAGCTCCAGGAGGAGTCATTTTCGGGGATAGTTTTAATTCCTGTTACAAAGCAAGAACTTAAGGCTGATCTCCAGGATATTTTCACTCTTTTTCCGGCTTTGACTTTATCAAGCGTTCCTATCTTAATTGATTTTGAAAATGGCGTGGATATCAGGAGGGCGATTCGAGCAGGGGCATTTGATGTGCTGCCGTACCCCTTTCAAAATGAATCGTTAGTGGCGGCAGCAAGGGAAGCTGAAGAAATACTGAATCAAAAAAAAGCTATACCCAAAAAGGAAGCCCCAACTAAGAATGCGAGGGTCATGACAGTGTGCAGTACAAAGGGGGGGGTAGGGAAGACAACCTTCACAGTCAATCTTGCTGCGGCCCTGGCAAAGCAATTAAAAAAAGTCATTGTCATCGATCTCGACCTCCAGTTCGGAGATGTTGCGATGTTCTTTGACTCCAAGCCAAAAAAAACGATTTATGAATGGGTGAAAGAAGATTACAATAGTTCCCCTGAAAAGGTGAAAGGATACGTACATTCCGTAAATGATTTTATTGATATCATGCCGGCTCCCATCCGGCCAGAATTTTCAGAAGTCATCCTCGAGGAACACATCACGAGATTAATCAGCAACCTCAAACTACATTACGACATTGTCCTGATCGATACTGCTCCTTATATAGAAGAAAAAATTCTTACAGCGTTGGAAAAGTCGGATGATATTTTCCTCGTGACCTACTTGGATTTGCCTACCTTGAAGAATTGCAAACTATTCATTGATACTCTCCATTCTTTGGCTCTGGATAAAAAAGTGAAGATTATCCTGAACCGCGATTCCAAAAGAAAAGGCCTCTATAAAGAAACAGCGGAAAATGTACTGGGCATGCCGGTCCATACTCGGGTGCCGGATTTCGAAAAAATTGTCGTTGCTTCTGTTAACGAAGGAAATCCTTTTGTTTATTCCTACCCCAGGGCTAAAATCTCTAAAATCCTCTATTCCTTTGCCCAGGAATTGGCAGGGAAACAGGAAAAGGCTATAAAGAAAGGGTTCTTTTTCAAAAAGGCAGCCAGCGAAGGGAGGCTGGTCTAATTGTCACTTCTAAAACGATTGGGGAAGGAAGAACTCCTTGTAGATGGCAAGCAAAGAAATGAACCGTTTTTCTATTTGAGCAGGAATATTCCTGAAGACGGCCTTGAAAGCAAGCTACATAATTTCCTGGTCGAAGAATTCAAAAAAATTACGGATGGAGAAGAGGTTCATTACGAAGAAATCATTGAAAAAAAATCAGAAGAATTCCTGCAAAATGAAGCCAGCCATCTGACTTTTGAAGACAAACATGCAATCTTTACAAGTGCCAAAAATGAGTTGATGGGCTTTGGGCCAATTACTCCTTTGTTGTCCGATCCAACCGTTACAGAGGTAATGGTGAACGGTCCACGGGATATTTATGTTGAGAGAAAAGGAAAAATAGTGAAGACAAGCGTCCATTTTAAGGATGATGATCATGTACTTCGCATAATTGAAAAAATTGTCCATCCTTTAGGAAGAAGGATTGATGAAAGCTCGCCAATGGTTGATGCCCGGCTGCCTGATGGGTCAAGGGTTAACGCAATTATCCCACCACTTGCCATTCACGGCCCTGTATTGACGATTCGAAAGTTCTCGGAAACTCCATTCACGATTGACAACCTGATCCAATTTAAAACACTTAGCCAGGAAATGGCTGAGTTTATTAGAGCCTGTGTTGTGTCACGTTTGAATATCTTTATAAGCGGAGGGACTGGATCCGGAAAAACGTCCACACTAAATGTCTTGTCTTCGTTTATTCCTGAAAACGAGCGAATTGTAACAATTGAGGATGCGGCTGAACTGAAATTATCCCAGGAACACGTTGTTGCCCTCGAATCCAGGCCGCCAAATATCGAAGGGCAAGGTGCCATCTCAATCCGTGATTTGGTCCGAAACTCGCTGCGGATGCGGCCTGATAGGATTATTGTAGGGGAAGTCAGGAGCGCGGAAGCACTGGATATGCTGCAGGCGATGAATACCGGCCATGAGGGAAGCCTTGGAACTGGCCATGCGAATTCCCCAAGGGATCTTCTTGCAAGACTTGAAACCATGGTCCTGATGGCTGGATTCGACTTGCCTATTCGGGCAATCCGGGAACAGATTGCAAGCGCGCTTGATATAATTATTCACCAAACAAGAATGAAGGATGGCACAAGGAAAATTACCCATATTACAGAAGTCCTCGGTTTGGAGGGGGATACGATTGTCATGCAGGAGCTATTCCTGTTCAAGGAAACGGCAACAGGAGAGGACGGAAGGATTAATGGTAGATTCAAATCTACCGGTATTCGCCCTGTCTGTGCAGAAAGACTCGAAATCGCTGGATTTACAATCCCTTCCTCATGGTATATGGAGGAGTGGATAGTGTGAAGGAAAACATAATTGTGCTTCTGGTTGGATCAATCGTACTATTTACTATTATTTTTCAGCTTTTCATTTCATCTGTAGGGCAGAGGCTTAGAATGAAAAAGCGCCTCACAAACTACTCCCTTATCAACATTGAAAATGAAAAGGAAAAAGAGGGGGAGAAGAAAAAGGGCGGCAAGCAGGCTAGCCATTTTTCGCTGTTTAAAAGAGTTGGAGAAAAGTCTGCTTCATTTTTCCCGTCTATTTCAAAGTGGGAAATGAAATTGGCACAGGGCAGATCATCACTTACCGCAGGGGAATTCTTTTTGTTTCGCCTCCTTTGTGTCTTTGCCTTTTCATTTTCCGCATATGCATTGAAGCTTCATTTTCTACTTATTATTCCTATTGGGATTGTTTCCTTCTGGTTCCCGGTTTTTCACCTTAACAAAAAGATAGAAAAACGGTTAAACAGAGGCTCTTTCCAGCTCGCCGAAGCGCTCGGGACGATGGCAAATTCGATGAGGGCCGGATTCAGTTTCATCCAGGCAATGAAGTTGATTTCGGAAGAGTTTCCAGATCCGATTGGTACCGAGTTTGAAAAAACGCTGCAGGATTTGAATTTCGGGGTTCCGGTTGAAGAGGCTTTTAAAAAAATGCTCGAAAGGCTCCCTGATAAAGAGTTAGAAATGGCAGTTAAGTCGATGCTAATCCAAAGGGCAACCGGAGGGAACCTCGCTGTCCTCCTCGAGACGATCCGTGAAACAGTGGCGGGGAGAATCCAAATAAAAGAGGAACTCAGAACCCTAACAGCACAGGGGAAGCTTTCGACCTGGATTATTACCGGCCTCCCAATTGGATTGGCACTTTATTTAAAGCTTGCTAACCCTGAATATTTTAACCTCCTTTTGGAGCATCCATTAGGTATTGTGATGCTTTCAATGGGCGGTATCGGGATTGCAATGGGATGGTTCTTTATTCGAAAGATTGTCCGGATCGAGGTGTAGCCCAAATGATTGATTGGTCTCTTTACGTGCTTGCATTTCTGTCTTTAACATTGACATACCGGGCATTTCTCCAATATTTTTACCGAAGTGAACTCATTATCAATGAGAGGGTTGAGGGTTATTTTCCGAAGGGCCAGCACCATGCCGAGTCATCACAAAACTCGAAAAAAATAAAACCATTTGCTGCGGAACGGGTCAATGCAGTTTCAGGCAAAATGAAAGAATATTTATCCAAAAGGCTGACAAGGGAAGCAAAAAGTGAATTGGAGCGGAAGTTACGTGAAGCCGGTCTACCATATAGCTGGTCTGCCGTGGATTTCAGGCTGCTTCAAGTCCTTATAGGGGCAATCTTGTTTGTAACATGCTTCATGCTCTTTGGAAAAGGATCGGAAAAAACGCTAAATGCCCTTTTCCTATCCTTATCGTTTGGAGCTCTAGGCTATTATTATCCTTCATTTTACTTGAGTGTGAAAAAGAAGCACCGGTTAAAAAAAATCCAGAAAAGCCTAGCTGACTTTTTCGATATGGTCAATTTGTCGGTCGAAGCGGGAATGGGGCTTGATGCTGCAATTATGAGGGTCTGCAAAAACATGAAAGGCCCCTTGGCAGATGAATTCATGCGTGCGTTGGAGGAAATGCGCCTGGGAAAATCAAGGAAGGAAGCCTTCATCAATTTAAGAAGCCGAATTTCACTTGACGCCTTTCAAAGCCTTATGACATCCCTTATTCAGGCTGACCAATTGGGAATTGGTATGTCAAAGGTACTAAAAGCGCTTACGGAAAGGATTAGGGAGCACCAGCGGCAGCTTGCCAGGGAACAAGCAATGAAAGCTCCGATTAAAATGATGTTTCCGATGGTCATGTTCATTTTTCCGGCGATCTTTATCGTTCTGCTCGGCCCTCTGGTCATTTATTTACTACAATATGGATTGGGAGGGTAGGGCTTCCCTGGTTGCCTGCCAATCATAAGGAGAATGTTCATGGAAGGAAATAAAATACGGAAACTCCGATCCAGCAAAGGAATATCTCTGAATAAACTTAGTGAGATCACCGGGATATCAAAGTCGTATTTAAGCCTTTTGGAGCGGGGTATTCAAAAAAACCCCAGTCTTGAGATTATGCAAAAACTTGCTCTTTCACTGGATGTTGACCCGGAAGTCCTATTCAGAAGTGATACATTTAACTCGGATCATGAAGGGGCTATTCCAAGCAAGAAAATCGTAAAACTACAGGTCGAGTTCTCAGAAGAAGATGTGCAAATGGGAAAGTACGACCGGGTCAAGGAATTGCTCGATATTATTAGTAATAAAAATGCAAAATAAAACCAGACTCGTTTGCAAAAACGAGTTTATTTTCTAATTCGGTGTTCGTTATATTAAACGAAAATGTCATATATAAGGAAGTGTTCTTCATGTACTATTTCATTTTGCTTTTTCCTTTCATATTTTTTGTCTTTGGTGGAGAAACCCACTATTCGCTGGGGAAGTTGGTTTACTTATTTGTTTTTGTCCTAAGTTCCTGGATTCTTCTGCTTTTAAAAAGACACTATTGGTCGAGCTGCTTTAAAAAGCCAATTTCGATTATGGAAATCATGGTCGTTGGCTTTATCGGGTTGGCGGCGATATCGGCCCTTCTATCAGAACATAAACTTACCTCTTTTTTCGGTTCTATTTTGCGCTATGAGGGGCTTTTAACAATTGTTGCTTATTGCAGCGTGTTTCTATTCTCCTATCGGCTTATAGAATTTCAAAAACAAACAAAGCTGGTGATTGCTTTCATATTGTGTGCTATACCCATTTCCCTTTATGGAATCCTACAACACTTCAGACTGGAGCCTCTTCCAAGGGGCACATTTGATTTTGGACCAAGCAGTATAGGGTTGTTTGGAAATCCAAACTTCTTCGGATCTTATTTGGTTATGGTTTTCCTAATGGCGTGTGTGGTATTCCTCTCCCGTAACCGAGGAAGGCTTATTAACTTTTACTTCGCTGCTGCTTGTTTAATCTTCCTATCAATGATATTCACCAGCACAAGAAGCGCCTGGCTGGGAACGTTCGTTGGTGTTGTCGGACTTACTATCCTGGTAGTAAGGAAAAGGAAAGAGCTATGGGGAAGATGGGGGACCTTACTGGCGAGCCTTGGGTTGATATTTATGATTACGGAAAGCGCTGGGGATGGAGGGTATTTAAACCGTTTATTAACGACAATTATAGAGCCTTATAACATCGTTACCGAGCAGGAAACGGGAATGGAGGGTTCCGGCCGATTTTTGATATGGCAAAAATCACTTCCCCTAGTAAAAGAGTATTTCTGGATTGGTTCAGGCCCAGATACGTTCAAATATGTTTATCCTAACCAAGACATGGAATCGAAGGAAGTCTTAGGTGAAATAATCATCGATAAAGCACACAATGAATACCTGCAAATCGCTATTACAATGGGGGTACCGGCACTCCTTGTATACCTCGCGCTTGTTGGAATAATTTTAATTCGTGCCTTCAAGGCGGTGAGAGTGGTGGCAGAACAGCAAAAAATAATTCTTTACGGTTTGATTTGTGTTATCATCGGCTACCTTGTTCAGGCATTCTTTAACATAAGCGTTGTAACCGTAGCGCCGATTTATTGGTCCATCCTTGGGGTAACTTTTGGATTATCAACTCATTACCTCCAAGCTGCAAAGCTGACAGGAGAGCAAAAAGAAAATTTAACACAAGTTAAGAATCAACAAATAAAAGCAATGTAAAAACCCTTGCGCCTGCAAGGGTTTTAATTCGTGCTCTCCGCACTATTGTATAAATTTTTCCGTTCATCAGGCTCAGCCGCATCTTTCGCGGCTAGATTGTTCCTGACTTCGAGTTCGTCACGCTCTTTGCGCACTTTTTTAAGTTCCCTTTTTAAAGCCATTATCCGACGTGTTCCAACTGCACCCATAATGACGACTCCAGCAAGAACTGATCCCAGTATGACAAGAATCAACGGCCACTGTGCGGTTCCAAAGAAGTAATCCACTTCTACAGGCTCAACATTCATGACGGCAAAAACGGCGATGACCACTGCGAAAAGAATAGCTAGCAGCAAACTCCATTGCGTTTTCAAAACAGCAACCTCCCATGTTTCGTATCCATTACATTAAAGATACCCAAAGGGAGAGGGGAAAAAACAACATGAAAAAAGAACCTTTGCCCAAATGGCAAAGGTTCTTTAGTATGGAGACTAGGGGGATCGAACCCCTGACCTCTTGCATGCCATGCAAGCACTCTCCCAGCTGAGCTAAGCCCCCGTATTTTGTTGCGAAGCGTTTGTTCAAAAACAGCTACAAGAAAGATTATAGCCAGCACAGGCTAAGTTTGCAAGAGAAAAATTATTTTTTTGTGATATAATTTTTTGGTACCCCCCGGGAGTGGGAGCAACCCTGCACCTGGCACCTACTTATTACGGTCTTTAAGGGAGGCTTCCTTTTGAAAAATATCCTGTTTTACATTCTTATTATCCTTATGGTGGCAACAATCGGCTGTTTTGTCCTTGGTTACCAAAACGCTGGCTATTTGGTTGGCTTCATTTTTGCGGCGTTTGCCATGTCAGTGGGCCTTGTTTTTTCCATAAAGAACCGGAACTACACACATAAATACTGGCATGATGATTACGCTGAGCGCAGACAGAAGAAAAAGGAATAGAAAACGGGCGGCAATTTGGCCGCCCGTGCGTTCTCCCTAGTTGATACTCTCTATCTCAACCCTTTGGACTCCTTCAAATTCGGAAATCAAATTATAAACATCTGTCGTTTTTGCTTTCGAGTTGACGGCAATTTGTAATTGCACATGATGGTTCCCATCGCTAAGGTCCTTTATCCTCATTTTCCTCAGAATATATTTTTGTTCATATATATAGTCGACGACAGAGTCAATCCTACTCCGGTCAGCTATATGCAGCTGCAGCAGGATTTCCTTTTCCCTTAATTGCTTCGGACCGATCAACTTCATAAGAAAAGGTATGAACTCGACACTGAAAATCAGGAGCGCGACTCCAGCGAACGATTCCAAATAAAAACCGGAGCCAACAGCAATCCCAATACCTGCGGCACCCCAAATCATCGCGGCCGTCGTCAGCCCGGAAATACTGTCATTTCCTCTCCGCAATATGACTCCCGCTCCTAGGAAACCGATTCCGGAAACAATCTGGGCGGCGAGGCGGAGAGGGTCCATCGTAATGTTCACTGCACCGGGATGTGCTTTATAAGCCGATTCAATTGAAACAATCGTCAATAGGCAGCTGACGATGCAGATAACAAGGCTTGTCTTTAGGCCAACAGGTTTGCGTTTCAATTCCCGTTCAATCCCAATAACCAATCCCAGGACGGCCGATATCCCTAATTTTAAAAACATTTCTGTTTCAGAAGCTGACATATCCCCACCCCTTCCTTTTAAAAACATTCACTTGCCAATAATAATATAATAGAAATATGCGAAGAATCCATGTAAAATACATTACATTGTACATAAATCAATCGCATCAAAGGAGTTCTTATGAAACCACCAATCAACCCCTATTTAGCATTGGCGGTCGGCGTAATCACTGTTTCCGCTTCGGCCATCTTTGTGAAATTTTCTGCATCTTCAGCGGGATTAACCGCATTTTACCGGCTTTTCTTTTCGGTTCTTTTTATGCTCCCGCTTTTTCTTGCCAAATTTACTCCCGAACTAAAAAAGATAACCAAAAGGGACTGGCTCTTTACCATTGTGTCCGGAGTGTTGCTTGCTTTTCACTTTATCCTGTGGTTTGAATCTTTAAACTACACTTCCGTCGCAAGTTCAACTGTACTTGTTACGCTCCAGCCGCTGTTCGCATTTTTGGGCACCTATCTATTTTTTAAGGAAAAAGTGACAATTGGCGCAATTACAAGCGGAATCATCGCTATAGCGGGAAGCTTTATTATTAGCTGGGGCGACTTCCGGGTTAGCGGCTCCGCCTTGTACGGCGATTTTCTCGCTCTTGTTGCCTGTGCTTTCATTACAGCCTATCTGCTCTTCGGACAGACGGTAAGGCAAAGGGTTTCGTTGATCACCTATACGTTCCTGGTTTATCTGATAAGTTCGATAACATTATTTTTATACGTAATCGGAACAGGTGATTCATTTATTCCAAAGGAGAACAGCGACTGGATCAATTTTATCCTGCTTGCGCTTCTCCCCACACTTCTCGGCCACAGTTTGTTCAATTGGGTTGTAAAATGGATCAGCACTAACACGATTTCCATGGCGATTTTGTTCGAACCGATTGGAGCGGCTATTCTTGCCTATCTCCTCCTTGGCGAATCCGTTATGTGGTCCCAGGTTATTGGCGGCGGGGTCGTAATCGCGGGCATCAGCTTATTTATTATTAGTGAACGCAGAATAAAAATGAGGGAGCCGGCAATCCAGAAATAGAGTGGATGAGAATTCTGTCTAATCGGGAAACTGCAGCTCTGTAAGAATAGAAAGCTTTTGCGTAATGTGAGGTCAGCAGTACTGGAGTAATATTGCTCTGCTTTAACTTAATCAATGTTTATAACCGTCCGCTGCAGCTGCGGACGGTTTTTTTATCCCCAGGAACATTTAGAAAAACAATTTTGAAGGCAGGCGTTTATAATTTGTTTGCCGTACCATTACTTCTTTTAACTTGTTTAGGTTTTTGCAGTAAAAATGTTAAAGTACATGCTGGTTAATCAGGTGGCAGCGTGGAAGAGCAGATAGTTTAAATAGAGGGTAATTCATATTGGTAAAAAAGATTATAAAATTATATTGCAAAAATTTTTTACCCGTGATATATTAAGTATCGTCCTCTTCGGAACAACGGTTTAAAAGCTTCCGGCATTAAAATATTGGTTGACACCGTCGAAAAGGATATGATATAGTAACTAAGTCGCTGCGGCGGAATTGTGGAAAATTGTTCCTTGAAAACTAAACAAACAAGCGTCAACAAACAATAAT
>NZ_QNQT01000023.1 GCF_003362805.1 Neobacillus piezotolerans
AGTCGTGAACAGCAAAAAGCTGGCCCAGGAGCTTCATTTCGTCCAAAACTCAACCGGCGGCGTACTTGGGCCGCAGGATTCGTGGCTTATGATGCGCGGAATGAAAACACTCGGAATCCGGATGGAACAAAGCGAAGCCAATACAAAGGCAATCGTTGAATTCCTTGTCAACAATCCGGGGGTAAAAAAGGTCTTTTATCCGGGACTGGAAACCCATCCAAATCATGCAATTGCCAAGAAGCAATCGCGTGGTTTCGGAGGTATGGTATCATTTGATGTAGGCAGCGCGGAAAAGGCCGATGAACTGCTTGGCAAGGTTAAATACTTTACCCTAGCGGAAAGCCTTGGTGCTGTAGAAAGCCTCATATCTGTTCCCGCGCGGATGACCCATGCATCAATCCCTGCTGAAAGGCGCGCCGAACTAGGCATTACGGATGGCCTCGTCCGAATTTCCGTCGGAATCGAGGACGCTGAAGATCTCATTGAGGATCTTAAAAACGCATTGGAATAGCAAATTGCAACGCCGGCCTCCTTGGGGCCGGTGTTATTGTTTTGTTTTGGAAAAATCATGGATTCCATTTCCAGGTTATACTCCCGGAAAGAATGCCAATCAAAACCGGATCGATAACACGGGTCCCAATGGTTTTACAGGGGAAAAATCAATGTTCCAACAATGTTAATAATTACATTGCTCACTAGGCGTAAAAATATGTTAAATTAGTCTAGTATTCTTTTAAAAAAGCAGGTGAGCAAATGGAAAAGCAGGCAAAAGACATTTATGAAAAAATGACCGATATGAAATGGTTCGGCATCGTTTTATTGGCGGCCGGTTCATTTTTTTATCTTGGTGCAATTCTTCCTACAGCCGCTAAGGCAATGGACACTGTCGGCATGTCGGTGGCATCGCTTGTATTCCTTGCTGGCTCGATTCTCTCTTTTTACAAATCGCGTGAATTGAGGGAGCGGCTTATGGAACTTGAAGACGGGGAAGAATATTTTCATTAAACGATACCGCCCTTAAGAGGGCGTTTTTTTTATACATATGACTCAAGGATATGAAAATAATGGAAGTACATGAATTTTTTTCATGAAAAAGGTTTACAAACATCCATACAGTGTATATAATGGCGATAGTTGGTAAAAAAATTCTGGAAGGAGGCATTACCATGATCAAGTTTTACAATGGAATCAAAATTTCATATGAAAATCATGCATTGTTCTGCCTTCAGAGGGATTGGATTGCCTAACAATTAAGTTTGTTAAAATAGCCATGTCCATGCCGCGGGAGAACTGTGCCTGCGGCATTTTTATGCTCAAAATACCCTTTCTTCCGACGCGGCCCCTATATGGGCGGGTTCCGGGGAAGGTTGCCGCAGCGAAGCCATGCTTTCTGCGGCTTTTTTGTGTGGATAGGATATGGGACCAGGGAGGTGTGTAAAAATGACGTTAAACATTTTCTTTATGACAATTACGATTAAGAAACGGGAAATGGGCCCGGAAGAAATTATGGATCGGGAACGGATTCGGAAAATTACCGAGGAAAACAAAAATCGCCAATTTTCAATGTACCGCCCGTTTTAATTAAAGGTGGTGATAAAAGATGACACTTCAATTATTTTTATTGACAATTACAATTAAAAAAAGGAATTACCGCCCGGAAGAATTGATTGCCATGGAGCATGCGAGAAGGATTAACGAGGAAAACAAAGCCCGCGCACTCAATCTTTACAGGCCACTCTAACAGGAAAGGGGAAAAATGATATGATATTTTTAATGCAAAATAGAAGAGGCTGGTATTGGATTTGGAAAGATACGGCGTAATTGGTTTTCCCGAAAGGAGGGAAAGAACATGCCGATACATTCTTTTTTACTGGGATTCTTTTTTCGATTAACAAAAATTGGCCGTGCCAGCAAGTAAAGGCGCTACAATGCTGTACGGTAACCACTATATATACTATAATTAGATATAGAAAACGGATAGAGCAAGGGGTGCTGGTTATGTTCATGATGGTTTTGGCACTGATAATTACCGGGACAATTGGCTGTATTATTGCCGCCGAGGTAAGCGTCGAAGATTAACAATAACGGAGAAAAAAGCATGAACCCGAGGGTTCATGCTTTTTTCTTTTCAAAATTGTCCAACTCCACAACAGTCCATACGGCGCTAAACGGGCGCTTGCGCTTTTCTATGTCAGCCGCGACGTTTCGGCCGGAGCCAAAGATAGGCAATTAGTAGGATGGCTCCTGCAGCAGCAAGCCCCCTGGTTGCCGAAAGTTCTCCATAGATGATTTGTGCCGTGGTGGCAAGGATAATTATGATAAGAACAAGTAATAAAACTATTCTTTCAGCCAACTTTTTTCCCCTCTTTCACTTCTATTCTACAATCGTCCCCGTGTAATGTCCATTTGCCTAAATGGAGCTAATCGAATGAGTTTTATGTGCTAATTGTTTATTTCTTCCAATAGGTGCAGTTGGTGGAAATTTTGGGCGGACAGACACTTTTCCCGTTTTTTTTACATAGAGTTAGGTAAAACACAAGCTGAGCAGAAAGCGGGGAAAGACTATGTCTGGAATTCTGGCTGCCCTTGGTTACCTGGTTAAGGAAGTCGTTTTTCTCGTTTCCTATGTAAAAAACAATGCCTTCCCGCAGCCGCTGTCTTCTGCCGATGAAAAAAAATACCTGAAGCTTATGGCGGCGGGGGATGCGAATGCCCGCAATCTCCTCATTGAACACAATCTTAGGCTTGTCGCGCATATTGTCAAAAAGTTCGAAAATACCGGAGAGGATGCCGAAGACCTTATTTCAATCGGTACAATCGGGCTTATTAAGGCAATTGAAAGCTATTCTGAAGGGAAAGGCACCAAGCTTGCCACCTATGCCGCCCGCTGTATTGAAAATGAAATTCTTATGCACTTAAGGGCCTTGAAGAAAACCAAAAAAGACGTTTCCCTGCATGATCCGATTGGCCAGGATAAGGAAGGAAACGAAATTTCCCTGATTGACGTATTGAAATCGGAATCCGAAGATGTCATTGACACGATTCAGCTGAACATGGAGCTTGAGAAAATCAAGCAATATATCGGAGTACTCGATGCGAGGGAAAAAGAAGTCATAGTCGGGAGATTCGGGCTTGATTTGAAAAAGGAAAAAACACAGCGTGAAATAGCCAAGGAGTTGGGCATATCCCGGAGCTATGTTTCAAGGATTGAAAAACGGGCGTTAATGAAAATGTTCCACGAATTTTACAGGGCCGAGAAAGACCGCCGCAAAAAGGGAAAGGGCAGCTGAACTGACCAGCTGCCCTTTATGTTGCAGATCGTTATAAAAAGTGTCCAGAATCAGTGAAAGAACATCTTTCGAATGCTTTTTAATACGAATCCCCCCATGTCTATTCCACCCATTTGTATCCAACTCCCCATACGGTCGTGAGATTTTCGTCCACCGGGAAGCCCGCCTTGCGCAGTTTGTCCCTTAGGTTTCGGACATGCGAATCAACGGTCCGGTCTTCCGTTGTTGCGGCAAAGCCCCAAACTGATGACAACAGGTGTTCGCGGGTGAACACCTTATTTTTATTTTGCAGCAAAATCGCAAGAATTGAAAACTCTTTTGGTGTGAGGGCAATAGGTTGTCCCTCGTAGGCGAGTTCGAATGAAACCTGGTTCAGGACAAGCCCCCTAAAGGAAAGTGATCCGGAGCCCGGGTTCTTTCTCCTTATAACAGCTTCAATCCGGGCGATTAGCTCTTCTTCATCAAATGGCTTAGAAATATAGTCATCCGCTCCAAGTTTAAGCCCTTTTACGATATCAGGCTTTTCCGTACGTGCTGTCAGCATGATAACAGGAATATCGGAATGCCTCCGAATCTCGCGGCAAGCCTCCCAGCCGTCCATATCGGGCATCATGACATCGAGGATGACAAGGTCTGCTTTCCCGCTTTCCAAATACTCAAGCGCCAGGAGGGGGGATGTGAATTTAACACATTCAAAACCACGTGGCGAAAGGTAAAGGGAAAGTAAATCTAGCATTCTCTGTTCGTCATCAATAAGGATAATCGTCTTCAAAGTTATCTCTCCCGGAAAACGCGTATAGTTATCTCCATTATATAGGAAACCGCTTTTGAAAGTTTGGTTTTTTGCGCCCATGCAGGTTTTCGCCCTGTACATACTTTATAGTATAGAAAGGGGTGAATGCCATGTATTACGGTTACCCATACCCGGCATATCCATATGCTTACCCATATGGGCCAGCCGGCGGGGGATTTGGTTTTCTATACGCGCTTTTTATCATCCTGTTGATCCTTGTCCTGCTTTTTGGCGGTTGGTGGTATTTCTGCGGCCGGCCATGCTAGAATAATACGGGCTGCCATGATGGCAGCCTTCTTTTCCTTTTGACCGAGTATCGAACTCCTGAATTGGTAATCTTCTGAAAATAAACTATAATAAACTAGTACATATTTCCGTGGCATGAGCCCGCGGGCAAAAAAGATGAGGGGGATTATAATGGTCAACACAACGTACTCAGATGTGTGGGATTTGGATGTTTTCTTTCCGGGCGGCAGCTCTTCACCCGAGTTCCATAACCATCTCCAAGCCACTAAAGAAGCAATAGAAGTGTTTTATGCCGAAGTCGGGAAATGGGAGCCAAAAGGTGGGGCCGGGGACGCCGATGAATTGGCAGGCCTTATCGCAAGTTTCGAAAAAACAGCAATGAAAACCCGCCAGGCAGGAGCCTTCCTTAGCTGTCTGAAGGCCCAGAACACCGAGGATAAAAAGGCTCACGAACTCTTGGCCAAGGCGACTGGCCTGAATGCATCCTTCCAGACTGCGCTGACAGTATTCGATGGAAAACTCGCCAACATCGAAGAGGAACAATGGAAGGCACTTATGGAAGACAGCAGGCTGAAGGAGATAGAATTCGTTCTGACCGAGAGAAGGGAACGGGCAGCCGAAAAGCTTTCCGATGCCGAGGAAGCGGTAGTAAACGCTTTGGGGATTGACGGCTACCACGCATGGGGCCAAATGTACGACATGGTCGTCGGCAAAACAAAGGTCCATTTTACAAAGGATGGTGAGACAAAGGAACTGTCCGTAGGCCAGGCGGCCAACCTATTTTCAAGCCCGGACCGGAACGTCCGAAAGGCGATTTTTGAAGAGTGGGAAAAGGCATGGGAAGGGAACGCAGACTATTTGGCGAAAATCCTCAACCATTTGGCTGGTTTCCGCCTCAATGTCTATAAACTGAGGGGCTGGGATGATTTCCTTAAGGAACCCCTTGACTACAACCGCATGAAGAAAGAAACGCTTGACGCAATGTGGGGCGCGATAACTGCCAACAAGGAGCCTTTGAAAGCCTATCTTAAGCGGAGGGCTGAACTGATGGGCGCCGAGAAATTAAGCTGGTATGACCAGGACGCACCGTATGGCAGCGCAGATTCCAAGGTTCCATACACCGAGGGAGCTGAATTCATCCTCGAGCAATTTTCCAAGTTTGGCGGGGAAATGACTTCTTTCAGCAAACACGCGTTTGAAAATAACTGGATTGAAGGGGAAGACAGGCCGGGCAAGGCGCCGGGCGGATTCCATACGTACTTCCCTGAATCGAAGCAATCAAGGATATTTATGACATACTCCGGAACACCATCGAATATTTCGACCTTGGCACATGAATTAGGCCACGGGTTCCACACTTATGCGATGAGGGACCTTCATCTGCTTAACCGGAGCTATGCGATGAACGTAGCAGAAACTGCTTCCACGTTCGCGGAAATGATCGTCGCGGATGCCGCCGTCAAAAATGCGAAGACTGAAGAAGAAAAACTTGCGCTCCTGGACGATAAAGTCCAGCGTTCCGTCGCGTTCCTGATGAATATCCATGCCAGGTTCCTGTTCGAAACAAGCTTTTATGAAGAGCGGAAGAAGGGATTTGTCAGCGCTTCCCGCCTGAATGAGTTGATGGAGAACGCGCAGCGGGAAGCCTATCTGGATTCTCTTGAAGAATACCATCCTACATTCTGGGCTTCAAAGCTTCACTTCTTTATTACAGGGGTGCCGTTCTATAATTTCCCTTATACGTTCGGCTACTTGTTCTCTCTTGGCATCTATGCGAGGGCGCTTGAAGAAGGAAGCGGCTACGAGGAAAAGTATATCGCTCTCTTGAAGGATACAGCTTCCATGACCGTTGAAGAGCTTGCTGAAAAGCATCTTGGCGCCGATTTGACGAAACAGGATTTCTGGGCCAGTGCAATCAAGCTCTGCATGGATGATGTCCAGGAGTTCCTTGAATTGACAAAAAACCTGTAATTGAAAAGAAAACCCCCGGCAGATGGTCTTGCCCCTGTCAAGTAGACAACTAAAAAAAGCTATGCAGC
>NZ_QNQT01000024.1 GCF_003362805.1 Neobacillus piezotolerans
AAGATTGGAGGGGTTTTAGCTTTAGTATTAAGTGTGGTTGTTTTGTATTTGTTTCCTTTTGTATTTAGGCCGCGCTTGCGCGTTTTAGGAGAGAGCTTAGTAGGTAGGATTTTATTTTGAGGGTTTGTTACTAATTGAGTGTTGTTAACGTGGGCTGGAGCGTGTGTGGTAGAGTATCCTTTTAGAGAAGTGGGAAAGATTTTTAGTTTATTTTATTTTAGTTTTTTAGTATTGTTAGGGGCGGTTTTATATAATTAGGTTTTATTGAGATATTTTGAAAGTATCAAATAAGGGTAATCCTTTAGAAGATGTTTGGTTTAAGTAGAATAAAGGCCTTGTAAGTCTTAGGTGCTGAAAGTAACAAAAGATAGAGTAGGGGCTAGAATAAGAGTGGTTAAGGGAAGAAGGAGTTTTCAATTAAAAGTTATTAGAAGATCGTATCGGAATCGCGGGAAGGTTCCTCGTAATCATAGAAAAATAATCGAAAAAATAATGATAGTTGGTGTGGAGATTATGGATAGCAATAGGCCGGTAAAGATTAGGGTTGAAATAATGCTTAAAAGCAGGATATTTGAATATTCAGCTAAAAAGATTATGGCAAAAGAGGCTCCTGCGTATTCTACGTTGAAGCCAGAGACAAGTTCAGATTCTCCTTCTGCGAAGTCAAAGGGGCTACGGTTGACTTCGGCGGTGCAGATTAGGATTCAAATTAGTAAAAGAGGGATTAGGCCTGCTAAGAATGGGGTTGAATTTTGTGGTATATAAAATTCTTTTATTTTGTAAGAATGAATAAAAATAAGAAAAAGGAGAAACAGTATAAAGAAGTTAATTTCATAAGAGATTATTTGTGCTACGCTTCGTAAAGAGCCTAATTGGCTATATTTAGAATTGGCTGATCAGCCAATTGTTAAAATTGAATAGACGCTTAGACTTGAAATTACAAAAAAAATTAGGGTATTAAATGAGCTGTCGATAATGTTAAAGTGTCTGAGAGGCAGTAGGGGTCATATAATTAAGCCAAGAAAAAAGGTAAATAAGGGGGTAGCGATAATTAGTGTGGTATTTCTAGTTGTAGGTAGTGTTATTGTTTTGTTAAAGAGTTTAATGGCGTCTCTAAATGGCTGTAAAATTCCAATAAATCTTACTTTATTAGGTCCTTTGCGTATTTGGATATAGCTTAAGAATTTTCGTTCTAAAATAGTATAAAAAGCGACAGAAAGGAGAATTGCAATAATAGTAATTAAAATATTAAATATTGTGGTAATAAAGAGTTTGAAAGATTCTAAATCTATTGCATTAGTTTGCTAAAATGGGGCTAGTAACTTATTGTAAGGTCCTTTCGTACTGGTACATTTTTAAAAAAGATAGAAACCGACCTGGTTTTCACCGGTCTGAACTCAAATCATGTAATTTTTTACAAGTCGAACAGACTTTCTTGTCCGAAATTTTCGTCGGAGAGAGGCTTAATTCAACATCGAGGTCATAATCTTAATTTTTTATAAGAGCTTTAAAATTAAATTATGCTGTTATCCCTAAGGTAACTTTATATAAAGTTAGGAGTTATTAAAGGGTTAGTGTAAGATTTTTTTACAATGCCGCCCCAGCTTAACTGTAGTTAAGTTCTTTAGGGTCTTATCGTCTTTTTTTTTGAAAAAAGAATTTTTACTTTTAAGTAATTTTATTTTAAAAGAATGAAGCAGAATAATATTCGTTTTTCCATTCATTCTATTCTTAAATTAAAAGACAAGTGATTATGCTACCTTAGCACAGTATAAAGTTCTGCGGCTGTTTATAGACACTGAGCAGGATGTACTTTATATAATTTCATAAAGCTATGTTTTTGATAAACAGACGATGTTATTATTGCTGAGTTGTTTATTTTTTTATAAAAAATTACTTATAAATTTATTGATAAATCTTAATAGAAAGAAAATTGGGATTTTATTGAGTAAAGTAAATAAATTAGTGATAAGACTGGTAGAGTACTTTTATCTCTAAATCTTGTTTTTAGGTTGATTTAATTATTAAATAGGATTAAACTTATTTTTAGTGGTCAATTAACCAGGTATCTTTAAATTCGATAGATGTTTAGTTTCTAATGTTATTTTGTTAGATTTTTGCAATAAAGGCGTAAGTAAAATTAGTTCTTTTAAGTTCGGGAGTTTAAAGTTAGATTAAAAGAGTGGAATTGTCCTGATACAAAAGGAATTTAATAGTTATATATTATCTTTTTCAGTAAAAGTGTATTTAAATAGTTAATACTAAGAAGTGGGTTAAAATAAAAATAATTAGTCTAAGTGTAGGTTGATTTTAGTGTAAGTAAAATGCTATAAGCTTAAAAGAGCATGAGGCTCTTTCCAGAACTTCAACTATGTTACGACTTACCTCTTCTGATTGAGGAGGGTGACGGGCGATATGTGCACGGATAATATTAGTTCATACTAAATTAGTATTGAAGTATTAATATTAAATCCTTTTTTATGTGAGTTTGGTTTAATTCTATAAATAGGTTTTATAGTAACTTATTTGATCTTTTTTATTGGCTATACCTTGACCTGACATTAGTTGGGTAGATGAAACTATTATTTTAATAACAATTTTGACGGCGGTATATAAGCTTGTAAAAAAGTGAAGAATAACGAGTATTGTCGATTAACAAACGAGTTCCTTTAATTAATTTTGACGCCGCCAAAGTACATTAATTTTTTTAAAAAATACTGTTTATTTTTCTGTAAATAGTAGGGTATCTAATCCTAGTTTAATAGCAGGTAAAAATTGATTAGTTGTTTTGGCAATTTAATTTTACTTAAAATTAGTTTATTTAAAGTTAAGAGTTAATTTTGATTGTTTTATTATAATTATTGTGTAACCGCGAGTGCTGGCACAAACTTATTCATTAATTAGGTAAAAACTTTGTTTATTGGTTTAAGTAAAAATATTGTTAAGTTATAGTTAAGTTTAAATCGTAATTTTAGTTTTATTAAAAGTATATTTGTACTAATTTAGAAAAACAGGCATATTTTGCCTTAATAAAAGTCAAATTTTTATTTAAATATAAGAATAGGTGTATAGATGTATAAATAAAGTAAGGGCGATAATTTTTATATATCGTGTTTTCCTGCTAAAATGCGATATTGAGATTACTTTATTTTGGAATAAATAGCCTTTTTACAATCATGTTTAAAAATAAAAAATTTTGTAGCGCTATGGCAAAAAACTTTTTGATGTTTATATTATTGGACTTAGATCTGGTGAAATTCTGTTTAATATAAATATTTTATTATTTAATATTTAATGAATAATTGATTCGAAATTATAGTTAAAAATTGTTTAATTATTAGTACCTTACCGGTTAATTAGATTAATTAAATTTTATATATTAAAAATTTAATTTAATGTTTTACTTTTTTACGCTCTTCCCCTTAGGGAAAGGAAGAGCTAAAAAAAAAGAAAAAAAACTAAAACCTTAGTTTTAGTTATGAATTTTATTGGAAGAATCCTATACATAATATGTTTATATAATAGTTGTGTGACTTAGTATGCTCTCCCGCCCCACCAAAAGGCGGAGAGAGCATAAATAGTAAAATAGATTATGTCACATTAATAGATTAGGAACTTTTTATTGCTTAATTAATTGGAACAATATTTGTTAATAAATATTATAACCCTATTAATTATAGAATATTCCTTATAAGTAAATATTTAATAGTAATCATGTGCTCTCCCGCCCCACCAAAAGGCGGAGAGAGCATAAATAGTAAAATAGATTATGTCACATTAATAGATTAGGAACTTTTTATTGCTTAATTAATTGGAACAATATTTGTTAATAAATATTATAACCCTATTAATTATAGAATATTCCTTATAAGTAAATATTTAATAGTAATCTCAGCTAAAACAATAAGCTGATGAGTTCATATCTCATTTATTCTTATAAGCCTGCTTAAAGGATTAACATGATAGGTTAAAATATGAGTGATTTTGAGCTCTGTTTTAATTCCCATAGGGCTAGTTTATTTGGTTAGATTTTATCTAGTCTTTGGGTTTGATGAGTGATTTTTAGTGTGGTTAGGGTTAGAATTGAATATAATTAGATTTTTAATATTTGGGTTTAAGGAGGGTGATTTGGCTGTAGCGGAATCTTTAGGAAAGTATTTTTTTGTACAAAGACTAGGATCTGGTATACTTTTAGGGATGCTTTATGTTGGGTGAAGAGATGTGGGTTGAGCTTTATTGCTAGCAATAAAAATGGGGGCGGGCCCTTTTTATTTTTGGTATGTTAAAGTAGTAAAAGGATTCCGTTGAAGTGTAAATTTTATTTTAATAGTATTTCAGAAGATTATTCTTTTGTTGATGTTGAGTGAGTTATTGACTGTTGTGGTTATTTTATTAGGGGGCTTTAGTCTTGTTGTGGGAGTTTTTGGGGTGTTTAATCAGGTTAGAATGAGGGCAGTTTTGGGGTATTCTTCAGTGTTTCATATAGGGTGAATGATAAGCTTTTTGATGGAGGGGTCTAAAGGATGGTGAATGTATTTATTTGTCTATGGAGTGATAATAGGGGGGGTTATTGATTTAGTAATTAAAATAAACATTGAATGTTTAAATAGAGGAGTTAGTGTTTATTATAAAAGGAGATTAGTTTTAATAATTTTGAGTTTGGGGGGAATTCCGCCCATAATTGGTTTTGTTTTAAAGTGATTGACTTTTTATTTGTTGTGGGAGTTTGATTTTGGGTTATTAATTTTGATGTTAGTTGGTTCGGTGGGGATTCTTTATGTATATATACGGGTGTTGTATGATGTTGTTTTGATAGGGATAAATATATTAGGGTGGGGGGTGAGAGTATCAATATTTTCTTGAGGGGAAGTAGTGTGTTTTATTGGTGTATTATTTTTTTATATATTAATGTAGAAGTTTAAGAAAATATTCTATTAATTTTCAAGGTTAAATGTGTCATAAAGATTTACAGTCTTTCATCTTAGATTTATTAGGTTAATTTCAAATTTGCAATTTGAAGTTTATAACTAATTACTGCGATGGTTATATTCAACTAATCATAAAGATATTGGAACGTTATATTTGTTGTTTGGTGCTTGGTCTGCTATAGTAGGGACAGCAATAAGAGTTTTAATTCGGGCGGAGTTGGGACAGGTTGGAAGATTATTGGGTGATGATCATTTGTTTAATGTGGTGGTTACAGCGCATGCTTTGGTTATGATTTTTTTTATAGTAATACCTATTATAATTGGAGGATTTGGTAATTGATTAGTACCTCTGATGCTTGGGGCTCCTGATATGGC
>NZ_QNQT01000025.1 GCF_003362805.1 Neobacillus piezotolerans
AAAAAAAACACCGATTATTCGGCGCCTTTTGCTAATACTTCATAATTCTCCTTTATAAACGCCTCTTCTTCCGCTGGACTATATATCCCGTATGCTTCGCCGACAGTGCCGTCTTGAAGTGTCCAAATAGTATCATGGTCTAAATCAATCCCGTTAAAATTTCCGATTTTCCAATCATTTAGCATTTCCAGATAGGCATCTTCTTTCTCATATGTACTTTGATTCGACTCTACAACAACCAATAAACGCTCTATTCGCTCAAGAGTCAATGGGGTTAACCCCCACTTTTTATCTGCTTTAATTTTCTGATGGGTCATTTCATGCAATGTATTTTGCATGGAATCTTCAGACATATCGAGCGGATATTTTTTCTCAATTTGTTCTTTTGTGAGCACTTCTTTGAAAAGGAAAACAGATGCTCCTGTCGCAGTTTCCGTATCCGCAAGTTCCTCTGATTTGGTTTCCTCAACATGGTTTGATTTATTGAAATCATAGGCAAAATAAGTTCCAGCACCCAAAGTTGCCATAACCAAAACAATTCCAACCCATTTCATCATTTAAAATTTTCTCCTTTAAATGGATTTATTGTAATTTCCTAAGACGCTTGTCTATCTTAAAAAAATACATGACGGGCATTATAATTTTTTGGGGGCATAGTAGGTCTATACTATTGGATTATCTAACAGACCCAATTCTCTGGCAAATACTTTCCGTCCTGTTTTTTCGACAATTACCTTTAAGGAAAAAGCGTAGTGCCTTTATGTGCTCTAAAAATTTCAAAAAAATAGTTTCAAAAAAAGGATTATACCAATATTTGGACGAAGTGTAATTGAGGTGAAAAATTCTGCGGGGGATAAATTGATGGATAGAAAACACCAAGTTCTTTTGTTTATGTTAGGTTCATTTCTCTACGGAGGGGCTATGTATATTTTTCATAGCTTTATATGGTCCATATTCTTTCTAATGTTCATAAGTTTTCTAATAACATTAAAAATCTCTGATCCAAAACAGGACTTTGGGAAACAAATGATCAGTGCTTCTATAGGTATTTTCTTTTTCGGCTGGGTTTCACTTTTGGCAATAATAGTTGCAAAGGCTTCAGTAGTATATGTTTTTCGAATGTTAACCTAGTTAATGTACTGCTCATATCATTAAATGAAATGGAAAAGCCGATTATCTTCACAACACATGTAAATAAACGGCTTTTTTTAAAAGACCTTGTCCAGTGTTCCGTTTAAGAGTTTCGGTTCCACCTCGGCCACCGGTATCCAAAATCGTTAATTTTAAGGTCAATATGATGCTTTGGGCGAAATTTTCCGCTTTAATATTCTGCATTAATTGGTAATTTTTGCAGATGCTGCCCTTATGATATTAAAAGAGGAGTGAAGTATAAAGACTTCACTCCCGATAACTATTATTTAGCAAAAGGACTTTTGTGGTCATAGTTATTGTTATGGATTACATCTGATGTTAAGTATTCATATACATGGTCAACAATTTCAATTCCATCTGCAATGGATTTCTTTTCCCGCTCCCCACTTCTTTGGCCCGGATAGTAGACCTTATCATAGCCAGTAGCTGGCTTAAGGTTATTTAGGTCCTTCATTGTTTGGGCGATATTTTCTTTAAAAGCATTAATTCCAGCAAAACGTTCCGGATCAATAACGATGTGCAGCTGCCCAAGCTTTCTGCCCTCGGTTAAGTCGTGGTACATCGAAGAGACTTTGTTGCCGAAAGGTACACCTAACAGAATTCCAGATAGTACATCGACCATCATCATAAGCCCATAACCTTTCGGACCAGCAATTGGCAATAATGCATTTACTTTAAATGGATCAGTTGTAGGTGCTCCATTGGCGTCTACAGCCCATGAGTCATCGATGGCTCTATTTTTGGAGCGGGCATCCAGAACCTTGCCCCATGCTTGAACGGTGGTTGCCATATCGATAATTATATGTTCCCCGTCCTTTCCAGGAGCGGCAAAAGCAATTGGGTTCGTGCCATAGTATGGTTCCGCTCCGCCATATGGTACTGCCATTGGATCTGATTGGCAAACAGAAAGTCCCACTAAATCCGCGTTTGCTGCCTGCTGCACGAAATAAGAAAGAGCTCCACTATGGCCGAGATTTCTCATGCCCACAACGGCAATTCCATTTTCCTTCGCCATTTTAATTGCTTCATCCATGGCAAGTTTCGCTACCACATGCCCTGCACCATTATCACCTTCGAAGATGGCGGAGCATGGCCCTGTTTTCTTAAATTCAAATTTTGGAAGGTGAGTCGTGCCGCCTTTTGAAATTCTCTCAGCGTAATATTCTACCCGCATTGCTCCATGAGAATGATAGCCTCTTGCATCAGCATGAACCAGTACGTCTGCAACAATTCTGGCATGTTCTTCTGTTAAACCGGCTCTATGCAGCTTCGTTGTAATTAAATCTGTTAAATGTTCAATTGTTACTCTCATTATTCCACACCCACTTTATTAAAGTTTTATTGGTCATCATTTGTTTCATTTCCTTTTACGTTTATTGAGCCGTATATCCGCCATCAACCAACAAGTTTGCACCTGTTACAAAGGAAGATTCATCGCTTGCAAGGAACAACACACAGTTAGCTACTTCTTCCGGTCTTCCAAGTCGTTTGGCTGGAACCATGGAGACTAACTGATCAATGGCTTCTTTAGGAGTACTATCTAAAATCGGTGTATCAATGTATCCCGGACATACAGCATTGATTCTAATATTTTTGTTCGCATACGTAACTGCAGCCGCACGAGTCATATTCACAACTCCACCTTTTGCCGCGGCATAGGCTGAAACAGACACCTGACCGACATGCCCTAAGATAGATGCACAGTTAATAATCGAACCTCCGCCGATTTTATCCATTTCTTGAATGGCATGTTTGTTGCAAAGGAACACGCCAGTTAAGTCAACACTAATCGTACGGTTCCATTCTTCAATAGTACATGTATGAAGATCTTGCATATCTCCAACACCCGCATTTGCAAACATGACATCCAATTTGCCGTATGTTTCTACTGTTTTCTGTACCAGGTTTTCAACATCTTCCTCTTTAGAGACATCTGTTTTTACGAAAAGGGCTTCTCCACCTTCAGCTTTAATGTCGTTTACCAACTTGGCACCCTTTTCTTCATTACGAGCAGCAATAACAACCTTTGCTCCTTCTTGAGCAAATAATCTAACAGTGCTCTCGCCGATTCCAAATGTTCCTCCAGTAATGATTGCAACTTTTCCATCTAAACGCATGAATGTTCCTCCTAGAATGTAGGATTTTTATTAATTTTGAACAGTTTGTGAACAATTTCACAAAGATAAGCATGCCTGATGGCTGTTTTAAATTAAAGAATGTGATAAGAACTTGCTGACTTTTAAAATACAGCACAATTCATCTTGCCAATCCCATTCTTCATTGTGAAATATTTCACAATTTCTGTACAATTGAATTATATATGGAAACATAATAAAAGTCTTTAGTCAGAATGGACAAATTTTAATTTTTAATTTAGTGAAATTGGATAATTTTATCTTGGTGCCTATGAAACTAGCTAACAGAAGTTGAAATCTCTGTGATTTCCTTGTATCAAACGAAAGAACAATTAATTCGGCATTTAGAAGATAAAATGACCAATCAAGATATATCTCGGCTGTAACACGGCAAAAAAGAAAAAAGCCAATGCTCTGAATGACTCAAAGCATTGGCTTTAATTTGATACCGGTGGCCGGGGTCGAACCGGCACTCCTTTCGGAACACGATTTTGAGTCGTGCGCGTCTGCCAATTCCGCCACACCGGCATAATAAAATGAATTGGACTTTATGGAGGCGGCAACCGGATTCGAACCGGTGAATAAAGGTTTTGCAGACCTTTGCCTTACCACTTGGCTATGCCGCCGATCAAATGGAGCGGAAGACGGGATTCGAACCCGCGACCCCCACCTTGGCAA
>NZ_QNQT01000026.1 GCF_003362805.1 Neobacillus piezotolerans
TCTCACCTTATTCTATCCTCTCTCATACAAATAATGAGAACAAAGGAATATAATAAACACAATTATATACATATATAATACTACACTCTATATTTATTTATCAATCAAGAAGAAGTATATACGTTTCCCCCCCAGGCCCCGGCTTTTCCCCCCCGCCGGGGCCTGGACGGATATACAATTCCTATTTCTAATAAGTTTTAAATATATATATATATATTAATCCTAGAACTCCAATTCATAAAAATGAAGAGTTACATATAATGAAGTACAAAAAATTTACATTAAAATTACGTTCGAATATCATAAATGTCCTCGCATAATAATAACTTTAAAAAGTTTTGAGGTATGGATTTTTTTTCCTTTGATTTTAGTAAAATAGTGAAAAAAAAAAATCATTCATTTTCATTTATTATTCGTAAATCTATTAAAGTGTCAACGCACATAAAAATTTGATTTTTATAGAGATATATCGTATCTAATAGAAAAACAATATAAAAAGTGTTAATATAATCAATTAATATTAAAATATAAAAATAATTTTGTTTTAAAATCATCTTTCCTTATAAAATATAAAAGAATAATTAATAATATAATTGATAAATTTAAGTGCCAGCAATCGCGGTTATACTTGTAATCTAATTATATTAAATAACATTAAAATTAATATATTTATATACCAATTAATTTAAGATAAAATTTCATTATACAAATATATAAAAAAAAAATTAAAAAAAATTTTAAATTTAAAATAGGATTAGATACCCTAGTATATTAAAAAATTTAGGAAGTAAAAATTTTAATTAAAACCTAATTATAATGGCGGCATTTCATCTTATTAGAGGAACCTGTTTTTTAATCGACAACCCACGTTAATTTTAACTTTAATTAAAAATTTATATACCGCCATCTAAAAAACTAATTTTATAATAATATTTTCAATAAAAAATAAAAAGTTAGGTCAAGGTGTAATCAATATTAAAGTAAATAATGGGTTACTTTAAAATTAATTTAAGGATTATTATATAATAATATTTTATAAAAAAGGATTTAAAAGTAATATATTAATAATATTCTTATATGATTTAGATAATAAATGTGCACATATCGCCCGTCACCCTTATCAAAAATAAGGTAAGTCGTAACATAGTTGATATTTTGGAAAAAGTATCAAGATCAAATAAACTTTTATAGTATTTCACTTACACTGAAAATAATCTTTTATAACTTCCATAAATATTTTTTATTAAAAAAATTTTTTTTATTATATTACAATAACACTTATATTAAAACTGAAAAGGTATATACAATTATTAAAAAGAAAAACCATGTTCCTTTGGTATCAGGATTTATCAATTTTAAAAAAAAAAATTTTCTAATCCCGAAATTATATGATCTATTAATATTTATAATATTTATTTCAAAAAATTATTAAAATTATTAATAGAAATTAAACATTTTCGTATATATTATATCTGGTTTAAAAAGAAAAAAATAATTTTAAATAAAATTTAATAAAATAATTTATTAAATCAATTTAAAATCTTTAAAATCAAATTAAAAACTTATAGTATTTAAAAAGTATAATAACTTACACTAATAAAAATTCTCAAATTATAATATTTTTAAAAATATTACATAAAAATATAATGATAATATAAGTAAACTATTAATATTTTTAATAAAAACTCATCCAAAATTGAGTGACTGTTTAACAAAAACATTTTTATTAGCATTAATTAATAATAAAGTCTGCTCAATGAAATTTAAATAGCCGCTTTTGTGCTAAGGTAGCATAATAATTTGTCTTTTAATTAAAGACTAGAACAAAAGACTTAACATCTCAATAGATTTTTTTTAAAAAATTATTTAAATTATTTTAATTGTAAAAAAACAATTTTTAAAAAGAAAGACGATAAGACCCTATCGAACTTCACTTCAGTTTAACTGGGGCAGTTAATTAATTATTACTTTAATAATATTAAATATTTAATTTGACCTAATATAATTAATAACATAATTAAGTTACCGTAGGGATAACAGTGTAATAAAATTTTTAAGATCTTATTTAAAATAAAGATTGCAACCTCGATGTTGATTTAATATTCTAATTTACGCAATAGTTAATTAAGAAAGTCTGTTCGACTTTTAAAAAATTACATGATTTGAGTTCAGACCGGTGTAAACCAGGTCGGTTTCTATCTTCTAACAAAATTCTTCTAGTACGAAAGGACCTAAGAAAATAATAGTATTATAATATTGGCAGAATAATGCATTAGAATTAGAATCTAATTAACTATATATAATTACCTCATTTTTAAATTTTATTTTGATTTCCCTTAGAATTCTAATCAGAGTAGCTTTTTATACATTATTAGAACGAAAAATTTTAAGATATATTCAAATTCGAAAAGGACCTAATAAAGTAGGTATTATAGGAATTCTTCAACCCTTTAGAGATGCTATTAAACTTTTTAATAAAAATTTATTATCTTTAGAATCTATAAACTTTACATTATCATTTATAACTCCTTTTCTTTCTTTATTTATCTCCCTATGCATAATCCCATTAATAATATATAATTTTTCAACCTTAATTGACATTAAACATAATTTATTAATATTTTTTATTTTATCAAGAATAGGAGTATATTTCATTCTACTTATTGGATGATCAACTAATTCAAAATATTGTCATTTAGGATCTATTCGAAGAGTTGCACAAATAATTTCTTATGAAGTACCATTTTTCATAATCATTTTATTTTTAGTTTTATTATCTCAATCCTATTCATTTACTCAAATAGAAGAATCTCAGTATATATTATACTTTTTTTTTGGAAATATTCTCTTATTTATTATATGATTATCTTCTTGTTTAGCAGAAACTAATCGTAGACCATTCGATTTTGCAGAAGGAGAATCCGAATTAGTTTCAGGTTTCAATGTTGAATATATAGGAGGATGATTTGCTTTAATTTTTCTATCAGAATATTTAAGAATACTTATTTTAAGAATAATTTCAACTATAATATTTTTTAGTCCTATTAAATCTATCATTTCAATAACAATTATAATCATAATCACAATTATATTAATTTGAGTACGAGGAACATATCCTCGATTTCGATATGATATATTAATATTAATAAGATGAAAAATATTTCTACCTTTATCAATATTTATTATTATATTACCATTCATTATTCCATTCATATTTAATTAATTTTAAATTTACAAAATTTATGTTTTACTTAAACTAACCAATCAGACTTTAAAGAAAATTTCTTAAAAATTGTTTTCAAAACAATTAAAATAAAGCCAAACACAACTTATAAAATTATAAAATCCTGAATTTCATAAATTATTCAAAAAACTATAAATATTATAAAATACAAAAAACTAAATACTATCCCCAACCCTATATATGGATATTCTACAACACACGCACCAATTCATGTTAACAATATTCAATTTACAACAAAAACCCAATATATAAACTTTATAAAATAATAAAATAAAGTTCTTCGAAAACGATGCTTCAAAAAAAAAGGTAAAAAATATAAAATAACCACCGATATAACTAAAGCGATTACTCCTCCAATTTTTCTAGAAATAGAACGTAAAATAGTATAAGCAAATAAAAAATATCATTCAGGTTGAATATGAACGGGAGTAACCAAAGGATTAGAAGAAATAAAATTCTCTACATCCATAAAAATATAAGGAAACAAAAAACAAATAAATAAAAAAAAAACAAAAAAGAAAGCAAATCCAAAAATATCCCTAATT
>NZ_QNQT01000027.1 GCF_003362805.1 Neobacillus piezotolerans
GTTTTTAAGGAAGTTTCTTTTCCTAATTATTTAGCTTTGAATTTTTTGTGTGTTATAACTTTTATATATTTGTTTTTGAGTAATTTATTGGGATTATTTCCTTTTATTTTTACTAGAACAGCTCATCCGTTTATTACATTAGGTTTAGGATTAGTATTTTGAATATCCTTTTTTTTAATAGGATTTACTTGTAAATTTAAGGAAAGATGTGCTCATTTGGTTCCAGAAGGTTGACCTTTTTTATTATCTCCTTTAATAGTAATAATTGAAAGAGTAAGACATTTAATTCGTCCTTTTACTTTATCTATTCGATTAGCTGCTAATATAATAGCGGGACACTTAATTATTGGTTTATTATCTAGAATTAGAATAATTAGTGTGTTTGGGTTTTTTGGTTCTTTATTATTACAGAATATGTTATTTGTATTGGAATTTGGTGTGAGAATTATTCAAGGATTTGTATTTAGAATTTTGTTGTTATTATATGCTTTAGAATATTATTAACTTTTGGAAAAGCATTTTCATCCTTTTCATATAGTGAATATATCTCCTTGACCATTAGTAGTAGGCTTTGGGGCTTTATTTATAGTAGTTGGAATAATTAAGATATTTATATTTTATGATGTAAGTTTATTGATATTATCTTTTATAATATTGTTTGTAGTGGCTATGTTATGGTGACGAGATGTAATTCGAGAAAGAACCTTTCAGGGATTCCACTCAAGAGTGGTATTGAAGGGGTTGATAGTTGGGATAATTTTATTTATTGTAAGAGAAATTTTTTTTTTTTTTCTTTTTTTTGAGCTTTTTTTCATTCTAGACTTAGTCCTACAATTGAATTAGGGTCTTATTGGCCTCCTATGGGTATTCATCCTTTTAATTCTTTTCAAGTACCTTTATTAAATACTGTAATTTTACTTTCTTCAGGTGTTAGAGTAACTTGGGCTCATCAGCTTATTTTGAAGGAAGATTGATATGGGGTTAGGGTTTCTTTAATAATGACTTGGTTATTAGGGTTGTATTTTTTGATATTGCAGGGATTTGAATATTATATGTCTTCTACTAGAATTAGAGATTCTGTTTTTGGATCTACTTTTTTTATGTCTACTGGTTTTCATGGATTTCATGTTATTGTTGGTACTTTATTTTTATTTATTATTTGAATTCGTTTTTTAGGTGGACATTTTTCTGGTAGACATCACTTTGGGTTTGAAGCTGCAGTTTGGTATTGACATTTTGTAGATGTAGTTTGATTATTTTTATTTTCTGTTGTTTATTGATGAGGTGGATAAATGTTATTTAATGTGATATATTAGTATTACAGTATGTTTAATTTCCAATTAAAAGGAGAATTTATTATGTTTTTTATTTTATTTGGATCTTTATTTTTAGTTGGTGTGGTATATTTTTTGTTTTTAATTGTTTTTTATAAAAGAGATTATTATATAGAGATTTTAAGATGTTATGAGTGTGGATTTGATCCTCATTCGTCTACTCGATTATTTTTTTCTTATCGTTTTTTTTTAATTTCTATTTTATTTATTATTTTTGACGTCGAAATTTCTTTAATGCTTCCTGTTCCTTTTTTATTTAGAGAAATAGGTTTAGTCGTTTTTTTTTTATTTATTTTTATTTTATTATTGGGATTGGTATACGAATATTTTTATGGTTCTTTAGATTGATTAGATTATTATGAGGTTAAGGGAGATAAAGTGGTATAATAATATAATTGAATATTATATTTAAGGCTTAAACTTAATGCACTTGTTCTGCCAATTAGATTTTTAAGGAGCTGTAATAGCGTTTTTATTGTTAATGAAATGAAGTAAGGAAGTTTTTAATTGATTTGCAATCAGTTTATATGGTAACATACGATAAGTTTATTTGAAAGCTGCTAACTTTTAATATAGCGATTAGCTACTTTGTAATGAGCTTGAAGGCAGCTTAATTTCGACTTAAGTAAAGGATAATATAGTGAAGTTCACGTCATTATTTCATGATGGAGATGTATAGTTTTCTTTATCTTCAGTAAAGTGTTTTAAATAAACTATATAAATAAGATATAATTATAATAGGGATTATTGAAATTAGTAATAAGGTTGTTAAGATGGATAGGTTTTTTGATTCTGGTAATTTTGTTATTTTTTTATTTGTTAAAAATAGATTATAAGGACCATAAATTTCTTGTCAGTTTTTATCGTTCTTATTATAAATATTTATTAAAGGGGAGAATAAAACTGTTATTTTTGTTGATATGAAGTGAATAGATCATAAAGCAATAGAATATAATCCTAAAAAGATATATAATTTATTTTTAAATGTAAGTAGTATTCCTATTATAAATCCAATTAGTAGGGTAATTAAAATAATTCTAATATATGTATTTGGAAAAAATAGTATTTGTTCTGGGTTTATTATTCATAATAATAATGATCCTATTGAAACAGCTATAGGTCTTATAACTAAAATGGGGATGTTTGAATATATAGAGCAGTGATTATTTAAGTCTGGTTTAGATTTATTTGTAAATTTGTTTGATAAATTTATTATTCGAATTGAATAAGATG
>NZ_QNQT01000028.1 GCF_003362805.1 Neobacillus piezotolerans
AGTGTATATTTTAATTTTACCAGGGTTTGGTATAATTTCACATATTATTAGTTATTCAGCGGGAAAGCGGGAGCCGTTCGGGTCTTTAGGGATAATTTATGCTATAGTGAGAATTGGGGTTTTAGGATTTGTGGTTTGGGCTCATCATATGTTTTCAGTAGGGATGGATGTGGATACTCGAGCTTATTTTACTGCGGCTACGATGTTGATTGCGGTTCCTACTGGAATTAAGGTATTTAGTTGGATAGCTACACTGTATGGCTCATATTTTAAGATAGAGTCTCCTTTGCTTTGAAGTGTTGGGTTTATTTACTTATTTACTTTGGGAGGGGTAACTGGAGTTATTTTGTCTAATTCTTCGTTAGATATTGTATTTCATGATACTTATTATGTTGTGGCTCATTTTCATTATGTTTTGAGAATAGGGGCTGTGTTTGCTATTATAGCAGGTGTTTTACACTGATTTCCTTTGTTTTTTGGGGTATCAATAAATGAAATAAAGTTGAAATTACAGTTTTATTTAATGTTTATTGGGGTAAATTTGACGTTTTTTCCTCAGCATTTTTTAGGAATAAATGGGATACCACGGCGGTATTCTGATTATCCAGATGCTTACAGTTTTTGGAATATGGTTTCAACTATAGGGGCTGTTTTGTCTTTTTTTGGAGTGTTGTATTTTGTGCTATTAGTTTGGGAGGGGTTTGTAAAGAGGGAGGCAAATCATGCGTTTTTTGTGGGTACATTTTTAGAGTGACAGTGTAATATTCCTCCGATGTTTCATACTTTTAATCAATTAAATATAATTAATAGGTAATGTGCCTGTATGAGGGTTGGTATATTTTCAGGATAGAAATTCATTTGTGATAGAACAGTTAATGTTTTTTCATGATTTTATTATATTAGTAATAGTGGGAGTGATAGTTTTAGTTGGTTATTTTTTATTTGTAGCATCGGCTGGTTATTTTTATAGTCGAGGAATTTATGAAGGGCAGCGGTTAGAGGGGTTGTGGACTGTTTTACCTGGTATTTTACTAGTATTTATTGTGTTTCCTTCTCTTAAGGTGTTATATTATATAGAGGAAGGAGACAGTGCTGATATAGCTGTTAGGGTAGTTGGGCATCAATGGTTTTGGTCTTATGAATATTTGAGAATACTGTTAGGAGAAATAGAGAGTTATATAAATTCTAGAGGAAAAATTCGTTTGGTGGAAGCTGACAATTGATTATTAGTACCGTTTGGGGTAGGGGTTAGGATAGTAGTTACTTCAATTGATGTAATTCATTCTTGAACGGTTCCGTCTATAGGAGTAAAAACTGATGCTATTCCAGGGCGGCTAAATCAGATTTTTCTCTTTTTTAATCGACCAGGAACATTTGTTGGTCAGTGTTCTGAAATTTGTGGTGCTAATCACAGTTTTATACCGGTGGCTGTAGTAGTGGGGGGAGTTCTAGATTTTTTAAAAAATTTAGTGTAAGTGAATGGCCGAGACAGGTATTAGTTTCTTAAATTAAGCACGAGAGTATAAAGTTTATTTGAATTTTTGTTTGTCAGGCAAAAGGTGAAATTATTCCTCAGTTGAGACCTTTACCGTGATTGATTTTTGTTATGATTAGATTTGTTTCTATTTTATGGGTGGTTATGGTGAGTGAGTGAGTTTTAGGGGGGGCCGAGTTAGAAAAAAAATCTAATAAAGTTGAATTTGGATTAAAATGATAATAAGTTTATTTTCTGTTTTTGATCCTGTTGTGTTGGGGTTTCAGTTGAATTGGTTTTCTGTGTTTGGGGTTTTTATTTTTATTCCAATAACAT
>NZ_QNQT01000029.1 GCF_003362805.1 Neobacillus piezotolerans
TAGACAAAGCTTCTTGACGAAGGTGTGACCAAGGTCACAAATAGGCTTAATTGGAAGCGGAAATAGCCGGCTCTTTTATCGTGAAAAGCCAACCGAATGAAAGGTTGGCAGGCTGCCTTATTGGGCGTGCAGGAACTTAGCCTATATACTTTTTACTTAAAAAGGCTGCAAGGTAGTTGTAAACCAGTTTGACATCCAATAACGGGTTTTGTATAGTAGGGGCGAAGACGGTGAATGGAGTGAATCCCTTTGAATTCAAACTCTGATTTGGAAAATTTGGATCTGATAGATTTAATAAGCGAGCGGCATAGCTTGCTCAGGAGCATCTTGGGAAAAGCCTGGAACGAAAATAGCGAGATTTATATTTCAAATTCTGAGTGGTATATAATGGCCAGGATTTATAAAAAACAGCCGACAATATCATATGTGACAAAGAATGTGGAGATTTCCCGCCAGGCGATCCATAAGTTTATCAAAAACCTTGCCTCAAAAGGATTAGTGGAAATCAGGAACGCGGAAAACAACAGGAAAGAGAAGTGTATCCAGTTAACCCCACTAGGTGAACAATGCTACGAAAAAATCGTAGCCCTTAAGGGACAGCTTGAAAAAAAAATCGCCGAGAACATAGGGGCCGAGAAGGTAGAGGAACTTAAAAACATTTTAAAGCTTGATTGGAAGGTATAAGTTATTGGAAATTACACAAAAAAAGAATGCCGAATTACACGGGCATTCTTTTTTTAGTTGATAGCTTAACCAGCTTTACGACCATTTCATTTATTTCTTCAACTGTAGTGTCGAGCGATATTGCCAATTCTTTGAAAAGGACGTGCTGGATATGGTCCAACAGCCTGCGGTCTGATTCGTAAAGTTTTTTACCATGAAGTTCAGCATCCAGCTTTTTTTGCATCAGTGTCTTTACAACTTTGGCAATTTCCTTTCGGTTGCCCGTTTTTACGATATCGTTATACTGCCTATTACGAATATTTGGGTTTTCAATCCATTTCAATCCTGGGTACCTGAACGATTCAAGGAGTTCATTCGCCTCCCCTTGAGTCATAAGTTCCAGCATATTCACTTTTTCATTATCAACAGGACTGCTTATGGTTAAATCTCCATAATTGTCAATAGGATGCAGTACATAGTAAGTCTTTGTTATGCCTGACACTGTTTTTTCACAAATATCATCAACCTTGCAAATGCCATGTGCAGAATAAATCATAAAGTCACCAATAGAAAACATTTGCTCACCTCGGAATATTTGTCAACTAAGTTTATAATATCAGAAAACGACTAATTCGTCAACTTGGTTGACTTTTGTGGTCTTTTAATAACGCCTTCAACTGGATCGGGGGACTACCGGGAGGACTTCTACTGAAAAAACAAAATGAATATCAATCTATAAATAAAAAAAATGCCTGTTATTGAATCTCAATAAGCAGGCATCTTTTATATAAAATTTTTCAAGTTGTGATTTAGGCAGCTATTTCATTCAAAAGATAATCTAGCTTGTGAACCTACTCTTGAAGCTGGGCATCTTTTTTGAATACAGTCTTGTTGATGAAGGGAAGCACATAGCGGTCTAGGCCATATTTGCCAGCGTTTGCTCCAGCGACAAGGATGATGAAGCCCATC
>NZ_QNQT01000003.1 GCF_003362805.1 Neobacillus piezotolerans
AGGCGTAAGCAGGAACGGCTATTATACTTGGATAAAGGCCGAAGGTAAAAGAGCCGAGAGGCTTGAGAACGATTGGAAGGATTATGAATTGATAAAGGAAACCTTTGATAAGAAGAAAGGTAAGGCCGGTGCCCTTGTTATCAAAATGGACCTCGAAAACAATAAACAAGTGGTAATGAACCATAAGAAGATTCGCCGGATTATGAGGAACTTTAACCTTGTCGCAAAAATCAGGCAGATGAATCCCTATAGGAAAATGGCCAAGGCCAATCAGGAACACAAGGCCCTTCCAAACATACTCAACAGGGAGTTCGCTCAGGATGTCCCAGGCAAAGTCTACCTTACAGACATCACCTATGTTTACTATGGAGCCGGGCATCCGGCGTACCTTTCATGCGTTAAAGATGCCGCCACAAGGGAAATCGTTGCTTATCACCTGTCCACCAATCTGAAGATGGACATTGTTTATCAAACACTTAAGAAACTACGTCAATCCTTTAAGGGAATGATCCATCCTGGTGCCATCCTCCATTCAGATCAAGGCTTTCATTACACGCACCCTGAATTTCAGAAAAGGGTTAAGAAAATGAGCCTTATTCAGTCTATGTCCCGAAAGGGAAATTGTTGGGATAATGCCCCTATGGAATCTTTCTTTGGCCATATGAAGGATGAGGCAGATTATTCGGCGTGCAAAACCTTTAAAGAACTTTCACAAGTGATCGGCAACTATATCCAGGAATACAACAATGAACGATACCAATGGAGTCTAAATAAAATGACTCCGGCACAATACTGGAGTCATTTACTAGCTGCATAGCAAGTTAGGCCTTTTATTTAACTGTCCACTTTATAGGGCATAGTTCACGTTGGACGGCTGGAACCCTTTTATTTGCATCGACATGCGAGTGGTTACACGCGCTTTTTTATAAACCTGGCGCCGAGGTACAGGGCCGCTCCGGCGAGAAGGACGTAAACGACATTCGAGAAAGTGTCCATGAACCCGGCGACAGTTTCCCAGGATGCCCCAAGCATTGCGCCTGCGTTAACGAGAATCGTATTCCAAATCAATGTTCCTGCTGTGGTCAAAAGAAGGAACAGTGGGAATTTCATCTTCGCCATTCCCGCCGGGATTGAAATCAGGCTCCTGACCAGCGGAACGAGCCGACAAAAGAACACCGTCCACACGCCGCGGCGGCTAAACCAAGCATCCGCCTTGTGAAGGTCTTTTCTCGTAAGGCGGAGAAATCTGCCCCAACGGTCGACAATCCGTTCCAGCCGTTCGACATCAAGCAGCCGGCCGACTCCATACAAAACTGCCGCGCCCGCGACGGAGCCGAGGGTTGAAACCGCGACAGCCCCAGTGACCGACAAGTTAGAAGTTGTTGTCATAAAGCCGGCGAAGGTAAGAATAACCTCCGATGGTATCGGCGGAAAAATATTCTCTAGGGCAATCAACAAAAATATCCCTATGTATCCAAATTCATTCATGATTGAAATAATCCAGTTTTCCATTATGCTCTCCTAAGAAGTTGTTTATTGCATTCAAACTGCCAGGCGGAATTTTACCGCGCCGGTTCAAGCATTATTTCTTCCGTATTACCGTTTACCCCGGGTTCGGCCTTGGCGGGTGGATTTGTTCGGTGAACCGCCTGCCTGTTTGGTGCTGGCCTTTCCTCCCCGAGGAGCCATGTCTCTTTTTTTCCCAGCGCCCATTTGTTGTTTTCCCTGGCTGGCTGGACGATTTTTACCGCCTGTGGCATCTTGTTTTCGGCCTTGAAGGGATTTGTCACGGCGCCCAGGTTCGGCGGCTTCGGATTTCGGTTTCTTTGCCCCTTGGACGCCCCTATGATGGGGTTTTCCGGACGGCTTTCTTCCGTCCCGGGATTTCTGTGCGGACTCAGCGGGAGACGGTTTATCTTTCGCGCCTTCCATGATTTCCTTTTTGATCCGGATGTTCAGTTCTTTTTCAATCTCGTTCAGCATCCCCCGGTCAGCCGCGGTGAACAAGGTAATCGCGAGCCCTTTCGTCCCGGCCCGGCCTGTCCTGCCAATCCGGTGGACATAGCTTTCAGCATCCTCGGGGATGTCATAATTGAAGACATGTGTAACGCCTTCAACGTCAAGGCCTCTAGCTGCAACATCCGTGGCGATGAGCAGCTGGTATTCAGCATCGCGGAATTTTTTCATCACTTGCTCCCGCTTTGACTGGGAAAGGTCGCCATGCAGTTCCTCGCATGAAAAGCCATTTGCTTTCAGTACTTCATGCAGCCTGCCGACCCGCCTTTTTGTCCGGCAAAAAATGACCGCCATAAACGGCCTGTGCGTCCGCACTAGTTCCATTATGGCGCCCTGCTTGCCGCGGTCGGTTGTTTGGACGGCGAGTTGGTTGACGGTTTCAGCCGGCCCCTGTGTTTTTTCAACCTGCATATACTGAGGCTCCCGCATATGTTTTTTGGCAAGCTTTCGGACATCTTCGGGCATCGTCGCGGAAAAAAGCATCGTCTGCCTGTCATATGGGGTTTCACGGATGATGGTCTCCACCTCGTTCAGGAAACCGATATGAAGCATTTGATCCGCTTCATCGAGGACAAGGAACGAAATTTCTCCAAGGCGGACCGTTTCCCTGCGAATATGATCGAGCAGCCTTCCCGGCGTCCCAACGACAATATGTACCCGCTTCTCAAGTTTTTTAAGCTGCTTTTCTACATCCTGGCCGCCATAAACTGCCAGCACGCTTATATCCTTGGATGCGACAAGCTTTTCAAGCTCGCTTGTTATCTGGAGGGCGAGCTCTCTTGTCGGGGTGACAATGAGCGCCTGAATTCGGTCCGCATCCGTGTCAATTTTTTCGATAATCGGCAGGATAAAGGCAAGTGTCTTCCCCGTTCCGGTTTGTGCCTGGGCAATGATGTCTTTCCCATCTAGCACGACCGGGATCGCCAGCTGCTGGATTGGCGTTGGAACGGCGATTCCGTTCTCCTTCAAAATCCCCGCCATTTCTATTGATATTCCAAGCTCTATAAAATCAGGCAATAAAATCCCTGCTTTCTTCTTCAATCATTTAGTTTTGATTTTCCTTGTTTTCCGGAAAAAAAGCAAATGATAATCAGCGCATTGATGAAAAGGCAGGCACATAACCCATGTAAAAAGCCGCCTTCCCGATAAGAGGAATAGCGGCTGTCAACTCTATTTAATGGACAAGATTATTCAACGCTGTTACATGGCGCCGATCGGTATCAAGGATGCTTTCAACCATCTTCCGGCTTTCGGGATCAAGGTCCCCTTTGACGATTTCCTCCGACAATTGAATTCCGTAAACATCTTCGCCTTTTAACGCCAGTTTGACAATTCCCTCGGTGTCTTTCGGCATCATCATTTCGCTCATGAATCCCTGAATTTTTCCGACAAGGCCTTCATTGTTTTCCGGAACGCCTCCAAGATTCTGAATCCGCTCGGCAACGATTGCGGCGTGAAGCCGGTGGTCCTGTTGAAATCCCTGGAAAATTGTTTTGACTTCCTGATCGTCAAGCCTTTCGATTAGGTGTTCATACGCGCGGATGCCCATATATTGTCCTTTTAAAAAGGCATTCAGCTCCTTGATGACCGTTTCGTTCTCCATTGTGTGGCCTCCTTTTTCCAATAGGTTTCGGAAAAGGCTGGGAAGTTATTCATTGAGGAAAATGAACTTTTCATGCGCATGGATGAATTTGTTTTCGGATAAAAGCGGCACAGTAGCAAAAGCATTAAGCCTTCCGCAGTGGATGACATCCGCTTCAAAACCCCTTGCCCGCAGCTCCCTTCCGCTGCCGGATTCCCAGATAAGCTCGCTTAATTTATGCTTTGACGACTGAAAAGCACCGATGCACACTTGGGCTTCAGGTGATTTTTCGCCGTCAAGCCAGGACAGGATTGCCCCGGCACCGAGGTAATCCTCAATCGAGGGCCGGAGAGTGTCCTCGTGGTCTGCCGGGTCACTCCACTGCTCTCCGCATGGTACAACGGTAATATCCGCTTTGAGACGCTCCCTGAGTGTATTCGCAGCCTGGGCTGACCCTTCCGCATTAAGAAGTGAGCCAATCAGCAATGCTGGCACCTTGTCTGCAATCCAGGTGCAGAACGCGCCATTCAAGGATGTCAGCACGAATTTTTTTCCTTTAAGCGAGGAATTAAAGGAGACCGGTGACAGGGTCGCCTTGCCGAACTTGGCTGCTTCAGACCTGCCAAGGATGTATTCCCCGCCAACTTGCTCCGCATATGCCTTTCCATCAAGATGGGGAGGATACGGAAAAATTTCGCACCCCGCATGCAATGCGGTCACAACTGTTGATGAAAAGCTTAGCACATCGACGACGATGACAATATCGCCGCGCTCGGCCGCTTCCCGTGCTCCCCGTCTGCCCCACTCCACCCTGACCGGATATGGTGCCTGGCTATACATAACCTCACTTCCTTTCATTTTAGTAATTCCTTCCTAACTCATTTAATAGGGCATAAAGCCCGTCAATTTTATAGAAACTAAGGCAATGGTTATGTCTTCCGCTTCATTAATTAGCGGTAGAAAAAAAGATTCGTCCCTGCTTCACCTTTTCCACGTTTTGGGATTGATGATAGGAATAATATAAAATAGAATAATAGGAATAGATAGTTATATATAGCAGATTTCCGAACGGGTGGGGAGAATTTGTACGAGTTAAAATTACGGTCGATTATAAGGTTGGTTAAGAGCGATAATCCGCAAAAGAGGTTTGAAGGGCTTGACCAGCTTTATGAGTACAGGCAAGTGGAAAACCTTGAAGTGCAGGTGGATGTGCTTCGAGATATGATTATCGCGGCAGCGGGGAATTTTCCAGAGCCGGTTGACAAGTGGGACAATCCTTCGTATTATCTGACGGATTTTGTCTGCAATTTTTCAATCGAGGAAGTTGTTGTTTGCCTGGTTAAAAACTTTGACGGACTGAGCATCGCTGCAAAAGAAAGGGCAATTGAATACTTGCTCGGCACCGAAAATGAGGAGATCTTCCACTTTCTCGAAGAAAAGATTGTTGGCCTCATAAACGGGACGGAAACGTTTACGATTCCAATCGGAGAGCTAACAACCTATCCCGTCCTGGCAAGGGACATCCTGGATAAAACATTGGATAGGCTGCGCTCGGAGCATTATAAGTTCATGATGTATGATTTGCTTCTTTGCGTCAATTCATCGGAAGTGGATAAAGGCTATAAAAAACAGGCTGTCCTTCCAATTCTGCTTGAAGATTACCAGGCGGCAAAGGTGCTTTACCTGAATTTTGACAAGGATTATTCCTCGAAATTCGTTTATACAGCCTGGAAGGAAAATTATTTTTACATCAGGAGCAGGATGAGGCTTTTCCTAACTCTTATGAAATATTATTTCTCGGAGGAGTCCGAAAAGGAGCTTCTTGAGGCTTTGTCTTTCAATGATCCATTCATAAAGACGGAAGCGTTGCTTGTTTGCCTTGCCAAAAATCTTCCGTTCGACCAAACCATCATCGCCGATTGCGCGGAAAATATTGAAAGCGCCGAGATGGCCTATTGGGAATTGCGGGAAATGGATCTGGAGCATCTCTATCCTATAAAAGAAGGCAAGCAGCCGCACCTAGCGAAAACAAGGCTGTTTTCGACCATCGTCAACTTTCCTGAAGATGAAGATGGCGCAACCCATTTTCCGGAGAATATTCGGATTATCGACAAGGTGGAAACGGAGAATTACTATGGACAGCCAATCCGTTTCTATATGATGGGCTTTAAGGAACTTGACAGGGAATTCATTGGCTGGGCAGGCGCCTTTGCGCTTGAGGATGGCGATGATACGGCACATCTTTGGGACGGCACGTATACCGAATTCGAAGAGTTGGATTCCATGTCGATCGAAGGGCACAAAGAGGCATTTTTCAAAAGGCGGGAAGAGGTAAAATCAGAGGTCGAGAACAGTGTTTTCTACGAAAGCAAACCGCGGCTAAGCAAGGGCATGTGGTTTTTCTATGGACTTTTGATCATGCATTGGATCCGGAACGCCATGAGAGGTTTCGAAGGCCCGTTATTGCCATCGCTCTTGTTCACGCTCGCCGGCGTTGCCCTGACTATAAACGAGCTGAAGAAAAATAAAACAAAGAGCATTTCGATTGTCGGGCACGAGCTCATCCTCCAGGATGGGAAAAAACGGGAAGGCATCCTGCTCCATGAAATCGAGCGGGTCGAATATACAAAAAGGCATGTACTTGTTTACGGACAGGAAAGCAAGCCTGCCATGAAGTTTCCCCTTGCCTGGGTCAGATATGAAGTATTCTCCCACCATATGAGGGAACTTACCGGGCATTTGAGGCAAGGTCCCTATATCCAGCCATAACTTATTCCACGGGGCTACCCCGCGTGGATTTACGGGCAAGTTCTATCATCAACTTCCGCCGGAGGCACATCCGGCGGATTTTCTTTTCCCCTTTGTCCTGGAAAAAAAATCATGGTACTCTATCCTTATCGATATTACCGATTTTAATTAATCGTTTTTATGCATAAAGGAGGATGGCGCGTGGATTTTCATCAATTGTTTGTTTTCACAAAAGTGGTTGAGCATAAAAGCTTTTCAAAGGCCGCGGAGGAAATATTCCTTAGCCAGTCAACCGTCTCATCCCATATCCAGTCACTTGAAAAAATGCTCGATGTTAAACTTTTCGACAGGGTTGGCCGGGAAAATATCCTGACTCCCCATGGGGAACGCCTGTATCTCTGGGCCCAGAAGCTCCTTCTTTTAAAAGATGAAGCGCTCCTTGACCTGAATAGGGGCATGGCAGAATTCCGCGGAACAATCCGGATGGCGGCAAGTTCTGTTCCGGGCCAATTTCTCGTCCCAAAAATGATCAAGGAGTTCCGCGCCGAATATCCGGCCGCGACCTTTAATATTTCTGAATATCCCTCAAGGGCCGTTGCGGATAAAGTCCTTGGCGGATCAGTCGATGTCGGCTTGCTTGGGGAAAAATATGAAAATGAAAAATTAAGGTATCTTCCTTTATTGCAGGAAAAACTTGTCCTTGTAACCCCCACAAATATCAAGTTTTCAGGCGCTGTGAAGATTGATGAGGTAAAAAGCCATCCATTTGTAATGAGGCATTCCGATTCCGGAACGAACTCTTTGCTGGAACGTTTTTTGAAAAAAGCAGGCATTCCGAAAGAACAATTGAATATCATTGCATATACCGATTCCGGGCAAAGCTTGATCCAGTTCGTCAGGCAAGGAATCGGCATCGCGATTATGTCTGAAATTGCCGCGCGTGACTATGCAGGCCTGAACATGGTCAACATGTATGAGATTGAAGGCTTTCACGATGAGCGCTATTTTTACCTTGTGTACAACATCAGCAAAACCCTGCCGCTCATTTCGAAGCTCTTCGTGGACTATGCCGGGCGATTGCAGGATTAATCTTCAGCGATACCGAATAGGTAATGTGGATTTTTAAAAGGCTAGGGGGTTCATTCATGCTGACAGAAAAGCAATTGAAAGAAATAAAAGAATTACAGGCCGTGTGCGAGCGGGATGGCGGGTTCGAGTTGAAATTGAACTGGGATATGCTCGCCGCAAGAAAAGAAGGAAGCAAAGATGACTTTTTTCATTACGAAAATGAAACGCTTGTTGGATTCCTAGGCCTTTATGGATTCGGCAACAAGGTTGAATTGTGCGGAATGGTGCACCCCGATTGGCGGAGGAGAGGAATTTTCACCGGACTTCTCAATGAAGCGATTGAAGAGGCGAAAAACCGCGGCACAAGGCAGATTCTCTTGAACGCGCCAGCGGGCTCCATCTCGGCCAAGGGGTTTCTTGAAACCGTCCCGAACCGATACCATGTGACCGAGTACCAGATGAAGTGGGACGGAACCGCTCCTCCTTCAAGTGAAGGGGTTACCCTGCGCCAATCAACCAATCAAGACAATGACCTCGAAGTTCGCCTGGAAGTGGAATGCTTTGGGTTTACCGAACTGGAAGCAGCAGCCTTTCACCGCGTGCTGAAGGAAAGCAGCAATGAAAATTATTATATCATTGAAGCGAATGGGCAGCCGGTCGGAAAGATGCGTGTCGACCACCCGAATGGTGAAGCTTGGATTTATGGTTTCGCGATTTTGCCGGAATTTCAAGGAAAAGGGATTGGCAGGAAGGCACTTTCGTGGATTATTGCCAAAGAGGATCGGGCAGGCCGGCCGCTGTTTTTGGAAGTCGAAGCAAAAAATGCCCATGCGCTCGGACTGTATGAATCATGCGGTTTCAAATCCTACCATGCGCAGGACTATTACGAATATAGTTTATGATTTTTAAAGGCGGCCCCTTTTTGAGGCCGCCTTGTTTTACTATTTTTTGGCGAAGAGGCCACACATGGCATATGGCGGGTTGTACAGGTTATTTCCAATAATTCTCCATCAGTTCGGATGCCCATTTTGGCTGCCGGACTTCTTCTTTCGGCAAGAATTCTTCCAGTACAGGCTTAATATCAATCACCGGCGTGCCGTCAATCGCGTCCAGCCCCGCCACCATCAGCTTATTTCCTTCCCTCTTCAGGAGGCGGACAATCGTTGCGCCAATCCTGTTCGGGCGGTCCTTGCCCCGCTGAGCAAAAATCCCTGTCACGGGCCAATCCGGATTATCCCGCGGCCTTCTCGCGCAGTATTCAATTTTATCCTCTGGGAGGAGATGGAACAGGAACAAAATCTCCAGATGGGAATAATCCTCAATCCCTTCAAGGCATTTCCCATCCAGAATTTCGTTCATTTCAATTTCCGAAATGACATCTCCCCAGTAATCGTCCTTTACTTCTTTGCGATTGTTGCATACCCGGCCCACCGGCTTGACAGTAAACATGCCTGTCTCCTCCATTCTGGATTTTTCAAAAATAATTGCAGCCATTTCTTGAAGTTTCCTATCTTTTTTAAAGCTAAGGCTTATCTTTAAATCGGTCTTGTACCCCGAACTGTTGGCAATCGGTTAAGGACCAAGAAGAAACTTGGATACACTTTTTCTACCATATATCTCCATTTTATTACCAAATTCCACAATAAACAATTTTTTGATGAAAAAAGATTTTCCCAGCAGTATAAATTTCCTCTTCAAAAAATATCATTATTATGGTATATTATTTATGCTGTTTTCTTAGACATGCGGGTGTGGCGGAATCGGCAGACGCGCTAGATTCAGGTTCTAGTGGGGGCAACCCCGTGGAGGTTCAAGTCCTCTCATCCGCACTTTTATTAAAAATCGCAGACTGCGTGCAACACAGCCATGCGTTTCCGGGAAGTAGCTCAGCTTGGTAGAGCACTACGTTCGGGACGTAGGGGTCGCAGGTTCAAATCCTGTCTTCCCGACCATATTAATACCAAAATTTCTGCCTGCGGGTGTAGTTTAATGGCAGAACTCCAGCTTCCCAAGCTGATGGCGGGGGTTCGATTCCCCTCACCCGCTCCAACAACATTATGGAGAAGTACCCAAGTGGTTCAAGGGGGCGCACTCGAAATGCGCTAGGGCGGGCAACCGTCGCGTGAGTTCGAATCTCATCTTCTCCTCTGACCGGCGCCTGTATTCGCAGGCGCTTTTTATTTTTTCAAAACGAAAACAGGACTGGCCAAAAAGGCAGTCCTGTTTTTCTTTTTGCCTATTTTCCAAGGAACGAGTTCAGCATCCACACATGTTTTTCAAGGCTAGCATGGATGGCGAGCAGCATATCACCGGTTGTTTCGTCACCTGTTTCCGCGGCAAGATCCATGCCTTCCTTCAATTCACCGATCAATGTGGTAAAATCGCCCACCACCGAGCGGACCATATCAGTTGCGCTTTCCTTTCCTTCCGCTTCGTTAACGGAGGATAGTTCAAGGCATTCCTTCATGGTTGCAACAGGTTTTTCTCCCAGAGCGAGCAGCCTCTCCGCTAGCTCATCAATATGGATGTTGGCTTCATTATAAAGTTCCTCGAATTTTGCATGGAGCGTGAAAAATTCAGGTCCAGTTACATACCAGTGATAATTATGGAGCTTGATGTACAAGACGCTCCAGTTGGCTACCTGTTTGTTGACGATTGTTGTTAAGTCTTTACTCATGGTTATTCCTCCTGCCATTATTGATTATCCATTATGCCGCTGTTTTAGCAAAAAACAGCCGGCAAAGCCCATTTAAGTATACCCTCCTTCCACACTTTCAATCCTGCGGGGCGAAATCGTCCATCTTGTTTTAAATAAATTTACTTTTTTGTTTGACAAAATAAGATGTCCCTTTATATAATAAATTTTGAAATACATTATCTCAAATTAAAGATACTTAGCATCAACATAACTTAAGGAGGAAAAGAAAATGACTAAAGCAAAATGGGCAATTGACCCGGCGCACAGCAGTGTAGACTTCTCTGTAAGGCATATGATGATCGCAAACGTTAAAGGGAGTTTTCAGGCATTCGATGCTTCCGTTGAAGCGGATCCAAACGATCTGACAAACGCGGAAATCTCTTTCGCGATTGATGCGGCAAGCATTGATACGCATAATGCGGATCGTGACAACCACCTTCGTTCAGCAGATTTCTTCGATGCGGAAAACAACCCGAAAATTACTTTTGCTTCCACTAATATCGTGAAGACAGATGAAGGCGAATACGATGTAACAGGCGACCTGACAATCCGCGGAGTAACACGCCCGGAAACATTCAGTGTAGTTTATGAAGGTTCAGGAAAAGATCCATGGGGCAACGAAAAGGTTGGCTTCAGCGGTACTGGCAGCATTAACCGCGCAGACTACGGCCTTACTTGGAACGCGGCTCTTGAAACAGGCGGCGTCCTCGTTGGGGATAAAATTAAAATTACATTTGAAATCCAGGCTTCAAAAGCCGAATAATGGAATAGGCATAGGCACGGGCAAAAAGCCCGTGCTTTTTTTTGTGGAAATTTAGGCAATTTAACCTATTTCAACGCCTCGTAGTGGATTATTCTGGTTTGTTTGCTAAAATTTAAAGGGTAAGTACTTTCATAGAGATAGAGCAAACTGATTAGGGAGTTCAGGGTGGGATGGTGTTATGGGAAAACTGTTTGGTTATGGAAGCTTGGTGCTCGTACTGGTCGTGCTTATAGGATTTTTTCTTCTTCCTAACCAGGAGAAGGCTTCACTCCTTTTAAAAACAGAGAAGGCGTTATCCTTTTTGAAAAAAGAAAATGCCACAAGGATAAATGCGGATGCCTCAAAGGCGCAGCGAAATCTCCAAAAGAAGGAAGTCCCCCAGCCGCCAAAGCCTGTGGAAAAAATTAAGCTTGATGTACCGCTGTTAAATCAAATGGCTGAGCCAAGGCTGTACAATGGCTGCGAAGTGACGAGCCTGGCAATGGTCTTGAATTATAAGGGAATCGGTGTTTCAAAGGGAGATTTGGCGAAAAAGGTAAAACGGGTTCCTTTGCGATATAAAAATGGACAATACGGAAATCCTTATACAGGGTTTGTCGGAAATATGGAGGTCGGGCCCGGCCTTGGAGTGTACCATGGACCGATTTTTGAGCTGGCTAAGGAGTATGCCGGTTCAAACGCTGAGAACCTGACAGGGCAGCCGTTTAATAAAGTAATTGAAAAACTTGCCGGCGGTTCGCCTGTCTGGGTCATAATCAACACAGCCTACGCGCCGTTGCAGGAAGCCAATTTTAAAACATGGGATACCCCTGAAGGAAAGGTTAAAATAACGTTCAATATGCACAGTGTCGCGGTCACGGGATTTGACGAAGACTATATTTACTTTAATGATCCGTATGGAACGAAGGACAGGAAGGCTGACAGAAACAACTTTATTAAGGCCTGGGAACAGATGGGAAGCCAGGCCGTCGTCATTAATGACTAGGACGGACATCGCTTCAAAGGAAAGCAGCAGGCATTTGCCTGCTGCTTTTTTTGTACCCTTTTTTCTCGGGGCCCATGAAGGCGGTCCGATTCACACTAAAGTAGTCATAACCGATACTGCCTGGCCATATATTTTTTTATTAAGCTGGGCAAAAATTTTGCCTTATCTTCAAATTAGATTATAATTATTATAAAGTAAAAATTAATATTTTTAAGTAATCTTTACACTGTGTTAATAATGTTATTAGGAGGCTGAATCATGGAAAACAAAAAGAAGCTGACTACGAGCTGGGGAGCACCGGTTGGCGACAACCAAAATTCAATTACCGCCGGACATCGCGGTCCGACTCTCATCCAGGATGTCCACTTGCTTGAAAAATTGGCCCATTTCAACCGGGAGCGCGTCCCTGAAAGGGTCGTCCACGCAAAAGGCGCTGGAGCCCATGGCTATTTCGAAGTAACAAAAGATGTAAGCAAATTTACAAAGGCTGATTTTCTCTCTAAAGTTGGCAAGCGCACTCCAATGTTTATCCGATTCTCAACAGTAGCTGGCGAACTCGGGTCTTCCGACACGGTTCGCGACCCACGCGGCTTCGCGGTAAAATTCTATACCGAGGAAGGAAACTACGACCTGGTTGGAAACAATACTCCTGTATTTTTCATCCGGGACGCTATTAAGTTCCCTGACTTCATCCATACACAGAAACGAAATCCAAAAACGCATCTCAAAAATCCGAATGCGGTTTGGGATTTCTGGTCGCTTTCGCCAGAATCGCTCCACCAGGTCACGATCCTGTTCTCTGATCGCGGCATTCCGGCGACTTTCCGCCATATGCATGGCTTTGGCAGCCATACATTCAAATGGGTGAACGCCGCGGGGGAAGCCTATTGGGTGAAATACCACTTTAAAACTGAACAGGGCATCGCAAACCTGGCCGCTGAAACAGCCGCTGAAATTACGGGAACCAATCCCGACTACCATATTGAAGATTTGCATAATGCGATTGAAAATGGCGATTATCCGGCATGGAGGCTATATGTGCAAATTATGCCGCTGGCGGATGCGGATACATACCGCTGGGATCCGTTCGACGTAACGAAGGTTTGGTCCCAAAAGGATTATCCCCTTCAGGAAGTCGGCCGGATGGTCCTGAATAAAAACCCGGAAAATTATTTCGCGGAAGTTGAGCAGGCTACATTCTCTCCGGGGAACTTTGTCCCGGGAATCGAAGCTTCGCCAGATAAAATGCTTCAGGGACGCCTATTCGCCTATTCTGACGCCCATCGCTACCGTGTCGGTGTAAACCACAACCTGCTGCCAATCAACCGCCCCCGCAACGATGTGAACCATTACCAGCGCGACGGGCAAATGAGGTTTGATACCAATGGCGGCGGAGCGGTCTATTATGAGCCGAACAGCTTCAGCGGCCCGAAGGAAACGCCGGAGAATAATATCGCGCCTTATGAGGTCACAGGCTCTGCTGCCAGCACCGCGTACAGCCATGACGACCATTTTACCCAGGCGGGTGACCTGTACCGTCTTATGAGCGAAGAAGAAAGAGCCCGGCTTGTCGCGAATATCGTCGCGGCGATGAAACCGGTTGAACGTGATGACATTAAATTGCGCCAGATCGGCCACTTCCTGAAAGCAGACAGGGAGTATGGAACCAGAGTCGCCGAAGGGCTTGGGCTGCCGCTTCCGGTAAACGCATAAAATTTGGCTGCGTTAAAGGGCACAGTTTTAATTTTTCACTTAGTTGATTGAAACATAGGGCACCGACTCCTCGAAAATGCTACGCATTTTCTTCGTGCGTGGGCAAGTTCAAGGATGCCATTCAGTGTCCTGCGGGATGCAGCGGCAAGGTGGAGACCCCACAGGCGCTGGCGCCGAGGAGGCTCCTTACTGCTCCTGCGCCAATGAATATTCGAAGAAGCTGTCTTCAGCTCGTCGCAAATCTGCGTGATGCTTTTCAAAGATGCTTTTTCATGAAGATATTCAGGTAGTTGCTTTGACGCCCCGCAGAAAGCGTGTGCCCGGAGTGGAAATCAGCAGCTAAGTTTAACTAAGAAAAAAATAAAAAGGAAACGAGCCTATATAAAGCCCGTTTCCTTTTTTAATTAACTCGTGACACTATTTCCTGAAAGAGTGACTTCGATTGTACGCTCTTTGCCGTTCCGGTATATTTTCAGCTTTACTTTGTCACCGGCTTTGGCGCTTGAGTACATATAGCGCCTTAAATCGGCTGAATTCTCAACCTTCTTTCCGTTGATTGCAACGATGAGATCCTGTTTTTGGACTCCGGCTTTATCCGCCCCGGACCCAGGCTGGACGAACGTAACCATTGTACCTGAATCGACCTCTTTAGGAAGGTCCTGCAGGAAGGCCGGATGGATTTCCTCAAAATCGGCAAGGCTTACGCCGAGATACGGCCGTTCGACTTTGCCGTTTTTAATCATTTCGTTAACGATGGGGACAACATTATTGCTTGGGATTGCGAATCCAAGCCCCTCCACTCCGCTTTCCGAGATTTTCAGAGAGTTAATGCCAATCAGCTGGCCTGCTGTATTAATAAGCGCGCCGCCCGAGTTGCCCGGGTTGATCGCCGCGTCTGTCTGGATAACGTCAAGCTTCCATTCGCCGGCGGATGTATTCACATCGATGCTTCGGTTAATCGCGCTGACAATTCCCCGAGTGACGGTCCGTGAGAGATCCTGTCCAAGCGGGTTCCCGATTGCGAACACTTCATCACCGGGACGCAGGCTTGAAGAATCCGCGAACTCAAGCGTTTGTGAAACATACTTGGCATCTACTTTTATAACAGCGAGGTCTGTCAGGGCATCGGCGCCAACCACCTCGGCTTTCGCCTTCTCCCCGTCAAAAAACGATACTTCGAGTTTTTCAGCATCCTCGATTACATGATTGTTTGTCACGATATAAGCAGTGTTTCCATCCTTTTTAAAAAGAACGCCTGATCCTGATCCCCGCTCCACGATTCCCTGGGCATCACTGAATGGGTTGTTATTTTGCTGGAAATTGACAATGCCAACGATTGCTTTGGATGCTTTTTCAACCATATCGGCAACCGATCCTGTTTGGGAAGCGGTTGAAGCGGGAACAAGATTTGCAGCCGGGCTGCCTGAGCTTTCCGCCTGTGTTGAGCCTTGTTTATCAAGGTTTGTACCGATATCTGTATAATTGACAGCCGCGAGTGTGAGGGCGGAACCGATGACCCCCGCGCTGATGGTAGAAAGGAAGCTTTTCATTTTTCCGGATTTGCCCGGTTTTTTTTCAGGTTCCGGCTGCGGCTGCTGGATTTGAGGATAGTCCTGGTAAAAATCACTCATTGTGATTACCTCCTAGTATATTCCTTTTCTTATCTGTTACTATCTTAACCGGAAAATATGAACAAATTATTAACAAACTGAGTCGAGCATTTTAAAAATAAGGGAAAGAACAGGGAATTCATTGTAAAAGCCGCGGGAACCTCCCCGCGGCTTTACTCTTCCTTCTTATATGGAATCGTGATTGTAAATTTCGTTCCGGCTCCTCTTTCGCTGGATACACTAATTTTCCCGTCGTGAAGCTGGACGAGCTGTTTTACGATGGACAGCCCGAGGCCAAACGCGCCGTATGGATTGCCGGTCCGTGAAAGGTCTGCTTTATAAAAACGGCGCCAAATCTTTTCAACTTCCTCCGGGTCGATGCCGACTCCGGTATCGGAAATTTCGATAATGGTGGCTCCGTCCCGCATCCAGCCAGCAAGGGTAATCAAGCCATGTTCTGTAAATTGGATGCTGTTTTTCGTAATGTTGATCAGGATTTGCAGAAGCCGGTCATAGTCAGCCCAAATCATCGTGTCATCGTCGACATCGACATTAATTTCATTACCCCGTTTTTCAGCCTGCATCTCAAGCTGCTCCTGAATGATTTCAAACACCTCGGACAACTGGATATCCTCCCGTGAAAGAATAACCTGGTTCGAGCGGATTTTTTCATAATCCAGGTTTTCGTTCACAAGCCTAATCAGCCGCTTCGACTCCTTGCTGACGAGGTCGATGCCCTTTTCCTTTTCGGCTTCGGGTATCATGTCATTCCGAAGGCCTTCGATAATCCCGCTGATGGTCGTTAATGGTGTCCGCATCTCATGCGATACATCCGCCATAAACTGCCGCCTCCTGTTTTCAAGGCTCTCGATTTCCTCCATTGACTGGTTGATTTTATCGACCATCTGGTTGAAATCATTCGACAGCTCGCCAATCTCATCAAAATTGGATGAATGCACACGGACCGAATAATCCCCGGACGCGACAGCGGAAGCGGCCTTCTGGATGCGCTTGATCCGGATAACATGGATTCGTGAAAGGACCCAGCTGAGCAAAAAAGATACCCCGAGGGCAATCAGGACCGTATAGAGCAGGTATTCATTAATTCCGCTGATCATTTCCCGCGGGCCTTTTACAGGGGAAATCAGCAGGACTCCGCCAACGAACTCCCCGCCCGGGTTATACGGGATAGTGACAATCGATACGTTTTGATTGTAGCGCTTCAAATCCGATTTAATGACGACCGGCTCCCCTGCCCGCAGCATATTCCAGTCGGACCGCGTCAATTCGATGGCCGGGCCCCTCCAGGCAATTGGATTCATCAGCGTCACCGTCGTTCCATCCACGCGAAAAACGCTGAATTGAATATCCCGGCCAAACAGCACCCTCGCATATTGATTGATGACCGAGTCAGCCTCCCTCGGATTGCCGCCGCTCCACTCAAGGTCGGCCAATATATTTTGCCCATATTCAACCAATTCGTCCGTCTTGCTCTGATACACAAGGTTCTTGACGTAATAAGTAAACAATAGGCTCAAGACAAGGAACGCAACGATCAGAACCCCGATATGGCTGAACAGCTGCTGGTAAAAATATTTAATCCTCATGGGCCTCTACCGACTCATCAAACTTGTAGCCGACCCCCCACACTGTGTGGAAAAATGGCTGCGCCGCCGTCCCGACTTTTTTGCGAAGCCGCTTAATATGGACATCGACCGTACGCTCGTCGCCATAAAACTGATAGCCCCAAACCCTTTCAAGCAATTGATCCCGCGTAAATACCTGCCTTGGGCTGGAGGCGAGGCAGGACAGGAGGTCGAATTCTTTTGGCGTCAGGTTTGTAATCGCTGTCCCATCAAGCAGCACTTCCCTCGTGTCCTTGTTGATCCAGAAATGCTTTGTTGAAATGATATGCCTTGGTTCCGCCCCCGCTTCCCCGGCTTTCTGGTATCTCCGGGCGACCGCCTTGATTCTCGCCATCAGTGCAAGCGGGCTGAACGGTTTGGTCACATAGTCGTCCGCCCCCATTTCAAGCCCGAGCACCTGGTCAGATTCACTGTCCTTCGCGGTCAGCATAATAATTGGAATTTCACTTTTCTCCTGGCGGATTTTCCGGCAAAGGGTGACCCCATCCATACCGGGCAGCATCCAGTCGACGATGAGCAAATCCCATCCGCCATCTTTGTAGCGGCTATAGCCATCAAGCCCATTGTGGACAAATTCCCCTTCAATGCCTTCTTTTAAGAAAAACATCCCAATCATTTCACAAACGCTTTCGTTGTCTTCTATCACAAGGATCCTCATACAATCCACCTCCAAAAACAGCCAATCCGTTAGTACAAAAGTAAATCTTCTCGGGCAAGGAATCAACTCGTTTGCGCTTTTTTCCAAAAAACTTAACGGTTTGGAAACAGTTTGTTCATAAGTTTGCCTGCCAATGTGTTTGTTCGTGAAAAAGGAGAAAAGCACCCGGCTTTGAATCCCGGATGCTTCCAACTTTTACCAAATATGGGCGTATAGCTGGTTTCCTTGCTTGTAAATACGGATGAACTCTTTTTCATCCTCGAACGGGGTGCCTGTATCCACAACACCTTTTATCGTCTCGTACGTTATTTTGTATCCCTTCGCCGCGAGCAAATCGGCTAAAAGCTTTGCCTGTGCGGTTGTCGTACCAATTGACCCGGCGCTCATTGACATGATGGTCGCTTTGTCTTTGACAATGATCCCGACATCGGAATGGGGAATATAGTAAAGCCTTCCTCCATGTTGTTTCGCTACGGATGCTTCCGGTTCGAAATCTGGCCCTTCCCCGAGTTCATAGACGGTTCCGTCGCCAGCTGTAAAGGTTTTAGCTTCCTCTTCGGCCTTTTTCCTGGCCTGCTCCTCCCGTTCCGCCACAGCTGTATAGAAAGAAGTCGAGGCATTTTCGAGCTGTACGGACAATTCTTCCCTGGCTGCTTCATTGGTCAGGTCATCGATCATTTTTTTCGCTTCATCGACTTTTTTATCAAACGCTTCCCTTTTTGTCTTTTCATTAACAGACATATTCACGACTGCCTGGACAGTCTGTTCGGCAGTCGCGAACATATTGATGATTCCCTCAAGCTTTTCCACTCTCTTGACGTATCGATCGGTGAAAAGCGAAGAATACGGCTCTTCAAGCGTTTTGAATTTGCTGTTTTCTTCAATCGTGTCTTCTTTCAGCTGTGGCAATCCAGCGAGCAGTTCCGGTGCGAGCGGATTTTCCGCAGCCAGTTTTTCCGCTTCATTGATCCGTCCATAAAGAGACGCGGCGATCGTGGCGCCTTTATTGTATTCTTGTATTTCTTTAATCTTCGGTTCAACCTTTTCTTTCAAAACCTTGCCAAGTTCCTTTTTGGCATTTTCAGAAGCGTTTTCAAGATCGGCTTTCGCAATGGCTGATTTTGCTTCAACGGTTAAAATCTTGTCTCCATCAATTTTTTTAAATTCGCCGGATTCTTCCCCGGCGCTGATGTATTTTTTCATCTCTTTATATAAGTCGGCGGCGGAGGTTTTTGCCTCATCTACCGAATCTTCCGCTTTTTTGTCTTTATTCGCTCCATACACCGCATAACCTCCGGCAGTTATCGCCAAGACCAGCACGGCAATAATGACCGATACAATCTTTTTGTTCAAAACTCCCCCTCCTTACTCTGTTATTGTGGCATAGAATCGGCTTGAATTCCAGATACATTTTATCTATCTTGCCAAAAATGGACGCTTGCTTTCGACAAAAATTGCTACTTTTTTCACAAAATAAAGGAAAACTTTCCCAGAAGGCAAGCCAATGAGCACTCCTGTTTCGACTTTGTTCGGGAAATTATGGATGTTGGCGGAGCGCAACAGGGTATCCAGGGATGTTGGTCCGGGCTGCCAATTTTCCGAAAAAAAAAGCTTTTAATAAGGGGTATAGGAATGGGTTCGCATAGGAAATTACCAGTGATTCCCTAATTATTCCTGTTACATATTTTGGTATAATTGAGTCAGTTAAGAGAAGAGAATTATGGAAGGGGAGCATCACCGATAGCAAAGTATATCCTCCTTGTTGCCGTCATCATTGTGGGAAGTATTGCAGGTTGGCTGTATTACCCCCAATATCAGATTAGCCAATTGAAGAAACAGTCGCTGGAAGCATCTGTTGAGGAAAGCTCCCCGACGTATATAGATTATTATTCGACGTATCCGAAGAAGACCCTATACCACCTTGCCCTTGGGGATTCGATTATCCGCGGAGTCGGAGCTGGGCAAGGCGAGAATCTTGTATCCAAGTTTTCCGAGGAGTTTGGAAGGCTGACGAATAAGGAAGTTGATTTCCGGAATGAGGGAATCAGCGGGATGACGAGCGGCGAGCTGAGGCAGCTTGTTGATTCGAGGAAATATGACGAGGAAATTAAGCGGGCGAATATTATTACGGTGAACATCGGCGGAAATGATGTGCTTAAGGCGGCGAAGAAGACGGATTTCCAGTCTGCCTTTAAGGCTTTCGATTCCATCCAGGAATCTTTCACGCAAAATCTTGCCGATATCGCTGCTAGGATTACCGAGATTAATCCGAAAGCGACGATTGTGTTCCTTGAATTGTACAATCCTCTGAATCCGGATGCGGCGTATTATGGAATGGCCGACAAGCTATTGCCAAAATGGAATTTGAATATTTACAGGACCGCGAAAGGCATCCCGACAGCGATTGTGGTTGAGACGTCCAAGGTCATTAACGGAAAGAATCTGCAAAATCTTTCCCCGGACGGCGTCCATCCGAATTCCCTTGGCTATCAGGCGATCGCTTCGCAAATCATTTTCCAATTGAGGACAAGCATGAAAAAAGCAGCGGTTTAATCGCTGCTGGAACACATTTACATTGAATAAGATGGGCTATTATTGTATGATACTACTATCAAGGCTGCGTTGTTCGTACTCATAATAAAGTTTTAACCTTTAAGCTGTTATAGGGAGTTTTTGAACGAAGCTGGAATGACATGCCTCCGCCTACACGGCAAGGGGGACAGGCAGGAACGCTTCTGGAGACACCCACTTTGAGGAGTGGTGGTTTAAAACTTTCTTATATTACCTACGGCAAATGCGGCTTTTCCCTTTTAAACATTTTCGACCGGTTCCCGGATGTGGAGCCGGTTTTTTGGTGTATCTAAAGAAGGGTAGTCCGTAAAAAAAAAGAAAAACCCGGCGTTTATAATCCGGGTTATGCCTTTTTAACTAAGTTGATTGAAGCTGAGGGCGCCGACTCCTCGAAAATGCTATCGCATTTTCTTCGTGCGTGGGTAGATTCGAGGATGCTATTCAATGTCCAGCGGGATGCAGCGGCAAGTTTGAGACCCCACAGGCGCAAGCGCCAGGGCGGCTCAAATGACGCCCCGCGGAAAGCGTGTGCCCGGAGTGGAAATCAACAGCCATGCTTGTTTAAAATCTGCCGGACCTAAGTATTGAATAAATAATCCAAAGAAACATTAGAAACGCGACGGCGAAGCCGATTTCAAGCGCGTGGATGCTTGTCAGGAGTGTGTTCGTCCCGAATGCCGCCCCGATGATCAGCCCAAGGACGACGATGCTGAAGGCGAGCAGGGTCAGGCTGAACGAAACCTGGTTGGAAATGCGGTCGATTTTGTTAAAAATCGAATCGATTTGCGACAGGCTTATTTTCAGCTTCAACTCCCCATCGGCCGCCTGTTCTAGGACTTCATCAACGCGCCCGGGAAGCTTTGTGATCGTTTCCGATATTTCCTCCGCGTCCTTAAAGAGCCGTTTCCCGATATTGATTGGGTTGTAGCGTTCCATGACCAGTTCCTCTGCATACGGCCTTGCGAGCTGAATAAGGTTCAACTCCGGGTCGATCCCGGAAATAATGCCTTCAACCGTGATTAATGTTTTCCCGAGCATCGTCAACTCTGTCGGAACGATAATCCGGTGCTCCTGGGCGGTGGAAAGCAAATCCTTGACCGTCATTCCGAGGTCCATTTCGCCAAGCGGAACACGGCTTACCGTTTTGCTGATCCGGTCGACATCGTCAAAAAATTTCTTTTCATCCACATCGGAAGGGACATCGGACAACCGGTAGAGCGCTTTGACAATCATGCCAGTGTCCTCTCGTATCAAGCCGATCATCATCGAAGCCGTGTTATACCGCATCCTCCCCGAAAGCCTTCCGACCTGGCCAAAATCGATGTATGCAAGCTGTGCAGAATCCTCGATATAGAGCATATTTCCCGGATGTGGATCGCCGTGGAAAAATCCTTCCCGCAAAATTTGTGTAATAAATGACTGGACGAGAAGGTCGGCAATCTCCCTCCTTTTTTCCTTGTCCTCCACCTTCAGTTTGACGTCGGTTATCTTGATTCCGTCGATTTTTTCCATTGTCAGGATGTATGAAGTCGTGTAATCCCAGAAGATTTCCGGAACCTTGATTTTCTCGTTATCTTCAAACTGGAATGCGATTGTTTCCGTATTCCGGGCTTCCTCCAAATAATCAAGCTCTTTCCTTATTGAATCGCTAAGTTCTTTTGTGATTTCGGTTACGTTGTATTGCTCCGCCCAGTCGTAATTCTGCTCAAGGAGCCTTGACAGGTCCTGGAGGATTTCAAGGTCGGTATGGACGTTCTTCCTTATGCCGGGCCGCTGGATTTTCACCATTACCTTTTCGCCTGTCCACAATACAGCTTCATGCACTTGGCCAATCGATGCGGCAGCCACATAGTCTTCATTAAAGGAATAGAAGGTTTCTTCCGGGGGCTTCCCCAGTTCCTGAGTGAGCTTCTTCTTAATTTCATCAATCGGAACCGGCGGAACATTGTCCTGGAGCGTTTCCAGCTCCTTAATCACATCATCGGGCAAAAGATCGCTCCTAATGCTTAGCAGCTGGCCCAGTTTTATAAAAGTTGGGCCTAGCTCTTCCAGCAACCCTCTAATCCGCACGCCCATCTCCTGGGTGTTTTCCTTTTCAAAATCGGCCTTAATCCGGTCCTTGAATGACAGGAGCTGGCTAAGGCCGACCTCTTCGATTAAATATCCGAACCCGTATTTCCCCAGCAGGGAAAGGATTTCTTTGTATCTGGTTAAACGACGCAGTTTATCGGTCAACATTCCATCACCAACTGTCAGTCATGCACGCGGCCAGTATCAGAGGAAGTTTTCGGGCTGTCCGTATCATTCAGGCTTCCGGTAAATCCGGTTTGCTCCTCGTCTCCCGTCAACGGAACACCTTCCGGGATACCTTGAATGCCCGATCCCGGGAGAGCGCCGCCAATTCCCGACCCCGCGGAACTCAGGCCACTACCGGCATCCGCCTTGGCGGTTGTTGTTCCGGAATGGCCGCTATCCTTGCTGCGGATCTCCGCCAGTTCTTTTTGTAAAAGGACAATTTGGGCCTGCAGTGTGTCGAATTCATCCTTTGTCACAAAACCGAGTTCTTTGAGCTGGGTTTTAATGGAGTTTCGGATATCCTGATTCCAGCTCTCGCTTTTTTGCGCGCCTTTTCTGACAAGGTCATTGAACAGTGATTCCGCTTCATTTTTGCTCATCGTGCCCTGTTCGGCCATTTTCATAATCGTTTCCTCAAGCTTTTCCTTCCCCGCGATTGCCGCTCCAAGGCCAAGTAAAATTCCTCTGCTGAATAAATCGCTCATCTCTTATTTCAGCCTCCTCTTCACTATGTCATTTCCTAATACCCTAAAACGCAAAATTTTACCCATACGGCCGAAGGAAAATTCATTTTTATGACTTCTTGGGTATTTCTTTTGGCGATGATAGCGGTTGGAGGTTCTGGTAAAACGATCTCGTTTACTTTTCAACTTATATCGATTAGTTATCACATTTATCGTTCAATTCTTTCAAGTAACGTTTAATTCCCCTCCCAAAAAAAATTTTAAAACCGCCAGCTTATGCCGGCGGCTTCTATCATCCTTTTGTTTTTAAGTAAATGCCCGAGGAATTTGGCGTAGATTGAGGCATGCGGTAAGTGGACATTATACCCGACTATCACGACATTCTTGTACGCATTTTTTATAAAAGTTTCCTTGCATCGAATTAAAGGCCATTCCGCTCTAGGAGCCCGTATTTCTGTTTGAACCGGCCGAGGCTTTTCAGCCAGATGTCGGAAAACACGAACAGGAAAAATACATTCGAGCATGCATGCATGAAGTCGAAAAAGGCGCTGGCGGCGAAATAGGTCCCAATCGATGCCATGCTTACTTCACCGCCGGATTGGGCGAACGCGAGCAATCCCCAAACATTCATGATCCAGCCGAACAGAAATCCCCACACAAATCCGAAAGCAAGCCTGCCCCATCGGTTTCTCATCACACGGGTTTTCCCAAAAAGGCCCGCCGAGAGCCCGGCCAGGCCCCATGCGGCCATCTGCCACGGCGTCCACGGCCCCTGGCCAAGAACCATATTCGAGGCAAGGGCGGCGACAGCTCCAATCAAAAATCCGCTTTCGGCGCCGAACACGAGGCCCGACATGATGATGACAAACGTGGTAGGCTGGACGCCAGGAATGCTTGCAAAAGGAATCCGCCCGACCGCCGCGATTGCAGCGAGTACCGCCAGTAGCACCAATTCCCTTGCTTCTATTTTCCTCCGTTCAAACCGGACGAGCAGATAGATGAATGCGGCAGCGGCGAAAGCCAAACTTGCCCACATAAACGCCTCCGCCTTTGCCGCGGCATAGAAAAGGAGTGCCAGCATGATTGTCGGCATCAAGATCAAAATAGCTTTTTTCCATCTCCTCATGCTCCACTCCCCTTTAAAAAGCGACCTTTTATTCTTCAGCCTTACTGCCCCGTCTGTCGATGTTCCTGAACAGGCGCCGGGCCATGGTCGTATAAAAGAAATTTCCTTTTAAAAAACGCGCCGGCGAATCTTCCGACGTGATATTCCCCTGAAACAGCATGCCGCACCGGGTTGCGTATTGTGAGGCAAACTCGATATCATGGGTGGCTATAAGAATGGCCGAACCATTTTCCCCTGCCTTTTGCAAAATTGAACCAAGGTTCTTTTTCGAAATTGGGTCGAGGCCTTTCGTCGGTTCATCCAACAGGAACACGTCCGGTTTCCTGAGAAGCAGGCAAAGGAATGCCGCCTTTTGCAGCTCCCCCCCGCTCAGGTCATAAGGATGGCGGTAAAGAAGGCCATCAAGCCCGAATTCACGCGCCAGCCTCTCCGCTTCTGTTGGGTCCGCCCCCCACATTTCGCAGGCGGCTTCTATTTCGCCGGCGACGCTGTCGTGGAGGAAAAAAAACTTTGGGTTTTGCGGCAAATAGGCCATTTTTCCGGCAAGTGCCCGGGTATTCCATTTTTTAAACGGCTCGTCTTCAATGGATATCGTCCCTTCCAATGGCTTTATCACGCCGCAAAGCAACTTTAGCAAGGTGGACTTTCCGGAGCCGTTTCCGCCTAGGAGCGCGTAAAGTTCTCCTCTTTTAAGCTCCAGCTTGAAATCTTCAATTACAGAGGCATGTTTCTTTTCATAACGGAAGCCGACGTTTCTCGCGGAAAGGAGGACTTCTCCAGTTTGGGATGCGCCGCCAAATTCCAGGGCCGCTTCAACATCATCAGGTCCAAGCAGATCAATCAATCCCCGTCCTTCTTTTATGGAAAGCGGAATCCCTGGGAGCGGGGTCTCCTTTTCCGCCCGCAAAAACAGCGCGGGAATGCTGGGGATAAAGGGTTCCGCTTCCGTTCCCATTAGCCTGCGCATGACAGGCCGCGGCGGGCCTTCATGGACAATCCGACCTCCATCGAGCATCACCACCCGGTCAGCAAGGGCGATTGCTTCGTCAAGACGGTGTTCAGCCAGAATGATGGTCATTCCGAATTCCTCGTTCAGCCGCTTCAGCATGTCAAACAGTTCACGGGTGCTCACCGGATCGAGCTGGGAGGCTGGCTCGTCCAGCAACAGGACATCCGGCTGCATCAAAAGGACGGAAGCAAGGTTCATCTGCTGCTTCCGCCCCCCTGAAAGCTCATGCATTTTTTTATGTAAAATCGGTTCCACTCCAAAAAAGCTGACGATTTCGGCAACCCGGCTTCTCATTTCATTCGTTGGTATCCCGCGGTTTTCGAGCCCGAAGACCATCTCGTGAAGCGGGTCATCAGCCACAATCTGGTTTTCCGGGTCCTGAAAAACAAATCCCGTATCGTCAGTTCCAATGCCTCCGGCGGTTATCGTCCCCTCAAGTTTGCCGTGGGGCCTGATTTCTTCCTTCAGCAGGCGCAGCAGCGTGCTTTTACCGGAGCCGGACGGGCCAAACAGGACGATGAATTCCCCCATGCCTACCGAAAGGCTGATCGAGGAAAGCGCTGGACCAGGGGCATCCGGATAGGTAAACGTTACATTGTTCAGTTCGATGTATGCCATCGGAACGCCCCTTTCAATTCAAGGATTGCAGCGAAGCCAATATAGGAAATGACGGCAAGCAGCACGACGGTTTCCGGGCCGGAGAGGCTGACGCTATCCATAATTGGATAAACGTTCAGCACACCCCATCCTTTCAGCCTTCCATAAACCGCAAAACCAAAAACTGCGCAAAGGAAACAAAGTGACAGCCAATCCAGCTTCCTGAACCGGAAGTGATGGTATGCTGACCTTGTCCCAGACCCGTAGCCTCGCGCTTTCATTGAGTCAGCGGTCTGGATCGCTTCTTCGAGTGAAAATACAAGCAGTGTCTGAACATAAAGCATACCGTTTTTGGCGCGCTCCCTTAATGTTCCCGAAGCTACCGCAATCCCCTTGCTGGCTTGGACCGCGGCTATCTCCCCTAGCCTTATCCGCATCAGCGGGATGAACCGCAGTGTCAGCATAAGAAGCACAGCGAATTGCGGCATGATTCTTGAAAAAAGGAACAACAATTTGTTCGGAGTCATGATTTCATTATAGGAAACGAACAAGGCAATCATGCCCATGACCGATAGCGCAGCCATTCCGCCAAGCAATACGGCCTCCACCGTGACACGATGGCTTCCCAATTCAAAAAGAATTTCGCGTCCCCTTTCATTAAAGACAGGGTTTACGCCAAACAGGAGGACGCCGCTCGACAGAATTAAAAAAAGCCAACGCCTTAGGCTTTTAAAGCGATCCTGTACAAAATTCAAGAACAGGATGAGTGTAAATGCGACAAGAAGGAACGCAGGATGCTGGAACAATAGAAGCATCCCCAAGGCTCCCGCATAGTAGCTGAACGCGGTTAAAGGATGGAGCCTGTTCATTCTTTTTTCAGGAAGTCTTCGCTGTAGACCCACTCAATCCTGTCGCCATTTGACACTTTCACCGTGCCGGCGCCTTTTTCAAGCTTCTTGCCATTCTTTTTGCAAATCCAGCCGCTCCTTGAACCGTAATCGAATTCGTAGTAATTATCGATCCCCGCAACATAGGCAGTTTGGCCGCTTCCAGTGTAATCGACGTCAATCCCTTTTTTCCCGGCTGCTTTTAAGAGCAGATCAAGCACAGTGTCGCCATCCTTGAACTCAACTGTGGTTGCCGCGAGAATTACACCCGCGTCGGCAGGTCCTTTAATTGAAATGGATGCCAAAGCGGAGGGCGCGGGCTTTTGGGCAGGCTTTGCCTGAGGCTGGCTGTTTCCGCTTGCCCCTCCCGCCGCGGCGGAAGAGCTGCTTGCGGGCGTTTTGCCGGTGCTGCCTGAAGATGCTGTATTGCCTGATCCGGCCTTGCCGCTGGTGTCGGTGCTTTTAGGCGGATGGCTTCCTTTCGCGGGTGCATCCCCGCCGCCCGTTTTGGCCGGTGCAGGACTGATTGGCGTTTTGACAGTGGTGCCAGCCACAGAGGAAGCCGTGGATCCGCCTCCATTTGCAGCTTCGGCATTGCCTTCCTGCCCGGGAGTTCCGCCGGAAACTGCCTTATCTGATTGTTCAGCATTGTCTCTCTGTTCAGCGGAGGTGCCGTCATCTGAAGGTCCATCCTTTTCCCCGCCGGCCTTTCCATCATGTGTTAATGCGGTTTCGGGTTGAGCTTTAATTGCCGAAGATTCAGGGGCTGATCCGCATCCTCCCAATGCGAGTGCGGCGAGCAATGAAATAACAAGCAGCAGCCTAAGTTTGATTTTACGTCCCATTGCCTTTCCTCCTGTCTTCTATAAATCACTGTCGTTCAATCGGTTTCCGGCAGCGGGAATGAACACCGCCCGCTGCCGTTGCCGCGCCTTAGGCTCGTTTCCTTCTGGCAACAGACCACATAATTCCTCCAGATGCGAGAAGGGCGATGCCCAATGCAAGGAGGCTGTATACGTTCGTGGCCGTATCTGGAAGACGGTGCCCCTCTTCTTTTACAGTTCCGCCCTGGCCTTTTTCAGAATCCTTATTTTCGATAGCTGGATTTGCGCCTGCCGATGGGTCAAGAGCAAATTTGTAAAGGGAACCCTTTTCATCCTTATAAAGCTGGTAGGCAACAAGAGCCTGGACTCCTTGGGCTGTCGACAGCGCGTCTGGTTCGTCGCCCACTTTCCAGGCAAATCCCCCGTCCCCATGCCTGAACGAAGCCAAATAGCCGAGCAATGTCTTGCCGTCCGCCGTGATGATGCCGCTATTGGCATCCAGGCCTAACGCTGACAGGGCTATTACAGCCTGGGCTGTCGCAGGGCTGCTGTCGACCTTGCCTGAAGCAAACAGATTTTTCAAATACTCCAGTGCTTTATCAATCGCCGGTTTTACAGCTGGTTCATCCTTATACGGACTCAAAGCCGTAAGGACCATTGAAGTAGTGTCGGGGTCGCTGCCGGCCTGGCTGTCAAGGGCCCATCCGCCATCACCGCCCTGGTTCGCAACAAGATGCGCCTTCAGCTTTTCAGGTGTCCATTTAGCATCCGCGGGAATGAAAAAGTCCGCGCTGTCAAGGGCAATCAGGCCATATGCCGCCCCATTAAGGCCCTGCCTTGAAAAATCTCCGGTGTAGATGCCTTTAACCAGGTTGTATCCCCCAAAGTTTTCGGGATTTCCCCCCGCTGCCAGAATCCCAAGCGTATACCGCTCGTAATCAGTAATATTTCGGAACTGACCTTTCCTGTCCGCCACCTTTTTTGCGACTTCCTTCAGATAAGCATCTGGGATTGGCTTTCCAGCCTGTTTCAGGGCAATGGCTTCCCATTCACCGAGCTGTTTATTTTTTGAAACATACGCAATCGTCCCATTTAAATCGCTGGCAACCCTGTCTGCAGGATAAACCGCCGCATCTTTGCCCGGCTCTGACTGCCCCGGCGCTTCCGCTGGAGGAGCAAAGGTTTCATACTTAAATTCAACCGTCTCGCCGTCTTTCAGCGGATGGCTTTCCGCCCCGACCATTTGTGACTCGCCATCAACATAAAAGCCCCAGTAACTAGTGCCGCTTGCCTCAAGGCCATTGATGGAAGAAATCATCTTTCCAAAGTCGTATTGGACAAAGGACACATTTTCTGGCCCCGCAACTGTCTGAAGGAGCTGGAATGCATTCGGTTGATCTATGAAAGCAACATCCTTGAATTCTTTCGGCTTATTGTCCTTACCCGCAATGACCAGATTTACTTTTCCCGCTGGAGGCTCGGACTCATAGCGGAATGTCAGAGCGTCGCCATTTTGCGGCTTATACGAATCCGCGCCTGTCATGGCGGAAATCCCGTTTATGTAAAAACCCCAGTATACTGTATCTGTCCCGGCCAATCCGCTAATTTCTGTAATCATTTTCCCGAAGCTGAATTGTTCGTACTTAACCGCATCCTTATCGAGAGTCTTGACGAGGGCGTCGAACGCTGTTTCCGCTTCCCCGATTTCAGTCTGCTTTTCGGTGAGTACCGCCCCTTTTTCGCCAAGGACCTTCACCGTTACGGTGCTGGCCGCCGCGGCCGCCTTTTGCCCAAATCCGCCGGCAAACAGGGCGAATACGAGCATCCATGCAAGCATAATTTTCACATACTGATTTCTGGCCATTCTCTTCTCTCCCTATCTTTTTTTTACACATAAAAAAATCCCCCTGTGAAGGAGGAGGTTCGTCGTTAAGCATGGCCAAAAGCACTATGGCCTGTCTTAACACCCTCCTATCCGCGTAGGCTTCCGGTGCGTGCAAACAGGCAGGTCTCCTGGCTCATGGTCATCGCTTCCTATGCCTTCCCGCCCATTGGGCAGTGGCAAAGTATAGGTTGCTCGCATTTACAGTGGCGGGACCGCGTTGGTTTTTCACCAAACTTCCCTTTTAAGCTGATAGGGAACTATCAGCACCTGTTTAGAAAGATATTTTTATGTCGATTCCATTATACAAATAGTCTTCGGGTTTTGTATAGACATTTCCTCAACCGGTGAATGGAATCCAAGCCAATATTGAAGGAAGCCTAGTGATTTTGGGATGTATTCTAGCAATTATTTAATGTATTCTAGCAATTATTTAATGTATTCTAGCCATTATTTAATGTATTCAAGTAATTTTTTCGCTCATACTATTTTATCTCAATTTTAGAAAACACCGGTAAGCTGTCTGCCTGATCCAACCTTGATTAAACAGCCTTTTCCCAACATTAGCGATGTTTATTTATTTGCCGCCTGCCGATGAGGCCGAACAATCCCCTCAGTAAATAAGGCATGGCGAAAAAGATGAAGAAAACCCTGAATAGCTGGTAGCCGGCGACAATCGATAAATCCGCGCCGGTCTCGTGGGCAATGATGCTCATTTGGTCCATTCCGCCTGGCGCCATACTAAGATAGCTTGTCGTAAACGTCAGGCCATACATATTTTTCAAAAGAAAGGCCAAGCCCGCTGATCCCGCGAGGAGCACAATCCCGGACCCAACTGCGAATGGAAGGTGCCTGCCGTTCCTGGCAATGCTCCCCGGCTTGAACATGAGGCCAATGTATGCCCCAATCATCAGCTGTGACACGTTCATGAGTGTTCCCGGAAGGTTCGGGCCTTCCACCCCGGATACAGTCAATGCAGCGGTGATGATGATTGGCCCGGTCAGATAAGCGGTCGGCAGCCCTAGTTTTCTCCCAAAAACAGCAAAAGCGACTGCCAGCGGGGCAAAAATCAGGATTCCCGGGAACAATTCCACATTGGAGGCTGTCTGGATTGCATGATCAGCCGCGCTTCCTGAAAAGGGATGGAGCACTGTAAAAGGAACAATAAAAATAATCATGAGCACGCGGAACACCTGAAAAATAATCACTGCCGAGCTGTCCGTTCCTTTCATCTCTTCCGAAAGGGCAATCATCTGGGAAAGCCCGCCAGGTATGCTGCCAAGCAAAGCGGTTTGGTAATCAAGGCCGGAAAGCCGGGACACCACAATTGCAAGTACGGCGCAATACCCAATTAAAAGGAAAGTCATCAGAATGATGGACGGGAAATGCGCAATAATTTGCAATAAAGCAGGTTTAGTAAAAGAAAGGCCGATTGAATAACCAACGATGATAAGCGCCACGTCCCGAACTTTCACCGGCCACCACAGGGCCGCCTTCCCGGATAAGGAAGCGCCCAGGGTAGCCGCCATTGGCCCGAGCAGCCATGGCACAGGCAGGCCAAGAAAATTGAAAATGGCCCCGCCGAGAACCGCCAGGAATAATGTAAATAAAAAAGCTTTCAAATCGGGCATCTTCACCAACATTTACTCTCCCCTTACCGGGCACCCTTACGCCCAAAGAGGCTTAGGCTGCAACCCCTTGTTTGCCTTCCTTTTTTAAAAGAAATAGATAATATAAAATTGATATAAAAATTGAAATCGCGGATGCGAAGTAGATGCTTCCGTAGCCAAAAACGTGGCCAATCTGCCCAAACAGAAGGGCACCCGCGCCAACACCAAGGTCAAAAAAGGAAAAGAAGGTTGCTGTGGCCATGCCCCTGCGGTTGCGCGGCGATTTATCGATGGCCCAAGCCTGGAGCCCCGGCTGGATAGTCCCAAAGCCAAATCCATAAAGTGCTGCGGCCAAAAATAAACTTCCTTGGTTCGGAAGCCAGGATAGAAGCAGCATCGCGAATAAGATCAGCAGCGCCCCGGGTATGAAGATCGCCCTGTGGCCCTTTTTGTCATATAGCTGCCCCGCGAACGCCCTTGTCAGCATCAGGGCCAATGCGTAAATCAGGAAATACCATTGAATGCCCGGAATCCCCTTTTGAGCCGTATAGAGCGGAAGGAAAGAAGCAATCCCCCCGAAGGTTACCGTCATGAAAAAAAGCAGGATTGACGGCTGCAAAGCGCTCTTTTCATAAAAGTCCCATTTAAGGGCCGTTGCTTTCTGGACATTTTCCACCTTTTTGTACCGGATAATCGAAGAGAGAATAAGGGCTAAAAGGCCAAGGACAGCGCAAATTAAAAAGAGCTGCCGGAAATTCAGCAAACCGGCGAGGATTAATCCAAGCGAGGGACCGACGGCTAGGGCTATATTCCCCGATAATCCATAATAGCCCATCCCTTCTCCCCTCCGTTCTGGAGGAATCAAATCGGTTGCGATTGTTCCAGAGGCTGTAGTCGAAAAACCCCACCCAACCCCCTGGATGAACCGGAGCAGGAACAAAAACGCCATTCCTCCCGCAAAGCCGAATGAACCAACTGAAAGGACAAAAATAGCCAATCCCGTCAAATAAACGAACTTTCTCCCCCTCGATTCGAGCGCTCTTCCCGCGTATGGGCGGATCAGCAGCGCGGACAAGGTAAATGCCCCAACCACAAATCCGATCATCTGGTCATTGCCGCCAAGATGTTCGACAAACAGGGGAATTGTGGGCAAGGTCATTTGAAATCCAATAAAAATAAACATATTTGCAATGCAGATCAGGATGAAATCCCTCGTCCAAATCTTTCCCCTCTTGCCCTCTTCTGTCAGGGGAGCTGTTTTTTCCCGCCCTAATTCCATGCCAGGCCTCCTCTTTTTTATGTATACTGTTTTTATAGCTTTCTTAACGGCATCCCGTTTTTCCCTATTTTAACTCATTACCTTGAAAAGGCAGAACAAAAAATTCGGAATCCGGAATAAAATTTTCAGGTGCGGCTGGCAGCGTGATGAAGCAAGCCATTTTTAAAAGGAGAATGACTATGTATTTAACGATAAAGGAAACGGCTGAATATTTGTCCCTCCCAGAGACTTATATCAGGGAAATGATCGCCCATAAAAGGATACGCGCCGTATTTGACGGCGACCAATATTTGATTAACAGGGAGCAGTTCAAAAACCATTTCGACCATGTAGAGCTGGCAAAAAAGCTCTTCGAAGAATGGAGGAATGAACCCATTCCGGAGGACCCTGATGTTAAGGATGAAGATTAACAGGAAAAATTAGGTACTTGCCCCAGTACATGAGCACACCTTCCTTCATACGCTGTTAATGTACCAATACTAAAAGAGAGGGGAATTTCAATGTACTGTCCGCGACCAACACAGGTTTTGCCTGCAATTGTCCATCCAACACAGTGCTGTGTAACGTGTTCATATGAGAATATCATCCAGCCGCACGTCCATCCATCCCATACAACTAACGTCCATCACACGAATATCGAGAATACGCACCACTTTACGCACACCGAATCCTTTGTAAATGAGGCTTCCGTTACTGATCTTGGACCGGTGCCGGGTCCGCCGCCCGCTCCAACTGTAGCTGGCGCCTTTGCCCCCGGACCTGGATTCGCTCCAGGTATGATGGGTCCTGGGATGATGGGCCCTGAAATGATGGGTCCAGGCATGGGTGCTCCCGGTATGATGGCTCCTGGAATGATGGGGCCTGGAATGATGGGGCCGGCACCTGCCGTAGCAGGAGCTTTCCAGCCTGCTTCGCCTAACATGATGGCTGCGCCAAACATGATGGCACCGACCGGGGTTGCCGGTGCTTATTCCGGAATGCCAATGGGCGGCTATAAGAAAGGCTGCTGCCAATAAAAGCCAAGGCTGTTAGGGGACAGGAAATCCTGTCCCCTCTTCATTTCCGGGCGACTTCACGGTGGCTATCTCCCTTTTCCTTGTTCCGGATCATCCCAGCGGTTTATCTTTTCCGCAAGGGGGAATATGGACAAAAAGAAGGAGAGCAGCCATGAAATTTTCCATCTATAAAGCATCAGGCGGAAGAAATCTAGATAAGTTTGGCACACTTGAGGCATCCTGCATGGAAATTGCCGGAGACTTGCTGTACAAAGTGCTCCGCCGAAGTCCTGGCCGGAAAGATGGGGATCTTTTCGTTATCGTTCCCCACTCGGATGAGCCTCTGGCTGATAGCCTTCTTGAAGAGGGGTCGTCATTCCACATTGTCCAATATCGTGAAATAGATTAAAAATCCCACCCAGGCTGCTGGATGGGATTTTATCATATTAGCTGTTTTCTGATTTGGGATTCCTCATCTCTAGGCTGTCACACGCTCAGCGTGGGTGTAGACATTCATTGAGCTATTGCGGATAAATCCGATTGTTGTTATGCCAAGCTGCTCCGCAAGCTTTAGGGCGAGCTCTGTCGGCGCTGATTTGGACAATACGACAGGGCAGCCGATTTTCGCGACTTTTAATAGAATTTCCGAGGATATCCGGCCGCTGAAGACAATGATTTTGTCGTTTCTTGGAATCTTATTCATCAGGCAATGTCCATAGATTTTATCGAGCGCATTATGCCTGCCAATATCCATCCTCGTAAGAATCGTTCCTTCAATGCAGCATAGGGAAGCATTGTGGACCCCGCCGGTATTTTGGAATACTTCGGCTGATTCCTGCATTTCCTCCATCAGCCTGAAGCAATCCCGCGCTGAAAGAGTCACGCGGGACTTACTGACGTTTTTCACCGTGAGCGCGTCATTGGCAAAAACAAATCCCTGGCGGCTCGCACCGCAGCACGAGGTCAAATACCGTTTTCCCTGAAGTGTGCGGGTCAAGGGATTGTGCCTTGAGGTTGTAACATGGACGAAGCCTTCCTTTTCCTGTACCCACAAATGTTCAATGTCTTCGGGCTTTCGGATAATTCCTTCGGATGCAAGGTAGCCGACGGCCAACTCCTCAATATAGGCCGGGCTGCAGACCATGGTGACGAATTCTTCGCCATTCACTTTGATTGTCACCGTATATTCAGTCACAATCGTATCTTCGAGCACCATCGGTCCGCCGTCCCCGAAGCGAATGATTTCCCTTTTCACCTCGATTGGCTCCATCCACTCGCCTCCTTTCATTTATGTGATTCCCCTGTAATCATCCGCTATGATGGGGAACTTTGTGCAAAGCCTGGTCTTCCGGCAATTGGGTGTTCCGCTCCAGATCGGACGTATCCTCTCCCATTCCCTTCATGAATTCAAACAGAAGGCCGATTGCGTTGTTGACTTCAGGATCCTTCAAGGAACGGAAGATGTCGAAGTAGCCGATTTCTTCCTCGTTATCCCGGTATTTCGCGACCCTTGCAATACCCGAATTCAATTTTAAGAGCAGGGGTTCAAGCTGGCTGACATTCAGAGTGCCAAGTACCCCGACCAGCAATAGAAGGTTTTTCAGAGTATTCGCCGCTTCAGGCTTATCTGCGGCTTTTACAAGGGTGTGCAAGACTTTGTCGCCCTGTCCGAAGAGGGCGGAGGCGAGGCTTAATACCCCCCGCTCCTTCATGTGGCCCAGTACTTCGAGTGTTTCGAGGATGGCTTCCTTGTTTTTTAAAAGCGCCTCCTCCACCTCGTGGAGATCCCTTTCGTGTTTTTGCTCTTCGGTTATTTCAATTCTTTTGATTTGTTTAATCGCTTTAGCCATGCTGCTTCTGCCCCTTTCTCACAGCGTCGCCAGGGAATACATAATCCTCGCGCGCCCACTTCTTCTGGACCTGGACGCCGATTTGCGGCTGCGGGTTTCCATACCTATGGTTAATGGACGGCAGTGGATTGATCCCTTCATATTGAAGGATTTCAAGCTTTGCCTTCGTTTCTTTGTAGGCCGGCGTATCGGTGTCCTTATCCGCGTAGCTGCTCGTAAGCAGGTTGATCGCGGCATCGCCGGAGTCATTCATCGGCAAGTACACTTCCTTGCCTTTTACCCTGTCGGTCACGACACAGCGGACTTTGACGTTCCCATACGGCGATGTAAGGCGGACAAGCGTGCCGTCCATTATGCCGCGTTCCTTAGCCAATTCCGGCGATACTTCCAGGAAGACGCTTGGCGTTTTCGATGAAATCCCCTTCGATTTATAGGTGAGATTCCCTTCATGGAAATGTTCAAGCAGGCGGCCGTTGTTGACCTGGATGTCATATTCTTCGCCAAATTCTGTAGGCACCGACCATGTGACCGGATGGAGCCGAGCTTTGCCGTCCGGGAATGGGAATTTTTCCTTGTAAAGAAGCGGCATATCGGTGCCATCAGGCGCGACTGGCCATTGCAGGCTTTTGAAGCCTTCCAGCCTTTCGTACGTAACGCCGGAATAAATTGGCGTAAGGTTCGCGATTTCTTCCATGATTTCGGAAGGATGGCTGTAATTCCAGCCGGCCCCAAGCCGGTTCGCGATTTCCTGGATGATCACCCAGTCAGGCTTTGACTCTCCCAGCGGCTCGAAAACCTGGTAGAGGCGCTGGATCCGGCGTTCGGTATTTGTAAATGTCCCTTCTTTTTCAAAGCTTGGGCATGCCGGCAGAACGACATCCGCGAATTGGGCTGTCCTTGTGAAGAAAATATCCTGAACGACAAAGAAATCGAGCTCTTCAAAAGCCGCGTGCACATGGTTGATGTTGGAGTCGACTAGGCCCATCTCTTCGCCCTTGATGTAAAGCGAGCGAAGTTGCTTATGGTGGATGGCCTCGATCATGTCATGGTTGTTGTAGCCTGGTTCAGGCTTCAGATTCACGCCCCAAGCCCGTTCGAATTTTCTTCTGGCCTCTTCATCCTCGACATGCTGATACCCAGTAAGATAATTAGGCGCGCTGCCCATATCGCTCGCTCCCTGGACATTGTTATGCCCACGGAGAGGATATGCCCCCGCCCCAGGCTTTCCATAGTTTCCGGTTACAAGAAGCAGGTTGGAGATTGCCGTACTTGTATCGCTCCCGCCAATATGCTGGGTAACGCCCATCGCCCAGAGCACGCAAGTACTTTTCGCTTCCGCAATCATAGTTGCGACCTCGATGAGGCTTTCCTTCGGGATGCCGGTTGCTTCCTCGGCATAACCGAGCGTGAATGGCTTCAGGCTTTCGATGTATTCCGGCACGTTATTCACACGGCTCGCAAGGAACTCTTCGTCCGCCCAACCCATGTCAATGATGTACTTTGTGATTGCGGACAGCCAGACAAGGTCTGAGCCCGCTTTCGGCCTGATAAAAAGATCCGCTCTTTCAGCCATTTCATCCTTGCGCAAATCGGCGACAATCAATTTCTGACCTTTCAATTTTTGAGCCCTTTTTACACGGGTGGCAAGGACCGGGTGAGCTTCGGATGTATTCGAGCCGACAATTAGGACGAGGCCGGCCGATCCAATATCCTTGATCGAGCCTGCGTCGCCGCCATACCCGACTGTACGGAACAAACCAACAGTCGCCGGCGTCTGGCAATAACGCGAACAGTTGTCTACGTTATTTGTGCCAATTACCTGCCTCGCCAATTTTTGCATCAAAAATGATTCTTCATTGGTACATTTTGAAGATGTAATGAATCCCATTGTCTCCGGGCCGTATGTGTTTTTAATTTCAGTGAATTTTTTCGCGACAAGGGTGAGCGCTTCGTCCCAGCTCGCTTCACGGAAAGAATCCCCTTCACGGATAAGCGGCTTTGTCAGGCGTTCTTCACTGTTGACGAAATCCCAGCCGAACTTCCCTTTTACGCAAGTGGAAATCCCGTTAGCAGGAGCCTCGACCTGAGGCTCGACCTTAAGGATTTTACGGTCCTTTGTCCAAACGTCAAAGCTGCAGCCTACACCACAGAATGTACAAACGGTCTTCGTCTTCTTGATTCTTTCATCCCGCATCGCGGATTCAATATCGGAAATCGCCAGGATGGATCCGTAGCCTGTTTCGACGCCTTTTGTTAATTCAATCATCGGCCGTAGTGTTTGCTTCGCAATCGCTGTCAGGAACCCCGCCTCGCCAACCATCCCTTTTTCCATCATTGCGTTGCACGGGCAAACGGTTGAACAATGGCCGCACGAAACGCAGGATGATTCATTGATTGGGACATCATTGTCCCAAATAACCCGAGGGCGATCACGCTCCCAGTCAATCCTTAGCGTTTCCGTGACTTGGACATCCTGGCATGCTTCAACGCATCGGCCGCAAAGGATGCACTGGTCGGGGTCATAGCGGTAAAAAGGATGGGAATTATCCTCCTCATAAGGCTTTTGGTCAAACGGAATGCTTTGATGATTGATTTTCATTGCTTTAACGGTATTATGGATTTCGCACGTTCCATTGTTGTAATCACAGACCGTACAGTACAGTTCATGGTTGTAAAGGATTTTATCCATTGCCATCGTTTGGGCCTTTTTGACATCGGGGGAAACGGTATTAATGGCATCCCCATCCTTCAGGTCGGTGGAACAGGAGCGGACAAGCTCCCCGTTTACTTCGACTATGCACGTGTCGCAAGTCTCAATCGGCCCAAGGCTCGGATGATAGCACACATGGGGAATTTCAATCGAACTATCTGTCAAATATTGAAGGACGGATTGGCTGCCCTCGGCCTCGGCAGTTACCCCATTGATTGTGACTTTAATTTTCTCAGTCAAAACACCCACCCTTTCCAACTAGGAATTTCATTTTTAGAGGCTGGCCAAGGGATATTGATTTCGGGATGATGCGGTTTGGAACCGAAACCGTGTAAAGATTCGACAGCCTCGTGAAAAAGCCTCTTCATTCCACTACCCTATATGGTTCAAAACTAAAACTCTGTTATATGTGGTTTTTCTTTTCTTGGGAGGTGATGTTTGATAGGTACAGGATCATATTTTTGAATTTTTGGTACATAAATGGAGAGTGGTTCGTAAATTCGAAAATTGTTATTAAGTATGAATAGCAGTTCTTAAATTCATATCGGTTCATATATTCGAAAATCGGTTCATAAATATGGAATCCGGTTCATATATTCGAATTTCGGTTCATAAAAACATAAAACTGGTTCATAAACGACAGCTGTCGACAAATACGAGGTTTGGGGCATAAGAAAAGGGCCGCGTTTGGGGGCGGCCCTGTAAATGGTTCCGAATCTAGTTTCTTCATTAAGCTAATTAGGTTGTTCCGGTATTCGATTATGTTTCCCGCCACCTTAACTCCTGCTCCAGACCCTTTGTACTTCGGCTAGTTCGAGCCCCTCAAAGGAGAGTTTATATATGTCCGGCATTTCAAGATTGTTCCAAAATTCGAATCCGTACTCTTCACTGAAGTGATTCATGATGATGGCCATGATATTGCCGTGTGTTCCAATGGCAATTGTTTCCCCCTTATATATATCAAGCACATGGTTTAACGCGGCGACGCCCCTTGCTTGGGCGTCTTTGTTCGATTCGCCGCCTTCCCAGGCAAATTCCTCGTCTTTCCATACCTTTTGGATCGCTGTGGAAAAGTCGTCTACGGACTGGCCCGAAAGAAGCCTTTCCCTAAAGCCTTCAATTGTTTTGATTTCTGTCCCAATCGCTTTCGCAACTCCAGCCACCGTTTCAACCGCCCGCATGTATGGGCTTGAAAGAACCACGCTGATATTTTTATTTTTCAATAGTTCGGCAACCCGTTCAGCATCCTTTTTGCCGCGCACGGAAAGCGGCCTCCCCAATTCATCTGGGGTATATTCGGTATGTGCATGGCGCACAAAATAAATCGTCGTCCGCAATTAAGGTTCTCTCCCTTTTTAGTGATTTTAAAAAAGTTTCATGCCCTGGTGCCAGAAACCCGCGGCAAGGGAAAGGCCGGCCAAAAGGGAGCGGGCTTCAAAATATGCCTTTTGGGCATCTTCCATGCCAACTTGCCTGAAACGGACCGTGTTTCCCGGCGCCGCCTGAGCGAGCAGTGGCAAATCCGCGGTTATAACCGTTGCGATCCGCGTGTAACCCCCTGTGGGCTGCCGCTCCGCCATCAGGACAATCGGCTGCCCGCCGGATGGCACCTGTATCCCGCCAAGCGGTACAGCATCGGATAAAATGTCGGCGCTTTCCCGATGGCGGAGATCCGGGCCATTAAGGGAAATACCCATTCTGTTTGAACGCGGGGTAACCGTATATGAATTAGAATAAAAAGCTTGGAACTGGAAGCCTCGAGCGCTGCAATGAAGCCGTTGATACGGCTGTGAATGTCCATTGTGACCTTGTCTCCGAAAGAAACTGTCATCGCCTTGTCCCCGAGCGGCATTATTTCGTATTGCATCGCTTTCCCCCTTTCGCCAATCTCCTATTACCAATTTAGCAAAAAACCGCCATTGGCGGAACTAAAAGTAAATGCTCCCTGGCGCCTGGCACTTGCGCAGGATAATTTACATATAAAAAATAGCCCGGGCACCGCCGGGCTATTAGTGTTTACCTTATGTGTTATTCGTCCCGCATGCCAATCGCTCTCCGGGCCAGGGTCACGTCATTCTGAAGGATTTTGCCGAGGTTGTATGCAGGATACAGGCCTCTTCCTTCCATATAGGTAAAAATCCGCTCATGGCCCCTCACCGCCTTCGTCATGTGGTTCAGGAATGTACGGCGAAGCTGGGGAGTAGCCGTTTCGGTTATCGCGATCCCGTAGTTTCGGACCAGTGTCTTGGACATTGCCAAAAGGTCGCCGGCAAAGAACGGATTATCCTCCCTTAGCTCATCCTCGTCCTCATCACGTGGGGCCTGCCCCGCCGCGGAAGGATAGAATTGTAACAGTTCCGTGAGATTTTCTTCAAGGTCGCGGATCGACCGCTGGTAAATTCCCCGCAGATCCGAGTCGGTAATCCGTTTCATTCCCATTTTCAGTTTCATCAAACCAATCGATTGAAAAGCAGTCAGTTCATGAAGTTCCAGCGTTTCGTGCCAGGCAAGCGTTCTACGTTCTTCATTCATATCGGATACCTCCATTTTTCTGCAACATCACTTTAACGTATTCCGGAGGCAGATAGATGGTTATTCGTCCTATAAAAAAAATCAGCTGCCCCGCATGAAAAGCAGCAGCTGAGTCGGATTGTTTGGCATTCCTCTTTTAATCATTGGGCATTGTCCAAGGCCTGTTCCAAATCGGCAATGATTTTCCCGCTGTCGCCAAGGCCCACCGCAAGCCGGATGGTCCCGGGATCGATATTTTCCGAAATGAGCTGCTGTTCATTGCTTCCTGTATTCGGAGACATCGCAAGGTTCTCGAATGAACCCCAGGAAACGCCGATTTTTATATGCCTGAGGTGGTCGAGGACATGGCTTGCTCCCCTGTAGCCGCCATGGACGGCAAATGCGAATACCCCGCTATATCCGGACAATACACTTTTTCCTAGTTCATAATCCGGATGGGAAGGGAGCCCGGGGTGAAGGACCTTTTTAACATTTGGATGGCTCTCAAGAAATTCAGCTACTTTGAGCGCATTTGCCTGATGTGTCTCTAGCCTGAACGGCAGCGACCGCATCCCCCTTAGCAGCAGGGTCGCTTCATAAGGCGAAAAGTTTCCGCCCATGAGCAGGAGTTCTTTAGTAAAAAGGTTGTCGATGAGTTCCTTTTTTGAAATGACCGCTCCTCCGACAAGGTCGCTATGGCCGCCGAGATATTTTGAGAGAGAGTGGACGACGATATCCACGCCATATAACAGCGGCTTCTGGAAGAGAGGGGTTGCCCACGTATTGTCGATGATTGTCCTGATGCCATGTTTTTTTGCGAGTGATGAAAACGCCCTGGGGTCTGTCAGCCGGAATGTCATGTAGGACGGGCTTTCCATAAAAATGACCCGGGTATTCGGTTTTATCTGTTTTTTCACGGCTTCAGCCCCGGTTTCATAGCAGACCGAATGGCTGATGCCGAATTTCCCAAGGTATTTGAGAAGTTCCATCGTTGAAAAATACAGATTGCTGACGCAGAGGACATGGTCACCGCTCTCTACGGAATTCAAAAGCGCGGCGGCAATCGCGGCCATCCCTGAGGAAAAGCATCGGCATGCCTCGCCGCGTTCCAGGGCAGCAAGCTTCCTTTCCGCTGTTTCAATTGTTGGGTTGGTTCCCCGGGTGTATACATAGTGTCCCTGCTCATTCAAAACTGCGTTAGTGAGGGCATCCATCGATTCATAGACAAAAAGCGAATTCCCAAAAGTGGGCGGCACAGCTGCCCCGCCAAATTGCTCGCGCCTATCGCCGTATTCGAGGCAGATTTCGATATCCTGCGCCCAGTGATTGTCCATCAGTGCCGTCTGCCCCTTTCCTGTTTTATGGCTTTAGTTTTGGCAAAGGCAGGAAGGAATATGAGGCGGGTTGAGTGGCCATGGATTAGTCATGCTGCCTATTATGGGATTGGTTCGTTGGGGTTAAGTTTTACTCGTTGGTTTGGAGCGACATCTTTGTGAGGATTTTAACGAGGATTAGTGTTGAGTAACTTCCATTCTGTATTTCGTCCTGACAATGTCACTCATCTGGGTTTGAGTGACTTCCTTCCGGATTGTGGCCTGACTATGTCACTCAAAACTGGATTTGAGTGACTTCCTTTCAAATTTTGGCCCGACAATATCATTAATTTGCACTTATGATGAAGAACCATTGATTTTTATTTTTCCCAAAAAATAAAAACAGGTCCCTGTACAGGAACCTGTTTTCTATGGAGCAAAAACTAATTAGTTTTTGCGAACGTTAGCAGCTTGTGGTCCGCGAGCGCCTTGCTCAACGTCAAAAGTTACTTCTTGGCCTTCTTCAAGAGTTTTGAAGCCTTCGCCTTGGATAGCTGAGAAATGAACGAATACGTCGTCTCCGCCTTCGCGCTCGATGAATCCGAAACCTTTTTCTGCATTAAACCATTTTACTTTACCGTTTTCCATTTTTGTTGCCTCCTCGTGTGGTTCGCACACAATTGTATTACTATTCTTGCTCAAACGTATCCAGGCGATGTCGCTTGTTACCGAACAAAAATAATTCTTACTTAGAATAACATGGTTAGAAATAAAAGGCAAGTCACGTGATAAAAAGTTATCATCCTTTTTTTACCATAAATCGACAATGTTCGCTAAAAGCAATTTAGGACTTGTTTTTAGCCGAGCTTTCCATCAAATCTTCAACTTCTCCCCTTGTTGGCATGCCGCCCTGGGCTCCAAGTTTTGTAACGGAAAGCGCCGCAGCCGCGTTGGCGAAACGGCATGCCTCTTTCAGGCCGAATCCCTCGCTTAGCGCAAAAGCAAGCGCGCCATTGAAGGTATCCCCGGCACCTGTCGTGTCGGCGGCTTCCACTCGGTAGCCAGGAATTTCTTCCTCGCCATCCTTGTAGATGGCGACGCCCCGGGACCCTTTGGTGACGATGCATTTTTTCGCTATATCTTCTTTCCGCCTTTCCGTTAACGAAAGAAGCAGCTGCTTTTGTTCATGTTCATTCGGGGTCAGATAGTCCACATCATTCAGCAGCTGCTCCGGCAATTGATGAAAAGGAGCGGGATTAAGGATTACCCTGGCCCCATGGTTCTTTGCGATAGATGCCGCCATCATTACTGTTTCCATCGGTATTTCCAGCTGCAGAATAACGCAATCACTTGCCGCGATAGCTTCCTTATGCTTTAAAAGATAATCCGTTGTCACTAAGTGGTTTGCTCCTGGGGTGACGATAATGCTGTTGTCCCCGCCGGATAGCGTGATCGACGCAATTCCTGTCGATATTCCTGGAAAAATACCAACCTTTGTAACATCAATCGAATGGCTTTTCAGATTCGCAATAAGTTCGCGTCCGAAAACATCGTCGCCGACCCCCCCGATCATCGAAACATCAGCACCGAGCCTGGCAGCGGCGACAGCCTGGTTTGCTCCTTTACCGCCCGGTGTTGTGTAAAATGATTCCCCCATCACGGTTTCCCCAACCATTGGAATACGGGAAACCTTCGTAACCAAATCCATATTGATGCTGCCTATGACTGTTATTTTCTTTTTTTTCATACATGCATCCTGCCCTTCCACAAACCGCGCCATGGCCAACTATACATAAATGGCAGTTATCGGACTGCCATCCAGCCTGCACTTAATTCTATTATGTATGATACTCCAATTTACTGTTTTAACCAAACGCAGATAACGCCCAAACAAGTGTCATTTTTCCGCCTGGTTTACATATTTTTTAAAATGCGGTAACAAAAGCGGTTGTTTGATCGTCTATACAGGAAATATGTAACGCGTTACAGAAAATTGTATGGAATTCCTCTTTTCTTGTCAACGGAAAGAATTTATTAACGGGTTGCCGGAAACCCCGCCAAACTTTGGAAAATAAGGTACACTAGAAGAGTGGAAGTTTATTCACAAAGGGGCGAAACCCTGTCTATTTACCGGGAAATAATAAATGCGGAGATGCATGTTTATGGATAAATCTCAACGGAATTATTTCGATTTCACTCTTTTACTGCTTATTTTCCTGTTTATGATTGTAAGCTGCATCGCTATTTACAGCGCGCAGAAATATTCACCCTACGGCATCAATTTCGCGGCAAGGCAGGCGGTATGGTATGCAGCCGGTTTTGGCGTTTCGGCGTTTGTGTATTTCTTTGATTTTGATCAAATCAAAAAAATATCACCTTATGCCTATGTTTTTGGCGTCTTGGTCCTTATCGCCCTGTTTTTGGCGCCAGATTCGATTGCACCAGAAACAAAAGGCGCCAAAGCCTGGTTTGAAATACCAAAATTCGGCTCCCTTCAGCCATCAGAGTTCATGAAGCTATTCCTGATTATTTTCCTTGCAAGGGTGATATCAAACCATAATGAGGCTTATCTGGACCGTACCTTTCAAACAGATTTAAAGCTACTTGGAAAAATTTCTGCTGTGGCTGTATTGCCTCTCGCCTTTATCCTCGTTCAGCCCGATGCCGGAACAGCTATGGCGGTTGCGGCGATTGTAATAGGAATGACGTTTATTTCAGGAATCAATTGGCGGATTATTGCCGTATTGGGCGGAATCGCTGCTTTTATACTGGCGAGCCTCGTTGCCATTTATCTTAAAGCACCTGATTTATTGCTTCTAGTACTAGACCCCTATCAGCTGAACCGGATCCATTCCTGGCTTGATCCTTTCGAGGATATGCAAAATAGTTCCTACCAGCTGGCATATTCCATTTTGGCGATTGGCTCGGGCACAATGTATGGAAAAGGATTCAATGCGGCCCAGGTGAATGTGCCTGAAGCACATTCGGATTTCATTTTTACCATTATAGGGGAGGAATTTGGTTTTTTCGGCGCGAGTCTAGTTATTTCGCTTTATTTTATTTTGATTTATAGGATCATCGTTATTGCACTTAGGAATAAAGGCCCTTATGAAAGCCTTATCGCAACAGGGGTCATATCGGTTCTGACATTCCATATTTTCGAAAACATCGGGATGGTTATCGGGCTTGTCCCGATTACGGGGATTCCGCTTCCGCTGTTAAGCTACGGCGGCAGTTCCCTGCTTGGGACCTTGCTCTCACTGTCGCTCGTCCTGAACATCTCTGCAAAAACGAAAAAATACATGTTTTCAGAGGACGATTGACGCAAAAAGGCGCATCCGGAATTCGGATGCGCCGATTTTTTTATGTCCAGGTTAGTTGCCTGCCTGGAATGGCAGAATCATAGCGGCGGGTAGATCGGTGTATCAAGCGCCAATGGTGGATAAATCGGCGTATCAACAAGCGCCAATGGCGGATAAATTGGCGTATCAACAAGTGCCAATGGCGGATAAATCGGCGTATCAAGCTCCAATGGTGGATAAATCGGCGTTGATGCTTCGGCTGTTGATGGCGCGGCACCTACTGCAAACAGGCTAAATGCGAAAACAGAGCAGAGAATGACAAAAACTTTTTTCATTAAAAAATCCTCCTCAAGTCATTTTATTTAAATAATGGACTGCCTGCTCGAATTTTCCTTCCCTGGTAAAATAGGCAGCAAGCAATTTATAAAAATGCGCTAAATCATCTTTATGCTCTTTGCCTTCTTCGAGAAGTGGTATTACTTTAGATTCCAGATATTCGAACGAAGCTGGATCTTCAGCTTCAAGCATCAAATAGAACGTGCTTAATAATAGATACTTTTTGCTTTCCAGCCGGTCTGCCAACTGGGATACCTCGGCAAAGCACTTCTTTGCCCCTGAAGTGTCACCCGCCATAAACCTTGTTTCGCCAAGGGTGTTAAGAGTTACCAGATAATTAAATTCTTTCTCCAGCTGTAATGAAAGGCTTTTTTCAAAATAATGAATTGCCAATTCAGTATTTTGCATTTTCTTCTGCAACAGACCCATATTATGGTATACATACGGGAGCAACTCTTTCTCATTCAGGAGCTCGGCATTTCGAATCAGATGCTCAAAGCATGATGAAGCCTCTTCATAAATATTGGAATGGGTGTAGTTAATACCAAGCAGCATCAACGTATGAAGGATACGCCTGAAATTGTGGTGTTCCATGAAATTCTGTAGAGCTTTTTTTCCAAAATGGATGGCATATCCTGCTTGAAGCGTATACCCTTTGGCAAATGCCCTGTGGTACAGGAATTCACCAATATTGATTCCCCCCGCTTGCTCCGCATCGAGTTTTTCAAGAATCGCGTCCGCTTCATGGTATTTTGCCTGCCGCATCAAATGGATGCTTGTGAAATAGTCGAACAGGTTTCGCTCCTGCCGTGAAAAGTTTTTCAAATGCTTCCTGAGCAATTCATGCTGGGCTTCCGCTTCCCCATCGTTCCCCTTGAATAGCATATATCTATATTTATACAGTTCATATGTATAAATGTGCGATGAAAACGGGATCAGGCTTCCTAGCTCCAAGAGCATGGAATAGACGCGTTCAGCTTCTGATTTGATCTGGAACGTCATTTGATTATCGAATTCATCGAGCAGTGCTTTAATTTCCTCGTCCTTGCCCGCGACATCTTCAATTTCGATGCCTAGCCTTTCAAGCAGAAGGGCAATTGTTTCTTTATTTCCCTCTTTGGAATTGTGTTCGATTTTGCTTAAATGCGGGATCGAGCAAATCCCATCGGCAAGCTCCTTTTGAGTCATCCCCCTTTGCGTCCTGTAATATTTGATTAAAGGCCCAAAATCCAATAGACTCACCAACCGTTTTCTACTACTCTATCATGAAATGAAGGAAATAAAAAACAATAATTCTAAATTATCGGATATTCCGACAAAATATAGTTCAAAACGCCCAAAACCATCCGGCTATTCCGCAGGATGGATTGGGTATTATGGTTTATTTCACACGCGGGAATCCAAATCCAGAAGCATAGTCATCACCTGTTCCAGCTCCTGTTCCGCCTTTGATGTCATATTGTTTCGCGCGGTTTTGCAAGTCGGCGCGAACCTGGACATTGCTGAGCGACTTATTGGCAGACCAAATCTTTGCAGCAAGCCCAGCAATGTGCGGAGTTGCCATGGATGTTCCGCTCATTGTCGTATAACCGCCGCTTGCGGAAGTTGAGTAAATGGATCCGCCTGGGGCAGAAACTTCTACGTCACGCTCCTGGATGACATAGTCACCGGCAGTTGCAGGATTACCCCTTGAGGAGAAATCGGAAACTTTGTATGTGCCGTTTACGAATGTATTGTCAAGGGATGCTACCGCAACCGCATTGACAAGCGCACCCGGATAACCGATTGTGTTGGAGCTAGGGCCGCTGTTGCCCGCCGCAGCTACAACAAGGGCGCCTTTCCCATAAGCATAATCAACAGCACTAGCAATCAGTGAATCTTTTGAACTCGATCCCAACGACATGGAGATGACTGTTTTTACCCCAAGGCGGGAAGCTTCATCTGCCGCATGGCGGATTGCTGCAGCAATGTCATCCGAGTAGCCCGACCCACGGTCATTAAGAACTTTATATGCCCAAAGTTCAGCCTGTGGAGCTACGCCGTAAATGCCAAGGCCGTCATAGCCGCCGTTCGCAAGCACCGTTCCTGCAACATGTGTGCCGTGGCCGTTCCTATCGTTGCATACTCCATTCACAAGTGGAGATGTAGCCTGCGTGAAATCCTTACACTGTTCCACATTGTCGCGAAGGTCAATATGGCTTGTATAAGCGCCAGTATCAAGGACCGCTACCTTAATGCCATCCCCGCCGGACGTTGACTTAATAGTAGAATCATTATAAATTGCTTCAATGCCCCACGGTGTCTGGTCGGAAGGAATCGCTTGCGTGGATGCTCCCGGCTTCGCTGTTGCCTCGCTGCCAAGCTGGACTTCCTCAACAAGTTCAACATTCAGATTCTTATTTTTCAACAAGGCTTGGTATTGGCTTCCGTTAACTGTTGTCGTAAAGCCAGAAGCCCCGAAATCCCAGCGAGACCCAAAACTTTGTTGCGCTTTTGCCTTTTCGGCGCCGCTGCCATTGATTAAGACCCGGTAGGAATCCTTCGCCGCCTGCTCAGGCGCCTGGCCGAATGCTGCCGTAGCAAAAACAGATACTCCCAACGCCAAACTCATGAAAGCCGATCCAATTTTGGTTCTTTTCTTCATTTGCTTGCTCCTCTCGAGTTTTAAATCTGCAGCACCCCCGCTGCGTGTTTTTAGTATATTTCAAATTTTCTAATAGAAGCAACGTAAATCATGCGCTATTCAGTTGGGAAAATTGCCGCCGTCTGTTGGGACATTAGACTTATCAAGGAAAGGAAAAGTCATTGTTTTTTCAAAAATAATGCAAAGATTATGCACAAAGTTCCTATAAAATTAGGTGACTCTAAAAATAGGGAGGAAAAAGGAATGAAGAAAATCGTCGCAGCCATTCTCGGGCTGGGTGTGCTTTTAGGCGCAAATGCCGCCGGGGTTTTCGCTGAAGGGCCGTCTTTTGCCAAAGAAATCCTAAGTTTTGTTAAAATGAAGCCGCATATGCAGCAAATGCACCCGGATTTTAGTGAGAAGGAATTAAAAGAAATGTACGAAAGCTGCCATGGAACCGGCGGGCCAGGTGCTAAAACTAACGGGCAGGAAGCTAGTTTTGAAAAGAATTTGGAATCCCTGTAAGTTGGGAAACTCTTGAAAAGTTTGTATAAAAATTGGAAAACAAAGGAATCCGCCCCTTGGTAAAGGCGGATTCTTCTGTTTTATTATAATTGGACAAGCATAAAATTACATTTTTTACCTGGTCTTTTTCAGGTGATTTCAGCGGTTTTTAAGGGCCTTATTGTGCCATTGGAGAGCCCTCTGCTCCATCTCCTGAACGAATAATTTCTTAGCCGGGCTGTATTCGCTCGTCTTCGGAAACCGTTTCGCAAGCTCTTCTTTAAACGCAGCATAGTTTGCCGCTTCATCTGGATGGACACGCAAGTAGTCGCGAAAGACGAGATGCCTTGCAATTTGCGGGTTGTCATTTCGATAAAAATGGATATGATGGGTCCTGTTTTCCCCGCCTTTCCGAAAAAGCCTCCTGCCCGGAATCCCCCATTCACCGGCCACATCGTAACCAATCGCAGCCATTTTTTCATTGAAGGAATCCACTATATCCATATCCTTTACAATGGCCATCATGTCAATTACCGGCTTAGCCTTTAACCCTTCCACTGATGTGCTGCCAAAATGCTCAAATTTGATAATCACATCGCCAAATACCGTTTTAAGGAACCGGGCCTCCTCTTCAAACATCCGGACCCAGTTTTCATTCCAATCCGACAACCGCACATCCATGCCCTTCCCTCCCTTTTTTTACATTTATCGTCGCCAATTCATTCTACTTCAAGTTTCGGACCCTTTCAAAAAATACTTTCAGATTTTTTATCTTCTTATCCATACTTTTTTTCGGTACGATAATAGCTGGGAATATAGGGAAACGTTAGGGCGCAGGTTTGTTAGGACCGTTTGAGTGGCCTTGTAAAATGATATGGTCTTGATGCGGCTATTAGTCTGTTTCGAGAGGTACCCTGATTTAAAACTTCTTGAAACGGCTTCTGAGGAGCTTTTTGAGCAGCATCATGATATGTAACGGAAATAGGATTGAAAACATCGCCGTTATTTTTTTAAAAAGCATGCTTTTAAATAAATTTATACAGATAATGAATCTGTTTCCATTTGAGGCTCGTCAAAAGGGAAACACGATTTTGAAGAGGTGAAGAAATGCAGGGGGATTCCACGGAGAGGCGGATTGCGCTCGCACGCGGAAATGAAGCCAAACTTGAAGAGATAATGGGGGCATATGGCAGCCATGTTAAACGCCTGATTTATTCCTATGTTAAGGACTGGGGGATTGCCGGGGACCTCGCCCAGGATGTTTTTGTGGCGGTCTTTATGAAACTGGAGAGCTTTGAAGGGCGCTCCTCGTATAAAACATGGGTGTATACGATTGCGGTTAATCGGTCCAAGGATTATTTGAAAAGCTGGCACTACCGCCACATGGCTGTTGCTGAAAAAGTTTTCAGTTTGATGAAGGACTTGAAACGAACCCCGGAAGAGACAGCCATTGAAAAGGATGGAAACAGGCAGCTGTTGGAGGCTGTTTGGTCACTGCCGCTAAAATACAGGGAGGTAATTTTGCTGCATTTTTACCAGGACCTGACTGTTTCGGAAATCAGCGAAACACTGGGGCTTCCGCTGGCGACTGTAAAAACCCGGCTGCTCCGGGCAAAAGAAAAAATCAGAAACGCCTATATCCCTTTGGAAAGAGGTGGCCGTTATGGGTCAGTTTAATGAAGAGCTGAAAAGCGCCTTGCATGGCAGCCTGCCCGAGGAATCAATTTTATCCGAAGCTGAAAAACAGCAAATCAGGGAGCGGATAAAAGGGTTGCAAGGAAAAAAGCTACGGAAACCGCGTGACATTTTGCCTAAAACACTGACTGCGCTTGTCGCGGCGGCGGTTTTGCTGGCAGGCGGCGGCATTGCGGGTAAGGAGCTTGGGCTGCTAGACATCGGGACCGGCTCACGTGCGACAACCCCTGACTTCCCGTTTTACGACGGGGTGGACGAAGGGAATTTCCTAAATGGCTGGGAGCTCGTCAAAAAGGGGCCAGTGGGTGAAAAAATTGAGGGTAATTCCAGCCTGATGGAAGCGCGGTTTACGGGTAAAGCAATCCTGATTGGCACCCTTATTTACCATGGGGCCGGTATGGGCGACAAAGCGAATAAGATCTTCTTTGTTCCTGATAAAGAGGTTTTCGAGAGGCTGCCGATTAATCCGGGAATTGGGGATGAATTTACATTTAACCAGCAGGACGCGGACCAATTGGCTATGGTATTTGGGCTGGCCGCCAATTCAATGCGTGAGGGGGTCGAGATTGAAGTGACAGGCTATACCGCCTATGCGAGAGCAGAACTGAATATCCCGGATATCCTAAAACTGGAGCGGGTCGTGATACCGGAAGAGCCGGAAATAACGTATTCAAGCAGGCCGGTTCCCCTCAATGAAAAAGGGAATTTGGAGCTGACTGACACATTAAAGGCGGCCTATGACGAGTTTGCACAGACACATAATGAGGTTATCCTTCACACGCTTGATTCGTATTCGGTATTTCTTTTCTTTTTCTATGCCGAACAAATTCGGGATTACGAAACGCAATTCGCCTTGTTCAATGATGATCCTGATGTTACCCCGATTTTTACATCTGTGGAGGAGTATGTAAAGGTCTCCCAGGATCGCGATATGGATGCCGGAAATGAAAAACTCCTTAAGAAAGTACTTGGAAGCCCTTTGAAACAAGTGGCATTCATTGGCGATGATGAAGCAGTCGTGACCATTTCGGAGGAAGATGGCCTTGGCTTCAGGCTAGTCAAAAACCATAAGGGTATCTGGAAGGTCAGCTGGCTTCCGATTCAATAAGAAAAAATACGCTATTCCTATTAAAAACGCCGTTCCAGCTGCATTCGCAACCGGGCGGCGTTTTTTTATCGTCCGGGATCCTGACCGTTATCGGTTTCAACATCCAATTCCTGCTTGATCATTTCCTCTTCTTCTTCGACAGTAATCCTCGTTATTTGATCCTGCAGGCTGTGGAACACCTCATCAAGATTTTTCCGTGATGGCAACTGGTCCTTTTCTGTCATGGTCTCCGCCTCCTTTTTCTTTACTTTTCTCCAAAACCTTCTGGATAAAACACTTTGGGAGGAGAAAAATAAGCGGGAAAGGATGATGAAGATGGACAAACGTGAAAGAGGAATCGCAGGACGTATTTACGATCCATCCGATTATAAAAAACAGGATGAAGTGTCCGCCGGCCTTGCGGAAACACATGAACAGGCAAGCGACGTGTATATGGAAGGCGAAATTGGCGGCAGAATCGAGCGTCCGGATGGAAGCGATGAAGATTTGCCGCGCTAAAATTCACTGGCATTCTCCGTTTTCGGGGGGATGCTTTTTTAAATGCCGCTTGCTGCAGAAATCATAAAATGAAGACAGTTTTGAGGCGATTGCCGCCTTAAAATTTTCGCCTGGGATTATTCTGACAACCCTACCGGATTTTCGCCTTTGCTTGTCACATATCCAGCGTTATTCTGACAACCCAACCCTGTTTGCACCCTTGCTTGTCACATATCCGGGCTTATTCTGACAACCCTACCCGTTTTGCGCCTTTGCTTGTCACAAATCCAGAGTTATTCTGACAACCCTACCCGATTTTCGCCTTTGCTTGTCATATATCCGGAGTTATTCTGACAACCGAAGCGGATTTTCGCCCTTGCTCGTCACATATCCGGAGTTATTCTGACAACCCTACCCGTTTCGCTCCCTTGCTTGTCACATATCCGGATACTCCACAAGCGCCGAGTAGCTCAAATGACGCCCCACGGAAAGCGAATGCCTCGCGACAGGAAAAAACAGCCTGTCCCTGCATAACCGCGATTGAACGCAAAAGAACGGGCATGCATGCCCGTTCTTATTTTTCATAGGAATGGCGGTCCTGAAGGCCGTCGTCCGGGTCATCGTCGACATACGGGTCATGCTCGAACGCAGGCAGGTCGCCGAATGGGGTCATGATGCCTTCCTCGTCGAGCTCGTCCTCGTATTTGCGGTGCTGGCCGTTCGGGTATACCGTTACGTTGTTGCCGTACATATCGACCCCGACAAAGTTTTCATAATCCTCGACGTAGCCGACCGGGTCCTCGGATTCAATATAATCATCGTTGTAATGGTCCTTTTCATCGGTGAAAGCGAAGTCGGAAGGGGTTTCCGACGTCCCGTATGAAGCGACTTCCTGCCACGCATCCTCGGCATCGTAGGAGACACTTTCATCCTCTTCGTCCTTATCGAATTTCCCGAATGGCGGCATGAGGACGCCTTCCTCGACCGGCCGGGTATGCGATGTCACCGTATCGGGACTGTGTTCCTTGCAATAAGTCGTGTCCGGAAGCGCCTCGAGGCGTTCAAACGGAATTTCCTTCCCGCACACCTGGCACTTGCCGTAATTACCATGCGCGATGGCTTCAAGCGCCCTGTTTATATTATCAAGCTGGTTGTTGTAATGTTCATTCAAGGCGATGTCCTTTTCGCGTTCATACAGCTCGGTGGCCTCGTCGGCCGGGTGGTTGTCGTAGCTGGAAAGCTCGCCCATTGATTCATGCGCGTGCCCACGCTGCAGCCCGAATTCATCATTTCGCTCCAAATGGCCCTCAAGGTTTGCCCTTTCTTCAAGCAGCCGCGTCCGCAGCTGCTCCAATTGCGCTGAAGATAACATTTGCAAGCCCCTTTCCTAAAAAATCCGCGCGCCATGGCCCGGGTCCTCTTTCTAGTTTCAACTGATACTCCCACGGCTATACCTGTGGGGTTCTGAATCCATTGCCTTCTTCCTGGCCGGCAGCCACAGTTCGCATCTTGATGCGCTCGGCATCTAGGACCAGGACACTGGGACAATTTACTTCAGGACATTCGCGGCCAAAGCAGCCTCCGCCGCCATTAGCGGCCGCATCTTTGGGCTTTCACAAGCCCGGTGGCATCACACCGCCTATATGTTTTGAATTTTCATTACAAGAGGATCCCTGAGTTGAGGATCTTCCTTTTTTCTATTTTAATTTTATGGATTTCATCGTCGTGGAGGCTCTTGAATCCCGGAAAGGTTTCCATGCATGCAATCCGCTTCGGTTTTGTGCCGGAAGAATTCGCGTTCATCAACAAGAAGGCGGAATACAGGTCCCTTTGAATCCTTGTCTCCTCATCGATTACATGCCATCGTTCTGAAAGTGGTTTTTTAAAGAAGCCGTTCCGGACATGGCAGTACTGGCTCGCCTTGAAGGTTTTGGTGTTGACCCTTTTGAAGCTCCCGCCAAGGCTTTTCACCTTTTGTTCCAGGATGCCCACAAACATGGAGGGCGCCCTGTGGCCGATTGTCTTGCCGAACCGTTTCTTTTTGGCATATTTCCCGGTTTTTTCGGAAACCTTTGTTTCCTTTGCCTTTTTTTGCAGGACTTTCAAATTCATCGTTTCAATGAAGAACGCGTCCCCGAGCGCAAGCATGGAGTTCGCGAGCCTTTGGTGCGAGAGTTTCCGGATGGCTGCCTGCTTACGGTTCAGTTCCCGTACCCTTGCCTGCTGTTTTCTGTACCGGTTGGATAACTGCCACACTTTCCTTCCTTTTTTCACTGTGCCGTTTTCGTGATAATTGCCAGGGTTCGTCGTTCGCCTGGAACGGTCCATTTTTCTCTGTGCCAATTTTATTTCCCTTGCCAGGTCTTTCACCCCTTCCGCCAGGTTGAAAAGGGCTGCTTTGTCTGGGGAGGAAACTGCGAGAGACGCCGTGCCGATATCAAGCCCCACTTTCCCTTTCCCAAGCTTCCTGCCTTTTGGCGATGGGTAGCCGGCAATGATCAGGTCGGCGAAAAAACGCACCTTCCCGCGGATGGTCTTCCTTACAATCCGGACATATTTGACATGATAAAAATCGGTGATGGTGAGGGTTTCCCCTTTTTTCTTGATGGAATAGGTGAATGGGGTTTTCTTTTCAAGATGGGAGAGGATTTCGGACACATGGCTGTCTAGCCCGCTCCACTTCAGCGGGGTGGACATGTCCTTATAGACGAGATGGTTATTGCTATACCGCCAGCCGGTCGTATTGGTTTTTCCTTCGAAGCTCACCATTTCCCCTTTCCGCAGGAACACGACCTTCTTTGCCTTGCCGAACAGTTTATTCCTGAAGGCAAGCCAGGCGCGGGAAGCGGTTTTCTGGGCGACGGCTGCGTTCACCCTGTCCCCGAAATGCTTACGGATGCCCTTTGCCCAAGCGTGGGAGGCATATTCGGTCAGCTGGTATTGTTCCCTTAAGTCCTGGAGTTTTTCACGGATGCATTCCAATTCGTTTAGCAGGAAGGGGTTCTCTTCATCAAGTGCCAGTTTTCTTTTGACACCATGCAGCTGCCGGATGCATCTTTTGTATTCCTTCAGCCGTTTCATCTGGTTTTCCAGCTTCAGATAGTTGCCAAGAACAGTGTTGTAGAGGACACGGAGGATTTCCAATTCTTTGTCGGCAGCGGAAAACAGCTTGGGATGGCTGTCAAGCTCCAGGGTGAGAACAAAGCTGGGTGAACGGTGAATCACCATTTCTACACCTCCAAATACAAACGTATGTTCCTATTTTAAATATACTCTAGTTGAAGCAGGGATTCAAGGAAAAGCCCCGTTTGAATAAAAAAATCTTGAGGATTTCTTTGGGTTCCGGATACTTGAGGTGCCAAAAAGCTGTTGGTTTATGGCACCCCGTATCCGGTCTCACTCCCATCCCACCCCTGAAGGAGTGGGCTTTCCCGTTCAGAAAGTCTGTAATGGCCCACATATTAAGCACCTGTTTCCGTCGATTAGACACACTTTAAGGTGATACGGCAAATAACGCTATATTGCAATCCGGGCAAGGATAAAAAAGGCCTTGGAGCGCAACCTAACCTGAAAGGAGTGTGGATAAAATGCCAAACTTGGACAAGAAGAAGTTTCATGCAATACAGGAAAAGCATCAGGCTGAGTATATCGGCACCGACCGGTACCAGGTGCGTGGTGCCGCCAAGTCGGATTATAATGGCCAGGGAAATACGGATAAGTCGCCTGGTGCTACTGGGCGGAAGGTTTGATAGGTTCCCGGCCGGGGTTTAATGAACGTTTATGGCGTGGGCCTGCCCGGCGGAAGCCGGGCTTTTTTCCAAAAGAGGTGTTGGTCTACCACGGGATAAGGGCGGTGATTCCCTGCCATCCGAAATAGAGGCCGAAGCCGATGAGCGAGAGGCCTGAGATGATGGATATGGCCGTGAGGAGGCCCGTGGTGAGGAAGCGTTTCGCGCTTGTTGCGAGTACGGCCATTGAGACGTCCCAGATGAGCAAGCCGGAGAAGATGGCGGCGCTGTACAGGATGAGCTGCCCATGGCCGGATGTGGCGGCTGTTTTCGCGAGGACGGAGCCGTAGATGCCTAGCCAGAATAGGATGGTTAGCGGGTTTGACAGCGACATGAAAAAGCCGGACATGAAGGATTTGATGAGCGGTTCCTTTTTCCTGTTGCCGCTTATGTTGAGCCCTTTTACATTTACCAGGCTTTCCACGCCGGTGTAGAGAAGGACGAAGGCGCCGAACAGCCAGAGGAAGGTCTGGACGATTGGGGCGTCGATGAATTTGACGATTCCTGCGTAGACGATGATCATGTAGATGCCGTCTGCCGCTGCCGCTCCGACTCCGGTCAGCCATGAGTGCAAGAATCCGTAGCGGATGCCGCGGTCGAGCTGGGCGGCGTTGATTGGCCCGATTGGAGCCGCTAGTGATAGTCCGAGCAATACATAACTTAAATAAATGGTCATGACGTTCCACTCCCCTGCCTGAAAAAAAGCCTGTCTACAAAGTGTATTCAGGTGCAGGGGCTTGTACGACTGTTATTGGGGATGGAATTTCATTGGAAGCTGGCTGTGCAGCCTCCGGGTTGTTTGCCACTTTTTCCTCTAAAAAAGCGGTCCAGCTTGGTGGCATTTCTGGTTAACCCGCAGGGGGCCCATCACGGAACACATATTTTTTTTGCCCAAAATAGTTGCTGATTGTGTATAAAACGCTTCCCGCGAGGACGGCCGCATCGTCGTGGTAAATGGCTGGCAGGAAGTCTGCCGCACCCAAGCCGATTAACTGCCTGCTCGCCCAATAGGAGGCAAAGTAGCATACAAGGATAACGGCCGCGAATTTCGGCGCCCCTTCCGAGAAGCGGACGGAGCTTTTGAAGGTGAACGCGCGGTTTAAAAAATAGCTGATTGCCGCGCCAGCCGCGTTCCCAATGAACGTCGAGAGCCAGTACGAGGCGCCGGAGATGTTCAAAAGGGTGAGCATAATCAAAAGGCCCGCCGCGGTGTTGGCGACCCCGACGAGCGCAAAGCGGACGAATGAGTTAGTTTGTTTCAGGGAGTTTGCCGCTATCAAGGCGATATCGCTCCGTTCCTGGTTCGGCTTGGTTTCTTAGGCTGAATGGCAGGTTGAACATATCGATGTCGATAATGAATTTGGGCCGCTGCTTCGATTCTTTGTATATTTTTCCGATGTATTCCCCGATTAGGCCAATTGCGACAAGCTGGAGGCCGCCGATCAGCCAGATTGAGATAATCAGCGACGTCCATCCCGATTCCGGATCTCCGTACACTTTCAGGAACAGGAAATATGCTCCGAAAAGGATGCTGAGCAAGCAAGCCGCGATTCCTGCAGTCAGGACGAGGCGAATCGGCGTTACCGAGAAGGACGTGATGCCGTCAAAGGCGAAGGCGATCATTTTCCGGAGCGGGTATTTCGACTCCCCTGCCTGGCGTTCCATTCTGTCATAGTAAACTTCGGCTGATTTAAAGCCGATGAGCGGGACGACCCCCCTAAGGAACATATTGGCTTCTCGGAACCGCTCGAGTTCGGTGACCGCCCGTTTGCCGAGAAGCCTGAAATCGGCGTGGTTGTACACTAGATTGACGCCCATTTTGGCCATAAGCGTGTAAAATCCCTGAGCGGTGCACCGTTTGAACCATGTGTCCTTTTTCCGGCTTTTTCTTACCCCATAGACGACTTCATGGCCTTCCTTGTACTTCTCGATAAATTTTGGGATGGCGGTGATGTCATCCTGGAGGTCGGCGTCGATTGTCACAATGCAGTCTGAAGCTTCCTTAGCGGTAAAGATTCCGGCGAGGAGCGCGTTTTGGTGGCCTGCGTTCATCGCAAGCTTGAGCCCCTTGACGAGGTGATTGGCAAGGCCAGTCTTGTAAATAAGCTCCCATGTCCTGTCCCTGCTGCCATCATCGACGAATAATAGCCGGCTTCTTGGCGAAACACGCCCTTCTCCAATCATTCCTGATAGCAGGCCTGATAATTCCCGGATCGTGATCGGCAAAACTTCCTCTTCGTTATAGCAAGGGACAACAATTGTTAGGACTGGTTCACCCATGGTTCGTTCCTCCTGATGTGGTTAGGGCTTTTTCTTTTAAAAAAATTTCAGTTGAAAATGCGGCGGCGCGGTTAAAACACCTTGTACAGATAAATCTTCCAGGCGGATTCCTTCGAGGAAAAAGAGCGCTCGAGCCGAAGCCTGTTATCTTTTGCATTTTGAATCGGGACCGCGGAGAAAATGTACATCCCGCCCATTTTTTTGAACTGTCCAGTGTCTAGCTCAAGGTTTTTCAAAGTTGCTTTCGAGCTTTTTTTGAACATATACCGTTTGCCGAGCTCCGCGGTGAAAAGATAACAGCGGCCCCCCCACTCATCGAAATACTCGCGGATGGTCCTATTCTTCTCAAGCTCCTTGGCGATAATTTTCCGGAATTCATGTTTATAGGATAGCGGATAGAAATTATTGTATGTATCGAGCGTGAAAAAACCGTTGTACTGGGCGATTGCCGGGTGGATTCCGATGCTCGCGACCCGGTAATTCTTTTTTGGCTGGCCAATATGGCGCCCAATTTCCGCGAATTGCTTTTCTGCATAAAATTCTCTGAACGTCGGCTTATCCCTATAAATGATTTCGTCATTAAACAGGAACAAGAGCAGGATTTGCCCCGCGGCAAGGACGGCCGCAGCCTTCCTCCAGGGAAGCCCCGCGTCGGCGATGATTTTCAGGGCAAGCGCGAAACCCGTATAAATGACAAGCGGCCTAAGGAAATGGAACCTCGCGAAATTGAATGTATCTAGGAAATGGAACCTCTCAGTCAGCGGCAGCCACCCTCTGTAGAACCAGAAGGCATACCAAATTGAGAGGAGAACGTTTAACAAAAGAAGTTGCAGGAACAGCTTTTCATGGCGCCAGCTTTTTTTTGTAAAAATGACCGCGAGCGCAATCACCGTGGCGGAAATAATGAACAGGCCATGGACGGTCATCACATGTGTATGGCCAAGGAGGAAATTTTTCACCGATAGCCTTACCGCCTGCCAAAAGGAAAGCCTTGCATGGAAGTACTCATCCCTGCTGTTCGGCTCATCATCAAAGAGGAATGAATAGACGAGCCTGTACTCGACAAGCAAAAACATCACTGTCAATGCTGCGATCGCCAACAAAAAACGGAGGTTCCATCTTTTTGTTTTGATGGCTTCAACAAGCCAGAACACCCCCGCCGCCACGATAAAGAAAAAGAAGCCGAGAACGAAGCTTGAATACAGCGGCAATAGAAGCAGGACGAACCAATTGATTAGCCGTTTCTCCCCGGCCCGGATATTCAGGAGCGCCCAAAGCGCGAAGGGCATGCCGAGTGTGCTGAGCATCCCCGATGGCCAAAACGGAGTCAGCGCGAAGGCCAGCGCCGCCGCTGTGGCAATCCATTGTTGCCTCGGCTCACGTACTGTGTATTTTTTTAACAAAAGATACATCCCAATGAAGGCCAAAATCCGCGTAATCGCCTGGCTCACCGCATAGGCGGCCATTGGCGGAAGCAGCGCGTGAAGCCAAACAATCCCGCTAAGCTCCGGACCGAATGCATTCCTGGAAAGCTCACCATTTATAATCTGCGGAATGGAGGCGTTTACCGGTCCGAAGATTTCCCCGCTTTCCGCAAGCACCTTATACCAGGCAATGTTGGAATCAAGGTTATCATGGACCCGGATATGGGCATCCTCGCCGAGCAGGAACAGCGGCGCCAGATAAACTGCGAGAACTATGGACGCGATGGAAAGATTCCGCCACTCTTTTCTTGCAACCATCCCTTACCCCCACTTCAAGGCAATTTCACGCCAGCTTATAGACCCGTTTTAGTATTTGTCGCGTATTAGCGGATTATTCCTTATTTTCCAAGGCAGGATTCTTTTTGGAAATATAACATGGCCGTTATTCCTGAATAACGACTGATTTTACAAGTTTCTCGCTGTTCTTATAAAAAAACTGAAAATTCGAGTATTTTCTTCTTTACAATTCAGGGACTTTTTTACTATAGTTACTATAAATATTATATTTATATTTTATATTTCTTTTACAGGGAGAGAAGTTCGTGAAAAAGTTCCTTCTTATTGTGCTTTTTGGATTCCTGGCAATTGTCGCCGCCCAACCGGGGCTCCCTTTCGCGATGGCCACCAGCCTGTCAAAAGACCTTGCATACGAAGCCAGCTCCCTCCGCACCAAAGATCATGGTCTTTTAACCACGCTTTCCTATCATGTAACAAAAACGATGGAAGGGAATCCCTTCCTTCTTCCGAGCTCTGTCGTTGAGAGCGGCGACCCGGAAATTGTCAGGATTGCAGAAGATGTTACATTTGGAAAGAATACAAATAAAGAAAAGTCAATCGCCATTTATACTTGGGTAACTGAAAACCTTCAATATGATGTGGCAACATACTTTGATGCAATCGCCGGAAGGCCATTTGAATTCAAATCGGCAACTGAGGCGTTGCGGACCAGGAAAGCAATGTGCATGGGATTTTCCCATTTGACCGCGGCGCTCCATAGGGCAGCCGGGATAGAAGCCAAGGTCGTGTATGGGGCGGACCATGCCTGGAACGAAATCAGGATCGACGGCAAATGGGTCCCCCAGGATACAACTCGGGGCGCAGGATACATCGACAACCGCTACCGCGAATTCATCCATAAACCGAACCTTGATTATCTTTTCCGCACGGATGAATTCAAAGAAGGGGAATATCTTTGGTAGGATAGCGGCGGTTCATGTTTTACAAGGAACACTTCCATCGATTTGGAAAGTGTTTTTTTTTATGAAAAATCCTTTTTGATGAGGCCTTACTCCCCTTATGGGATTGGCGGGTTTTGACCATACTTGTAAAAAACCGCCGGCTATATGGAGACCCGTTAGGCGGGATATTGCCGGGATGATATTATTCAAAAGCTCCGCCGATAAGGAGGTTGCCATGACCAACCGCTGGTATATTCATTTTTTGCGATTGCCTGTACAAATGAGGGTTTTGTTGATAACACTTTTCTTTTTCTTGAGTTTTGGGGTGAGTATCCGTTTTCTGGAACCCGATACTTTCCACACGATTTACGATGGGATTTGGTGGGCGATTATCACCGCCACGACCGTAGGCTATGGTGATTTCGTTCCACACACCCATTTAGGAAGGATCGCCGCTGTCCTGCTGATATTATTTGGCGCCGGGCTTGTTTCATATTACTTCGTTTCCTTGGCCACCGCGGCTGTCACAAAGCAGAACGCCTTGTCGGAAGGGAAGCTGCCTTATAAAGACGCCGGGCATATGGTCATTGTCGGCTGGAATGAGCGCTCCAGGGAAATCATCAGCAAGCTCAACGATTCCGGCAGCCCGATTGAAATTGTCCTTATCGACGAAACGCTTGAGGAAAACCCAACCGAGTCACGCTGTGTCCACTTCATCCAAGGCAAGCCCCACGTTGATGCAACCATTTTAAAAGGAAACGTCCAGAAGGCCGAGTTGGTGCTGATTACTTCCGACCATAGCCATGAGGAACTTCTGGCGGACATGAACTCGATCCTGACATTGCTGACGATTAAAGGGCTTTGCCCCGAAGTGAAGTGCATTGTCGAAATTCTCACGCCCGAGCAGGTGGTGAATGCAAAACGGGCCGGTGCCGACCAGGTACTGCAATCGAACAAACTGACCAGCATCTTTATGCTAAGCAGTATCCACTCGCGGGGAACTGGGCTTCTTTGGAATATCATGGGGAGGCTTCAGGAAAACCGCCTTACGTCCGAGCCGGCAGCCTCGCACTTTGAAGGACGGACATTCGCCGAGGCAAAAGCGGCCTGGGCTGATAAAGAAAAGCTGTTGATAGGGATTAAAAGAGGAAAGGAATTGGAGGTAAACCCGCCGCTTTCTTTTAAAATTGAAGCTGGCGATGAATTTATCGCGATAAAATAATCTTTTTATTCGGATAGCCGATATTTTAGGGATTGTTAATATGGCATAGGATATATGTTCGCGGAAGTTTGTTAGGTCAGTTTGGGGAGACGGCTCGGTGGCATCCCATCCGAATCATAGAGGGATTTGGACACGGATTGCTCCGAAACTTGGTTTGCTGTCCGAATTATGAAGGGATTCCAAAATAATACCAGGATTGCTGTCCAAACATGGGGCACCTTTGGACACGCATCGCTTAAAAATTCACTTTGCTGTCCAAACATAGGGCATCTTTGGACACACATCCCTTGAAAATTCACTTTGCTGTCCAAAGATGGGGCACCTTTGGACACGCATCCCTTGAAAATGCACTTTGCTGTCCAAACATGGGGCGCCTTTGGACACGCATCCCTTAAAAATTCACTTTGCTGTCCAAACATATATAACTGTGGATTTATGCCATGCCATTGGGCTTGGATAAAAACCCTATTGATATTAAAAGTAGAAGCGCGGGGGCCGTTTGCTCCCGCGCTTTTAAATGAATTAGGTTTTTAAAGAAGGGCCGCCTCTAGCTTTTCGATGAGGCCGTCCGCGATTTTTAGGTATTCGGAGTCAATTGGGGCGTCCTTGTCTTCGGGTGACTGGAACTGGTTTACCGAAGCGGACAGATTGCCGATGTTGCCTTCTTCATCGACCCCGTCTTCGTACTCGTGTGCCAGAAGGAACGGCGTGCCGATTCTGACTCTTGGATTTCCTCCGTCAAGCTGGCCATCCACCGCCTGGAATGGCACCCTGAAAAAGTGGTACGCGCCGTTATCGTTGATTTTGTAGTCAAAAAAGCCCTTGTCGTAATCCCAGTTGCCGCCGACACTGTAACCAAGCGGCTTAAGGGTGTCTTCAAGTTCCTTAAAGGAAAAATCCTTTCCTTCAACATTGCTTTTAACAGGAATCATAGCAGCCCCCTCTTTCCTTTTTCATTTTCGTAAAAACAATAAATCAATCCTATTTTAAGTGTTTTTTCCATTCATATTTCCTTTTTCATAAAAACGTTTAACTCAATCCGCATTAAGCGTTTTTTTTAATCTGGTTTTATTTTTTCGTAAAACATTAATTCAATCCTATTTGAGGCGTTTTTCCAGTTCGGCTTTCATTTCTTCGTACCCCGGTTTGCCAAGGAGCGCGAACATATTGACCTTATAGGCTTCGACTCCGGGCTGGTCGAATGGGTTGACGCCGAGCAGGTAGCCGCTCATGGCGCAAGCTTTTTCGAAGAAGTAAACCATATAACCGAATGTATACTCGTCCATTTGCGGAATGGAAACGATTAGGTTCGGCACGCCGCCGTCGGTGTGGGCGAGCATCGTGCCTTCAAACGCTTTGTTGTTGACGAAATCGACTGTTTGCCCTGCAAGGTAGTTCAGGCCGTCAAGGTCGTTTGCTTCTTCCTCGATTGTAAGCTCATATCGTGGTTTTTCCACTTTAATGACTGTTTCAAACATATCGCGGCGGCCCTCCTGGATATATTGCCCCAGCGAGTGCAGGTCTGTTGAAAAGTTGGCCGATGACGGGAAAATCCCTTTTTGGTCTTTCCCTTCGCTTTCCCCGAAAAGCTGTTTCCACCATTCAGAGAAATATTGGAGGCCTGGTTCGTAGTTGATCAGCATTTCGATTGTCTTGCCTTTGTTGTACAAAGCGTTCCTAACCGCAGCATATTGATAGGCCGGGTTGTCCTCTAGCTCGGATTGGCTGTAATCCTCCATCGCCTGGCGAGCGCCGTTCATCATCGCTTCGATATCGGCCCCGCAGACAGCGATTGGCAGCAAACCGACCGCTGTTAAAACGGAGTAGCGGCCGCCGACATCGTCCGGTATGACGAATGTTTCGTAGCCTTCTTCTGTGGCGAGCGTTTTCAGTGCTCCGCGCGACTTGTCCGTGGTGGCGTAGACCCGCTTCCGCGCTTCAGCTTCCCCGTATTTTTCTACAAGAAGCTTCCGGAACAGGCGGAAGGCGAGGGCGGGTTCGGTCGTTGTGCCGGATTTCGAGATGACGTTGATGGAGAAGTCCTTGCCTTCGAGCAGGCCGATGATATCGTGCATGTAGGTGGACGAGATGTTGTTTCCGGCAAAGATGATTTGCGGCGTGCCGCGCTTTTCGGAAGACATCGCGTTATAGAAGCTGTTGCCGAGAAATTCGATCGCGGCGCGGGCGCCTAGGTAGGAGCCGCCGATGCCAATGACGATTAGGACATCGGAATCGGATTTGATTTTTTCCGCGGCCTTTTGGATCCGGGAGAATTCTTCTTTATCGTAGTTTTCAGGAAGGTCGATCCACCCGAGATAGTCGCCTCCCGCTCCGGTTTTTTCGTGAAGGGAATGATGGGCGACCTTTACGGCGTCACGCAGGTAGGTGAGTTCGTGTTCACCAAAGAAGCCGAGCGCTTTCGTGTAATCAAAACGGATATGTGTCATTTGGGAACCTCCGTGTTTTATTTGTATCATACCCACTTTACCCAAAGGAAATCGGATAAGCAAGGATGAGGCTGCAGTGGAAGTGCGGCCACTTTCGGGTATTTTCGAGCGCTTTTTTAAATAGGTGGAAACGAAACAGGCCGTTTCATGAAAAATGGCTGTACCCGTGGGGATACAGCCTTTTGTTTATAGAGATGCGCGCAGGATGGAAAGTACATCGTCCTTGTTAAGGGTGACGAATCCGCCGAATTCGCCGTTGGCTATTGCTTTGTCGGCCATCAGTTCGATTTTGCTGTCGTCGATATCATAATCTGCGAGGCGTGACGGGGCGCCGATGCTTGACCAGAATTCGCGCAGCTTTTCAATTCCTTCAATGGCCGCTTCTTCATCGGTCTTGCCAGTTGGATCGACGCCGAAAACGCGGACCGCCATTTGCTTGAATCTTGCCGGATCATTTTTCAGGTTGTGTTTCATCCAGTTCGGGAACAGGATAGCGAGCCCGCCGCCGTGCGGAATATCGTAGACAGCCGAAACGGCGTGTTCGATATTGTGGGTCGCCCAGTCGCCGCGGAAGCCCATGTTAATCATGCCGTTCAGTGCCATTGTGCCGCAAAAAAGCAAGGTTTCACGGTATTCATAGTTTTCAAGGTCCTCCACAGCTTTTGGCGCTGTTTCCATTACGGTTTGCAGGAGGGTTTCACACATGCGGTCCTGGTAAGGCGTATTCCCCGCCTTGTGGAAATAGTGCTCGAATGTATGGGACATCATGTCGACAATCCCGTAGATGGTCTGGTCTTTTGGAACCGTAAAGGTATTGACAGGGTCCAAAATTGAGAATTTCGGCATTGTATGAGGCGCCGCGCCCCAGCCGTATTTCTCGTTTGTTTCCCAGTTAGTGATGACCGAGCCGGCATTCATTTCCGAGCCAGTCGCGGCAAGCGTCAATACCGTTCCAAACGGAAGGGCATCCTTGACTTCCGCTTTTTTCAAAACAATATCCCAGGCGTCGCCGTCATATTTCGCGCCGGCGGCAATGAGTTTTGTACAGTCGATGACCGAGCCGCCACCTACAGCGAGAAGCAGGTCGATCCCTTCTGTTTTGCAAATATCGATTCCTTTTCTGGCCGTTGAGACGCGAGGGTTCGGTTCGACGCCGGCCAGTTCAAAAACTTCAGCTCCGATTTCCTTCAGAAGCGAGTTGACCTTATCGTACAGGCCGTTTCGTTTAATGCTTCCTCCGCCATAGACGAGGAGCACTTTTTTCCCATATTTCGGGACTTCATTTTTCAATTCAGAAAGTTGTCCTTTACCAAAAATCAATCGCACAGGATTGTGGAAAATAAAATTATCCATGTGTTCTCCTCCTTTACACACATTATTATTTATTATCCTGCCGCGGATTGCAAAAAGTACGCATGTCTTGTGCCAATGTATGTATAAAATTCCTTATCGTGTCCACATTAGTAGTGATAACGTTTAAAGGAGGGTAATGATGAGCACGATTCAAAGGATTGCACTTGTCCTAACAATTATTGGCGCTATTAACTGGGGCCTTATCGGGTTCTTCCAATTTGATCTGGTCGCTTCCCTATTTGGCGGGCAGGATTCAGCGGTTTCGAGGATTATTTACGGGCTAGTCGGCATTGCCGGCCTTGTTAACCTTGGCCTCCTGTTTGCACCTAGCCATGAGCGGGAAGAAGCGGCGCAGACAAATCCGACAAGATAATAGCCGGATTGAAGCGCAAATTGAAATTCGCACTAAAAATCCCCGCGGCATTCCGCGGGGATTTTCTTTTACAGTTAAACCCAGCCCCTTTTAATCGAGGCTTCGGCCATTTTTTGGGCGCCTGCCATATAGGCGGCCAGGCGCATATTGATCCGCCTCGCTTTTGCGGAGCTAAAAATCGCGCTGAACGCTTCAGTCATTTTAAACTGAAGTTTTGCTTCAATATCCTCAAGCGGCCAATACATCCCCTGCTTGTTCTGGACCCACTCAAAGTAAGAAACCAAAATCCCGCCCAACCCCGCGAGGACATCTGGGACAACAAGGACTCCCATTCCGTCGAGGATTTTTGCGGCTTCAAGGGTCACGGGCCCACCCGCGGCTTCAACAATGATTGAAGCTTTGATATTGTGGGCGTTTTCGACGGTAATCTGGCCGGAAACAGCGGCAGGTACGAGGATATCGCACTCCTGCTCTAGCATTTCCTCGTTCGTAATCGTACCTTCGAATAGGGATGTTACCGTTCCAAAACTGTCGCGCCGGTTCAGCATATACTCGACAGGAAGGCCATCCGGGTCATAAAGCGCGCCATAGGCATCCGATATCCCAACGACAATCGCGCCTGCGTCATGCAGGTATTTGGCGAGGTAGCTTCCCGCGTTACCAAACCCTTGAATGATCACCTTCGAGCCTTTTATCCCTAATCGTTTCTTTTTGGCAGCCTCCTCGACGCAAATGGCCAACCCGAGCGCGCTGGCTTTCTCCCTGCCTTCGGATCCTCCAAGGGAAAGCGGTTTTCCTGAAATAAAACCGGGTGAATCATAGTTTTTCAGCTTGTTGTATTCATCCATCATCCAGGCCATGATTTGCGAGTTGGTGAACACGTCGGGGCCAAGGATATCCTTTGCGGGTCCGACGATTTGTGATATCGCCCTGACATATCCACGGCTCAGGCGTTCAAGCTCCCCAAGGCTGAGCCTTCTTGGGTCGCAGGCGATTCCCCCTTTGCCGCCCCCAAAAGGGAGATCGGCAATCCCGCATTTCAGCGCCGCCCAAAGGGAAAGGGCTTTAACCGTTTCGGCATCCACATCGGGGTGGAACCGGACGCCGCCTTTTATCGGCCCCGCCGCATCGTTATGGTGCGCCCGATAGCCGGTGAACACTTTAACGGATTGGTCGTCCATTCTGACGGGGATGCGAACCTCTAGCATCCGGGACGGTTCTTTTAACAGTTCATACACTTGATCTTTGTAGCCCAGTTTCCCAAGCGCTTCCTTCATCAAAATCTGCGTGGATTCGAGCATGTGGCGATTCTCCTTGGAGGCGGATGCCAATATACAGCCTATTTTATTCGGGTAAAACGAAAAAGCGAACTTTCAATCCGCAATTATTCTTTTTCAAGCACCTTTTTAATCCGTTCGATCGCCCAATCAAGCTCCTCCTTCGAAATGACAAGCGGCGGGGCGAAACGGATGACAGTATCGTGCGTTTCTTTGCAAAGAAGGCCTTCTTCCTTAAGTTGTTCGCAATACTTCCGGGCAGGTTCAGTCAGTTCAACTCCAATGAACAGGCCGCGGCCGCGAACTCCTTTAATTCGGGGATTTGTTATTCCTTTCAATTTTCCCATGAAATATTCGCCGAGTTCGAGTGACCTGTCCGCGAGTTTTTCTTCAATCAGGACATCAAGTGCCGCGATCGACACCGCGCAGGCCATTGGGTTCCCGCCGAATGTGGAACCATGGGATCCGGGATTGAACACGCCAAGGATGTCTTTGTCCGCCACTACGCAGGAAATCGGGAAGACGCCGCCTCCGAGCGCTTTTCCAAGGATGTACATATCCGGTTCGAAGCCTTCCCATTCACAGGCGAACATTTTTCCGGAGCGCGCTAGTCCTGCCTGGATTTCGTCCGCAATGAACAGGACATTATGTTCCTTGCAGAGTTCGTATGCCTTTTTCAAATACCCTTCCGGCGGGATGATGATGCCGGCCTCGCCTTGGATCGGTTCGATCAGGAACGCGGCGGTATTTGGCGTGATTGCTTCTTTCAGCGCATTAAGATCGCCGTACGGGACGAGCTTGATGCCCGGAAGCATCGGGCCGAACCCTTTCTTATACTCCTCTTCTGATGAGAGTGAAACCGCTGTCATCGTGCGGCCATGGAAGTTTCCGACACAGCCGATGATTTCTGCTTGGTTTTCTTCAACGCCTTTTTCAAAATAAGCCCATCGCCTCGCTGCCTTTACAGCGGTTTCAACCGCTTCGGCGCCGGTGTTCATGGGGAGGGCCATGCCTTTATTCGTAAGCTTGCAAATCTTTTCATACCAAGGGCCAAGCTGGTCGTTGTGGAAAGCCCGCGAGGTAAGCGTTACTCGGTCCGCCTGGTCCTTCAGCGCCTGGATGATTTTTGGATGGCGGTGGCCCTGATTCACAGCGGAATAGGCGCTCAGCATATCCATGTATTTATTGCCTTCTGGATCCTCGACCCAAACACCTTCAGCTTTTGAGATGACAATTGGCAGCGGATGATAGTTGCGCGCGCCGAATTTTTCTGTCTGTTCGATTACATCCTTTGTTTTTGCCATATGTACCATTTAATTCCCCTCCATTTTTAAAGAGACGCCGTCCCCCGTTTACTTAAACTGAATCAAAACTGCTATCTCTATTGTACATAAGAAGCAGCCAGTAATAAAACATTTATATAAAGCCTTTTTTTTGGCGGAACAGTAAAAGGCCCGCTCCTATGCGGGAGCAGGCCTTTTCTCGATTACTTATTGATTTCTTCCTGCTGGGACTGGTCAATCCATTCCTGCAGTTTTTCCTTTAATGTGTTAAAGCCCTGCTGCTGTTCGGCTTCAGGCAGGATGACCGCTGGCTGGCGTTTTTGGCGCGGCTTGCGCGTTTTTGCCTGCTGCGGCGCTTCTTCGGTTGCCCGGATGGAAAGGCTGACTTTGCCTGCTTCTTCATCAACAGTCAGAACCTTGACCTTTACTTCATCCCCAACTTTTAAAAACTCGTTAATATCCTTGACATATCCGTGCGTGATTTCAGAAATATGGACAAGCCCCTGTGTATTCCCGTCAAGCGCGACGAAAGCGCCGTATGGCTGGATGCCCGTCACCTTTCCGGTCAGGACGCTGCCTGTTTCGATTTTCTCCGACATATAAACACTCCTAAGTTTTGTAAATTTTATCCCATTTATACGCAATAAAAAATTATAACACAACCGGCTGATTAAATCAAAAGGCTATAAAAGCCATTTCCATTACCCGTATTCCACGGAACCCCGCCGAATAAACGCTATATCCCCCTCCGCTTGCTAGAGGGTATGGCGCGAGGCCGAAAAAAAGCATTCAGCCAGGCTTGCAAAAAAGGCGATTCAAGTCATGAAAGCGGAATCCGAGCGCGTCCGTTTATTTTTGGGGAGAATCATGCAAAAATGAGGGTATGGTAATAAATATACTTAAATAGATCCTATACGACAGAGGGAGGGCCTAATGAGCCACACAGCAGAAGCAACAATTAAAGAGATAAATGGAATCAGCGTTTATTATGAATGGCACCCGTCCAGCCCTGGGGCGAAAACGGTGGTCCTGCTGCACGGGTTCCTGTCGTCCACTTTCAGTTTCAGGAAGCTCGTCCCGCTCCTTTGCAAGGATTATAACGTCCTGAACATCGATGTTCCCCCATTTGGAAAAAGCGGCAAGACAAAGAAGTTTTTATATTCCTATAAAAATATCGCCGCGACGATGATCGCCCTTCTCGATGAGCTTGGAATAAAAAATCCGGTGCTGGCGGGCCACTCGATGGGAGGCCAGTACGTCCTGAATATGATTGCGCTCCAGCCCCATTTAGCCACAAAGGCGGTCCTTTTTTGCAGTTCAAGCTATCTGGAGCCTCCGGGCAGGCTTCTATCGTTTGGCAGCCAGCTTCCGTTCTTCCATCTGGCGGTCAAGCGCTGGCTTGTCAGGTCGGGAGGGGTCAAAAAGAATTTAAAGCTCGTCGTCCATGACCAGTCACTGATAGATGAAGACATGCTAAGGGGCTACATGCAGCCATTTTTGGACAAGCAGATGTTCCATGGCCTAGGAAGGCTGATCCACGACCGCGAAGGCGAGCTGCGTCCGGAAGCGCTCCATAAAATCATAACGCCCTGCCTGCTGATTTGGGGAGAGCATGACCGGGTCGTACCGCTTGCCGTCGGAAATAGGCTGCATGGCGACTTGAAAAATTCGGAGCTTGTCGTACTTGAAAATACCGGCCATCTCGTACCTGAAGAACGTCCGGAAGAGGTCTGCCGGCTAATGAAGGAGTTTATTGAAAGACAGGAACCTTAAACAGCCGTGGCGGGGATGCTGGAAACGCGGACGGCCGCGCACCTGTCAGGGAGCGTATGGCCTTTATCCAGCAAGTTAAACGGACCTAAAAAACAGCGGCCATCTCGAATTGAGTCAGCCGCTGTTTTCATAATGGGATTGGCCCCCTAAAACACGCCAGGGCAATGAAAATCCGCTTTTCTAAAGCGCGCAGGAACTTTCATTTTTGATGGAAAGAAGCTTTTTCGCCACGATTATACAATTTTCGAAAGGAATTAACTCCTCGAAGGAGAACTCATATATAGACTGCAGCCGTTCCGCAAGCTTCATCTCGTCGCTTAGCATATGCACAGCCTGTATGGCGTCGGCTATTTCCGTATCATAAGAACCGCCGCCAATATGGAACGGATCCCATTCATTCAGCTCGTCCGCCAGAAGAAGATTCATCATTGCTGTTTCCATGCAATCACCCGCAATTCTTTAATTCTCTTTAGTTTATCACAAATGAAATTTTTAAAAATCATGTCTACGGGGGTCTATCATGAATTTTAATGAAAAAATCAACAGGTTGAACACAGGATCGATTAAATGGGAGATGACTGAACAAATATATGGAACAAGCGATGTTTTGCCAATGTGGATCGCGGACATGGATTTTCGCCCGCCACAGGAATTGATTGATGCCGTACAAAAAAGGGTGGAGCATGGAATCTTCGGCTATACGTTTGTCCAGCCATCCGTCAACGAAGCGATCGGCAGCTGGCTGGCTTCGCGGCACGGCTGGACAATCGACCACGCCTGGCTGGCATACGCGAGCGGCGTAGTGCCGGCGATTGCGGCGGCGATCCAGGCATATACAGAGCAGGGAGATAAAGTACTCGTTCAGCCTCCCGTCTACAATCCTTTTTTCGAGATGATTGAAGCGAACGGAAGACTGGTAGAAACATCACCACTCGTTTTAAAAAATGGGCGCTATGAAATTGATTATGCTGACTTTGAGGAAGCTTTGAAAAAAGGATGCAAACTGTTCCTGCTGTGCAACCCCCATAACCCTGGCGGACGCGTCTGGACAAAAGATGAACTCGGGCGCCTGGCCGAGCTTTGCCATAAGTATGATTGCCTGATTGTTTCCGATGAAATCCATTCGGATATTATTTTCAAGGGGCGGCGGCATGTGCCAATCGCAAGCCTCGGGGAGGAAATCGCGGATAGGACGGTGACGTTTATAGCGCCAAGCAAAACGTTTAACCTCGGAGGCATCCAGGCAGCGGCCGCAATTATCTCGAATGAAAGGCTTCGTGAAAAATTCAAACAAGCACAGAATACACAGGGATTCAAAACATTGAACACATTCGCGGCTGTCACAACCGAAGCCGCCTACTTGCATGGGGCCGCATGGCTGGAAGCCTTGCTTGAATACATAGAGGGCAATGTTTCATTCACAAGGGATTTTTTAGAAAACAGCCTTCCTTCTGTAAAATTCGTCGAACCCGATGGCACGTACCTTCTATGGCTTGACTGCAGGGAATTGTCACTTACGGATGAAGAAATCCAGCATAAGTTAATCGAAAAAGGGAAACTCGCACTGGAGCCCGGCACAAAATACCGCCAGGGCGGGGAAGGCTTTGTCAGGATGAATATTGCCTGTCCAAGAGAAGTACTTGCAGACGGGCTCGGGCGCCTTAAAAAGGCGTTCAGTTAAAGCAGGTGCCTCCTTTACAGACGAATGAAAAAGGCCATCCCAGCGTAGGGATGGCCAAATTCGTTTATTGATTCCGTTTCTGGAATGTTTCTGTAAGGACCGGGACGATTTGCTTTTTCCTTGAAACAACGCCTTTCAAAACGGCAGTGTTATTTTCAAGGGCAACATTGTAAGCGTGCTCTACAGCCGAAGCCTCGCGACCTACAGCCAGCCCGATTGAATCATTCGTCAGGATGTCGGTTACAACAAACAGGAACAAATCGAGCCCTTTTTCATCGACAACCGCCTGGATTGCATGTTCCAGTTCGCCCTTCCTTGCCATCACGTCGTTCGTATCAACCGCGTTCACCTGGGCAATTTCCACTTTCGCCGAACCCATCTGGAATTCTTTCGCATCGAGCGAAATCAGCTGGGCAATCGACTTGTCGCTCAAGTCCGCACCCGCCTTCAGCATGGCGAGGCCGTAGCTCTGGGCGTCAATACCCGCTATTTCAGCAAGCTCCGCCGCGGCGTCGATATCTTCCTGCGTACAAGTAGGCGATTTGAAAAGCAGTGAATCCGAAATGATTGCCGAAAGCATCAGCCCGGCAGTCGCCTTATCGATTTCAATTCCTTTTTCCTTGTAGATTTTGTTAAGGATTGTAGCCGTGCAGCCAACTGGCTCCGCGCGGTAATAAAGCGGGTCGCTCGTTTCAAAATTAGCGATCCTGTGGTGGTCGATCACTTCGAGGATGCCCACTTCCCCAATATCGTCGGCACTTTGCTGCCTTTCATTATGGTCGACAAGAATGACGCCAGCGGCTTCGCCGGATACCTTGCCAACAAGGCGGGGTGCTTCGACGCCAAATGTTTTCAGCGCATGCGCGGTCTCACCGTTAACCTCACCAAGGCGGACGGCCTCCGCATCGACACCGAGCTTTTTCTTCAGTTCGGCATACGCAATAGCGGAACAAATCGAATCTGTATCGGGATTTTTATGTCCAAAAACAAGAACCTTATTCATCGGAACATTCTCTCCTTGTATGTTTAAATAATTTTTCGCCTCATCTATTTTACCAGTTCTACTTCATCTTTTCTAATATGCGGGAGGATAATTTTTATTTCGGGAAAAAACTGTTTGAAAATAACCGATTTTGCATCAGCAAAAGGAATTTCGCGCAAAGTAGGAACAGCGAAAGGCTATTAAAAGCCGTGTCATGTGGCTGTTGATGGCCTTGGTAAAAATGAAAGGGGTACAGCGTGATGGTGTACAGGAATCTCTCCCAATATCGTGTCCGAAAAGGAAGAAAAGCAAAGTATTCAGGTGTCGAGGCTTCATATGAATTTACAACCGGCAACGAAATCGGCCTCGAAGAAAAAACCTCAAAACAGGAACAGAATCCGAAAGGCTGATAGTCTTTTCACGGTCTACTTAATATAGCCGCAACCTATTCCCTTCTCTTGCAAGTTTTGATACAAATCTCCCTAAGCCCGGAATCCCAAGCTCGGCATACGCGTACAGGATTCCACCAAGAAGGGGGGAAAGGGACGGCTCATGAAAATCATAGTCTTTCCACCCACGATTTTCATTAAGCATTTCCCGCAGGATTCGATTTTCAGCAAAAAAGGAAACAGCCAATCAGCTGTTTCCTTCTGGTCCGCCCCTTTTTGCGAGCCTCTCTTCAAGCTCCTTCGCTTTTCGCGCTTCCTTTTTTGAGACACGGACAATCAGCCACATCGTTCCGATTGCGCCAAGGAAGAAAAAGAAAAACGAAATCGCGGCGGGAATATATTCGCTTTTATCCTCTGGAAAATAGAGGAACAGTGCCATTACCAAGGAATCCATATCAATTCTTCCCCTTTAAGCCTGATTTCATCGTTAGTATACCATACCGGCGGCAAGAGGGTCCTTATAACAACTTTCTGTGGCGGGCTCTTATTTTAGGATTTTAATGTCCTTAATGATGATATCCTCTTCAGGCTTGTCCGATTCGCCAACCTTTACCTCTGCGATTTTATCCACTACATCCATGCCCTCAATGACTTGGCCGAAGACTGTGTGTTTAAAATCAAGCCATGGCGTTCCGCCTTTTTCGTAGCCAACGATCGCTTCATGCGGATAGCCGGCTTCTTCCATCTGGCTTTTCAGGCCAGGATCCAAGTTTTTATTCTGGACAATGAAAAATTGGCTCCCGTTTGTATTCGGCCCCGAATTCGCCATGGATAGCGCGCCGCGGAAGTTAAGCAGCTGCTCCGAAAATTCATCCTCGAACGGCTTTCCGTAAATGCTTTCGCCGCCGCGGCCCGTACCTTCGGGGTCACCGCCCTGGATCATGAAATCATTGATGACCCTATGGAATGTCACTTCGTCATAGTAGTCTTTTTCGCTAAGCTTGATAAAATTATCAACCGTTTTTGGAGCTAATTCGGGGAACAGCTTGATTTTTATGCTTCCCATCGAAGTCACCATTTCAACGAGCCTTTCATTTTCCGCTACATCGTTCGAAAGCTGCGGATATGATTTTACTTCCGGTGCCTGCTGATCATCTTTTTTTTCCGTTTGCTCCGGCGCCTTCTGTCCGGAACCCGTCGTCTTTTTGTCGTCCGCCTTATCCCCTGACGACGCACATGCCGATAAAATCAGCATTGCGGCGGCCAATAAGGCCGTGATTTTCAGTTTCACAAAGCATCCCTCCATTTTACTACTGTAACCGATATTACAAGCTTTTGCACTTTGTTTTTCCATCGTTTTCATCCATAATGATAGATAACTGTGAATGATAATTCCAAAAGGAGTGGTCAGCTTGTCTGAGCTTCAAAAAGGTGACATCGTAACCGCCATTTATAAAACAGGAAAATACATTGCCGAATATGTAGAAGAACGCCCGAATGGCATGTTGGTCAGGATTCTCGCAGTCCAGAAACACCCGATGCAGGGCGACCTTCATCATCCAAAAGATGCCGAAGTCGGCTTTTTTCATGAACGCCGCGCCCTCTCCTATCGGGAAGGGGCTATGATTCCGAAGCAAATGGTGAAAAAATTCAGCGGTGAAGTCCCGGATTATAACCAATCACTCAAGGATGCGCTGGAAAAAATGAAAGCCGAACTTACAAATGAGACTGGAGCCTGGGGTGAAATGAGCCTACGCAATCTTGAAGCTCTTGAAAAAGAGTATTTCGCGCAATAAAGAACAAATTGCGCAAGCATCTTCGTGACAGGGCAAGGTCGCCTGCCCCTGGTTTTAAGAAACACAAAGGCCAAATCACATAAATTGTGACTTGGCCTTTTACACGAATTCATTGAGAAGCTTCGAAAAATCGATCCTGTCACCGATTGTCGTTGGCTTTGGTTTTTCAAGATACCGTTTGTCCTTTTCGACAAGCTTGAAAATATTGTACGTTGTCAAGGCATCGTCAAGGGCGCGGTGATGCTTCCCTGTCCCTTCCTTGCCGTATTCCTGGACCGCTTTCCAGAGCCCTGTCTGATTTTGGTCTCCGAAAAACCGCTTATATTCCATTGAAAGGTCGATTTCTTTTCCCCTTAACGGAAAAGGAAGCCGTGAAGCCTCGCAATTATGGCGAAGCACTTTCATATCCATGTTTCCCCAAGTCACTATCGTGTTTTCCTGATTCCGGCCAAGTTCCTGGAAGTACCTGACCAGGTCCGCAAATGGCATCCCCGCATCAATCTGCTCCTGGGTAATATGTAGGAATGATTTGCAACGGTCCGAAAGAATCGGAAACCTTGCCGGCCTTACATATGCCGAGAACTGGGATTGAATTTTGTTATCGATAACGGAAACGACGCCCGCTTCAATGATTTCCGGAAAAAACTCTCTTGTCCTGACGTTTTTTTCCGGCATCGTAAATTCAAAGTCAATAAACAAAAATTGCTTTTTCGCTGACAATCCATCCACTCCTCCCCTGCGCCTGTACTATAGTATATTTGGAACATGTACAATTACTTGTGCGCGTGCTCTATTTTTAAATATTTCTTTTTCCTCGCTCTTGACAGGCAGTAAGAATTCACAAGCCTTCCCACTCCCTTATGCAAGGTTTACCTTATTATAGCATGGAAATGGGCAAATTTTTGAAATTTTTTTACAATATTTTGGGCACTCAGCCCCTTCAAAAAGCAAAACAGGCAGCGGGGCCGCTGCCTTATTTTTTGAGTTTTAGCACGGCCATTGTGCATCTGGAAATGCAAACCGGCTTTCCTTCTTCATCCATAATCCTAATATCCCAAACCTGGGTTGTTCTTCCCTGGTGCAGAACGGTTGCGACAGCCTTTACATTCCCTTCACGGATTCCGCGCACATGGTTGGCGTTAATTTCCAGCCCCGCGACCGACTCGGTTTCCTGGTCGACGAGTTGATAAGCCCCTATACTGGCGACCGTTTCGGCAAGCGCGACGGATGCCCCTCCGTGCAACAGGCCGAATGGCTGCCTGGTCCTTTCGTCGACAGGCATCGTCGCCTCGACTCTGCCCTTTTCAAGCAATGTAATCTCAATGCCAAGCGCTTCAATCAGCGTATTTTTTGTTTCCATCGAGCTTCCCCAACTTTCTATTGTAAAATGTTCTATCTTTAATAATCGTTATACTGTAAATACTATGTATGTCCAGCAATGGACCAACGGAAACTAGTCGAATGAGGTGAGCGCGGTTGAATAGATTCAGGGAAGGGCTGATTCCGACGATTCTCGGTTCAGCTGTCACTGCTGCCGGCTACGCAATGTCACGGAACAATGGAGTCAACAAAACGGTCGCCAATACTGTGCTTGGTTTTGGCCTTGCGCACGTCGTTCTTGGCACAATCGACTTATTCGAACACCGAAGGGAAATGTAACTGGACATTTGGTTAGGCAGGCCGGAATTAATCCGGGCTGCCTTTCTGTATGGCGGACAGGCTGGCCGGGAGAATGGGCTCCTCCTTTTCGTTTTCATCGCCGCGTTTTTTTCTGAGAACCTTGAATAAACCATAAATAATGACTGCAACCAATACAATGGCCAGGAAAAACTCCTCGAGATATCCCCCGGCAATCTTTGCATGTTCGCCGAACAAATACCCAGCGAAGAACATGATTGTCAGCCAGGCTGTGGCGCCGCTGTACGCGAAACACACGAATGTTTTAATCGGAAGCCGGCTGAATCCATATAGGAAAGGTACGACCGACCTTGCTCCCGGCACAAAATAACTGAGCGAAAGGGAAAAAGCATGGTATTTGTCCATAAGCTTGAGGGAAGCGGCGATCTTTTTGGCGAACCGCTCCTTTTTTGCTAAAAAATTCAGCAGTGGCCAGCCGATGAACCTGCCGAAAAAATAGCTTGCCGTCAACGCCGTCAGCACACCCCCAAGTGCAGTAAAGAAAATAGGAAGTGTTTCCGATCGGCTTTGGGAAGCCGCGGCGCCAATCGTCATCATGATGATTTCATTTGGCACCGGCAAGGTCGAGGATCCCAGCAAAAGCCAAAAAAACAAGCCAAAATAGCCGCTTTCTTTAAGAATATCCAAGAGAAAATCGAGATCCATCCTTAGTTCCTCCCTTGCCCGGGGGTTTCCTTGCTATTCCTTTCCCCTTTTTTGTTTCAGGCAATCCTTTTCCAAACCGTATAGGCTGGCGCCGATTCTCATATACATTAATGAATTGAAGCGTACAAAACGCGATTATTGGCTCGGTATAACTCTTTTGGAGAAAATCATGTTTAATTTACCCACTATTTTTTAAAGGAAGTGACGCAATTGCACTATTTCGGCTATCCCCATTCAATGTACTCCGGGTATTCCGGGCCGTATGGCAGGGTCTTTCCCCCGGCAGTTCCCGACACTTTCATGGCATCCGCGCGAAGGGTGAGGCCCGCCATATCGGAGGCCGAAATTTTAACGAATAAAATAGCCGGCTCCCGGGATTTATCCAAACGGATTATGGAAGCCGCCCAGGCGTCTAAAACGGAAACTGTCAGGAACTTGATTGCGTCTACGGGAGTCAGGAAGAATGCGGGAATTATCTACGATCCGGATGGAATTACAATTGTTTTTACTGACGTCGGATGCTGCAGCGTTTCGGTTACACTTCGGTGGAAATAGCGTTTTAAATGACAGGACCGTATCCGGACTTTCTTATTTCCAATTTTAACATAGATGGGAGGGCTTTCCAAAGGGAGAAAGCCGGTAAAATAGGGCTGAACCCTTCATGGGCAGCCCTATCTCTTGTTCCTTGCGTGCGTGCTGATTGAAACTAATGGCGGAAATCCTTTCAGACTGGGATCCCAGGAACCATTGGTGAATGTTTTTTGTTCCGGGGCCGTTGGCTGACAAGGGAATATGGTCAATAATACGGAAATCCATAACCGTATCCGAACCCGTATCCCGGAAAACCGAACCCTGGATAGCCGCCAAATAGGCCGAAGGGGCGCGGGAAGAACAATGCGCTTCCCAATACTCCTCCGAGCAGGCCTCCTAGAAATGGCCCTGCAAAAAATCGCTGATCCCCGCCATAGTAATATTGATTTCTCATGTCATACATATGGGAACCTCCTTTTCTGTGCTATAGCCTTCCTTATTTCATATGCAGGAGAGGAAGAGTTTGAGTGGGCGGGCTTTGGCTGGTAGGGATTGGCGGCAAAAAGCCCTCCGGTGTTGTGCCGGAGGGCTTGGTTTTAAACTAATCCTTATTTGGAATGCCTGTTATTTTTCAATTGGTTCGAAACGCTCAACGAACAGCGCAAGAGTCCGCGACATGACCCCTGTGGCGCCGGATGGACCAAGATCGGTGTCCTGTCTGGCGGTAGCAGTTCCGGCGATGTCAAGGTGCACCCAAGGAGTTCCTTCGGCGAATTCCCCGACAAACGCGCCGCCCATTACGGCATGGCCTTCAGAGCCTGGCGAGTTGTTCAAATCCGCGATTTTACTGCCGCGCACCCGCTCAAGATCCTTCTCGAATATTGGAAGGCGCCACATTTGCTCACCCGCTTCATAAGATGCCTCAAGCACTTGTTCAAACAGCTCTTCGTTATTTGTCATCGCGCCGGTCGTATGTAGGCCGAGCGCGGTGATAACCCCTCCGGTCAACGTCGCTACATCGACAAGGTATTGGGCTCCGTGGTGCTTGGCATACGTCATCGCATCCGCAAGGACCAAACGGCCTTCCGCATCCGTATTCAGCACTTCAATCGTTTTGCCGCTCATCGACGTGATCACATCATCCGGCTTGAAAGCACCGCCGCCGATCATATTGTCGGTCGAAGGGATCACGGCGACGACATTCTGCTCAGGCTTCAATTCACCGATGATTTCCATCGCCCCCAGAACGGCGGCAGCACCCCCCATGTCTGTCTTCATGCCGACAATGCCTGTTTTCGTCTTGATGGAATAGCCGCCCGTATCAAACGTAATACCCTTGCCAACAAGGCCAATCGCGTCTTCCCACGTTTCTTTCCCCTGGTATTTAAGGACAATCATCCGTGGTTCTTCGACGGATCCCTGGTTGACCGCGAGAAGCGCGCCCATTCCAAGCTTCCTGATTTCCTCAAGGCCAAGGATTTCTGTTTCGAAGCCGTATTTTTCACCAAGCTTGCGCGCGTATTCCGCAATATCCGTAGCCTTCAGCATATTCCCCGGCGTGTTGACAAGCGTCCTCGCGGAATTTGTTCCTTGCCCGTATGCATAGCCTACCGTAAGCGAAGCGTTGATTTCCTCTTCATCGGCTGCTTCCGTATAAACCGTAATCGCTTCAAGCTTTTTCTCCGGTTCGTTTGGCTTTTGCTTATAACCTTCAAATGAATAAGTGGAGAGCGCGAATGCCTCGCTTGCGGCGTATGCCGCGTCCGCCGCGTCTATATCGTCCGCCAGGAATGAATCGAGCAAAATCGCCGCCTCTTCCTGCTTGGCGTTTTTCAGGGACTTGAATGCCCGGCCGAGCGCTTCCTTCAATTTATCGAATGTAAACTCCTTTTCCCTGCCAAGGCCGACAAACCAGATTTTTTTCGCCCCCGCCTTGCCAAGCGTATGTAATTTGCCTACTTCTTTCAGCTTGCCTGAAATGTCGCCATTTTTGGCAAGTTCATTCAGCTGTCCGCCGAACAGTTCATCAAGCGTTGCCAGCCCGCCCTCAAACTTAACCGGCTTGTCAAAAAGACCGACAATAAGGTTCTCATGGCTCGCAGAAAAATTCACTTCCGTTTTAACAGTAAACATCTCACAACCTCCCTTTCTACACTTTTCCATTATAGCGAAAAGTGTGAAAAATTCATATATAGCCGTTTTGTCCTACTCTTCAAGATATAAATATAGTGTTGGCAGCTCTGGTAGGGTGCCGATTTGTTCAAATGGGACCTTGTCAATCCTGTCAGGGATGAGCAGCCGGCATTGCTCAATGTATGCAATCACTTTTTCGAGATCGAGTCCCCAATGCTTCGGCCTGTAACCCTGCAAGTAATCATGGGCCACCTCCATCATCACCCTGGTTCCCTTAACATTGCCATATCCATAATGGTAAAGGGCGACGCTCATCTGCAAAAGCCCCTTGAAGAAGAGGTTCCCTTTCTCCTCCATCCACATCTCCTCTAAAAGGTCATGGCACGTATAATAATCGCCTTCGTTAAAATAAATAAAAAATTCATAGTATTGGCTCGGGTATTCCATCCGGTCCTCCTCCCCTCCATGATGGACGCTATCTCAATCATACTTCCGCTTCTTCCTTACCACAAAATATCAGCTCTTCAGGGACAAGCCCAAGGCCATATGGACAAATCCTTAATTTTCCTAAACAGAACAAAATGCGCAAGCGCCTTCGTGACAGGCAAAGACAGCCTGTCCCTGCGAGGATTATTCACAGGAGTTTTCCTTAGTGGTCAGTCCCGACCAGCATAAGACAGGGCCCGCAGGACACTGAATGGCATCCCTGAATTCACCCACGCACGAAGGAAATGCGAGCATTTCCGAGGACGGGCCTGCCCTCCGGAGGGAACTGGCTTATGACCTCGAGGGGCTAGGCGCTGGAGCTGGATTACAATAACTTGTTTCGAGTTATCCACAAGGTTCCATTTTATAATTTTTTAGACAATAAAAAAAGCCGGCAATCGCGCTGCCGGCTCAAATTTCGATTTATTTTTTTTCCGATTTTATGTACTGTTGCCGGAAAACCTGAAGGGATTCCGTTTCGTTCATAACGGTAAGTTCCTGTTCGTTCAGCTTCCCATTACCCACTTTAACAATGAATACATCAACGGTCCTTTTGCCCCATTCCTTGAAAACGTCATCCACGGTTTCAAAATAAAGATCGAGCTTATGTCCTTTGATGGCGCTGCCCGTGTCGGCTACGACGCCGTACCCATAGTCCGGGATAAAAAGTACAGTCCCGATTGGGAATATTTTCGGGTCAGCGGCGACTGTTGAAAACAGATCTCGTTTAACCTTGACCCCTGAGTATGTAATTCCGTATGCCGGGTGGTTTTGGTCCTTGCCAGTCGATTCATATCCCGCTGTATAGCCCGTCGCGGTTACTGTTTTTTTCTTATACTTGCTCCAGTCAATGGCATCCTCCAGCTTTGGCGGGGTAGCCGCGACTGCTTCGCTTGATGATATGAGGCTTTGGGGCCTGATGGCGTGCCTGATTTCTTTTAGTTTCAATCCAACCGTTTTTAATTTATGGGCAAAAAATGTGTGAACGCTTTTCTCATGAAGTGGGGCTTCCTGTCCAAGCCCGGAGTAGGAAATAAGCATCTTTGCTTCAACTCCGGAGATGGATTGAAAGGTGGTCGTAAGTGCCAGAACAAACAAGATTGCCATGGCAAACCGCCTAGTCCATGCTTTTATATGGTTCATATTTTCACTCCTCCCATGACAATCTTCCCCAAGAATCAGGAAAATATTCATAATTGGAGCAAAAAAATGATTTTTAACAGGCAAATTTGCCTATACGGACATAAAAATAGCCTTTTTCACGAATGAAAAGGCTAGAACATTTGGTATCCATTTTTCCTTAAAAGCTTTATCGCCGCACCCGCGGCAATCGCGCCGGCGAGGCCGCTGGAAAGGATGATCACATCGGCCGAACCGAGTGAGCCAAGCCGGCTCCCAAGTTCGCTAAAAGCGGTCCTTGTATTTGTAAAATACTCAATAAACCTGACCTTGTCGACAATCAGCAGGACAATGACCGGATAAATGACCGCCATAATCCACGACATTCTCAAAAGCATATTCAAAAGGAAACCAATTCCGAAAAAAAGCACAAAGAATAAAAGCATCGATAATATCAATTCAACAATACTCATCATCCATCCCCCTAAAAGCACTCAAGTAATAGTTTACTCAAGGCCAGTGGGACAGTCAACAGCCCTGCCTTAATTCACTGCGGCGGAAGGAGAGCGGGAATATTCTCTGGCTACTCCTTCTTTTTTCCGGAGCCGCCACAGCATGAGCACGTTTCAGAGCCGCCAAGAAGTAGCTGGAAATAGCCGTGTCCTCCACAATAGATACATTTCTTCGCATCTGTCTTTGTTGTTTTCATAGCATTTTCTCTCCTTTGAAATATTAACTTAATTTTCTGATAATATAACAGGATTATATGAAAACGAAAAGCGGGATATTCGCCTATTTTTACCAGATGAAAACGTATACATTTATGTCTTGCTTTAATTTTCTCGCTCTTTCTCAAAGTTACTGAAAATTGTAAATATTTTTAAAGGACAGACACATTTCCTCCATTTATAAAATAAAGCAAAGATTTCCCTCGAACTGCTTAAAAAAAGAGCTTATAGGACGTATAGCCGAATTCATTTCCCGGATTCAGGTCATCTTTGCCGGGGAGATGCCCGAGATTCCCAAGGCCAATCAAATAGTGGATAAGGATGGAGGCATCCTTATCCAGCATTAATTCCTCGGGGGACATGTAGGCAACCTCGACGATTTCGTTTTCCTGCGGGCGAATGAGGCCGCCTTCCTTTGCTTCAAGCAAAAAGAGCAGAAGGTTGTCGCTGAAATCGGGATCAATGACGCCGGTCCTGAGCCCTATCAAACCTCTTACGGTGCACTCGATTCCGGTTTCTTCTTTCACCTCCCTGACAGCTGCTTGATCCGCGGTTTCCCCCTGGTTAACAAAGCCGGCTGGAAGCGACCATTTGCCCTTCAGCCCACCGTAGCTTTTTTTGACAACAAGCCATTTCCCCTGCCCGGATATGACAAGGCCGGCCGCCGCCAGCCATACTTTTCCACGCTTATTAACCGCCATTCCCTCCACCCTTTCAAAAAATAAATTCCAAATATGTATGCATTTTTGAATAGTTGTCTAATATCTATGAAAAAAGGCACTTTCCTGATTGTTGCATGTTCTTTTACCAGAAAAAGCTTTGCCCAAACTAATTCAGGCAATACAAAAAGAGGCAGATTGCTCTGCCTCCCCTGATTATAGCACGTTGAACTTTCCTTTTTTCAAAACAAGCCCGGCCCCGCCAACCATAAAGAGCGCACGGTTATCGATGACTTTTTTCATGAAGGAAGCTTTTCCGCCGGTAAGTTTCTTGCCGTATACGACGCCGATCGCATCGTCTTCACCAAGCGAGCAAACGGTTCCTTTGATATCCGGAACAAAGGATTCCATTTCTTCCTTGCCGCGGACAAGCGCGACAATGTTCCGAGCAGCAACCTCGCCCTGCTGCATCGCGATTTGCGCTGTCGGCGGATATGGACGGTTGATTTCTTCATTTATGATCAATGAGCAGTCGCCAATAATGAAAATATCATTGAAACCTGGGACACGAAGGTCAGGCTGTACTTTCACACGGCCCCTCATCGCTTCAAAACCGGACTTTTCAATCACGGAATGGCCGCGTACCCCGGCGGCCCAAACTACCGTGCCGGCCTTGATTTCCAATAATTCATTTTCGCCCTTGGCCACGATGATGCCTTCAGGCGTGCATTCTTTAATCGCTGTTCCAATCATGAATTCTACGCCCCTGCGTTCAAGGGTTGCTACAGCGTAGTTAACCAGCTCGGGATCAAATCCAGGAAGGACGGTTGGAGCAGCTTCCACACAAATCACACGGACTTTGTTGAAATCAACATCGTACTCCTTGCAAAGTTCCGGAATTCGGTTGGACAATTCACCAAGGAATTCAATGCCAGTAAAGCCCGCACCGCCAACAACAATTGTCAGGCGCTCGTCCTTCTTTTCTTCTTCAAAATTGTAAGTCGCGAATTGGTACTCGATGTGTTCACGGAGCTGGCGGGCCGAATTAATATTCGTAATCCCGAAGGCAAATTCCTTCAATCCTTTAATACCAAATGTTTCAGGCTCCGCTCCCAGGGCAATCACAAGATAATCGTACGTGACTTCGCCTTGTTCAAGGATGACCTTCTTTTCTTCCTTATTGACTTCCACAACTGTTCCCTGGACGAATTCAATCTTGTGCCGGTCGATGACGGAATCGACATCATAACGGACACGGTCATGGTGCAGAGTGCCAGCGGATGCTTCATGCAGCCAAGTGGTTTCATAGTGGTAATCATTTTTGTTTACCAGGACGATTTCCGCCTCATTTACTCCAACCATTTTCTGAAGACGGACCGCAGTAATGAGACCGCCATAGCCGGCCCCAAGAATGACGATTTTTGGGATTCTCAACGCAATCACTTCCACCTTTACATTATATTTTATACGAGTGCTTTTAGCTTCTGCCGCTGTTATCCACTTTAGTTAGCCAATAATTTTTTCTTATCCCTAAATTTGGAACAAAAGCGGCTTGAGTAAGATTGTGATTTCTTTCACTTTGGTAGTCAAAAAAAATGTGCTGATTTTGTCACAATTTAGTAACAATATTTCCATATCTCATCTTATTCTTTTTCTCCTGTATTTTCAAGCGAATTCTTTAACCAAAAAGCTCCTTTTAAAATTTTCAACAATTCTGCTTATTCTTCCTTCCCTTTATTGGCAAGGGTTTTTCCAGTTAATGCTACTATGGGCGTGGAAACCAGGATGTCGCGTTTCCTAAATTTTGCAGCATCTGGCTTGTATTGCCCCAGTTGTGGTATGATAGTCTGTGGATTACCTTTACTACTTTGTTGGGGGGATACACAGTGCAAGAAGAGCAAAAGGTTTTTGATATTACCATTATTGGGGGAGGGCCAGTCGGCCTGTTTACTGCTTTTTACGGTGGGATGAGACAGGCTTCGGTAAAAATCATCGAGAGTCTTCCACAACTAGGCGGCCAGCTGTCAGCCCTTTATCCTGAAAAATACATATATGATGTTGCTGGATTCCCAAAGGTCCGCGCACAGGAACTGGTCAACAACCTAAAGGAGCAAATGGCAAAGTTCAATCCTGTTGTCGCGCTTGAGCAGTCGGTTGAAAAAGTTGAAAAGCAGGCTGACGGCGTCTTCAAGCTTACGACCGATAAAGAAACCCATTTTACAAAAACAGTCATCATTACCGCTGGAAACGGCGCGTTCCAGCCTCGAAGGCTTGAATTAGAAAGCGCTTCCCAATATGAAGGGAAGAACCTTCATTACTTCATTGATGACCTGAACCATTTTGCAGGCAAAAAGGTTGTTGTCTTTGGCGGAGGCGATTCAGCCGTTGACTGGGCATTGATGCTTGAGCCAATCGCCGAGAAAGTGACAATCATCCATCGCCGCGAAAAGTTCCGGGCACATGAGCACAGCGTTGAAAACCTCCACAATTCGAAGGTGGAAATCAAGACCCCTTATATTCCGGACGAATTGATTGGCGGAGATGAGATCAAGCAGGTCGTCATTTCCAGTGTCGACGGCTCTACAAAAGAAGCAATCGATGTCGACGCGGTCATCGTCAACTACGGTTTCGTTTCTTCGCTCGGCCCAATCAAGGAGTGGGGCCTTGAAATTGAAAAGAACTCTATTTTAGTTAATTCAAAAATGGAGACAAATGTGCCTGGCATCTATGCCGCAGGCGATATCTGCACATACGATGGCAAGGTGAAACTAATCGCATGCGGATTCGGCGAAGCGCCGACCGCGGTCAACAACGCCAAAGCCTATATTGATCCAAAAGCAAAGATCCAGCCGCTTCACAGCTCGTCAATGTTTGGCTGATCCCAGCGTGCCTTCCCGGTTTATCCGGGAGGCTTTTTTTTGTTCCTTTTTCTTTGGATGGCCATCCGAATAATGGGACTTCAGCTTCTCCTCATACAGGATCTTTGTCACGTTTTGAGACTATTGCAATTCAGTTAGCTCTTAAAACCTAATCTACGCCCCTTATTAGGTACTATGCGATTCAGCACACCCTTGTCCCGCTCTTTTTCCAGATTGAACTAGGCCACTCTTTATTTTTCAAAAAAAAAACCTTCCCTTTCGTTTAAGTTTCACCAAACGATCAGGAAGATTTCAATGTTATTTTTTCAAAAAAGCATTAGCACTCTTCCGGTGATCCGGCGGCTGTTGCGGTGCGGAACGACGAACCGCATCCGCATGAAGCGATTGCGTTCGGGTTTTCGATTGTGAATCCCCCGCCCATCATCGATTCTTTATAATCAATCTTTGTCCCGTTCAGGATCGGGCCGCTTTCCTTGTCGACCAAAATTTGAATCCCGAATTGTTCAAGAAGAATATCTGCTTCACCTTTTTCGTGGTCAAAGCCCATTCCGTACGAGAGGCCGCTGCAGCCGCCGCCTTTTACGCCGACGCGAAGGAACGCGCCTTCCTCTTCGTTTTGCTTCATCATATCCTTGATCTGAAGGGCAGCCGCTTCTGTAAGGTTTACAATCTGGTTTTCCATCCAAATCCCTCCTTTTTCCTAGCCTTATCTATAGTATATTTCAGTTGAGCATCGATTCTCAACATGTCTGCCTATCCTTGGCAAAAATCAAAACATTGGATTCTCATCCAGGTACAGATAAATATTATCCACAAGTTCCTCCGGTGTGCTCCCGGTGACTGGATCTCCATTGACTAAGGCATACATGGTGGAAGCGCATTTTCCGCAATACCCGAGACACCCGTATTCAACAACATCGAGGTTCGGATCCCTTTCGAGCTTTTCGAGGGCCGCCTGGGCACCACTGGCAAGGTTGCTGATGCAGAATTCTATTAACGGCTTAATCATTCACTCACCTCATTTTGTACACCCTATTATCCTACTCTTTTTGTCCATCCCAGTCAATTACCATATACTCGTTATTGCTGTCAATACCGCAATTGAAATTGTTGAGATATCGCCACAATTTAGCTATACTCAAACTGAATGAATCGTGTTTAAAAAGCTATGGCGCAAAAATTTTACCCGCTCGACAAAATCATTTTGCATACACAAAAGGGGATTATTTTTATGACGAATCTAGTTATCCTGGGTGGAGGATACGGCGGAATGAGGCTGCTGGACGAGCTTCTCCCCGACCATTTGCCTGCCGGAGTTTCAGTCACATTGGTGGACAAAAACCCTTACCACTGCCTTAAAACGGAGTATTATGCCCTCGCCGCCGGAACGGTCTCGGATAAGGAGCTGCGGGTTGATTTTCCAGAACACCCTCGCCTCTCCCTCAAATATGGCGAAGTGACAGGTATTAATCTTGACGGGCAGACCGTCGAGCTAAACGGGTCCGAAAAGGTGGGCTATGATATCCTCGTTATCGGCCTTGGCTGCGAGGATAAATACCATAACGTTCCTGGTGCTGACATTTACACCCTCAGCATCCAGAGCATCGGTAGATCCCGCCAGACGTACCAAACCCTTAGCAATCTTTCTCCCGGCGCGACCGTCGGCATTGTCGGCGCTGGCCTGAGCGGCGTCGAGCTGGCAAGCGAATTGAGCGAAAGTAGGCCTGACCTTCATGTAAAACTTTTTGACAGGGGCAAGCATATCCTGTCCGACTTCCCGGACCGCCTTAGCGAATACGTGGAAAATTGGTTTGTCCGACACGGCGTCGAAATTATCAATAATTCCAACATTACGAAGGTGGAAGAGAAGATCCTTTACAACCATGACGAACAGGTCCAATGCGACGTAATTGTATGGACTGCCGGCATCCAGGCAAACAAAGTTGTCCGTCAACTCGGGGTGGAGAAAGATTCCTCCGGCAGATTGACCGTGACTCCGCACCACCATCTTCCGGACCATGAAAATGTATTTGTTGTCGGGGATTGCGCAAGCCTACCGCATGCGCCGAGCGCGCAGCTTGCCGAGGGCCAGGCCGAACAAATCGCCGAGATCCTCAAGAAAAGATGGAGCGGCGAAAAGCTGCCTGACACGCTGCCTCCGATTAAATTGAAAGGCGTCCTCGGGTCGCTTGGAAAAAAACAGGGCTTTGGCATGATGGCTGAGCACGCGATAACTGGCCGTGTGGCAAGGCTGCTTAAATCAGGCGTGCTGTGGCTGTACAAATATCATAAGGGCTGATGGAGAAACCAGGTGCCGTGCCTGGTTTTTTTATGTGCATGAGTTTGGGGAAAGCACATATTTGGATGGCGCCCATGGCCCTTCAGTCTTTTTTAAAATCAAAAGGGCATCCTCCGCTTTTTGGGGATGCCAATTGTGCCTGGATAGGAGCTATTTAGGTGGGCTGAATTTTCGTGGAAAACCTCATACCCATAGCTTTTCTAATCAGCGCGGTAGCCGTGGGTTTCGAGTTCCGCAAAAATCGTTTTCAAACGCGGGTTGCCTTCGCCGACTACCTTGTCGCCGATAAGGACAACCGGGTAAAACATGTCTTCCTCGATAACGCGCTCGGCAAACTCCCTTTTTTCACTCTCTTCCGGCGGACTGTAAATATCCACATAAGTTATATCGAATGGCTGGCCCGGGAATTTCCGGCTTACCGCCGCTTCGAGCCATTCATATGTTTCTTTTGACGACGGCAGGTTCACACAGCTTGGACAAAGCTGTTCAGCGCCATAAACGATAATTTCGACTTTCTTTTCTCCCATCCCTAATCACCCCTTGACCAAATTTTACAACATTTTGAAGATAATAATATAAAAAAGCTTTTTATTCAAAGTTTTCCTGTTCTGAAGAATGGATTTTTAACCCCTCTCAGATTATAATAGATACTATGAAAGGAGTCGATTTTCATGACAGAACAGGAAATGATGGTACAGGTTCAGGAAGTTTTAGATAAATTGCGCCCGTTTCTCCTTCGCGATGGCGGAGATTGTGAATTAGTCGATGTCGAGGATGGCATTGTAAAACTCCGTTTGCTTGGCGCATGCGGAAGCTGCCCGAGCTCGACAATTACACTGAAAGCCGGGATTGAGCGCGCCCTTCTTGAAGAAGTCCCAGGCGTCGTCGAAGTTGAGCAGGTATTCTAATTAATTATAGCAAAGCGATTGCCCCAACGAGGCAATCGCTTTTTTTATGCTGCGGATCAAGAGTTTTTCCAGTCCTTATTGACGAGCGATTTCGGCTCCTTCTCTGACAGGACGAGGCTGATATTGTATGCGCACAGATTCATCATCGTCATTCTCGTTTCGATGCTTGAGCTTCCGATATGCGGAATCGCCGTTACATTATTAAGTTTCAGAAGCGGATGGCTCGCACTGATCGGCTCCTTTTCAAAGACATCAAGCCCTGCTCCTGCGATATCCCCTTCAACAAGCGCGTCATACAGCGCACCTTCATCTACGACCGGGCCGCGGGCGGCGTTCACAAAGATGGCGGTTTTCTTCATTTTTCTGAATACATCACGGGTAAACATCCCCCTCGTTTGCTCGGTTAACGGCGTCATGCAAACGATGAAATCAGATTCGGTTATAAGCTCGTCGAAGGACACGTACTGGGCCCCGACCGCCTCCTCCATCTCCATATTCCGCGAACGGTTATGGTAGAGTATGTCCATCTCAAAACCAGTCGCGCGCTTCGCTACTGCTGCACCGATTTTTCCCATGCCGACAATCCCGATTTTCTTATGGTGGATATCCAGCCCTGCTAAAAGAAGCGGGCTCCAGCTCTTCCATTTGTCTCCTTTTATATAATCGGCCGCTTCGACAATCCTGCGGGCCGCGGCCATCAGAAGCGCAAACGTAAGGTCGGCAGTCGTATCCGTCAGGACATCGGGAGTATTGCACACCGCGATTCCCCTTTGCGTAGCGGCAGGGACATCAATGTTGTCATAACCGACCGCAAGATTGGCGACAACCTTTAGATTCCTTCCCGCCTCTAAAACCTCCTCGTCAATCCGGTCGGATAACATCGTTAAAAGGGCGTCCGCTTTCCCCGCCTCTTCAAGGAGCCGCTCCCTGGGTACAGGCATCTCTTCCTTGTCCCACATGGATACCTCATAGCTATCCTGCAGCCCTTCAACTACTTCATCAGGTAATTTACGTGTAATGAATATGTATGGCTTCATTTTTAAATCCTCCTAATTAAAACCCGTCATAACATTATAGTACCATATTATGACGGGTAAACAGGAGTCATCGGTTCGACTGCCACTCAGGCCCTGGAAGCGCCCCGGCAAATGGCGAACCAGCCGTTACGAAAAAGGCCGCGGTGAATTGCTCGTAATCCGATGTCTGCTTCAGAATTGTGTTGAGCCGGTCCTCAAGCGCCTTCTGGACCGACTCCCTATTGGCGCTGTAGTACGATTCAACGGTTTCAAGATAATGAAGAGGAAACAAAAGCCTTGCGTACAGGAGCCGCCATGAAAATTTCGACAACGGCGCAATGCCCCTATAGTCGGAAAAGAACCGGGCGATTTCCGGCCCGCAAGTCCGACTGTTATGGAGAAATCGTCCCCTTGCCCATTCCGCCAAATCACGGCTGCGGTGATCAAAAACCCAATCCATCGGGTTTTTTAAAATATACTCCCGCCCCCAAGCTCCTTCCGTAAACCGTTCATGGCAGACCGTACCGCCATCTACCGTTTCCGCTTCCTCATCAAGCTCCGTATCCACAAGATATTGGATGGCATTTTCGGCAAGCCCTGTAAAATAGGGAAACGATTCGATGAACATCCTTTCAAACTCATCCGCGGCCGGCTGGAAAATCCGTTCAGACCAGACCCGCTCCATCTGGTCAAGCCTTGTTTCCCACATGTTTTTCCACTGGCCAATCCGGGCCGTTTTTTCGACCTGGAAGGGCACCATCCTGCCACGCTCGTGGAATTTTGCCAGCTTCCGCCCAAGCCTCATTTGCCCCTGCCTCTCTGGCGGCCCAGATGCAAGCAGGCAATACTTACCCCCTTCCCACTCGGCAATGATGCTCCCACTTTTTGTAGGAAGGACCGCGGGAACATTCCTGTCCCCATACGCTGATAAATGGGCGGCTATTTTTTGAAGTTCCGCAGCCTCTTCTTCGTCTTTTCCTCTGGGGCTGACGACAATATAATAAAAGCCATTTCCCCTGAAAGCATCGTAGGATTCGAGCCGCAAATACTCTCCATTTGTAATCCCGTATATTTTTTCAAGCATTTGACCGAGCATGAAAACACCTGCCTTCCCACCTCCCTACTATGTATATGCCCGTTTATTGCAAACTTGTTTTCACCTTCGGATTCGCCCTTTTTTTAAAAATTACGGGATGAACCGGGGGCAATTGCAAACAATAAGAAAGAATCCCCAAATTTGTTCCTTTTGGGGAGGTCAGGCATAATGTAAAGAAATAGGGTATATATAGAGTGAAAATTACAGGGAAAGGTGACTGCCACATGTCAGAGAACAAGAAGGAAAACTTAACGGAGACTACCGCCCGCAGGTGGCTGAAGGAACGGGGGGTCGAGGTCCAGGATATCGCCGACCTCGTCTATTTCTTGCAGCAAAAATACCACGATGACTTGAAAATTGAAGATTGCATCCACAACGTGGAGCGTGTCCTTTCAAAAAGGGAAGTTCAAAATGCGATTATTACCGGCATCCAGCTTGACATGCTTGCCGAGAAAGGCCTTCTGGAGGAGCCCCTCCAGTCGATTATAAAAACGGATGAAAGCCTCTATGGCGTGGATGAAATTCTCGCATTCTCCATCGTGAATGTTTACGGTTCGATTGGATTCACGAATTATGGATACATTGATAAGCAAAAGCCCGGAATCCTAAGGCGCTTGAACGATAAATCGACCGGAGAAGTCCATACATTCCTTGATGATATCGTTGGAGCGGTCGCCGCTGCAGCGTCAAGCCGCCTCGCGCACCGCGCTGAAAATGCAGAATAAAACTATTTTTTTAGGTGTTCTCTTTTAAAAAAGTCCAGCCATTAGACGGCTGGACTTTTTGCGCTATACGTTCCATTGATCAAGTGAATCGATTGCATACGTCGGATTTCTCGGGTAATTTGCCAACAATTCGCGGGTCGTTACGCCGGTATGGACGAGAAGGGTGTCAAGGCCGGCATTCATTCCGGCAAGGATGTCGGTCTCATAATAGTCTCCGACCATAATCGTCTCATCCTTGCTTGTCCCAAGAACTTTCAATGCCTGCTCCATGATAATTGATTCAGGCTTTCCGATGAAGGTCGGCTTTACACCTGTCGAAGCCGAAATCACCGCTGTAATCGCCCCGTTCGCCGGCAGCATGCCACGCTCGGTGGGCAGGGCCAAATCGCTGTTAGTTGACAAAAAGCGCGCCCCGTTGCGGACAGCCAGGCATGCTACAGCAAGCTTTTCATACGTTAATGCGGTATCAAGCCCGACAACAACATAATCGGCATCCTCAGCTCCTGGAATAAGCCCTTTATCCCTAATGGCGCTCCGAAGCCCCTCTTCCCCGATCATATACACGGACGCCCCTTGCTTTTCCGCCGCGATGAAGCTCGCGGTAGCAAGGCTTGAAGTAAACACATGATCCTCTTCGGCTGGTATGTCGTAAGAGCTCAGCTTTTCGGCGACCTGCGCGGGCGTACGGGTCGAATTATTCGTGACAAACAAATACGGAATCCCTTTGCTTCGCAGTCTCTTCACAAAATCGGATGCTGCCTCGATCCGCTGTGCCCCCCGATACATCGTCCCATCCAAATCAATCATGTAACCTCTATATGCTTTCAAATCCATCACTCCTGATAAAAGGTCAAATAGCTGACTCCTAAAAATAGAATACCAATTTGGCAAATTGAATAGCAGGATAAAGAAAAAGGCCGCTCTTAGCGGCCGTTCAAAGCGTTAGTTTTTAAAAGCCGATACGGGCCCCAGTTCCTTGACAAGGTATGTCCTGACCAGTCCTGGAAAGGCTTCGACCCCATCCAGTATTGCCGCCAAATCAGCCGCGAGATGTCCATGGTCGATGGCTGTATAAAACTGGACAAGCTGTTTCCGTTGGGATACAAGCACTTTCAGCTTGGCGGAAACGGATTCATCAACAACCTTTTCATCAAGGAGAATGTCGATAATATCTTCATAGCTGCCCGGGTCGCGCATGATGAAGCCATCGATCATCGCGTTGCCGACATCGAGCATAGCTTCGGCCAGCATATGGGCAATCCTTTCAAGCGCGGCTTTTTCAACCGGGGATTCCCATTTCCCCTGCGCCTTGAACAGCGCGGCCAGCTGTTCTATGTAGAGGAGCCTTTGCTCCATCAGTTCGCGGTCGACAAAGTACATACGTCCACATCCCTATGTTGCAATTTTTTTTTCGAGCATCCTCGGCCTTGCATAGAAATAGCCCTGGGCGAGGTCGACGTTGTTGCGGGTAAGGACCGAAGCCTCTTCCTCATTTTCGATGCCTTCCGCGACAACTAGCGAGCCCGCCTCCCTGGCGACAAGCAAAAGACCCTTTAGCATCGATTCCTTCACGGAGTTTTTGTCGATATTCTCAATGACGGAGCGGTCGATTTTGATGATGTCCGGCATGACCTCGTTGATCGTGTTCAAGCTGGCATAGCCGGAACCGGTATCATCCACCGCGATCCGGAATCCCATCAAGCGGAGGACCTTAATGTTGTAAATGAAGTCCCGCATCTCTTCAATTGAATCCCGTTCCGTTATTTCAAATGTAATTTGTTTTGGGGAAATATTCTTATACTTATGCATCAGCCTCTTTACGTCCCGGATGAACCGGGCGTTCCCTAGCGTAAGCGGCGTGAAGTTGATAAAAATGTCCTGCTCGGATTCAATATGCCGAATTTCCTCAAGCGCTTTTTCAAGCACGACTAGTTCCAATTCATACAGCTTGCCCGTCTGCCTGGCGACGGAAAAAAGTGTGAACGGGTTTTCCAGCATCGTTCCCGCCGGCCCCCGCGTCAGCATCTCCCAAGCGCGGACTTCCTTGGTGGCAACATCGATAATCGGCTGCGCGAGCAGAAAAATTTCTTTTTGGGAAATGATTTTGCCCATTATGAAGAGCATTTCGTTAAATTCGGATTCAATCCGCTTTTCAGCCATTGCAACAGCTTGCTGATGGGCTTTCAGAATGGCTTCCTGAATCGAGTAATGCTTTTTTTCAACGAACATATAGCCTGTTTCAAGGACCATTTGCGCCTCCGGGAACTCCGCATGCAGCTCCCTTCTCCCCCTGCCAGCCACCTTTATCATGATGGAATCGATTACAGAGAGGCCGTTCCGGTCATGCCCGGCGCGGACGTAAAGCGACAGCCCATCCCCGTAGAAATCATGGAGCGAAATAATGTCCTCTTCCTCCACCTCGGCCTCGACGGCTTCGCGGAAAACTTTCCTGAAGCGTCCCATGAATTTCGGAAATTCGGCCGGGCCAAGGAAGTCGGCCAGTTCTTTTAAATTTTTTAGGTTAAATACAATAACGGCAGCCTCATAGCCCTCCCGGAAAGCGCTTTTAACTCCCTGGGCAACCGGGTTCCTGATGACGAATTGCGGAGGGAAAAACTTTATGGATGACAGGGGAAGGACAATCTTGCCCCATTGCATGAGTTGTGTTGCCTTTGTCACATACTGACGGACCATTCGTTTCATTCCTCTCCGATTAACCTGTAATCGTATTGTAACACAATTTGGCAGTTTTCGTCGTTTTTCAGCCGATTTTTCGAATAAAGTTGTCGACATTCATTTCCCAGTCTATTTTTGGTAAGATGGGTTATGGAATTATTTTTTTAAAAGGAGCGGAAAAATGGCAGAGCGTTTTTTCTTATATGATGATACCGAAGCTTCAAAAACAAGGTTTGTGAGCTTCGTTGGTGAAAACACACGGTTCGATCTGGCCCTTATCCAGACTGGCCGGCATTTCGGGAAAACCTTGGTGCTTGATATGCAAGGGAGCCGGTTCGCGATTATTGGAGAGGATGACCTGAAGGAGGAAGGGTATCTTGAGTATGCCTTCCAGCTTTCTGAAGAGGATGCGGAGGAGCTTCGCTCGTTTTTGGCTCAGATTGTATAACGCGGTGTGTGCGGGTTCTTTATTGGGCCGCGGGCATGATGGCATTGGCAAAGGGGCAGCCGGTTTTTGGCTGCCCCTTTTTTTCAAAAAAAATCATTTCTTAATCTTTTTAACGACGAAGTAGGCGCAGCCAAAGTTGCAGAATTCGTAAAGGTATTCAGTCAGGGTGCTGATTTTCGTGTCGAAGGTGGCTTTTTGGTTCTGGTCGTCGAAGAAGCCTCGGAGGCGGAGTTGGCCGTACCCCCAGTCGCCGACTATATAATCATACCTTGCCAGGATTTCGCTGTATCTGTCCTTGAAGGCATCCTCATTGAAACCGTTCCTGTAATCTTCTATGACCTCGTAAGCGGTGTTGTTGACAATAATCATTCCTATCACCTCATTTGCGGGCAAATCTTCTTTTTCCATTATAACCGATTCCCAATCAATTACTAACAGAAAAAAGCTTCGGGAGGGCAATACTTGTGGTAGGAGGTGTTGCGAATGAGGAAGGAGCTTTTGGCCGCCGGGCTATGCGCGCTGCTGCTTGCGGGGTGCCAGGACAATCCGAAGGGGGATAATTATGGCGGCGCGAGCCATTTGCACCCGGATAATCGCCGGTCGGAGGTGTATGGGGACCGGGGAAATAAGAAGCGGCCAGATGAGTCACAGAGGTTTGGATATTACCGGCATCAGAAGAGCCCTATTATGGGGGACAAATCAGAGATGGCTGTCCTTGATAGGGGGCAAATCGCGAAGGATATTAGCCGGGTTTGCACGACGCTTCCGAATGTGAATGATGCCGCGGTGCTTGTTACGGATGAAGAGGTGCTTGTCGCTTACGATACGGATACAACCAATCGGGAACTGACGGCTGACCAGGTGAAAAGAACGGCATTGTCACGGGTTCCGCGATTTTTCCATGTGTATATTTCGGACAACAAGAACTTGATGCGCGATGTGGAAACCCTCACAAGCCTGACGACGCAAAATAAGAATGCGGATGAATCGATTACGGCTGTGATTAGGGAAATGAAAAAATCGCCCCAGGGAGCACGGGTGAATGCATTGGAAAATGAAAATGGCGAGACTCCTGGTGATAGGAGTGGCGGTATGAGTGGAACAAACGGTGGTATGAATGGCGGTTCGAACGGCGGCATGAATCGGTGATGTGGCAATTTGGCTCCGGATTGGAGTTCAGGTATGGGCCTAAGTGTATCGGTTATGTTTAGGATGGAACGCGATAAGGGCATCCGCCGAAACGGATGCCTTTAGGTTTGCTAGTTGGTTTGTGGTTACTGGTTAGCGGCGAAATTGTGAGTTTTGCGCCTCGATGGCTTCGTTGCCTGCCCTTCACAATGCGCGGGCTATGCCTCGATGGCTTCGTTCCCTGTAGCTTCCGCCAGTGCGGCCCTGGCTTTAGCGGCTGCGTTTACCTGCTCGTCGGCGTGGTAGGACGAGCGGACAAGCGGCCCTGCTTCACAATGGCTGAACCCTTTGGAAAGTGCAATCTGCTTCAGTTCATTGAACTCATCAGGCGTGTAGTATTTTTCGACCTTGAGGTGCTTTTTCGTCGGCTGAAGGTATTGGCCGATCGTCATAATGTCAACGTTATTGACGCGGAGGTCGTCCATCACCTCGATGATTTCCTCCCACGTTTCGCCAACACCGATCATCAGGCTTGATTTTGTCGGGATGTCGGGCTGCATTTCCTTCGCCCTGCGCAAGAACTCGAGCGAGCGGTCGTACGTCGCGCGGGCGCGGACTCTCGGCGTGAGCCTCCTAACCGTTTCGATGTTGTGGTTCAGGATATCCGGGCGGGCGTCCATTAGCATCCTAAGGTTTTCTTCGACGCCTCCCATATCGGATGGGAGCACCTCGATGCTTGTAAATGGACTTTTCCGGCGGATTGCGCGGACTGTTTCCGCGAAAACGGCGGCTCCTCCGTCACGAAGGTCATCGCGGGCGACGGCGGTTATGACGGCATGCTTCAAGTTCATTTGGAAGACGGAATCGGCTACGCGCTCCGGTTCCTGCAGGTCAAGCTCGGTCGGCAGTCCTGTTTTGACGGCGCAAAAACGGCAGGCGCGGGTACAGATGTCCCCAAGGATCATGAATGTTGCCGTCCGCCTGACCGCCCAGCACTCATGGATATTCGGGCAGCGCGCTTCTTCGCACACCGTGTGAAGGTTTTTGCTGCGCATCATTTTCTTTAACCCTGTGTAATTTTCGTTTGTATTCAATTTTATTTTCAGCCATTCAGGCTTTCGTAAAGGCCTGTTCCCTGTTGTCATATCATCCACTCCATCGATTATGTACAGAATGCTATTCTCTTTTGAACTGTAACATACTCAAGAAAGCCCTTCAAGATTAAGGGCTTCCATTGGCAATTATTGTCCGTTATGAAGCTTGATTCCATGAGGCAAAATACAGAAAAAGGTGAGCCGGGAAGCGGCCGGAAGCCATTCTGGAAGGAGGGGAATTTGAGTTGAGGACACTGTTATTGCTGGCACTTTCGCTTCTCGTGGCCGGGACGGGAATCCAATTCGCAAGCGCGGCTGAGCCTGATTTATATAAAACAAGGATGCAGCTTTATAAAAAAACAGAGGCAGCAACCGGCATTCCCTGGCATTATATCGCCGCTGTAGACCAGTATGAACGAAATGTCCGGCTATCCCGCAAGGATTTGCCTGATCCGGATGGGGCAATTTCAATTTATTTCTCCCCGGAACAATGGGCAGGTGCGGCGAACCCGAACCATGAAGACAAACATCCTGTGTCGATATCCTTTTTTGGCGGTGCAGGAATTGATGGGAACGGGAACAGAAAAGCGAGCCGCTTTGAGGGTGAGGATGCACTGCAAGCGTTCGCAAACCATGTCCTGAAATACGGGACAGACAATGAAAATTTCCGGATTGCCCTATGGGAATATTATCACCGTGACAAAGCTGTCGGAATCATTATGGGGTTTGCGAAAGTTTTCAATGAGTTTGGCAGGATTGACCTCGAAGGGAACGCGTTTCCAGTCCCCTACCGAAGCAACCACAGCTATAAAAACACATGGGGCGATGCGCGCGGCTGGGGAGGCCGCCGGATGCATGAGGGAACTGACATTTTTGCCGGCTATGGCGTTCCGGTCCGGGCAACAAGCTATGGAATCGTTGAAATGAAAGGCTGGAACCGGTTTGGAGGCTGGCGGATCGGAATCAGGGACCTGAACAACAATTATCATTATTACGCGCATATGAGCGGGTTTGCAAAGGATATTAATGTTGGAGACGTAGTGGAACCAGGCAAATTAATCGGGGGGGTCGGCAGTTCAGGATACGGCCCGCCCGGAACATCAGGAAAATTTCCTCCCCACCTCCACTACGGGATGTACAAGGACAATGGCTTTACTGAATGGGCATTTGATCCATTTCCGCATTTGCGCAAGTGGGAACGATTGGAAAAGAAGGCCAAACAGAGATAGCTGCTTAGCGGCTATCTTTTCTTATCATTTAGTGAGGATTTCATGATTTTGAGAGTGGCATCTTTGGCCGTACTTTGGTCACTTATTGGGATGAGTGACTTCCTTTTTGGATTTGAGCTTCTTGTTGTCACGAATTGGGGATTGAGTGACAAATGCCCCGGGGTTTGGCTTTTTGTTTTCACACAGCCAGGATTTGATTGGAGGCTCCGTAAAAGGAAAAGCCATTCCGGCTGCCCGGAATGGCCTTTGGTTTGTTAGCGTGCTTTTTTCGATTTGACGACCGCGTTCGCGATGCTTGCGACGAGGCCTCCCCAAATAATGACGATGCCGAGGATCATCATTGTAACTGCATCTCCCGCCATATATTATGAAACCTCCTTTTCATCAGGCACATTCAGGCTGTCTTTGCCCCAGCGCAGGGACATGAAGACGAATCCGGCCACAACCGCCGCAATGGCGACACCCCAGCCAGCGTAAAGCAGGAATGAAGTTGGGTAGCCTTCATAATTTTCCTTCGTATTGGTGATGAAGTTTTGAACCGTCATATAGCCAAGGACAAGAGGCGTAATGATGGACAGGGAGATCTTCCACCAGCCGCCGAGCCTCATATCCGAAATGGCGTTTGCGTGATCCTGCAGATTGGTAAGCTTTTTGGCCACCCACGCAACCAGCACTACTTCTACGAGGCCGGCGATTACGATACCGAATGAGTTGATGAAGTTATCGACCGCATCAAGCAGATACAGTCCTCCCCTAGTCGCGTAAAGGATAGAAACAAGGGCGGAAACTCCTCCGCCAATCATAACCGACTTTGTCCTGGAGACGTTGAATTTGTCCTGGACCCCGGCGACGAACGTTTCGACGATTGAAATCAGTGATGTTAATCCAGCCAGGAACAGGCAGGCGAAGAACAGGAAGCCGAAAAACTGGTTGAATGCCGGGAATTCGTTGATGATTTGCGGGAATACCACAAATGCAAGCCCGATCCCCGATTTAACCACCTCGTTAATCGGCACGCCCTGCTGCTGGGCCATGAAGCCAAGCGCGGCGAATACTCCGATACCTGCAAGCAATTCAAACCCGGAATTCGCAAAGCCTGTGATAAAGGCATTGTTTGTTAGGTCTGTTTTCTTTGGAAGATAGCTTGAATACGTAACCATGATGGCGAATCCTACCGACAAGCTGAAGAAAATTTGTCCGTAAGCGGCAATCCAAACCTTCGGGCTCGCAATTTCTTTCCAGTCCGGCTTGAAGAACGCATTGAGTCCTTCGGCTGCGCCGTCTAATGAAAGAGCGCGTACAACAATGATTAGGAATAGGATGACCAGAGTTGGAAGCATGAATTTGTTCGCTGCTTCAATCCCCTTTTTAACCCCTTTAAACATGATTCCAAGCGTAATGCCCCAAATGAGAAGCAAGGGAAAGAATACACCCGGCACAAGTCCAATGAATTCACCTGGGTTTGGGGCAACCTTCAGATACTCGCCCATGAGGAACGAACCCGGATCTTTCCCCCAAGAAAGGTTCAACGAGAACCACGCATAGGATAACGCCCATGCAACGATGATTGGATAATAGGTTGAAATGACAAACGAAATCGCCACCTGCCACCAGCCAAGCCATTCAAACTTTTTATTCAGCCGCGCGAATGTCAGCGGCGACGATCCTTTATACTTATGGCCTAGAGTAAATTCAAGAACGAGCAAAGGAATCCCTGCTGTCAAAAGTGCGAACAGGTATGGGAGAAAGAACGCCCCTCCTCCATTTTCATACGCTACGGCCGGAAATCTCCAGATGTTCCCTAAACCTACTGCGGAACCTATCGCAGCCAGGACGAATCCCGTCCGCGTTCCCCATTGCGGTCTATTTTCCATAAACAAATACCCCCATGATTCTCAGATGAATAAATACAAAATTGTTATTTTTCTGACTTTTTAAATAAAATCATAAAGTTAGTATATGGATTCCCGGCAGGCTTGTCAACTAAAAAAACATTATCTTAATATATTTTATTTCAATTACTCATTTATAGAATAAATTTTACCAAAATATCACCAAAATTCGGATAATATCTAGAATAAAAGTAAAATAAAGGTTATTCCTTAGGAAAAACGTCTCGATTCTTTGGATAGTGTAAAAAAGCGGATTCAATCTAATAGTATCTCAGAAAATTACAGGAACTACCAAAAATTATTAATTGAAAAGCATTTTTTCATTCAGGAAAATAGGAAGGTTACACTTTTCAAGGTGCCTTGGCGGAGGAATACGGGTGACTGGCAACGGCTGCCGCGCCGCCACCCCCGGCGTCATGGGCCCATTTTCCCCCAAAAAAAAAGGCATTCATCCGTATATGGATGGATGCCTTGTGTATTTAAATCATTTTCAGAAGTGCGTCACGGCCCGCCATTCCAACGTGGATACCCCGCTTTTCCGCTTCATGGGTTACGGATTCAAGCGGGGCGTCGAGGAGCTGGTCAATCGTCCTTACTCCTACCGCCCTTCCGGCAATGATTTTCCTGTCCCTCAGTTTCCGGTTCAACAGGCCGACATCGAGCGCGCCGCACATAATGTAGCCGGAGCCGCCTGTAATAACGAGGAGGGTTGTCTTGGGTAGTAGCACTGTGATTCCGAGGAACGTATTGCTGCCGATTTCTATTGGTGTGACGTCAATCATCCGCCCACTCCTTTCCCCCTGTCCCTATTACTTTATGCATGTGCGCGGGGGGAGTGAACTTGTCCCCGCCCTGGTAAATTTTCTTTCTCGCGGGGGAGCTTGAAAGGCGAAAAAAGTGTCTTTCGCATGGCAGCAAAAGGCACTTGTGTATTAGATCCTGTTCAGTTTCCACTCGAGGACATCCCGCAAAAATTCGGGCATATAGTAATATTTATTTTCCGACCTGACGATTTGCGGGAAGAAGCGGCCGAATGTAAACATGTCGGGTATCGCAATGATATACTTCCCTTCAGGTTCGATTATTTTTCCATCAATGAGGAAGTCCATTTCTTCCTCGAGGACTTCAATCCGGTCATATACAAATTTACCCATGACCGTCCCGCGGAACCCCAATCCCTTTACTTCAATATGTGGCAGGCTTTCATCAAGGGTCATGCGGAGGATTTCCTTCAGTTCGTCCCCTTCGAGCGTCACGGTGCATGGGTTGATCGGGTGCGGGCAAACGGAAAGCAAATCGAATTTCGTGACATCGCCCTCAAGCGGGCCAAGGATCAGGCCTGCGTTCAAAAAGGCGCAGTCGGCATCGCACCATTCCCGTAGCGCTTCGCATAAAAGCTGCGGCAAATCCGAATCGATGAAGAAATCGGCTGTCAGCGATTCGACTTCGGCTACTTTTTTTTCAAGTAGGCTACGGCCCATGGCAAACAGCGCTTCGGTTTCATTCCGTTCCCACCGCTCTGGCTGAGCGCCCTCGATTTGGTAAAGGCGGGCCGATTTACTGCAGATTTGGCCGTTTTCAAGCTCCAATATGACGTGGCCTGCAAAATTGCCGTACTTGCCGGCCGCGGCCAGTAGAGTGCCGTTCACAAGCTTGCCCTCATGAAGGACGTGATGGGTATGGCCGCCGAGAATCACATCGATCTCCGAAAACTCATCGGCAATCTTTTCATCTTCATATAAGCCGAGGTGCGAAAGGAGGATGATTACATCGGACTGTCCCTTCATTGAGGGAAGCTGCCGCCTGAGTTCATCGATTGGGTCGGCCAGTCTCCAGCCCAGCAGCCTGTAAAAATGCGCGAAATAGGCGGTCAGGCCAATGACTCCGACTCTCGTCCCCGCAGCTGTTGTGTAGATTTTAAAAGGTTCCGCCCATTCGGGGCGCTGCCCTTTCTTTGTATATAAATTGGCGATAAGGACGTCATAGCTTCTTTTTTCAAAAAGGGTGTCCAGCCCATCATATGGGAGGGTGATGCCCTCATTATTGCCAATCGTAACGGCGGTGTAACCAGTTTCGTTCAAAAGCCCGGCATTCCCTTTTCCCATCGTCCCTTCAGTGTACGGATGCCAGCGGTCGACGTGGTCGCCGATGTCGAAAACAAAAACCTCATCGCCCGCTTCCCGGTTCTCTTTGGCGCGATCGCGGATGATGCGGCTGATTTTCGGCCAATGCTCAAAATGGCTGTGGAGGTCGTTTGTATGGTAAATATGTATCTTTTCCATCTGTTCGCTTCCTTTGCTTTTAAAGAAGGTATAAGCATACTTTTTCTGTGGTAGTAGAATTATTTCCTCTTTGAGCGCATTCCTTTAATCACTTTGACTGAATCCGAATGGAGGAATTCGTTATATTCGGGGCTATTGACGCCATAAATGGCCACTTTTCCCTCATTGTTATAATGGATGCCCCATCCGTATGTTTTGACGAGCGGGGATGCGCGGAAACACGCCTTCGGTTTTGCAAAAAACTGTTCCTTCAGGCCATTCAATTCCGTTGAGCCGGGATGGTTTCTTTTTATATGCGACTCGAATTGAACATCGTCCTGGGTGAACCGATACGGGTTGTTTTTCATTAGATTATATTCAATCGATGCCACTGTTTGTTTGTTGTTCTTCACAGAAGGCTCTTTTGCTTCGGTTGCCTTGCAATCTTCAGAAACTGTTATAAACGTGTTCCGGTAGCTCAAATTGGGTTCCCCCTTCACTCGTTTGATTAAGCGGTAACGCCTTCATAGATGAGGCGCATGCCGATTATAACAAGAATGATGCGCAAGATCAGGACAATCGTTTTGCTTTGCAGCCGCCTGTTCAGAAAAACACCGATTTGCGCGCCGATCCAGGCGCCGGGAACAAGCGCGGCGGCATAGAGCCAGTTGATGTTTCCAAGAGCGATATGGGCGGCGGAGCTGATGATCGAGGACAAAAAGATCATGAACATCGATGTCGCGACGGCTACATGCGGCGGGAAGAAGAAGAGCAGGATCATTGCCGGCACCATGAGCGAACCGCCGCCGACTCCGAATATCCCGGAGATGAAGCCGATTGAGAGGGAAATGGTTATCCCGAGGAACGGATTGAATCCGTATTCGTGGACTTTCCCTCTATTATCCGTATACGCCATCGCATAGCCGGAATCCTTCCTATATGGAAGCGGCTTGATGCGGTTTCGGAGCATCATGACGGCGGAAACAAAGAGGACGAACATGCCAAAATAGAGATTAAAGGTATGAACATCGAGATTTTTCACCATCCAGGCGCCAAAAATTCCGCCTGGCGCGCTCCCAACCAGGAAAATAAGGCCGCTCTTATAGTCCACCGTCTTATGCTTGATATAGCCGGCCGTCGAGGAAGCGCCGGTAAAAATCATTGTAAAAAGAGAAGTACCCACAATCTGCTGCGGCGTAATGTCGGGAAATATGCCGAGCGTGCCAAGGTACAGAAGCGCCGGGACGATGATAATCCCGCCGCCGAGGCCAATCAGCGAGCCAAGCGCGCTCGCCGCCACCCCAAGCAAGATGATAAAAATCCATTCCATGATTATGTCAGTCTCCCACTATTGCGCGCACCTGCCTGCTATGCGGGTGGTGTTTGCTGTTTCAATAAAATATATAGATTGCTGGCATGGGCCAATTTTCAAAAAAGATCGAGCTGCCTGGGTGCGAGAATGCTGTATTCAATACCAAGGAGTTCGATCATTTCCTTCGCATTTCCCGCGGCGTCCCCCCCGGAATTATTGTTGAATAGAACGTAGATGTCTTTGCTCTTTTCCTGGAGCTGTTTCAGGTAGTTTGCCCATTCGGCCAGCTCCTCTCGGTTGTATTTATATAAATAGCGCACCTCTCGCCAGTTTTTCGCGTTTTTCTTTTGCCAGCCGTGCACGTTCCTGCCATGGAACCGGACAAGAGTCTTCTCCGGGTCGGTCGCTTCAAGCACAATCGGGATTGAACCCGTTCCTGCCTGAGGTTCGTCGCAAACGGAGTGAATCCATTTTTCGTTCCTGAGGAATTCAAGCGTTTGGTCGCGGAATGCCGGTGAATACCAGGATTGGTGCCTGAATTCAACTGCGCACGGAATGTCGCCCATTTCGGCTTTACAGAAGCGGAGATAGTCGACGTTTTCCTTTTTGCAGTCAAACCATGGCGGGAACTGGAACAGTGCCATCGCAAGCTTATCATGCTCCATGTAGGGCGTAAGGGACTCCTTGAACGCCGCGAACATGTCGGCTTCCGTCTTGAACGGGCTGTCGCCTCGCTGGTGGCCGGTCATTCCCTGATAGGCTTTGACGATGAACTGGAAGGTATCAGGCACCTGTTCAACCCATCTCGTTGAATTTTTAGTGGGCTGAATGGCATAAAACGCCGCGTCCACTTCGACAACCGGGAAATGGGCCGCATATTCGCTTAGCTTTTCGCGAGCGGGAATTCCCTGCCGATACAGGCTATCATGGTCCCCCCAACCCGTCACTCCAACATAAATCATACAATCCCCCCAGTTCCCATCATAGCACATTAGGCCCAAAAACCATCTTATTCAATGTCTTTTTCCCGGGAGAGAGGAAAGTAAACGCGGATCTAGAGTGGATTGGGATGGTGCTGGTTACTATGGCAGTGCTTCGCCCACTGAACGGCTTGGCTATGGATTCCTTCAATAATCGGTAAACACAATTTCATTAAATATTCTGTACTTTACTGAAATACTGTGTTTATAATTTTACTAACAAAGATTAAGGAGGAATTTTCCATGCGAAAATTGATTAGCACATCCGTTCAAACATATAGGGGTGTATCACTTTCTTAATTGTTTACGGTGTACCCCCTACTATGTGTTTAGTTAAATAACACAAAAAGGGGTAACTTATGGATTTTCCAATTAAAAAGTTTTTCTCGTATTACAAGCCATATGCAAGGTTGTATCTTACGGTTTTGGCCTGTGCAATCATTGTCTCAGGTGTGACGCTGGTTTTCCCGCTGCTTGTCCGGTATATTACAAAGGATGTTTTAGAAGGAGACTTATCCGTCGCATTGCCTAAAGTATATTGGATTGGGGCAATGATGCTCATTTTAGTCGCTATCCAGAATATTGGAACCTATTTTGTAGACTACAAAGGCCATGAAGTAGGAGCCCGCATGGAAAGTGATATGCGGCGTGAACTGTTCGCACATATTCAAAAACTTTCCTTTAGCTTTTACGATAAGGAAAAGACCGGCCAGCTTATGACAAGGATTACGAACGACCTGCTGATGCTTTCCGAGCTGTATCATCATGGCCCGGAAGATTACATCAAATATCTAATCCGTTTTATCGGGTCCTTTGTCATTTTATTCCTTATTAACGCCCCGTTAACGCTTGTCACTTTTTGTTTCCTGCCTTTGTTGGGCGCCCTTTCCCTCTATTTTAATAAGATTGAAAATAGGGCATTAAGAAGAAACAAAGAAAGGATTGGGGACGTAAACGCTCAAGTAGAGGATAGTTTATCAGGAATCCGCGTCGTGAAATCATTTGCCAACGAGGAATATGAGATCGAAAAGTTCAGCCGGGAAAATAATCGTTTCCTTGAGAGCAGAATAGAGTTTTACAAAGTCGAAGCCAATTTTTACAATACCGTACAAACAATTATACAGCTGATTACAATCACAGTAGTCATTATCGGGAGCGCCAGTATCGTACACAACACATTGGATTTGGCCGATTTAATCACATTTTTGCTGTATATCAGCTATATGATAGAACCAATTCAAAAACTGACCCATATGAGCACGCAATTTCAGGAAGGAATCACTGGCTTCCAGCGGTTTATGGAAATCATGAATCTAAAGCCTTCGATTGAAAACGAACCGAATGCCGTGACTCTGCCTATGGAAGAGGTACGTGGGGAAATAGAGTTCAAAAATGTTTCCTTTCGTTATGAAGATCATTCAAGCCATGTCTTGGAAAATATGTCACTTCATATACGGCCTGGAGAGTACGTTGCCTTGGTCGGCCCATCTGGTGCTGGAAAAACAACATTTTGCTCCCTTATCCCCCGCTTTTATGAAGTCACGAATGGGGAGATATTGCTGGATGGGGAAAACATCTGCAGGATTGACCTTCAATCATTAAGAAGATGCATAGGAATTGTCCAACAGGATGTTTATCTCTTCGCTGGAACGATATTGGAAAATATTCGTTACGGAAATCCTGGAGCCAGCGACGAAGAAATTATTAAAGCAGCCAAACACGCAAACGCCCATGACTTTATCATGAGCTTGCCAAACGGTTATCACACCAGTATTGGCCAACGGGGAGTTAAACTCTCCGGAGGGCAAAAACAGAGAGTAAGCATCGCCCGTGTATTTCTTAAGAATCCGCCAATTCTCATATTGGATGAGGCAACCAGTGCTTTGGATAACGAAAGTGAAAGCATTATCAAGGAATCACTCGAAGAACTGGCGAAAGGACGTACAACCATTGTCATCGCCCATCGCCTATCAACGATCCGCAATGTTCAAAGGATCATTGTCTTAACTGAAGACGGCATTATGGAACAAGGCACACACGATTCTTTACTTAAACGGAACGGTGTATACTCCCACCTCTATTCCAGGCAGTTTGAAACAATTACGTGATATTTTACGATAAATCCGCCCTTTTTTAAAAAGGGCGGATTTTTTTTCTATATAGGCTGAATCAAAGATCTATATTCTGATGGAACCTTGAGATTGATTTCCGCCACACAAAGGAAAGCTCCCGTTTTCTTCTTTCATTGTCCGAAAGCCCCTTTGATTCGGACACCGACACCGCGTTTTCCTCTTTCATTGTCCAAATCCACCCCTGATTTGGACACCGGTCCCGTGTTTTCCTCTTTCTTTGTCCAAATCCACCCCTGATTTGGACACCGGCCCCATGTTTTCCCCTTCCTTTGTCCAAATCCACAATCGATACAAACAGCCGCACCGTATATCTTGGCTTTCATTGTTGAATTGCCTTTTCTGGCCGAAGTATCCCCCCACAGCGAAAAACCGCCTGCCACGTGGACAGACGGTTTTTACAGTAAAAATATTAACCAATGGAGCCTTCCATCTCGAACTTGATGAGGCGGTTCATTTCAACGGCGTATTCCATTGGAAGTTCTTTCGTAAACGGCTCGATAAAGCCCATTACGATCATTTCAGTCGCTTCTTCTTGGGAGATTCCGCGGCTCATCAAATAGAAGAGCTGCTCTTCGGAAACCTTCGAAACCTTCGCTTCGTGCTCAAGCGAAATGTTGTCGTTCAGGATTTCGTTGTACGGAATCGTATCCGAAGTCGATTTGTTGTCCATGATCAATGTGTCGCACTCGATGTTGGAACGGGCGCCGTCGGCTTTGCGTCCGAAGTGGACAATGCCGCGGTACGTTACCTTTCCGCCATGCTTCGAGATTGACTTCGACACGATGGTTGAAGATGTGTTTGGCGCCAGGTGGAGCATTTTCGCCCCCGCGTCCTGGTGCTGGCCCTTACCCGCCAATGCGATTGACAATGTCATGCCGCGGGCTCCCTCGCCGCGCAGGATGACTGCCGGATACTTCATCGTCAGCTTCGAGCCGATGTTGCCATCAATCCATTCCATCGTCGCATTCGCGTCGCAAACCGCGCGCTTTGTTACAAGGTTGTAAACGTTGTTCGCCCAGTTCTGGATAGTTGTATAGCGGCAGTAGGCATCTTTTTTAATAATGATTTCCACGACCGCGCTGTGCAGCGAATTCGTCGTGTAGACAGGCGCTGTACAGCCTTCAACATAGTGTACATGGGCCCCTTCATCCACAATAATCAGTGTCCGTTCGAACTGCCCCATGTTTTCGGAGTTGATGCGGAAGTAAGCCTGGAGCGGAGTGTCCACCTTAATGCCTTTCGGTACGTAGATGAACGAGCCGCCGGACCATACCGCCGAGTTCAAAGCAGCGAACTTGTTGTCGGTCGGAGGGATAACCTTCGCCCAGTGCTCGCGGAAAATGTCTTCGTTTTCCTTAAGCGCGGAGTCGGTATCCTTGAAGACGATCCCAAGCTTCTCAAGGTCTTCCTGCATATTGTGATAAACAACTTCCGATTCGTACTGGGCGGAAACACCCGCGAGATACTTCTGTTCCGCTTCAGGAATGCCGAGCTTGTCGAACGTCGCCTTGATTTCCTCAGGCACCTCATCCCAAGAGCGTTCAGTCTTCTCGGAAGGCTTAACGTAATAAGTGATTTCGTCGAAGTTCAACGAATTCAAATCGCCGCCCCACTGAGGCATCGGCATGCTATAGAAATACTCAAGCGATTTCAGGCGGAAATCGAGCATCCACTGCGGTTCTTCCTTCATTTTCGAAATTTCCTCAACGATCTCGCGCGTCAGCCCGCGCTTCGACCGGAAGATGGAAACATCCCTGTCGGCAAAGCCATATTTATAATCACCGATTTCTGGCGCTTTTTTAGCCATTACCGTGTTCCTCCATTCTTAGGTTTTTAAAGGCCTTTTTTTGGAAAAAGGTGCTTTGCGCCCACGCCCAATCCCGGCAATCCGGCATCGAGCCTGCACGCGCACCGCTTCCAAAGGCTGCCAAACCTATTCTTTAGTCCCATCCGTGAGTCCCTTTTCCATCGCTTTCCATGCGAGTGTCGCGCATTTGATTCGCGCCGGGAACTTCGAAACGCCGGATAGCGCTTCGATGTCGCCGAGGTCAAGATCGTCATCATAGTCTTTTCCCTGCATCATATCGGAAAAAATTTTGGACAGCTTGAGGGCGTCGTCGATTTTTTTCCCTTTGATCGCCTGCGTCATCATCGAGGCGGAAGACATCGATATCGAGCAGCCTTCCCCTTCGAATTTCGCATTCGTTACAATTCCGTCTTCAACGTTCATTGTCAGCTGGATCCGGTCTCCGCAGGTTGGGTTGTTCATATTGACCGTCAGGCTGCCATCCTCGATAACCCCTTTGTTGCGGGGGTTTTTGTAGTGGTCCATAATCACCTGGCGGTAAAGCTGATCCAAGTTATTAGAAGACATCGCTGAAATACTCCTTTGTTTTGACAAGTCCGTCAACGAGCTTATCAATATCTTCTTCCGTGTTGTACAAATACATGCTCGCCCTGGCCGTGGCCGAAGCCTTCAGCCACCTCATCAGCACCTGGGCGCAGTGGTGGCCGGCGCGGACGGCGATTCCTTCAGCGTCAAGGACAGTGGCGACATCGTGCGGATGGACGTCACTTATATTGAATGTGACAATGCCGGTGCGCTTGGATGGATCCTTAGACCCGTAGATCGTCATCCCTTCGATTTGCGACATCTTGTCGAGCGCGTAGGCGCCGAGCCTGCGGTCATGGGCTTCGATGTTGTCAATGCCGATATCCTGCAGGAAGTCGATTGCCGCTCCAAGGCCGATGGCGCCCGCGATAATCGGGGTGCCGGCCTCAAACTTCCACGGCAGCTCTTTCCATGTCGACTCGAAATCATGGACGAAATCGATCATTTCGCCGCCAAATTCAATTGGCTCCATGTTTTCCAGAAGTTCCTTTTTCCCGTATAATACCCCAATTCCTGTCGGACCGCACATTTTATGGCCGGAAAATGCGAAGAAATCACAATCCAAATCCTGGACGTCGACTTTCATGTGGGGTGCGCTCTGGGCGCCGTCGACGACCATGACCGCGCCATTTTCATGGGCGATTCTGGCAATATCCTTGACAGGGTTGACTACGCCAAGCACGTTTGAAATATGAACGACGGATACGATTTTCGTGTTTTTCGTAATCGTCTTCCGCGCATCCTCAATTGAAATCGTGCCGTCTTCCTGAAGAGGCATATATTTCAGTGTGGCGCCGGTCCGCTTTGCGACCTGCTGCCACGGGATGATGTTGCTGTGGTGTTCCATCGGGGTAATAACGATTTCATCGCCTTCCCGCAAATTCGCCGTGCCATAGCTGTGGGCGACGGTATTTAAAGCAGTCGTCGTCCCGCGCGTAAAGATGATTTCCTGAGTCGATTTGGCATTGATGAACTTTCGCGCTTTCTCCCTAGCCCCTTCGAATGCATCAGTCGCCTTCGTGCCAAGGGTATGGACCCCGCGGTGGACGTTGGAATTATATTCGCGATAGTACTTGTCTAGCGCTTCAATGACCTGAACCGGCTTTTGGGATGTAGCGCCGCTGTCAAGGTAGACGAGCGGCTTTCCGTTAACTTCCTGGTTCAAAATTGGAAACAGCTGGCGGATTTCGGCTGAATTTATCATCTAACTTTCCTCTCAATCACTTCGGTAAGCTGCTTTTTGACGCCTTCGATAGGCAGCTGGTTGACCACCGGAGCCAGGAATCCGTGAATGACGAGGCGCTCAGCCTCTGCCTTCGGTACCCCCCTGCTCATCAGGTAGTACAGCTGGACTGGGTCGACACGTCCAACGGAAGCCGCGTGGCCCGCCGTAACATCGTCTTCATCAATCAACAGGATTGGGTTCGCGTCGCCGCGGGCTTTTTCGCTTAACATAAGGACGCGTGATTCCTGCTCGGCATTCGATTTGGTCGCGCCATGCTCGATTTTGCCGATTCCGTTGAAAATTGACGTAGCGCTGTCCTTCATAACGCCATGCTTCAAAATAAAGCCTTCTGTATTTTTTCCAAAATGGACAATTTTCGTCGTAAAGTTCTGTATCTGTTCCCCGCGCCCAACAACGACTGTCTTCAGGTCGCCATGGGAGCCGTCGCCGACAAGTTTGGTTTCGTTGTCGGAAATGGTGTTACCGTCGTTCATCAGGCCAAGCGCCCAATCAATCCGGGCATCCCTGCCTGTTACGCCGCGGCGGTTCACATAGGTCGTGATTCCTTTGGCAAGTGTGTCGACCGCTCCGTATTGGAGGCGGGCATTCGCGCCAAGGATTGTTTCGCTGATGATATTGAACACGCCTTGTCCATCGACAGTCGAAATATAGTTCTCAACGTATGTCGCGGAGCTGTTGTCGTCCAGAGCGACAATGACATGGTTGAACAGATTCGTTTCGGCATTGTCATGAAGGTATACAGCCTGTATAGGCTCGGAAACCTCGACATTCTTCGGAATGTAGAGGAACGCTCCGCCGTTCATGAGCGCGGCATGTAACGCAGTGAGCCGGTGCTCGTCAACCTGGACAGCCTGGTTCATGAAATAACGGCGCAGCAAGTCGCCATGCTCCTTCGCTGCCGTGAAAATATCAGTGAACACAACGCCCTGATCCTTCAAGTCCTGGGACAGTGATAGATAGGCCGGCGTGTTGTTCCGCTGAATATACAGATTCTTATGGCCCTCGATGTCGACAAGCGCCTTGACATCCTCGGAAAGGTCGTTCAAGGATGCAAACGGCTCGCTCTCGACAGTGTGGCGTTCGAACTTCGTGAAGTTCCACTTATCAATTTTCGTTTTATCGGGCCTAGGCATTGGCAAAGAATCGATGCTGGCAAGAGCCTTCAGACGCAATTCTTCAAGCCATGCGGGTTCGGCCTTTTCTTTTGAAAAAGAGCTGATGAACTCCTTGTCAAAAGGCAAAATGGTTTCAGTAGTCATTTCCAATCCCCCTAACGCTTATGCTTCTTGCCCGACTGTTTCGTCTTCAATGCCAAGCTCTTGCTTGATCCAGTCATATCCTTCCGCTTCAAGGCGCTGGGCAAGTTCCGGCCCGCCTGATTTAACGATGCGGCCCTGCATCATGACATGCACATGGTCAGGAGTGATGTAGTTTAAAAGGCGCTGATAGTGTGTAATAATTAAGCATCCGAACTCTTCGCCGCGCATTTCGTTGATTCCATTGGATACAACCTTGAGTGCGTCGATATCAAGCCCGGAGTCGATTTCGTCAAGAATGGCGATTTTCGGCTCAAGCATCATGAGCTGAAGGATTTCGTTGCGCTTCTTTTCACCGCCGGAGAAGCCTTCATTCAAGTAGCGCTGGGCCATATCCTGGTCCATTTCAAGGAAGTCCATTTTGGCATCCATTTGGCGGATAAATTTCATAAGGGAAATTTCATTGCCTTCGCCCCTGCGGCTGTTGATTGCAGAACGTAAAAAATCGGCATTTGTAACGCCGTTGATTTCGCTTGGATATTGCATTGCAAGGAAAAGTCCTGCGCGAGCGCGCTCGTCAACTTCCATTTCAAGGACGTCGTCGCCGTCAAGCGTAATGGAACCGCTTGTTACTTCATATTTCGGATGCCCCATGATCGCAGAAGAGAGGGTTGATTTTCCGGTTCCGTTAGGTCCCATGATGGCGTGGATTTCCCCGCCTTTTACTTCAAGGTTTACACCCTTCAAAATTTCTTTCCCTTCGATCGCGACATGAAGATCTTTGATCGTTAAAGTTGATCCACCCATTTCAATACCTCCGCTATGAATGAGGAAGTCTCCCTAGCTGTATAGCAGGAACTTCCATTCTCATTTTATTCTCATTCCAATCTTATAACAAATCAAATGTGTTAGCAACCCTTTAACCAGAATGTCAGGGCTGTTTTCCATTTTCACTGAACTATGCAGGATTGAGAATTGGCCTTTCGATTTTTCAAGGCTATTTTCCCCTTGCCCGGACAGCTTCATGTATACACGCTTTTACAATAGCCTAAAAAAACACGAAAAGCCAGTGATATGGTCCACTGGCTTTCCGTGTTTCTTCCTATTATATATTGTGTCTAACCAGCAAGTGGGCCAGCCTCTTCTTGGCCGCTATTACGGCATCGTTTGGCTGATTTCTTGCTAGAAGATTTTCCGGTCAATATCCGCGATCATCCGCTGGCTCTTCACATATTCTTTCTCGCGGCGCTGCTCAACTTCCATCCGCACATCATGCTTAAGCTGGTACTCTTCATAACCGATACCATGAGATCCTTGCATGGCTTTCTCCATCTCGGATGTATACCTCATGTTAATCTTTTCCACAAATAAAACGTCCTTTCGTTTACCCATGAATGTTGGTTTTTGGAAAAATCCCCAAGGGGTATTTCTCCGACTTTAGGTGTATACCCTCGTTCATTTCATGGAAACGGCCATTTTCACGGAAAAGGAAGGAACTGATGGAAAAAGGTGGTGGTTTCTGGTGAAGACACTTTCAATTTGAAATCCCATTCAAAAATGGAACCTCTAACACTAATGTTATTTAACCCTTAATGATTCAAATGGTTCAGTTCATCGATAGCTTCCTGTACAAGGGTGACTCCCTGGCTCATGGCCGCGCCGCCGCCGAATGCAGCGGTGACGCCGACAGTTTCTAAAATTTCATCTTCGGAAGCCCCTTGGTCGAGGCATCCTTTTAAGTGATAAATGATGCAATATTCGTCTTGCGCATGAAGGGATACCCCAAGCGCGATCAAGTGCTTGTCCTTTTGGGAGAGGGCTCCTTCCTTAAAGCATTCCTCCGTGAACGCGTTGTACAGGCGCGCTATTTCGGGCATTTTTTTCGTAAATACGCCAAGTCCCGCCTTATATTCGTATAATGCTTCTTCTGTTGAATTCTGTGGCTCGTGAAATTGCTCCAATTCTTCCACTCCTAACGGTTCTTTTTCCTCGTTAGTATGGTGAATTGACTTTGGAAGTATTCGTCTCACCAAGTGGGCCAATTTGAATCCGAAAAGAAAAAACGGCCCCCATATAGGAGGCCGCCAAAATAAAAGTATCGCATTTTTCCTAAGGAAAGCCGATTCGGCAGCCGATTATTCGGAAACCGGAACGACTGAGCCTTCGTACTTTTCGAGGATGAAGTCCTGGATTTCCTTGGAGTGCAGGACTTCCATGAGAGTTTTGATTTTGTCGCTGTTTTCATCACCTTTGTTGACCGCGACGATGTTGACGTATGGTGAATCGGATTCTTCGATTGCGATTGAATCTTTAATTGGGTTCAGTCCAGCATCGATTGCATAGTTCGAGTTGATAAGAACCGCATCGCCTTCACCCTGGTTGTAGATTTGCGGAAGAAGTTTGGCTTCGTATTTCGCATCAAAATTAAGGTTTTTAGGGTTTTCGACAATGTCTTCAACAGTCGCTTCAACTTTGTTTACGCCATCCTTCAGCTTGATCAGGCCTTTGCTTTCAAGCATGGCAAGGATGCGGCCGTGGTCAGGAACAGAGCTGCTTACGATGATATGAGCGCCTTTTGGCAGGTCGTCAAGGCTCTTGTATTTCTTGGAATATACGCCGATCGGCTCGATGTGGACTCCGCCAGCATTTGCAAATTTATAGCCATTTTCCTTGATTTGGGATTCGAAGTAAGGAATGTGCTGGAAATAGTTAGCATCAAGTTCCTTTGAATCCAATGCTTTGTTAGGAAGAACGTAGTCCGTGAATGTTGTGATTTCAAGGTCGATGCCTTTTTCTTTTAAAATCGGCTTCGCCTTCTCAAGGATTTCAGCATGCGGTACGTTTGTCGCGCCAACTACCAGTTTGTTGTCATCTTTCTTATTGTCGCTTCCCGTTTTGTCATCGGAACCGCCGCAAGCAGCAAGTACGAGGACAAGGGCGAATGTTAAAAGTGTTCCAAGCCATTTTTTCATATTCTCTTCTCCTTTGTGTAGGTAAACTATCAGCCGCGTGGGCTGAAGGATGTTATCTCTTATCCAATTTCCGGGTAATTGTGTCCCCGATGAATTGAATGATAAAAACAATAATCAGGATGATGATTGTTGCCATGACTGTTACGTCATTGCGGCTGCGCTGGAAACCTTCGAGGTAAGCAAGGTTTCCTAATCCGCCAGCGCCTATCGCTCCGGCCATAGCCGTGTAGCTCACAAGGGCGATTGCTGTAACGGTAATGCCGGATACAAGCGCAGGCATTGATTCGGGCAGAAGCACCTTCCGAATAATCGTCCAGGTTGATGCGCCCATTGATCTCGCCGCTTCGATGACGCCTTTATCAATTTCACGGAGGCCGATTTCAACCATCCTCGCATAAAACGGCGCCGACCCGATTATGAGTGCCGGCAATGCCGCATTTTCTCCTATCATGGATCCTACAACAAACACCGTGAACGGAATGAGCAGGACAATCAGGATGATGAATGGGATTGAACGGAATACGTTCACAAACGCGCCTATGATTTTATTGACGAAAGCATTTTCCCAGAGGTTTCCTTTCCCGGTCAGGAAGAGAAGCAACCCCAGGATGATGCCGAGCACAAATGTAATTACAACGGAAATGCCCGTCATATAGAGCGTTTCAAGTGTTGCCGCCCACATATTTTCCCAGACGACATTAGGGAAATAGGTTTCAAGCATTTGCAATCACCTCCACGCCTACCTGCTGGGAGTTGATGTAGTCAAGCGCTTTTTCCAGTTCGCTTTCCGGCCCATCCAGATGAAGGAACAATGTACCGTATGATCCGCTTTGCGTCTGTGAAATCTTCCCCTGCAAAATATTCGCCGTTATATCGAACTTTCTGATCAAGTTTGTGATAAGCGGCTGTTCGGTCGCCTCGCCGACGAATGTCAGCTGGATAACCTTTCCGGATGGAAGGCGTTCGAGCAGATGCTCAACCGCATCCTTCGTTTCCTCCGGCTCCGTTACTTGCTGGACGAATCGCTTCGTTATCGGCTGCTGGGGATTCTTGAATACATCCAGCACCGGACCGAGCTCGACAATCCTTCCGCTCTCCATAACGGCGACGCGGTGGCAAATTTTCCTGATGACGTGCATTTCATGGGTAATCAGGACGATTGTCAGGCCAAGGCGTTTATTGATGTCGACCAATAGGTCAAGAATCGCGTCCGTAGTCTGCGGATCAAGCGCTGATGTCGCCTCATCGCAAAGCAGGACCTTAGGATTATTGGCAAGCGCCCTGGCGATGCCGACGCGCTGCTTCTGCCCCCCGCTCAGCTGTGACGGGTAGGCATTTTCCCTTCCCTCAAGGCCAACCAGCTTGATCAGCTCATCAACACGCTTTTTACGCTCCCCGCCCGGTATTCCGGCAATTTCAAGCGGAAACGCGATGTTTTCACGGACCGTCCTCGACCAGAGAAGATTGAAATGCTGGAAGATCATTGAGATTTCCTGGCGTGCCTTCCTGAGTTCGATTTCCGATATTTTAGAAATTTCTCGTCCGGCTATCGTAATGGATCCCTCAGTCGGGCTTTCTAACCTGTTCAGCATCCGGATCAGTGTACTCTTACCGGCGCCGCTATAGCCAATCACCCCGAAGATTTCTCCTTCGTTTATGTCGAGATTGACATTTTCAACCGCTGTCAGCGTCCCCTGCTTCGACCGAAAGCTTTTACTGACGTTTTTTATCGAAATCATCCTATCACCTTCTTTACACCTATTTACCCATCAGCCAGGGCAGCAATCGTGCCAATTGAACGCTCTATTCTCAATCCTATCGTTTGATATCACGTAAGGATTCATTCCGGAAAAAGTAAAAAGCCTTTCTGCGGCGGCAGAAAGGCATAATAAACATCTATCCTTTCTCCCATCTCCCAAAGCATAAGCTTTGTGTGAATTGGCACCATTTCACAGGACAGGTCCTGTGACGGTTGCCGGGCTTCATCGGGCACATCCCTCCACCTCTCTTGATAAGAGCAGCTAACCTATTCAATTAATCACGAAAGCTATCGTATCATGGCCGAAATAAGGTGTCAATAAAGAAACTTTCGAAAATACACGGAAATTTCAGGCAAATGGCTAAGGATGGAAACGTAAAACTTCCTTTAAAAAACAAAAAAACCCGCTCCATAAGAAGAGGGGGATCTCCCTTCTTATCTTTACAGGGGTAACCCCCCGCTGGAATTGGCACCGTGCTTTCACCGGTTGCCGGGCGTCATTGGGCCAGTCCCTCCGCCTCTCTTGATAAGATTTTATTGAGTTGTTTGAATCTTGCGCTAAGATTTAAAGAAAGTTTATCTTAAGACATCGGTTCCGTCAATAGGGAAGTTTCACCCTCTTCACTTGCATATTCTTTTGCTAACAGAAAAATTGATTCAAGCTTTAGCACAGTACGGAAAGAAGCTTGGACTTCCAGCGTTCCAAGAGTGAGCAAATCCCGCATTCTTGCCGTGCCCGAGAGAAGCTCGCTAATGGCTTCGGGCCGCCCAGTGACTTCCGCAAGCCATGGTTCGCCTGGAGCCTCGGCGCTTCCAATCATCGCCATTCCTTCTCGAAATTCCAGAAAGCAGCCGCCAATATTCAAATAAACTTTCTTGCTGCCCCCGATTAAAGGATGTAAATGCGGCTTTTTATTAAAAGCTGCACAGAACCGATTAATTTGCTCAATCATTCCGAATTCCCCCTTGCCTACTGAATTCTTTCCGAAAAGAAGGAATCCTTTATGATTCGTTCGACAAGATTTGCAAAAATCATCCAGGGTAGAAACTTGTTTTTCCGCATATAGCAATTATCTTAAAAACGGAAAACATTTCCGGGGAAATATGTCACATTCCGGCGGCTTTTGGCACCTGGGATGCCCGATTCCTTAAAACTTTCCTGCCGAATACAAGATAGAAATACACGGAGCCAATTAAATACAGGCTTGCGGTGATTGTGAAAACATATGCGTACCCCCAGTAGTTTCCATACTTGACGACAATCCCGGTCGATACCGGCCCCATGAACGCCCAGCCAAGATTGAACACCGTCTGGTTTATTGAATTCGCTAGCCCTTTCATTGAATCATCAACACGTGACATGATAAGCGAGCTTTGAATCGGGTTTCCGGCATTCATGAGCGCCTGCCTGAACAGGAAACCGATCGCGGCCAGCCACAAGTTTTGGGTATAGGCGGTCAAAAGCAGGAATGGCAGCGATAGAAGCTGCAGGATTACCACAGCCCTTACCTCCCCGACCCGTTTGACGACCTTAGGCCCGATAATCATCGCAAAAGCGGTTGCCGCCTGGCCAAGGGAGATGATGAAGCCGGTCGTTGAAGTGGACGCAGAAAACCTTCCCGCGAAATAAAGATTCAGGTATGGAATGACGAGCCCTGCGCCAAATCCAATCAGCATTTGCGCTACTGCAAAAAGTGCAATGATTTTAAAGCCACTCCAGTTAAATGCCTTTTTCTTGGCGGTTTCATCGGTTTTCGGCTTAGCCACACGATTGGCGGGGGTCCTGAATTTAAATGCCGGAACCGCTCCTCCCAAATAAATAACCGCCCCTATTAATAAGGTTATTCTTAGGCTTTCAAGATTGCTGAAGAAGAGGCCGAAAAAATCGGTCAAAATCCCGCCAAGCAAGTTCCCGACAACACTCGCGGCAGTCATTAACGCGAAATGGAGCGAAAACAAATTGACTCTTTGCGAGGGGTCGGAATTTTCTGCAAGCCAAGGGATTCCTGAAACCTGAAGGAATGCGCCTGAAAGCCCTGCCGCGAATGCCAAATAAACAAGCATCGTTTCTTCGGCTGCGAGAGCCCTCATGATCAGCAGAGTTCCAGAGACAAGAATGCCAGAGAATATGACCCGTTTCCTTCCGAATTTATCGCCAATGATTCCAGCGGGAACGAGAACAATCGCCGTCGCAAGCGACGCCATCGAGATAATCTGCCCGTTCACTGACTCCGAATAGCCAAGTTCACGGACATAGAAATTATAAATAACAATGAAGATGCCAATGCCAATCTGTGTAATGATGTTGGCCGTCATGCTCAATTTTATATTCGTGTTATAGGCGTTAAATTGTGTAATCCACCCTTTGTAAAAAGCCATCCTGATCCGCCCTTTGCTGATGTCCGGACTTGCCGGACCTTAATTCCCTCATGGAAAGCGCAAATATTTCGCCTCCCTAAGTATCATAATCGGTCAGGAACAAAATGTAAACAAGGGAACATGCTGGAGCAGGCCTATTTTTTTGAGCTAAACCTAAATTGTTCAAATTTGGGCAAAAACAGTTGAAAGTGAGGGGTGCGGCGGAGATAAAATGGGCCATGAGAGTCAATGGGTTATTATAGGAATGCGGACTAGTCGATTCGCAGGTTGGCTTGCTGCCCAGAAAAAGCGGATGCTTTTCGCATCCGCTTAACGTAACACTGTATTGATTTTTTCCAGCAGGTATGGTACGGACCGGAACGCATAAATGGATTCAACGGCGCGCCCTTCCTCGATAAAGATTAGGCAAGGCACACTTTCAATTGCAAAAGTTTCCGCGAATTCCGGGGCATAATTGAGGTTGAGCTTGCCGATTTCCACTTGTGGGTTCATTGCCGCGACAACTTCAAGCATTCTAGAAGCCACCTGGCAGGTTCCGCACAGAGGCGTATAAAAATATAGAAGACCTGTTTGCGCGCCTTGAAGGAAAGCGGATGCTTCCGCGCTTGTCCATTCCTTCATTGCGCGGTGCGGCCCATCTCCAAAAATTCGGTGTGAACATCAATGTTGGCGCCCAAAAGGACCATGGCAAGGTGATGGTATGGAGCGGTCGCCACCTCTTTGTACATTTTGTCAATATAGAGATGCTCCGCTTCCGGGTACTCCCGGCGGAATTGCCGCCTCAGTTTTTCACCAGCTTCGTCCGCGTCCGCGAGGATAAACACCTGTCTGTCCCCGAACGAATCGATCAGTTCATCAAGCCTGGAAAGGGAAATCGTCCCATTCGTGCAAATAACCTCAACTCGGTCCTTTATCATCCCGAGAACCTTCTTCTTATCCGACTTACCTTCAACAATAATAATTTTATCCGCGTATTCTTCGCTCATTGGAATCACCTGCAGGAAAAGTTGTTGGTAATAGCTTATTCACTCGCGCGTTTTTGTGTGTAGCCTCCCGCCCTGTTTCAACTATACCATGGCCCCCGATTTGTATACAGGAGTTTGCTTCCGGTTAGGCGCCTTGTTAACAGTGACATATATCAGATGAGATATAATAATGTCCGGTTTAACGGCACTAGTTAACGATGACACATACCCGGTGCGGTTATTGGTGTCCGGGATACGGCGCCGATTAACGTTGACATATACGGTGCCGTTAAGTGTGCCTGGCATCCAACCGGGAGTATTTGTCCCGCTGCGGTTTCCATCTTTAGACGGGACGGTTTTTGTCTCGTCCCCGCGCTTGCTGCCCTTTACCCTTTAGCACCAGCCGCCGTCGTCGCAGTCGGTGTATTTGGCGCCGGGGTTCTCGGTGACGGTGACGTTCTGGAAGATGCGCTGCTGGTCTACATCGAAGCGGTTATCGAGTTCGAAGTCCGCTTGGCCTGTTAACATGATGCGGCCAATGGGTTCATTTTCCAAGTATAGTTCTATTTCCCCATTTTTCAGTTTTCCAATCACTCTGTCGGTAATGTCGAGTTTTTTTACGTTCAATGTCATGATTAGCCCACCCTTTTTGTTTTTCCATTAGCATGCCCGGGGCGTCCGGAATGATAGTTGGGAAAGTTAGGGCGTTGTCCAATTTTCACAAAAATGAAAAAAGGAGGCCATCCAAAGGAGGCCTCCGCTCGTCTTATTCGTTTGTCATTTCTTCGTATTGTTCGGCGGTCATGAGGTTGTCGATTTCGCTCGAGTCGGATGGCTCGACTACGATCATCCATGCTTTTTCGTATGGGGATTCGTTGACGAATTCAGGGCTGTCGGCCAGGTCTTCGTTTACTTCGACTACTTTGCCGCTGACGGGAGCGTAAAGTTCGGATACGGTTTTAACGGACTCGACGCTGCCGAATGGCTCGTCCGCTGTTACTTCGTCGCCAACTTCCGGGAGTTCGACGAAAACGATGTCGCCAAGCTCGGATTGAGCGAAATGCGTGATGCCGATACGGACTTTTTCCCCTTCAACCTTTACCCATTCATGCTCTTCTGAATACCGCAAATCTTTTGGTGTACTCATTGCAATCCCTCCATATGTCCTTTATTATCTATTATCGATTTGCCAATCGATACTACCATGAATGCCGAGACCGGCAACAGGCGTCTAACGCCAAACCTCTTGGTACTCTTCTTCCTTGAATCCGACGGTCACCTTTTCCCCATCGGTCAATATCGGCCGCTTCAGGAGCATGCCATCTGATGCGAGGATTTCGAGCAGCTCATCTTCGGAAGCTGTTTTGATTTTGTCCTTTAAGCCAAGTTCACGGTATTTTTGGCCGCTTACGTTAAAAAATTTCTTCAGCTCGAGCCCGCTTTTTTCATAAAGAGCCTTTAGTTCGTCCCTTGACGGCGGCTGCTCGGCGATATGTACTGCTTCGTAGGAAATCCCGTGCGCATCAAGCCACTTTTTGGCGTTCCTGCATGTTCCGCACTTCGGATACCAGTAAAACGTCAATGCCAACTGCATCACCCCTATAGATTCATCCTCTGAAATAGTACCACACCACGGGGAAAAATCCTAATTCGGCCATCTCTCGATAAGGCGCAACTTACCTATTCGCCACCATCCCGCAAATTCCTGCAAGCATTTTGATTTTGCCACCAAATTGACATATCTTTTTGGCGGGAGTGAAGACGTGAAGCGAAGTCCGAACTGATTGCTTCATTTTAGGATTTCTTATATATGGGACGTGGCCTTCCCTCCATTTTAAAGAACTATTCTTTCAGCAGGCCGACAAGTTTCAGCCCGTGGAGGATTCCGCCGTCGTTGACGTGGATGGTTTCGTACCTGGCGGACTCTTTCACTTCAGGCAGGGCATTGCCCATGGCGACGCTGTTTGGCACGTAGGAAAGCATCTCGATGTCATTAAGGCCGTCGCCGAATGCATAGGCGTTTTCAATGGATAGCCCCATGGCGGAGACGAGTCTTTCGATTCCTTTCGCCTTTGACCCCCCGGCGGGCAGGACATCGACGGAAAGCGGGTGCCAGCGGATAAAGTCAAACTCGCCGAATGTTTCTTCATATTGGAGTTCCTCTTCGTGCTGGCAGAATAAGAGTGTCTGGTAAATTTCACGGCTTCGGAAATAATCCGGCTCATGTGACGGCTTTTTTGTAAGCTTGAGGGTGCCCATGCTTTCATTGATCCAGTTATGTTCCGGCACACTCGTTTTCATATCAAGCGCGTCCATATAAACAAGCGGATGGTTGTTTTCCGCCGCTGTCACGGTAAGCTGCTCAAGCGCCTGCTCGTTCATAGGGTTGCGGTGGATGGGTTTGCCCTGGAGGACGACGTATTGCCCGTTAAAGGAGACATATGTGTGAATGCCAAGTTCCTCCCGAAGCTCCTCGAACATGAACGGAGCGCGTCCGGTCGCAATCGCAACCTCGTGTCCCAGTTCCTTAAGTTTAAAAACGGATTCCTTGGTCGATGCCGGCAAACGCTTTTCATCATCTAGCAAAGTCCCGTCAATATCGAAAAAAATAATGCTTTTTTCCATGTACAACACCTTTCTATTATAAAAAATCCCGCGTTGGCGTTCATTCCTACCATTGTACAAAAGTACACATGAATAATCCACCAAGCCGTCCAGCCAGTTTTTAATAGCCCTGTGGATTTCGATGCTATATAATTTAGAAAAAAGAAACCGGAGGATGCACATGCTTGAGAATGAGGGGGCCACAGCCGCCCAACAGAAGAAAAAAGCATCGCTTGCCCGTTTAGGTGTCATACTGATTATTTTGTCCTGTTTATTATATGGAGCCATCCTGCTCGTCCCGCTCAGTTCGTTTTCGACCGGAACAAAAGTAGCGATTACCGGTGGGCTGGTGCTCGCGGGTGAAGCCACCTTTTGGATTGGCGGCATCATACTTGGCAAAGAAGCCGTGACGCGTTACCGGAAAAACCTGAATCCTATGAATTGGTTTAAAAACGGAAAACACAACGAGGAAGAATAAGTTGAACCTTCCATCAGCGGCGGTTTCCCGCTGATGAGTTACCAGGGTGCCCACATGCATTCGTGTGGGCACCCTGGTTTTTTCTTTTTAGGGAGATTTGGGGTGATGTTCGGATACATTTGGAGGTTTTTGCGAAGAAGGTTGCTACAGATGGACGTTGAGCCAGGGTCTTAGGACCGTTTCCTCCGATTTCCCAGGACAAAACGGTCCTAATGCTGGGTCAGAGAAGCGTTTTATCCACTTTCCCCGGCCGAAAACGTCTTTAATGCGGGATTTCAAGACTGTTTCAACCACATTCTTTGGGAGAGGGACAGGCTTGACTCGCGCGTAATGTCTTATAGGAAGTCTTCAATCTGTTTCCGGATTACCTTCGACCAGGCGCGGACCCTGTCGGCCGCTCCCTTTGGCTCTCCTGCGAGGTAAACCTCTGATATCGCCATTGCCCATTCACGGGCTATTGGTTTTGCAGCCACTCCTCTTTTAATCCTGGCGGCTCCCTCCGTCCTCGAGGATACCTGCCCGCGGATATCTTTTACTGTCAAATTCTCATCGTATGCCTCGCAAAAAACCGCGCATAGTCCTCTCCAGGAATCATCGGTAATGGTGGAAGGATGCTGAATATTGAAGCAGGCGACCGTCCAAAAATGCTGTTCTGCCAATTCAGGGGAGTATTGCTCCCAAGCCAGAATTTCTTCAAGCTGCCCCCGGCAGTCAAGCCCATTTGCTTCAGGGGCGCCGCATTCCGGACACGATTTGCTGTAATTGATTGCCTTGTTCATCCTTCCAGCCTCCTTTTTCATATGCTTATCCAGTTCATTTACAGTGATGCCAGATCCGATAAAAAGCACCTTAAGAAACACATCGTTCATCCATATTTTACCCCCATTGCCTTCATGAAGCCACTGGCGGAATTAATCATAATCGAAGGTCAAAAAGTTACAAATTTTTTCAAAAAAACAGGAGATATATCTCTATCTTTTTCTCTCCAAAACTAGTAAATTGTAGAATATCAGAAATATTTGTAACGTAACAGAAATATAATCGACTATATAGTTGAGCAGCTAACTTTTAGGATACAGAGGGGAAAAGGGATGGGAAATATGCTTGCCAACAAGAAGATCCGGACACTTTTGATTTGCCTCGCTTTTATTCCGCTAATATTCGGGATGGTACTGGCGGTTGGCGCCTATGCGTCGAAGGCCAGGACAACAAAGAATGACAGTCCCGCGACTATGTGGGTGAAAAACGAATTTGCAGCGGAGTTTCCAAATTTCGGTCCGAAGCTTAAACCTGTATCCCCGCCAAAGAATCAGAAGAAAAGCGAAATCACCCAGGTATCCGCGGCCCCAAAAATCACAGAAAAACAATCAGAAGGATCTTCGCAACAGCCGAAGCCCGTTCAGCAAGCTGCCGCTGCGCCAGCTTCTGGTTCAACGCCCGTAAAGCAGCCGGCCGCGAATCCAGCACAAACACCAAAGCCTGCCAGCCAACCTGCCTCGAAACAGGCAAAAGCCGCAAAGCCGGCCAGCCCTCAGGCCAGCGTGGTATCAAATAAAACTGCACCTCCTGCAAGCCAGCTGCCATCAAATCAGGAGCAGACTTCAAATCAGGAGGATGGCTCAAAGCCCGACCACCCGCCGGCAGCAAATCCTGATTCGACAAATCAGCCTCAGCAGCAAGAAACAAGCAAACAGCCTGCATCAACACCTGCTGTGCCTGCCCAGAACAAACCTTCAGTCAAGCCTCCCGCTCCCACCGCATCCGGGAAACAACGAGAGCTTTACCTGACATTTGACGATGGCCCGCATCGCGTTTCAAACCAAATACTTGACCTGCTCGACAAATACAATGCCAAAGCGACCTTTTTCATGTTGGATGGAAATATGAAGCAATACCCCAACGCGGTGAAGAGGATGGCGGCTTCCGGGCACAGCCTGGGAATGCACGGCGTTAGCCATAATAAGCAAAAGTTTTACCATTCGGCCCAAACGGTAGTTGCGGAAATGGATCAGGGCAGGGATACGATAAAAAGGCTTGCCGGGATTGATACGGTATTAATCCGGACACCGTTCGGAAGTTCCCCGTATATGAAACCTGATTACAAAAAGGCTGTCACGGCCCATGGATACAAAATGTGGGATTGGAATGTTGACAGCCGGGACTGGTTTTACCGTGACCGCCGCTTTGTCGACAGCGCAATCGAGCAAATCGAAAAACAAAAAAGTAAACCAGGACCAATCGTCGTCCTGCTGCATGAACGCGATGAGACGCTCGCCTGCCTCCCAGCACTGCTGGAATACCTGAAAAGCCAGAATTTCAAGCTCTTGCCTCTGACTTCCAGCATGGCTCCGGTTCAATTTAAGTAGAATAAAAAGATGAAAAAATTCAAGGCTGATAGAATGATAGGGACGGAGAGCGGAAACTCCGTCTTTTTTTATTTTCCATTGCAAAAAAATGCAAAGTAAAGCCAATGCGGATAGAATATTGACTTTATAAAAATTCCAATAATTACAAAATACGACTTTTTCTTACATTTTTAAAATAAATTTGAGAAATATTCTAAAATATGGTATATTACGAGTTATCATATGGAAAAGTGAGGGTGGAAAATGAACTTGAAAGCATTTTTGAAAAAGGGAGCAATTGTTGCGGCCCTGAGCTTGGGATTATCAGGTTTCGCACTGCTTCCAGGCGAGGCGTCAGCTGCCGGGAACGCGAATCCCCATGCCCAGAAACTAGTGGACTCATTACAAGCTCTTAATTTAGACAATGTCGACTATCTTTACGCTTACCTTCAATCAGTAGATTTGAGCAAGGCAGAATTCGACGGGATTGACGCAAACACAAAGCGTGCGAGCGATCTCCTCAAGAATAACAATCCTGAAAGCCTGCCAAATGCGCAAAAAGTCGAGCTTGCCCGCCTATTCCTTGACAGCGTGAAACTTGCTCACCTTCAAGCGGAGTTTGTCGATGACAACGGGAATCCTGTCGATATTTTTAAGTACAAGCCTGGCACAACAGGACTTATCATCGAGTTGAAAGACCTGAACGGAAAGCTTCTTGCAACTGCTGACCCAACTTTAGCAGACCTTGACCCGAAAGTTCTTTTGACAAAAATCACCGCCCTAAAGGCTGCGGTCCAAGCAAAGGAGCAGCTTGAAAAAGGTGGCAAATTCGTTCCGATGCCAGCGCAGAAGCTTCCTAACACAGCTACCAACAACTATGAATACATACTGCTTGGCGGATTGATCATGCTGCTTGGAGCGGCGGCTGCCGTACCTGCGGCGCGCTATTTCCGCAAAACAGGCAACACCCTCGAGGCGTAAGCTGAATGCGAAAGAAACGCAGAAACATATGGAGATGGGTCATTATTTCAATACCCATCTTTTTTTTGTTGATTGGCGGAGGCATTGTCGCCTATTTCGGATTTGATTTGACAAAACAGACGGTCCTTTTGGCCCACACAGCCCTGAATGAGTATGAACCTGATTTGCCTGACAGGCAGTTCGAGCAGGTATGGCCTACCCTTCCTGCACCTGGGGATAAAATCGGCGATCTGAAGTTCCCTTCAGTCGGCCTGGATGTCCCGGTTGTACAGGGCACCCATGACAATGAACTGAAAAAAGGCGCTGGCCACCTCGCAGGAAGCGCTCTTCCAGGACAAGGGGGGAACGTTGTGCTGAGCGGCCATAGGGATACAGTTTTCAGGAAGCTGAAGGATTTAAAGGTGGGTGAGGAAGTCATATTCACGACCCCGTATGGTGACTTTATTTATGAAACAACCGATTTTAAAATCACCCATGCGGATGATATGACAGTTGCCGTCCCGACCGATTTCGAGACGTTGACCTTGACGACCTGCTATCCGTTCTATTTCGTTGGAAACGCGCCGGACAGGTTCATCGTCTACACGAAGCTGGTCTCCCAGCCCGAAATAACCAAACATTGAACGTTATAGCCGGGCATTTGCCCGGTTTTTGTTTTCAAAAAAAGCACTGGCCGCAAAAAATCGCGGTCAGTGCTTTTTATTATTCAGCCTTCGCTGTCAGGCCGGCAGCTTTGCATAGATGATAATCCGATTTAGCCATTAACTTCGATTTCAGATTCACGCATATTGCGTCATCCACTAATCTGCGGTTGTACCTATGTAAAAATAAATGGAAATAGTATCTCGCTTTTAGTAGACTTTTCAACACAATTACCCCCTAATGATCCGTATACCGCAGGGCCGTATTCGGGAACTGGCTGGCATGGCTATTTAAAATAGCTTTAGCCCCTTTAGTTTTGCGCCCCCACTTTTCAGTGGATTTGCCGTTTCGTACAATTTTGTGCTATGCCCCTAACTTACCAAAAATCCGATTCAGATTCAATACATTTTCACCAAAAAAAGGCATCGTCCTATTGGTATATATACAGGTAATATCCGTTTTATGTACTGCGATAAACGTGGGCGGCCGAAATTTTTTTCGTAGAAATGTGCCAATTGGTCAATGCAAAGGCCCGCCCCGGCAAGTGGCCGGAACGGGCTTTTCTTCCCTATCCTAATAAATCCGTGAATTTCCGGAACGCGCGCTTGCCTTCCTCCGTCTGTTTGAAGACTCCCGCGTCCTCAAGTACCCGGGCAAATTTCGCGCCGACATTTTGCCTGATAATCGCTGAAACCGAACCAGGCGATAATTCGGCGGCATGCTTTTCCTTCATTTCATTCGCCCATGCGAGGTGGTATTCCTTTACTTCCGCCTTTTCCCCAAGCAGGTACTTTTTGATTTCCTTTAGCTCATTTTCAAGCCTGGCTGGCAAAACGGCGAGCCCCATGACTTCAATAAGGCCGATATTTTCTTTTTTGATATGGTGGACGTCGCTGTGCGGATGGAAAATGCCAAGCGGATGTTCATCGCTTGTCCGGTTGTTCCTAAGGACAAGGTCCATTTCAAACTGGCCGTCACGCATCCTCGCAATTGGCGTAACCGTGTTATGCCTTGTCCCGCCAGTGAATGCTTCAATTCCCGCTTCCGGGTCACTATAGCCCATCCACGTTTCGAAAATCTTGTCTGCCGCATCCGCAAGCTCTTCCGGATTTTTACCGCGGATCCGGATGGCGGACAGCGGCCATTTCAACATTGCCGCTTCAATAGAAGGGAAACCGCCCAGCTGGAACGAGTAATTTGCCTCTGCCTTCGCCATCGCGAAATCGTATTTCCCCCCCTGGTAATGGTCATGGGTTAAAATTGACCCCCCGACAATAGGCAGGTCGGCGTTCGAACCGAGAAAATAGGCTGGGAACTTGCCGACGAATTCAAGCAGCCGGGTGAACGCGCCGCGGCTGATTTTCATATCGCGGTGCTCGGCGCTGAGGACGATGCAGTGCTCGTTGTAGTAAACATAAGGCGAGTATTGCAGATACCAGGACTCACCGCCAAGCTCGAGTCCGATAATCCGATGGTTTGAGCGCGCCGGATAGCCGATTCTGCCCGCATATCCTTCGTTTTCAATGCACAGGAGGCATTTTGGATATTCCAAAACGGCGCTTTTCATTTCCCGCTCAATGGCGATTTGCTTCGGGTCCTTCTCGGGCTTTGAGAGGTTAATCGTAATATCGAGCATGCCGTAATCCGATTCATACGAATAGCTAATGTTTTTTGCGATCTGCTTTGTCTGGATGTAATTGCTGTTTTTGCTCAGCTCGTAAAAATAGTCGGTCGCAAGGTTGGGGTCGGCATTGTATTTTTCATAAAACAAGGCATTTACATCTGAAGGCCTTTGGATAAGGACATTCATAATCCTCGCCGAAAAAATCTCCCGCTGGGAATCCAGTCCCTCGATGATTCCCTTTTCGGCGGCGTAATCGGCGAGCGCATCAAGGATATCGGGAATCCCCGCGCCATCCTGGCATGAGCCATTGTCGATAAATTCGTCCAGTCCAAGGAGGGCCATGATCTGGTTGCGCGCGTAAATTTCATCCTGTTGTTTGATCATTTCACAGGCAAGCGCCCGGTCGAGCAGCGCCTGAATAGCCTGATATACCTCCATGTGTAGCCCTCCCTTATCCTTTATAGCCTTCAGGGTGATTCCGATGCCATTGCCAGGCATCTGCAAGGATTTGTTCAACCGATGTCCGTTCCGGATTCCAGCCCAGCACCTTCTTTGCCTTTTCAGAAGATGCGATCAGCCTGCTCGGGTCGCCGCTCCTGCGGGGAACGACCTTTGCCGGTATCTTATGGCCGGTCACTTTCCGGGCGGCTTCAATCATTTCCTTAACCGAGAACCCCTGTCCGCTGCCGAGATTGATTATTTCGCTGCCGCCGCCGTTTTGCAAATAGCGGAGGGCAAGGATATGTGCGTCAATCAAGTCTTCGACGTGGATATAGTCGCGAATGCATGTCCCGTCCTCCGTATCGTAATCGTCGCCGAAAATGGATATAAACTCCCGCTGGCCAAGCGGAACCTGAAGGATGAGCGGAATCAGATGGGTTTCCGGTTGGTGATCTTCGCCAATTGCACCGGACTGCCTAGCTCCAGCCACATTAAAATAACGGAGCGAAACATAGTTCATCCCGTAGGCAATCTCGCACCATTTCATCATTTTTTCCATTGCCAGCTTTGTTTCGCCATAGGCATTTGTCGGGTTCACGGGCAAGTCTTCCGTAATCGGCATGACCGTCTGCTCGCCATACGTTGCCGCGGTCGAGGAGAAGACGATATTTTTCACACCGAATTCGACCATCGTTTCAAGCAGTACCTGGGTTCCGTACACATTGTTATTAAAATACTCAAGCGGCTTTTCCATCGATTCGCCGACAAGCGAATTTGCGGCGAAATGCAGCACACCATCGATTTCTTCTTTTTCAAAAACCCCGCGTAAAAATTCCTTATCACGGATGTCTCCCTCGTAAAACTTCGCTTTCGGATGGACTGCCTCCGCGTGGCCAGTCTGAAGATTGTCCACAACAATCGCGTCATATCCCTGGTCAATCAGCTGATGGACGGCATGGGAGCCTATATAGCCCGCGCCGCCAAGCACCAAAATCCCCATTATTCCACCTCCGCCGTAATTTCCTTTGTGCCATCACCGATATGGGCGACGTAAAAGGTTGCTTCGTAACCGATTTTTTCTTTGTAAGCATTGCCGACTTCTTCAATAAACGACTCAACTGCGACAGCCTCGACAAGCGCGATTGCGCAGCCTCCGAATCCCGCGCCGGTCATCCTAGCGCCAAGAGTGCCGCTTTGCATCCAGGCCGCTTCAACGAGTGTATCAAGTTCAATTCCGGTTACTTCGTAATCATCCTTAAGCGATAGGTGCGACTCGTTCATCAATTTTCCGAAGCTCGCCAGGTTCCCCTGTTTCAGTTCGGCAAGCGCTTTTTTCGTTCGCTCATTTTCATATACGGCGTGCCTGGCCCTTTTTTGTAAAATTCCATCCGGAATAAGCGCGATATTCGCATCGAATTGCTGTTCCGACAGCGCGCCAAGAGACCTTATATTGAGTTGCTTTTGCAGATAGGCAAGGGCGCTTTCACACTGGCTGCGCCGTTCATTGTACTTGGAATCGGCAAGCTCGCGCCGTTTATTTGTATTCATGATGATAATTTTGTAGCCGTCCAGTTTTAGCGGCGCGTATTCGTATTCAAGCGTCTCACAATCGAGAAGGATGCCGCAATCCTTTTTTCCCATCCCGACAGCGAATTGGTCCATGATTCCGCTGTTGACGCCGATGAATTCATTTTCGACCTGCTTGCCAATTTGGACTAGGCTGATTCTTGGGATTTCCAGTTCGAACAGTTCATTTGCGATGACGCCTACAAGCATTTCCAGGGATGCCGAGGACGAAAGCCCGGCGCCGTTCGGAATATTTCCTTCAATCAAGATGTCCATTCCCGCAGGGATTTCCCAGCCCGCTTCGATTAGATAGCGGATCATTCCCTTTGCAAAGTTCCCCCAAGTATGTGCGGGGTCGTGGTCAAGCTCATCCAGGCTGAATTCAATAACCCCCGCTTCCAGGAAGTTTTTAGAAAAAAGGCGGATGCGGCGGTCATCCCGCTTTTTGGCAACACCATAAGTCCCGTACGTTATCGCGCATGGAAAAACCCGGCCGCCGTTATAATCAGTATGCTCGCCAATCAAATTGATTCTGCCCGGCGAGAAAAAGCTGCGGATTCCTTCCATGTCTTCGTAGGAAAAAAGTTCCCGGAAGTCTTTCGTTAAATGTGGTAGATTCATTGTCCTATTCCCCTAACTTTTAGGAAATACAGTCATTGAGAGCATCCATTTGCTGGCTGCTCCACTTTAGAAGCTGCTGTTCCGGATAACTAATTCTGTGCCGATGAAAATCTTCTTGGCTACCCTTCGCCCATCAATCCGTTCAAGAAGGGTGTCAAGGGCGGTTTCCCCCATAAGCTCTGTATGGACCTTCAACGTCGAAAGTGCCGGGAAAACATATTTGGATACGCTGATATCATTAATTCCTATGATGTTCACTCGCTCCGGCACAGCGATGTTTTCCTCATGGAGCGCGCGGAGGCAGCCGATTGCAATCAAATCGTTCCCGGCGAAAAAAGCTGTCGGCAGCCTTTCCCCAAGCTCTTTAATTGCCTGTTTCATAAGGCTGTAGCCGCTTGCGACCGAAAAGGAACCAATGTAAATCAAATCCTCGTCCAAATGCCCTTTTTCAGTCATATAGGACCGGAAACTTTTTTCCCTTTGGTCGGCAATTTCGACGGAACTTCCTTTGTAAGCCTCCCGCCCGCCTATATAGCCGATTGAATCATGGCCCTTTTCAAAAAGGTAATGAATAATTTTTTTTGACGCTTTGTCAAAATCGATGATGACCGAGTCGTACATGTCATCATCTGGGCTGCAATCGGCAAACACAATATTGTCTGTGACACCCGCCATTTCTGCAACCTGCTCAAGGCTGAACTTACCAATCGCGATAATTCCTTGTACCTGGTCATTTTTTATTCCTTTTAATTCATCATAAAAATAATTTGCGAATTGAATGTCGAGCTGCTGGCATCGCTGCTCAATGCCAAGCCGAATGGACATGTAATAAAGGTCTTCCATTTCTTCTTTTTCGGTATACCAGTGGATGATCGCGATTTTTTTCGTGGCTGTTTTTTTCGCGGACCGTTTTTTGTAGGACAGCTCTTCGGCCGCTTCCACAATCCGTTTTCTCGTCTCATCCGTGACTGAAAGTGTCGGGTCGTAATTCAAAACCCGTGACACCGTTGCGATTGATACCCCTGCCTTTTCTGCGATATCCTTTATAGTAGCCAGGCGGCATCCCTCCTTTTCATCGGTCTGTACATTCCCCGGACTAGGCTTACACATACCGGGAATTAGAAAACCCTTTCAAACTTGAACGCAAAGAACATTGATTCATTTCTTTCAGCAATGGCAGATAGAAATATTTGTATTTTTTTAGCTTTCCAATGATAGCCTATTTACATTTTATCTTTATTAGTAAAATAATTAAATATTTTACTAAAAATTTTATTAAAATTCATTTACTTTTTGAAGAAGGCTATATCTTGTTGGTTTCCCTTATTTTGAAAGCTTCCACCTCGGCTTGTCCCACGTATGAGACCGTTGGTTTCCTGTTAACGGTTCGAATGGTAGAGCAAAACAATGGACATTGCAGCGGGGATTGAATGAATTATTTTACTAAATACTCCATGCCGACGATACCTTCTCTTGAATCCAAGTAAAAGCTGGTGTTTAATAAAAAAGCCCTAAGAGGGACAAAAAATGTCCTTCTTAGGGGGCCAGTCACCAAAGGCGCTTTACCTTTCCCACGTTGTGGAAAAGGTTTGGTGGAGGTGGTCGTTTTGTTTTTGGATATAGGCATCGCTGTATTCATGTTTGTTATAGTAGGCCACATTTTGTCGCTTGAGAATGGCCAGCAGCTCGTTTAAGGTATTTTTATCCTCGAGGCGGAACGCCAGTATGGGGCCAAGCTGCTCATTCGCATGGAGCGGAAGTTCCCTTGTGTAAGTGAGGTGGCGAAGAATCCGGTTTTGAAATTCTGGTGACCCGCTCCATTTATCAATGTCTTCCGGCCTTATAGGATAAGCGATATTTCCTGTCGCGCCTATTTCCGCCCTGCCTATTTCCAAGTATTCCTCGAGTTTAAGCCCCAAGACGGAAAAAGACAATTGCTTCCCCTTGTTCAGTTGCTCCTCGGACTGGATCATCGCCCAAACTCTGACCAGATTACTCTTAATTAGATGCTCAAAATACGGGGAACGTTTTCCGGTTGTGCCAATATATACTTCAATTTCAGCCCCGTCCCGGCCATTCACCCCTGTATCTGTTAAAAATCCGCCTGCTTCCCCATAGAAACAAATGAACAATGGAATGAACCGGATTTCGCCATTCAAACCTGGAGCATTGTCATTGAGTAATTGCCTATTAATTTCGATTTCAATCATTTCCTGCGGCAAATTGAACGAATAGCGCTCGTTCCCGTTATAACGAAGCAATTCCTTAACAGGATTGTCCGCAAGGGTGCTCCATAAATCGAAAACAAAACTCTTATTTAGCATATCCCTATTGTCAGCAGGCAAAATAACATTCGCGGGGTCCTCGTAAAATTCACGCGGCAGCGGCTGCAGGGCAATGGCATCAAAATAAAGAAGCCTCCTGGACTCCGCTTCATAAATCTTTTCCCGCTTTTCAAACGATTCTGCGCCATTCTTCAACACTTTGTAACGCCCTTCCGCATTCCTGATATGGCCAATCGATTCCAGGTGCGTGAGCGTTTCTGAAAGAATCCGCGACCCTCCCGGAAGGCCGAGCCTTACAGCTAGGTCTTCCTGTGTATGCACATTCCCTTCATGGAGAAAGCGGGTAATGAACCATTCCAGGCTTTCATAGGGTTCGCTCATCCGTTCTTTCAGGATGACAGGAAGGTTGTAGATTGGATAGTCAAGCTGGATCAGCCTGCGGAGCGGCCTCGGATTTTTTATGTTCCGCATAATCGAGAGCGGTGATTTTATACGAGCTGCCGCCAAGGGGTTTCACCTTCCTTCAAAAGGAGTTTCGCATCTACATACTGGCCGTGTTTGCGGATATAGTGCCGGAGATTTTTAAATAAAGCGGCGGATCGCCTATCATTCGCGTTCGCGAGCGTTTCCATATCCCCTATCAAAACGAGCAGCGATTTACAGCGGGTCATCGTTACATTCAGGCGCCGCAGCTCCCTGAGGAACCCGATTTCAAAATCAGGGCTGCTCCTCGTAAAACTGAACAGGATGATTTCCTTCCCGCGACCTTGGAAGCTGTCGACCGTGTCGATTTCAACCCCGGAAACGATATCACGGATATCCTCCGGGGAAAACCCAGCCTCCTTTAGCATGGATGGCAAATGGCCCTCGATGATCAACTTCTGTTTTTTATAAGGGGCCACTATGCCGATTTCCCCTGGCTTCCGGCCATATTTCAGGATTTTTATTAGTTCCTGGACTGCAAGGTACGCCTCAAGCTGATTAAAATAGACGAGATGGTCCTCATCCGGAATGCACTGCTGGAACCGTTCATCACAGCGGGCGGTATCAATGAAGACGAGCGGAGATTCATACAGATTCCACTCAATCGTCCGCTGCTCCGGAGTAACCCCGGATTTGTACTCCCCTTTGTAAAATTCATCGGATATGAACGAAGCCACAAGCGGATGCATCCTGAATTGCGTATCGAGCATGACCTTATGCGAATCTGGCGCATTGTAATAAAGCTCTTCAAACAGGCTTTTCTCAATCCATTCGCTTGGCAATTCCATTTCCCTGAATTCTTTTGCGAGATTGGAGTCGGAGACCGGCGGCAGCTGCATATGGTCGCCAATCAGGATGACCTTTTTCGCCCTCGCCATAGGCACGAGCACATCAAATATTGTAATCTGGCCTGATTCATCAATTATTACTGTATCAAACTCGGTATCCCTGAATTCCGGGGACGTGTCGATTCCGATGCAAGTAGCCCCCAGGACCGGTACTGTTCTTAGGAGCAAAGGATAAAGCGACTGCTGCCTCTCCTGGAGTTCATCAATCCAATCAGCCGAAATCGATGTTTGCTTTTGAAAAGTGGCCACATTGTTGGCCGCAGTTTGCTGTAACCGAAGCCACTGTTCTTCTTCCGCAAGCCCGGGGACCTTTTCGGGTTCGAGGTAACCTTCCAATTTCACCTTAAGCATCACAAGGTACGCGCTTTCCTGCTTTTCTTCCCCGGCAAGCTTTCCAAGCAGCTCCTGATAAACCCGATTACCGGAAAGAGCCGCTTTTAGTTTCGATACAGCTTTCGAATGGATGCTGTCAGTATTTATTTTTAAAAAAGGCAGAAGTTCCTGCGTTTTCCTGAGTGCGGCTAATGGCCCGAATAAATGCAGCAGCTTCCACTTCGCCTTTCTTTCCAACTTCCGAAGGTCTTCCCGGGATTCCGCTGCCTGGCGGTGAACCGCCTGAAAACGGCTGACATCGGCGGACACTGCCTGAAGCAGGCGGTTGAACTCCTCGGCGCGGGTGCGTTCCGACTGAAGGTGTTTCTGGTCTTCCGCACAGCGGCTGATCATATTTTCCTGAAGCTTTACGGCGACCCGGTCAAGGAGGACATCCTTTACCTTGGCAACCTTCACCTTCTCCTCGCGGCCAATCCGGACGCAATCAATGCCATCCTCAATTAATTGCTCAAGCACATTGTCAACGGCAAGATTGTTCTTCGAGCTGATTAACACCCGCTCCCCTTTTCCAATCAGGCGGCGGACCATTTCGACAATGATGGTCGTTTTTCCTGTCCCGGGAGGCCCCTGGACGAGGAGGAAATCATTTGTCGCGGCCGCCTTTTCTACCGCCTCCTCCTGCTTTGGCAATAACTCGGCCGCTTTCCGTTGTTCGGCGGCTGGCGCGTGATAGCTTTCAAACTCCTTATGGACAAGATAGTTCAATAGCTTTTCATTCACACTCTGCCCATCGATAAGTTCCTGGACAGTCCTTTTTTGGACACGGTAGGTTGTATTGTTTGGGACAACGAGCAAGTAACCCTTCTCAGGAATTTTCCCGTAATCAACGCTGTGTGCAAACGACAGAATCGTTTCATTTTCATCCGAACGCGTCACCTTCCCGACAATCAGCCCCTCATACGTCAGCGGGAACGGCTCAGGGGAAATGGCCAAGTCATTGTAGGCATATTTGTCGTCGATAACTACTTTAAAAGAATAAGACACGCCTTTTATCTGTGAGGAAATCGCTTCTGTAAACCGGCTGTAGTAGAAATACTTCTTTTTCGTTTCAGCGAAATCGGTATCTTCCTGCTTATTGACCATCTGAATCAGTTGGGAAGCCCATTCCTCTTCGGCCTGCTTTCGCCGCCTTTTTTCGGAATGATCCTCGCGGGATTCCTGCTGGAGCTGGCCGAACTTGAGCGAGAGTTTGTGAAGGTCGGCAAACACGAAAGCGGCTTGCCTGTTTTTTTGCATATTGAAGTTTTCCCCTGAAAATACAAAGGGCTGTTCCAGCAAAATAAGCCTGATTCCGTAGCGGACCATCCGGGTGCGATCCGCAGCGTTGCGCTTTTTAACCCCATTGACCCTGAATGCGGCATTGCCATGGGATGGGCTGTCATATTTTTTGCACAGAAGCTTGTGATCCTTCGTATGGAGCTGAACGTTTTCCTCGCCGCGGAATTCCGCCCACAGCCATTCACTTTCCTTTATTTGCTTGATGATTAGGGGAACATTCCCCGCTTCATTCGCGGAAACCTGGAAATTAATCACCCCTGCCGCCTGTATCGTCCTGCCTGAAAGTGTATCCCCGATTATGCCGCTCATATTTCCATCACCACTCTTTCAAGCCTTCTTGCGACCTCAAGCATTGACTTCGGCCGTTTTTCCGGAAAAAATTGCATGCAATCAGCCATCAGCTCCTTCAGGCCAATCGTGACATCGGGTGGTTCAGGAAATTCAAGGATGACAGTCCCTTTTTGCAAAATTTCCCCTTTTTCAAACGGGCGTTTCCGGTAAACCAATAAGTAGAGCAGGACGCCGAATGAAAAAATATCATAGGCTGGGGAAGGCCTGTGGTGAAGTGTGGTAGCTTCCGGCGGCGGAAAGACATCAGTTCCCGCCTTTATCAGCACACCAACGCGTTGGAAGGATAGGCCAAAGTCGATGATTTTGACGTTTCCTTCTTCATCCACAAAGATATTATTGTCCGACAAATCCCGGTGGATAATCCCGAGTCGGTGGATGCCGCTGTACGCCTTGGCGATATTCGCGGCAATTTTGATCCGCTGTCCGAGTGTGGCCTCATCCGAAAAAATGAGCTCGCTCACGGAGGAGCCGCCTGCTTTTTCCATCGCGAAAACGACTTCGAATTCGTCGATGAAGAATTCCCTTATTTTCGCCGTGCAATCAAGCTGGAGGAGATTCCGCATAATCCGGATTTCTTCCTGAAACATATTTTCAATGGCGATCTTTTTCTTACTGTTTTTCATATCGGCAGGGTCGATCAGGAAAATCTGTTTGATGACGACTTCCTCTCCTGTTTGGCGGTGTTTTCCGAACGACAGGGACGACTCGTAAAACTCGGTTTCTTTCTCTGTGCCGGGGATTGGATCTAAAATATCATACCTGTCGTAGAAGTTTGGATTGAACATTATAGCCCCCAAAGATCCTCTAAAAATTCCCACCCGAAATCCCGGTCTTTTTGGCTGATGCTGATCAGGCTTTCCACCGCAAAGGCAAACTCTTCGGATACGCCCGGAACAAGCTTGTCGAGCGTGTCGTGCTTCAGGTCGATGTCGGATTTATACGGATACTTGCCCGACAGGAACTCATAGGCGATAATCCCAAACGAGTAAAAGTCGGTATGGAAGTCGATATCCGCCTTTCGTTCCTCAACATTTGTTTCCGGCGCAGCATAGGCATTTTTTTCATCAAAAGGGATCCCTGCTCCGACGGTCGGCTCGCCCACAATACGCGAGTAATCGAAATTGATGATTTTTAGTTTCTTGTCATCTGTATAAAGGATATTCCGCGGCGTTAAATCACGGTGGAAAACTCCCTGGCTGTGGATCGATCGAAGCGCTTTGAACAATTCCTTTAGGAGGTCCATTTTTTCATCGAGCGGACGGGCTTTTTTTATCATGGTAAAGAATGATGTATGGCCGACCCACTGGGTTGTTGAGCAAATGTAATCGCCATAAGTGAATGGGCTCGCGTGATAGTAAAGGACATAAGGGTTGTCCCTGAGCTTTGCCCGGACTTTCGTATCCCGTTTTGTGATGGTCAGAAACAGCTCCTGATCTTCCTTAAGGAGCGCGGGGTTGATTTCATGGACCTTCAGGAAATACTTTTGGTCAAATTCGTCGACCGCTTCATACACTTTGTAATTGGATTGTTCAAACAGCAGGCGCTTCGTCACATAGCCGTCTACATCGATATTGAGCGATTGCCCGGTAAATTTCACCTCGCGAATGCCCAACGACTCGTACACGATCGTGATGTCATTCGGCGTTAATTCCGGCTGGCCCTCCATCCAGACCTTCGAAATTGTATCGAGATGGTGGATGACTTCATTCGTCCCGCCCTGGTCAATTTCGTATGTAAGTTCGTTCCTTGGGCTTGTAAATAAAATAACGGGACGGACCGATACCCGTTTTCCCAAGCGCCTTTGCGCCTTCCGATTGACAAATGAATGTAGTGTCCGCGACTGTGATGCGGCCTGGATGATCGGATTATCAATCGTTTTCTGCTCACCTGTTATGGTTCTTGTCACAAGCTTTGTGCTCATATTGCTGATCGGGGTAATAATCGTTCCCCGATACGACTTCATTTCTATGTTAAAAATTCCTTTCGGGCAAATCAGGATAACATCCATTTCCTGATCCTTTATGTATCCATCCTTCGGAACGAGGGCGCCGACAATGATTATATGGTTTTCCCGCGGCAGTTTCTTTTTCAGCTCCTGGATGGCGCGCTTCTCATTCTCTTTTGGAACTCCGCCAAAAACAACTTTTGATTCCATTCTCAACCCTCCAAACACTTAACTATATATTTCCTATTTCGACAATTACCACCAAATTTCCTTTATTTTCTTGAAAGTAAGATCATCTTTTCATTAAGGGGAATCGGCTTGAGGGGAGAATAAACCAAGCAGTTATAAAGGTCGGTAAAATGTGCTTTATTCCTAAAAATGTTTAAATAATAATATAAGAGGAAAAACATTCCATAATTTACAACCTGCCCTTTGATGAACCATAAAAATACACCCCAAAAGCTAGATTTCACTCTAACTTTTGGGGTGCAGTACAATTCAAATATGAATTTGTAAGCTTTTTAAGATGGTTTTACTTTTCCTCATGCCTGTGGGTACTCCCTTTTCCCCGCGGTTTCTCCATTAATACTCGGGATTAACTTGTGGCGCTGCCCGCATGGCGCCTCTTCCGATTGAGTGGTATTCGAGCCCGGCGGCTTGCATTTTTTCAGGTGATTGGGTGTTGCGGCCGTCGAAAATGAGCGGAGTCCTCATCAGTTGTTTGTAGGTTTGAGGCTGTATTTGTTTGATTTCGTTCCATTCGGTGAAGATGAAGCAAACGTTCGCTCCTTCTAGCACCTCTTCGATGGATGGGGCGTACGTGAGGGTGCCTTTTCCGTATTTGCCTTCGGGAAAAAGCGCCGAGAAATTACTTTGTCCCGCAGGGTCGTACGCATGGACACGGGCGCCTTGATCGAGCAGGAGCGGAATGTTTGCCACGGAAGCAGCTTCCCTGATGTCATCGGTTCCTGGTTTAAATGTCAATCCAAGCACCGCGGCTTTCAATCCATTGAAGGTGATCAGCCTTCTGCTCGCTTTTTTAAACAGGAGCGTCTTTTGCTCGTTATTGACTTCGATTGCGGCCTTTACGGTCCTGAGCTCGTACCCATGCTGGCGCGCCATGTAATCGAGCGCCTTTGTGTCCTTTGGGAAACACGAGCCGCCAAATCCAATCCCCGCGCTCAGGAACTTGCTTCCGATCCGTTCATCGTAGCTCATTCCTTCTGCAACGTCCTCTATGTCGGCGCCGACCAATTCACAAAGGTTCGCGATATCGTTCATGTAGGATATTTTCAAGGCGAGGAAGTCATTCGCCGCATATTTGATCATTTCAGCCGATCTCCTGCTGACGGAAACGATCGGCAACTGGAACGGCTCGTAAATTTCCCTCAGCCTTTCCTCTGCCCATTCGCTTTCAGTCCCAATAATAATCCGCCGGGCGTAGAGCGTATCGTGGACGGCAGACCCCTGGGACAAAAACTCCGGATTCGAGGCAACCTCGACCTTTACATCGTTTACGAGAAAGTCGTGGATGAACTGTTCGACCTTATCGTTCGTGCCCACCGGGACGGTCGATTTCACAACAACGAGGCACTCCTTTTCGAGTGACTCGGCGATTTGCCTCGCCACTTGGGCGATGGCCGATAAATCGGCGGAGCCATCCGGTTGCTCGGGCGTGCCGACTCCAATGAAAATCGCATCCGCTTCCCTGTAGGCCTCTCGGAAATCGGTCGTGAAGGCGATTCGCCCGGCCTCGGTATTTTTGCGGAATAATTCTTGAAGGCCTGTTTCGAAAATCGGGCATACTCCTGCCTTTAATGTGTTTATCTTTGTTTCGTCTATATCAACGCACGTGACCATGTGGCCCACTTCGGCGAAACATACGCCCGCCACCAGGCCAATGTACCCTGTTCCCGCTACCGCTATCTTGTACATAGATGGACCCGCCCTTACTTTTTTTGCTTGCTGTCAAAGTAAATCCTACATCTGCCGATTACTAAAAACAACCCTGGCGCATTTAAATACGGGCAGAAGATACTTCCGGGATGTAGCACGTTTTTTTAAAAAAGGTATTGCAGAAAAATTAAATTTTTACAAAGTGTTTGACTTTTTTGCTTTTTGGGTTTAGAGTAGGACACAGGATTTTGAAAAGCGAATATGTGTACCTTCTTATCAAGAGAGGTTGAGGGACTGGCCCTATGACACCTCGGCAGCGGACTTTTTGTCTATGCCAATTCCAGCAAGCGATGCTTGATAGATGAGAAGAGGCGAACTTGATTAATTCTGTCCTCTTCTGTTTGAAGGGGGCTTTTTATTTTCCTAAAAACATCACCCTATACGATTATTCTTATCGAGAGAGGTTGAGGGACTGGCCCTACGACGCCTCGGCAGCGGACTCCGTTTGGAGCTCTGTGCCAATTCCAGCAAGCGAGAGCTTGGGAGATAAGAAGAGACCTTGTTTGCCTATGTGCAAGTGTGCCCTCTTCTATTTCCATGGAAGAGGGCTTTTTCATTTTCGAAAAACGGGGGTGCGTGGGAAGACTGGGTGGGAAGTCCGCTTGGTGCGTGGGCGCAAAGCATTTTTTCCCCAAAAATAAAGGACAAGGAGGCAGGCAGATGATTGAGTTTCAGCAGGTACGTAAGGTTTACGGCGAGGGCGGCGGGAATCAGGTTGCCGCGCTTGACGGAATTGATTTGAAGGTGAATACGGGGGAGATTTTCGGGGTGATTGGCTTCAGCGGTGCGGGTAAGAGTTCGCTGATCCGCTGTGTGAATTTGCTTGAGCGGCCGACTTCGGGGAAGGTGATTGTCGATGGGAACGACCTTACTTCGCTTTCGGCAAAAGAAGTGCGGGAGGTCAAACGGAATATCGGGATGGTCTTCCAGCATTTCAATCTCCTGAATTCGAAGACGGTGTTTGCGAATGTGGCGATGCCGCTTGTACTTGCGAATACGCCGAGTAATAAGATTAGGGAACGGGTTTATGAGCTGCTTGAGTTTGTTGGGCTTGCGGATAAGGCGGACAGTTATCCGGACCAGCTATCCGGCGGGCAGAAGCAGCGGATTGGGATTGCGCGCGCTTTGGCGACGCAGCCGTCGATCCTGCTTTGCGACGAGGCGACTTCGGCGCTTGATCCGCAGACGACGAGCTCGATCCTTCAGCTTTTGAAAAAAATAAACAAAGAGTATAACATCACGATCCTGATTATCACGCATGAGATGTCGGTCATCAGGGAAATTTGCGACCGTGTGGCAGTTATCGAGGCAGGAAAAATCATCGAACAGGGTTCCGTATTTGATGTATTCTCGGCGCCAAAACGGAGACAGCAAGGAATTTTGTGAGCTCGGTCATGAACGACCGCATTCCGGATTCAGTCAAAAAGCTGATCGAGGAGCATGCAGGCCTTCAAAAAGTGTTCCGAATTAATTTTGTGGGCGAGTCGGCCGGACAGCCGCTTCTGTCCCAGCTTGCGAAAAAGTTCGACCTTGATGTGAATGTGCTGTTCGGGAATATTACCGAGCTGCAGGGGACGCCGTTCGGCAACCTGATCGTCGAGTTCCAGGGAAGCGAGAAGGAAATCCTCCGCGCCCTTAACTATATTCACCAGCAGAATGTCAACATAAAGGAAGTGAAAGCACATGCTAGTTAATTCGGACCAAATCATTGAAGCCCTTATCGAAACTCTGCAGATGGTGGGATGTTCGCTTGTGTTCTCGGCAGCGCTCGGCATCCCGCTTGGAATCGCCCTTGTTGTGACACGAAAAGGGCATTTGCTTGAGAATGCACCCGTCTTTAATGTTCTTAATGGCACAATCAACGTTTTGCGCTCGATTCCATTCATCATTTTGCTCGTGGCAATCATTCCGATTACGAGATTCATAGTCGGTACGTCGATCGGAACGGCTGCGGCGATTGTACCGCTCGTTTTCTACGCCGGTCCATATATTGCAAGGTTAGTAGAGAATTCGCTTCTTGAAGTCGACCCCGGGGTTATTGAAGCGGCCCAGGCGATGGGTGCGACGCCTTGGCAAATTGTGTTCAGGTTTATTTTGCCGGAAGCATTAAGCTCCCTCATCCTCGCCTTCACGATTGCGACAATCGGTCTGATCGGGGCATCTGCGATGGCGGGCGCGATTGGCGGCGGCGGCCTTGGCGACCTGGCGATTACATACGGCTACCAGAGGTTTGATACGAAAACGATGCTGATTACAGTCGGAATATTGATTGTGATGGTCCAGGGCTTGCAATCAGCAGGAAATATAGCAGCAAAGAAAATCAGAAGACGATAAACAGGAGGAATTCACCAATGAAAAAACTAGTATTAGCAATCCTTGTCCTTGTACTTGCAGTGTTCAGCGCGGCATGCTCAGATTCTTCATCCGCGAAGGGAGAAAAAACAGTTAAAGTGAAACTTGGGGTAAGCGGCACGGATCACCGTGTATGGGATTACGTGGCGGAAAAGGCGAAGAAGGAAGGAATTGAAGTGGAAATCCTTACTTTCTCGGACTATGTCCAGCCAAACCTGGCCTTAGCGGAAGGCGAATTGGATGCCAACTCTTTCCAGACCGTTTCTTATTTCAATGCGTTCATCAAAGAACATAACCTTGACCTTGTGCCAATTGCTACAACGCAAATCGCGCCGATGGGCCTCTATTCCGACAAATATAAAGATGTAAAAGATATTCCGAAAGGCGGCAAAATCGCCCTGGACAACGAAGCAACCAATATGGGAAGAGGGCTTGCCCTTCTCCAGGAAGCCGGGTTGATTAAACTTGAAGAAGGTTTTAACGGCATCGGATCCCTTGATAAAATCGTTGAAAATCCAAAGAACCTTGAATTCATTACGATGACTGCGGGCCATACGCCAAGAGTAATGCCGGACGTTGCCGCTTCAATCGTCAATAACGGTATAGCCGTTGACGCTGGCCTGACGCCAAGGGAAGACGCAATCTTCCTCGAAAGCGAAACCGCGACTCCATATATCAACATCATCGCGGTCCGTGAAGAAGACAAAGACAACAAAACCCTAAAAAGACTTGCTGAACTTTATCAGCAAGACGACGTAAAAGAATTCATCGAAAAAGAATACAAAGGCAACTCCATCCCAACCTTCGTCCCACTCAGCAACATCGGCTGGTAAGTGAATCATTTCGCTAAAACGCGGACATTTGAAGATCAATTTTAGGAACATCAGAGGGAAAGGACCAGCCCTTCCCCTCCCCTATTTAAAAAAATTCAAAGGAGGAAGGTAAAATGGCAGCACCGGCACAATCCATAACCGAGTTGAAAAATGCAATCATTGAAAACATCGAGGAAAAGCGCGACCTCTACATTGCGACCAGCCAGGCAATCCATGCTCGCCCGGAAATCGGCAATCAGGAGTTTTTCGCCTCCGCCCAACATATCAAGCTTTTGGAGGACGAGGGCTTTGAAGTGGAAAAAGCGGTCGCCGGCCATGAAACCTCCTTTGTCGCGCGTAAAAAGTCATCAAAGCCAGGGCCTTCGATTGCGTTCCTAGCCGAGTACGACGCTTTGCCTGGGCTTGGCCACGCATGCGGCCACAACATCATTGGCACAACAAGTGTCGCGGCGGCCATAGCTCTAAGCAAGGTGATTGAGGAAACGGGTGGCGAAGCGGTTGTGTTCGGTACTCCCGCCGAAGAAGGCGGCCCTAACGGCAGCGCGAAAGGCAGTTTTGTCAAGCATGGCCTTGTCGAAGGAATCGATGCCGCGCTGATGATCCACCCTTCAGGCGAAACGAGGCCAACTTCTACTTCCCTCGCCGTGGACCCGCTGGATTTCGAGTTTTTTGGAAAACCCGCCCATGCTGCCGCGGCACCGCATGAAGGGATTAACGCGCTTGACGCTATCATCCAGTTGTTCAATGGAATTAATGCGCTTCGCCAGCAGCTGACCGATGATGTGCGCATACACGGGATTATCACCCACGGCGGCGATGCCCCAAACATCATTCCGGAATACGCGAAAGCGCGCTTCTACATCCGTGCCGCAACTCGATCCGGCCTGAATGAAGTCACACGCCGGGTAAAAGCTGTCGCGGAAGGCGCCGCTCTTGCCACTGGGGCAAGGCTGAACGTCATCGCCTTTCAAAATGAAGTCGATAATCTTCTATTAAATAAGACGTACGATGCAGTGTTCAAGGAAGTCATACAGGAGCTTGGGGAAACGGTTGCTGAGGGTGACCGCCCCGGACTCGGATCAACCGATGCCGGCAATATCAGCCAGGTGGTGCCGACCATCCATCCGTACATCAAAATCGGTCCAGATGACCTCGTTGCCCACACTGTTCCATTCCGCGAGGCAGCCGCTTCGCCAAAAGGCGATGAAGCGTTGATCACGGGGGCCAAGGGGCTGGCACTTACAGCTTTGAAGCTTGTAACCGATGCGGAAGTGCTTGCTGCAATTAAGGAAGAGTTTGTTGAACGGAAAGTGGCTGAAGCTAGATAGGATTAGTAAAAGGCAGGGGAACTCTCCCCTGCTTTTTTTGTGCATGAAGCCGGGACTTTACCCCACCAAAATCATTGAATGAGCCTCCGAATTTGTCCATCCCATCGCTTCGCCTTTTTTTGCTAAAGTTGATATTTGATGCCTGTCTGAACTATTGAGATAATTAATTTTAGAACAAATAGTTTGGGCGTTTGCCAAAGTCAGCGTTAGCAACTTATTAAATTGCGAAATACGAAAAAGGAACAAGAGTATGAATCACTTAATCGCCCAGCCCAGTTATAAAACTATTCAAGATCTGAAGGAAGTGAATTGATTGAGTTTAAGTTATCAAGAGTATGGGGATAAGAACGCTCCATTAATGGTGTTTTTACACGGAGGCGGGGTTAGTAGTTGGATGTGGGAAAAACAGATTCAATACTTCAGTAACTATCATTGCATTACAATAGATTTACCAGAACAAGGGGAAAGTAAAAACACCGAAAACTTTTCAATTCGGCTAAGTGCGGAAAAAGTAAATGATTTAATAGAAAAAATAGCAGACGGTAAAAAGGTAATTGTTATTGGATTCTCTTTAGGTGCCCAAGTAGCTATCCAAATGTTAAGTATTAATCCGAATTTGATTCATTATGCGATTATAAACAGTGCATTGGTAAGGCACAATTCTTTTTTTAAAAAAATGATAGGACCGTCTATAAAATTATTTTTCCCATTAGTTAAAAATAAATCCTTTTCAAAACTTCAAGCCAAAACACTCTATATTGATGATGAATACTTTGAAACATATTACAAGGAAAGTTCTCAAATGAAATCTGATACCCTTATTAGAATACTAGAGGAAAATATGTCATTTGAAATACCTAACGGTTTTAACAAAGCAACTGGCAAGATATTAGTTACTGTTGGTGAAAAGGAAAAATCAGTAATGAAAAAGTCAGCATCAGATATTGTTTCAAGTAATTCAAATTGTACCGGGATAATGATATCTAACGTTGGCCACGGGATATCATTTGTGAATCCTGATTTTTTTAACCAAATGGTAGAAAAGTGGATACAGGAAGGCTCTATACCTGAAGGCGTTGCAGCGATAAAAAAATAGAGGAAACCCAAGTTAGGTTTCTTCTATTTTTGTGTGATTATGAACATCAAAGTGAATGATTTGGTGTTCCTTCACTTAATAGATTTCGGGTTTGTTATATTCAATCTCACTGAGACGAGCCTCATACCAATTAAATTCCCCATCTTCTTCAAACCAGATGACAGTCGCTTTTTCGGGGATTCTCCACCCATCAAACTCTTTAGCCCCTTTATATCGTCCGCCCCAGTCGTTCAGTTCGTACTTGCCATTCATTTCCCTGTAGCGCTTCCCTTTAAAGCTCTCAATGTCCCCATTTTTCGTGAATGTAAAAATTCCGGATACGGTAATCCCTTTATATCCGATTGTCGCTTTTGCAGAATAGTTATCAATGCCTTCCCATTTAATATTAGGATCAAGGGCAGCGCTAGGAAACCACGGTATTTCGGCTAAATAGCGCATCAGGGTACCAGAATCAATCTCGGCTGCATTCGCATTCACAACCGGTATGAGGGAAAAGAGTTTGATTTTCATGCTTCCTTTACCAGACTTAAAAGTATCAATTCCAGACAGATGAACAAAGGGAGCCATCCTGACGTCTGCAATCCAGACAAACCCGGGTTCATCCACGGTATAGTACTGGTCCGCTTTGATGGGCATCCATGGCCCATCTTTTTTCGTCCTCATTTGCCCCTCCTGCTTTAAGCGGACTGTTGTAATTCGCTCCTTCCCTACCGCATTTGAGTTTAACAGCCATTTTTGAACCGGTGATGGAAGGCCTTGTAGGTCATTTCGATCAATCGGTTTGGAGCCCTCCACATTACTATTTTTCAGTAAACTGCTTGCGCTTTCTTCCGCCTGTTTTATAAAAATTATTTTTGCGATTCTTGGGAGTACAATGATCGCCAAGAGGATAATTGCTGCGACAGCCAGCGAAACCAATTTCCACTTTTGCATGTGATACCCCTCCTTCAATAAAACCATTCAGAATTATCATAACAAACCGAAAACTTTTCCTAAGCGACAAAAGTCATAGGGGTTGTGATATTTGGCATATGTGTTTTTCCTGGGTTGTGCTACGGTAAGGGAAACAGTAGGGACAAGGAGTGTTGTGTGATGTGCTGCGGATGTTCAAGTATGGAAGATGGCAAAGCGGTTGTTGATCACGTAAAGGAAAAAGGAAAAGCAGGGCATTCGCCTTCGGTTGAGCATGAAATCCACTGTGTGTGCGGCGAGGTATTCAAACTGAAAACAGTCATCATGAATTGCCCGAAATGCGAAATGACCTACGCGGTGACGCCTTGCAGTTCAAGTGACATCAACAACGTCAAGCGCGCTGGCATTGCGTATGCATGATAAAAATCCCTCCTATTCCGGAGGGATTTTTAGATTTTATGGCTCTTCTCTATTTAGATGTTATTTTTAATGATCAAATCAAAGGGAGTCTAGTTTCTGGTTCCCTTCCGTTTACTGAATTTTCCATTTTAATTGTTGAGTGGTTTTTTTCATATTCCATTCTTTTAAACCTTCATATGTACTGTCAGTTATGTTTGCAACATTTGCTATTAAAGCGCCATCATTCCACTCTATCTTCTGAATCGGAAATTCAAATGAACATAATATTTTTAAATCATCCGGAGGAAAAATTTCCTGAAACCTTTTCAGATCAACTATAATGACTTGATTTCTTAGGACATCCGCGCCTTCACTTTTGCCAAAAAGAAAGGCTATATAGTTATTATTTAGCTTTGAATCTTGCATAAAACTTAATTCCGCCATCTCCAATGATTGTAATTTCCCTTCATTATGTTCTAATAGAAGGTGATTACAAAGTTTCGTTCCACAACTGTAATTCAAGAGGATATAGTCCTTTTGATTGTATGTAAACAAATATTTACCTTGCATCCGATTTAATTCGTTCTTTTTATCCTCAAATTGCTCTAAGTACGAATTTAATACCGGAACCTTATCAACAGAAATGTTTAGAAGCTTTTCGCCTGGTAGTCCAATTTGAAGATATAAGTCTTTTTTCTGATTTGCTTTAAGGCTATCCTCTTTTGAATTATTTAGATAGTTTGTGTCAAAATTCCCTTCTTCTCCATTTCCAGGCATTGAGTTACTCACTATGGATTGGCAAGAAACTAATAATAGGAGTATTAAAAACATGATTGGCAAGTATTTCTTCATAACTTTCTCCGCCGTTTTTAAAAGTTTTGCCCCTTCCTTTTCTCAAAACATGCAATAGGTGAATATCCGCTTTAATGTTTAAGTACAGCGTGAATCATATGTATGCATTCAGCCTTCCCACGGAATCACGGTTAATGTTGGCCACCTGCCTTTCCACTTTACCGCCTTTGCTTCATAAATTGCCTTCGTAATTTGTACCTTATTCGCCCTGACAATCATCCCAAACATATCGCCGAGCCCATAAGGTGCATAAACCCTGTAGGTGCCTTTTTCATCTTTTCGAATGCCGATTGCGGTCGCCGTTGTCGGCCATGTGTCGATTGCCGCCTCTAGCGAAGTGTAGGGCTGGATTGCATAACCGAATTTTTTTTCATACCACAAATGGACCCTCGCCTCGTTCTTGACGTCAATTTTAAAAGGAAAAGCGTGCAGCATGCTTTGTAGCTTCATTTCGATGGACTTTTCGCCTTCCTCGGTCAAATCGCCATCGTTAAAATAAACAATGTCCATGTCGCCGATGCCGTGCTGTGGAGGAAATCCTGAAATCTCATTCCAGACGGCCTGGTTTACCGCCCCAGCTCCAATGTAGTACTCATCAAGAAGATGATTGGCCGCGCCAAAAGCCTCCTGCAGCCAGTTGTTACGCTCAACGATTTCGATTAGCTTTTGTTCCAATTCTGCTTCCGTGTGGATTTCATGCTTGTTGGCACCGCTCAATTAGATTCCACTCCTTTCCTCTGTTAACTTGAGTTTTACAGAAGCCAGTGGATTTTTCAAAGTTTACTGTTTATCGATTATCGGTTCCAGCAATTCATAGAGTTCTTTGGCTGACGCCGGCGTTAAGGTATAGACCGTGTGCGTATCCTTCAAATTCATGATTGACCCCGAAACTTCCCGGAGCCATAAATCATAGATTTCTTCGCCGGCAATCACCCGGAAATCCGGAAAAACCACGTCTACTATCCCCGGTATGCGATTTGCGCCATTGATTGCCCTCTCAATCGTTTTGATGGAATACTCATCTGTAAATGTAATTTTTTGGTCCCCAGTTAGCATTCGCACGGAGATTTCCCTTTTGGTTGTTTGCATGGAATTTTCAATTGTAAACGTATTTTTTTCGTCACCGTGTAACTTTTGCACGGAATTTCCCCCGGAACCCGCATTAGTTGAGCAGGACAGCAGGGTTAAAACCGCAATAATACTAATAATGCTTTTTAGCAACTTGGCCATGTAAACGCCTCCTACATAACTTGACGAAAGCATTTTAATTTCGTTTCGCTCGCGGCCAGAAAAAAGGCAGCCATTAATCGGCTAAAGGGTTCCGTTTTGAGGTGCTTTTCTAAAAAAATGCACCGAAATGACAGCCCTTTTGACACCGTAAATGGCATATAAAAAAGCAAAACTCGCCCCAAAAAATGGCGAGTTTTCTTTGTTGTAAATTATCCGTTCTTATTAAACTAAAGCACCCTTAGCTTAAGTGCATTTCTTCACAAATTCAGCGTTATAAACCAATTATATTTTGTTATAGTCATTATCTATTGGAATGGTACTTTTCTTTAAGTTTTCTATATGATCTATTATGTATTTCTCAGATTCAAATGCCATATCTGGCATCTCCCCATCCAGACAATACCATTTTAAGTCCTTTAAATCATCATTTGGTTTCATATCTCCTGATGTTACTTTAGCTAATATCACGATTACAATTGTATGTAAGCTAGGTGATATGAAATTTGTAACTACATTAAGTATAGAACTGATTTCTATATTGAGATTGGTCTCTTCTTTTACCTCACGATGTGCAGCTGTAAGGAAATCTTCATTGATTTCAATGAATCCTCCTGGTAAGCCCCATTTGTTATACCCATATCTCCCACTTCGTTGACCGAGTAATACCTTGTTATCTTTCTCGATAAATACGACCACAGCAGGAGATGGATTTCGATAGAAAACATAACCACATTCAATACATTTCAATGAATTTTTAGTATTATATTTTGTTCCGCAACAAGGGCAGAATTTAAATTTAGTAATCTCGCTATGTATCTCTAGATGAGGATAATAAGAAAAAACTTGTTTTATATCCAAATAATCACCTCTAAGAAACTCATAAATTTATCTCAATTGAAAAACCTTACTTCCCTTTAAAAGTAATACTAATTTTAAATTCTTCATTTAAAATATATATCCTTTTTTTCAACGTAATGCCATGTTTGTGGAACAAGAAAAATAACAACAGTGGTAATCTAGGAATTAATCTTTCGTTCCAAGGTTGCTGCTGTTTCTAATTTTGGGTCATAAAAGACAGGTTGAATAACGATATAATTTGTAAAAAAGCCAATTACTTTTTTTATTTCCGTACTTTTTTCTTTACTTTTTTATTATTGTTTTATAAAATCAGATAAACAAGATAATCATTATCCTGTTTATCTGATTTTATTCATTATAGAAAAGTGGTGATTATTATACAAATTAAAAATGGATTCGAACAAAGTGTATATGCCATTTGTTTACTTAGTATGTTACCTGCTAAGTCCGTTTTACCAGGCGAAGCAATAAGTAACCAGATTGGAGCTTCACCTACTTATTTTAAAAAAATATTAAGGAAGCTTGCAGATTCTGATCTAATTACTTCAGTTCCTGGTAAAAAAGGGGGATTTAAACTAAAAAAGACCCCTAGTGAAATAAGGATATATGATATTTTCCTAGCAATTGAGGGACAGCAAGCATTGTACTATTCCAATAATGTTTTAGGTGAAATGGTTCATAAGAAGGACAAAGAAGCATGTGTGCTAAGTGACTTAATGGAAAGAGCGGAAACTTCTTGGATAACAGTCTTAAAAAGTGAGACTATATCCTCTCTATTTACAGAGTTGCATAAAGAAAAAGAATTGCAAAATTGGGTAAATCAAAATTTAGTCCAATAAACCAACAACCAGAATTAACCATAGAATGGAGAAAATAATCATGAATACAGATCTAGTAAAAGAACAAGTAATTAATGCTTTACAGTTTAGACATGCAACTAAACATTTCGATAACAGCAAAAAAATTTCAGAAGAGGATTTTAACTATATACTTGAAGCGGGAAGGTTATCTCCAAGCTCATTAGGTTTTGAACCCTGGAAATTTTTAATTGTGCAAAATCCTGAAATAAGGGAACGACTAAAAGAAGTTTCTTTGGGTGCTGTAAGTCAACTTGATACCGCAAGTCATTTTATAATTATACTAAGTCGTACAGATGTTAGATATGACTCTGAATATATTTTTGAACATATGAAAAACGTTCAAAAGATGCCAGATGAAATTATGGAGTTTGTATCTAATGCTCTAAAAGATACGCAAGAAGCCCGTGAAACCATAAACAACGAACGAGCATTATACGATTGGTCTTCTAAACAAAGTTATATTGCTATGGCTAACATGATGACATCTGCTGCTCTTATTGGAATAGATTCCTGTCCAATGGAAGGCTTTAATTATGATGAAGTGGAAAATATCCTAAAAGAAGAAAATTTAATAAAAGGTGAAAATTGGAAGCCATCGGTAATGGTAGCTTTTGGCTATAGAAAGGAAGATCCAAAACGCGCTAAAACTAGAAGAAATTTAAATGATATTATAGAATTTGTATAAAGAATCAATATAAAAAGATAGCTAAAGATTAAGGTAACTCCCTTTTGGTGTTACCTTAATCTTATTTTTTTATAAATAATCAGTTTTTTTCTATATCTTCCGTTGCAATCACTGCATGTAGCTTTATTACACAATTTGAAAAATAGATCGGTTTTCTGTTTGAGTAAATATCAATTTTTTATAATAAAGTTTGACCATTTTTTATTAAACTAAAGCCCCCGTTTGTTGAATAAGAAAACTTTATTTTTTTACAATCGGTATATAAATATCAAAATGCGGATCATTCACATCACGATCAACTGGATAATGTTCATGTTTAATCGGCATATAAGGATCATAGTAATCTATACCAGCTTCTCTAAATGCGGTATAGTCACTATCAAATAACCATTGATGTAAATCCGTATAGGTCTTTTGTATATCTTCTCCTTTATTATGTGTCGTCTTTACATACGTCCATTCAGGAACCCATTTTTCAATCATCCCATCAGGAATTTCCTGCTCCTCATTCACTTCATACACTGCATAATGTGCGAATCCATTCTCAATTACATGATAAGATAGACCTAATTGAACATTAGGATTCACCTTATTCTCTAACTCATCGGCACGGTCTTCAACTTGTTGAATGACGTTTTTTAAATTCGGTACAATTTCAGAGAATGTTCCCTCCCATTTTAATCCTACTGTCCGATAGGCCGGTAACGTTATAATTTCATAACTCAATTTATTCCCTCCCTTTCTCCTAGCGTCATAAATTCCTTTTTAACAGTTTTCGCTATCTATGGGTAAATTACCTTCTTTCACTAAACTGCCCCGGTAGTTAAAGAAGAAAAAGATATTGCTGGCATCCCAAGTGACATTGAAATTGTCAGTTATTATGGCACTACATTTTAAACTTACAATACTTATTGTCCATTATAAATTTTAATGTCAATTGCTATATCAAAACGATGAAATAAGTTAAAAACCTTAATAAATATGAAAACTGACGTGTGCGAATTCACACGTCAGTTATAATGTCATTTTTGAATAAAACACCTCAAAACGGAACCCTTTATTAATCGGCTGCCTATTGGGGCATTCTTACTCCTTTTTCCTTTGTTCAAAAATCGTTTTGTAGATGTTTCTGACATTTTCGAGCGGGCTTTCATCGATGAAGTAGGCGATGGCCGCTTCGCAAAGTGCGTAAGTGCCGGCTGTCGCGACAGCCCCTGAGATAACATTTCCGGCAACCGGGATGATTTTCAAAAGCTGGCGGGCAACCTGACGGAAAACGAGTCCCGCCGCAGCATTCACGCCAAGGGCGCTGGCAAACTCGGCGACGCCTTTTTTATCGAGCCTCTTACCGCCAATCAGCCCTATTGACGTCACCATCGCCATCTGCAGCCCTGTAATAACTGGGATATCAGGTCCCGGGATTGGGCTCATCCCGATGGCGCCGGTTATTCCCGCGACGCTTTTCCCAATCCTCCTGGCCAGCTTTTTTTGGATCGATTTAATCTTCGACAATTTCGCGAGAATCATTTGCGCCTCATTGGGCAGCTGTTCAATCAGGTAATCAAGCAGCGCATCCACGTTCCAGCGGACGTCGTAGACTATCTCACCACCTTCGAATTCCATGTAGGAACTGACCGGAATCACTTTAACAGGCGCGGAAACCCCTTCCTCAAGCTTCACGGACAGCACCTCGACCGCCTCGGCAATGTTCTTCTGCTTCACTTCATGGTCAAACGGCGGTTTGTCAACCGACTTTGGGCTAAGCTCGTCTACTTGGGTGACGACGCCGATAACCGGAATCGAGTATTCATGCTCTGCCTCAATCATTTTTCGCAGCTCGGCAAGCTGTTTAATGTCCTCATCAATTCGCGAACTAACTTCCTTCGCTTTGCTTAAAAAAAGAATCGCATCGGGGCACTTTTCCCGAATCGACGCCTGAACTTCCTCCATCGCGGTGGCATGGGAAAATTCCTCTTCGGGGCGGTCCGCTTCTCCCAAACCGCGTGTATCAAGGATTTCAAGGTTCCCTGCTTCTGATTCGTACGTATGCCACTTCCCCATCCCGGTTCTCGCCTTCACATCGCCGATTTCAGCCCGCATCTCGCCAAAAATCGCGTTAATCAGGCTCGATTTTCCCGCGCCCCTGCGCCCTACGATCGCAATCCTGGCCGGCCGTGCATCCAATGTGAATAATTTCAGCTGCTCGAGCTCCCCACGGATCTTTTTCTTCAAAACCTCCGGAAGCTTGGATTCCACCAGGCCGTCGTAAATCGACTTGATCAAATCATCTAATTGTTTAACCCGTTCATCCTTCCCTTTGTCCATCAGCAACCCCTCCTGGCTATAACTCTTATTATTTACGTTTTTATATGAAAAATGTTTCATAACAACTCATTTGCGATACCACATAAACACCATACCCCATAACAAAATCTTCACACAACTCTGCTGAAGCCGCAATTTTGTTAGATCAACGGATAGGAGGACCAATTACGTTCGTTCAAAAAGAGATGCCCCGTTCGCTTCAATTTTCCGAAAAGCTGTCAGAAAAAAGGACACCGTTACGCAAAAAAGCCCCGGCACATCCGCCAGGACTAACAAGTAAACAAAAATGAATGACACATGCCGTTCATTAACCTATCCCCTATTCATAATCAGCCGGATTGACAAAGAAACTATAGGCCAAATACACGATGAATGCGGCCGCAGTGGCGATGTACCCCCAGCCGAGGATAAGCTGGTCGATCACCAGGTAATTGTTGCAAAGATTGTCGGGCGCCATAACATACAGCCAGCCCATCGCGACAAAAACAATCGTGAAAAAACCAATGACCATATTCCGCCCGAAACCCGAGAGTTTCCTCCAGCTATCCCGCAGCGGAATCCCGGCTAACAGCGGCAAACTAATGAATTTGAAAACCTCGACAACCGGGACCGTAAGCGCCTCATCCATCGCGCGAGGCAGCATCCAGTACCCAATTACCACCACAAACAAAAGCATACCCGGAATGCCATTGCCATTCCAATTTTCAAAAAAGCGCGGGAATCGGTCCAACACGTAACGCCCAATAAAGAAGCCGGAAATGACGAGCAGCGGCATCTGCATGTGCATATGGACAATCATGATCGACTCCATGAAACGGGCGACCGGCGGAAGCGCCAAGGCAACGAGCAGCAACAAACCATAACGAGCCTGCTTCATCGCCCCTCCGCCTCCTCAAGAATTCCTTGAACCTTCCGAGCTGCCTCATCCGTCTGCTTGTAATCCATCACATCAGCCAAATTGCCCTTTGGGTCGACTAGATAGAACGCCGAGTTATGTGCGAAATTCCCCTCGTCATCCGGAATCACAATCACGCCAAACTCCTTTAGCAGCGAATCAAGTTCAGCTTTATCCTCGATCCTTGCCATCCGCCACGTTTCCCCGTCACTATCGAACATGTCCTTGTATTTATCAAGCCGCTCAGGCTTATCACGCTCCGGGTCGAAACTGATGCTCAAAAACACAATCTCCTTGCCCAAGTAGCGCTCCGGCAGCTTCTTGTATACCTCGCCCATATTCATCTCAAGTTCCGGGCAAACCGTCCCACAGCTCGTATAAAGGAACGTAATGAACACATACTTCCCTTCGAACTCCGAAATTGGATACGTCCGCGCCTTGCTGTCCTCAAGCGTTACCTCAGGAAACTGCGGCTTATCCGCCTTCAGCCGCTCAACCCGCGCAGCCTCCGCCGTAAACGCACGGAACCCATCCGTCCCAACATAGAACAGAACGAGCCCGAACAGCAGCACCACGATACTCGCCCACGTATTCTTTCCAAACCTCTTCATGAAAATCACTTCCATCCGGTGTAATCCCCTGGCGATAGAAAAGACCGAAAGCGCCCTGGCCTGCCGGTTAAGGCTTTCGAAGGGCTAGGCGCTTGGTCCAGATTTACAGGAAAGAGACAGCCGAACGTCAAGCCATCTCTTTTTAAAAAGTCCTTTGGGCCCTTGCCATAAGTGTGCAAGCCACACATCACGCATAGCGATAATCCTTCAACCGCCCCAAACGGGCCTATATAAACCTCAATCCCTTACCACGTCCTGAACGGAGGCGATCCTGGAGGGGCATTCACAATGAACTCTGTCAGCGGGATGACATATGCCATGCCGACCACGACGAGCATCACAACAATCCATACGCCCCAGCGCTCTGTCCAGTAAGGCGTTTTTGAGGCATTCTCTTCTTCCTCGGCAATCGGGAATTCCGTGTCGCCTTTCGGAGCGAAGAACATCATATTGATCACAGCGTAAACCTGGAGCACAACCCCGATAATCAGCAGCGTGCCGCCGATTGCAAGCAAAGCGAGATACGGATTCCAGCCAAGCGCTGTCGCATGGTCGCCATACGTTGAGAAGGAAGTCCTCCTTGGCGAACCCAAGAGCCCAAGATAGTGCATCGCAGTCGCCATCGTCGTCATGCCGATTGTCCAGATCCATGTCTGGATCAAGCCGAGCTTATTCATCCCGCGGGTCAGTACCCTGCCCGACAGATACGGAACGAGCCAATAGCTGATGCCGAAGAACGTCATCGCCACCGTCATGCCGAGCGTCAAATGGAAGTGGCCGACAACCCACATTGTATTGTGGACAACCTGGTTCAGCTGGTTCGTGCTTTGTACGATGCCGCCAGCGCCAGCCGGGATGAACGCTACCATCGCGATGAACGGAGCAAGGAAGCGCACATCGCCCCATGGCATTTTTTTATACCAGCCAAGAATCCCTTTGCCGCCATTTTGGCGAGCCGTCCTTTCAAATACCGCGAACAGCGCGTAAGCAGTCATCAAGGATGGGAAACCAATCGCAAGGCTCATGAACACGTGCATGAATTTAACAGATTCAGAGATGCCAGGGTCGACGATCTGGTGGTGGAAGCCGCCAGTAATGTTCATCACCACGAGGGAAATGATGACAACCCGAGTAAGCGTATCACTCCAGCGCCTGCCGCCCATTATTTTGGGCACAACCACGTACCAGGCGGATGTTGCTGTCAAATACCAAATGTTAACGAGCGTATGCCCGAATGCCCAGAATAGCGTCCTGGAAAGCATAACATTGATTGTTTTTACCCAGCCGAACGCCCAAGGAATAATCATGAATACTTCAATCGCAACCGGAATCGAGCTGAAGAACAAAAGGATAAACACGCCTGTGCCAAAGTAAGCCAATATCGGTACGTGCTGTCCTTTGTTCTTCTTCCTCCAGGTCGCTACCTGCACAAAGCAGCCGAACGCGCACATCCAGACGCCGAGTACGATGAACACAAGCCCGATATAGAACCACGGAGACGCGGCCATCGGCGGATAGAAGGTGAACATGACCGAAGCCTGGTTCAGCAAAATCGGGATAACCGCCATCACGAATCCGAAAATCTTCATCCCAAAACCGATCCACGCCATGTTCCTGACTTTCGGAAGCAGGCCGCCCAATGTATGGGACATAACCGCGTAGAAATAGCCGATTGTGAAAAACGCCGTCATAACTAGGATTAACAAAAGTCCGTGAGCTGTCAGCACCTGATAATAGTTGAACCATGTCGGCAGTTCAAAAATTCCCGCCCGGTTCAGCCCCTGAAGCAATCCCAAAAATCCGCCGACAAGCAAGGCCGTAAATGAAACAAGCATATATGATTTCGATAAAACCGCGTCTTTCGGATTAACTCCCAGCGCCTTGGTCGCCTTTTCTTTAAAATTATGAGCCAATACTGTAGCCATTTTTGCTGCCCCCCCCTTTACTTCACCGTAATCGTCGTAGCCATCATCTGGTGGCCCGCGCCGCAATATTCGTTGCACAACACAAGATAGTCGCCCGTTTTTTCAAAAACCTGCGTAATTCGTTGGATATGCCCCGGCACGACCATCGCATTAATATTCGTTTCCGCGACCTCAAACCCGTGCACAACATCCTTTGATGTCAAAATGAACGTCACCTTCGCCCCGGCTGGAACCTCGATTTTCGCAGGGTTAAAGCTGAACGCCTGCAGTGTCATCACGACTTCGTACTCGTTCTCGCCAACCTGTTTCACGCCCGGCTTGTCAAATGGAGCCGTTTCATCAACCTTCTGCGGATCAATCGTCTCCTTCGCGCTCGGAGGCCCCATCTCCAAAGCGAACGTCTGATACCCAGTAAAAATCATAAAGCCCATAATCATCCCGAAACTCAATGCCAGCCATATCTTCTCCGAACGATGCATATGCGCTACCCCCTAATATCTGGCCATGAACAGGCCGAATAGTACGAAATAAGTTAGTAAAATGACTCCTCCAACAACCCCCAGCGAAAGGAACGTCCCCATCATCGAAGACCCCTTGCCTTTGCCCGGCTTCTTCCCTTTTTGTGCTGCCACCGTAAACCAGCCCCTTTACTTTTTTTCTTACCTTCATAATAATTGCGAATGATTATCAATAGAGTGAACTGCATCACACCCTCCACCCATCTTTTAGGAAAAATGGTTCCCCGCCCCTGTCGAATAATGGAACCAGGGTTTTTCCACCCGGAAGGCATAGCGCTAAAACCCGCGTTCCTATTGGGGTTTGAACTCTTTTCCGAAACTGCGAAACATGGGAGGAAAACACGAAACCACATACGTGACAAATTAGTGAACGTTTTCCAAAGAGGTTTAATTGAGAATCGGTATATTTTTGAAAGAGGAGTTTAATTGAGAATCGGGATTTTTGCAAAGGTAATTTTTATTGAGAATCTGGCAATTTACAGCAAAAACCGAACCGAATTTGGGAACAAAAAAAAGAAACCGCTTTGGTTTCCCTTTTAACTGCCATTATGAATAACTGGCCCATTGGACTAAATTTCCACACAAGTAAACTCTTCTTCCTTTATCATTTTTGGCAAGAAGACTCCATCTGATTTGTGTTACGGGTGCAGCCCAACAATTCAGGTGGAGGTGAATTGCCCTCAGCCGCAGGCTGAAGCTGATCCAAAATTTTTTTGATTAAAAAGGGAACAAACATTCGATTTTCATCCCGCCTTTTGCTATAATTATAGATAGGAAAAACCTTCCTATTCTGCAGGAAAGGCGTGAACAAAATGGCTAAAAAGAAACCCGTCAAGGTATTGCGTAAACGAAAGAAAACCGAAACCATTCAACGGTTCACTCAAAAACAGAATATCGGACGGACGAGTCTTACTGCCAGGGAATTCCGTCTCCTTCGACGAATGTCGCATAGTTCCAAAGCGTTGCGTAATGTGGGCTTGTATACGATGAAACAAAGTTATTTGACAAACAATAGAATGGCCACCGTGAAAGAAGTAGATGCTGCCATGCGAGCTGATGTGAATTATTGGGGGGTTCAATCGAACTCCGTCCAGGCTATTCGAAGGACTTTGCATGCAGAAGTAAAAAGTTTTTTCGAGGCGTTGAAAAAGTGGAAGGAAAACCCTGAGAAATTCACTGGCCGCCCTAAATTTCCGAACTACTCCCCCTCCACCGAAAAGCGTGTGATCGAAATCTATCAGGTCCCTAAGGTGGATGAAAACGGGTATTGGGCGATTCCGATGAACAATGAATTCAGAAAACGTTTCTGTTCGATCAAGATTCGTATGCCAAAAAACCTGTTACACAAGAAAATCTCCTACATTGAAATTGTGCCAAAGCAAAAAGGTCGGTTCTTTGAGGTGCATTACACGTATGAAGTGCAAATCGCTCAAATGAAAAGACAACCAACGACCACTGTACGTGCTTTGAGTTGCGATTTAGGTGTAGACCGATTATTGAGTTGTGCAACAAATAACGGTGATACGTTTTTGGTTGATGGCAAAAAGTTGAAGTCAATTAATCAATATTTCAACAAGACGATAAGCAATCTCCAGCAGAAGAATAGGGAGAACGGTATTTCAAAACGTATTGTAACCAATAAAATAGCAAAACTTTGGAACGATCGTGAAGCTCAAATCAATGGTTATTTCTCACAAACTGTCGGCTTGTTGTTCAAAAAAGTGAAGGACTTTAACATTGATACCATTGTTGTAGGTTATAACACGGGCTGGAAACAAGAGTGCGACATGGGAAAAAAGAATAATCAACAGTTTGTCCAAATCCCCTTTCAGAAACTCATATCCGCCATTGAAAATAAATGCTTAAAAGAAGGCATCCTTTTCAAAAGACAAGAAGAAAGCTATACCTCAAAAGCTAGTTTCCTGGATAGGGACAGTATGCCTGTTTGGTCAAAAAAAGATAAAACAACGTATCTCTTTAGTGGCAAAAGGGTATCACGCGGTTTGTACCAAAGCAAATCTGGAAGAGGCATTCACGCTGATATTAACGGGGCTTTAAATACGTTGCGTAAATCGGAAGTTGTCCAATTAGACGACAATATTAAAGTGAAAACACCTATTCTATTAAATGTTCAAAAACGTAAGGCTGTTGCCTAGCGCATCGCTTAGTGGGTGTGTCAACCATCCATGTGTATTCGTCACTTTTGTGACGGAGCTTGTAGTACATAGTTCGCAAGACTATGACTTCGCCGTACCTATTCGGAGAACCTTAACTCATTGTAGGGAGGGTGCAAGTGGGAAAACGATCATACGTCGCCAGTACCGACCAAAAACATACTTGGGGTGTCACAGTAAGTTGGCATGAATTCTAGAGCGTCAAACAGTCTAGCAATAGACGAGAAGACCTAGAGTTCTAACTCAAGCCCCCACTGAAAAGATTCACCTCAGTGGGGTAGTTGACCCGGTTGGATATGGTATTAGTATACCTTAACAACCCCCCTGCTGCCTCCTCCTTTATTGACCTGCACCTAACGTCAAATTTCATGACCCAAAACCGGCAATGTCACCACGACCGCCAACAGGAAAAGGATTGTAATATAGTTCACTGAATAAAGGAACAGCACCCGCGCCCATTTCATCTCATCTTTTGCGTAAAAGCCAAGAATCGCAACCGCCAAAAACCCGAGATTCAGCAGCATGGCAATGAGGACGAATAATCCACCGAGCGATGTTAGGTAAAGCGGCAGCGGAAGCAGGCACAACACGTAAACGAAAATTTGCCGCTTAGTCGCCGGCAAGCCGTACACGACCGGAAGCATCGCGACCCTGGCCGCTTTGTATTCGTCGTATTTCCGGATTGCAATCGCGAATGTATGCGGCATCTGCCAAACAAAAAGGATCAGGAACAGGACAATCGGGACGAGCTGGAAGCCAGAGTCAATCGCGGTCCAGCCAATCATCGGCGACACCGCCCCGGACACGCTGCCGATGACCGTGTTCAGTGTATACCTCCGCTTCGACCAAATCGTATAAAGGAAGACATACGTGAACCAGCCGATAAAGCCGTAAATCGCGGCTTCGTATGTTGTGAACAGCAGCAGAGCCTGCCCGATAGCCGACAGAATAATTCCCGTAAGAAGGACCGATTTCAGCGAAAAATGCCCCGTCACGGTTGGGCGCTTCTTTGTCCGCTCCATAATTGTATCGATATCAACGTCGTACCAATTGTTTATGACAAGGGCACCGCCCATCAATAGCGTGCCGCCAACCATTGTCATCACAAATACATCCAAATGGTCCGAGAATGAATAGCCATTGAAAAAAAGCGCCAGCCAAAATCCCGTAAAAATCGGCAGCACATTTACTACCAGCACCGGGCCTTTTAACAGCGATCGCACATCTCGCAAAAACTCCTTCAACCCATTGTTTCTAGCAACCATCTCACAAAACTCCCACCTGTAAAATTAACTAACCCTATTCTACCACTTTTCAGCGTCCAAAGGGGTGGCAAGGGAATGATTGATAGTATGTACCATTCGGGAGGGTTTTGGTCACAGGTGGATGCTTTTTAAAATGATAATGGGTTGAATTTTGTAACTAATGGGTGGCATTATGGCGGGACGGCTTTATCCCGGATGGGAGGTTGGGAAAATTACTTTAAGAGCTATATCTTTTTAAGTGTGGAAGGGTTTAGTGTTAGGGAAAGTGAATTTAACTAGATGAAGAAAATTTTTAGCAAATGGGGTGAGAGGGTGAAAGCAAAATTGGTTGGCGAAACAAAGGATCGGGGTTTCCAAGTGGGGGTCAGGCGGACATTTCCCATCTCCCAGGAAGAGGCTTGGCGACTGGTTGCCTCCCGGGAAGGGCTAGCTTTCTGGCTTGGGGAAGGCGGTATTGATCTCAAGCCTGGCCAAGGATATGAAACCACTTTGGGCAATGGGGAAATTCGGATTGTTAAGCCAAACGCACAGCTTCGGCTTACATGGAAAAAGCTGGGTTGGCAACGGCCGTCAACGGTCCAGGTACGATTCCTATCCGTTGATACGAACAAAACAACCATCAGTTTTCATCAGGAACTGCTTCCTGACCAAAAAGAAAGAGAACTGATGAAAAGCTACTGGGAAAACGTGCTTTTAGGCATTAAAGAAAAGATTCATTCTTCCTTCATTGAAAATCCTGCCGGCAAAAACGTTACCATTACTCAGCAATACTAACCCGGCTTGCTATTAACCTTGTGGTTGGTGACAATATGCTGGACTTGGGCCAATCATTGTCTCTCAAAGGGATTTGAGGGACTTCCTTTTCCGATTTTTGCACGAGCTAGTCACTCAACGGGATTTGTAGCCCCTTTAAATTGAGTTTTCTCATAAAACTGCTTTTATTTTTGGTAGGTTGATATAGTAAAATACACTAACAAAAGCGGCAGCCAACAATAATCTGGCTGCCGCTTTGACTTATAACTTCGCCCTATTGAAACTTTCCGAAATGGTTATTTTCCGGATTTGCTTTTAGGAACAGTGACGGTTGTTGTTGCTTTTGTTGTGTTGCCGGCTTTGTCGGTTGCGATGTAAGTGATGGTGTAGATTCGGCTGCTGTCGTCGCTGTTTTTGGAAGCGCGCAGGCTGAAGTCTACATCTTGTGTGCCGTATGCAGCATCCTGGATTCCGTCATTGTTGTATTTTGGATCATTGACTTTAATGGATTCCAGTATGACAGACTCTACACCGGAGATCGCATCCGACTGTGTCAATGTTACTTTGATTTTCTCAAACTTGTTGTTTGGAGGGGACAATTCCGCTTTATCTACCGAAACCTTCAGGACAGGCGAGGTTTTATCAATTTTGACCTCAATCGCCTGGGCATCCTCCACATTTCCGGCGATGTCCGTGCTTCTGAATTGAATCTGGTGAATGCCCTCATTGGCAACCTGGATTGCCCCATCATAGACAGTCCACTCACCTTCGCCAATTTTGTATTCGGTTGCCTTAACGCCCGCTTCTTCATCGATGGCTGTGAGTTCAACCTTTACATTGGACGTGTACCAGCCATTTGCTCCTTCAGTTCCTGTTACGGCTACGGTTGTCGCTGGCGCGGCCGTATCAATTCTTTCAAGGACAATTTCCTTTTCAGCATGGTTCTTGGCTTCGTCGTCCACAAAGATTTTCAGCTTGTTGTCACCGAGTGTCAGCCCTTTCAAATCAAGGCCGAACGCCCCGTCCTGCGACAGAGTAATGGGTCCGCTTGCAACCAAATCTCCTTTGCTGCTTGTCAATTCATAACTGGCATGAAGATTCGCATTGATATCATAGTCAATGCCAAAGACCTCTTCTACTGTCGGCCCGAAATTCACATAGGAATCTTCAAGGGCACTGATGAACGTATAATCAGAACCAGAGAAGGTATATGTGTCTTCCGCGACAATTTTCGAAGGCGTCGATTTGACGTAAATCGGCCCGATCCAGTTGGCAGTCACAATAGCCGTATTTGCCAAGTTGAGAGTCGTTAAATCAAGTGTATAAACCCCGTCCGGAGCCTTTACCTTCGAAGAATTGGGTGCCCATGGGGTAATCTGGCCATTGAACGCAATGGTTTTTAGCCCAGTGGTAGTCGATGAGGCGTTCACAAGCCAGCCAAGATAGCCGTCATTGTAATAGCCGCCCTCCGGATTTCCCGCATCCCATAGTTCAAGGTAGGTCCTATATTGAGTATTAAAGAACTCATAACGGATTGTTGTACTGTCGAGTTTCCCATCGCCATTTGGTGAAATATGATAGCTGTCGATTGAGAAGCTTTTCAGTCCGCTAGGCGGTGCAAAACTTGCCGCAAACGGAAGGATCAGCTTTGTGGTCCCATTCGTGATGTGAATGTAGCCAAGCAATTCGTTCCCAGTTGAACCAGATCCTTTCGGCACATTCAGTGTTGCCTTTAGCTTCGTTTCACCTGTAAGGGTAAAATTCATTTGGTCGACTGTTACATTCGCTCCAGCCAGTGTGCCGGTCGCAGCCTTTGTGACCTGGACTGAAACGGTGTAATCGCTGGCGTTCCCCGTTAAATTTTTCACAACAATATCTTTTGTAATAGTCGAAGCGCTGTTTGGATTGGTTGGCACCATACCGAAAGTAACGGTCCCTTTGATATTGTTATAGGTTTTTGATGAAAATGTCGTCTGGTCGAATGCATATGCCAGAGCTTCGGCGGTTACTGCCTTAAGTGGCTGCGCCCGGCCAGGGCCCTGGGAAAATACGTCATACTTTGCCGTATCCAGCTGCTTTGCGGTATTCGAAATAGCAACCTTCAAATCAAAAGGTGTCCACTCCGGATGCTGGGATTTCAACAATGCAGCGATACCTGTTACGTGCGGCGTAGCCATGCTCGTACCAGTAAAGCGTGCATAGGATTCTGAATAATCCGCATTTGGGTAATCCTTTTTATAGGCGGGAACGGAAGACATAATGTTCGTTCCCGGCGCGGATACATCCGGTTTGATATCAAATGTTGGCGTTGATGGGCCGCGCGAGCTTGAATTGTTAATATCATCTCCGGCCGATTTGCCTGTTTCAAAATTGTTGAAGGTTACAGTTGCCTTTTTTCCAACCATGGCGGTTCTCAAAGCGGTTCCATCCGTTGTAGACATATCAAAAGCAGGGATGAACTTGAACGAGTCTCCGAGGAAAACGCCCGCGGGACCGTTACCGTTAGTGCCGCCGTTATTGTGGATAATGACCGAAATTGCGCCGGCTTTTTTCGCAGCGGCAATTTTATCAACAAAAGCAATGCCGCCGCCGCGGGAAACAAGCACTACCTTCCCATTTGCATCCAAACCTGCGTAATCGGCATCCACACCGAAATTCGGCACAGCAATGACTTCATAAGAACCGTACAGGATTTGCTCCGGATTGCTTCCGAATTTCCAGCCCATCATGTTCAGGTTATAGCTGGTTTCGGGAGAACCGATAACGGTAATGTTTGCAGTTCCCTTCTTTGTTTCCTCTGGTATTGTTGAGTTTCCGACCGAGATTGCGAATGCTGCGGAAGCCGGATTGCCAATCGTACTCCTGTTAGGACCGCTGTTTCCTGTAGCGATAACAGCCGTTGTGCCCGCAAGCGCGGCATTGTTAACCGCAATGGAATCAGAAGCGGTCTGGCTGCTGTTGCTTCCTCCCAACGACATGTTGATGATATCCATTTTCTCCTGGGCAGCCTTATCAATCCCGGCAATAATCCCCGAAGTTGCACCGCTTCCATAAGCACCAAGTACGCGGTATGCATACAACTCCACTTTTGGCGCAATCCCTTTTATGCTGTGTGGATTTTTCCCTTGTGCAGCGATTGTACCGGCTACATGCGTTCCATGCTCCGTATAAAATGCACTTCCATTTGCGTCGAATTCAGCTCTGTTGGAAGGTCGATCCATTGGTGATGTTTCATAGGGGTCATTGGCATCTCTTGGCCGTGAGTAACCTGTAGCATGGCTGACAAAATTGTAGCCGCCTTTGTAAACACCTTCAAATTCAGGATGGTTGTAGTCAATGCCTGTGTCCAGAACGGCAACCTTTACATTTTGTCCTTCAAAGCCCATATCCCAAACGGACGGGACATCAAGGAAATTGTTGCTGTTGGTTGCGGTTCGCGAATACGCATCATCACCGGAAGGAGTCCCTAGGGCATGTACCTCCAGGTCAGGTTCAACCAACACGACATCTGAAATCGCGAGAAGCTTTTTAACCTGGTTCGCTTTTAGCTTCAGGGACATTCCGTTGTACGTGTAGCTATATTCAAACCCTTTCTTCGCATTAATCCCTTTTGAATTCATTGCATTCTCAAACTTTTTCTGCTGGCCCTTAACCTTTTGGTCTACGTCTTTTTCATCTGCTTTTGAAAAAGATTTCCCGGCCACTTTTTTCATGCCTTTTACGAGGGCTACCGGCGGCTCCGAAAGTTCAACAATAATCGATACTTCTTTTTCGCCCGTAAGGCCTTCAAGATCGGGATGAAGAACCGGGCCATGTTCTGCCTGAGCTTTCTGTGCCGCGATGATATTCTTCATCTGGGCAAGAGCTTCATTGCTTAGTTGATTCTCTTTAGATTGGCCATTCGCTGCATGGCCATAGCCAGGCAGCAACAAAGAGAAAATAAGTGCAAAAATCAATAATTTGCTAGAATAAGACCGATATATCCTAAAATTCATCCATACTCCCCCAAAAAATGAAATAAGTACTAAAGGCCATTTCCTACTCGACATAAAAACCTGTTGTGAAATTTCACCCTCTCTATATTCTAAATTCTCTGACTATTAAACTATAGTTGATAATCCCAACTAATGGCAACAAACATTTTTCGGTAAATACTGGGATGTTTTATGAATCCTAACTTTTATTCTCCAGGTTGCCGGCCATCTTGACTAACAGCATAATTGCCTTTCTAGAGGGCTATTAACCCTTTTTATATGCAAGGCAGTTTAATTTTTCACAAGAGGGCTTTGTGAAAAATATGTCAGAGGACACAGGGTATATGTCGAAAAGTGATGCTAGAAAGGGAAGCTTGTCTACTCTTTATTTGTTGGGATAAAGAAGGTTTTGTTATAAAGGGGCAAAGTAGTTTTTATAAGCGCAAAAAAGCCTCCCTTCGCAAGGATTCGCGAATTGGTAGGCTTCTTTTAACGTGGCTATGTATGTTCTATTTACTGACCGGCAAATGAATCAGCTTGTTATCCCTTTGTTCATTCGGCAGGCCGACCTGCTTGTAAATGTAAATTGCCTTTTCCGCAGCGGGTTTCCTTCCGCCGGGTTCGCGAAGTACGCCTTTGATATGTTCGAAAGATAAATCGCGCTCAGGCACATTGGGCATGGCTCTCCGCTCGCATAGATTTCGCAGCCGGTCAAATCATCCGTTTTCAGGAGCCTGGAAGCCCTGCTGATTGCCTGGAGTTCCGCGTGAGTGGTTGGGTCATGTGTTTCAAGGACGTCGTTTACACCCTCGGCCATCATTTCGCCATCCTTCACAATCACCGCTCCAAAAGGCTTGCCGCCCTTCTCCGATTGATTTTTCCTGGCGAGTTCAACCGTATACTCCATCCATTTCATCTGCTCCACAACAAACAGCCTCCTAAACATAAAGTACCCCCATTCTACCATCGTGCCCCGCAACTCTTCCAGTTTTCGCCCCTAAAAGAAAAAGGCGCCTGGCACCTGTCCGGACACTCTTTGTCCGATGCGGGTTCCATGCACCAATTTCACCTACCTATTTGGACGAAAGCCCGTTTATTCTTCGGCTTCAGGCGTGATGAAGAAGTAGACTTGCTCGTTCTCCGGGTCGCTTATGTCAGTTGCTTCCGTGTAAGTGATTCCCTTATAAGAGAACGTTGGCTCATCTGTCTTTCCCTGGACCTGGGCAAGGCCCTCCTCGATTGCTTTGATATCATCAGCTGTCGCCTGAGGTGCGGTTGCGCCAATCAACGTCTTCTTCAAAATCTCAAACTGACCATAAACTTCTTTTTTCTTTGCGAGTTCATCCTTGTCAGTTACGTCTTCGGCAAAATGCTGCTTTACAAGGGTCACCATAGTGACAGTGCCATCCTCATTCAGCATTCCTGTAAAATCAAGGCCTTCCACAATCTGAATCGTAAACATTTCGCCCATTGTTTCATAGTTTCCGATCATGACCCTCGGAAGATTTTCTTTCGGGCCCATTTCCTCATAAACCCGGTCGTACACCCGGTTGGTTACCAAAATAAAATCATCCAGCTTCAATTTATTAAAAGACGAGTAAGAGTCAAGTTGGACACTGTCAGGCAGACCGCTCAATACGCCTTCTTCAGAAGTGTTTTCGGATTGGTTGTTGTTCACGGCCACAGAAGGCTGCTTTTCTTCTTTCTCGCTGCAACCGGCCAGCGGCAACATTAGCATTAAACAAGTTAGTAGAATTCTCACGCACTTTTCTTCCTTCCTGAAAATATAGTAGAGTCATAAGTCCTGAAAGAGAATTGCGCCGCATGTGAATATTTTTTTTAAAAAACCACTGGCGCTCAATCTGGTTGGCAATCTTACATAGCCCATATGTAATCCTGTTTTTTTAAAAAATCGACTTTAGCTGCCCGGCGGTTCCCCAATTTGAAGGAAGCCCTCCGAAAAGCCAACTTCACCCCTTTACGGCAAAATGAAACTATTCTTAATTTTACCATTTTCCCCGGCGGATGACAGCGGAGTTTTCCATATTTTCAAAAAAATACTGTCGGATTTTACATTTTACCGGCATGTGAAGAGCTTCATGAATGATGAAGACAAAAATAACTATCAAGAAGAGAGTCAATTTACTGATTTGAGGGAACCATCCTCCAATGAAATTTGGAATTAGAAGTAGAATTATCTAAGTATATAAACAAGCTTCATATGTTGCTTTCGGAACCAAGGATTCTGTTTATAAGGGGCCCATTCTGACAAATCCAAACTTAATTGCGGTAAGTGCTTAAACCACATTAACATTAATTTCCATTCCTTCATCTGGCTTTTTTCCACGCCTCGAAATACTCTTTAACTGTTGAATAACGGGCATTCCGCTCCTTATCTACTGCTTTCTCAGCTACCTCGTGGAGACCCGGGCTTGCCCCCCATTTGGAAAAAGACCGGTCGAGTTCTCCACCTAGCAGCACAAAGGCCACCGCACCCATATTGAAAACATTTGTCTTGGCGTCAATCGGCGCACCAAGTGCAAATTCTTCCGGCGACATGAACCGGGAAGAACCCCACATTCTCCCCATCGAGTTGATGTATGGCTTTTTTCGATAAAAATCGATATCGCATATCCGTATAGAATTTGATTTAAAATCATACAAAATGCTGCCATCGTAAAAGTCGACAGCCACAAATCCCTTCTTTTCAACAAAGACATGGAACTCAAAAATGCAATCGAGGGCTTCAAGCCGCCTCTCTAGTGGAAGCTGCCTGAACCGATAAAACGGCGATTCGGGATCCGTATACTTTTTGGGTGGCGGGAACATATCCGGCATGTGCAGGCACTCACCGTCAAACCACTCAAAAACGAGCGCATATCCGCCGCCAACCGCAAAGTGATCCTCAAGCCTTACCAAATGCGGATGGCTCAGTTCCTCATAAAGAGGCGCCGCCTCTTTCAGCCGCGCCACTGCATCCTCAGGCTTGCCGGAATACCTTAACGGTTTCGCCCCGGCGAACTTCACAAGTTTTTTAATCCCACCCCGTTCAATCCCAAACGCGATATTTCCCGAATCCTGCCGATCAAACACGCAAAACACTTTCCCATAATTCGCTAGCCAGCCAAAATCATGCTCCTCCTGCAACCCGAACACAATACCATCAACCACAAACCGCAACCTTTTCCCTCCCATTAAAAGTGAAGCAGGGAATGTGTCCATTGCCTCGCTTTTAGCACCTTGAACCCGCCTGCCTGATGCAATAGTGCAGGACTTTAACTATAAATTCCTTGCTCTCCACTCTCATCGGATGCCTCTCTTTAATCCGTTCAACAGCTATTTATATAATCAATTGCCCAAATCAGTATGTCGATACGGAAAAATAGGCAACATAACCGAGGATCATTAAAAGTTGAAGAATAATTCCTACAATGCTGCATATTAACCCAGCGGTCGCCAATCCTCTTCCATTTTCATTCGTTCTATTAATCTGTTTTACAGCTACTATTGAAAAAACTATGCCGATAATACCGAGGATGAAACCAATAAAAGGGATAAATAATGATAAAATACCGACTGTTAAAGAAATTACTGAACTACTGTTTGTTCGATTTCCTTCTGGCATTTCTTTTCCCCCTCTAGATTACACCTTTGGCAAAACCGGAACCCAAAGTTCGTGTCTCGGTTTTCTTTTTGGGCCGTAATAGCATTCGATGCAGGGCGCGTTGGCGAGCTCATATCCCGATCCGGGGAGCCATTCGGAATAAAGTCGTTTCCAGGCCTCCGTTATATTGGGGAAAACGGCCCATGTGCCTGGAGGAATGGACACTGCTTCCATTTGATCTGGGATTTCGCCGTCATAGCGGACCCCCATGAAATAAGTGAATTCGTCAGCCGTTATTGCCGCTTCCTCCCCGCAAATTCCAAGCACGCCTTCCTGCGCGCATTGCGGGTTTTCCCACGACAAATCAATCAGCTTCTGCGTAAATCCCTCTTTTTTCGCTGCGCTCCAAAGCACGGGAATCTTTTTAAACGCCCGGCCAGTCTTCACCATTTGCCCCTTCCCAACAACCCTAACCTCAAAATCCAGCGTCTCAATCCTAAACTCCATCTCCTAAACCCCTTTTAAAATCAAATAGATACATCCCCAGCGGATATTTTTCCCAACTTTGTTGCATGGCACCTTTTACTACCACTTTAAATGATTCATAGGAGGGTTGCCTAGTGTTTAGCAGGTTTTTTTTGGAAAAGAAAAGACTCATGCAGTTTGGCTGCATGGGTCTCTTCTGCCCAGTATATGTTCATTTCATTTGCATTCAATGCGTAATGACGGACTATGTCTACCTTTTTTTCCAAAAGGAGCTGTTCAAAACATGAAGCACTTTGTTCGTCCCATGATTCCTTCCGCTCACTCTTTAAACGTGTAGGCAAGGAGCTGTTCACGTTTTTTCGTTAATGTTTGTACAGTTTGTTCGTATAGTCCAATTTTCTCAGAAAGGGAAGTTTTGCGTTCGGCAATCATCCGTCCGACTTCCTTCGGGCTTGGGCCGCCCTGGATGCTGCGGATTTCGACAAAGTATTCCGGAGAAATGATTTTTTTCCATTCTGCCTCGGATAATTTTACATCGACAACCCCAGCAATGATCGCATTGATTTGATCGATATCCCATTCATAAAGTTCTTTTGCCTGCCTTGTTGTTTCTTTTGAGAGGAAACTTGCGATAGAATGGGCTTTTCTGAACGAGATGCCGTAATCCCTTGCCAGGGTGTCGGCGAGTTCAGTGATGGTGATACTCGATTTGCGCGCCATTTCCAAGGCGTGTTCCTTGTTGACCTTAAGCGTGGCGATAACGGCATACATAAGCGCCAGGACGCGGTTTGCGTTATTGAACGCCCGGTAAAGATGCGGCTGAAGGTCATCCTCCGTATCGACAATGTCACCAAACGGGGTATTGTGGATCATCGTGACGGCGGCGAGCGCATCCCCGTACGCGCTGCTGGCGATTGACCTTGAATGCTCGATTGATACAGGATTGCGTTTTTGCGGCATGATGCTGCTGCATTGGACGTATGGATCAGCAACATAGAAGTTGCCGAATTCCCGCGTTACATGCTGGAGGAAATCCTGAATCCACCGGCCCGTATTGATCATGCATGTCATAAGGGCAGTCGATGTTTCGAGCAAGTAATCCGCCCCGCCGATACTGTCATAGGAGTTTTCAATAAGCTTATCGAATCCCAGCAATTCACGGGTACGGTCCCGGCTGATTGGAAAGCCGGTTGTCGTCAATGCGGCTGCTCCAAGCGATGATTGGTTGACGGTCTCATAGGAGGACCAGAGCCTTTTAATATCCCTCTGCAAAACATCATAAATGGCTAGGAAATAGTGGCCAAGCGTGGTCGGCTGGGCCGGCTGGGTATGGGTGTAGCCTGTCATGTAGGTATCCGTGTTCTGCTCTGCCTGCTCAAGGAGCGCTTCGCTCAGCCGGTTCGCGCTGCCGAGCAGGTTTAGCAGATGCTCCCTGAGGACGAGGCGGTACATGGCAATTCCCATGTCGTTCCGGCTCCTGCCGATATGGATTTTTCCAGCCAGCTCCTCGCCAATTTCTTCGCCGATTCTTGCTTCCATCATGAAAAACAGGTCTTCGAACTCCGGCTGGTAGGCGAGCTGCGTTCTGTCGAATTCGCTGACTTTATTAACCCCATCGAGCATGATTTTCGCCTCGGATTCCGGTACGATTCCCTGCTCGGCAAGCATGATGACATGGGCACGGTGAATATCGAACATAACATCGAAAAGGTAATCCCTCTGGTCGTTAAACACAGGCTTCAGCAGCTTTTCCACATACGTCTTTCCCGGAAATGCTATACCTTCTTCCTTTATGAAACCTTCAAATTTACTCACAATTTCATCTCCATTTATGAAAGCATTTTTGCCCTGGCAGCGGAATTACGCGAAGCTGCCAGGCACCAATCCTAATCCAACTATTCAACCCACGCCACTCTGGCTAGGACTGCGAGTTTTCAGCTTTGACGCCGAAGAATTTGTTGGATATGAAGAGGACAAGGGCGATGAGGCCGATTTGGATCATGCCGTAAGCTGCGGCCTGGCCCATGTTGAACATCCGTAGCTGGTTCATGATTTCGATTGAGATCGGCCTGTTCGAAATCGTGTAAAGCAGGACCGATGTCGGGAACTCGCCGACGGATTCAACGAACGCCAACAAAGTTCCGGCGAGAACCCCGGGCATGATAATTGGCAGAATCACTTTTCTAAACGTGTAAAACCATTTCGCACCAAGACTTCTTGACGCCTCTTCAATCGAATCATCGAGCTGCTCAAGCACGGCATTCGTCGAACGGACAACGAGCGGGATATGCCTGATGAAATAAGCGAGCGGCAAGATCCAGAACGTCCCGACAAGGATGTTGCCGAACGTGAAAATCGTCGGCTCATTAAACGCGAAAATCAGGTTCATCCCAATAACGGTCGCAGGCAGCGCCCACGGAATCATCACGAGGATATCGACGAAGTTTTTGCCGACAAACTTCCTCTTAACAAGCACGTACGACGTCAGCACGCCGAACACCAAGTTCCCCGCCGTCGCGATGAACGACAAAATCAAGCTGTTTTTCAAAGGCTTAAAGATATTTGGATCCTGAAACAGCAGCCTGTAATTTTCAAAATTGAAAACGGATGGATACGTCTGCCACGTCCACGTTCCGTCCGGCACGAGCGACAGGAGCAGGATGGTGAAATGCGGCAAAAGCAAGATGATGACGCCAAGTACGCCAATTACAACAAGCACCCACTTCAGCACAGGGTTCTTCACTTCGCTCCTGTGCGCGCCGATTCCCTTAGAGGCCATCCGGTAGTCCTTCCGGTTCTGGTACCAGCGCATGAACAGCAGGAACGCGATCGACACAATCGACAGGATGACAGACTGCGTCGCGGCAATCTCCATGTCACCGTTTATTTTTGAAAAATAAATCTGCAAACTCAGGACGCGGTATCCCCCCGCGAGCAAAAACGGCGCGCTGAAGGAGGCCATCGAAATCATGAATACAAGCAGCGACGCTGCAACGATCGCGGGCGTCAACAGCGGGAACGTGACCTGCCAAAACACCTTGTACCTGCTCGCGCCGAGATTATACGCCGCTTCTTCTAGCGAAGGGTCGATTTTATTGATTGCTGATGAAACCGTCATATAGAAATACACATACATCGTATAGGCATGGACAATCAGGATTCCCGAAACCCCGCCGATTTTAAAAGGAACTTTTTCAAGCCCGAACAAATCCTTGATTCCATTCGGAATGAGGCCGGATTCGCCGTATAAAAACATGAACGCCATGACGCCGACGAGCGAAGGCAGGACAATCGGCATGATTGCCGCGGAAGCGAAAAAGCCGCGTCCCGGAAAATCATAGCGATTGAAGATGAAGGCAAGCGGAATCCCGATCAAAGCGCTGAGCAGGACACTTAAAACCGAAATATAAACCGAATTCCATAAGGCCTGCAGATTTGTCCGCGACTCCTGAATGAAGAAATCCTGATAGTTCCCGAAGCTTAAGCTCCCGCCTTTATCGAGGCTTTCGATGATCGTCCGGATTGACGGATAAAGGACATATGAAATCAATACAAGGAGGACCGGGATGAGCAGCAGGACGGTGAATCTCGTATCGCGGTTTTTTATCATGCCGGATCACCACTCACGACTGGAATGATCCTAATTTGATCCTCCGGTAGCTCTGCCCATACATCCGCGCCCGGCTGAAGGTTTGTCTTCACGTTGTTCAGCATGTTCGCCTGGAGAAGCATGCCGTCAATATTGACAGTCGCATTGACGAGCGAGCCGAAAAATTCAACATTTTCAACCTTGCCGCGAAATTCATTCTGCCTGCCAGCGGGCTCGCTGTGGAGCTTGACCGATTCGGGCCGGATTGAAAGCGCCAGCGCTCCTTCGTTTTTCGGGTTAAAGTTAAATGGGTCGTTATGTACAACAAGTTTCTTTGTATCCTCGCCGGTTTTGGCTGATACTGTCACTTGGCTGTTTTCTATTTTATCGACTTCGGCCGGCAGAAGATTGATTTCACCGATGAACCCGGCAACGAAATCATTTACTGGTTCATTGTAGATTTCGGAAGGCGTCCCGACCTGGTGGCAGACCCCGAAATTGAATACGGCAATCCTATCGCTCATTGACAGGGCTTCCGCCTGGTCATGCGTAACGTAGATCGTCGTGATTTTATATTCTTTTTGCAGCCTTAAAATCTCGCTCCTCATCTCATCGCGCAGCTTCGCGTCGAGATTGCTGAGCGGCTCATCGAGTAGCAGGATTTCCGGCTCGATGACCAGGGCGCGGGCAAGTGCGACACGCTGCTGCTGGCCTCCGCTCAACTGGCTAACCTGGCGATCGGAATATTGGTCAAGCCTGACTTTGCGAAGAACATCCTGGACACGGGTCTTTAAAGCAGCCGAGCCTACCTTCCTTACCCTCAAGCCATAGGCGACATTTTCAAAAACCGTCATGTGGGGAAAAAGGGCATAGTTTTGGAAAACCATGCCCGTATTTCTTTTTTCAGGAGGTACTCGCGTCATATCCTTATCGCCAAACCGCACGACACCTTTAGTCGGATAATAGAAGCCGGCGATCATACGGAGCGTAGTTGTCTTGCCGCAGCCGCTTGGGCCCAGAAACGTGAAAAACTCGCCATCTTTTATTTCAAGGTTCAAATGATCGACCGCGACCACTTTTCCGAAGGCTTTTTGGACATTCTCAATTTTAATTGACGCCATACCGAGTACACTTCCTATTCTTTAATTTCTTTCTCTCCGCTCTTGATGTTTTCATCCCAATACTTCATCCAGCCATCGCTTTCCTTCTGGAACACTTTCCAGTCGATATCCATCGCCTTGATTTCCGTATCGGTAATCCACTTCGGCAAATCCTTCACATCGTCCCTTGTCGGGATGCGGTAAAACTCTTCAGCCAAAAGCTTCGCGGCTTCAGGTGTGTTGACGAACTCATAGAATGCTTCAGCGGCTTTCGGATGCGGCGCGCCTTTTACGACAGCAATCCCCTCTGTCAAAACCGGCGTCCCACTTTCCGGAATAATGAATTCAAATGGATAATTTTTGTTTTCTTTCAGCATAACGACGTCCGGCATCGCCCAGACAGAAAGGATTCCTTCACCTTTTGCAACCTTGTTGTACATCATTTCAGGGTTTGCGGCATATTCCTTTGTATTCGCATCAAGCTTTTTCAGCCACTCGTAACCAGCATTCGGATCGCCGGAATCTTTGAAGTCGCGGTAAATCATTGATGAGAAAATTGTCCTCATTGTCCCGGATGCGAGAGGATAACGGATGATGATCTTGTTCTTCCATTTAGGATCAAGAAGCTCATCCCAGTCCTTCGGGGCATCTTCTTTCTTCAGCTGCTTGGTGTTGAACATGATGACTTCCGGAGTCTGGCTCGTTCCGGTCCAGTTCCAATCCGCGTCATGGAAGCCTTCTGCCAAGCTGCCGGAATAGGATGGCTCATACGGCTGAAGCAGGCCTTCATCCTTCGCCTGATCAAAGTTCACCGAAGGAGCCCCCCACCAAACGTCAGCCTGCGGGTTGTTCTTTTCGGAACGGATCCGGTCCAGGATTTCCTGAGAACCCATGTCCAGCCATTCAACATCTACATTGTATTTGCTCTCGAACTGCTGCTCGAATTTGGATAAAATATCCTTGCCATGCGGTGAATAAACAACAATTTTTTCTTCAAGCTTTTCCTTCTTTTCACCTGTGTCGCCCGTTGTTTTCTTTGATCCCGAACCCTCTTCGTTCCCTCCGCAGGCCGCGAGCAGCAATGAGGCAGACATCGTCAATGCCATAAGTACGGATACCTTTTTCTTTTTCATAAAAAATTCCCCCTAAACTTAAATTTTGAAAATCGATTCGTGCTCCCGTAGAAACAAAGAGACTGCTCCAAGGGCGCCTGCATTCTCACCAAGTTGGGAAATCTTTAATTCTGGCGGACTCGGAAGATATTGATTGACGATTTCCTTCAATTTTGGCAAAAGCATGTCAGCTGACTTAAACACACCACCTCCCAAAATAATGACTTCCGGATTCAATAGGCTGGCCGCGTTGATAATTCCATACGCGAGGTGCCCGACCGCCTCATCGAGGACGGCCAAAGCCGTTTTATCCCCGGACTTCGCAAGCTTGAACGCCATTTCGCCGGGCAGTTCGGCCTCCTTTGCCTCTTCATATAGAGGATGCCCGGGATGGCCAAGCACGGCCTTCGTCAATCGCGCGCCAATCGCCTTCCCTCCCGCCACGCTCTCCAGGTATCCATACCTGTGGAAAACAGGCGTGAAGTCTCCATTCATATCATTCTTATCAGTAACCATATAGCCAAGCTCCCCGGCAGCATAAGACGCCCCGCGATATAGCTTGTTATGGATGATAATTCCGCTTCCTATTCCTGTCCCGACCGCGATGAATAAAACATTCCGCTTATTTTTAGCATTTCCGAGCCATTGTTCCCCAAGCGCGGCGACATTCACATCGTTGTCGACATAAACCGGAAACGGGAAAATTTGCTTCGCTTCGGCTATGAACGGATAACGAATCCAGTTCAGGCTTGGGGCTTCGGTAACGATGCCCATCTCCGTTTCGGTAATCCCGGGAATGCCGGCACCCATACCAAGGACTTTTCCCGGATCGATACCGTTTCTCTCGATGAGGCAGTCGATTTCCTTTGAAATCTGCCTAAGGAGTCCTGAATTCAAATACTGCCCGGTCTTAAAGCTGCTTGAAGCGATAATATTGCCTCCCAGGTCGGAAATGATCGTCTTTACCTTCGTCCCGCCGATGTCGGTCCCGACGATAAAAAACGCCTTTTCGTTAAAATAAAGCTGGATAGGCCTTCTTCCACCCTGCGAGGACGACTCGCCGATCCCTTTTTCAAAAACTAGCTTTTCCTTAAGCAGTTCGTCGACCAAGAGCGAAACGGTCGGTTTACTGATCCGCGCCTTCACGGCAATTTCGGCCCGTGAAATCGGCGAATGCTCGCGGATACAGCCCAACACGTTCCTCTTGTTCTTCTGTTTAACTGTCATTTTGGTTGTGGTCATTCAATCACGGCCTTATTAGTTGGTTAGTAAATTCTACTAATTAACCAAACTATAACGAATAATGCAATCGTTTACAAGAAATTATATTCGGAATTGCACAAACATTCACTTAATGGGCCTTAATAACTATTTATAATTTTCCCAATATTGAATTATTTACATTATTTTCTCCTTATGCTATTTCTTAAGTGACAGCCCGCGCCTCGTTAGTTATTTAGATTAACTAACGTAATTGGCAATGAGGAGGGAAAACTCCTTATTAAGAGCTTGTCTTACATAAAAATGAAAGGGGTTACAAAGCATGAAAAAATTGTTGAACGTGTTTGCTTCACTGCTGCTTGTCATCACGCTCCTCCCGTTTTCAGGCGGCGCCGCCAAAGCGGACGGGCCGGATGTCAGCCTTTGGAATGTTGTCAAACCGCTTGGAACGACGGTTACATTCTTGAATACCGGTGCGCACCCCGACGATGAACGGAGCGATCTTCTCGCCTATTTGTCAAGGGGGCTCGGCGTGAAAACGTCCAGCCTGATCGCCAACCGCGGCGAGGGCGGGCAAAATGAAATCGGCCAGGAATTGGGCAACGCCCTCGGCATCATCCGTTCAAGGGAAATGATCGAGGCCGCGAAAATAACTGGCGTAAAGGCCTATCATCTCAGCGAAACAACCTCGGACGATATTTATGATTTCGGCTTTTCAAAAAGCCCCGATGAAACGTTGGAAAAATGGGGAGAAGATGTCACATACGAACGGCTGATCCGCTTCATCCGGACATACCAGCCTGACATCGTCATGCCATCCTTCCTGAACGTCGATACACAGCACGGCCATCACCGCGCGATATCCATCCTAAGCGAAAAAGCCTTTAAGGACGCCTCGGATCCCGCCGTTTATCCTGAACAATTAAAAGAAGGCCTGTCTGTCTGGCAGGTGAAAAAATTCTATCTTCCAGTATCAAAGGATGTTGTGACTACCTCGATTGAAATTGGCATGTTCGATCCGATTTACGGGATGTCGTATCCACAGCTCGGCGAACAGTCACGCTATATGCACAAAAGCCAGGGAATGGGAAGCGACATCCCTGTTGCCCCACGGCAAGCGCATCTTCAGCTAGTGAAGTCCGCCGTTGACACAAAAGGAGACAACAGCCTGTTCGCGGGTATTCCATATGACTTCAGTGAATGGGCGCAAGTTTTACCGAAAAACGCGAATGACCTGAAGATTCAATTCACTAAGCTTCAGGAAGAACTCGATGCAATCATCGCCGCCTACCCTAACAGGGACAGTGTATTTTCCACGAGCCAGAAAGCATTGAAGGATGTCAACAGGCTTTTGGATAAAACAAAAAGCGCAAAGCTTGATGCTGCTTTGAAAAACGACCTCCTCCATAAGCTATCCCTTAAGGAAGAGCAGCTCCAGGAAGCAAGCTTCGAAGCTTCCGGCCTCACCGCTGACGCAAAAGCTGCCGACAACATCCTGAATCAGGGACAAACGACGACTGTGACTGTCGAGCTTAAAAACAACGGCGGACAGGAACTGAAAAACGCCAAGGCTGAATTGCTCGTTCCGGATGGCTGGAAGGTTTCAGGGAACGGTTCAGCTGGCAGCCTGTCTCCGGGTGAAGCGGCAAAGCTAACGTTTAAAGTTGCTGTGCCTAAGGACGCCGATTACTACCATGCGTACAACGAACCGGCTATCCGCACGGCTGTCAGCTTTGAATCCGCCGGCGCTAAAACCGTACAGGTGAAGGAGCTTGACGGAACGGTGGCGGTCCTCCCGGATGTGGCGCTGACATTGTCGCCGGAGGATATCGTCGTGAATACCGCGAATGTTCAGGATGAAATCCCGGTTACCGTTAAGGTGAGGAATTACCATGATGGAGAGACAAGCGCGAAGGTTGCACTGAACGTCCCGGCAGGTTGGAATGCGTCGCCGGCTGTGGGTGTTGTCCAATTTTCCAAAAAGCTTGAGGAAAAAGAAGTTGCCTTTAAGCTCGTTCCGCCTGCTGACGTGAAGGAAGGGAACTTCGAAATTGACGCTGTGGCCGAAGTGAATGGGAAAACGGTCGGCTCGACGATCCAGGAAATCAGCTACGGCCATATCGGGACGTTTTATTACGAGTATCCCGCGAAGGTGAACGGAGTCGCGTTCGAGCTGCTTGTTAATCGCGATTTGAAAATCGGCTATATTGAGAGTGGCTTTGATATGGTCGCTGATTACCTTGCGAATGCGGGTTTGAATATTACGAAGCTGACGGAGGCCGATTTGGCTTCTGGGGATTTGAGCCAGTACGATACGATTGTTACCGGCATCCGCGCCTACTTGTCGCGCCATGACTTGAAGGCGAACAATGAACGCCTGAAGGAATACGTCGCAAATGGCGGGCACCTGGTCGTCCAATACCATAAACCGGAGGATGGCTGGAACAAGGATACGACTGCGCCCTATCCACTGACAATCGGCAGCCCGTCCATTAAGTGGAGGGTAACGGATGAAAACGCCAAAGTGACTGTGCTGCAGCCTGATTCGCCGCTGTTCAACTATCCGAACAAGATCACGGACAGTGACTGGTCCGGCTGGGTCCAGGAACGGGGGCTGTACTACCCGATGGCTTGGGCGCCTGAGTATCAGACATTTGTCAGCATGGCCGACCCGGGAGAAGCGCCATTCGATGGCGGCATCCTTATGGCCAACTACGGTAAAGGCACATACCTTTATACAAATCTCGTCTTCTACCGCCAAATCCAGGGGCAGGTTCCCGGCGGATATCGCATTTTCACCAACCTCATCAGCTACCATGCCGAGTGAAGTTGGGTAATACAATAGAAGGAAGCAGGTTTTTCCTGCTTCCTTTTCGTTTGCTATTTAAGAATCATGCTTAAAAAGCTTTCTCCCTGTTCGGTTTTTGGCAAGCCGAAGAAGGCACTGAGTGTGGCCCCGATATCGGCCATCGTTTCCCGGGTTCCGATATGGACTTGCCGGACTTTTTTTCCCGAGATCATAATCGGAACATATTCACGGGTGTGATTTGAATGGCCAATGGTAGGGTCATTTCCATGGTCAGCCATGATGATGATCATATCTTCTTCATTCATCGAAGGAAGAAAGTCTTCCAGCCACTGGTCCGTTTTATTCAATATTTCCGCATACCAGTCCGGATCCTCGGAATGTCCCGCAAGATCGGTTTCCTGTATATTAACAAGGTAGGCCGCGTTCTCTTCCTCCTGTTCGTATGTTTCCTTCAAAACCTGGAGGATTTTATCAGTATCGACGAGCGGGTAGGCTGGTCCCTTTCCGTGCAGGACATCGGCTGTTTTGCCGATGCGGTAAACCTTTAGACTATGTTGCGCGGCAATCATCGGGAACTGTCCTTTTATATTGACCCCATATCCCATATGATAAACTTCGTAGCCCTTCCCATAAACGCCTGCTTTCGGGCTGTCGACTCCCCACTGGCCAGGATTCTTCTCTTTCACGACAGAAAGGATTTTTTTAATGGAAGTATACGGTCCCCCATATGCGATCACCCTGCTGGTGTCGACGTGTTCGCGGACTATTTTGCCGACCTTTTTTAAATCTTCGAACGGCATTATGTTAAAGTCTGCACAAAGATTGATAATATTACCTAAAGAAGACTCTAGATTATCCCCGACAACACACCCACCGTTGACGACGAAAACGGGACGCCCTGGCCAAGGATAGCTGATTTCATAGCCCTTCTCTTTAAGTGCCGCTGCCAATTCCTGATGGATGTCCTTCATCAATCTTTTCGTGGACTTTTTCGGACAGCTCCCGGCGATTTCCTGGTGGCCAAGATACGTATCCGCGCCATGGTGGGCTAGCTTCGATTTCCCGTAAGCATGGATGGAAGGTTCTTTCCCGTCCGAAAGCGCCCCGAGCCCAAGTCCATATAAAGTTGGAATATGCAATGAAGGAACAGCTTCGCGGATGTGATTAAATGTGTTTGCTTGGCAGTCCGCCGGATTAAATTCGTTGCAATCCTCCATCGCGCCAATCCCGAAGCTGTCAATGACTAGCAAAATCGCTTTTGCCATTGTTACCACTTCCTTTCGAAATGCACCAGCTCAGGATTTCCAGATTGAATGCCTTTAACCAGCGCGATATGGGCCCTCGTGACAAACACTTGAGTCCGGAAGGCGAACACGGCTGTGTCTCCAGTTTTTATCGTGAAGTTATCACTTTTTCCGATTCTGCCATAATAGTCGATCGCTTCGGGGCTCCCTTCATAGGCGGGGACAAATTGATCCAAGATGGTTTCCTCGGAATCGCCCACCAGGCAGCCGGATAAATTTGAACGGCCATAATACCCTCCGCCAATCACATAACTATAATCTGAATCGCAATGGGATACCTCGGTTACATAGATGATAGCGGGCTTTTCCGGTAAATCCTTATACGCATGCAATGGAGTTGTCCCGGTGAGTGCGTGTCCGGGTTCACCGTGGGTTACCCCGTTTTCAGCCAAAAATGGAATCGTTTCTACACTCGTCGCACTTGGCCCATTGACCTGTTGGACTGTAATGCCATTCTGCTCAAGAATGACTCTTGCCTTTAACAATGTATAAAAGTTGGGGGTCGGAATCATGGCATCATGGGATTCCGAGAGCTGGAAATTCGGGAATGTTGTAATGCCGGCTATCCTGATTCCCGGCAAGCTTTTCAATATGGCCAAGGAGGATGGCAAATCCCTCAATTGGAATCCGCCTTCCTGCCCCGGATAAATAAGATCAGATTCCCCATACACTTTAAGCAAGATATCCTGGACTTGGCCAAGCTTTATTGCCGCATTCGACACCTGTTCTGCTTTTTCGTTCGAAAAGATGGTCACGACCTCGGGTTTCCACGAAAGCACTTCATCCCATTGGTTTTTGCCGGGCTGGACAAGGTGCCCGATATTTCCAATCGGAATTCCCGCTTCAAACAATGTCTTCCCTTCATCGAATTCAACCGCAACAGCTTTTTGAATGCCATTCCCAGAGATAAGTTTGGCAACTTCGGGAAGCCTGCCCAGCTGCTTGCTCATAAAATAAAGATGAAAGTTGTGCTCTTTAGCGGCCTTGGAAAGCAGCCTCACATTTTCTTGTAAACTATCCAAATCAATCACATACGTATTTGGGGGAATCTTCCCCATTTGGTGCAGCGCGGTGCCGGTACGGATTAGCCCTGGATTCCTTCTTTTCGTAACATCTAAAAACATGAAGTTCCCCCCTTTTCATTGGGATTCTCTAACGATGCGTATCTCATGTTTCCATTGCTTCCGGTATCGCTTTTTGCAAAATTGAAATGATCGTCGACGCGCCCGCCTTCATCGGATTGATTCTGAGTCCATAGTCCTTGAGGCGGGGCTGGGCTTCAATAAAGCTTCCTGACACACGGTAAATCATCGGGATAATCTCGTATTTTGACTCGGCCCCCACCGGGTGGGTCGCAGCGCCTTTCGTATCACTGATGGAAATGACTTTTTTCGCGATTGGATGGGCCAATTCAACAATGACGTTTTTCGATTGGGCGTTTGTCATATAGGCAGAATCGATTCCAGGCACTTCCCCTTCATTTAACCGCCTGCACAATTCCTCAACCTGTTCGTTCTGGATGGCGAGGGAAACCGGGGCGAAAGTCATCATTCTTAAAAGTTCCATCGCTTCGTACCCCTGAACCTGGCCGCCTCCGGAATAATTACGTTCATGGATAAAATCGATTGCTTCCTTTTTTCCTACAATGATGCCGATGCCTTCAGGGCCCAATACTTTAAAACCAGAAAAGGTAGAGTAATCCGCTCCATACTCCACGCCAATTCCATGGGTCTTGAATGCACAATAGTTATCGTCCACGACGATTGGCAAATCCGGGCGGACACTTTTCACCGCCGAAATTACTTCCTTTAGACTATAAGTGTCGGTAGGCTGCTGCCGCGCATGCTGTATATAAAAAACCTTCGCGTCACTTACCGTGTTGACTACGTTTTGGACATCCTCAATCCTGTTATAATCGGCGCTTACCGTATTCAAGCCAAGGATCCGGATTGTTTCCTTCGTCGTCATGTAAACCGGGGCACTATGGATGATCATTTTTTCTCCCGCGGAAAGAAGTGAACTCAAGATAGTGCGAATCGCCCCTGTTCCAGCACCCCTTACGAGTGCGCACTCCTCCGCTTCAAAGAAATCAGCGATAGCCCGTTCCACCAGGTATGTTTGTTCAGGGCGTTTCCATTTCGGGGAAACGCCCAAATCGCCCATTGATAAAAACTGCTTCCCTTCAAAATGCCTGCTCATCATATGGACAAGACTGAACTGCAATTCTTTTGCTTCATCAATTGATAAACTCGGCAAAACCGATTCCGCGTATTTTAGCTTAGTTCGATCATATCCCGGCAACGTGAATCACTCCTTAATCGTAAAAGCTCTTGCTGGATTGGAAACCAGGAATAGATGAATAACTTCCTCTGGTACTCCCGCTGTTCTGAGACGCGGCACAAAGTGCTCAAGAACTAGCCCATATCCAGGGCCGCCATGTTTTTTCCAATGTGATTTCCTTGTTAAATCCGCCGATAATAGAATTTGTTTTTCATATCCGCGCACGATGAAATCTAGCAAAAAGTCAACCCGCTCTTCATCTGGGCGGTAGTTGTTTTTGCCAATCGTGTCAAAATCAATGAAGACGCCTGTTTCAAGGACAGCCAGAACCTCATCCTTATTCGGATTAAGGTCCTGATGGCCAATAATGATTTGTTCGGCTGGCAGTCCGTGGGAAGTCAATAATTCGACTTGTTCAAATCCCAATGTCCCAAGTGTCGTATGAGTTGTCACTGGAAGCCCGGTTTCCTTCCCCGCAATGGCCGCTCCAATCAACAGCTCTTTTTCAATAGGCTTCATCTCATCCTTGCTGGAGCCAACCTCGCCAATGACGCCTGGAAGAATCCCAGTCCCATCAATTCCTTCTTTTGCTTCGCGGATAAAATGCCTGGCAAATTGTTCAGAATCCCACTCGGCGGCATAGTACGGAATAAATGGATCTTTATAAAAGCCGGTGCAGGTTACAATATGCACGCCTGATTTCTCACTTAGCCTTTTTAATCTATTAACATCCCGGCCCATTCCATCATTCGTCACTTCCACCATCGAACGGCCGCCCAGCCGGTAAAAATCATTCAATTCCTCAAGCATGCCCTCTTCGTCATCAAGGATCGTATCAGGATCTTTCTTAATTCTCGAAAGGTCAATCGACAAATGTTCATGGACAGCGCAAACGCCGAATTCCTCCGGCTTGATCTTGCCTAGGACTGTTTGTATCATCTTGAACCCTCGTTCCTATTTTGGAATTGTCATAAGCCCCATCACCACTAGAATGTTTGCAATGATTCCTACTAGAATCGCGCCAACCGGACCTACCGCCATGCGCACAATTGGCCGGCCGGCAGCCTCATTCAACAAGTAAGTCCCAGCGATGAAAAAGAACCCAAATCCAGGGGCAATCGCATTTGCGGCATTGGCGCCGCCAATCAATAGCGCAACCTCAAGCAACTTCGACATGGCGTTTCGGATATTTTCACCAGAATTACGGATGCCGGGGTATTTATCCAAAAATCTTGCAATACTAGCCAAAAGCATGACTTCGAGGAAAATAACAATAACACCTGCTAGTAAAGCAACCCAGACATTCGGTGAGAATAGACCGACAACAAATATGAGCGTAAAGCCAACTGGGCTGTATACACCCGTTGCAATCGCGGTACTCGCTATTAAAGGAATGAACCCAAGAGCACGCGCGGCAGCCGCAATTCCCGCGTCAGTCTCTTTGCCATCAGCAAGCAGATTGAGAGAAATAGGATCCCCAGCCATGATGGCCAGGTTCGTCGCAGCGGCAATTAAGCCTCCGATAATCATGAAGAAAACGACATTCTTTCGGATCTTGGCTACCTTGTCACTGAAGATGGCTGCCAGATCGATTGAAGTGCCTTCCTCTTTCTTTTCTTTCATTGCAAAAACGAGAAGGAAAATCATACCTGTAATAAGTGCCATACCTTCCTGGTTCAAGGTGACTGCTGTGTCGGAGAAGGTCAAAAATTTGTTTTCATTTACAAAAACAGCCAATTGGCGAACGATTGCAGAAACGATAAAAGTTACGAGTCCTTTTTTTACACTGAACTGAAAAGCGACCGCAAGCGCGGGGAATGCCATAAACGTAACGACGACCGGCGCGCCGACCTGGCCCATGGCCGGAAGAAAGTTCAAGGGAAGTTTTTCAAAGAGCTTTACGAACCCCTCTAGCCCAACGAGCAAGCCGGCGCCATAAGCACCGCCAATGATTGCTGCCACAGGTGTGCCCCACTTGTTCTTTGGAGTCATCAGCCCGATAATGTCAGTCCCAAGCAGGATACTGTGGATTAAAATAATACTTGCCGTTAATGTGAAGGGTATCCCGAAGCCGATTACCAGACCAAAACTCATCGCGAATGCGGTGAAGGCCAGGTCCCTTCTTGTCAGCCGGCCTTCTGTATGTTCCGAAACAATTGGGCGGAGCCCGTCATTGAACACCGCGATATTCATATTGGCCAAGACAGCAGCAACAGCACCGATTAAGACAATCAACGTCATTTCCATCGTTTTTTCCTCCTAATAAATGTAGATTTAGGCCTTACTTTTTATTGCTGCCAGAATCATTGGAACTGCCTGATCTTTATGGTCAGCCGTAAAGCCAAAGGCTACCTTTCCTTCATTAACCGCCTGAATCACATTCTCCTCGACGGGCCTTTTGCCGGGCATTGAGACCGTTTCACATTTTGGTTTTCCCAGAAGCGCGATTGCCATGGCCAAAGCGCCGCCGCCACCGGTATGGCATGCGCCTAGATAATAATCTGCCTGGCCGGTCTTGACCGCCATCGCTGCGTCGAGATCCGATTTAACAATTGTCGTAATACTGCTATCAAAGCTTTTTACTAAACTATCAATCTCCTTTTTATCTACTTGGCCGCCAATTACAATTTTCATTCCGTCACTCTCCTTATATGGTTTTGCAAAAACACATTTGTATAGTGAAGCAATAGATAATCAATTTCTTCGGGCGGCAATGGTTTTCCGTGGATTGTTTCAACGTATCTAATTTCTTCCATTGCCTCATCAAACCATTGAGATTGTCTTACCTCTCCCATCAATTCAGGCATTGGCCCTTCGATTTCTTCACCCCTTTCAATTCTCGAAATCGCGGTCGGCAAATGGGTAAATAACATTTCGGAACCCTCGATATGTTCCGCTCCCAAACGCTTTAGCAGCTGCTTACATGCCTCAAGGCAAATGCTCGCCGACCTTTCTGTGATTACTTCAGAATCTAGTAAAATAGAAAGTCTCTCTTTAAGATCTTTGATATTCATAAAATCCTCCAAAATACTGTATTTAGTATATTCATCTCAAAGGAAAATTAGTCCACCTAGTAATGCGGATACTTTTTTCCCTCGATAACTAGACGCTGGGTACGCATGACGTTTCCAATATTGATGGACTGGATCCGCTCCTTTATTTCATTCCGCATTGACTCTACGATTACCACAGCTGTCGTAGCCTTGGCTGCCAGTTCGTTTGCCTCCTTGGATGTAAAATCGGAAGAAGGAAATGTTCGAAGGGTATTTTCCTCATCCGAATTCCAAACAGCGGCATCAATCGTGCCTTCTTTTAACATAGAGAAAAGCTGCATATAACCTGATTCAATAAATTCTACTTGTTTCCCCTTACATTCACGCAATGTGATTTCCGCCTGGTCGATAGACGAGTAATCAATTCCCACTCTCATTCCGTCCTTGATTGAATTGAACTGCCCATTAGAAAAAAAGATTTTATGCGAGGTAACATAGGATTCCTCTCCGAAATCCCTGATGATTTCAAGGCCATCAAATCTTCTGACAGCTTTTTCAGCCGCCAATAAGGACATGATCGAAAAATCATATCGGCGGGATTTCAAAGCTTCAATCCGCGGAATTGCCCCCCGCATATAGGCGAGGCCCACTTTAATATTCAAACCTTGCAGCTCCTCAATCAGTCCGGTGGCCAGCCCTTCGTACCTTCTGGAATAAGGCAAGGGCATGACGCCAATGATTGGCCCGATCCCGGCGATTTCATACAGTAAATTCACATCCCTTTTACGCAGGAAAGTCCCCAAATGCCCCCTTGATTCCAATTGGATGGCGTGCAAATCCTCAAGAACTTTTATGGCTCCCTGGACAGTCCCTCTTCCCAAATCCAGCTTGTCAGTGAAGTCACTGACCCGCGGTATGCGCTGCCCTTCCTCCAAATCCAATAACTCTTTTGCAATATACCTGGCTGCCAGGCCATTTTTAGAAAAAAGGCTTTCCCAAATACGCGACATCTCATCACAACCTTAACAATATGCAATATACGAAATTTTGTATATTATAAATATAGCGCTTACAAAACAAATTCACAAGTGCGAACAATCAAGGACCGTTACGCTATTTCTTCAATCAATGCTGTTATAAGATTCTACATTCTTGAAAAGGAAAAAACCCGCAAGTAAATGACTTAACGGGTTTTGAAAAATATCTTTCTTTACTTCCCAGACACGAAGAGTCCGAATTGGGCCAGCAATGCGCTGCCGATGTAAGTGCCTGTAAAGACGAAGACGGCGACGATGGCGACTTTCCAGGAGGTTTTCCTTAGATCCACGAGCTGGTCGACGACGGAGATTCCCGCAAAGGCCAGGATTGGCGTGGTGATGGACAGGAAGTCGACCGCGCCGATCGCCTTGATGAACCAGTCCGAAATGGAGCAGAAAATGAGCGACGTAATCGCCACCCAGCCGAGGACCGGGAAGTCCTTGACAAAACTTACGGGAACCTTTTTCACCAAATCGGAAATCAGGATGCCAATGAAGGAAAACATCCACAATACAATCAATCCGTAAATCGTCATAACCGATATCGGCGTTGAATCCGGGTTTTTTATCAGTTTGATTTGCTGGGTGAATAAAATCAGCCCGATGCTGAGCAATAAAATCAGTCCGAATTTCACATATTTATTTAATCCCGCGGCCATTATTTTTCACCCCTTACAAATAGACGGTACATGAAGCGCTGCAGTGGAACCGCAAGGAAAACCATTGTAAACGTACCGAGGAAGCTGGTCAAAAGCTGGCTTGCGGAAGCGTATGCCAAAATTGTGCTTTGCATGTCCGGCATCCGTGCGACCAGGCTTGAGGACGAGGCTGTCATCATGCTGGCGGATCCCATGCCTGAAGCAATCGCGAGCGCCTCGACACGGAAGCCAAGGTCAAGCAGGATCGGTGCGAGGATGCTGAAGAAAATCGCGCCAAACAGCGTACCAATGATATAGAGCGATAATACCCCGCGCCCTTCAGCTGAATCAAGCGTATATTTTTCGGTAATATACGCAAGTTCCCCTTCACGGCCAAGCCCGAGCGTCGAGCCGATGGCTTCCCGCCGCAGGCCGAGAAACAATGCAACCGGCAGCCCAAGAACGACTGTCCCCAGGTTCCCTAGCTCCTGGAAAAGAAAAATCCAGCCAAGCTTAAGAATTTCTTGCAGATGCGGTGCGACATCCGCCCCATACCTTGCCATTAACGGAAGCATAATAAAAATCAAATACTTGCTCGAAAACAGGACATTCTCACGGCTGTAGATATTTTTTAAAATTCCTTTCCGAAATACAGGTATCCCCAAAATCATTGTAATCAGGATGGCAAACACCAACGGCAAAAGGCCGATCTTGATGGTTCCAATCGTAATTGCCTGGAAACCAATAAATTCAGCGGCAGTGATGACGAGCAGGACAAATACGAGCAAATAAATAAATTTCGATTTCATGGTCAGCCTCTCTCTATTGTGGTTAGTTTTTAAAAAAATAATGGCAATGTGGGGTCCTGAAAAACCATGTCTTATTTCCCGGCCCGGCGCCATTTCATGTCACTACTCCAAAATCGCCGCAAGCAATTTTTCGTAGTCCGCGAAAGAACGTTTGTACAGCTTTTCGCGGTCGATTTTCCCCTTCATTTCCTCGAGTACCTGGGCCATGAATCTCGGGAATACCTCAAAGATATATTCCGGGTCGATATCAATGAAATCATCGCCGTGAATCGTCCCTGTAAATCCGCTGTACCCGACCTGGATGCACGGGAACATGTAGGAAAGGTCCCCGATATCGCCGGCGGCACTAATTGGATTGTTGTTTTTGATTGCGGCAATCTCATCATTTTTTTCAAAAGCGCTGATCACGAACTCGTTCAGGTAGCGGTCCTGGACGAAAGGCAGATAGCCCATTTGTGTTTCAATCGCGACTTCCCCCTGAAGGGCGCGGGCGCTTCCGATGGCCGCGTCGTCCATCCGCTTGACGACCTCTTTCATATAGCCGACGGATTGCGTCCTGACGTCGCTCCCTACGGTAATTTGGTTCGGGATGACGTTCGTCGACATGTCGGACTCCATCACAATTGGATTAATCCGTACCATTTCATCTTCCCTTAGCTGCTGGCGGCTCAGTCCCAACGCCACATTAAAGAGCGTGGACATGCTGTAAGCATTTTTAGCCGAAAAAGGATCGAACCCCGCATGGGTCGCTTTCCCTTTGAACGTGTATTTTTTGTACAAAAAGCCCGCCAAGTCGCAGTTGACTTCAATCGTTCGTTCCGGGAATTCGCCACCCATCGCGTGGACGCAAATGCCGAGATCTATATCATCGAACACACCCAGCTTCATTGCTTCCGGTTTGCCGCCGTAATAACTGATTGTTTTATCAGCTACTAGTTTCGCTCGATACGACAGATCGAGGTATTCCTCGGCAGGAACAAATACGAACGTTATCTTGAAATCGTAATTTTTGTACGCTTTGGTCTGATAAAGGTAGCTATACAGCGCGAGTGCGATGCCAACCTGTGTGTAGTGGCCGCAGTTGTGCGCGGCGCCGGTTTGCGGATCCGACCACTTATGGCTTGGCGCATAGACGGCATCCAACTCGGCAATGAACGCGATATTCAGCCCGGTTTGGCTGCCGAGTGAGGTTTTCAGGCCTGTAGTACTGAATTCTTCAATCTCGATGTCCCGATTCACCTTAAGCAAAAATTCCTTGACGGTGTCTTTAGTCTTGAACTCCTTGTAGCCTAATTCGGGGTTCTGGAAGATTTTCTTTGAAAGCTCCGCGATATCCTGATATTGTTTTTTGAATAACATTTTCACAAACGCCCCCGTTTACTCATGGAGTTTAAGTATTTATTATTACATTATCTTATCCAAACATATAAAGGCCGTCAATGCGAATATTTTGGTTAACAGATTAATAATCGTTTGTATTTTTCTCAGCATTTCCAATTAGGTATCGAGAAAAAACCTATTCAGTCGGCAAAAAACCAATAGTCATTCAATTCTAAATTGGTAAAAAGTAAGGCTGGTTACGGTTTTAAATTAATTTTTCCATACAGTTATTATACTGGTATGGTTAAATAAGGAAAATAAGGCGAGATACCCGTAAGGCAAGGTTCCACCAATTAAAAAAGGCTGCTGAGCAATTTGCTTCAGCAGCCTTTAAGCTATAGTTTTACGAGGGGATCAGGAGCCAAGTCTTCAAGGCTTAACTGGTTAAGAGGTTTCCATAAGGCCGAGGTGGCATAACCGAAAGCCCGGGCATTACACTCTAATTAATTTCCCTAAGCGGGTCGGTGACGATACTGTCCTGTAATGGCGTTCCATTTGCGCCGGTATCGACATAGATGGGGGAATTTTCATAGTTGATTTGAACAAATTCAAATTTACCGGTTGTATTGGCACCCTTGGAAATTATTTTTTTCGCAATAATCGATCCGGAAAACGTAACATCTAAATCAACAGTTGCATTTGGTGCAAAAAACATCCTTGGATAGGTGAGCGGCTCACCTTTGAGCTTAACCGAGGTACCGCCTGTAATAATATGCCCTTGCACGCCATTGATGTTGTTTACATTCATATCAGCACTTTTTGCATACATTGAACCGTAGATGGTTCCATTGTTTAAAGTACCCCCCGATCCCTCAAGGAACACATAAAGCTTATCCAAATCTTTATCTACGTTAATAATGGATCCGCTGGTCATCTCTATCGTTTTGGCAAAAATGGAGAGCTTTCCTTTTCCTATAATTTTTATTTTTCCATCCTGAAATAATGTCAGATTACTGATTACTAGATTCCGGTTATATTCGCCTGTTTCGATGATCAATGTTTTGCCGCTGCCCACAGTTAACCATTTGAACGCCATATCGCGATTCATTTTTAACTGATCACCAGAAAAATCTTTGGCAGTTATAGGTACTTGAAAGCCGGGGAATTCTGGGAGAATGACAGGCGTTTTGGCATCATATTTTATTTGGCTTTCATTAATATTTACATTATTCCCTGTAATTTTTACATTTCCACTCGCCTTGGTAGCATTGGTGCCGATACTTCCTGAAATGGGGGTGTTTGCGACGTCTAACCCATCTGTGCCAAACATGACTGTGTCTGCGAAAATGTTCCTTACGACGCTTTTGGGTTTCCACGATACATGGACAATTCTCGATACGGTTCTGGACCGGTTGTTAATTGTCCCAGTCGATGTAATTTTATAATCAATTGTATACGAAATAATCGTATCGCTCGTTATTTTTTCAATCCTCACTTTGGCTACCGGCTTGTCACCAAATGTGTCTTCAAAATCCGTATATGACTTTTCAACGCCAAGTTCAAGCGCCGCATCGACCCCACTAAAAAAACTTTCCAACGTTGACGCATTTTTATAGACTGACCGGATGGCCGGGCTCATCTCGTTTAATCTGGCGGTCGCGCCTGCCTCGGCGATGTAATACGCAGACTGGTAACCGCGCTCAACTGTCCCCATCCTCATATTGTTGGCCGCCATCGCCATCATGCTGAGCCCCATAATGACAATGACGACCAAAACAAGCAGCACCATGACCATAGCCATGCCGGATTCATTTTTTAAAATCGTTCTCGCTCGTTTCAATGTCTCACTCATTTCCGGGTACCTTTTTATTTTCTGATAAAAATCGTCGTTGATAATGTGGTTTGCGGATTGTTCGGCGTGTTGTTGGCAGACATCGATATGGTAACTTTAGTGCCGGCCATCTGAATCTTAAAATCCTTGAGGCTGGATATAACCGGAACGCCGTTTTTCGTCAGATTGCCATTTTCCAGTTTATAAATATCTGTATCGTTTATCGTCAGGACGTTGTTTATGACCGTCACGCTTGATGCCTTCCTGATCTCTTTCGTGATGATATTCAGGCCCAGGCGGACATCCGCCTGATTTTGGACTTGTGCCGACTGATTGATCGCCTGTTTTTGCCCGAAAAGGAAAATCGAGCTGCCAAGGATCATGATGAGCGAAAGAAGCGCAGCCCCTGCCAAAACCTCTGCCAAAGACAAGCCTTTCTGATTTTTCAGCATGAGGGACCCCCTATTGGTTCCAGGTAAGCAATGTTTCCATTTGTGCTTCCTTAACGGCTTTTGTTGAATCCTTAAAAACCTTGACCTTCACCTTGGCCATTTCATTAGCGAGGCCCGCATTGGCCACCTGGACAAAAACGTAATGCCCGCTGTCAGCTTTATAGAAACACTTGCTGCCCGCGGGGCAATCGGCCGTTGTCAGGGTATATCCGTAGGCGATGCTTGTGAGGGACGCGGTCGCGCTATCGAGTGACGGAACAGTGGAAACCAGGTTGTAGGCAGTCTCCATATGAGCCTCCGCCACATACGTAGCATCGATCATGTTTTTAGAAAAACTATTGGAACGTGCGGAATGGGCAAACATAGGCAGCATGGAAACAATGATTATGGTCAGGATCATCATGGCCGCCAATATCTCAATCAGCGTTAGCCCCCGCTGCGACTTAAGGAGAGGAGATAGTTTCATAGTGGATAGTTCCTTTTTATGAGAATTACTAAAATTACAATGAGTGGAATTTCCTTCTTATTTAACCCTATTTTAGCAGTGGCAAGTACTACAGACAATTACCTTATATGACAAAAATGTGGCGGTAAATGTTGGAAGATAGGAGGGAACGTTTTGCGGTGTGCACTTTATATTTTCATAAAGAAAAAGCAGACAGGGATTGAATCCTATCTGCTTTCATAAAACTTCCCGGTGCACCCGGAGCCCAGGCACCATGGTGTGACGTTTTTCCCCGCTGTGTGCCTGGTATGAAAATGAATTCGTAACCTATCAATTTTTACAGCGATTCAATAGGTGTTTCGAACTCAAATGTTTTGCCGTTTAGTGTTTTTACTGTGATTTTGGTTTTACTGTTGTCGAGCCACATGCCGTATTTGTAGTTGATGCTGAAGCCCCAACTAGCGTATGGATTGATAGTTGCGCTGATTCCGGCGCTTTCCAAATCAGACGCTGTATACGTTGTGTAGAGCCTGCCTTTTTCGTATATCTCGACTTTTTCAACAGTGACAGCCTGTTCATCACGGCTGTACACGTTGACCGCAAGAGATTGGATGACGTTGTTGAATAGCACAGACGGGTAGCTGTTCAGCACAAGCTGCGGCCGGTCGCTGACCGTTACCACCGTGCTCGCGCTTTTCCCGTCGGCAGTTGCCGTAATGGTCGCCGTTCCTTCCGCGACCCCGGTCACAATCCCATTCTCATCAACAACTACCACGCCAGGATCTGACGTTGACCATGCAACACTTTTGTTCGTCGCATTCGCAGGAGAGACAACCGCATTCAACTGTTTCGTCCCGCCGATTTTCACGGTCGCGCTCTGTGGCAATCCAACCGACGAAACCTTTACAACATACGTTACAGCCTTGGAAAGCTCTTCCGTCGTATTGCCCACTGCGTCCGCAGTAACAACAACGATTCGGTTTATGCCCTCCGCCAAAGCAACTTCCTTCGTAAAATGCCCTTGCGCATCCACGGTAGCCGCTTCACCATTTACGGTAACAGCCGCGCCGGCATCCACGGTCCCGCTAACCACATATTCACCTTCGTAAACTGTTTCATCCGCTACATCGAACGCGACTGATGGTGGCGTTGTGTCAACCGTAAACGAAACCTCAGTTGAAACCTTCAATCCGTCGTGCTCGGCTGTAACAGCCAATTCGTACTTTCCTTCTTCATGAATTTCCGAACCTAGCACATATCCCGGCACTTCCACCCCGTCCTTTTTCAGAACGGCCGTGTACGTTACGCCTTCAACCGCTTTGACCGCAGGAGCCGCAGACTTCACAACCTCCCCGTCAATCCCGGTCACAACCGGAGCATCCGGTGCCACAACCGCTTCAAGAACCAAAGGGGCCGCATTCACAGCTTCACCGCTGCCAAGCTTCACTCCATAAACGATTTCCTGCTTCAAAGTCGTGCGCTCCACTTTTGGGACCGCAACAACCAACTTGTTCCCATCCAACGTTATCGCATCGGCCGCAATCTCCATGGCCTGGCCATTTTTTACAAAAATAAGCCCTTCAGGCACTTCGGTTACTTGCTTATCCAGCGTAACGGTTACAGTTCCGTTAACGGCTGCCACGCCTGTCACTCCAGCCGGGCGCGCCGCCTCGTATTTCGGCAGGGTCACATCAGCCTGCTCGGTCAGCTGAGCTTTGAATGTGCCGCTGACTTTTGGCAGGTACTCGTTCACCTTTCCGGCCGCATCTTTCGCGGCGGCGAGTTCCTTATCGTCCAGTCCGCCGTCGAGAAGCTTTTCCAGCTGATCAATCTTCATCGCGACTGACACATCGTACATCATGCTGTCGCGGAGATCCTGCGCTTCTTGCTTATATGCTTTAAAGAGGTTCCGCGTCGTCAAGCCGTAGACGCGGTAAATGATGACAGTACGTGCCTTTAGCTGGTAGGAAATTTCGTGGTAGGACGCCTGTACGGCATCAAGGTCGCCGGCATCGATTCCCTTTTGAAGCGCGGCCGTATTCGCCTGGACGTTTTTGACCGTGTAGTTGTACGCATCAATGTACGGGATGACCCGCTCGGTGATGTACGTTTTGTAATTCGTATCCAATTTTAAAAGCAGGGCCGCTTTTTGTGTTCCGCCGCTTTTTACAACAGCCGCCCTGGCATTCGCGTATGCCGCTTTGGCCGCGTTGTATTGCTTGTATACATCAGTGATGTTCGCGAATTTGCCCGTCGCCGTCACATCGCTGTACTGGTGGTAGGCTTTCTGCATCTGTACAATAGCCCGGTCCACCGTTGTCACAATGCTTGTCGCAGCGTTCGCCTGAAATGGCGCCGCAAGCAGCAGCAAGGACATTAATAAAATTGTAATCTTTTTCATTATGTAAAATCCCCCTTTTCAACCTAAATTATATAAATATACCAATTAGATTGAAACGGGAATTCATTCCGCCAAACCCAGCAATTTCCCCAATTGCCATAAATGTTATTTTTGGATAATGAAAAAGGGGTAGCAGTATGTCGGCTACCTTCCTGAAGATTCCAAATACCGCCACATCAGCCTATGGTGAGGGTATAGCTTGAGCGGGATATCAGCAGGAGTATGTATTTTCTCGTCTTCCTCATCATCACGTCCGTAAAGGTAAAAATCTCCATCCAAAGGGATTTCTTTTCGAAACTTGTAAAGGGCAACAACGTACGTTTCCTCGTCATCCTTTTCCATGTCCTCCGGCTTGAGTTCGTTATAATTTTTTAATGCTGTAAGGCTTGACCAGATTTGCGCGGCTACATGGGGACTGGATTCCTGGGGGTAAAAGGCAATCGTGGTGATAAAGGTAAGGAGAATTATCACAGGCCAAACTAGTTTGGTTACACTACGGGCGGTTCCTTTTCGGGTGAGGAAGATCGCCGCGGCTACGAGCGCAAGGTTTATGTAAAGAATAAGTGGGATGGCTAGGATGCGCTGAAGGCCGGTATACGGAAAAAGCCTCGTTAATAATTCGATTAAGATAAACGTTGGCAGGATCGCCGCCATCCCTTTTAAAACAGATTTTTGCCCGCCGCTGAGCCCATTCGTTTCTGCCATTAGCCAGTAAACCACCTTGTTAATAAAGTAAATGCTAGGATGACAAACGCCAGCACCGCGATGTTGAACAGAATCTGTTTCCAGCCGCCGCGGAAAAATTCACCCGGCGATCCAGTTACCCCTTGGCCCTGCGCCTCATTGAACGTATATCCAGGGTCCTTCCGCAATTCCCTTTCCAGCCGGTCGCGTTCCTTTTCCGACATCCAGATCCCCCCACTCAAGCAATTTTATTCCATTATATACCACTATTACTCAAGAAGATTGATTTTCTATAAATGTTCGGCAGTCGAATTATTTTGCAACGTTTCGTTATTTTCCACAATTGTGAAACATAATTTGGTAAAAACAAAAAATCGTTACAAGGAGGAACAATTTATGGGCCTTTATCATTTCCTCGTCCTGGTACACGTCATAGCCGCCATCGTCGGAATCGGTGCAACTTTCGCCCTGCCCGCCATCGCCAACAAGCCGAAAACCCCCGCGCAGGCGCAATTTACATTCGGCATCCTCGCCAGAATCGAGAAAATCGCCAAAATTGGCAGTATCACCCTCCTCCTGACCGGACTCATTTTAGGGTTTTTGGAACCGAAACTTTTCAAGGAATTCTGGTACATCGCCTCCATCGTCATCTACATCGCCGTCCAGCCAATCGTCGCCGGCATCCTGCCGAAAAAAATCAAACAGCAAAAACAAATCCTCGAGGCTCACACAGGCGATGGCCTGCCCGAAGCGTACCTCACCATCGCCAGGCAAATGGACCGCCTCAACCAAATCACCCACGCCGCCGCCATCATCCTCATCATCCTAATGGTCGTCAAGCCCTTCTAGCTTTTTTGGGGAAAATGGGCCCATGCCACCTGTATTTGTCCACGCCGGGTTACTGCGCTCTGGCAGGTTGCAGTTGGACCCGAATAACGCAGAAAACAGACGGACCCTGGCTTCTATTTTTCTATTATGTTTAAAAACAGGTTAATGAAGGCCAGGCATGCTATTTCCGCGGAGCTCTGTTGCCGGACTAGAACAAAGAGCCAGCCCCCGTGAATTGACGGTGGCTGGCTCTGATATTGCTTACGATAGGAGTTTTTTAGAAGTTTTCATTACAAAACATGTCGAGTTCCTTTAAATTGGATATCCGCTACCCTACGCCTATACTCCAACGCCAGCCTTCAAAAATTCACGAATCCTGCCGGCCGCCTCAGCGAGCCTTTCCGCCGGTTGGACGAGGGCGATCCGGACGTACCCCTCGCCCTTATTGCCGAATGCACTGCCTGGTACGACCGCAACGCCGGCGTTGTCCAGCAGCTGGAATGCAAAATCGTGGGAAGTCCAGCCTTCCGGGATTTTCGCCCAGACAAACATCGTGGCCGGGGACGATTGTACTTGCCAGCCGCTCTGGTTCAGGCCTTCAATCAGCGTGTCCCGGCGATGTTCGTAGATTTTCACCCGCCCGGCAAGGTCAGCGTAGTCCGATGTGAGCGCCGCGACGGCCGCTTTTTGGATCGGCAGGAAAATGCCATAGTCGATGTGCGACTTGAACGCAGCGAGGATGCTGATTGCCTGCTCATTCCCGACCGCGTAGCCAATCCGGCATCCCGCCATGTTGAACGTTTTCGAAAGGGAGTTAAACTCGATGCCTACCTCTTTCGCCCCCTCGACTGACATAAAGCTGATCTGTGGATGGCTGTCAAAAATCAGTTCGGAATAGGCAAAATCGTGAAGGACGAGAATCTCATGTTCTTTCGCAAACGCGACGACTTTTTCAAAGAAGGGCCTGTCCGCCAAAGCGGGAACGGGATTCCCCGGATAGCTGAGAATCATTAGCTTCGCTTTCGCCAGTACTTCCGCCGGGATGTCCTCGAGCACAGGGAGGAAGCCGTTTTCCTCAAGGAGCGGCATCGGGTAAACCTCGGCGCCGGCAATTGTCACGCTCGCCTCATAAATCGGGTAACCCGGGTCCGGCACAAGCACATAATCCCCAGGATTCACTAGCGCAAGCGCCAAATGCGACAGCCCGTCCTGCGAACCCATCAGCTGCAAAACTTCTTTCTCCGCAATAATATCCACGTTATAGCGCTGCTTGTAAAAATAGCTCACCGCCTCACTGAATTCCGCGGTCCCCGTCAACGTATAGCCATAATTCATCGGGTCGCTTGCATACTTCGCAATCGTCTCCGTAACGAGCGGGGACGGTGGCAAATCAGGGCTTCCGACACTCAGGTCAATGACATCGACCCCCTGTTTTATGAGCTCCTGCTTGCGGCTCGCCAAAGCATGAAAAATTCCAGATGGCAGCTTTTCCAAAATCGTCGATTGTGTAATCTTCATATGCAGCTCTCCTTAATATGGAAATTTATTAGTGGAAAATAAGCCCCGAATGGGCAGTTTAGCGAATTTTTAAAATTATTTTTACAGTATAACACAGGATGTTTCTGGCGACCGCTAAAAATTGCAGAAGATGTTGTGGATAATTTCTCCATAGAGGAGGATTTGGAGTTGGAGATGGATTTGGGGAAAATAAACGTTCATGCATCCCTCGATTAACCTCACTGCAATTGCAGTTCATCGTTGGTGAGCCTAATCGGCTGATGGATGGCATAAAGACCGTTTAAACTTCGGACGCCCTTCAAAATGGGTCTTACAGGGGATTTAACTTTCATTCTCAGCCCAGACAGCCATGGGAATCGCTTATGCCTCCAGAGACTGAACACTTTACTTTTTTTACAAAAGAAAGCGCATGGAACCGCGGTCCATGCGCAAGCCTTCATCCTCAATCACTCAGTCCTGTACCCGTTCGGATTGAGCGTTTGCCACTTCCAGCCGTCCCTGCACATTTCATCGATGCCGCGAGCGGCGGACCAGCCAAGTTCCGACTGCGCCTTTGACGGGTCCGCATAGCAAATGGCGGCGTCGCCGGGCCTGCGGTCGACAAACCGGTATGGAATCCGTACTCCCGAAGCTTTTTCGAACGAAGCGACGAGTTCCAGGACGCTGCATCCCGTCCCGGTTCCAAGATTATAAGCCTCCACTCCCGTAGATGTGAAAACCTTCTCCAGTGCTTTAAGGTGTCCCCGCGCCAAATCAACAATGTGGATATAATCCCTGATGCCGGTTCCGTCGGCTGTCGGGTAGTCGTTGCCAAACACTTCGAGCTCATCCAATTTTCCCGCTGCCACCCGGCTGATGTACGGCATAAGATTTGCTGGCGCGGCGCCGTTCGGGTCCTCGCCGATCAAACCGCTTGGATGCGCCCCGATTGGATTAAAGTAACGCAGCAGCGCAATGCTCCATTCCCGGTCAGCCGCGTGAACGTCCTGCAAAATCCTTTCGACCATCAGCTTTGTCCTGCCGTATGGATTGGCGGCATGCAGTCTCGATTTCTCTGAAATTGGAACGCATTCCGGATTGCCGTACACGGTAGCGGATGAGCTGAAAACGAGGCTTTTCACCCCGTGTTTTTCCATGAGCGCCAGGAGGTTCAGAGTACCGGAAACATTGTTTTTATAATAATGAAGCGGCTCGCGGACGGATTCCCCGACTGCTTTTAACCCGGCAAAATGGATCACCGCTTCGATTGGGTGGGTCAGAAAAACCTCCTCCAGCTGCCCGGTCCGATTGAGGTCCGCACCGTAAAACACAAATTCCTTCCCGCTAATCTCCCGGATTCTTTTTAAAACCCCAGGATTGCTGTTGGAAAAATTGTCGACAACCACGAGTTCGTACCCCGCATCCAGCAGTTCCACACACGTATGGCTTCCGATAAAGCCGGCCCCGCCTGTAATTAAAATCGCCACCGATTTCCCCCCAAAACCAAATTACCTAAGTATATTCAGGCAGGAACAGGGCCATTCTTATAAACTAGTGCAGGTTGGATTTTTTATCCAAATCACGGACGAAAATCAACTGTTTTGCCGGCAACGAGGACTTATTTTACCAGCGGGAATCATAGCCCGGGCGGCTGCACAATAAACTTTATCAGTACGGCCATCCGTGTGGCTGAAAATGTCTGAAGGACTGATGAAAATGGCGGGAACGAAAGAAAAACGGCTTATGCTCATAGCGCTTGGATGCTTGGTCGCCTTATTCCTGGCGGGCGGAGGATATGCCTTTACGGTTTACCATTCCATATCGAAGGCGACCGATAAAATGCATACACCGATTAAACGTGTGAAATCACCGAAACGAATCGAACTGGTTACCTTGGAGAAGCAGCAACCGATCTCCGTCCTCCTGCTTGGCGTCGACGAGCGCGAGGGCGACCGCGGCCGGACCGACAGCATGATCGTGCTGACTATAAACCCCAGCCTCGGATCCGTGAAAATGGTCAGTATTCCAAGGGACACGCGGACGGTGATAGCCGGGAGGGGCGCGGAGGATAAAATCAACCATGCCTACGCGTTCGGCGGCGTTGAAATGGCGATGGAAACGGTCGAAGGTTTTCTCGATATCCCCATTGATTACTATGTAAAAGTGAATATGGAAGGTTTCAGTGGGCTGGTGGATGCGGTTGGCGGAGTCACCGTCACGAATCCGTTCGAATTCACGTATGGCGAAGACCTTTTTTCAAAAGGGGAAATCACGCTCGACGGAGAGTCGGCGCTGAACTATTCAAGGATGCGCTATGAGGACCCGAGGGGGGACTTTGGGCGGCAGGAAAGGCAGCGCGCGATTATCAAAGCCGTCCTTGACAAAGGCGCATCCCTCCCGTCGCTGGCCAATTTCGATAAAATTTTCGCCGAACTGGGCCGATCGATAAAAACAAATTTGTCATTTGAACAGATGGTCGGAATAGCCAGAAACTACAAAGATGCCGCAAAAAACATCGAGCAGCTGGAGCTGAACGGAACGGGAACAAAAATCAACGCCATCTACTACTACCTTGTTACCGATGAGGAAAGACAGCGCGTGCAAGCAGAACTCAAACAGCACCTTGAACTATAAGGCAGGCGCAGTGAATTATTGTTTTTTATGCGTTTTGGCTTGTTGGTTGACATCGTTGCGTTGGGGGATGGCACCCCATTTTGTTTGGGCGGCTTGAATCACAAAAATGCTTGGTTACTGTCCAAACATGGGGCACCTTTGGACACCGAACCACAAAAATGCTTGGTTACTGTCCAAACATGGGGCACCTTTGGACACCGAACCACATAAATGCAGGGTTACTGTCCAAACATGAGGTAATTTTGGACACCAAACCACAAAAATGCTAGGTTACTGTCCAAACATTTGGGGATTTTCCAACACCCAAGTGGTGCTTCAGCCACTGTTCGTATTTTGTTTATGTATCCGACAAAATTCGGGTAGTGACAGGCACTGTTCGTATTTTGGCACTGTTTGTATTTCACATTCAACTCAAAAAAAACGGGGCGGACAGCATAAACTGTCCGCCCCGTCCCTAACAAAATTTCAATAAAAGTTCGCGATGCATTTGACGGCATCGAGCTTCTCTTTGCTTGGTGTTTCGTATGCTATTTTTTTCAGGTCGCGCTTGACGTAGAGCCCGCCTCCGACGCTGAGTTCGCCTTCCCTAAAGGCGTAAATTTTGTACGGTAGACCTTTTTTAAGCATCCCCACAGTCTTGCCGTCCTTCGTCAAAAGCTCCGTATCCTGCAGGATAGTCAGACGGCCAAGCAGGCCCGGCGTAAGTTCCCACTTATACTTCTCCCAGTATATTTTCTGGCCCTTATTGTACTTCAAACATGGAGTACAGACAGGCTTCGTCACGTACGCGGATGAAATGTACCCAACTTTGTTATCCAATGTCCTGACCGGAATCCAGACAAACTGGTTAGGTTTTGCTGAAGTATCGTATTCAACCTCTCCGGTAATCGTCAATGCTGAGAATTTCCCAAGTGGTTTTACGACAGTGGGACCGGTCGCAGGCCCTGGCCTTAATGAAGCACCGTCAATCGTCGTCGCAATCTTTTCCCCTTTTTTATAAAAATACGCGGATGGATGCGCCGGCCCAATAATCTCATAGGCCATCGTCGGGAACTTTATGTTATCCGTACTTTCCGAATTGTAATCAAAATCACTCACCTTGAACTTAGGCTTTACCAATTTGCCGCCAAGCAGGCTGTCGTTTTCAATATTCCTGAACACCCTTTCCTGGTAGGCATCGGGGTACGGCACGCCCTTCCTCGTAATCGGGCTGTTCACCGGCTTCGTTCCATTGTACGCCATGACCGCGAAATACCAGCTCTCGATGTCACGCCGATTGGTGTTCGTTATTTTCGGAATATCCGTCCTGGTGTACATGTACGCCAGAACCTCGACTCCTTTTTCAATATTGTAATAAACATCCGTTTGCAGTCGCTCCTGGTCGTATTTAGCCTTGTTCGTAATCTGCATGATGCCGATTCCGCCATCCAAGGAAATAATCGGGTTCCCGTCCACATCGAACTGCTCCCATTTTCCGTTTTCCTGGCTGGCGACTCCCTTCACCACTTCAGGCGGTACATCCGCCGCAATCGCCGCGCTCGTCAACAGGCAGTTCATATGCTGGAAGGACGGGTTCTCATTCGGCTTCAGCGCGCCAAACTTCGAGCACTTCGAGGCCCAGCCCGGCTCAGCAGCGGAAGCATTTTCATGATAGAATCCAAGGGCAAGTAGTGTCAGGACCGCGGCTTTCAATATTGTTTTCAACTCGTCACTGCTCCAATCTTTTAATCTCGCAAAACTATCTCTCACTCTATCATACTTGAAAGTCTCCAAAAAAACACATTTTTTCCATATATGGCCCTAGGTTACTTCCTCCGAAGCTTCCCAACATCTTCTTTTAAAATCTTATTTTCTTTTATTAACACGTTCTCGATATAAGAATAATCTTTGAAAATCACGTCCAAAAACGCATCGACATCCGCCGGGTCATACCCTCTAACCAGCTTTCGTTTAAATTCCTTATCTTGAATATCCCGGCCGCTTATTAAAAGATTTGTATCACCTTTTTGTTGAACTCCGGGAAGTTCTCTTTCTAAAAGAATATCAAGCACACCCTTCGAATACGAGTAGGTAAGGAGAATTAATTCCCCCGCCGGCCCCGCCATCGTCAATTCAACAACAGAAATAACGTCGCCCGTCTCCACTGCCACGCTTTGAGTGTAAACGCTCGTCGCGGAAAACCCCTGCCCCCGCTTCTTTTCATAAGCTTTAGCCAGTTTCGGATATGTCCCGGTCGCCAAATCCAACATCTCCTGAATCACATGTAAACCTCCTAGAAATCTCTTAGTTCGTCTCTTTACTCGTATCATTGCACAGCTTTATTCCCAGCTGCCACTGGAAAATAAAACCAACTCCCTTGGTGAATCAAACCTACGTTTCTCAGAAACTACACAATAATATCCACAATAAAAGCGGCCCATCATCAGGACCGCCCGCCAATATATTCAAAACCCTAACTGTTTCATTTGTCCAAAAAACCAACCACAATTTAATCCTCATAAGCAACCAAATGATCATAAACAAACCAGCCTGCCTTTGTTTTGACAAAACAAATCATCGTCGTTTGGTTGCCGCTCATTTCATCAAGATGATATTGTGAAACGAACAAATACTCCACGCCATCCTTCTGGTAGCGCGTCACCGCCGGCTTCTTCGGATTGTACTTCAGCTCCCAATCGAGAGGATACAGCGCCAGCCCCCAAATCTCCGTCTCAATCACATGGTACAGCTGATTTCCGCGGCTGTCCTTCCCATCCGTCCGGAACTGCTGCTTAAAATAGCGGTCCACGAACTTACGGGTGAACGCCTGCTCCATAATCGCGTAAACCTGCGCCTTCGTGTAGCTCTTCTCCCACGAAACCCGCTGAATGGCGTCCGCCCTGTCCGCAATCTTTCGCGCTTCCGCCTCGGCCATCGGCATGTAAATCCGTAAATAATCGTCCGAAACGTACCCCGTCCGTTTCCCGAATTTAATCTGCACCCAGCCGTTCTTCACCCCGGCAACAGGCACGCTCGCCTTATTCTTTAGCGACCCAATCCTCTTGTACTTAACCCCAGGCCCGCTCCTCACATTCAGCACCCCGCTCTTGATCTCTACCACACCCGTCTGCCCCGCCGCCGCGACCTCCGGCTTGCCCAATGATGGCGCAAAAAGCCCCAAAACCAAAATCGCCAACACCAACCATTTTAAAACCGCTTTTTTGAAAATTGGCCAACGCCCCCATTCCCACGCCGGGACCTCCGCCCCGAACGCCTCTTTTTCTATTCCCATACCCTCACCATATGCAAAAAACACAAAAATGAGAAAATCGTTCCATTGGTGAATGAGCTCTTTATTTTTTTTAAAAAACGAACTTGATTTTCGGTTGGCGGAAAATTTATTGCCAATTATGGGAATTTGGTTTGGTGATAGATTTGCATTGAAGCAAAGACGAGGAAAACAATGCGGTTACAGGGAAACGATCCGAGTTAGTGGACTCTCCTCGAGGGTATGACCCTTTTCCTGCCCTTAGGAGGTAAATCTATTAATTCAAGGACAACTGCAATAAATCCTCCAGTCAGCCAAATAAAGATTCATACAAAAAATTTGCATTTCATCCTTTATTATGGCAAGGAAAATCAATTAATTCGTCGAAAAAAGAAGGAATTTACTGAATATTGTAGAAATTAGGTTGGGAAACGATATTTTAAAAGGGGGATGTATTGATGAGGATGTTGGTTTCTTTTTTTAACCGCATTATGCAGCGGTATTTGCCCGACCCATTTTTGTTTGTTGTGATTTTAACGTTCGTGGTGTTCGGCCTTGGGCTAATTTTTACAGACAACGGGCCGTACCAGATGGTGCAGCACTGGGGCACTGGTTTCTGGAGCCTGCTGGCCTTTTCGATGCAGATGGTCCTTGTCCTCGTGACTGGCCACGTTCTGGCAAGCAGCCATATTTTTAAAAAGGGATTGGGCGCGCTCGCATCGACCGCAAAATCGCCTGGCCAGGCAATCCTGATTGTTAGCTTGGTTTCCATGATTGCCAGCTTGATTAACTGGGGGTTCGGCCTCGTTATCGGAGCCCTATTTGCAAAGGAGCTTGCCCGCAAGGTTAAAAACGTTGATTACCGGCTGTTAATCGCAAGCGCTTACAGCGGGTTTGTTGTCTGGCATGGCGGGATTTCCGGCTCAATTCCACTCACAATCGCGACTCCTGGGCATTTTTCCGAAAAAATGATTGGCGTCATCCCGACCGACCAGACGATTTTCGCAGCCTTCAACCTGGTTATCGTCGCGGCGCTGTTGGTTGTCCTGCCTTTCGTCAACCGGATCATGATGCCGGCAAAGGACGAAACCGTCACCGTCGACCCTGCCCTCCTTGAGGAACCGGCCTATGCCGCTGCCATTGAAGCGGGTGCAATGACCCCGGCCGACCGCTTGGAAAACAGTCGTATCATTTCGTTCTTAATCGGGATTTTCGGACTCGTTTTTCTATTCTACTATTTCATAACGAACGGCTTCAAACTCAATCTTGATATCGTCAACTTCCTGTTCCTGTTCCTCGGAATCCTTTTCCACGGAACACCGAAGAAGTTCCTTGAGGCGGTCATCAATGCCGTGAAAGGAGCGAGCGGCATTATCGTCCAGTTCCCGTTCTACGCCGGAATCATGGGCATGATGACAGCATCTGGCCTTGCAGCCGTTATGTCAAAAGGCTTCGTGGCCATTTCCAATGAATACACATTCCACTTCTTTACATTCCTTAGCGCCGGGCTCGTGAACTTCTTTGTCCCGTCAGGCGGAGGACAGTGGGCAGTCCAAGCCCCTGTCATGCTCGAAGCCGCGCAGGCCATGAACGTCTCCATCCCGAAAACCGCCATGGCCGTAGCATGGGGCGACGCATGGACAAACCTGATCCAGCCATTCTGGGCGCTCCCTGCCCTCGCCATCGCCGGCCTGAAGGCAAAAGACATCATGGGCTACTGCGTCCTGACCCTCATTGCCAGCGGCGTGATCATATCGCTCGGATTTTTGATCTTCTAGCAGCATAGAGTTAACTTGCTGAATTTTTTCCGAATATACTTGTGGCAATCTGTTTACTTGAAAGCCTTGATGGACACTGTTTAATTTCATAATAAAATGCAAGAGGATGGCATTAGCGGCCATCCTTTTCTTTGTCCGGAGTACTTATCATGCCCTTTCCATTTCCAGAAAAGAAGGAAATCTTTCTGTTTCTTGAGTTTTTAAAAAGGAAAATAATTTCCTTGACAGAGGGGCTTGGTTTCCAGCATAATGACAATTAAAACTTTGGAAAATTCAAAAAATGTATAGAGCAGTTACGATTTTGATATTCAAAACTGTATTATGCAGAGCGTTGACTAAGGCCAGTAGATGGAATACGGCGATAGAGAGCGGTGCCCACCGGCTGAAAGGTACCGCAGCCCCCTGTCCCATTGAACCTACCTTATGAGCTGCCAGGCAAACCTGGCCGCGTGTCCGGCGATACTGGATTTGAGTGAGCCTTTTTGTGTACAAAGATGGGCGTAGCGCGAGATTTGTTGTCTTCGTGCGTTGTCCGCTTTTCCCACAAAAAGGGTCAATAAAGGTGGTACCACGGAAGAATGGCCTTTCGTCCTTTGCGGATGAAGGGCCTTTTTGTATTTTTCGATGGATTTAGTGCACTGGATATCGGCGATTTGTAGATTTTAAACACACGGCTTGAGGCGATTTGTTGATTCCGGAAAGCGGGCTTGAAGCGTTTTTTGGATTTTAGGAAAGCGCTATTGAGGCGATTTGTGGATTTCGGAAAGTGGGCAGGCGGTTATTTTAAAAAAGGAGGCGGTTCCGATGAGGAAGGTTGTGTTTGTTGGCGCGGGTTCGATGGCGGAGGCGCTGATTGCGAGGATTTCAGCGAATGGGATTGTGAAGAACGGGGATATTTGGGTGACGAATAGACGTGATGGGGAGCGGCTCAACGATTTGCGGGAGCGATATGGCGTGACGGCTACGTACGATAAAGAAGCGTTGATCAAGGGGGCCGATGCGGTGGTTTTGGCGATGAAGCCGAAGGACGCTGTGGCCGGGCTAGAGAGCGTGATGCCGTATTTGACTGGGAAGATGCTGATCATTTCGGTGATAGCTGGGCTGTCGATCGGGACGATTGAAGGATTGGTGGATAAAGAACTCGCGATTGCACGGGCAATGCCGAATACGTCGGCGGCAATTGGAAAATCGGCTACAGGCCTCGCCTTCAACTCGTATGTTACCGGAGAGCAAGCCGCCCAGGCAAAGGCGCTGTTTGAAACCGTCGGGCTAGCCGCGTTTGTCGAAGAAAGCCAGCTTGACGCTGTGACCGGATTGTCAGGCAGCGGCCCGGCGTATATTTACTATCTGGTCGAAGCGATGGAGTACAGTGCTTTGGAAATCGGGCTCGAACGGGATTTGGCGAAGGATCTCATCGTCCAGACGCTGCTCGGTGCGGCGGAAATGCTGCGGACTTCCGAAAAGCCGTCCCGCCAGCTGCGGCATGAGGTCACGAGCCCGGGCGGCACAACCGAAGCTGGCATCCGGGTGCTGGAAAACAATCAGGTTCATGACTCGATGATTCAATGTATCTTGGAAGCCACTGCCCATTCCAAAAAACTCGGCAGCATGATCAGCCGCCAATTTGAGGCTGGATGAGTGAAGTTGTGGATCATTCGGTTTTGAAAGAAACGCGGACGGGGATGGCGCTTCATTCGGTTTTTGAAAGATGCGGTAACGAATTCGTGGTCCATTGAGTGCGGAATCGGTTTTATCTTGGCTTAGACGCGGGTTCGACGCTTCCGCCTCAAAAAATCAGGCTCGACAGCCGATAGCGCCGCGAGCCCCTTTCCATTAACTTAGTTACCGGTTTCTTCTAATAATCCCTTAATGATTTTCATGTCCTCTTCGTACTCGACTTGATTGTCGTACACGTTCTCATAAACTACTGGCCCGGCAGACGTTTCGAGTTCGAGCTGCACGATTAGGTTTTGGCTGGCGCCGGTCGTGCTGTCTTCATCACCGATTGCCATCCCGTCGGGGCGAATTTCCTTTTCGTTAAAACGGATAACTGGTTTCCCTTCTGTCCCCTGGACATGAGAAACAAATTCAGGTAGCGATACATTGTTCGCCATGGAATCACCTCTTTTTACGTTTACCTTTCTATCATTCAGCTGAAACGTCAAAATTATGTCTGCTTTCTTTTACTCCGTCCAAAAGCTGACTTTTTAACAGTTGGGGTTGACTTAGGCCCCGGCAATATTGCTTTTTCTTCTCCTCCAGCTGGCCGGGATAATACGTTAAAATGCTTTCCATGTTCATAAATTTACGCGGAGTGAGATTTTGATATTTATAAATCCGAAAACTGCTCCAAGGATAATTTTCCGGTTTCCTCGTCATTCCCCCAGCGACCGGATTGAGATGGATATAATGGCTGACCTTGAGCATCCCTTCTTCCCCATAAATATTTTTCGCATAATAACGCTTTTCATAAACATGGCCACTAAGCTTGTATTTGGTGTTGTAATAATTCGCATAGTGCTTATTAATTAGTGCCATCAATTTTGAAAATGGGATTTGGGGCGAGCGGATTTGCAGGTGGTAATGCGTTGTCATGAGGCAATAAGAGGAGATTTCAAACGGGTATCTTTCATGGAGCTTCTGAAGAATATGTAGGAAAACCTCAAAGTCGGTGGCATTGCGGAAAAGCGGATCCCGCCGGTTTCCCCGGCACACAACATGATAAAAATCATCCGGCACCCAGAGTCGCTTCTTACGAGGCATATAATTCCCTCCTGAACTTCTGTTGACTTGAGATGGTTATTGCAATGTAAAAATAGAATTCTTCATCTGGCATAGAACACCCTCCAAATTTGTTATCGTTGTTTTTTAAGGATATAAGATTGTTTGAAGAGGAAACGGGAAATTTAGGAGACCGCTTGGGAGAAAAGAGGTGAAATAACGCTGAAGTGCTGTTTGTGGCGCTGGCTTTTGGACAAGAAGAATAGTCGAGCTTCCTCCGCTTACTTGTCCAATTTCGACACCAAAAAGGAAAATCCTTCAAACTTATTTAAAATTCTTTGTTAATTTTATAGAGAAGAGCCAGCCAACCAGCTGGCCCTCAAAAAAACGTTAGGTATGGCATGTGAAACACCGTTGTGAAACAAGATAATTCGGGGAGTGACAGGCACTGTTCGCATTTTTCAAATCCCGTTCCCTGCTTCCGCCTGCGAAACACCGCTGTGAAACAAGATTTTTCGGGGAGTGACAGGCACTGTCCGTATTTTTCAAACCCCGTTCCCTGCTCCCGCCTGTGGAACACCGCTGTGAAACAAGATTTTTCGGGGAGCGACAGGCACTGTTCGTATTTTTCAAACCCCGTTCCCTGCTCCCGCCTGTGGAACACCGCTGTGAAACAAGATTTTTCGGGGAGTGACAGGCACTGTTCGTATTTTTCAAACCCCGTTCCCTGCTTCCGCCTGTGGAACACCGCTGTGAAACAAGATTTTTCGGGGAGTGACAGGCACTGTTCGTATTTCTGTCCAAATTTCCGTCCGCCTCCCATTCGCATTCCGCATTTTTACTCCCCAAACTTTGCCCGGTAGTGCGCCAAAGCGAGCAGCGGGAAGATGTAGCGGTAGCTGTGGTAGTGGTTGTAGAAGTCGCCAGCCATTCCCTGCCCTTTTGGGTAGTCCTCCGGCCAGTCCACAGACCCCAAATTCTCCAACAAGTACACAACCCCGGCATTGATTTCCTCGGTTGGCCGCCCGCGCCCCGCGAGTGCAATCAGCGAGTCGACCGCCCACGCGGTATCCACCAGCGTGCTCGCACCTAGCGGAACATACTTGCCGGCACTGTCGCTCAAGCACGATTCGCCCCAGCCGCCGTCCGCATTTTGAATTCCCTTCAGCCAGCCAGCCGCCCTCGCCAACACCTTCTCTGAAGGGAAAATTCCTGCCGCCCGCAGCCCGGTCACCGCAGCCCACGTCCCGTAAATGTAGCAAATCCCCCACCGTCCGTACCATGAACCGTCCTTCTTCTGGTTCTGCACTAGCCAGCGTACCCCATTTTTCACCGCTGGATCACTTTTCGGCAGGGATGTATAATTGCACAAAAACTCAAGCGTCCGCCCGGTCAAATCCGCGGACGAAGGATCTGTTAAAAGATACTCCGCTTTCTGAACTGGCAAAAGCATCAGCAGCTTATTGTTTGTATTTTTTTCAAAAGCCGGCCACCCGCCGTCGCCGTTTTGCATCGACAGAACCCACCGCACTCCAAGCTTCCAGGCGCCGGAGTAATCCGGCATCTTGGCTTCCCCGCCCGAAACCGAAGCTGGATTTGCCCCAGGCGCGAAATTTTGTCCCGCTGGCATACCTGGAATGGAACCCGAAGCTGTCCCGTAACCAGAGCCCAGCACGTACCCTGAATGCTGTCCGTACCCTAGATGCTGCCCATATCCAAAATTTTGCCCAAATTGCGTGCCATTCCCAAACGGCACACCTTGACCGAAAGAATTACTAGCCCCATACCCCGGCCCCATTCCATAACCCGGTTGCATTCGATAACCCGAACCCAACCCATGCCGCGCACCCTGCCCAGCACCAGGCGCGGCATCCTGCCCAAACCAAGCGCTCGGGTCACCACTATATCCAACACCAAACCCAGCCCCCGAACCACCACTATATCCACCCCAAAACCCAGCCCCCGAACCACCGCCACTCGCCCTATCCCCACTCCCAACACTCCACGAAATCGCCCGAAGCGCCGCCGTCGCATCATCCACATCCGGCTGAATCGTATTGCTGTCCGCAAACCCCCAGCCCCCCGGCTCCGCATCCCGGTTATGCACAACCCAATCACCATACTTTTGGTGCTGCCGGCTCAGCAAATACCCATTCGCCCGCGCCACCATCGGATCCGCAGCGGAAACCCCTGCCTCCTGCAGTGCGTAGCTTGCCAGCGCCGTATTCCACAACGAAGCCGTCGTATACTGAATATGCAAATGCCCATCGACAACCGTCCCCATCCCCGCCAAACCCCGCACCGCCGCCAAAATCACCGGATCATCCTTCCTGTAACCAAGCGCCAGCAAAGCGTAAACCATCAAAAACGTCGAACTGAAATACCCTAAAAACGTCCCATCCGCCTCAACACGGTTCAGCATATAATTCTTCGCCCGCTCCGTCGCAACCCGATGAACCTCCTCCGGCAGCCCGACGAGAGATTGTAGGCCACTTTTCAAAAAAGACCCAAGCGACCGCCACGAATCCGCATCCCGGAAAAACTCGATTTCCTCGTCCTCCCGCGCGGCCAAATCCGACAAATCCGGAGTCTGCCCTGTCCGCACCTGAAACTTCCGGTCCGCCAAAATCATCAACGGCACAAGATTCGCCCGCCCGAACACCGAAAAACTGAAAATATTCACCGGAAACGACAACGGCAGAAGCATCATCTCAAGCGGAAACGGAAAAAAACCCGGCCACTCCATCTGCCCAGTCGCCGCTAGCATCACCTTAGTCAACATATGCGCCTTCCGAATCCCGCCGTTCTCCACAACAAACCGCCTCGCCGACGTAAGCCGCTCATCCTCTTTATCCAAAAGTCCCGAATAAAGCAGCGCGTAATAAGCCTCCAGCGTCGCGCTCACATTCCCCTCACCCTCATCGTAAAAGAGCTTCCACGCCCCGTTCCGCCCCTGCCTGCTCAAAATCCGCTCAGCAAGCTCCCGAATGAACTTTTCATCATCAATCTCAAGCGTCCTTAATAAAATGATCATATAACAATCCGTCATAACCCCAGTCTCAAACGGATACTCCCACGACCCGCGCGGAGTCTGATCCCGCCGCAGCCTCTCCACCAGCCGCCGAATCCCACCCTCGACACCCATCACCCTCATCCTCCCCCCGCGATTTCCCTACAAAATACATATTCACCAGCAAGCCGAACAATTCACGAGAGGCGGTGGCCCCATTGTTTTTGAAGCTCTTTTTGAAAAATCGGCCCACGCTCCCAGGCCATCTTCTAAAACTGAAAAAAGACCTTAAGAAAAAGAAGAAACTGCACGCCCCGCTTCCTCCGCCCGAAGCGCGAATCGTCCAGGACATCGAAAATCGCACGAGCGGGCTAAACCTGAATAACATCACCCGCACAAAGGCGTACCTCGACTTCCATGTGAAGTTTCCCGAAATCCATTGGGCGTTCTTGGCGCATATGGTATCTCGGAATGGCGGCTGGAACATGACGGATTTGAAAGGCGGCCTAGTGGGGAGGCTTTTGACGAAGAACGAAGCGGAGGCTTTCTTCACGTTTTTGGAGCGCTGCAACTGGCTGATCTTTCAGGATGCCTTCCCTCAGCTTCTTTTATATGAAGGAAGCCGGAAACACGGCCGGAAACTCTTTCACCTGCTGCCGCATCTCGGCGTATCGGCGTTCATGGAGGCAGTCTGGAATTATTTTTGGGAGGAGAGGGACAGTTATACTATTACGATGGGGCTGGTAGTCAACGAACAAAACTATTTGGAATCCCGGGTTCTGGATAACCCTGCATTTAAGGAGAATGTCTTCACCTCGCTCGAGTTCCTGCTTCAGGACGTGTTGTCAATGAACCACATTCTCTTTCCATACAGCCCTGGCGGCCGAACGGAACTTGCCGGACTGACTGTGCACCAGTTTGAAGACCTCGAAGAACGCATTTTAATAGGTGGAAAACTATATAAGATTCTATTTAAGGACGAGGAACGGCTGAAACGTGTGAAGGAGTGGGCGCTGGCAAATCCGCACACCGGGTCGCGGAAAGACTACTGGCCGAACCTTTTCAACGACGTCGAAGAATTCATGCCAGGCAGCGAACTGAAACCAAGAATTTTGGCCTGCCAGCTCGTCCCGCGCGCACCAAGGATTTTCAGCCCAAGGCTCCAATACGCCTGGCCGAATCAAAAACATCCCCCCGCCGAACCCGGAGACTGGTTCACCGATTCGGACGCCGTCCACCATTTACTGAAAACGGAAGAACACATCGACGACGACATAAAAACCTACTACTGCAAAACCCTCCAACAACTCGACCTCGCCGCCATCGCCAAAAAAGCCATCCTATCCAGAAGCCAACCCGGTGGCGAGCACATCATAACCCAGCACCTTGAAAAGTAAAGCAGGAGAAGCACCACCGCTTCACCTTTTAATCAAATATAGAAGAAATAAAATAGGGGCCCGATTTTAAAATCCGGCCCCTTTCATTTGTGGAACAAATCTGTGAAACAAGAAAATTCGGGGAGTGACAGGCACTGTTCGTATTTTCCAAACCCCGTTCTCTTTCCGCCCGTGGAACACCTCGTGAAACAAGAAAATTCGGGGAGTGACAGGCACTGTTCGTATTTTCCAAACCCCGTTCTCTTTCCGCCCGTGGAACACCTCGTGAAACAAGAAAATTCGGGGAGTGACAGGCACTGTTCGTATTTTCCAAACCCCGTTCTCTTTCCGCCCGTGGAACACCTCGTGAAACAAGAAAATTCGGGGAGTGACAGGCACTGTTCGTATTTCTGTAGACACTATTCGTATTTCTTGCTCCGTTCGCACTTTTTGGGACTCTGTTTTCGTTCCGGTGGGGGTCTGTTCAAAGTTAAAGAACTGCAAGATTCGAGCGAGTTTTTTGTTAGTTTTTCTTTACGTGGGTTCCACGCGCAGTTTACAAAATTTACAAAATTCTAAAACGTGGTTAACAACTTAGGAATATAATTGCTTTGTTTCCTTCTTTTGGATGATACCCAGTAAGAAGGTGCTAGTTCTTAATACATAATTTATGGAGGTTGGAAATGAGACGTCAATTTTCGAATTTGGCCATTGCAGCGGTGGTTGTATCCGGCGGCCTGTTCGCGCCCGTTGCCACAAACGTAACCTATGCGGCTTCTGTAAAGCTGGAAGCCAAAGCAAGTGTGAAAAATGAAATCGTGGTAGTGAATGGCCAGGAAAAAGTAGTCGGAACAAGTATCGTAAAAAACAAAAAACTTTATTCAAGCAAGCAGCTGGCCACTTCCATGTCGGCGGCCATTGCCTACAACGCAAAAACAAAGGTTTACACAGTATCGAAAAAGGTGGGCAGCCAGCTCAAAAAAATCGAGTACAAAGCAAATTCAGCGACAGCCTCCGTTAATGGCAAGCAGACAAAGCTCGCGGCCGCGCCTGTTGTCGTTGGCGCCACTTTATTTGTCGAGCCCGCCTCCTTCATCAGGGCGCTGGGCGGAGATGTATTAGCGGACAAAAACCTTCTAATCTCAACTTCCAGCTCTTTTAAAACCGAAGCAAAAACCTTAACGTTCGATGGCAGCGATAAAAAAGTCGCCACCCTGACCGCAAACGGCAGGCAGCTTCATTCCATACAGGATGTAGCAAAGTTATTCAACGCGGCTACTAGCGTCACGAATAAAGACGTCAAAATCACACAAGCCAACAAAACCATCAAACTAAAACTTTATCAAAATACGATTACAGTGGATAACAAAGCGCAGAAAGTGAAGCAAAATCCGATTATGGTAAAAGGAATTGTCTATGCAGAGCTTTCCGATATCGTAGCTTTCCTTGGCGGCGACATTGTGCCAACGAAAACCGGCGTATTCGTCTCCACCGCCGGCCTGCCAAGCGGCGACACATTCAACCCGCAGTGGGTGGACAACACGACAATTCTAGTTACTTCCGAAACCGAGGAAGAAAGCCATTCAGCACTGCTTCACATCCCTAGCAAAAAGGAACTTTTCACGATCAACGGAACGGAACTCACCGTTTCCCCGAATGGCAAACTCGCAATCTTTTCGGATGAAACCGGAGCCGTCCATCTCGCCGATTTAAACGCCAAAAAAATAACAACCATTAATAGCGACGATGATTCCGTCAAGGTTGAGTTTGTTTGGGCAAAGGATGGCAAAGGCGCTTACTTCATCCAAGGCGAAAAAAGTGACGCGGTTTCCTACATCAACATTCAGACCGGAGCACTCACGGAAATCTTCAAAGACAAACTAGGCTATAAATCAAATCTGCGCCTGTCAATCGACGGAACAAAACTCCTATACACTGTCGGAAAAGAAGGCAATACAAAAGTATCCGAAGGCGACAATTCCGAAGTCATCGACATCGATATCACCGGCACAGAGGAGCAAATCTATCTCATTAATCTGTCCGACGAAAAGAAAGTGGCCGCGGCCGTCACATCTTCGACAGACAACAAGGTCTATCCCGCTTTCCTTTCAAACGGTAATATCGTGTACCTGAGCGCCGATCCAGAAAGCGACAACCTTCCAGCGCTTAAAATGCTCAGCGGCGACGGCAAAAAAACCGATGACCTAGTTGCAAACAAAGACATTCTCGCCATTACGGTGACTGCACAGGGCAAAATCTTTATTTTAGCAAATGAAGATCTCACAACCATTTATGAAGTAAACCCTGACACGAAAAAGGCAACAAAAGTTCTCGAAACAAAACTCGAACTAACGTCGTTCACCGTGTCCAATGACGGAAAATCAATCATTGCAACCACGCCAGGAACCAACGGCGACACTGTCGTTTTTTACAAAAATGGAGCTTTTGAAGCTCTGACGAAGTAACCCGTGTTTTTTTGAAAAATTGGCCCAGGCACATCGCCAATCTTCGGATGATGGCCTGAGCCACCCACAACATTCAGCCTGGCATGCTGCACATTCTCCGCACAATGCCTGGCTAAACGCAAAAATGGCAGGCACAGAAAACCTTCAGCAGAAGGTCCTGCCCACACTAAAATTGAGCCCAGGCACGCCGAAATCTTCCCTCAGGCGGCCCGGGCCCCTCATAAAAAGGAGCGATTTTAATGAAACTGATCAAACGTCTAGCAATCTCGGCCACGGCATTCGTTGCGGCCATCGGGTTCACATTTGGAGGCGAGGCTTTCGCCGCTTCGGCCAATAAAGTGGTCATCGCCGGTTCAACCGCCCTTCTCCCACTCACGCAGCAGGCGGCAAAGGAATACAAGAAAGTCGATCCGAAAGTTTCCGTCACAGTATCAGGTTCCTCTTCCATCGCTGGCCCGCAATCCGTATTGAAAGGATCCGCGACCATTGGCGCGATTGACTGGGATCCGACAGAAGCTGTTCCTGGCTTCAAGGCATTTTCCGGTTTGGTGGCCCACAAAGTTGCCGTCATTCCTTTTGCCACTGTCGTAAACAAAAATAATCCGGTTACTAACCTGACTTCGAAACAATTACAGGACATCTATGCTGGAAAAATCAAGAACTGGAAAGAAGTTGGCGGCAAGGATGCTGAAATCGTAGTCGTAAACCGCAAGCACGGCTCCGGGACGCGTGTAAATTACCAAATGAAGGCGCTCGACGGCAAGGAGTTCATGACGAAAGGCGATAACTACAAGGAAGTTGGCAAAAGCGGGGAAATGGTTTCCGCTGTCGGAACAAATCCAAATGCAATCGGCTATGTCGACCTCGCCTATGTTAAAGGGGATATCAAATCCGTCAGCTTTAACGGCGTGGCCGCGACAACAGACAATGTCATTAAAGGAAAATACAAGGTGTGGGGCTATGGCTACCTTGTCACAAAAGGGAAGCCAACCGGCGCCAGCGCCAAATTCATTGCCTACATGCAAAGCAGCAAATTCCAGAACGGTTCACTGAAAAAATTGAAATTCATCCCAATCAGCCAAATGAAGTAATCGGTTCGACGAGATGCCAGCCATTCACACGGCTGGCATTATGTTGGTTTACTGGAGGATACCATGGCAAAAATTGAACAAGAACTAAACATCCCCTATCTGGCACCCAACAAGGACGACAAGGGCGTAAAGGACTTGACCCTTTTCAAAAACAAACTGTTTAAGCTTTTTTGCCTATTCAGCGTCCTTTTATTGGGCCTTGTCCTTTTATCGATTATTGTATTTATCGGCCGGACGGGGCTACTCGTTTTCAAGGACGTTTCCTTTACGGAATTCTTTTTTTCAACAATATGGGAGCCTTATGACGAAAAATTCGGGGCTGGCGCCTTCATTTTGGGGACGCTTGAACTGACCGGGTTGACGCTGCTGTTCGCAGCGCCGATATCACTCGCGGTCGCGATTTTCACCGCGGAGATCGCCCCTGGGTGGCTGAAAGGCCTTTTGCGTCCTGTCCAGGATTTGCTTGTCGGCATTCCTTCCATTGTCTATGGCTATTTGGGATTGACCATCCTGATTCCGCTTTTAAGGGATCTGACAGGCTCGACGATGGGTGACGGGTTATTGGCAGCGGCGTTGGTGTTGAATATTATGGTGCTGCCAACCATTTCGAGGATCAGCGACGATGCCATCTCGGCGGTCCCTTTCGAACTGCGGGAAGCGAGCTACGCGCTCGGCGCCACAAGGATGCAAACGACGATTAAAGTCGTTCTCCCGGCTGCCGCGCCCGGCATTTTTACAGGAATCATTCTCGGGATGGCGCGTTCGATCGGCGAAACGATGGCCGTTGTCATGGTCATCGGCAACACGCCCCAGCTGGCAACCGATTTACTTACGCCAACGGCTGTGCTTACAAGTAACATCGTAAACCAGATCATCGATGTCGAATTTGACTCTACCTGGAACTACGCACTTTACATGATGGCCTTCCTGCTGCTGATTATCTCAAATCTGCTGATTGTGCTCGTCAGGAAGCTACGGACAAAAGGGGTATAAAACATGGCTGCCAGTTCACGGTACAAATTCAAAAAAGCGAACACATTCGCAAATACGTTATTCACGGTTGGATTATGGACGATCACAACGCTTGTTTTGATTCTCATTACCGGCTTGCTGCTCTATATATTATTTAAGGGGTTGCCGAAAATAACGCCAGGCTTTCTCGTCGGCCTGCCAAGCGAAATCGAAGCTGGCGGCGGGATTGGCCCGTTTTTGTTCAACTCGGCATATGTCCTGTTCATTTCATTGGCCATCTCAATTCCGGTTGGTGTCGGTTCGGGCGTTTACTTAGCCGAATTCGCGCCAGACAACCGGTTTACGGGATGGATCCGCACCTGCGTCGAGAACCTGGCGTCGGTTCCGTCGATTGTCTTTGGCCTTTTCGGTTACGTCCTGTTCATTGATGTTTTTGACATCGGATTGACCATCCTAGGGGCCGGGGTGACATTATCGCTTTTGAACCTCCCTGTCATCACCCGCGTGACCGAAGAGGCAATCCAGGCGGTCAGCCCTGATTTGCGGGAAGCCTCCTTTGCGTTAGGGGCAACCGAATTCCAAACGATCGCCAAAGTCGTCATCCCCGCTGCATTAAACGGAATCATCAGCGGGATCAGCCTTGCCGCATGCAGGGCCTTCGGGGAGTCCGCGCTCATTTTAATGGCCGGCGGTACAGGCACATCAGGGGAAATGTGGGACTTCAACCTATTGTCTCAAGGAGGAACGCTGCCCGTACACCTCTGGTACATCCAGTCGGAAGCACTAGTCGAGGACGCAAAAGAAATCGCCGAAAAAGCATCCGCCCTCCTCGTCCTCATCACCCTCCTTATCACATTGGCCATCCGCATCCCCATCTGGATCAAAAACCGGGGATAGCAGGTGCATTGTGATAACCGAAGAGTATAAATTAATAGACCAGTGAGGCAGGGGACACTCTCCCTGCCTAGCTGAACAGGAAGTGCCTAATACCTTCAACTGTGAAACATCCCTGTGAAACAAGAAAATTCGGGGAGTGACAGGCACTGTTCGTATTTCCGTAGTCCCGGAACACCGTTCACATTCCCGAGGCACCGTCCGCATTCCAACCTCAAAAAAGAAAGCCGCTATGCCCGCGGCTTTCTCCCAAATTCCCCTCTATTTACTCAACGCCGGCACGTCTTTACGAACAACGTCATACAATCCGGCTCCGATAATGTCGAGCGCGGATTTCATGCGCTCAGCCGAAACGTTGTCTTCAATTGTATCCTGTGGCGTGTGATAGACTTTCTCGATGTGGTACACGAGCGGATCCCAGCTGTCGATGCCCATCCAGATGAACAGCGCCGCCGGAATACCCGCACGGTGGAACGGCACGTGGTCGCTCGACCCGAACGTCCCCGGCAGAATATCCGAGTTCCCCAAGCGCGCTCCGGCGGCTTCAACCGAATCCGTCACAAGATTTTTGCTGCCGTCCGGCGTCATCGCATACAAATTCTTCGCCTTATCGTAATTTGTGGCAACCATATCTGCGTTGAAAACTCCTTCAATGTTCTCCTTTTCTTCAGTGGACAGCTGGTTCACGTAATGGAATGCCCCCAGTAATCCGCGCTCCTCCGATCCAAACGCGATAAATTTCATTTCCTTATCCGTGTTGTACCCTTTGAACACACGGGCAAGCTCAAGCACCAACCCGACACCGGACGCATTGTCATTCGCACCCGGAGCGCCGACGACGCTGTCATGGTGCGCACTCAGAATTACCTGCTTTGTATCTTTATTTTTCACTTTTGGAGCTTTTGTCGCTATCACATTCACTGACTGTAGGTTGGAAAAATGCTCCGCGGCCAGGGTCACTTCAACTGGCCCGTCCGCGACTTGTTCCTTCAGCCACTCTCCTTGGATAAAAGCCGCCCCAAAAACCGGGACATCCACTTTGGAAGCAAGGCTTGGGTTGAATGCCTGTCCATAATTCCCGCGGCTGCCGACAAGGCTTTGCAGGATGACGGCCGACGCACCCTTGCTGATTGCGTTGTTCACCTGGGTACGGTAGTCAGCGGTTGTCGCTTCCCTTGCCATCACAACAATTTTCCCGGCTGTATCACCCGGGAAGTCGCTAAGGTTCTTTCCGCCATTTACGAAAATAACCTCTCCGGAAACCCCGTCCTTGCTGATTTTGCCGTTAGGCGCTGCGCCCATCTGCCACGACTTCCCGTCCGCGAACGAAACAGTCGCTATGTACTGGTCCGCTACCGGAAAGTATTGGTACTCCACATCATACCCGTAGCCCTTTAACACGTCACCAATGTACTTAGCCGACTCCTTTTCGGCTTCAAGCCCGCCTGGACGCGGCCCGATTTCCTCCGACAGATAGCGGACATGCTCAATTGCCCGCTCCGCATCAACCCGGGCAACCACCTTCTCATCCTGCGAATAACCCGACTTTCCGGGAGCCTCCGCCGCCAAAACCCCTGCAGACCCAAACACCATCGACAACACCAACAAAGACGAAGCAACTTTCAATCCTCTCTTACGATACGGCATAAAACCCCTCCCAAATTTCCGGTTTACTAGACTATCAAAATGAAGCAGGGACGTGTACAGAATCCTTCACTTTTTTTAATGTCTTTAACAGACAAGTCCCCCTGTTAGGAAATAGCTGGCACCTGATAGTGCTAGTAATCCGGTATTTTCAACATCTCTATCGTATTTCACAACTCCAAATATCAACAAGCTACAAAGTTACTAAATATTCAAAATATTTTATCTATTATTAGGACTTAAATGCTGAAACCTTCTAACCAAAAAACCCCCAATAAAATACAAATAAAGGATGGCTCAACCATTCTTCTCGTTGGTCACTCACCCTATTAAAATAGCAAGCTTGCCCACCCGTGAAACACCTCTGTGAAACAAGAAAATTCGGGGAGTGACAGGCACTGTTCGTATTTCTAGAGGCGCCATTCGTATTTCCACTCCGCTATCTCCCTAATTTTCCCTACCCTTCCAAATTATCTACATAGATATTTAGATAGGAATTTTTATAAGATAATAGTATTGCAGGAAATTTGAGGATACTTTTAAAAACATTGGAGGAATTATGAAGAAACTAGCAAACTTGGCGATCACAGCGGCATTTACTGCCACGTTCATCCTGTCACCTATCCAATCTGTAAAAACGGAAGCCGCGGCTTCAAAAGCGGAGATTTATGTCAACCAGGCGGTCTACTGGGCCGGCGCGCTTAAATGGCAAATTTCCGTTGAATATAAAAAGGACGTCTCGTACCCGGATATGAAGGTTTTTAACGCGACAAAAGACAATATCCAAAAAGCAAAATCCGAGTTCAGCGCACTCCCACCGGACCAAAAAACCAAACTCGAAGCCAAACTCCGCGACCAGGCTGAGATTCATTACACCCGCGCCGTCGCATACATTGACGCCATCAGCTCCGGCAAAAAATTGAAGGCACAGGCGGATCTGTTCACAACTTCCTATAACGCCCAACCGTCAACCGATGAAACCGAAAAGGCGTATCACGATTTAACCTACAGAATCAAACATACAGCCAATCAGCTTTACAAAGTCTATGGAAGCACAACGCGGGAAGCTATCCTGAAAGAGTACAAGCTACCGGCCGAAAGCGCGCGCAATGCTGCGAGCAACACGATTACAGCAAAAATGGCGATTGATCAATTCAGGGCAATTGCCGTGGAAAGGCGGACTCCCGAACTACAAGCTCCCGTTGAGGAAAAAATCAAAAAAGTGGCCGATACAAACACCCGGCTGTTGTTGCTGCACAAACTTCAAACTGGAGAAAACCAGCTACCTCCAAACATGGACAAATACAAGAGCGGCTTTCAAAAGATGGGCTTTAAATTCAACTCTGACACAACAGCAGTATACACCTATGGCGGCATGTCGGTCGGCCTCTTGAACCGCGGAACCTATTGGCAGCTAAGATCGGACAACTGGAACGGCAACTACTGGACTATGTTCAAAAAAAGCATTGCCGTTGTATGGGGAGCCGACATTGCCTTTTCAAGCATGAAGTACCTCGACTACGCGATTGGGTATCCCCATACGGCATACTCAACACAAAACATCAAAACATTCGTATCCGGCGAAAGCCTCGTCGTCTACCTCTACATGCCACGTGCTCAAGTGCAATAAACTGAATGGAGCAAAGCCTTGAACCCGTGAAACACCTCTGTGAAACAAGATTTTTCGGGGAGTGACAGGCACTGTTCGCATTTCCGGAGGTACCGTTCGCAATTCGGGGGCACTATTCGCATTTCAACACTGTTTTAAATGTAAGAAGGAGGCCCGCTACCCAACAGCAGGCCTCCTCTTTATTCCAGGATTTTCTCAATCTTCTCTTTATCCGTCAGCATCGCCCCGTACAGTACGCCTGGCATATAAGAGCTATACTCCTGTCCTCCCAGTTGGTAGGAAAGAATTGGGGTGATTGTTGCAAAGTCATACTCCGTTTCACCATAGCCTTCAATCTCGAAATGCTCAACCTTACCCGGGCCAATTTTAACATCACCCTCAAAAAGGTGTGTTATCTCTCCAGATAAATCTTCAATCTTCAGTCCGGTTGCTTCCTGCCCTGAAATATTTTTAATACGCACATCCAGACCTGCCGATGGATATGCGGCCGTATAACTTCCCGTTGGAACAAAGTGCCCATCCTGAAAGCCGGTTCCGTTTTGGACGACCAATTCCCCGAATCTGTATGTCGCCGTCTTCTCATTGCCGAACCAAATCTTTAGTTTATTGTCCCGCTCAAGTTCGTCGGTCAAAACCCGCGCCGTCAGCCGCAAGTTCACCAATTTATATCCCTTATGAACCATCCCGGTATCCACTTTGAAATCAACAACCTCAATATTCGGATTCGCAAACTGAACCAAGGTTATTAAATCTTCCAGAGGCACATTCCTATTTCGAACATCCTGGACCGCAAAAAGATTGAACACAGCACCATTCTCATCATCAACTGCATAGCTGATAAAATTGTCGGCAAACTGGAGCCTGAGCTCTCTATCTTTGCTGAACACAGGATTTCCCGCCACCATCATCAATGCAACCAAAAGCGCCGCAACAGCAAAATAAAGAAGCAATAACCTCTTTCTAATAAACATGCCAACCCCACACGCCTTTTTAAAAATTTTCAATACATATATATTACTCACAAAACCCCCAATTCCTTCCAAAGTCAATAAAAAAAACTACCCACCCGGGTTTAAAAACCCGATAGAGCAGCTTCTTGCAAAAAATTATGAAAATGGCTAAAAGGCTCTCTCCCTATATCAACCTGCTTCACATCCTAACCGAAAAGAAGCGCTAAACCGCCCTGCTACCCCCGTGAAACACCCTGTGAAACAAGAAAATTCGGGGAGTGACAGGCACTGTTCGTATTTCGGAAACCCTGTTTACATTCGAAGCACTGTTCACGTTTCGGAGACCCTGTTCACATCCGGAAGCATTGTTGCATTTCTTTCCCCACTGCCCTCTCCGGCCCTTTACTGGGTGAGGAAGTGGAGGCAGAAGTCGAGGTCGGCTTGGAGGTGTTCTTTCATGAGGTTTTCGGCTTCGTCTCCTTTGCGGTTGCGGATGGCTTCGTAAATGTATTGATGTTCGTCGATTAGGAATGGGCGCTTGTGATATACGACAGTTTTCCGGAATAGATAGATGATTGCTTGCATCCGTTCAATCGTGTCGATCATGACGGGGTTGTTGGTCGAGCGGACGATAATGTCGTGAAAGCTTTCGTTCGCCTTCATGATTTCGTCAGGCGTACCGGTCCTGCCCACTCGGACGCACTCCTCGAGCTTTTTCAAATCTGCTTCACCCAAATAGGCGGCCGCCGATTTCGCCGCAAACCCTTCGAGTAAAATCCTCACCTGGAACAAATTTCGCAAATCCGTTTCGGTAGGATTCACAACCCGCTTTTGTTTGATGAGCCCCTCCTGCTCAAGCCGGCGAATTGACTCGCGGATTGGCGTCCGGCTCACCCCCAATTCCTGCGCAAGCTTCTCCTCGGTCAATTTCGTCCCCCGTTCGAGCTCACCTTGCAGGATTTTATCCCGTAAATATTCATATGTGTGCAAATATGCGTGCTGCTGCGTTTTCTTTGTCATCGTACCGACTCTCCTAAGTAATTGATGAGTCTATTTCTTTCAAGGCTAAGCCAGTCTTCAGTCCTTGCTTTCAAATTCAAGCCGGCTCCCTTCTAAAGTATAGAACGACAGCCTTCCATTTTAAAGCCAAAACTTTTTTGTATACAAATTATAAATTATTGTATACAAAATTATAGCAAGTGTGTACAATTAGTGACAGAAAGCAAAATGAAAGCGTTTAACAACATAGAAGGAGGAGTTTTTATGAAGCTGGGATTTATCGGTCTCGGAATCATGGGAAAGCCAATGACACTCAATCTTTTGCGCGGGGGGTACGAGTTAACCGTCTTTGACATTAACGAGGAGGCTGTTAAGCAGCTTGCCGAACATGGGGCCAAATCCGCCACCACTCCAAAGGAAGTAGGACAAAATAGCGACGTCATCTTCACGATGCTGCCAAACGGCGGGCATGTAAAAAGCGTCGTCCTTGGTGAAAGCGGTGTCATTGAAGGGGCAAAGGAAGGCGCCATCGTCGTTGATATGAGCTCCATCTCCCCTGTTGATTCGAAGCAAATCGCCGACGCGCTTGCTGAAAAAGGCATCGAAATGCTTGACGCGCCTGTAAGCGGCGGCGAACCGAAAGCCATCGACGGGACGCTCGCGATCATGGCCGGCGGCAAGGAAGAAATTTTCAACAAGGTCAAACCTGCCTTTGAAAAAATGGGCAAAGACATCACACTTGTCGGCGACAATGGCTGCGGGGCAACCGCGAAGCTCGCGAATCAGATCATGGTCAATGTCAACATCGCCGCCATGTCCGAAGCGCTCATCCTGGCCGCAAAAGCTGGGATTGACATCCGGAAAATGTACGAAGCAATTCGCGGCGGACTTGCCGGAAGCGCAGTCCTCGACGCAAAGGTTCCGCTCATCCTCGAGCGCAATTTCGTCCCCGGCGGTCGCATCGACATCAATGCGAAAGACCTGACGAACGTCATGGATACCGCGCACGCGCTCGGCGTACCGCTTCCGCTTACAAGCCAGGTGCTTGAAATGTTCCACTCGATGAAAGCAGACGGCAAAGCAGCCGATGACCACGGCGGCCTCGTCCAGTTTTACGAAAAGCTGGCCAATTTTCAAATAAAGGGCGATCAGCATGACGAAGCCTAGAAACGCCCAAGAGGAGGTCAACATGACAAACTCTAAAAATACCCAAGAGGAAAACAACTTTGATACCCAAAATGAAAGCACCGTGGCAAAGCCTAGAGATTTCCACGAGACGCTTGCATCCATCCCTGCCGTCAACCACCAAAGGGTTCAGGAGGCTTGGGCAAAAATACGACCCGGTTTTACTCATAAAATCATCGTCCTCGATGACGACCCGACCGGCGTCCAGACAGTCCACGGCGTTTCCGTCTACACTGATTGGTCCGAGGATACGATCGAGCGGGGTTTTCGTGAAGAGAACCAAATATTCTTCATCCTGACGAATTCGCGGGCGTTCACTGCCGACGAAACCCGTAAGGTCCACAAGGATATCGCCGAACGGGCCGAAAAGGTTTCCCGGAAATTCAACAGGCCGTACATCCTGGTCAGCCGTGGCGATTCAACACTCCGCGGACACTATCCGCTCGAAACCGAAGTTTTGAAGGAAACAATTGAGCAAACTGCCAGCACGAACATCGACGGCGAGGTGCTCCTTCCTTTCTTCAAGGAAGGCGGCCGCTTGACCATCGACAACATCCATTATGTCCTGCAAAACGACACGCTCGTTCCGGCCGGAGAAACCGAATTTGCCAAGGACAGGACGTTCGGTTACCGATCAAGCCACCTCGGGGATTGGATCGAGGAAAAAACGGAAGGCCGCTACAAGAAAGAGGATATTCTGTACATTTCGCTCGACAGCCTGCGCAACATGGAGCTCGATGCCATTGCCGCGCAGCTTATGGAAGTGCGTGATTTTGGTAAAATTGTAGTCAACGCCATCGAGGAAGACGATGTCAGAGTGTTCGCGGCCGCCCTTATCACAGCGCTCAAAAACGGAAAACGGTTCATCTTCCGGACTGCGGCAGCGTTCACAAAAGTCATCGGCGACATCAGCTCCCGCCCGCTTCTTACCCGGGGAGAACTGATAGACAAGGATGCGAAGACTGGCGGCCTTGTCATCGTCGGTTCGCACGTTCAAAAAACGACCGATCAGCTGAATGAGCTGAAGACAGTCGAATCGCTGCACTTTATCGAGTTTGACGCGCATCTTGTTTTACAAGAAGAAGCATTCCTCGAAGAAACCGAGCGAGTCCGCCTTGAAGCGGAAAAAATGGTTGCCGCAGGAGTCTCGACGGTTATTTTTACAAAAAGGAAGAGGCTCGACCTTGGCCCCGGGCTAGAGGAAGAGGAATTGAAGCTGTCGGTTAAAATTTCCGATGCGGTGACGAGCATTGTCCGTAACTTTTCCCTTCGCCCGAAATACCTGATTGCCAAAGGGGGCATCACCTCAAGCGATGTCGGCACAAAAGGGCTCTGTGTCAAACGCGCGGACGTCGCCGGCCAAATCTCTCCGGGAATCCCGGTATGGAAAACCGGTGAAGAAAGCACCTTCCCGTTCATTCCATACGTGATTTTCCCTGGGAATGTAGGGGCCGTCTCGACCTTGAAGGATGTCGTGTTAACGTTAGAAGGAAAATGATTTATTCTCGGCAGTTTCCTGCAGGCACGCATTAGGGGGCTTGCCTGCAGGTTTTATATATTTTTCATTAACAAAGGGGGAAATGAATATGGTTACTGGCAGTATGTTAATTTTGATTTTCTTGCTGGCTTTGGGAGCACTTTTTTTTCTTATTCTTAAATTAAAAGTTGAACCATTCCTGTCCTTGATCGGGGTTGCCTTCGCCACAGCGATTGCAATCGGGATGCCGTTGAAGGAAGTAGCGGTCACCGTCACACAGGGCTTCGGGAATACGATGGCCGGCGTCGGGATCCTTATCGGTCTTGGCGTCATATTCGGGCAATTCCTCGGCGCATCGGGTGCCGTTGAAAAAATCGCCCAGGCAGTCCTGAAAGCATTCGGTATTAAGCGTTCTCCTGCAGGTCTCGGACTTACGGGAACGGTCGTCTCAATCCCGGTATTCTTCGATGCCGCGTTCGTTATCCTGAGCGGGCTGATCAAGAGCCTTTCGAAAAAAACCGGCTTGTCGGTTATCACATTCGTTACCGCGCTTGGCGTCGGGCTGATTGTTTCCCACAACATGGTCGCTCCGACACCAGGACCGCTCGTCGTCGCGGAAAACACAAAAGCCGACCTTGGCTTGTTCATCCTGTACGGCATTCTTGTTTCCATCCCGGCAACACTTATCGGAGGATACTTATACGGCCTGTTCATCGGAAAACGCGTCCAGCACTCCGGCGAAATTGAAGAAGTCGAAATGAATCCGGAAGACGCGCCAAAGAAGGAAATCAGCACCGGCCTCAGCTTTTTCATGCTTGGCCTGCCGATCATCCTGATTCTTGCAAACACAGTATCACAGCTTGCGTTCCCGGGCACTGGCCTCGCAAGTTTCCTAGGCTTCGTCGGTGAAAAGAATATCGCCCTTTTCATCAGTGTTGTTGCAGCCCTAATCCTATTAAGGCCATATATTTCGATTCCTTATGACAGGCTGTATTCCGAAGCAATCAACTCCGCCGGTATCATCATCCTGATTACGGGTGCGGGTGGCGCGTTCGGAGCGGTCATTAACAAGAGTGGTGTCGGCGAATACCTGATTGCGACGATGCAAAGCTGGAGCATTCCGGTCTTGCTGCTCGCCTTCATTTTCTCGCAGATCCTCCGCGCATCACTCGGCTCTGCAACCGTCGCACTTGTTACAACATCAAGCATTCTCGGGCCAATGACGGCAGACCTTGGCGTATCGCCAATCCTGCTTGGCCTCGCCATCTGTGCCGGCGGTATCGGCCTGTCGCTGCCAAACGACTCCGGCTTCTGGGTAGTAAACCGTTTCGGGAAACTCACCATCCCGCAAACCCTAAAAGCATGGACCATCGGCGGTTTCATCGCGGGACTCACAGCACTCGCATGCGTCTTCATCCTAAGCCTATTCTCGGGAATCCTTCCTGGACTATAAAGCTAGTAAAACGACCCCGTCAATTTATATTGGCAGGGTCGTTTTTATGTCTAAAAGAAAACATAGTATCGCGGGATTAGATGGTCCCCGTGAAACACTCTTGTGAAACAAGATTTTTCGGGGAGTGACAGGCACTGTTCGTATTTTTCACCCACCATTTCAGTGTAATTTTTTTAAGCCCTAGTAGTTGGGAAAATTGCGGTTTGCTGACGAAACCAATCCTTTATTGGTTTCGTCAGTAGTTTTTAGAAGGATGTTGAAAGGGGGAAGCCTTATTGAAAAAAAACCTGTTCCTTTTAGCGCTAATGCTTATAGCCGGTTCTCTGCTCGTTTCATGCTCCGAGCCAAAAATAGTTGAACAGGAGTACGACCGCGTCACCTTATATAAAATAACTGCCGATAATAAACACGAAAAAATCGCCACGCTTACGGATAAAAAGAAAATAAAAGAACTAACTGATTTAATTAATGAAGGCAACCGAAAAAATGCACCTGAAATAGAATTTGAAAGAGGACCGGATGGCATGCTTCTTTTCGAAAAAAATGATGAAAAACTGGCATTGGGCCTTTTTATTGATACAGGAAATATATTAACGGAGGAATTCTACATCAACAGTAAGATTGACATCAATGAGTATTTTGGAACTAAGCAGTGAAGCATTAGGTACGTCCCCTACCTTATCCTTCCACTTCGACAAAAGAATCACTTTTTTTCTCAAAGGATTTTCCCTGCAAAAGGCGAATCCTTAAAAAGAAACCAAAAACAAGGAGGAATACATATGTTCACAACAATTCAAAGCTTCATCCAAACATGGCAGCACGAAGGCCAGTCCACCCAAAAAATCATGGACACACTCACAGACGAATCATTGAAACAGCAAGTCGCCCAGGACCACCGGACACTCGGCCAGATCGCTTGGCACGTCGTAACATCGCTGCACGAAATGATGTCCCGCACTGGCCTGGAATTTGAAGCGCCCGAGCACGAAAGCAAGGCGCCTTCGACCGCAAAGGAAATCGCAGACGGCTACCGCCAGGCAAGCAGCGCAATGGTTGATGCACTCCAGGAACAATGGACGGACGAAACGTTAAAAGAAGTGAAAGATATGTACGGCGAACAGTGGCCAAACGGACTGACCCTGTCCATTTTGGCCAGCCACCAAGCCCACCACCGCGGGCAAATGACCATCCTCATGCGCCAGGCCGGCCTCCGTGTACCAGGCGTCTACGGCCCTTCCCGCGAGGAGTGGCAGGAATTCGGCATGGAACCCCCTGCGCTGTAAACTGTGTGTGAAAACCAAAACCAGCCTTCACATCGACGTGGAGGCTGGCTCTTTGAAAAAAATTAAAGGAGAAATCTCTTGAACCTCACCTATCTCACAACCGAAAACATCCCAAGCCCTGAAATAATGGAAGCCATCCAACACCTGCACAATTCCATCTTCGGAGGCAACGACGACCTGCTTGCAAAAATGGACGGCAAGCCGACACTACTCTTCAACCTTGCACTAGACGGCCAAAAGCCCGTCGGCTACAAAATCGGCTACGGCTTAAGCCAAACCAAATTTTACAGCTGGCTGGGCGGCGTCCACCCGGAATACAGGAACCTAGGAATCGCCTCAACCCTCATGCACCAGCAGCACTACTTTCTTAAACAATACGGCTTCACGTCCGTCCAAACCAAAACCATGAACAAATGGCGCGGCATGCTAATTCTCAACATTAAAAATGGTTTCAACATCGTCGAAACCTACACCGACAAAAACGGCCGCCACAAAATCATCCTCGAAAAGGACCTTCAAGACGGTTAATCCCTTTTTGGAAAAATCGGCCCATGCCCCAGAATAAAACTGCACACACCCAGTTTGGCAAAAATGGAGGCAAATCATAACCTCGATCCGGCAACAGAATAGGGAAAACGCGTATTTCCAACAGGTTGGCCAAAATAGACCCAGATTGCCTGGAAAACCTCTTAATCGCATGATGAAACCTACAAAACGCAAAATGGAACAGGGGCTCTCCCTGCTCCATTCCTCATCCGCATCACTTCAAACTCAACGCGAGATATTTCCCATTCCCCGAAGTGGTCATGCTTACTTTGCCAAGCAGAGTTACTTCCCTCAACAAAGCGAACACCTCGTTAGGGGCAAATTTTTGCTCGGTACGTATGTATGCGTAGTCCACGTTCCGACTTTTTGCTTCCGCGATTTTATCCTTCAACTCTCCCAAACTAACGGCAACGAGCTTATTCTGAGTATAGTAATCATTCAACTTGCCCTTCGAAGCGAACATCCCAATCTCCTTGTCTGTCCAAAAAGCCTTGTCTTCCTCGTACCCTATCGACTTAGCAAAAGTATCGTTTGCTTCGTACAGCATATACGGGATTCCGTTGTTCGTCCTGTTGCTCGTCGGGTCGATGTGGACCCACTGACCATTCAGCTTTACCTTGTTCCAACTATGCGCGCCGCCATCCATCGTCCCCGTCACAACAATCGAATTCAACCCAAGCATCGTGCTCAACAGTTGAAAACTGCTGGAATAGCTTTGGCAAACCCCATTCTTCTCGACAAGCACCCCATACGGATTATAAGCCGTCCAATACTTCGGGGTGGTATCACGCAACGTCACACTTCCCTCATTAAAAGCGTCAAAATCGTATTGCGCATTTGCATCCAAATAATCATAAATCGCCTTGAACTTCTGCCTATCCGTCATCCTCGGCTTAATCACCGAGTCCAAAATCTTTTTCGACTGGCCGACAACTGCCTGTTGCTTTTTCTTCATCCGGGTGGCATTTTCTGTATATTGCACAGTCATTACTTTTGACTTGGAAGAATATTGATAACCGAAGTTGATCACCCCTAGAATCAACGGGTTTTGCGCAATAACCTTGTTCACACGGTCACCGAGATACGCCATATCCTTAATTTCCTTGAATTCAGTGAGAGAAAACTTTGTATTCCCTGCTAGCAGATTCAGCGCAAGTTTCTGCTCAAGGGGCGTATGGGCAACCACCCGGACTCCCATATAATCCACCGGCTTCACTGCAGCCTTCACTCTCCCCCCGGAAAAACTTAAACACACCGCAGCCAAAACCACCACAACAATAGCAACCCTCGCCAGTTTCCTAAGCATGCCAGGCCCCCCGATCCCTTACATTGCCAATCCGTCTCTTCTCTAATATATATACTTACATCAATTATAATAGTAAAATCCAATAAAGAAAATATTGGAAATTACATAAAATTAAACAGGGACGGATCCGTTGCTTATCATCCAAAAAGGAGAGAATTTAGTTGAGGAGAAATTCCAGGGTAATTCAGAAGTTCCTTCAAAGGGTGCCGATTTTATAGCACAGGAGGAGGGGTTTTCAATGCAATGTAATTCATCTTTTCTCACGAATACTTTTATGCTTATCACAATAAGATACTAATCGTAAGTCTAAAACCGTCTGGGGGTTTTCTATAACTGGTACTTCCTTTCAATCAATGTCTATGCAACTCATTCCAAATTGAATTCCCAGCTTAAAGCAAGAATCGGGGTCTAATTTCGGATAGTTGCTAGCAATTTTTCAACAATAGCCCCTACCCTTTCTCACATGTAAACCTTACCCTACTCCTCCAGACTATGTTATCATATCCAAACAGCACATTTTAGGAGGCAACTATGAAAAAACGTTTAGCCACACTGGCATTGTCATCGGCACTTCTTTTCGGCATTACCTCCCCTCATCCCACTTCAGCGAAGGTAATGTGGAACGGGAGCGAACTGAAAAAGGGGCAAATCGGACTATTAACCGTCGTCAAGCAAACAAACCTGCTCAAAGAAACCGATGGAAAAATCACGATAGTCCGAGCATTGAAACCAGGCGAGGTATACCGGAATTATTCATTTGCGCCAGGAAGACTGGGCGTGGGCGCGGGATTATTCATCAACCGTGATGACAAAATCACCTACCAAACCCCATCCAAAGAAAAACTGCAGGCGCTTGGCGTTCAAATCAACAAACACAAATACCAGGGCATTCTCGACTATCCCCAGGTCGCCAATTTAATCAGCAAAGAAGCACAGGGAAAAATCAACGCCGCACTCCAGAAGCACGTCCGCAACTCGTACAAAGGCTATGTGGAACTGGAAAAACAAGAACAGGAAGACCGCCAAGCCTACCTGGAACAGCACGGCAAACCAGTTCCCCCAGAGGAAAACCACTGGTACAGCTACGAATACCACGTATCCTATGAAGTCAAGTACAACGAAAACAACCAATTGAGCATCCTCATGTACGACTACATGTACACAGGCGGCGCCCATGGCATAACCGGTGTAAAAAGCTACAACTTCAATGCGGTAACTGGCGAACAAATTCACCTGGAGCAAGCAGCCGGAAATAAAGCCGCACTCTCCAAAATCAGCAAATACGCTTTAAACGAATTGAACAAAAGTGAGTATACTTTCAAACCAACCACCTTAAATCTTAGCAACAACACCGCCTTCTACTTCACTCCCGGCGGCATCACACTGAAATTCCAGCAATACGAAGTAGCAGCCTATGCGGCCGGAATGCCTGAGGTAGCTGTACCATACAAAATTTTCAAATAACCCAAAAAATCCCCCGGCCCTCCGAGAGATTTTTTACGATTCTTGATTACCCTCGTGAAACCGCAAAGCACCCTTCTGGTAAAATAAAATCCTTCTCCATGCGGAGAAACAGGAATTCTGAACACTGCCGCCATTGAATTCTTCACCCAAAATGATCATCCCACCAATTGCTCAAAACAGAAACAGCAGTTCCTCTCCCTGTTTCTAAAAAAGTAGTTTTTTTCTCAATCTTTATACTAAGACTTCACCAAATCTGTTATTGTAATAAATATCCACATTGAGATTAATTGGGGGATTTCACTTGGAACACGATACTAGATTAAAGAACATTAAAATAGGTTTATCAGGAAATGGAGTAGTACCGATTTCTCTTGATGCTGGATTGGTGACCGGCAGCCACCCTCTTTCCCAATGGATGGCGGATAAATTCAACCATAACTTTGATGAATATGATAAAGCTATTGACTCGGTTTATAATCAAACCCACGTTGGCGGTTCGCACTATCATCACTTGTTGGACGGGCAACATGACATTTTGGGCGCGTTCAGGGCAGCAGGCCAAGTTAAGGCTGATGATTCTTTCGTTAGGGAGATTCTTGAAGCAGGGGAACATTTATTTAGGGATACAATGTCAGTATCAGGCATTAACCCATTCTTTTCGTTAACAGGGGAGCAATTCGATAAGCTCGCCGAGATTGCTCAATCCTTTGGAATTTCAAAGCCATTTCTTGCAGACGCCTTGACAGTGAATGGCCCGGAATTGTTGGGTGGGATAATGGCGATATTATCCTCCGTCATCCTGGGGAAAAAACTCGATCCGTCCCGCATATCAAAACTTTCAGGCGCGTATATTTGTTCATCTCTGGCAAGCGGCAACCCTTTTCTTTTTCCAATCGCGGCTGGAGGGTTGGTTTATTCTATCATCAAAGCGGAAGATAAGAAGGCTGCTTTGATCCAAGGCGGAAAGGGAGCGATCGTATCCGGCGGCGCCCTTTTGGTTGGAGGAATTGTCGGCGGCCCTGTATGGATTGGCTGTATCGCTTCTGTTGCTGCGGCAGTGGCACTCAATTATGCAATTGATGATCCGAAAAAGACCTTCGAACGGATGCATGCCATCATTAAACCGGCTGCATCCACACTCCGTAGAGTATCTTTATCATTATAAGAGGTGTGAAAAATGGACTTTTCATATAAAAATGAAATACTTTCACTTAAAGCTTTTGAACAAACTTTTAAAGAATTAAAGGAAGTAAATCCCGAGGTTGGGAATAATATCGAAGCTTCTCTTAGGGCGAGCGTCGCCGAGTCACATCAACTAATTGAACAAGCGAACTCAATCCCGGAGCTGCACCTAGCTCTATTAAAAGAACAAACAACTATTCAGGCACAGAACTCACAGTATCTTTCCATTACCGACGAAATCAACCAAAAAAAGATTGTCCTATTGGAGTTCAAGCCGAAAGTTTACCATGAATTCATGGATGAGGTTGAGTCAGAGATCGGAAGGTATTTTTCAAGAAAGGCACAAGTCATTTCCGCGGAAATCAAAACAGATGGATCCTGGTATAGCGGGTTAAGGGATTCAGCGAAGAAAGGCGGAGGTTCGTTAATTAATGCTACAATCAAAGGCATTAATACAGTAACGAAAGAATTCAATAAAAAAGAAATTTTCAGCGACGATATCAAAGTCGACTCACAGACGATTGTAGAAAGACTATTGGCAAAACATCTCGACAATAAAGAAGTTTCCAAAGATATTGGCGAAATTTTTACAAGAGCCTCAAAATCTTATGAAAAAAAATGGTCTGAAAAAATAATGGCATCAAGACCAAACTTAAAAAGGCTTTCCGCATTTTCACTTGCCCACTCTTCCATTTCAGCTTTAAAATTGAACTTTCAGCTTGGAGCAACCGAACAGGTTTTAGCAACAAGTATCGGGGCTGCTATTATTGGGGTGGCTAGCCTGGCAGCGGGCTGGCACACACTGACCTACGCTATGTTAACCGTTTTTCCGCCATTAGCAGTTTTTGCCGCAATCGTGACGATAGCAACTGGAATTTTAACAAAGGAAAAGGCAATTGAGAAAAGGCAGGCCGAAGCAAAGGAAGCCATCAACCGCTATTATCAATATTTTATCCAACAATTATATACTTACAAAATGCCTTCACTTGGGTATAGAAGTATTTCTTTGTACATGGAGGAAGTTGGAGAAAACATTGTAGCAGCCGCCCTTAAAGAATGGGAAAAGGGCTACTTCGAAAATATTTCCCTCGAACACTTCAGGTCACTGAATCAGGCATTTGTTACCCATTTAATGTATGTAAATGAAGCGATTGATGAACTGGACTAAGTAAAAAAGGTATACCCGCCAAAGTAGATTGGCGGGTATTTTTTAAATTATACATACCGTTACCCTTAAACGACCACTCCTGTACGCAGTGAACCACCAGATCCGTCCATTGCTCCCCTGCTTCACCGCTTTACTTCAACCGATACTCGCCTTCCTCCTCAACAATGGTTAGACCCGCTTTAGGCTCAAGGCGGAAGGTAAATGGCTGCTGGGCATTCCGTGTAACAATTTCCCTGAGCCGCCGCGCCTTGTCCATCTTCCTAAGAAACAAACAATGCTTAATCTCCAAATCGAAAACATGCCCATAACTCATGTAAACCCGTGTGCCGTCTCCATTCAACGGCTCGGTTTTCTCAATATGCATCAGTGACAGCCACAAACAATCATGCCGGCCATACGCCTTCGTCGGCAAAAGGAAAATCCCGAACTGAGCATTGATCGTAAGCGGCAGCATCTTGCATCCCTTCCCAAGCAGCAACTTCGACCCGCGGATTGCACCAACCAGGCTGGATCCAAGACCAACCAACGTCGAATCAATGATTTTATGCGGGGGCTGGGCAATAAACAATTTCTTCTTCCCATCAAGTACCCAGGTCCCCTTTCTCCCATCCTCATAATACTCTTCATAAAATCCAACCGTCTTCGCATAAATCCGATACTCAGGCCAAATAACCAATCAAACTCCCCCTATTAGTTGCATTATTTTCCAAAAGGGGTATACTAACTAATAGTTGGTATACCCAACCGCATAAGCCCTCGGGACAGTCTCCCCAGACATTCTCCCGCGGGTTTTGTCTTGCCAAAACTATGTCATTTACAATTTCCCCGAATATGTAAAAGACACCATGAATCCAACGCGCTGCCCTACCGTCCAAAATGGAAAAGGAACGATCATGCCGTTTTCTTGGTGTCTGTATGAGTGAGGGGAACCTGCCGCCTGGTGTCTGTCTTTCGGAGTCATCGAGGTTCTTCAAATCAAAGATGCTATCTGCTTCAGCATATGAGCGTGTCATTTCCTTTATGGAACAGAAGGTCAGCCGAAAAGCATCCCTCCTCCCCACCATTATTATCGGTTAAAATAAATTTCAAGTAAATTCAATTTTTTCCTAATTCTGTGGTAAACAACTATTCGCATTACATGGGTTAATATCCTAGAAAAACCAACTATTGCCAATAACTCATGATATCTGTATACTATTACCTTTAATCCCCAAAAAGGTCAAGCTCCCTGGCAACCCAACCACCCCAAAGCCCTTCAGTCCTATATATCTACTCTAAAAAGCACAAATAATTATCTTTAAAGAACAAAAAGTCGATTATTACAATATTTTGTCATCTTCACAAAATGTTCAATCTATTTCGTTCTTTTTGGAAAAATTGGCCAACGCACCCTGCCGCCACACCGCAAAAAAAGCACCTACGCCCCCGTCACAGCGTATTTGGCGCACAAACCTGACCCGCGCTTTAGACACCTTAACAGAAAAAGATGGTGCATCACCGCACCATCTTTTGTTATCTCTTATTACTTTTCGGGTCAAGGGCATCGCGGAGCCCGTCACCAATAAAATTAATGCATAATACCGTTAAAAGAATCAACAGACCGGGCGGTATCCATGCACTTGGGCTATTTCGTAAAATACGTAAGCTTTGTGCTTCGGAAATCATATTCCCCCATGTAGGTGTTGGCTGGGGAATCCCAAAGCCAATAAAGCTAAGTCCTGATTCAATAATGATGTAAGTAGCCATCATTAACGTTGCATTTACCACAATCGGCCCAATGGCATTAGGGATAAAGTGCCTTAAAATGATTCTCATATCACTGGCGCCGATTGCCCTCGCTCCGAGCACAAATTCCTGTTCCCTTAAGGAAAGGAAGGTTCCCCGAATAATCCTCGTTAGATTTGGCCAAGCCGTAAGGGCAATGATTGTAACAAATATCCCGATTGTCACCCTTTCAAGTAGAGCGACAATGGTTAAACATAGAACAAGGAAAGGCAACATTAACATCATGTCTGTAAACCGCATGATGACAGCGTCTATTTTACCGCCATAGTATCCCGCAATCGAGCCTAACGTTACACCAATGATAAGAGTAAAAATCATCGCACTAAATCCAACAATAAGGGAGATTCGGCCTCCATACAATAAACGGGATAGGATATCACGGCCGGAACTATCATTCCCTAATGGATGGTCGGCGCTTGGCGGTCTTTCAATCAATAATAGATTCGATTTTGTCGGGCTATGGTCGGTTAAGAGGGGTGCTGCGGATACGGCCACTACGATTAGAAAAAGGATGATCACCCCTGCTACGGCAAGCTTATTTTTCATAAAACGCCGTAAGGCAATTTTAAAAGGGCTTTTCCCTGATTCCACTGTTTTCGGTACATCGGTCAAGGGAGTTTCCAAAGTTTCCTCAGTATTCGGTTGCAACGTTATCACCTCAATCGTAGCGGATTCGTGGATCTACAATACTATAAAAAATATCGGCCAATAAATTTCCTACTAATATTGTAAACCCAAGCAGGAGATTAATAGCCATAATAACCGGGTAATCACGGTTTCCAATTGAATTGATAAATAAAGTACCTATACCCTGGTATTGGAACACTCCTTCGGTAATAACAGCCCCGCTTAATAAAGCACCAATTTCAAAGCCTAAAAGGGTAATGATCGGAATTAAAGCATTGCGGAGGGTATGTTTGTAAAGGACATTTTGTTCGGTCATTCCCTTTGCTCTTGCTGTTCGAATATAATCGCTTGATAAAACATCAAGCACTTCAGAACGCATAAAGCGCATATATGAAGCCGTTCCACCCAACCCAAGCGTTAATCCTGGCAAAATTAAATGGCTCAGTTTATCTTTGAATAACTCGAAGCCCTCCAAGCCAGGCTGTGAAACCGACCCATGTGAAGGAAGCCAGCCGAGTTTTATAGAAAACAGGTAAATAGCCACTAGCCCAAAGAAGAAGTTCGGAACGGCCAGGCCAAAAAATCCAAAGGTAGTCGCGGCATAGTCAAATGGCGAATATGGATTTCGCGCAGAATATATGCCAATCGGTATTGAAACAATAATTGTAATAAAAAGAGTAAAAATACCGAGGTAAAACGTATTTGCGAGCCGATCGCCAATCAATGCCGATACATCACGCCCTCTATAAATAAACGACTCTCCAAAATCCCCCTGAACGACGTTTGTCAACCAATGGAAATATTGAACCGGTACCGGATCATTTAACCCCAAAGCTTCCCTTTGCCTTTCAAACACTTCCGGGTCGATGTCAGGATTCATTAACCTGCCTGTAAGAGGATCACCTGGCGCGGCCTTAATTAGTCCAAATACAATAATGGTCAGGGCGATGAGCATCGGGATAAATATAAGAATTCGTCGAATGATATATTTGTACACTATTCCCCCTCCATTCTATTGGGTATTGCATTAGAATAGTTCAGCTACGGCGTACTTCATGAAAGAGTATGTCCATACATCCTCGTCCGCGCTTCCACTTATTGAAAAGAAAAGCGTTCGGCGTTAGCCCGAACGCTCTTCCTGTCAATCTACTTACTCTGTTACATACCATAAATGAGGATCATTTATGAATGTAGATGGCAATACACTGATGCCTTGCAGGCGCTTATTATGTGCCCAGATGCTATTTTGTGCATACAGGAGGAGAGACGGCATATCTTCTCCGAATAATACTTGCCAGTCACTGTATACTTTCTTCCTGTAATCCTGCTCAAACGCATCAGGTGGCTTAACCGCTTCTTTTAATAACTTATCGGAATCCGGATTGATCCAGCGCTGATAGTTGTATCCGGAAGTTGAAGCCCACAAACCGCTCGGATCCGGATCCGTACTGCTCAAGCTCCAGCCCATCAGGTAAAGATCCCAGTCCTGGCTATTATTTTCAAGGTCCTCAAAGTAAGCTGCTGTTTCCTTAGGCTGGCGGAGCTCGATATCGATACCAACTTCCTCAAGGAACTCAACAATAATCGGGGCAGACCGCTCACGAATTTGGTTGCCGGTTGGGTAGTTCATATTAAGGACCCATTTATTCCCTTGTGGATCTTCACGGAAGCCATCTCCGTCCTTATCCACATATCCTGCTTCATCAAGTAACTCTTTCGCTTTTTCGGGATCGAATTTATATTGGTTTGGCGTTTCTCCGTCATAAGCCCAGAACTGTGTGGCGATTGGTGAATTTTGCACAGAACCGCGCCCGTAAAGCAAACCATCGATGATACCTTGGCGATCAACAGCGTAAGCAATTGCTTGGCGCACTTTCTGATTTGACAGCTTCTTATTTTCAGTCCATTTTGAAGGATCTACTGCAGTATCACCCTTCGCGCGGTGGTTCATCATCATTCCCATAATTTGATATCCAAAATCCGGCTGTTCAATCAATTTTACATGTTCCATATCAGCTACTGTTTCATAGTCGGCTGGCTGTACTCCGTTCGGATCGGCTACAAAATCAATTTCACCTTTTTCCAGTAATCCCAAGATAACCGCTTGGTCAACAATTTTCCAAACGACACGATCTAGTTTAGGCTCCCCTTTCCAGTAGTCAGCATGCTTTGAAAGTACATATTGCTCCCCTTCAACCATTTCGGTAAATTTGAATGGACCGGTGCCAACAACCTCATTTGGATTACGTGAGGCTGGAGCTTGTGGAATGTCCGCAATTGGGATATCTTTGAAAACGTGCTCAGGAATAATTGGAAAAGCTGCATCCGGAAGGGCCATCACGTTCGGCTGGGCAAATTTAAATGTTACAGTATGTTCATCACCTGCCACCACACCTTGGAATTCCTGGGTTTTACCCGTCGAGAATTCCTCGTAGCCCAATAATCTTTCAACGTAGTTTACACGCACGCCACCTGCTTCTACGTAGCCAGGGCTGGCAAGTGTCTTATACGTGAACACGACGTCATTAGCCGTGAATGGTTCACCATCGTGCCACTTTACCCCTTCTTCCAACTTAAATGTAACTTCCGTCTGATCATCGTTGAATTCCCACTCTTTTGCCAGGTTTGGAATGAATCCAAGATTTTCATCTTGAGAAAGCAAACCTTCATGTGTAAAGGAAAGGATATTACTTTCATACGCTTCTGTGTAGAAAATAGGGTTAAATAAACCGGTAGGCGCGGTATCCATAACTCCAGTAATCGTCCCGCCTTTTTTCGGTTCGCCCTTTGACTTGTCATCATCACCAGATGCGGGCTTTTTCCCTGAACAAGCGGCAAGGACTCCCAACACAAGTACAAAACTTAGCAAAAGCAGCCAACTTTTCCTCCTCTTCAATCCAACCACCCCTTTATTTTTTTAAAAACCTGATCAAACGGAAGCACGATTAGGAGCACCACCCCCTATAAGGAACCGCACTATTCAAAACACGATTCCATATACTTATTCGTACAAATGGCAGGCCACATAATGCCCATTTCCAACCTCGGTTAACTCCGGACGAACCAGTTCACAACGTTCATGTGCTTTCGGGCATCTGGTCCGGAATGAACAGCCGGAAGGCGGATTGGAGGGGCTTGGCAAGTCTCCCTTTAAAATTATTTTTTGTCTTTTATGCCGGACATCTGTAGACGGAACGGAAGATAATAATGCTTGTGTATAAGGATGGAGCGGCTTTTCATAGATGGATTTCTTAGGAGCAATTTCAGCTATACGGCCTAAATACATAACAGCAACCCTGTCACTAATATGCTTTACGACACTTAAATCATGGGCAATAAACAAGTAGGTTAAATTAAATTCATCCTGCAGGTCGGCCATTAAATTCAACACCTGCGCCTGGATGGAAACATCTAGCGCCGAAACCGGCTCGTCGCAAATAACAAATTTCGGATTAAGGGACAATGCCCGTGCAATGCTTATCCTCTGGCGCTGGCCGCCTGAAAACTCATGCGGATATTTTAAGCGGTCATCCGGGCGTAAACCGACTTTTTCTAAAAGATCGATCGCTTTGTCCCGCCGTTCGGCCCTTGATAATTTTGTTTGGACGACTAACGGCTCTTCAATTAGTTCTTGGACACTCATTTTAGAATTTAAAGATGCGTAGGGATCCTGGAAAACGATTTGCATATCACGGCGGATTGGGCGAAGCTGTCTATTTCCCAGCGTTGATATATCCTGATTTTCAAAAAGGATTTCCCCTTCTGTCGGAGCAAGCAGCCTTAAAAGAACTCGGCCTAAGGTTGACTTCCCTGAGCCGGACTCTCCAACTACCCCAAGCGTTTCACCTCGCAGGACATTCAAGGAAACATCATCCACGGCCTTTACATATCCTACTGTTTTTCTTAAAATGCCGCCCTTAATCGGAAAGTACTTTTTTATATTTTTGGCTTGCAATATATAATCCTGGCCAATCTTTGTTTCTGCCTTCTCAATCACAGACACCGCTTCAGCCTCCTTATTCGTACAAATAGCAGCGGACGTTATGTCCAAGTTCCACACTTACTAACTCGGGATTCCGTTCCCTGCATTTTGGCATTGTATGCGGACACCGGTCAGCAAATCGGCACCCAACTGGAAAACTGTGCGCGGGAGGAACGGTCCCTCTGATCGCCCCAAGCCGCTCAACCTCTTTTTCAAGGCTTGGCAAGCTATCCAGCAATCCAACCGTGTAAGGATGTTTTGGCTTTAAAAAGAGCTCATCAACTGTTGTTTCCTCGACAATCTGTCCTCCATACATGACCATGACGCGATCGGCATACTCTGCTACAACCCCTAGATCATGCGTAATCAGCAATACAGACATATTGAATTTCCGTTTCATTTCATCCAAAAGATCGAGGATTTGCGCTTGGATTGTCACATCAAGAGCCGTAGTTGGTTCATCCGCAATGAGTAATTTCGGGTCGCATGAGATAGCTATGGCAATCATCGCCCTTTGCCTCATCCCTCCGGATAACTGGTGCGGGTATTCGTCCATCGTTTCTTCAGCCCTCGGGAATCCAACGATTTTTAGAAGCTCCACAGCCTTTATGTATGCCTGCCGCTTCGATATTTTTTTATGTTTCATGATCGTTTCCATGATTTGATTGCCAATTGTAAATACCGGATTCAGCGCTGTCATAGGTTCCTGGAAAATCATCCCGATCTCCCTTCCGCGAACCGTTGCCATTTGTTTATCTGAAAGCTGAACCAAATCCTTACCTGAAAAATGGATTATTCCATCTTCAATCTTTCCCGGTTTTCCTATTAGCTTCATAATCGATAAAGAGGTGATGCTTTTTCCACTCCCAGACTCCCCAACTAGAGCAACTGTTTCTCCTGGCGCGATGAAAAAATCAACCCCATCTACTGCTTTTGCTATCCTCTTGTCTTCTAAATAAAAATAAGTCTTTAGATTTTTCACCTCTAATAATGCATTTTCAGCCATTCGCTTCACCCCGACTTTAGTTAAGTAATAGTTAGGTACCCTCAGAAAAAAGAGCCCTCCTGCCTGATATACCTAATAAATTTTCAAAAAAAGAGTCGTTGTATTTAATTGCAATAATAAATACGCACAATTTTCTGAATAATAAATTATCATAATTGTATTACTAAATTATCACAAAATAAACAATTTTACGAATTTTGTGTTAAAATTTCATTAAATTTTTTTGTCATCTGGACTATTTTCCTCGTGGATATTCATCTATGGAGCAACTTAAAACCACACATATTTGGCTCGTTTTTACCTAAAAATCGCTGAATTGCGAGTCCTCCAACCTCCCCCTCAAATCGCCATACAAAAGAATTTATCGGCTCCATAAAACGCAAAAAAGGAAGCAGGGTTCCCTGCCTCCTTCTTTGCTATTTCAAATCCTCAATCGAATCAATATCAACATATTCCGGAACGACCAAACCATTTTTTGTTCCTTTAAGGTTTAACCCAAGGTCAACAACGTCGTCCTTGTAGGTATTATAGTATTCCTTATGGGTGCTTGGCAGCCAGGCTGCGACCATCGCATCGGAACTGCCATTGGCTACCCCGGCAAACATTGGACCGACTTCGACTTGGCTAAGCCTTACGCTGTAGCCATTCTGTTCGAGCACCTTGCCGATGACATTCGTGCTGGCGATTTCTGTATCCCAAGCCACATAGACAAGGTTGATTTTTTCGCCATTGCCTTTCTGTGCCCCATTTGTCCACTCCGCTACTTTATCCGGATTTTCAGCGATCCATTTTTCGGCTGCTTCTTCAGGACCCATTCCTTCTTCGATAGAAACCATGACTGCTTCCATATCGCTCGTTTCCCAGGAAAATTGATCCAGGATTTTATAGGCGCCCGGAGCGTCCTGCTCGAGGCCTTTTCTAACGATTGTATGGATTCCTTCAGATCCACCGAATACGCCTTTCGGGTCATCCAGATATTTTAAGTCAAACTTTGAAAACATCCAATGCGGTGACCAGCCTGTAATAATAATCGGCTTCTTATTCTTATATGCTTTCTGCAATTCAGCAACCATTGCAGCCGATGAACCTTCAACAACTTTCCAATTGTCCAGTTTATATTCATTAACCGCATTGCTCGCCTGCGCCATGATGCCAGCCCCCGGTTCAATCCCGGTAATTTTATAATTGGTTTGGGCGCCGATCCCATTCGCATTCCCTGGCGCCGCCTCTTCCTTGGTAAAAGCTTGCACAAGCAAAGTGCCAACAACCAGCAAGGCTACTAGCGCAGCAACGTATCTTCCCTTCACGATATGCCCGTATGCCGGCTTGCGCAGATTTTGCGTGAACCGGTCAAGGATAATTGCGATAAAAACAATTGATAATCCAGCCTCGAACCCTTGCCCTACGTTAATTTGGCTGACAGCACGGTATACATCCGCGCCAAGGCCCGGTGCCCCAACCAACGAAGCCGTAACAACCATCGACAAAGCGAGCATTATGCTTTGGTTAACGCCGGCCAACATCGTCGGTGTGGCCAATGGGAGCTGGACTTTCAGCAATTTTTGGCTCCTTGATGAACCAAACGCATCCGATGCTTCAATCAGATCCCTCGGCACTTCCTGAATCCCAAGGTTTGTCATCCGGATCGTTGGCGCAATCGCGAAAATAAACGACGCGATAATGCCCGGCACGACCCCGATTCCAAAAAACAAGATCGAAGGAATCAAATAAACGAACGCCGGCATTGTTTGCATGAAATCCAAAACAGGCGTAACGATCCTTTGCACAGTTTTACTTTGGGCGCACCATATTCCAATCGGGATACCGATCAGGATTGTCAGAAATCCCGACACCAACACAATCGCAAGTGTCTGGATCGCTGAATCCCAGTACCCGAGATTATCAATCAGAAGCAAACTCACCAATGTAAAAATTCCTAACGGCCATCTGCTCGTATAGGCGACTAAAAGCGCCAATACAAGGATGACCACGATTGGTGGTCCAGCGCTCAATACCCCAACGATAAAATCCAATAACCCATCGATTGTAGCCGTAATGAATGTAAACAAACCCGCAAACGCTACAGTAATCCATTCAACTAGTGAATCGATCCATTTTCCAAGGGGAATTTTCGGCATATTCATGTGGTTATTCCCCCTCCATTTCGTTCAAGGAGTCCTTATTTCCGGCTAAAGCGCCAATGACAGCTCCCCGGACAATAATCCCCTTGATTCTATTCTCTTCATCGACGACGGAAAGTGGCAGGCTTGAAGTTGCCATCGTGTCCATCAAATCGGCCAATAATGTATCTTCGGCAACCGTTGGAATATCGGTTGTCATCACGTCCGCAATCGGCTGGTTCTGGTCGATTGCCTGCCGCGCTTGTTCCGCGGTCAATGCCCCAAGCAGTTTTCGGTGGCGGTCCACGACAAATATGCTGGAATACCCTTGCTTCCGCATAATTTCAAGGGCAACACGCGGCCCCCGGTCGACACTGATTCTCTCCGGCCGCTTCATCACATGCGAAGCCGTCAATACCTTCGACAAATCGACATCCTCAACGAATTTTTCAACAAATTCATTGGCAGGCTGCATCATGATTTGTTCCGGAGTCCCCAGCTGAATGACACTGCCGTCTTTCATTAACGCAATCCGGTCCCCGATCCTTAACGCCTCATCCAGATCATGTGTAATAAAAATGATCGTTTTCTTGTATTGATCCTGAATTTCAATCAGCTCATCCTGCATATCTTTTCGGATCAATGGGTCAAGGGCACTGAAGGCTTCATCCATTAAAATAATATCCGTATCACTCGCAAGCGCGCGGGCAAGGCCGACCCGCTGCTGCATCCCGCCGCTCAGCTGTGATGGAAACTGGTTTTCGTAGCCCTTCAACCCGACACTCGCCAGTGCCTTCATTGCTTTTTCGCGCCGTTCCTCGACAGGGACATTCTTGATTTCCAGGCCATACTCCGCATTCTCCAAAATCGTCTTATGCGGGAACAGGGCGAAATTTTGAAACACCATGCTGATTTTTTTCTGCCTGACTTCCCTCAACCGGGCTGCATTCATCTTGACGATGTCCTCACCGTCGATTAAAATCTCGCCAAGCGACGGGTCGATCAGCCTGTTGAACATTCGGATCAACGTCGATTTCCCGCTTCCCGACAACCCCATGATCACAAATATTTCGCCAGGGTATATTTCGAAATTGACATTATTCACGCCAACCGTCTGGCCTGTCTGTTTTAAAATTTCTTTCTTTGTTTTGCCTTGCTTCAATAACTCAATTGCTGCTTTAGGCGATTTTCCGAAAATCTTGGAAACATTCCTTACTTCTACTATGGGATTCATACGTCACCTCATTCTGCAAAATTGCCCATATCACATTCAGTTTTGCCAATTTTTATCGTTTTATTGCCTGGGTTAGGTAAAATAACTCCAATTAAGGGGAATTGTTATTAAGCGGCAACTTATTTGGGGACAAAGAGTTGTTACCTTGGAAAGACCTATACTACTATACACGAGATGAAATGAAATATCACGTACTACGCATAATTAATATCGATAAAACCCTTAAATTGATGGCTACAGTCTCAAAACAGATTGTGTTCAGAAAATCCGCCATCAGCGACGCCTGACGGAATTTCCGTACATTTACGGAGGCAAAATATACCCGCGGGATAATTTTCTATGAGCCGCCCCATTATGTTGTTTAGAATGAACTTCGAGCGGGTAAACCCCAAATAGAATGTGAAGTATGTTACAATAAATTATATTAATAACTTTCTTTGACGCAGTGTCAAAGGGGAGTAGCTTGAATTGGACATCCAATTTCAATAAAGTCGTCATTCCATGATTATCTAATCATCGGCTTTATTGGCATTCAACTGATTGCTAGCGAGACCTTTGCCTTTATGGCAGGGGTCTCGCTTTTTTTTGTGTAGCCCGCGCCAATTCTGATTAGCAATTGGCAGCAGATCTATAGAAAAACCATCTTTGAAGGCCCAAAAATAAAAGGGACGAATCCAGAAAGGAGTACAATCATGAACTATTATCAACAGAGTAAGGAAGAAGTACTGAAGTCCGTCCAATCTTCGGGGGACGGGTTAACGAAAGAGAAAGTCCGAACCCGTCTTGAAAGAGACGGCTATAACGAAATTAAGGATAAGGAAAAGGTTCCGACATGGAAACTTTTCCTCGAAACATTTAAAGACCCAATGGTCATTGTTTTGCTAATTGCCGCGGGTGTACAAGTAATTCTTGGCGAAATCGTCGAATCTCTCATCATCCTGCTTGTCCTGGTCTTGAATTCGATTATTAGCGTCGTCCAAACGAAAAAAGCGGAAGGGTCGCTTGAGGCTCTTCGCAATATGTCTGCACCTGAAGCAAAAGTCATCCGGGATGGAATAAAGCAAACAATCCCCGCAAGGGAACTTGTCCAAGGCGATATCGTCTTACTCGAAGCCGGTGATTACGTTCCAGCAGACGGGCGTATTTTGGCCAGTGCATCATTGAAAGTAAATGAAGGAATGCTGACAGGGGAATCCGAAGCAGTCGAAAAACATACAGACTCCATACCTGAAGAGGCACCTCTAGGGGATCGAAAAAATATGGTATTTAGCAGTTCTCTTGTTGTTTATGGCCATGGACAGCTCGTTGTCACCGGGACAGCTGAAAGGACCGAAATCGGGAAAATCGCAGACATGCTTGCCACTGCCGAAGCAAAACAAACGCCGCTTCAACGAAAGCTGGACGCTTTCAGCAAAAAGCTTGGCATTGCGATTCTATTTTTATCTATCTTTATTTTTGCCTTGCAGGCCGTCCGGATTTGGCTAGGCGATGAAGCTGTCGATACTGGTACCGCCCTGCTTAATGCGTTAATGTTCGCAGTTGCTGTTGCCGTCGCCGCCATTCCGGAAGCATTATCAGCCATTGTCACAATCGTCCTTTCTGTCGGAACGAATAAAATGGCAAAACAGCATGCGATTATCCGCAAACTGCCGGCTGTTGAAACGCTTGGGTCCGCAAGTGTCATCGCAACGGATAAAACCGGAACGCTGACTAAAAACAAAATGACAGTCACGGATCACTTCATTCCGGGAACTTCCGCGAAACCACTGAAGGAAAATCCCCAGGAATGGAATGATTCGGAACGAATGCTCGTCAATATCGCCGCATTATGCAATGACTCATACATCAATGATGACGGCAAGGAAGTCGGCGACCCAACAGAGGCAGCGCTCATTCAGTTCGCCAATAATAACAATCAGGACTATGATGAGCTTCGCCGCACCTATCCGCGTCTTGCCGAAATGCCGTTTGATTCAGACCGAAAATTGATGTCAACGGTCCATAAAATTAACGGCCGACAGCTGATTTTGACAAAAGGCGGACCGGATGTGATGTTTGGCCGCGCAAGCCATGTGCTTATCGATGGCACAGAAATGCAATTGACAGATGAGAGGCTGAAGCAATTTATACAGGCTAACGAACATTTCTCCAACCAGGCTTTACGTGTTTTGGCATATGGCTACAGGGAATTGGGAGACGGCAAAACCGACATTGACGAAAGCGATGAAAACAATCTTGTGCTCGTCGGATTGACAGCGATGATCGACCCTCCACGCGATGAAGTGTATGAAGCGATTCGAAATGCGAAGAGTGCCGGCATCAAAACGGTTATGATTACAGGGGACCATAAAACGACGGCCCAGGCGATTGGCCGGGACATCGGCTTAATGGATGAAGGGGATATAGCCCTATCAGGACAAGAACTTGACGCCATGTCCGACGAAGAACTTGATAAGGAACTGGAACGCGTATCGGTCTATGCCCGCGTTTCGCCTGAAAATAAAATCAGGATCGTCCGTGCTTGGCAGAGAAAAGATAACGTCACTGCCATGACCGGCGACGGTGTAAACGACGCTCCGGCATTAAAACAGGCGGATATTGGCGTGGCGATGGGGAGCGGTACGGATGTCGCAAAGGATGCTTCGTCCATGATCCTCACCGACGATAACTTTGCATCCATAGTTAAGGCTGTCGGCGTCGGCCGGACGGTTTATGAAAATATTAAAAAAGCGATCAGCTACTTATTCGCGGGCAACCTTGGCGCCATCATCGCGATTCTTTACGCAGTCGTCTTCAATCTGCCGAATCCATTCACTGCAATCCAATTGCTTTTTATCAACCTTGTGAATGATTCACTTCCCGCGATTGCGCTGGGCACGGAAAAACCTGAACCAAATGTGATGAAAAAGAAACCGCGCGATCCGAATGAAGGGCTGTTTGCAGGGGGGACATTACAGGCAGTAGCTATCCGGGGCATCTTGATCGGGGCAGCGGTTATCTCTTCCTTCTATATCGGCTTGCAGCACTCAAGCTGCAAACTTTTGCTGCCCGTTCCAATACCCAAACCGCGATTGGAGCCGGGTTCTTTAGCAACAAACCGGTCATTGCCGCAGTCCTGTTGGGATTCGTCCTTTACGGATTCACAGTCCTTCCATTTACAAGAGAAATCTTTGCAATCCCGGCACAATTCGGCTGGAATGACTTTCTAGTCGCAGCTGGCCTTGCAGCCGCGTCAGTCGTTCTAATGGAAATCTTCAAAGTCATTCGAAATAAAGTACAAGGATCAAATTGACGCAAATAATCCAAAGGGACGGACCTTCACTTCATTCGATTCCTGAATGAAGCGCGGAACCGTCCCTGCTTCATTCCTATCTTAATGTAATTTTATTTTAACGTTCACCAAAACCGATTTAGATAAAAACTTTATGATGAAAGCGCTTTAGAGTTTTCTGAATAAACAAATATCATTTGACTATATCGAGGATAAATTATATTATAATAACAATTGTCAGTTATTTTTAGCAGCTATTAGTACCAGCTATACAATTTAGCACTTTTGAAAGTGAAATTTTCAGAAAATTTCAACAAACGCATTTAGGAGGCAAAATCACCAATGAAACCATCAACAAAGAAATACTTGATCGACCGAATGTACAAAGCTTCACAAGGGCTTGCCAACGCGGTCCTCGTTACACTCGGAATCGGTCTGCTCATTGAATCGTTAGGAACCTTTACCGGCTGGGAAGGGTTTTATACAATCGGAAAAGCAACACAGCTCATGCTTGCCCCGGCACTTGGCGCAGGGATCGCCTACCAGCTTGGAGGCAATACACTTGTCATCTTCAGCGCGATGGCTTCAAGTACAATCGGGGCCAGTGCCGTTCAGCTTACGGAAGATGGCGGGGTTACGCTCGTAACCGGGCAGCCGCTGAGTGCTGTTTTAGCCGCCGTCATTGCTACATGGGTAGGAAAAAAAGTAACAGGGAAAACAAAACTCGACATGATGGCCATTCCATTTTCTGCTGTATTTGTTGGTGGGGTTTCCGGAGTATTCCTCGCAATCATCACAACTCCGCTGATTAACTGGCTAAGCGCGCAAATTGCCTCATCGGTTGAAGGTTCGCCTATTTTAGGGCCAATGGTCATTTCGCTTATCTGGAGCATTTTCCTTATGTCACCTGCATCGTCCGCGGCGATTGCAATCGCGCTGCAACTTGACCCAGTTTCCAGCGCTGCCGCGTTAATCGGCTGTACCGTTCAGTTTGCCGCGTTCACGGCAATGTCGTACAAACAAAATGATGTTGGAGCGAATATCGCACAATCGCTGATTACACCAAAGGTTCAATTCCCTAACCTGGTTAAAAACCCGCGATTGGCGATTCCTCCATTTATCGCGGCCATCATTTGCGCCCCGATCGCAACAGTCATTTTTGATTTTAAAGTGTCTTATAAACTGGCTGGCCTTGGCTTGAATTCCTTGATTGCGCCGATTAACATTTTGGCGGAGCAAGGCCCGGTCGTCCTGGCAATCTATATTGCGGTTGGCGTTATCCTGCCAATCATTATTTCACTGGCGATTTATAAACTAATTAGCCTAAAAGGTTGGGCAAAAGCTGCCGACTTAAAGATGGAATTGCAATAGTGGCCGTTTCCACCCATGCAAAAAGGGACGGTTCTTGTTTGCCGATAAGCAAACCGGAACCGCCCCTTTTTTTGAAAAATACAGTATAAAGAGTACTGGAGCACGCCAACCCGCTACAGCGGTACCGCAATCCTCTTCTTCTCTTTAAAATAAACCCACTCCGTAAAGCCGATTTCCTTCAAACGTTTCCGCACGAATTCAAATTCGTCCCCTACCCGTTCGGGATCGTGGGCGTCTGAGCCAAACGTGACCGCCACACCATAATGCCTGGCGACTTCCAATATTTTGTCGGAAGGATACCAGCCGCCGCAATCCTTTGTTTTTCCGGAAGTGTTAATTTCAATGGCGACATCCTCTTCGCCAATGATTTTGAGAGTTTTTTCAATGGCATTCGTCTCGATGGATGAAAAAGATGGATAAAATCCCTTCATGGCGTCGATGTGCCCAAGGATTTGGAAAAGGCCGCTACGTGCCGATTGTTCAATCAATGAATAATAGGCTTCCTTCACCCGTACTTTTTCACTTTTTGAAAGTCCATCCCACCGGTCCTTTTTAAAAATGCTCACATCCTCCACATAATGAACCGAACCGATAATATAATCGAAAGGATATTTGTTTAAAAAGCTTCTGTAAACTTCCAAATGTTTTGGAAAAAAGTCTGCTTCCACTCCCAACAATACATCAATTTTCCCAGCGTATTTCTCTTTTAACTGCAAAACTTCCCGAACGTAACCCTCAAACTCGCTCTTCCCCATCGTGATTCCCGGATATGGCCGGTCCTCCTCTTCCGCGAAATAAGGGGAATGATCGGAAATTCCAACCGCTGTCAGTCCTTTTTCAATTGCCGCTTCAATATAGCTTTGAATATTCCCGCGCGCATGGCCACAGCGGTCGTGGTGCGTATGTAAATCGAATAGTACGGAAGGTCTTGATTCACTCACAGCAAAATCCCCCTAATATCGTTTAAAAGCCAAAACAAAGCCCTATTTCCTTTTCCCCAAAAAACCAAAGAGATATCCCTTTATCTATAATTCCCCTAATTTCGTCACCTGTCCAGTTTCATGAAAAAAAGGAAGCGCACAATTTTTTTATCATTAAAAGGTTTAAAACGAAATAAAAATGGGTAAAGGGAAAACTCTAACCTAAAAGCCCAGGGTTATAGAATTAGTCCGGACGTAATCAACTTCACTTATGGAAAAAAATGCGGAAGGAGGAACAGTTGATGAGATACACTGATCCAAATGAATGCATTTATTGCGGGGAACAACTGAACATATGGGAAAGCACAAGAAGCTACTGTTGGGATTGCAGTGAAAGGACTTCCCCTGAAGCTTTTCACGAACAAGATGAAATTTGAATAGACGAATGACATTGAGAAATGCCGTACCTTGGTGCGGTTCTTTTTTTTTGGAAAAATTGGCCCATGCCATCAAGCATCCAGCCCCAATCAGTCCACCTACACGACCAGTCGCCTTCTCCCCTAAAATACAAAAATCCGACACGACTTAGACATCATCCCGCAACAATTAAAGCAACATTTACCATGAAAACAATGTGATAATAGTGGTAACAAAGAGCGAAAGGATGCTTCGCATGGAAACGACATTGCACGAGATGCTAAAAAAACGCCCAGGGATGAGCATACTTCAACTAAAGAGAGCCCTGCTCGCACAACAAAGGAATGGGTACGCCCATATTGACGCCGATATTGCCACCCTCGAACTTTCACAGCCATTTACATATGAATACACACGACTGAGCTCATCTTATTAATGAAGAATAAGGGACGGTCCCTGGTTGCCTTGGCTAACCGGGAACCGTCCCTTTTCACTTTCCAATTAAGCAGTACCGCTTGCCTTAACCGATATCCACTCCAGCGCGTGAGAATGCTGCAGCTTCCAGGATGGACATACCTTGCGCCTCGGCAGCCTTAGCCACTTTTTCTGAAACTTGCGGGGCAAGTTTCGCAGGAGCAGCATAGGACATTTCCCTTGCGCGCGCAGAGTTTCTACGCTCGAACGGTCCCCAGATTGCAAAGGTTTTTCCTGGATCCTGAATATTGAGGAAAAGTGTATTTCCATCCGGAGAGAAGGTTGGGCCAGCCAATTCAGAATCACTTAAGCGGTTGGCAGCAAAAACATAGACGTTTCCTTCCGGGGTAATTCCAAGCAGCCGGTCTTGTCCGGAACCATCTTCCGCGATCCAAAGGTCGCCCCACGGAGTCATGCAGATATTATCTGGATATTCCATGTCCTTGGCGTCATTTCCTTCATAGAACAGTTCCAATGTATTTGTGTGAGGAATATAACGGTACACGCGTCCAAGTTTTTTCTCGCCGGCTGATGTATCATCGAACCAGAAAACTCCGCTTTGGAAGAACGCTCCTTCTAGTCTGGAGAATTCAATGCAGTTTTGCGCCTTTGCATCCTCGCGGCAGAGATGAGGATTAACTTCTTTCCAAACGATTTGGAATGTTTGCCCTGTTTTAAACGTACTAGCCGATGGATCTGTTACTGCTTCAATCGCCGCCGCATAAAGCTTACCGCCTTTATGCAAGGAGCCGACTGTTTGGCTTGTGTCATTTGGAATGAAACGGTATAAGTAGCTTGGGCTGGCATCTTCAGTTAAGTATACATACCCAGTCGATGGGTCGATGGCACATGCTTCGTGTGAGAAACGGCCCATTTCCTTGATTGGAGTTCTGGACAATTCGTTCTCCGGCTGTGCTGGGTCAACCTCAAATACATAACCATGTGTTGCCGAACGCGTTTCTTCACAAGTCAGCCACGTTCCCCATGGGGTCGCCCCGCCAGCACAATTCCGGATTGTCCCGGAAGATGTCACATATTCTTTGATTACATCACGATTCACGTCTACAACGAGAGCCGTTGTGCCGCCTGCAGCCAGTGGATCATAAGGATTTTTTCCAACTACAGGATGTTTTGCACTTGTCCCCAATTCATGGTTGCGAACGAGAATGGTTGTATCATTTGGTCCTTCAAAAGCAGCCATTCCATCAAATGCTCCAGGGATTTTGCTTCCGTCTGTCATCCGTTCGCCTTCCTTGGAAATAATTTTGTATTGGAAGCCTTTTGGAAGATCAAGAATCCCATTTGGGTCTGGAACAAGAGGACCATAGCCGCCAAAGCCGCTGACAGTATTCTCGGTTTTATCCGCCAAAACTTTTGAACCAAGTGTGAGAACACCCGTTGATCCAAGAGTCAAAGCAAGTGTCCCCATTCCTCCAGCCTTCAGAAAATCCCGTCTGTTCAAGCCATTTTTGGTAGTTTGATTAGTATCCATCGAATATGTATCTCCTTTGCAAATATATTTTGAAACTCAAGTTTAGAATAATCTGCGTATTTGAACAGATGGTGACAACCTTGTAAGGGTTCAGTAAAAAATTATTAAGATCTGTAAACTAGGTTTGCGAGGGTTGCAAAGCACGAATAACGTTAATATACCAACGTTTAGTATTCTCGGAAGCTCCTCTTTTTCGCGTGAAAATCACAGAAAAACCCTAGTTTTCACTATATTGTTGTAACAATTTTAATACTATTTTTACTATTCTTTACACTCGTTTTATAAACATTTGCCTGTCATTTCACTATAATCAAGGTGTTTACATAACCAACTTCAAAAGGGACAAAAAGCCTTTATTAAAAAAGGAACGCATTTGCTCCCAAGACTTACTAATAATTAATTGGAGGTGTAGTCCTTGCTTCAAAACATCGGTATCCCAGGATTAATACTGGTTCTTGTAATTGCTTTAATTATTTTTGGACCATCTAAATTGCCTGAATTAGGGAGAGCGGTTGGATCGACCTTAAAGGAATTTAAAAAATCTACCCGTGAGTTGGTCGCTGACGAAGAACAAACAAAAGAGAAGAAAATGTTACCTGAAGAAAAAAGCATTTAGCCGAAATAAAGAAGATGTAAGCGACAATTTGTGCTTACATCTTCTTTTTACTGGTGCATTAACAGGAGGAGGCAGTGGAAATGCAAGAAAAAGATATCCATCTTATTGGGCATTTGGAAGAACTACGCCGACGTATCATCATAATAATATGCGGCTTTATCTTGTTTTTAATCGTAGCAATGATTTTTGTGTCTGATTTGTATCGCTGGCTAATCAGGGATCTTGATGGAAAGCTCGCGATTTTGGGCCCAAGTGATATTTTATGGGTTTACATGACCTTATCCGGTGTGTTTGCCATTGCATGTACCATTCCCCTGGCTGCCTATCAAACTTGGAAATTCGTTGCCCCCGCATTGAAAAACGAAGAGAAACAAGTCACGCTTAGGTTTATCCCAGGTTTATTTATATTATTTATTCTGGGGATTTGCTTTGGATATTTCGTTCTCTTTCCAATCGTGTTGGGTTTCCTTACAAGCCTCTCTGCTGGGGAATTCGAAACAATGTTTACAGCTGAAAAATACTTCGCGTTTATGATTAACCTAACACTCCCGTTCGGGTTTATATTTGAAATGCCGCTCGTGGTCATGTTTTTAACGAGATTAGGAATCCTGAATCCGGCAAGGCTAAAGAAAGCCCGAAAAGTTTCCTATTTTGCTTTGGTCGTCTTGTCCATTCTGATAACGCCGCCAGATATCGTCTCGGATTTTTTAGTCATTGTTCCCTTACTAACGCTTTACGAAATCAGTGTATCTCTTTCCAATTTAATTTATAAAAAAAGAATCAAGGCTGAAACAGCTATGCAGGTCCAATTGGATAGCTGACCTGTTTTGCCTGCTTAAATGAAGTGGAATGCCTTGAAATCCGATTTCAATTTTCCGCTAAAATAGCTTATGCCTAATTGTACGTTTAATGATAATGCCAACGGGAAGAGGACTATGTATCAACTTTTCAGGAGGGATTATCTGATGGAAAACCGCTCACAGGAAACTGGTGCAAGTAAAGCTCCAGCAGAAGCCCGATTAAAACTGGCCGCTACCGCCATGGCCAGCAATATGAAACTCCATGCAACCAAAAATGGCGGGGAAAAGGGTTCGACAACTACCGTTGACCAGGAAACCGCAAAGAAAATCATTGAACAATGGCCAGCCACATCAAAAATGGCCGCCCAAAACACAATGGACTTTTATGGGCCCCCAAACGAAGCAACTCCAAGCAAATTAATCTGGTATAAGAACGGACCTTGGAAACGGACAATTGCCTACCGCGACGAGGTCCCTCATGATTTTCCAGAACCGCACACCGACGTGCTTGAACAATTCATCGATTATCATGTGCCAGCCGATAAGGTAGGCCTGGTCGCCCAGCTGGAAGGGAGCATTGTAATCGACCGGACAAAAGGCGAAGTTTCCGTCCACTGCGACAACGAAGGCGCAAATACATTGTCTTTGAACATGATGCACGAAATTGTTACAGGAAAACGGACCCCACAAGAAGCGAGGGAGTTCATCGCAAAGGAAATTGTTGAGTATATCATGGGACGCCCTGCCCCCTATGCGGAAAAATTCCAATTTGAATTGCCTCAAGGGGAACAATGGGACACCGATGAAACAATCGTGCATGACGTCGCACTTGACCAAGCCCTTTCCAAGGTGAAACAAACTTTAGGGCTGGATAAAAACTAAGAAGGAACTACGGATCCAATCGTTTTAGACGTTAAAAATGCCTGCCCTTTTGCATTACGCAAACTGGAACAGGCATTTTTTACGTATTTTGAGCATCACTATAAGTTGTCGTGGACCCATTGCTTTGTCTCACTATTTCCATTCTTGAATAAAATGTTTTGTTTTTTTTGGCTAAAAATGTTTCATTACTGAATTTGCCTATCATGCTGGTTTGACTCAATATACCCACCTTTCCCTGGCAGCGAACCCGGTACTAACAATCCGCTCCTTTCCATATTCTTATGATAAGGAAACAGTAAGAAAGGGGGTAACTATGTTGGCAAAAATTAGGGTAAGGCTGCAGCCGCTTGTAAGGAATATTAATTTACCGACTGTGTTGAAAACTGCGTTCTTACCAGGTGACTCCGTTGAACGATTATTCATCGCCACCCAGGTGGGGGAGATTTTTTACATAGGAGACGGAGGCTTACGGACGTTTTTAGACATCCGCCAGCGCATTATTAAGCTGGGCCATAAGGGTGGCGAGTATGACGAGCGGGGGCTGGTGGGGCTCGCGTTTCATCCCCAATTTCGCACCAATGGCCTCTTTTATCTTCACTATTCAGCAGCCGGCACACAAGGGCCCGGCGCGCTTACTGAAGAATTTCATCCCGATCCATGCAACCCGGGGACGTTGAACCTAAGATGGACAAACAGAGAAACGCGCTTTGACCATATTGATACCGTTGAAGAATGGATGGTGCCAGCGAATGGCATGCCGCAGAAACGGCGCACTTTACTGAATATACGGAGGCCTTTTTTCAATCACAATGGCGTCAACAGCCTGAACTTTTCGCCCGAAACAGGCAAACTTGTCTTCACAACCGGGGATGGCGGCGCAGGCTATGACCCATTCAATCTCGCCCAGGACGACATGGAAATCGCCGGTAAAATCATTGAAATCGATGTAAGTAAAACCACACCCGTCACCAACCCACCTGTCGTCACGCGCTTCAATGAACTGCCGCGGCCAATACAGGAAACGCTAACAGTAATCGCCAAAGGGGTCCGGAATATACCAGGCATTTCATATCAGCGGATCGGGCAGCAGTTTATCAAATATGTCGGTAATGTCGGACAGGATTTCGCGGAATCCATCTTTTCATTCGTTCAGTATCAGCCAATCCCGGTCACCCGGCTCGTTGAAGCCACCCAAACGAACACTGAGATCGGCCAAAGCAGGCTAATTAACTTCGGCTGGCGCGGATGGGAAGGCGCGTTTCCAACCCCGGTGATAAAGGGCTGCCCCGGGAATCCCGGCTCCAACATGCATACATTCGCCTATTACAGCGATGCAGTAACAACATCCGAGAGGCGTATCCCGCCTTTAGTCACTTATCTCCACGATGATGCCCGCCCTGATAAATTCGCCGGGACCGCACTCACCGGCGTGCAAGCCTATATGGGGACTGCGATCCCCGCTTTAACCGGAAGGGTCGTGTTTATCGACCTGGCCCGCAAGAAAACCTCGCCTGTTCGAGGCGTTTTAGCTTATTCCCCTCCAAGAACCGACGGGAAACTAAATGAGTATACTGTCATTGAAACGGATAATCCTTTTGGCTCCCAGCCCGCTCACTATGTCAGCCTCGGAACGAACCTTAACCATACCCGGCTGTATTTAGGGGCTTATCGATCGATGAGCGTGATGAATTTAAACCAGGGCACCATTTTTGAAATTCTTTCCTGATAGACATTCCTCTTAAGACCAAAGCATATCCACTTATCAAAAAACTCTTCCAAAACAGGCGATCATCGCCGTTTTAGAGGAGTTTTTTGCTTATTAAAGCGTAAAGTTCCGAATAATCCCATGGCCCACTCTTTGGGCGTTGTCCCCTTTTCCCAAAAGAACGGGCCCGACAGGCTTCAGCATAAATTTCCAAATCAGAAACAAAATACATATACGCCAATGAAAGGTTTTGGTTTGGATGAGAAATTTTTTAACGGAGCTATCGGAAAGGTTTCAAGAGAATCGGGATTTTTTCAAGGAACCTTTTATGCTGGGGAACAACAAGGTTTATCTTATTGGCCTTAATTCCATCGTCGATCTTTTGAAAACAAAAGAGGCGATAGTGGAGTTTGGCGAAAATAGTGTACTGGAGTTTACAAAAACCAAGGACTATGAAGCTGCTGCAACTAAGGCGGCTTTGGAAATTCTTGAAGGAAAACTGATCATTTGCTCGGCAGATAATAAGGGTTTTACTTCGTTTAAAGCTGTGCGAAAACAACTAGTACGTTCTGTATCCAATCCGGTAACCGAAAATACAGTGATGGGCTCGCAAGATGCATTTATTGAGGATATGCGGACCAATCTTGGCATCATCCGAGAAAAGCTTGTTGCCGGGGACCTTGTTATCCGGGGCTTTACCTTTGGCAAAACACAGGTAAAAAGAGTTTCTGTCCTCTATCGGAAGGAAACGGCGGATCCGAAACTGGTTGGGAAAATCATTGCCAGTTTAGAGAAAAGCAAGGACAAGGACATTAATTTTGTCCAGGATCTTAATAAAGTCTTGGACGTAGGCAAATTCAATTTGTTGTCCCATTATCATATTGTCGAGATGCCAACGGAGACGGTAAGCTCCCTTAATAACGGAAGGGTGGCCCTCTTTATGGAAGGGTTTCCCTTTGCGGTAATCATCCCTCATTTATTCATTGATATGTTTGCTCATATCAATGATTTAAACCATTCGTTCATCACGATGAATGTCGTTCGACTGATCCGTATTGCCGGTGCCCTTACCACTCTGACGCTGCCGGGATTATATGTGGCATTGGTATCCGTGAATCCGGAAGCACTGAAGATTGAACTCGCCCTTTCCATTGCAAAGAGCAGGATAGGTGTGCCTTATCCCGCTTTCGTCGAGATCTTTATCATGCTTCTGATTCTTGAGTTGATCCAAGAAGCAATCATCCGCCTTCCGAAGACAATCGGTCCGACCATCACCATGGTAGGAGGGATTATCATTGGCCAGGCAATCGTCCAGGCAAGGCTTGTCAGCAATATCCTTATCATAATTATTTCGGCAACCGTCATCGCAAACTCGACCGTGACAGGTGCCCAGAACATGTATACACTGCGGGTTTTAAAATACGTCGTCATGCTTATTGCCGCAGTTTACGGAATCCTGGGCATCATGATGGCCCTGGTCTTTATTTGCGGCTATCTCTCAAGCAAGTCGACATTTGGAATCCCATATGTATCAGGCATTAAAGGCGGAGCGAAAAATGGATAAGACCCTTCAGGTTACACTGGCCTATCTTATAACAAATTTGGCTCTCATTTTTTTCGTCTACCCTGAAAAAATTATCGGTTCTACGAATGAAGGGCACTGGCTGCCGATTTTGATAGGGGTGCTGTTCCACTACCTGGTTCTCGCGCTGTATTTAATCGGGCTTTCCTATTTCCCGAATCAGGATGTGACCAGGATTTTTTTAGGAAGCAGCAAGTTGGTGGCTCTGATCATCCTCCCCCCTGCCGCCATATATTTCATTGGATCGACGCTGATCCTTCTAAGGGCGTATTCTGAAATCGCAACAATTGTCTTTTTAGGGACCACCCCAGTATGGGCCATCATTCTTTTGCTGACGCTCATCCCTTTGTTTCTTGCCTATAACGGGATTGAAACCATCCTAAGGACAACTTCCCTGCTTTCAATTATCTTTCTGCCGCTCATACTGGTCATGTTTGCCCTTTCCTTTAAGGACAGCAATGTTTACTATGCATTCCCATTACAAGGCATGGACTGGGGATTTCTAAAATCGGCTTCTTTTTACTCAAGTACCTTTGCCTATATCATAGGGTTTATCTTTCTCGGTTTTCTTCCGCCTTCGGTCCAATTCCAAAAAAAGAGGCTGTTTTTTTCAGCTTTATTGCTCATACCTTTTTTCATCTTATCCGTTTATATTCCGCTCATGGGATTTGGACAGGAAACGAGCCGGAAACTCATGTACCCTTATATCTCTAAACTCGATTCCATCCAGGTGGATTGGCTTGTATTCGATAGGGTCACGGTTTTTTTTCTGTTATTCCTTTACACATTCGTCGTCATTTTAATTTCGCTAATAGCTTGGAGTACTATACAGGTCGCACATATTTATGTGAAACGGATCAGGCAAAATCATCTTTGGACGTATATTGGTTTTTCAGCAGCCCTTTTCTTCGGGGCTATGGCCATTCCCAACTGGGATGCGGTTGATCGACTGCTGTTATCGAAAGCCCCGTTAAGGTTTTATGTAGGGATAAGCATTCCGATTGCCCTCATTTTGCTTGGAAGGAGGAAGAAAAGACTGGATGAAAAAATGTAGGATATTTTTTCATGGATTGATTAGTATCGCCATGATCATTTCCTTGGCGGGTTGCTGGCAAATTAAAGACATCAACCATCGATCACTGCCGGTCATTATGGGGATTTCGAAAGAAGGGGACCACTTTAGAGTCATGCTGGAAATCCCCATCCCGACCCAAGGCATGAGGAAACAAGTCACCATAAAAGGACGCGGAAAAACCATTTCAAAAGCACTCGAGGATATTCGGAATAATACGGAAGCCAGCCTCGACCTTCTTCACCTGAGGGTACTTGTTTTCGATAAAAGGATGGTAAAGGAAGGAATAAGGGAACCGATTTCGACCTTTTTACGGAACAGGGATGTTTCAAACAAAACATTGGTTGTGTATTGCGATGAAGATATGGATGCTTTTTTTGAATCACTTAATCGAAATATTAAAGAAAAAGGAACAGCCTTATATGACTTTTTCGAAAAGTATGCGGGTTGGACCCCCAAGCTTCCGCTAACACGGTTATCCGATGTCTATCGGAGCCTCCAAAGTTATACCGAGGATATTCTTTTGCCAAAAGTCAGGAGCGGAGAGAGCTCAACACTTGAATACAAGGGCGCGGCACTGCTTAAAAATGGGAAATTGGTCACAACACTAAACCCGAAGGAAACCTTCCTGGTGAATGCCATCCACCGGCAAAGCGTCTCCGGAAACATCGAAGTCATGAACCATGCAAACGTCATGATTGTCAGCAATAAGGTCTACACCAAGGCCCGGATGAAGAATGGAATTCCGTATCTGAACGTTACGATCAAATATAAAATTGTTGTTCAGGAAGTCAAAGATAAACCCTCAAAAACTTTTATAAATAAGGAACTTGAAGATGTATTGACAGCGCGGTTCTACAAACTGACCAAGAAATCGCAGGCAAAGCAGGTTGATCCGTTAGGGCTTGGCAACTTTTTCAGGAGCAAACTATCGTACGACGAATTAAAGCGGTGGAAAAGCCACTACTACTCTTTGCTAAAGGTTAACTATGAAATCAAGAGCGAAATTCAGAACATCGGGAATCTCAAGACTACGTCGGAATAAGGAGGATTTGATTTGATTTGCTTGGGGGCTGTCTGGCGGGATTTGTGGGAGTTGAGTTGAGCGGGGTATATTTATGGAGTCGTTTTTGCGAAAGCTTGGACAAAGGCAAGTTCCTACCGGGGCCAAGGTTTTGCGTGGCGGGAGGGTATTTGCTAGTTATGTAGGTTGAAATAAATTTTCACACAATTGGTTTGGAAAGTTAGTTGATTGGAGCGGAGGGCACCTACTCCTCGAAAATCCTCAATTATGCTAACGCATAATTTCGTGCGAGGTAAGTTCAATGAAGCCTTCCTTTGTGCTATCGCATCTCCTTCGTGGAAAGCTTATTCAGGGAAGCTGTTTGTCCTGCGGGATGCAGAGGCGAGGTGGAGACCCCACAGGCGCTAGCGCCGAGGAAGCTCCTAACTGCTCCTGCGCCAAAGAATATTCGAAGCTGTTTTCTTCAGCTCGTCGAAAAGCCCTTGATGTTTTTCGAGAAGTTTTATTCATGGTGTAAATTCTATGCAGTTGCTTTGACGCCCCGTGGAAAGCGTGTGCAAGGAGCGGAAATCAACCACAATGTTCCTGAAGAATATACAATTTTTTAATCCAACCAATATAGGTTTTTCCTTTGAGTAAGTATTGGTCGATGGGCATTGTCACTCAGCGGGATTTGAGTGACACCTATTCCGGATTTTGCCGTACAATGTCACTCAACGGAATTTGAGAGACTTCCTTTCCGGATTTTGCCCGTACAATGTCACTTAACAGGATTTGAGTGACACCTATTCCGGAATACGCCCAATCTTTGTCACTCTAAGTGTATATCTATGGGACCACACATCAAAATAATGGAAATAAGCAATAGGACGGTTCTGCCGCTTCATTCGAACCCCGAATGAAACACTGGAACCGTCCCCACCTTCAGGTACTAAATCTAAATAACCCCTTGTATCCGCAAAATAATTTCTGCAATAATCGCAGATCCAAGATAGCTGCCTATTAGGACACACATGCCGATGATGATTGTTTTCCAGCCGAGCTTTGCGAAGTCTGTCCAAGAGCGGCCAATGGAGATGCCTGCATAGGCAAGAATTGGTGTAGCGATGGCTAACAGATTTACTTGTGCCGTCCACTCCACAATCTTTTCTTGAAACGGCATGCCTGGAATGGTGATAATAAATCCGAGAATTCCGATGTAGGCAACGCTCGGAATCTTTTTAAACGGCAGGGCTTTATGAATAATCAATCCTATCAAACCGAGTCCTACTAATACAAGCAGTCCCGGAAGTGCGGCAAGCGGCATAACCTCATAACCAATCCAGTTCCCTACAAGAACTAATAATGAAACAATGATGAATAATACGACCCATTCTTGTATGCTTTTTAACATTGGATATTATGCCCCCTTAGTGTTCGCTTCAACTTCTTTTTTGCTTTTCATTCTCGATAGAACATTATACAGTTTTTCAGTTAACGGCAAACCGATTAAAATACTCGCGTATAATCCAGTAACTGATGTTAAAAGGTTGCTTGCTCCGGAAAAGGCAGCAATTTCGTCCGCCATTTCCGGATAAGCTGCTACTAGCGGCCCAAGTGAAGCAGCAGCCATACTGCCGCTTCCTATACCGGATGCCATCCCAAATGAGTAGGGATGAAGAGGCGTGGCTGTCGCTAAAAACCCTGAAATGAGCCCTAAGAAGATCGATCCAAAGACTGTACCGAAAATATAAATGGCCATTACCCCGCGTCCCTCTGGAGAAGAAAGACCGTATTTATCCGTGATAAGCGCCAGGTTGGGTTCACGGCCAATTGAATGTGTCATCCCAATACTTTCTCTCTTTAAACCTAGTAAAACGGCTATCGGTAAAGCGAGTATAATTGTACCCAGGTTTCCAATCTCCTGGAGAATGAGTGCCGGACCTGCTTCTATTAGCAAGGGTAGAGCAGGGCCTGCTTGAACCCCGAATTTTGCGATTAATAGAGTTAGGGTAATAAACACGAGATTTTCAGCATTCTCGGACTGTTTTTTGCTAACAGCCGGCGTAAAATAGACGGCAATTCCGATGATGACGGCATACAGCATCGGCAACAATAAAATAACCCCTGCTCCAACTGGAATTTTATGTGTGCCAATAAGTTCAGCAATAACGACAATGGCGAGTACGGTAAGATGCAAGCGCCAATCCTTCCATAGATTCGCAGCATTTTCACTCATGTTCCCTTCCCCCTTTTCAAATTTTTATTACAAAACAAATCAGCCTACCGCCTCTTTTGCGTGAATTTTCATATATTCCAACGTTGCTTTTCCAAGTATTTTAGCTGCAATTAACAGTGAACGCTCATCAATATCGAATTTAGGGTGATGATGTGGGTATGAGTCCTTCCACTCCGGGTTCTCTGCTCCTGTAAAAAAGAAAGTACCTTTTACATGCTGAAGGTAGTAAGCATAATCCTCCCCGCCCATGACTGGTTCCGTTTCGGCAACCTTCTCCACACCGGGAACATTTTCTGCCAGCTTTGCAACAAATTCTGTTTCTTCCATATGATTGATCAGGGTTGGGTAGCCGCGCGTATACGTAAACTCATAGTCGGCACCATTCACTTCACAAGTTCCGCGAACAACTCTTTCCATTTCTTTTTCAATAAAAGTGCGCGTCTCTTCTTTAAAAGTCCGAACCGTACCGATCATTTCGGCAGTATCCGCAATGACATTGTACGGATTTTTAGCTTCGAATGAAGTTACCGATACAACCGCAGAATCCAAAGGGTCTATCTTCCGGCTAACAATTTGCTGGAGATTGTTAATGAGCTGGCCTCCGACTACGATGCTATCAATCGTTTGATGCGGATAGGCGCCATGGCCTCCCCGCCCTTGGATTTTAATATCAAACCGGTCGGGAGCAGCTTGAATAGCGCCCACCCGATAGCCGATTTCACCAAGAGGCATCTGTGCCTGTAAATGCGTACCGAAAATCACATCGACCCCATCCAGGCAGCCATCTTCAATCATCGAAATCGCACCGCCTGGAGGCAATTCCTCCGCATGCTGATGGATAAAGACAACCGTACCGTCCAACTCTGACTTCATCCCATTCAAAACCTTAGCCAGGCCGAGTAATGTGGCAGTATGGCCGTCATGGCCGCAAGCATGCATCACCCCGGCATTTTTCGATTTAAATGGCAAATCTGTTTGTTCAACAATCGGAAGTGCATCAAAATCTGCCCGCAATGCTACAGTTGGTCCCGGACGGTCTCCCTTTAAATAGGCAACAACCCCATTGCCACCTACACCTGTCCGGACTTCGTGACCTAGTCCGCGATGGTAATCGGCAATGTATTCGGCTGTTTTTACTTCCTCGAAAGATAACTCCGGATATTCATGCAAATATCTGCGAATGCAAACTAGTTCATCATATATTTCATCCAGCTTTTCAAAAAAATCCTTCATACAAGATTCCTCCCGGTTATTCCATCATCTCTTTCAAAACACTATAAACCGCCGATGAGTCCTCCTGGCCCTTTCCTTTGTTCCTTCCCAAATGGAACAGCTGATGCGTCATATCACTGACAAAAGTGGGAATGTTCGAATCCTCTGCCAATTGTCGATACAAGTGGATATCCTTCGCCATATTTGCAAGTGAGAATTTTACTTGATTAAACGATTCGCCCAATATATTGACGCCAAATACATCCATCGCCCGCGTCTGCCCCGATCCTTTTTGGAGGATACCGGCAAGCTTTTCCTTTGTAACCCCCGACCTTTCCCCAGTTAAAAAGGCTTCACTTAATAAAGCAATGACACCTGCCACCACCATATTGTGGCATAGCTTAACGGTTTGTCCCGCTCCGCTCTTCCCAACATATTCGATATGCCTTCCGACTGATTGCAAAACCGGCAAAATCCCGGGATAATCCTCTTCATTCCCGCCAACCATAATCGTTAATGTCCCATTCGCAGCTCCTTCTGGGCCTCCGCTCAGAGGACAGTCGAAAAACAAAACACCCATCCCAGCAGCAATCCTATGGAGTTCGCTTGTCAGTTTTACGTCATTCGTACTCATGTCCAAAATGAACGATCCTTTTTTCATTTTAAAAAGAACGCCTTTTTGGTCATGCAAAAGAGTATCGCGAATGACCTCGGGTGAGGCAAGGGATAAAATTAAATAGTCAACCTCGCTTGCCATTTCGTCAGGACTTGTACAGGAAATCGCTCCAAGACTGGTTAATTCCTTTACGGCATCCGGATTAATATCATAGACTAACACCTGGTAGTGATGCTTAAGTAAGTTTTTAGCGATTCCTTTTCCCATCAGTCCGCATCCAATTACACCAACCTTGGCCATACTCCCACTCCCTCCTCATTAAATTTTTTACGCTTTAATATAAACGGTCTTATATTCTGTCCAAAATTCGAGGGCTGTCGAGCCTTGTTCTCTTGGACCGAGGCTCGATGCTTTTTTGCCGCCGAACGGGTATTGGTTTTCAAAATAATTCGATGGGATATTCACGTGTGTGACGCCTGTTTGAATGTGCTTCACAAAATGCATCGCCTTCTCCAGGTCTTTTGTATAAATGGTAGACGACAGGCCAAATTCGCTGTCATTTGCTACTTCCAAAGCTTCCTCATAGGAATCGACTTCAATAACCGCGATGACGGGCGCGAAGATTTCCTCTTTGAAAATTGTCATCTCAGTCGTGACGCCGCTGAAGACAGTCGGAGCGACAAAATAGCCTTTGTCCCTGCCTTTATCGGTCAGCCGCTTTCCGCCGCATTCAAGGACGGCTCCCTCTTCCACCGCGAGATCGATATGTTTTAAATAAAGGTTCATTTGGCTTTCATCAATAACCGGGCCGTTGTCCGCCTTTTGATCAAAGCCGTCGGCAATATGTAAAGCATTCGCAGCGTCAACCAATCTACTAATAACCTCTTTTGAAATGCTTTTTGGCACAATCAACCGGCTCGTTCCGGTACAGCGCTGCCCATTATCAAAAAATCCACTGATGACAACATTCCGGATTGTTTCATCGAGATTCGCATCCTCAAGGATGATCGAGGCGTTCTTTCCGCCCATTTCAGCCTGCATTTTTCCGCCGCGGACTGTTACCGCTCTTCCTAGCGCAAGGCCGACTTCTGTTGAACCAGTAAACGAAACGGCTTTTATTTTCGGATGATCGCCGATCGCACCGCCAATCACGCCGCCAGGGCCCGTCACCATATTCACAATCCCCTTTGGAACACCCGCTTTTTCAAAAAGCTCGATGATTTTCACACTAATCAACGATGTGTTGCTCGCGGGCTTAAAAATCACCGTATTCCCGGCAACGATGGCAGGGGCTATCTTCCATATTCCAATACCAAGCGGAAAGTTATAAGGAGCAATGACCCCAACGACGCCTAGTGGTTCCCTGACAGTGTATCCAAAAATGTCAGCATTCTTGGAGGGGACGGTTTCCCCTTTTAAACGTGTTGCCTCACCACTAAATTGCTTCATCGCATCAATCGTGATGTTTACTTCCGCTAAAGAGTTTTTATACGTCTTCCCGACTTCCTTTGTAATAATCGCTGCCAATTCCTCTTTTTGCTCTTCCAGCAAGTAAATCAATGTGAACAATACGTCCCCCCGCTCCGGGACAGCAACCTGTGACCATGTCTTAAAAGCCTGTTCCGCGACTGTAATCGCGTCCTCTACATCACGTTGATCGGACTTTTGGAAAATCCCCAGCACTTCTTCCGTATTGGCCGGGTTGACACTCGCATATACCTCTCCGGATTGAGCGGGCACCCATTCGCCATTGATGTAGTTAAAGTACGTTTGAGCCATTTCTTCCTCACCTCATCTCTTGATTAAAATTTATTATAATATTCTAAATAATAAATAAAAATGTGGCAACCCATAAAGTTTTCACTCAAACATTATGGTTTGCCACATATAATTGGGTTGCAATCATGAGATCAACCCATTCTTTTTCATTGTTCAGGCTTAACTGAAGCACGTCTTCAATCTTTTTCAACCGGTAATACAACGTGTTTCCATGGATATGCATTTCAGCTGCAGTGGTCTTATGGTTTTTATTGTTTCGGATAAAACATAGCAATGTTTTTAATAAAACCGGGTCAGACTGCAGCAATTTTCCAATTTTGTCTTGAATGTACATGTTGATGGTTTGCGGTTCAATTTCATGGAAAAGCCGCTCCATGCCTAACTTTGAATATTCGACTACATTTGATGTCTTAGATGTTTTTGCATAGCTGATTGACCGGAGCGCTTCTTGATACGACGTGGCCAATTGCGGGATCGCTGTTTGCCTGCCAATCCCGATTAAAATGTTCCGCCCGTTTAAGACCCAGTCCACTTCTTTTATAACTTTTTGCAAAATGTCCTCTGTCACGCCGCCGGGAAGCAAAAGGATAAGCTGGAACGTATGCGTGACCACAAAACTATTTTTACAAATACTATCAAGCATTTTCTCAAGCGAAAGGAAAATCCTTTGCTTTTCCTTCAGTTTATTATTTTCCCATAAAGGCTTGTCCGCACCTTCGACAATCACACACTGGATGTCATTCGTCCGTTCCCATTTCAGAAAATGCAGGAGACGATTAACGTCATAATGCTTCTGCTCATTAATTAATTGGTTAAAAACCTCATTGCGAAAATGCAGCTCCTGTTCGATTAAGGCGCTATCCTTTGTGATTTCAAGCGCCATTGCCAGGCTTGCATGCTCAATAATCATTTGTTCATTCTCGGGAAATTCAGCAAAATGCTTTTCCAATTCAAGGACACCTAAAATCTCATGACCGCGGACGATTGGAAAATACCTTTCTCTTTTCTCATAAATAGTTGTTTCGTGATAAACAACCGTAGATAGAATCAAATCCTCCAGTAAAGAAAGAATGGATTCAATTCCATTCCCTTCGATAATAACCTGGTAGAATTTTTTATGGATTGAGATAGAATCCATAAGCAGTTTATGTTGCATTAGCAAATCGTTATAAACCCTTGAATGTTCAATCGCAATCGCACTTTGATCCGCGATAATTTTAATCACTTCCATATCCTCCATGGAAAAAAGCCCATCATGATTAAAATTATCAACGACCAGCACCCCAAAACAGCAATCCTTGTAAATGATCGGGACACAGAAAGCACTTTTGACTTTCCTGCCATATACCCCTTTCAAGTAAGCATGATAGTTATCAGATGACATGGTACTCATCGAATCATCGATTTCCAGCTCTGATTTAAAAAGAATCGCCTGCTTTTCTGTAAATACACGCCCCGAAATCGATTCACCCGGGGAAAAAGCAATATCCCGCAATGCTTCTGCATCGACTCCTTTTCCTTCCACAAACTTAAGCTTCCGGGTCGACTCATCAAACAAATAAATAATAAAAGTGTCGGTAGTGCTCACCAATTCACTAGCCGCTGTAATTAAATTCTGAAGCACTTCCTTTAAATCCAACGATTGCGTGAGCAACTTGTTTATTTCCAATAGCTTCATTGCCTTATGTAAATCGAGAGAAAAGGCTTCGGTTTGCTGGAAGGTCATGGGGAAGCCTCCTTTCTTATATGAGGATACTGCGCACTTTGAAACAATCAGCGCGAATTGTCTTTGATGGGTACACTTTAGTAACAGGTTCAACAAGAAGCGTGAGAATCCTTCCTGAATTCATGAACTCTTTCCAACCCAAGGCACCATTTTTGAAATTTCACCTTAATTTTTTTGTTAAAATTGGCCCATACCACAAAGAGCCCTTGCAGCAGGCAGACATCAAATACACCCTATTCGCCGTTCCCCCGGACAAAAGCAAGCCAATAAGAAAACGCCCAGTTACAACAGGATTTTTGCGACACCTGCTGGGCTTTGGGGCAAATCTTTGTCGCTCAACGGTCTAACGGAATCGCCGCCATTCCCCGGACTCCCCAAAAACCTGCACCCATCTATTTTGCCAGCAAGCCCGCCTCACCGTTTTTCCCGGTAGGAATACATTAAAAAAAGGAGTCAGTAAAAGAACAAGAGGCGAAGCGTGTGAAACTTAAGGAACTTGCGGTTTTGTTTGCACTGGCGGCTTTGTTTGGGTCATCCTTCTTATTCGTGCGGATTGCCTCCCCGGTGATTGGGCCATTCCTTACCTCGCAGGGGCGGGTCACCTTTGCGGCTCTGGCTTTATTGGCGATCGCTCTTTTTTTCAAAAAACCAGTCCATCTCAGGAAGCGATGGAAACAGTATTTCATCATCGGGGCATTGAATTCCGCAATCCCTTTTACGCTCGTTTCCCTGGCGGCTCTTCATTTGAATGCGTCTATATTAGCAATCATCAATGCCATGACTCCCTTTTTCACAGCAATCGCAGTCTGGGTCTGGATGAAGGAAAGACTTATTTTTTCTAAAGGCCTGGGGATTATACTTGGGTTAATTGGTGTTGTCATTACCGTGGGCTGGAGTCCAGTGGAGCCGAGCTTGGAGGTTCTTCTGGCGAGTTTGTGTTCACTTCTCTCGACTGTTTCCTATGCGTTCGGTGGTGTTTTTGCGAAAAAAACCTTTAATAACTGCTCTCCATTGTCGGTTGCCTTTGGCCAGCTGATGGGCGCCACACTGCTATTGATTCCGATAACCTTGGCCGGTTCCCAAGGGCAAACGATTAACATGACACCTGTCGTCTTATACTCTGTTCTTGGTGTCGCTGTTTTCTCAACAGCCTTTGGGTATCTCCTTTATTACTTTTTGATTGAGCATGTCGGCCCAACGAAAACTGTAACAGTGACATTTTTAATCCCGCCATTTGGCATGGTATGGGGAGCCATTGTCCTGCATGAACAGATTACCGACGGAATGATCGCCGGCCTGTTCATTATATTGGGAAGCCTCGCCCTCATAACACGGAAATAACCTTAATTACTTCCCGCAAACAACCGACCCAACTAAAAAAAGACAGTCTCCGCACGATTGTAGTAAAGTAGACACTAAGAGAAAGGGGAGGTTTCCATGATAAAAAAATTCACGCTGCAAACGAATCACCGTGACGAAATGGTTGAGGTAACCGAACTTATTCAGAACTTCGTGTCTGCCCATGGCTTGGAGGAAGGCTCGGTCATCGTCTATTGCCCTCACACGACAGCCGGCATAACCATTAATGAAAATGCAGATCCCGACGTAAAGCGCGACATGATCCGCCGCTTTGATGAAGTCTTTCCGTGGCATCATAAAGCAGACAGGCATGCGGAAGGAAATACTGCTGCACATATGAAAGCTAGCACGGTAGGGCCCTCCCAGCATGTAATCGTCAATGACGGCCAGTTGTTGCTCGGGACGTGGCAGGGTATCTATTTCTGCGAATTCGACGGGCCCAGGAACCGCCATTTTTTCGTAAAAATCCTATAAAGCAGTGAAGTCCGGACCGAGTTGCCGCTTCAAACTTTCGCCACTGTAACTCGTGAGGTACGTCCCCGCTCCAAAACTCAAAACTGCCGTCCGGGCCTTCCCGGGCGGCTTCTATTAAAATCCAGCTCGTTCATGCAGGCTTAATCCTACAAAACTGGTTTTGACTGGAATACCTCTTGGCCTAATCCGGTTCTTTTTCAAGAAGTTTTCATTACCCCTAATGCTTTATGGCCCCAAAGCACTCTTTCCACAAGCTCTGATTGATTCTTATCGCACTCGATAATCAAAACAACTTCGGTCTGAGTCCTGTTTCTGAACCATTTTCTCCTTAAAAAGATAAAGGAAAGAACTAAACCAAGAATCGCCCCAAACACAAGCCCGATGAGCGCCCAAATGATCGGTCCCCAACTCCAAATAAACCCGTAAATACTGCCAAGCAGCATAAAGACGCAGCCCAAAATGAACGCCAATTCATATTTACTTGAGGCTTCGGTATGTGTATTCTTAAGTTCAGGAAAGTCAGGCGAATTTTCACCCAAAGGTGCAACAAAAATATTTTCCTTTGAAATACCGTTTTGCTCGAGGTCGCTAAGTGCCAGCTCCAAAAAAGCGCTATGCTGAAATGCTGAAATAAAATGCATGGAGTTAGTCCCTCTCCTTTTACTCGGCATGATAAATTCCTTTGGCTGGAAGTTCTTCTTTAAATACCTGGATTGTTCACTCTTAAATAAAGAATTGGTGAATAATATGTCGGTATACGCACTGCTTACAGAGGTTAAAAGGATTGACGGGAAATTTAAAAACCACTGAGGATTAATTGCCTTGCCCGCAAGCTCCATTTCGCCTTCAAATGTCAAAAGAACAGCAGGCAATACATTTGATTGATAAACAGTCAAAACAAAACATATCGTTACAAAAAATCCTGTCGGAAGCCTATTCGCGTAAACCGCGCCCAAACCGGGGGTCATAAGGGTCCAAAACACCCCACTCCAAGGTTTTCGATAATCCAGATAATTTACTTCCAATGCCCCAATTCTAAACGGCATAATCGGAGAATCATAGCGATCGGCCAAGCGCGAGAATTTATTCAAATCGATGGCGGTAACATAACTGTCCCACATCGCAAAAACGTAAATGCCCATATAAAGGAAAAACCAACGAGTGTCGAGGACCTCCGCCGCCAATTGGAAATTCCCCAACATAGAGTAAAAAATCGCTTCATTAATATGTGCCTTAACATTTATAAAAAACTCCCAAGCCATTAGGAGTGCCCCGGAAAAATATTTGCATAAAGCCATATGCCCAGCTCCGGGAAACGCAGCCGACCACCAAATGATCTGTAATGGATTCCGCTCATAAATATAGTTGAAAATGTATGGCGATGTGTGGGCTCTAGGACGACGTATATCATTCGAAAATAGGCTATTCAACTCCACACCCCATCAGTTATCATCATAACCTTACTATCTCCTATTTCAGTTAAATTATCCCAGCCCCTTTTCGGGAAAATTGGCCCATACACACGGCCTCTCTACCGACATCCGGGCAGCATTTCGGCGTCCACCTGCACGCCTCTACCGGACAAAAAACAAACCAAATTAAAAACGCCCCGGCAAAACCGCAACAGCGGCAATTTCGTGGGCGTTTGTTTTTATAAATTATAGTACTTTTTCCAATCCCTCATGAATTGATCCTCACTTACCCCAAAAGTCGATTGCATGGCCGGATTCATCTCTTTGGACTTCAATTCCTGCATGAAATTCAAAAGCTTCTGATGGCCATAAGTCTTTTCCACGTAATGGATAAGAGATTCATAGATTCCATAATGTCTATGGTTATCGCCTGGAATCAAATCCAACGATCCCACCATAGACGCCCCTTCCTTAAGTGCTTCGCTTATCCTGTATTTAAAATCATTATTAAGTGGCGGCATATGTTCTTTTGGAATCTCATATTTTGAGTAATCAATCAGGTCTCGGCTAACATAAGTCGCCATGCCCTCAGATAACCATCGTATCTTTGCACCTGGGCTGACACTATAGGCCAATCGAATGGATGCATCATCAAAAGCATGTGCCATTTCATGGGCATAAATGACAGGAACTGATTCATCAATTGGCCCATACGAATTAGGGTAAGCCAAGGAACCGTAAACCATAACCGTTTTGGTCTGGCTTTGGTATTCACCAGCGCCATTTCTAATCATGCTGATTGGCTCATTGTATGCAATAAATGCCGAGATGTTTGATGTATTGCTGAATCCATAGTAAGAAGCGACATCTTTTAGGAGATCATCCGAAATATCGACGAGGTAAGAGTATCTTGTGTAGGATTGTTCTGTGAAATATAACGTGGCATATTTCGTTTTAAATTCATACCACTTCATTTGGCCGCCGCTGTCCGACATATTCTTCGTGTCATAGTCGGTGTAAACCACTTTTGCATTTTTCATCTCAGTTTTTTTAAGTTCATCCTGAAGCTGTTTGATCAAGTCTTTTTGATTATCTATGGTTGTGCTGGCTTTTTCTAGTTCTGTTTGTTGGCCATCGATTTGAACTTTTAATGATTTTATCTCTTTGTCCTTTTTGCCAAGCTGCGACTTCTGGCTTGAAACTATTTTGTCTTTTGCAGAAATGCTTGATTTTAAACCTGCGATTTCTTTATCCTTTGCTTTTACCTTGTCTGACAGGCTCTTCACTTGGCCTGTTAAAGAATGAACCTGTTTGGTCAGCTGCGCCACCTTTGCCTCCAGCTGCGCCTTGGTCAGTTTCGATGCCCCTAAAACCGGAGTGGAAATCGAAATTACTAGCAAACAAGCTAGGCAGAAAATGATTAATTTGCTTTTTTTACTCCCCATTATGGCTCTCGTCCCCCTTTTTACCACAATATAACACAGTTGGTATGGAACTAGGAATATAAGGGAGGTAAAAATTGTATAAAAATATCACTTCAATCCTTCCCACTAACACTCTTGGACTGCCCAAAATCCTCTTCCAATATTTTCTAGACCAAATTATCCACTTATGTTATCTTAATAATCAGAAAAGTAGTGTTAATGGAGGATAATATGAAGCAAAAATACTTAGCCTTAATCTTGATTTTCGTACTGCTCTTTACACTCGCTATGCCTTTACCAACCAGCATGGCCAAAGGCCCAACAATCGGGGAACTGCAAAAGAAAATAACTGCTTTAACAAAACAGGTAAAAGATTTAACAGGTAAATTAAGCGCGAAAACAAAAGAAGCGAAGGATGTATCAACCAAACTTGCCACCAAAACAAAAGAAGCAAAGGATTTATCTGCTAAACTTACCGCCAAAACGAAAGAAACAGAAAAATTGAAAACCGAAAAGTCCAATTTGAGCAAACAATTGAACAATAAAGATGCACTCATTGACAGCAAGGATAGGATTATTGATGAAAAGGAAGCGGAATTAGAAAAATTAAAAGGGCAACTCGAGGAACAGGAAAAGGCTAACAAACTAAAAACAGCTTCAATCGTTTATACGAACGAAACATTGCAACCCGGTACAAATATTAAATGGTACAAATTCAATACAAACCGAACGTCCATTTATATGACGTTGCCGGCTTTCGAACAGTATTCCTATATCCTGGATTCTACTGACCTGCTGGTTGCCGATATTTCAAAATACTTCAATACTGAAATCAAATCCAAATTTGAAATTTATGTATGGATGGATGAAAATGTTACCGGCACGACTGGGTCAGAGTATAAAAATATTTCCGATCGAGTACTAATTAGGGGTTCGAAGTTTTTCCCAGTAAATCACTCCAATAAAATCCCGTTCGTAAATTGTCTCGCACATGAAATTGCCCATGCGGTTCAGGATTTAGGTGTAAGCATAATTGATCGCAATGGAAAGCCTGGGGTGTTTTGGGTAACGGAAGGTACTGGAATGTATATCCAAGACCACTACATTGACTATACAAAGTATAATTTTCCTGAAGACCACATCATTATTGATACGCCAGATAAAGCTAAATACACGAAATGGATTAATGACCGGTCGTTTTTGGTTGATAAAGTAGATGTGTCCACTATGTCAAAATTGCCAAAGGACCTAGAACTTCATTCGGATTACAGCATCTATGCCTCGATTATTTATTTTATTGAGAATCAATATGGCCATGGTAAACTACTCGATTTTATAGAATACCATAAAACACTAACCACTCCAGATTCAGTTTCAAAGGCCTTTGGCGTCACAGAAGAACAATTAGTTCAAGATTGGAAAAAATACTTTTCTTTATAGGCTGGGTTATCCCAGTCTATTTCTCTTTGGAGAACTATCAGGATTAGGATTTCGAAATTAAAATTACGATTGTCATTTTATTGGTTTATGATGGTTATTTCAGTGCTTTATGACGGTGATTTGGAGATTATGCCTATGATTTCACCGCTTTATGACGGTGATTTCACTGGTTACATAAGCCCAATTTTGCGGGGCGGGGAGGCCGACGTGCCAGTAAGTTGTCCCTGCTAGATTAAATCGGTCTATTAATTCATATTTTTTGATAAAGCTTCGGATGTCCTCGAACCACACGATATGCTCTTCCGCCCCTTTCCAATACCGATACCATGGCGATTGGGCGGTGGAATCAAATTGGATCAATGCGCCTACTGAGATTGCCTGGTTTTGCGCGGCCAGGGCGGACAATCCCTTGGCTGTGTTTGTCGTGACCACCTTGTCATAGCCATAGAGCGGCATCGCCATCATCAATTTCCGCGGATTCACCAATCGAATTGCATAATTCATTACCTGCTCAATCCAATTAATTGGAGAAACCGGATCAGGCGGGCCGCCGGGATAGCCATAATCAATCGTCATCACCGCCATCATGTCGGCAATGCTTCCAATAGCGGCATAGTCATACGCCCCGACAATCCGATTCGTGGGCAAATCCGCAGTCTTCGCGTGGACATTCACATGCAGCAGAAGATTCCCCAATCGCCGCTTTAAATCGCGCAGGAACAAGGAAAAATCATTCCGCCTAGCTGGAGGAATAAACTCCAGATCAAGGCTCACTCCCCCAAACCCGCGGGTCACAGCCAAATTGGCGATGCTCGCCACCAAGTTTTCCCGTAAAGCAGGATTTTCAAGCACACTCCCCACTAGCTCAGCACTGAACCCGCTCGCTGTCATATTCCGGATCATCAACAACGGGACAATGTTTAGCTGATTGCACCTTGAGACAATAGTCGAGTCGTCCCGCTCGGCATACGTATAACCCTGCGCCGTAAAGGAGTAGTTGACAATCGCCGCATAAGTTAACTGATTTGCCAGGGAATTGATAACCACCAGGTCCGCCGATGTTCCAGACGGAACTAGGAATCCCAAAGTCTCCATCTCCAGCTTGATCGGGGAGGGGACGGTAAGAACCTGGCCAATTCGAAGCCGATGGATATCAAGGCCGGGATTCGCAGCAGCAATTTCTGGAATCGTCGTGCGGAAGCTCTGCGCGATTTTCCAAAGTACATCCCCCGCCTTAACCTGATAAACTCGGGAAGCGAGGCCAGCCTCCGGTATATAAAGGGCAAGCCCCGGAACAATCTCCGACGCGGATGCCAGACCATTCACGCCAACAATCGATTCAATCGAAACCCCATACCTCCCCGCAATCCGCCACATAGTATCGCCAGCCTTCACAACATAGACACTCATCCCCCCACCCCCTCATACCATCATATGAACGAACATCCAGCCATATGAAGCGAGGGAAGGGGCTGCAGATTAATTGCTTCATGTAATCTGAAACCAGAGTGATCACTAGGTACGTACCAAGCTTATTTTGACAACCATACCGGGTTATCGCCCCTCGGTTGTCAGAAATCCGCTCTCACTCTGACAACCTCACAGGATTTCCACCCTCGGTTGTCAGAAATCCGCTCTTATTCTGACAACCACTCAGGATTTCCACCCTCGGTTGTCAGAAATCCTCTCTTATTCTGACAACCATACAGAATTTTTGCACCTCGGTTGTCAGAAATCCCCTTTTATTCTGACAACCATACAGGATTTTCGCCCTCGGTTGTCAGAAATCCACTCTTATTCTGACAACCATACAGAATTTTTGCACCTCGGTTGTCAGAAATCCACTTTTATTCTGACAACCATACAGGATTTTCGCCCTCGGTTGTCAGTAATCCACTCTTATTCTAACAACCACACAGGATTTCCACCCTCGGTTGTCAGTAATCCACTCTTATTCTAACAACCACACAGGATTTCCACCCTCGGTTGTCAGTAATCCACTCTTATTCTAACAACCACACAGGATTTCCACCCTCGGTTGTCAGAAATCCACTCTTATTCTGACAACCCCACATAATTTTCAACCTCGGTTGTCAGAAATTCACTCTTATTCTGACAACCATACAGGATTTTCACCTGCGTTTGTCACAATAAGAGCCATAAATATTATTCGCCACAAAACTCCCCATTAAAATACACATCGTGTCCAGGTTCCTATTATACATAATAAGTATTCTTAGTTTTCCCCACTGCTTTAAAATGCCTTTGCAAAGCCCTTAAATAAGTGCGGCTGCTGAAGTTCACCTGGCACCAGTCCATAATGCTCTGGGTAGTCAATATTCGTTGAGGAAAGAGCAATTTAAATTCATTCGCGCTCCTTACAATGGCATTCTCAATCCTTTCCTGCCCACCGCAATTACCGCAAATCAAAAAATACTTGTTCAAAGTATTCATTTTACACAGGCACTTCTCACAAAATATCCCCTTCTTAATCCCCTCATACGTATACGCCGGCAACTTGGAATAGTTGCTGCCATCCTTATTGGATGTTAATAAAATATTAGCCAGTTTCTTATGGCCATCATGCAGTTTGGAAGGACGGCTGTCCATTTCGGCCATGAACCGGTTTACCTGGGTCGGGAGAATAATAGAATCGTCTTCGGGAGCATTGTATAAGGTGAATTCAGGATGGTTGAAGACCAGAGTGGATCGAACGAGGAAATTCAGCTTGTTCTCGCGGAGGTATTGATTGAAAAGATAATTGCTTCTTTTTAGCTGCTCGAAAGGATTCTTGCATTTATAGCCGTTCTGCCTCGTGTAAATCTCTCCATCTTTCCAAACATAATCGCCCTTGAAATACTTCACATCAATCGCGTCAATGATTCCCTCGGAAATAATAATCGAATCAATTTGGAAATCAGAGCGGTTCGCCTCAAGCAACATATCATTCAAAATATACCTTTCTTCCTTAAGCTTAGCGGATAGCTTGTCGAACGCCACCTCCCCCTCGAACCCCGCTTCCAGATTCGACAAGTAAAACTTTTCGCTCTCAGACAGTTCCATACGCGCATTCAAAGACCGCAGGCAACGCAGCACCGCAGACTCCGTTCGTTCCTTCAGGTTCATAAACTCAGCTTCCTTTCACATGTTCTAACCTTAATTTTACAGATTTCCGTTATTATAACCAGCAAACAAATATGAAAATTCGACTAACTTTTTTTGGGAAAATTGGCCCATACACCAAGTACCGCCCATCAGCACCAAACCGCCAAATACCCGCAATTCGCCATCAAAAAAGGCCCCGCCATAACCGCGCGTAGCAGTTACAACCGAGCCTTAAAGTGTAGCAGGCGGCCCAAACCGCCTGCTTCGGAAAAATTATTATAAATTGTTAAAGGGATTGCCATCAGGATCGCTTCTTAAGTAACCACCGCCTGCTTCAAGGGGACGGTTAATCGCAGTGTTGCCATCCCCATCACGGTAGTATCCTTCAACATACGTACCATCGGATCTAAAATACCCGTCAACGTGGTGGGGTTTTACAAAGTGAATATTGCCCAAATCAAGATTCAACGGCTGGAACTGATGCTTGTAAGCGTGCTTTAAAGGATCCTGGTAATCCAGGAAGCCATGGTCCGAAAAGTTATTCCCGTTAATATGACTGTGATGCCCAAGATGGTCGTTGTGATGCCCAAGATGATCGTGGTGACCACCATGGTCGTGGTGATTATTAGTAGTTAATTCATTCTGTTGGCCAAAATCATGATCAAAGGAATTCGACAACTGGAACTGGTCTGCCATTATGCGCTTACCCCCTCTAAATATTCACTTTCTATTAACCTTTCAAGTTCAGCCAGCTTCGTTCTATATACCTGGATGGTGGCGGCTTCCCTTTGTTTGCTTGAAATTTCCCTTTTTATCATCGTTTCATAGGACCGTAACAGGCGCGTGAACTCTTCAAGGGATTCTTCCTGGATTTTATTGATTGTTGTATGGACGTAATCAACGATTTTGTCTTCGAAATTCGTAATGAGCTGCCCAATCTGGCTGTTGGCGGCAATGATAAGTTCTGGTTTAATGTTCTCCAGCTGCTTCTCTGCCAGCTTTTGCGAAAGGTACGGAAGTCCGGCCATCCCGACAATCGGCAGGAAAAAAGGCCCTCCCAGCAGCACCGCAACCGTGCTCACGCCACCAAGAACCACCCCAGCCTTTACAGCCGCGTTTCCCGATTTCGCATTCAGGATTGGAATCGGTTCATGTAGTTGAAGGTCGTTGCTTTTTACCGCATGGATCGTTACATTCTCGTTAAAAGCGGCAATCAGTCCTTTGGTTACTTCTGCTTGTGTTTTGTGCAGCAATTCATGGATATAATCACTGTATTGATTGGCCCACGTATTGAAGTGGGACTTAACCGCGATCGGGATTTGCGCCTCCACCAAATTTTTAATATCGGCGCCATGGAACAACCTGATCCGGTTCTCGATATCTTCCTTGACGTTTGTGCCAAAATGCTGGATCGATTTGGCGACCATATAGTTAATTTCGCTTCGGCGGTCCGATAAATAGGACTTTATTTGTCCCCGCCAAGTATCCTGATTGGCAAACCATTTCGCCACGCCTTCAAGCTGGGACTCCAAATCCTCAAGGGAGTGGGAAGACAACTCTTCTGCTGTCCGTATTTCACTTTTTACAAGTTCGGCGATTGCCTTAAGCCTCCATTGGAAGCGCTCCAGCTTTTCCAAACTCCTCGAACCACTTTCGATTCTCCTGACAATCTCTTTTTCCAGCTCAGGAAAACCGGAATAGCGAAGCGCTGCTTCATCACCGTTCAGCTTCCCATCAAGGGCGTCCTTGGCGGATAATGGGAACACCGCGGTTTTTTCCCCGCCTAAAATAGATTGGACTCTGCTTTCCGCAAATTCAATTGTCTCATCGAGTTCTTCCTCATCGACCCGGTCCATGAAGTTTGCCGCGAAGATGATGTTTTCCAGGCCATTTTTCATTAAAAATTCCTGGATAAACGTCTTTTCCGTCTGCTTAAAGGCCGAATCCAGCGATGTTAAAAAGATGATGACATCCGCCCTCGGAAGGAATTGAAAGGTAATATCCGACCGTTGCTGATTAAGATCGTTCACCCCCGGCGTATCAATGAGGACGACCCGATTTTCGAGCAGCGGGGCGTTTAAAAATAGCTTCAAATATTTGATCTCATCGGGATTGAAGTCGGCCGACGCCGTATATTGATTCAAGGCATCCACTGACAACTCTTTCGTTTCAACCGTCCCATCCATTTTTAAAATTTCCAGTCCTGGAGTCTCCGAATGGAAGACCGCATTGATTGTGGCCGTCGTCGGAGTAACATCCCTCGGCATGATGTCCTGTCCAAGAAGGGCGTTTACGAATGTCGATTTGCCATGTTTGAACTCCCCAACAACCATGAGGGTATAATAATCCCGTTCCAAATCCTCAAGCAGCTCACCAAGCGCACTCAATTGCGAGCTTTCCGGCATAAGATCAGACGCTCTTGTTTTAAGCGCGGCAGCTTTCTGTTGCAATAGTTCCTTTTCCTTCACATAATTCATGAATGGATCCCTGCCTTTTCCCTAGGTGGATTTGTCAGCTCCTGATATAAGTCGCTAAGCTCGTCTTTAATTTGCTGTAGTGCGGCTTCCCTGCGATGCAGGACTTCCATTTTAATTTCGATTTCTTTTTCTTCCAAAAGGGTATTCTCCAATAATTGATTTAATTGGCCCTCCAGCTCTTGGACTTTATCGTTAATAATTTGCTCATATTGAGTTTGGATGGCATTCACCATCCCATCCCACTCATTTTTAAACTGAAGGTTCCGGCGCTTTTCAGAGTTATCAAGCTGCGAATTGAGCTTTCTGCGGAACTTGGTCTTTTCATCTTCTTCTCCAGTCAGCCAGGAAACAAAGCCGCCAATCAAAATGGATGCGACATTCACTGCTCCGGCAATCAAAAAACCCGTTCCAATCGCTAATTTCCCGATGAAGCTATTGCTATTTTCCCAGGCTGCATCAAGCTCATCAACAATGGAATCAAACAATGAATACTCCCATTCAGGTTCCAGCTGCAGCCCAGTACCTTCCCAGTCATCTTGTCCGCTTTTGGAGGATATGGATAATAAATCTCCCTCCAATTTGAACCATTCATTATTTAACTGCTTGCTCATATCCTGAATGACCTTTTTAGATGTTTTCGTCATTCTTGTCTTTTTTTCCTCATGGAGCCGCCGTTCAAGCGGTGCTATCGCAGTTTCAACTATTCTGCCAATGTCACTTATATGTTTCATTCGATTAGATTCGAAGGTTTCCAAACCTTTTTGCGTTATGTTCCTTGATTCAGCCTCGTACCATTTCGTAATTTGTGTTTCTTCCATCTTTAACTGCATCACAATTTTCTTCAGGGATTCTTTCCCGGTTTTCCTGACCATTTGTACCCGGGGCTTGAACGAAGATACCTTTTCTTCAAGGCCGTCCCTTTGCTGATTCAGGGTGTTATATTGAAAGTGAATTTGTTTCTCCAAAACGTCGGAAATCAGTTTATCCGTCCGTTGAATCGGCTTTTGCAGTTTTACAGCTCCTCTTTCGAATTGAAGAAAATCCGCCAACGCCGACTCAAGCTCCAAAAAACCTGACTCTTCGATTGGCTTAACGGGAATCGGCTTCCCCCTCTTTGTAACCATTTCCTCGCCAGCAGCCTTGCGCCGGGCATTCAAGGCATCCTTGGCGGCAACCATAAAGATTTTCGGTTCATGCAGAATCCCCTGTAAATTGTCATAAGCAAACATCCTGATTTTTTCTACCTCTTCCGGAGATTCCAAAAGGTCCATCTGATTTACGACAATAAAGATTTTCTGGATGTCACTTCCAAGAATCCGATCCCGTAAAAAACTTAACTCTGATTCTGATAAAATCTTAATCGCCGATAGGATAAGGATCGCCGCATCTGATTGAGGGATGATGCTGTTTGTCAGCTGTTCCCGGGCAGGGTCCAAATCATTCGTTCCCGGAGTGTCGATAACCTTGACCCCATCCTTGCAAAAATTCAAAGGATGGCCAATTTCGGCGTACTCGATGCTCCTTATTATTTCTACTTGCTTCTCGTACAGCGCTTCCCCCTCGGTATCACCCGCAAACGGTTCCTTCGGGGCCACAAGTGAGTTAAATCGTTCTTCCGTCACGTATTCCTGCTTTTTATTTCTGTAGTGAAGTTTAATAAAGGGATCTGTGCTGTGGGTGATCACATTCAATAACGTTGTTGTTGGCCGCGCCGACGAGGGCAGGAGCTTCTTCCCCAGCAATGCATTAATGAAAGTCGATTTCCCGCGGGAAAACTCACCGACAACAACAATCTGGAATTGGTCCTCTTTAATTTGGTTTCGCAAGTCCTCCACTTTCTTTAAATCGTTTTGATTCCCAATGTCATGGAGGATTACCTGAAGCCGGTAAAGCTGGTCGACCAGCCGCCGTTTATTTGCTGTGTAAACATCCAACGAAAAACTCATTACACACTCTCCCTAGAACTCCGTTTTTTCAATAATGTTGATACTCGGATTATCGGAAATCATCATTTCTCCAAGGTCTGAGATACGCACTTTAAATTCCGCGTCAACTCTTTTCCGATCACCGGTTCCATCCTGGTAATGGTACTCGTCGACCAAATAAACATTGATAAGATAGTGGTTATCTCCCGATTGGGTGATCGACTCAATGGTAAACTCCAAATTTTCCATCCACATATTCTCTCTAATCACAAGCTCCAGATAGCTGGCTATGCTTGAATAAGCGGGACCTTCAGGGTCATAATACCCCTGGACTGTGGGAAAGCCATTGCCATTGAATGCCTCCACAAAGTCAACATAATATCTTTTTATATAGTCAGACACCTCTTCTACCGATACAAGCTGGACGGTAGGCTGAGCGACAATTTGTTTAGAAGTCTCTTTAATAATAATATCGTCAATCGTGAACCCTCCCAAAGAGTCCACAATCAAAATATAATCCTTGAGGCGGTCGTATTTCGTTGTATTTTGATAGTCATCAATAAACGAAAACTTCTCCCGGGTTGAAACGGTATACTTGTTCGCCTCGTCCTTTGTAATGGAGAGAACAGCAAACTCCTCTTCATTGAACGTATAACCCTTGCCGGAAATGGAAGAAATATTATCACGCAGTTCACTATATTCCTGATTTTTCTCCAAAAAGAAGTCATCAATCAGGGTGCTGTTGCCGGTATTTAAGGCCTGCATATAAGATTGCCGGAACAAACTAAGAAAGTTCTCTATTTCCCCATCCGCAACTTCAACGCCTTCACCGCCGGAAATCTCGTAACCAAACGAGGTGATTTGCAAGTTGCCATCATCGGAAAATACCAATCTATATTTCGTTTGAAATTCCTTGCTGTATCCCCGCCTGAATGTTTCAATAACCGAAACCTGCATGCCCCTGCCATAGAGATTTTCAATCTTAATGATTTCAAGGCCGGTCCGTTCTTTTCCGGTTATGTCATTTAAATAAGGAATGAATTGATTCCAGCCATCCATCGTAAAAAAAGCAGAAAGATAATCAGGATCCTCATATCCGTACCCGTACCTGTCCCCATATAACTCCCGGAAAAAATCCCATATATCATCGTCGCTGATATTTTTTTGTTGTTCGGTTTGTACCTGTTCCTGTTCCCCTTCAGCATCTCCCGATTCTTCTATTGTGCCAGTACTGGCAACCGCTTCCGCCTCTTCAAATGCATCCTTGGTAAATTTAAGATCGAATAGATCAACTACAATTGCCGCTGACACAAACAATGCCGCCGCGGTACCAGCCCCAATCCATTTGGCCCGCTTCTTTTTAAAAGCAGTAATTTCCTTGGTCAATCCTTGGTTGATCACGCCAGGCAGCGATTTATAAGTCTTGTATGCAAATAGTTGGGACATTTTAAGGGGAGGGTTAGCAAGTAGATAATCCCTGGCTGTTTCCTTTTTAATCCCTTTGAAAAATTTGAACTGGGACAAGAAGGTTTCTGATGGGATATCTTTGGCCAAACCCGCAATATTTCTAAGTAAATACCGGACTTCCTCATAAACAAGGGCATTCTCGGGGCCAAAACTCGTTTCCAGCAAAGGAACAGCCACACTGACCTTAAAACTGTTTAGCCAGTTAAGGAATAATCCGGTTTCCGCCAATTCATGATTGGATAAGTTAGTTAGTCTTTGTTTGACTGTGTCCAGCTTCTGGTTAAAGCCATCCGTACTCTTCTTCTCACTAATTGAGTATTTCGATACATCCTCTTTCGCAACGCTTTTTACTTCGTTTACAATTAATTTTATCCGTTTTTCTATTAGCTTTTTTTGAGTATCCAGTTCATGTTGTTTTTTAGCAAGACGATCCCGTTCTTTGTGGTAAGCGTCCAGCCTTTCCCGATGGTATTCGATTTTCTTTAGTTTAAAAATCGACTTGCTGGCACGGATAAGCTCCCAACTTTCTTTTAACTCTTCTTCCATATTGATTAGCTCGGCAATTTCATCCTGATTTTTACCTCTCGCAATCATGTACGGATTGAATTGGAGTTCCCTTGTTTCCTCCCATAGACGTGAAGGGCTGTTTTGGGAAGAAGTTTTGGCCTTGACATTCCTTGAATGAATTGTAAATTTCCCTAAAAATTTCTCAATGGTTTCGACCGATTCGATTGTATCGTGCAAAATAAAATTCCAGTTATCAACGGCTGATTTATACGTTACCCTCGTTTCTTCAACCTTTTCTTTTACCGATTCCAGCTCCTCGAATTCTACTTTTAAAGAAGACTCGCTGGAACTGTACTCTTTCAGTTTAAATAAAGGCAAAGCTTTCTTTTTCTCCAGCAATTCACCGTCCAATTGCCTAAGCATAAAGGACACCCTCCGGAACGTCATTTCCTTCTTTCTTTCCGGCTGGTTTTTGAACTCTTCAATCAGCTTGTCAATAGCACGCCAATTGCTCCACTCAAACATCGAATCATTCTTCGACAATTTCGAATCAAGCGCTTCCTTCGCCGATACGCCAATCAGTTTCTGGAGCAGCGGACCGAATCGGGGTATATTAAACTCAATTAAATCGTCGAGCTCATCTTCCTCATCATCCAATTCATCAATCCGATTTATGATCCCAAAGGGTTTCAGCCCGAGTCCATTGTACTTTTTAAGCCACTTAATCTCGGTTGCTGTCCCTACATTCATGGCATGGAATAGAAAGAGCACCTGGTCCGCCCTGCCCATAAATTCTTCCGTTGTCGCAGTATGGTCAAATTCATCCTTGGCATTAAGCCCGGGCGTATCCACGATTGCAATGGACTTCAACAGTTCAATAGGCAGCTGAATTTCCACATAAGAAAGCTGTTTTCGAATCTCTTTAAATTCGCCGTCCCTTTCAGCCGTAAGCTGCTCAAGCCATTTTTCTTCAAAAACCTTTTTTGTTGTGTCTTTATAGTGGGCAGTGATCTTCTTCTGCACTCCGTATGTCAGCTTCGTAATCATGGCCGTTTCCGGAGTTACGTTCGACGAAAGGACCTTCTCCCCAAGCAACGCATTTATAAATGTGGACTTTCCCGCATTAAATTCCCCAGTAATTAAAACAGTCAGTTCATCCTTACAGTCTTCCCTAAGTTCGAATAGGTTCTTCTTTATACTATTAAAAGCTGGATCGCCATCGCTTAAATCCATCCAATTGGCAAGAGCCCCATCCATTTGATCTTTCCAACCCAACTGCCGACACCTCTAGTCGCATATTGTCATATTTTTGTATAAAATGAAGTTTATGTATTCCTATAGTATATCAAGTAATGCAGACTTGGTTTATTTTTCCGAAAAATTAAAAAATTTTACATTTGCTCAGCCGCTCTGAAACCACCTCAACTAAATTAAGAGGCTCCAGATAATGAAAAACTTCAAAACAGTGCTAAACCCCCCAATGATTGCCATCCTTGATGGGCCCCGCCTGTATTTTCGTTATGATATGATAGTAGAGTTACAAAGCAAGTGAAAGGATGAGCAAGTAGTGTCAACAACGATAGGCCGAAATGAAAAATGCCCATGCGGGAGCGGCAAGAAGTACAAGAAATGCTGCGGCAAGGGGGCGGTTGTGCAGTTGGACGAGCTGCTCGACAAGGAATTGAAAGAGCTCCAGGGCGATATAATACGATATACATGGAGTCACTATGAAAGTGAAATTGAAGATTATTTACAGGAGCACGACAAAAACTTCGCCATTCCGGACGAAGCAAAAGAAGTGTTTGAATTTTGCGCACTGACCTGGTTTGCCACGTCCCATGCCAAAAACGGAAAAACGGTTATGGATGAATACCTCGACGCCCATTCAAAAACCATATCCAGGCCAAAGGTAAAAGAAATGGCCGAGGCTTGGAGAAACAGCTACCCTTCTGTCTTCCGGGCAGTCAGCTTGGACAATGGCAAGTTCATAATAGTTGAAGATATTTTCACAAACGAAACATCCCAAGTAAAATTACTTGAACGGGAATATCTGCCGGAACAAGGGGATCTCTTGATGGCAACTGTCCTTTCTTCAGAGCCCGCAGTGTTTTTTGGGACCTTTTTCAACATCCCCGCCAACTTTGCGGACGAAATTGAACGAGAAATTCTCGCATTATATAAAGATACCGGAAGTGGAAATCCAATATCCTTCATGAAAGAATCCTTTCTTCTCGTACTTGAACGCTTTATGTTCCCGGAACCCGTCACCCTATTGGAAGGTTGGGAATGGCCTTCGCAAAAACACCGTGAAGTTGCGGAAGCATACCAGGAATACATAAAAGAAATTGACGATTCCAAGAAGCTGGCCAACCTCGGCCTCACCCTTTGGTCCCAATACAGCGCCAAGGCAAACCCCGCCATCCGGAATCCACAAATTTATACAGCCGCACTCATCTATTTGATTCTGTCACATAGCCAGGTTCCAGTTGCAATTTCCCAAAAGCAACTGGCTGAAGCTTTTGGAACTTCCGCCGGCAGCATCTCCAGCAAATACCGGGACATGAAAAAAGCCCTCGTAGACGAACTCAAGGAGGTAGAGGCAATAACCACCTCAGCATAAAGCAATGATAAAGGCACAACAAGAGATTTTTTCACTAACTCCGTGTTGTGCCTTTCGCTTTTTTGCATGCAGGTTTTTGGAAAAATTGGCCCTTACACCTGGCCTGACCTTTTAGCAAGCCGCCAGCGAATACACACCATTCGCCGTCATCACGAAAAAGACGCCCCCTTTATAACAGCGCAAGCAGTTATAAAGAGGGCTTTATCATTCCATCCATACTTATGGAGCAGCCAAACAGCCCCTTGGCTACAAACCTGATAAGAAAAATCCAATAACAAGGAGCACTACTACAAGACAACCGAGACAAGACAGTATGGTTTTTATACTGCCTGCTTTGAAGTACCAAATAAACCCGACAATAATTCCTACAATCGGAGTAAAAATAAATGATGCAATAATACCCAAAACAACAGAAACCAGGATGGATCCTCTTTCTTCCTGATACTGAACGTCTGCAGATACATTTGATCCAGAAGTTCCTGAATGTGAATTTGTTGATTGATTAGCAGGCTGCGAATCTCCATAGTAAATTAAATCGCTTCTAATATAAGATTCGGCTTCTTTTAGCCACTCATTTACTTCTGCGAATTCATTTCCATTAATATCTTTTACTAAATAAACCAGTTCTTTAAATCCATTATTACGATTGTCTAGACTTTCGCATAAATTCATGATCATTCTTAAGAGAATGATTTTTTCATCACTTGTTTTCGGTAACTCCTGAATCCTCAATATTACCCTTTTATGGTAATTAAGTTTATCGGCAGCCATTGTAAGAAAGAACAATTCTTGGAGCAATGGAAAATCATAAATGGTTTCTTTCCCTTGTTGTTTTATCTTTTCTTCAAGTGTAATAAAGGCTGTATGAAAATTGCCTAAATTTGCATACGCCCTCGCCAGAAATATGCAATAGTTGCTTTCCCCCGGATTTAGCGAGACTAATTTTTTATAATATTTCCTTGCAAAGTCATACATCTCCAAATTTAAAAAGGTTTCCCCTAATAATGATAGCGTCATTTCATCATTTGGGTGCATAACCTCTATCTGTAACAATACTCTCTTGGCATCCTCAAATTTTTCAAGACTTATATAGCAAATGGCGATATTTTGCTGAACTGCTAAATCATTGGGATAGGTTTTAAGCATTTTCTCCAAAGAAATTAAGGCGCTATCATACTGTTCTTTATTCATGGATTCAATTGCATTGGTTAATAGCTTTGAATAGGCACCATCATCTTTTGATTCATGGTCATATTTTGCTCTTGATTCTTGATTGGATAAAACCTTATACGCTTTTGTCAGCTCCTGAAACTCAACAGGATGTGTTTCATTCGGGTATTCACGGATTTTTAGGTAATATGCCTTTTTAATCTCATTACTCGAAGCTTTTTCATCAATATCAAGCAATTCATAATAACTTATTGTTTTAGTAGATTGCACCATTTCCCATATGACTCCTTAATATGCCCTTTTATCTACTGCATTCATTACTGTAAGTGGGTTTCCCCCTAACAAGCAGCCCCATTTGTTATTTCATTTACTTTACTCATAATGATTTTGCCTTTTTCGCAGTCCATTCATGAGGGAATTCATTTGCGATTCGGTTTAGCCAGTTTATTGCGTTTTCTTGATCCCCGGACTCCAAATACCTTTCCGCTCGCAATAGCATTACATCATCAAGATAAGGGGATTGACTATAGGAATCAGAATTTGCGTCGGATTCCTTTAAAAATGAATCCATTTCAGTAATAGCTCTTTGATCATCCCCGGACTTTATGGCCGATTGAATAAGGAAAAAATGGGCATCATCTGCGAAATAGGGAGTTTTTGAAAGGGATATGCTCTTCCCCAGCTTTTCTACCGCCGTTTGGTACTGGCCGCTTCTATAATTGTCCAACCCGCTTCGATACTGCTTGAAAGCACCATTCACCTTGATGTCCTCTATGTTCACATCTGCTAATTCCAGGAGGCCAACAGTTTCACTCTTTTGCTGCAGTTCAGCTGATTGATTGTCCATTTCTGACTGAAGGGCGGAATTTTCCTTTTCAAGTGATGCAATCTGTTCCTTTAATGCTTTTTCCTGATTCACACCTTCTAAGCTAGATAGTTCGGGCTTTTCTTTTGATGAAACAGGCTTCGCACCGTCATTATCCAAAAATCTTTCCACGGCTATACCGGTTGATAACATCAGGATTGCTGCTCCCGCCATCAAAGCCCCCTTCAAAAAACGCGGCTTTTTACGAACGGTTTTATCATCTAAAAGGTTTGCTGCGGATTCTAAGTCGATTTCCTTCACTTTCACGGAAATCGACTTGATTGATGGATTATTCCTTACATACTCGGGAACTTCTTCAAGTGCCTTGTTAAATTGATTGATATCTCCGCAAACGAGTAAGGACAAAAACCATCCCTTATAAATTTCAATGGGGAGGGAGATTCCCTTGCCTTGTTCGAACAGATCCAAGAATAGTTGGGGCAGCGAAGCAAAGTCTTTTAGCCTCGCTTTTTCAACCGCTTCGTTATATAAGGTGATAATTCTTTCATAGGTCGGAAGAGTATCCCGTAGCCGTCCTATCTTTTCCGGTACAGCCGCAACTTCATCAGGTGAAACCTTTTCCCACTGTGCAAGGGCTTCAAATGGCCTCCCGGTAGCAGCATAGATGAGCCCCAATGCCCAGTGCGATAATCCATGGCCAGTTTGGGACAAGGTTCTCAAAAGACTCTCCGCTTCTGAATAATTGCCTTTTTGGATGAAGGTTATTGCTTTGTTATAGTTTAAAAGGTTTTCGTTCATGGCCACCCCTACACAAGCTCGATTAATAAATCAGTCAGTTCTTCTTCAACCCGCTTTACTCCATTGGTATTGTTGGCGGCTAACTCCCTTTTAAGCTCGGAAAGAAGTTCCTCAATTTTTTGTTTATCAGAAGGACTGGCGTCATTCCTCATTTTTTCAGCTCGATAAATGACATTTTTTACTTCCTGATAAAGTTCGGACTTGTCCCAATCCTGGTGGACCTTTTCCTTGGCGGCTGCCACTTGCTCATCGGAAAGGACACCTTTTTGTGAACGGATTATGTCCTCCACTACTTTTCCTGTACTTAAAACCTTTGCCCTAACCTGCAGAGTGCCATTAATATCATAGGTAAAGGTCACTTCGATTTTTTCTTCACCAGCTGGCTTTGGCGGAATACCGTCAAGAGTTATATCATCCGACAGGAGAATATTTCCGCTAACCAAGTGGCTTTCTCCTTGATAAACCTTAATGTCTACAGCCTCCTGATGATCAGAAGCAGTGTAATACATTTTTGTTTCAGAAATTGGAATGGTGCTATTACGTGGAATTATTGGGTCAAAATAACCCGGCACTATCTGTCCTCCGATGTTTTTAACCACTTCCATCCCAAGTGTATATGGACAAAGATCGATTACCATCAATCCACTCTTTGAATCTATTTCCCCACTTTTTATGCCGCCTTGTACGGCCGCACCAAGGGCAACGGCTTCATCCGGATTAATGTCTTTCCGTGGTGTTTTTCCGAATTTCCTTTCAACCAGTTCTTGGATAAGCGGAATTCTTGTCGAACCCCCAATCAGGAGCACTTCTCGTATATCTCTTTCAGTTAACCCCGCATCCTGTAAGGCTTTATCAACTTCATGTAAAGTTGAATTCGCCATATCACGGATCAAATTTTCAAATTCACTTCTTGTCAATTCAAAATCAACACTAATAGGCAAGTTATTATAGATTCCAAGGAATGGAATGTCTATTCTGGTAGACATTTGGGAGGAGAGTAGTTTCTTCGCTTTTTCAGCCGCTTCTTTTAAAATGGCATTCCTCCTCAATTTGTCGGTCTCATCAGCATTCACGTAAATGTTGTACGCATTCTTCTCCTGGAACCTTTTTTCAATCCAAGCCACAACCGCGTTATCAAAATCCATCCCGCCAAGGTGGTTGTTACCGGCACTCGCTTTTACCTCAATCACACCATCAAACATTTCTACGACCGATACATCGAAAGTACCTCCGCCAAGGTCATAAACAAGGATATGCTGGTCCTTCTCCATATTTTCAAACCCAAAGGCAATCGCCGCTGCGGTAGGCTCATTGATAATCCGGTCTACCTTTAAACCTGCAATTTCCCCTGCAATTTTTGTCGCCTTGCGCTGTGAGTCGGAGAAGTAAGCTGGTACGGTAATTACGGCCTCTGTCACAGGCTCCCCCAGGATTTCCTCCGCGGAAGTCTTTAAATATTTCAAAATATAGGCGGAAATTTCTTCTGGAGGGTATTCTTTTCCTTTAACGGTTACCTTTTCATCTGTTCCCATTAGCCGTTTTACTTCCATGACTGTCTGGGTTACGAGTGTTGGATACGCATCTTTTGCCTCCTGGCCAATCACCATTTCTCCGTTTTGGTTAATTTGAAACACGGAAGGGGTCGTTCTCCCGCCCATTTTATTCACAAGAATTTCTGGCTTTCCATTTTTCAAATAAGCCACGGCTGAATTTGTTGTTCCTAAATCGATCCCTATAATCGTCATAATTGGTTGTCCCCTTTTCTTTAATCTACTGTAATGACCGTTGCTTTTCTTATGATTTCATTCGTTTCCTTATCTCTAAAGCCGCGTTTATGGACGGAATAGACATGATATTGTTCGAGGTCTGGAGCATATTGCTGCCTTGATACATTCCCAAGGCTAATCATCGTTTTCCCATCTATAGGCTCACCAAGCACTTTGATTTCCTCAAATCCGTATGATTCGAGTGCCTCCAGTGAACGGTTAATAATCATTTCCACCTGCTTTGTAACAGCGTCATTCCCAAGTTGTTGAACAGCCTGAAAAACAGAGTCGATTTGATCGAACATTTCAAGAGCGAGCATTTTTCCCTTCTTATTGCGGTCTTTCATTTCCTGTACCGCTTTATGAATTTCCCCTTGTTTGTCGGCCTGGATTTGATCGACAAATTGATCGAACTTCATTTCCAGCTCCTGCAATCCCTTGAAATTAGCCCGGTTTCCTTTTTTAACATCCACTTTAATTGCTTCGATTAGGGAAACGAGGGATTCATCCATCTCAACGCTTTCCCCCTCATGCACATAAAATTGCTCAAGCTTCGGCAGATTCAGTAACTCCTCAATAAATTCCTCTTGCAGCGATTTTTCCAATTCAATGTCTCCTCCGTCTATAAAATCCAGCATTTTAAGTTTTAATAGTTTAGCAAGTCTTGCTAGTTCTTCCTGCCAAGGAGAGTCTCCATTTTTAAAAAAGAATGAGCGTATCTGACTAACATCATCCAAGAAAAAAAGCAAAGTATCTAAAGCCGCAATCCAGCCTACTAGTTTAATTTGGCGGTTCACGACAGCAATTCCCTGATGGATATCCTGATACGTAACAAAATCATCAAGACTTTCTGGCTCAAAAGATGTTACTGCTTTAGGGCCCTGCTCAATATCGGATGGCAACGGTTGATCGAATCGCTGTGTGGAGAATGGCTCTGGCCTGCTATGTATAAAAATGTTGGGCCCATTGTCTGCTGGCCCAATTTCCTCAACGGCATTTCTATCCGAGTTGCTCAGGAATGGCCTTATTATCCTGGGGGATCTTTTTCTTTCATCCGAGTCCATGCTTTTACCTCCCCTGCCCCACTCATAGCCTGTTCATCCCATTAATCCCGGCCAACTTCTTGCCAGCCAGCGGCCGATTCTTTTCCACAATGCCCATAATCGTTTCATCCAGGAGATCCAAGTCACCGCCAGGCAGGTTCCTGGCTTTTTGTTCCATCACAAAGCTCGCCTTTGCCATGATGGCATCCTCGATCATATTCCGGACAAGCCTTCCATTTCCATGCGTTTCAGGGTATCTTAGAGTCGTCTTGCCTACCATCCGCCTGAAAGTAGTTGAGGCGGATGGAGTCATTATGTAATCCCGCTGATGCAAGAGCAAATTTGTGATTTCCATTAACTCATCGAGGCTATAATCCGGAAATTCGATTTGATTTTTGAATCTTGACTGAAGGCCGGGATTGGAATCAATGAAGGTTTTCATTTCATTCGGATAACCCGCCAAAATCACGACCATGTTGTTGCGGTCGTCTTCCATCGATTTGACCAAAGTATCAATGGCTTCAATCCCGAAATCGCTGGACGCGCTTCCTCTGACTAGGGAGTAAGCCTCATCAATAAACAAAACTCCGCCTTTTGCTTCCTTTATTTTGTTCATCGTTTTGATTGCGGTCTGGCCTACATATTCTGCGACTAAATCTGAACGGCCTACCTCGACGAGATGTCCCTTTGAAAGAACTCCAATGGCTTTAAGGATATTCGCGACAAGTCTTGCCACGGTCGTTTTTCCCGTCCCAGGATTCCCGGAGAAAACCATGTGCAGGCTAATCTTTTCCGTTTTAAAGCCTTGCTCCTGCCTTAGTTTGTTAAAGGATACCCAATTGGTAATGTCTTTAATTTTCCTTTTTACCTCGTCAAGGCCTATGAGCTGCTCGAGTTCTCCAATCGCTTTTTCAAGTGATACTTCTTCCGGGACTTTATCAAGTGCCAAGGTTAGGTCCTCTCGGTTAGAAATTGCCTTTTGAAGTTCATCCACCCAGGCAAGGATGTAGTTGGCCTGTTCAACCGCACCGTGTTCGCTGACCGCTGAATTAATTACAAGCCTCACCCTTTTTAAACTGGAAGTTATATCTATTACATTTGCTGCCGATATCCTTTCAAGATTCACTTTGATGTCTTTGCTTACGTATAAATTATGTACCTTTAAAGTCGCATGGGCATATTGTATAAACCGTTCGATGCTGTCTGTCGATTCGGTAATCCCTGAAAACCATTCGCGCTCAGCCCATTCCTCTTGGTTTTCCTCTTCATATAGTTGGGCAAGGTCTTCGTACCAAGAACCGATTTTCTTTTTCAACACATTCATACAATGAAAGTAATCTCCAAGAACCGAGTATTCCCGGGTTTGGATTTTTCTTTCAATGTGATCCATTATCTTAAAAACAAGGCGATGTGACCGGAAAAAATGACTCTTAATCAGCTCTTTATCCTTTGAGGAAAAGGCTGCCTGCATATCTTCTTCAAGATCGGCAAAAGAGTCATAAATCATCTTTAAACGTTCTTCCACCGATTTATATCCCCTTTGCGTTTTAATGCCAAGTTCGTGTTAATAGAGTATTTCGCTTCCAATTTTTCGAGTATGCGCCAAACAATCTTTCTAACAAGTACCTTCATTAGAGGAGACCGTTTGACCAATCCCGCTGCAAATGGCCCCACCTTATAGTAGAAGCGTACAAATAACCGGCCAGCCAGTGTCTTTTTTAAATAAACATCCCGCCAAAACCTTAAGCTGTCGAGTTCCATGGCAAGTGGAGACCCGAACGCGGCGGTTGCCACAAAACACGAACTTGAATTGGAACTTTGCGAGCTGGTGTTATAGGATGATGTATTGGATGACGGTCGTGCATCATTCAACTTTTTTTTTATTTCAGACAAAAAATTCGGGTTCAGTTCATATAAATCAGGATATTTTTGCTTGAGTCGATCAATCCCTTGTTTCACCTTGTTAGGCTGCTCATAGGACATCTCATCAAGAATATCGTCAAAATAACGCTCCCGTTCATCCTGTTCAAAATCCGATAAATAGAGGGCGATTAATCGCTTCAATGAGTTGGTGATTAATGAATCATTTTTCATTTGATCATATTGCTCATGCTCTCTCTTTGAAACCATTGCCTGGTCCATCACATCACTGAACAAATCCTTGCGGGCCTCATAAATGGCAGGATATTTAATCATCAGCCTTTTGATGGAGGAAATCGTTTCTTCAGGTTGATTTTTAGCAATATACCTGCAATTATGTAACATGACTTCTACTGATTCATCAAACTCGGCTTCATCCATACTGCTCCCATATATATAAAGGCCCGCGGCATGCCTTAATGGATCCAATACCTTTTGGTCCTTACTAAGTGAGTTATTTTCACGTATTAGTTCTTCATTGCCGCTTGTGTAATTGTGAAGTTCCCCGATATCTTCATTAGAGGGATCAAGTTGGATTGCCCGCTCCGTAAGTCTCTTTGACCAGTCATACATCATTACCTCATTTAATTCGTAAGCGAGTTTTGCATACTCCCTTGCAACATATGCCTTTTCTTCAGGATGGTTTTCGAGGAGCTCCTCAATCCTTGCAAAAGAACGCTCAATGCTGGATTTATCCCGTTCATGGATATCAATTTCAACTAGTTTAAAAAGATAATAGAACTTATGGAAACCTTCATTATCTTTTGATAGAATGGCATTCTCAATCGCGTTTCTTGCCTGGGAATATTGCTCGTTTCGAATATGTAGCTCATAAAGGGAATACATAATATTGATATCATTCGGGTCTAGCCGAAATGCCTCATTTAAATGGAAAACAGCTTCTTCTACAAATCCTGATTTTTCACAAGCAAATGCCAGGTTTGATTGATAAACAGCATTTTCAGGCTGCATTTCAATTAGTTTCCGGAATTGGGCAATCGCCTTATCCAATTCCCCGTCATAGCATAGAGCCAGGCCTAGTTGATTCCGAATGTTATGCAAACTCGGCTCGATAATCAAAATCTTTTTAAAACTCGTAATAGCCTTCTGAAAATCCTCTTCATCCATTGCGGAAAAGCCCTCGGCCTCCAACTGTCGGATCTCATCACCGTATTTCGACATCGTATCGTATTCTTTTCGGGAGTCGGGATCACTAAGAATTTCATAGGCTTTCCGGATTTTTTTGAATTCCTCCGGATATTTCTCAATCGGATATTCTCTAATCTTTTTTATGTATGCTTTTCTTATTTCGTTTGGGGCACATTCCTCTGTTAACCCCAAAACACTATAAAAATTATCTTGCAACCTACTCACATCCTTGCAAAACAGGATTTTACTTACTTTACATTTAATTCATTTACATTAAGACTATAGTACTAAATTTCTTTTGATAAAATTGGCGAATTTTGTCGAAAATAAGCAAATGTTATCAAATTATTCCTGTTAGTAATGTAGGGTCCGAGACAGGACAACCGGTAGTAAATACCCAACATTATCAGTCCCCACGTAAAAAAGCCCCCGTTATAACCGCGGAAGAGGTTATTAAAGGGGCCAACATATATTTAAAATCATGTAAAGTAATTTATTGCGATTCGCTTCCCGTCGGTTAAAAATACTCCTACATTTCCATGCTCACGCTGTTGTATTCCTCAATTAATCTACTGACATACTTATCTTGGAGAAATTCAACATTTTTGACGTCCATTAGTTCATAACCCCAGAAAGTAAAAGTATGATTATTTATTTTGTTATGCTTCCTATTTGTAAACGTATATTTACGGCCATCCAATATAAAGTCGTCTTGATGCTGAAAATTCTCCCCTGCAAGTCTGTCCTGGTCTTCAAAGAGTATATATTTTATCCACCAGGATTCTGGTCTGGGCATTTTGGAAAACGATCTGGTGAGCTTTATCAAGGTTGCACTTAATGAAGGAATCAGTTCAAGGTTTTCCTGCCTGTGATAAAACTGAATATTAACTCCAAACACATATTGATCTTGTTTCTCTCCCTCGTCTACTTTGCCGTTATAGTAATACCTTGACATAAATAGTGGAAAAAACCTTAAATAGGAATTAGAATTTTGATTAATATTTTTACTAGGCTCACAGCCAATCTTTGTATCGGTTGGAAAAAAACCCTCTTTCTCAAAAAGTTGATCTAAATCTTTTAAAATCAAAATTGAGTTATTTACTATTTCCAACGTGTTCTTAATTGTAATCATTGCTTTTTCAGATGTTCCCATAAATCATTACCTCCCTGTTATAAAAAGCTCCCATCTTCTGCACATCTTTTAATCCGGAGAAATACGACTTTTCTGGAATCAATATAGCTTGAGAATGAAATTTCCAATTTAACAATTCTTCATCAACCAATTGAAAACCTCCAAAACTCTTGATCCCCTTCCGTTCCAAATACCTTAATAAATCTTCCTTAATCCTACTGTCTCCTCCGCTAGAAGGAGACCATACTGACATCTCATTGTGAAAAGTAAGCCATGATAACCAATAGAGTTTTGGATTCTGAAAATCAGTTTTTTCTCTAATCGTCCGCAGTGAGTTTTCAATGTCTTTCTTAGGAAATACATGATTTAAGGTTAAATAAATCAATGCTTTTTTTGCAGTTTTATATTCAGTTCCTATCTTTTCGTATAAAGAGCCAGAATGGAGATCCCAGTATTCACGTGCCAGCTGGTCATAAAATTTCTGGTTCAGAATGTTTTCGGCTTCTATCCCTTCCGGATCCTCACCAGATTTGCCGCTAAAATATTTCACTTCAATTAAGAATAAATAGGTCTGGCTATCTGTTTTTAATGATAGTAGTAAATCGGGTTCTGATCGTTCTAACCGGGGCCAAAACCACATCCTTACATGGGGATTCTCCCCTTCAATATGTAAAGTCTGGTTGTTAACATTCAAACTGTTTCTTAAAAGTGAGCATATCAAGCTCCCATTTGAAAGATAATTTAACGTTCCAAATACGTTTGACGTTAGTATATCTTCACGATTCTCAAGCTCTGATGGTACTTTGCCATGTACAAATGCCTTTAACATACTGACCTCCTTTGAATATTCAATCTTCTAGCACAGTTAAGGCTGTGCTTCGGTATACTCCAGTCCCTTTCCACGGTGAGTCAACTCCTCGAGATACATTTCCTGGTTTTCCTACACTCCCTCTCTGTCCCTAATTTGATAAAGATTTTCGGCCAATTCCTCAAGGTATTCCCGTTCCTTAAGGACAATGGTTAGCTTGGATGGGATGCGCCCGCTTCCAACTTCGATGCCCTTCAGCCCGCCGGCGATGGCCGCGATTGTGTCGCTGTCATCCCCTAAGTTTACGGCTCCAAAAATGACATCATCGTAACTTTTTCGGTTAATCAGCCAGTAGAATACCCATTTCAGCGTATGGACAACATAGCCGCTTGGCGGGCAATCAGGTTCTCTGCTGTAATCCATGTCATAGCGGGTACCTTTTATTTCGGTTAAAATCGAAGCCGTTAACTCCTCACCGAGAAGGAGCCTTCTAGCGATACGGTTGTAGATGATGCACGCTTCAGATGCCGTATCGTCATAATGGGTCATTTTCGACTGTAAAGCAGATACTTCCTCGATTTTGGTAAGGTCCGAATAGGCGAAAGCGATTGGCAGGCACCTCATTAGTGATCCGTTTCCGCCACTTTCTCCTAGTTGCCAATGTGCAGCCTCTGCCGCCGCAAACCAGTCCCCCTCATAATGGTGGAAAGCCGTTGAAATCGTGATTCCGATATCCTTTGGCTTCTTTGCCTGCCAGGCCAGAAATTCCTTTCCTATTTCCTCAATTGGATTGGCGGAGTTCGCAATGATGCCCCTTGCTACTGCTATGGCCATGGCCGTATCATCCGAAGTCTCGCCGCGTTTAAATCCAAAAATGCCCCGCCAAGTATCTCCTTAACTGAACCGTATTTCCGTTCAATCTCGTCCGGGCTCATAAATTCTGTAGCCACGCCCGCAGCATCACCTACTGCTAACCCAATCAAACCCCCTTTGATTTTTTCCAGCACCGCCATCGCTCCCCACTAATGATTTTTTAAAACTATCAACATCAGATATCCAAAGAATCCATTTCTTCATTCGGTAACCTTCGAACACTGGAGGCATAATGAACACTAGAACAACTTCCACTTTTCTTGGAAGGACTCCATTAGAAGAACAGGTGCTTTCTCTTCACCTTATTCAAAAGGCTTCCTGCCCCGCCTTCTTCAAGAAGCGCATACGGTCCTAACCCCTGCTCCTCTTATACAACTAATTCAATAAATGGTTCTATTTTCCTTCAAATTATTCAAAATATTACAGATACTACCATTTCGCGAAAATTGGCTTATACGCATAGCCCGCCATTTCGGGCTAATAACTATATTCGCGATCCTCTCACGCAAAAAGCCCCCGCGATAACCGCGCTAACGGTTAACGCCACCGGGAGGTTCTTCTAATATATAAGCCTTCGGAACCGTCCCCATGGTCCTCCTTAAGAGCCGCAACAAATCGGAAATGAACCCCTATTCTAAATTTTCGATAAATTTAAACTTTTATAGTATAATAGTTATAAATTGGTATAACTAGGGTGATTACAATATGTCGAACTTAGCCAAAGAACAAACGATTTTTAATCACAAAAAAAGTACCATTAATACGGAAGATAGAGCCATAAACATCATTGCAAAAATAGAGGAACCATTGATAGTGGTCCTTGATAATGTGTTGGATAGTGAAGAATGTGATGAGTTGATTGTAATAGCCAAAGATCGAATGAAGCGTTCAAAAATTAGTGAGAATCATATTGAAAATGAGATCCGAACGAGCAGTGGCATGTTTTTCGATAAAATGGAAAACCAACTGGTCGCAAAAATCGAAAGAAGAGTTTCAGAGATTATGTGTATTCCTGTCGAACATGGTGAGGAAATTCAAGTTCTACATTATCTCCCTGGGCAAGAGTACAAATCACATTTTGATTATTTTTCATCTAAAAGCAGAGCAGCGGAAAATAACCGTATCAGCACACTCGTCATGTATTTGAACGATGTGGAAGAAGGCGGCGAAACAGTCTTCCCCCGCCTGAACCTTTCCGTTACACCTAAAAAAGGAATGGCCGTTTACTTTGAATATTTTTATGAAGAACAGGCGTTAAACGAGTTAACACTCCATAGCGGAATGCCTGTCATAAGGGGAGAAAAATGGGTCGCCACACAGTGGGTCAGAAGAAAAAAATTAGTTCCATAAAGCAAAGTCACGAATAAAGTTTTCGTCATTTTAAATCCTCTACAACTACAAAAACCCGCCAGTGCAATAACTGCCTGGCGGGTTTCCTACTATTTATCAACCAACTGGGGCCATTTGCCTACACATAGAGTGTGGAAATGTCATGAAGAATCGGGCAGTCACAGACATCTACCTTAATTACCCCAGCCGTCCCAGCTCGACAGCCGTGATTTCTTCCTCATTAAATAATGTTATTCGGAACGCTAGTGTAAAGTCTTCGAAGGTGCATTGATATTTTTTCAGCTGGTTCTGGCCGCAGGAATTGCTGCCTAAACCGTTTTGCTTGTAGTCCAGATTGAGGACGACATAGTCGCGGGGCTTCAAATCAACCGTATGTTTCGCATGCTCAAGGTCGATGATTTCATACCGTGATGCACTGAAATCAAATTTATCATTCGTGGTAAAAATGATTCCATCCTTATTTTGGCCGGTGAAGCTTACCCAATCACAGTCGGAGCGGTTGCCATTTTCCTGCGGCTTTACATAATTGGTGAACAACTCATCCACCGTTTTTTGATAAACCCCAAAGAGATTCGCTTCCTTGGAATCGGCATAGCTTTCTCCCGGCCCTCTGCCGCGCCACTTTGCAAAAGCAAACTTGTTATTCAAGATCATTTTAACACCAAGCCGCGGAATCATGGCTGGGGCATTTTCTTTCATACCAGAAGCAATCCCATTAATCCGGAATTCAATATCTCCGTCCGCATGGATTCTGTAAAAATAGTGAAGTTTATAATGCCACGAACTGTTTGTCGTCCCAAACAAAGCATGCGTATGCCACTCGAATACGCCGTCCTTTAACTCGTAACGGACTTCTTCGACGATTTCATGGCCCAAATGCATGAAGTATTTCGTTCGGTAATCGGGCAGCAAATACATATCGTTATCAATAGGAGCGCGCCAGAACTGGAATTGCGGCCCTCGTTCAATCTGAACCTCCCCATTGCGGACAACCTCTTTGATGGCCCCTTTTACACAATCGAAGGTTACAGAAAAGCCATTGCCGCTTACGGTTACGAACGCACCTTCCTTATTTACGTTGAGGTCGGCGCCACCTTCTTCATGCACCTTGGGAAGCTTGTTTTTTCCCGGAAGCTCAAACGAGGCATTCGCCAGCTCATGTCCTTTTGGGGCCCATGGCGTGTCCGCTTTAAGTTTATAGGAAAAGATCAAATAATACTTTGCACCGTTGACTTTTTCAAATTCCTTCATTAAAGGGAGGAGGATTTCCACTGCTTCACGCCCGCCAGCCTCGGGGAGTTCCACTGCAAATGAGTCTAGAAGTCTATCATCCTCGAAAACTGAGCAGGTTAACTCAAGATAATCTAATCCAATGAAGTCATACCGGTTGATCAGCCTGAACAGCCCTTTTTCAATATCCAGGCACTCCGTCTGAACCGGTTCAATCACCTTTTTATACTCAAGCAGGCTTGGTGATGGGGTTCCATCCGGCATGATCAGCCCGTCAATGCAGAAATTTCCGTTGGTTGGATCATCGCCAAAATCGCCTCCGTAGCGATAGTACACAGAGCCATCCTCACCAACCGTTTCAATTCCATGATCGAACCATTCCCAAACAAACCCGCCTTGAAGCTTCTCGTGTTTATAAAATAAGTCCTGATATTCCTTCATATTGCCGGGTCCGTTCCCCATCGCATGGGCGTACTCACAGAGAATATGCGGCTTCTTCGAGTTTTCAATGATTTTATCCATCGTCAGCCTGTCATCGTTCCGCTCGAGCCAAGTATACATGGTGCTATAAACATCGGTGACCTCCGCTTCACGGTCTCCTTCATAATGGACAAGGCGGGTTGGATCCATTTCCTTCGCCAGCTTTGCCATCGCCCGGAAGTTATGCCCAAAAGAGGATTCATTTCCAAGCGACCACATAATAATGCAAGGATGGTTTTTGTCGCGCGCAATCATCCGTTCCATCCGCGACACATGAGCCAATTCCCACTCTGGATCATCGCTGATCCAATCATATTTCCCGGTCAGTTCAAAGCCATGGCATTCCAGATCCGTTTCATCGATGACATACATACCGTATTCGTCACAAAGATCATACAGGTAATAAGCGTTTGGATAATGGGCCGTCCGGACCGCATTGATATTGTGGCGCTTCATCGTTATAATATCACGTTCAATTTCTTCTTTTGCCACAACCCGGCCCGTCTTCGGGTTATAATCATGGCGATTGACCCCCTTGAGCTTGATTGCAACCCCATTGACCAGGAATGTTTCCCCGGAAACGACAATTGACCGAAATCCGACTTGCTGGCGGATCACCTCAATCGTCTTGCCGGCACTGTCCCTTACAGTCATATAAAGATGATAAAGGTTAGGTATTTCGGCACTCCACTTTGATGGGGCTTCAACCAACCGGCTCAAAGCTTCATCAGCTTTTTTCTCTTCTAAAAATACCCGTTCGCCAGCGGAATCCACCAATTCATACGTTATCGTCTGGCCGCTATGTTCCGTAAGTTTTACAGAGACAGACAATACCGCATCCTGATTATCGCCGTCCAATTCGGTGGTCACGTAAAAATCATAAATCCCTGCAACTGGCCGGGTATAAAGTTCAACATCGCGGAAAATCCCGCTTAGCCACCACATATCCTGATCTTCCAAATACGTCCCGTCCGACCACTGAAACACCCGGACCACCAAACTGTTGCTCCCCGGGCGGCAAAGATCCGTGACATCGAATTCCGCCTGAATCCTTGCGCCCTTGCTGTATCCGGCAAACTCACCGTTCACATACACTTCATAGGCGGAATCGACACCATTGAAGCGGAGAAGGAGTTGTTCCCCGTTCAAATCCTCAGGCACCTCGAACCCCCGGCGGTAGATTCCGGTCGGGTTATCCGTTGGCACACGCGGCGGTATTATCGGGAAATTGTACCATAGGTCGGAATAATGCATTTTCCCATACCCTTGCAGCTGCCAGTTGCCGGGAACAGCAATCTTATCCCAGGCACTTGAATCAAATTCATCCAAAAAGAAACCTTCCGGAGAATATTCAGGCGCGTCCAGGAATAAAAACTTCCATGTACCGTTCAGCTTCTGGTAAAAACGGCTTGATTCCGGTTCATTCGTAACAGCTGCTTCCATATTCGGATAACTGAAGAAATGCGCCCGAGCAGGCAGCCGGTTAATCCCATCAGTCTTAATGTCTTCCCATCTTTTTAAGTTTTTCATCCTTTTCTCCTTTCAAAGGCTATTCTTTCACGGATCCGCCAAGAATGCCGGAAATAAATTGTTTTTGCAGGATCAGAAAGAAAATCATGATCGGAATCGTCGATAACGTTGTTCCGAGCATCAACTGCCCATAATCAATTCGCGCCATCCCAATAATACTGGAAAGGGCGACAGGCAATGTGAACATTTCTTTTGAATTCAAGGTAATCAGCGGCCATAATAAACTGTTCCATTGCGACATGAATTGGAAGATGGCGACCGCTGCCAGCGCAGGCCGTGTAACGGGCAAGATAACGCTAAAAAAGATTTTCAGCTCTCCTGCTCCATCCACCCTTGCAGCCTCAATTAGGGAACTTGGCACCGCCCTCATATTCTGCCTCATTAAGTAAATGGAAAAAGGCGCGGCTAGGCCTGGCAAAATGATTGCCTGATATGTATTTAGCCAATCAAGCGACACCATCATCTCAAACATCGGAATCAGAGTCACTTGCCCCGGGATCATCAGTGAGCAAAAAATAACAAAGAAGAATGGGTTCTTTCCTTTAAAATCGAATTTTGCGAATGCATACCCCGCCATTGCAGCAATCAGCGTACTCGCGAATGTGTACACAAGGGCAATAAATAGAGAGTTCCAAAATATTCTCCCAATGCCCAAGGCCTCGTTCAACGATTGAAAGTTCTTCAATAGATAATCACCGGGTACAAGTTTAGGCGGAACACGAAAAATCTCGCCTGACTGAACCGTTGAACCAATTACCATCCAATAGAACGGGGCAATCGATAAAATCACGCCAATCAACAGCAAAAGATAAATGACAAATTTTTTCGAAGTGTTTTTTGACTGGATCATTCTTTGAAGTCACCTACCAATTTCATCTGAATCAGCGAAATAATCGCCGTGATGAGCACAAGGACATAGGCGATGGCCGAGGCATATCCAAATTCAAAATACTTAAAGCCGACATTGTACAAATAAAGGGTAATTGTCATCGTGGCGCTGTTTGGGCCGCCATTTGTCAGAATGAACGGCTCATCAAAAAGCTGCAAAGTGCCGATTGTCGACATCACGACCGTGAAAATGAATACAGGCTTTAATTGAGGAATCGTAATCATAAAGAATTGCCTTATTTTCCCGGCACCGTCAATGCTCGCCGCTTCATACAATTCATGGGGAATGTTTTGCAGGCCGGCAAGAAAAATGACCATATTGTAACCGGTCCATCTCCATGTCATAACAAGAATGACTGAAATCTTGGCCCACATAGGCGATGTCAGCCAGGGGATGGACTTAATCCCCATGAATGACAGGGCATAGTTGACCAATCCAAAACGTTCGTCCAGCAAAATCATGAAGACAATCGATGCCGCAACAAGCGCGGTAATTGACGGCATGAAATAGGAGATTCGGAAAAACGCCTTTGCTTTGACCATGGACGAATGAAGACCGACCGCGACTAACAAGGCGATAAACAGCATGATCGGAACCTGGATAATCAGAATTTCCGCTGTATTTAACAGCGCTTTATAAAAAACCGGATCATGGAAAAGCCGGGCATAGTTTGCAAATCCAACAAACGTTTTTTCGACTCCGCGTACCTCTTGAAAGCTTAAGATAAACGACGATATGATCGGATAAACGGTGAATATCAATGTTAAAAGAAACGCCGGGCCAATAAAAAGATACGGGGCACTTTTAGGAGTGATTAATTTTCTTCTTGGTTTAGCATGCACTGCTGCCCCTGTTTTGACGGACTTGTCTATCGATACTTTCATCCCCCAGGGTCCCCTTCCTAAAAAATGATAGAAATGAGAGAAGAAACATCCTTCTCCCATTTCTCCAACATGATGATTATTTAATTTCGTTTTCCAACTGCTTTTGGGCGCTTTTCAAAGTCGCTTCAACTGATTTATTTTCCAACAGAATAGCGGCCTGTGCGTCACTTGTCACTTTGCTCGCCTTCGCAAGATTTTCGTTCACATAAACTGTTGGCACCTGGTCTACAATATCAGCAAATTTTTTGAAGATCGGGCTGTTGTTGAAGTACTCGTTGTTTTCCGTGAATTGCGGCGCGTCATATGTGTCCTTCAAAGATGGGAACAGACCATATTTTTCAAACCCTAGAAGCTGCGCGTCTTTGTCAGTTGTAAAGAAATCCACGAATGCATAGGCGGCAGCCTGGTTTTTGGTTGACGCTGGAATCAATAACGAGGAGCCCCCCACGTTTGCATATCGGGTTCCGCCTTCTTTAAAGCCTGGAAGATAAAATACATCCCATTGCCCTTTCAAATCCGGCGCCTGGTCCATGATCGTTCCGGCATACCAAACTCCGTATGGTACGGTCGCTACTGATCCGTTTACTGTCGCCGTAACAATCCCATCCCAGCCATTGTTTTGCAGGACCAATCCCTTGTCATACATTTCCTTGATCAGCTTCATTGCCCTAATTGCCTCAGGAGATTGCAAATTGACTGTATTGTCTTCGTTAAAATAGGACTTGCCCTGCTGCTGCATCATCATCGCAAACACGCCATCATAATTCGGAACATCGATTGGCAGCAGCTCGACGCCGGTCGCGGCTTTAATTTTCTCGCCAGCGGCAATATAATCCTCCCATGTTTCGATGGAATTTGGATCAACATTCGCCTGTTTGAAAAGGTCGACACGATAGAACACACCAGCCGGGCCGATATCCCAAGGGGCGGCAATGAGGTTTCCATCCTGATCTTTGACAGACGCTATTTTCGCTTCATTAAATAAATCTTTATGTTTGTCGTAGCCAAGCTCACCTAAATTGAGAAATCCTTGTGGAAACTGATGAACATACCCCGGAATCCGCTCATCTTCCATTAAAACAACATCCGGGAGGCCGGAACCGCGCGCTGCGAGGCCAACTGTTAACTTTGAGTAGAGATCCCCGCTATTAAAATCCTCTACTTTCACTTTTACATCAGGATATTTTTCCTGGAAGCTCTTAACCGATGCTTCCAGTGTCGCGGCAGCTACATCCCAGCCCCAAACGGTAATGATGCCTTTCGGATTTTTGCTGTCGGCGGATGCACCTTCATCGCCGCTTGATTTATTGGAACAGGCTGCAAGCAGAAGCAAAAGCATGACTAGCATAATGGACATGTACTTTTTCATCTTTCATTCCCCATTCTCGTAATGTTTTTTTGTTTTTTTAAAAAAAAGTAACAGATTCCGCTTTTTGTTTTTGTTCTTCACAGAATTAATGTGTTGATTTACGCTTCAGGCGCTTCGCTTTCCGCGGGCAGTCCGGGAGCCTCCTCGGCGAAACCCATGCCTGCGGGGTCTCCCCTGGCCAGCTTTTCCCGCAGGAGTCTTCGCGCCTTTCGCTCCAATCAACTTATTAAAAAAACTTCTATAAAACTAGCACTTATAAAGAAGAACTTGTTTTAATCTAGCATCTAAACCTTCTCCGATGCTTGTGTTTTTTTCAGATAAGAACGCCAGGTGATGGCCCATTTTTCTGGGTTATCGAAATCGTCATGGTCTTTGATAAGATGATTCGTGCTGTTGTGCGGCGCGGACTTGACGATTTCCGGATTGGTATAGGCTTCTTCGGAAATATGGGTCAAGGATGCGATATACTCATCCAGGTCTGCCTTTGATGGCGTTTCCGTCGGTTCGAGCGTGAACGGCTCCGGCACGACATATGGATGATGGCTCGTCCAATAATGATGGGCGAAGTCAGCCATCCGGCGCGAAACGTCATCCGTATCCACCCCAGTGTCTTTCTTAAGCTGTTCCCAGCTGTAGCGAACCTGCTCCAACCGTTGCCCTTTGATATATGGCGCGCTCGCTCCCTTAATTTTCAGCACCTTATGGTACAAATAATTATTGTTAAGCACGGCAACCTGAGCGACATCCTTCAGTCCTTCCGGCCCAAGGGCACGAATCCAGGCATACGCACGAAGGACGTGCTGCGGAACGCCCTGGAAGGAACGGACCTTGCCGATGCTGTGCTTCATATTATCATTCAGCACATACTGGTCGCCGTCTTTTTCGACAATCGGCCCCGGCAAAAATTCCTTCAGCCTGTCAACCACGCCGAGCGCTCCAGTCGCCGGGCCTCCGCACGCATGCGGCGTCGAAAAGGTTTTGTGGAGGTTCATGAAGCACATATCAAACCCGGCTTCCTTCGCACGTGTAATTCCTAGAAGCCCGTTCGCATTCGCCTGGTCATAATAGCAAATTCCGCCCGCTTCATGGACAATCCGTGTAAATTCCTTAATCCGCGGGTTATAAATTCCGGTATCTTCAGGGTTTGCCACGACAAATCCTGCTGTCCGTTCGGAAACGGCCGCTTTCAGCTTCTCAAGATCAGGGAACCCGTCCTCGTCCGGATAAAGCGTAATGATTTTATAACCTTTTACGGCTGCAGTAGCCGCTTGTGAAGGATGGGAAAAAATCGTCGTGATGATTTCATCGCGCTGGTCAGCCTCGCCATTCGCTTCATGATATGCGCGGACGATCGACGCCATCGCGAACAACGCCTGGGTGCCGCTCCCCGGTTGGAACGAGAAGTAGTCCATCCCCGAAACCTCACGCAACGCGAGGTCCAATTTGTGGGTAATTTCGAGAACTCCTTGGACCGTACTCACATCCTGCAACGGATGAAGCTCGGTCATTTTTGCTGACGCTGCGATTGCCTCATTGATTTCCGGCGAGTATTTAATCGTACAGGTGCCCTGGCCAATTTCCACGTTAAACGCAGAGCCCAACACTTCCTGCGATAACCGCAAATAGTGGCGCAATACCCGGTTTTGGGAAATTTCCGGGAGATTCGGTTTTCTCTTCCTTACCATTTCTCGAGGAATGAAAGACACCCCGTCACCTACTTTTTCTTCAATTGCGCTTTCAACCCGCGGCAATTGGACGCCGCGTTCGCCGCTTTGATGAAGTTCAAATATTACGGGCTCATCCCATTTTGCCTGATGGAACTGCCTGACTTTCCCACGTTTAATCCTTTCCACGTACACCATCCCTTTCTTTTCGGCTTGTTTATTCACAAGAAGTCTTTAATTGTCTGTGCTAAATAGTCGATATCAGCTCAAGAAATCTTTCATCGTCTGGACCAGGCGGTCGATATCAGCCTGTGTATGTATTTCCGTGATGCAGAAAAGCGCGCACTGGCCAAACTCAGGGAATTCTTCCGATAAATCCTTCCCTCCGAAAATTCCATTGTCCAGCAAATATTGATTGATTTCCTTGACCGTTTTTCCAGTCCGGTTAAAATCAACCACGAACTCCTTAAAGTTCGCTGATTCAAAACGGGAGGCGACGACATTCGGGATGTTCCCGATTTCGCCCATCGCGTATTGCGATTTTTGCATGATCGATTTCCCAAGCTCATACATGCCATCCGGGCCAAGCAGCGCCAGGTAAACTCCGGCTGTAATCCCCCATAGGGCTGTTTGCGTCCCGACCGATTCCTTTCCTTTTTCCCTTTGCGCAAAGGATGTCCGGTCGTAAAACACATCGCCAAAGCCGTACTCACCCTCAACAACAGTCGGCGCAATCCCAAATAGCCGTGATGGATATTCCTTAATAAAAGTAAGATCATCATGTGTTGCAATAAAGCCGGCCTGGCCTCCGCCATAATTCATATGCATGCCAAGCGGCTGCAGGTCGCCGCACACAATATCGGCGCCGTAATGGCTTGGCGGCTCAAGGACGCCGAGCGAACTTGGGTCGACCCCGACAATCGTAATCGCCCCAACGTTTTTCGCTAGATTGCTAATCTTCTGGCCCTTCGTTTCGATAAAGCCAAGGTACGATGGATTTTCAAAATAGACTGCCGCGGTATTCTCCGAAAGTTTCGTTTCCAGGTCGCTTAAGCTGATTTGTCCTGAATCTTCCTCGTAATCTACGAGAATGCATGCAACTTGCGGCGAGCAGTAATTTTCAATAATCTTCAACCGGTCAGGTGAAATGGTTTTCGGAAGCAGCACCTCGGGCCTTCCGGTAATGCGGTGCGCCATCCGGATCGAAGTCGCCGCAGCCTGCGCCCAATCAAAAGTCGGGACATTCACGACATCCATATCGACCAATTCGGCCATCAAGCTTTGATACTCAAACAATGCCTGGAATCGGCCGTGGTCCTCATACGGGTCCCCCGCATAGCCGGTCACAAACTCAGCGCGCTGGTTCACTTCATCGCAAACAGCCGGCACAAAATGGTTCCAGCAACCTGCCCCAAGGAAATTCAAATACTCATGGGCTGTTTTATTTTTGTTTAAAATTCCGTCTACATATTTTCGAAGCTCGTATTCCGGTAGCGCCTCCGGAATATTCATTTTTCCTTTAAAATGCAGTTCCTCCGGGATGCCGACAAAGAGCTCTTCAATCGATTCAACCCCGATTTCCCTTAGCATTTCCTCCTGCACTTCAGGAACGGTATTCGGTATGTATGGATGTGCTGTTTTTTTCATCATTTTCTCTCCTTTTACATTTGATTTAAGCCAAGCCGCCGCCGTCAACTGTCAATACGGTCCCTGTCACCCAGGAAGACATATCGCTTGCCAAAAATAACACGCCTTTTGCAATATCACGCGGCGTTCCAATTCTCTCCAGCGGCCGTCCAACAGCAGAGGAGGACAGGAACTTAGCTTCATCCAACTGTAACTGCTTAGCTTCGTCCCGTAGAAGAGGCGTGTCCGTATCACCCGGGCAAACGCAGTTCACACGAATGTTTTGGTTTCCATGGTCGATCGCCATTGCTTTCGTCAAATTCACAACTGCGGCCTTTGCCGCACAATAGGAGGCTGCCTGATCGCCGCCTTTTAAGCCCCAGCCTGAACCTGTGTTGACAATGCTGCCCCCGCCGTTTTTCTCCATGATTGGAATCACATATTTTGATAGTAAAAAAGCGCCTTTTAGAGAAACATTGATAACCAAATCCCAATCCTCTTCAGTATGCTCAACGACCGTTTTCCTGCGAATCAAACCAGCATTATTAAATAAAACGTCAATTTTGCCAAATTGCTGCTCAACCTCGGAGGCTGCCCGTTCACAATCCGCCGCCGAAGTAACATCACATTTGAAGAACTCCGCTTTATATCCTCTGTCACGCAATTCCTTGGCGGCCTCGCCGCCGCGCTCTTCATTAATATCGAGCACCGCAACGGCTGCTCCCGCCTCGGCAAACAACTCGGCAGTAGCGAGCCCGATTCCGGAAGCGCCGCCGGTTATCACCGCAACCTTATCTTTGATTCCCAATAGTTCTTCATAATTCACTGCATTCCCATCCCTTCAAAATTTGGTTCGATAGAAAAACCATCTTTCACTTAATTAACCATGCAAGTACCGTGCCAACTTTTGATTCTTCTGAAAATACTATCAATAAAGCGTTTTCATTTTCTTTTTCGAGAAAACACTCCTGCCATGTGTCAGAAATGACAAATTGCAGTCAGAAGTGACACTACTAATTTGAATATTAGTAATAATAAGTTAAGATGATAGTATATAGATTCCAATAATACTTTGGTGTTGATTTTCGAACTTTTATTATCAACCTATAAACTCGGCTGGCCTTTTTTATTAAAAATAGTACGTGCCAGACGCTCACTAGTAATCTTCACAAATAACTAGTGAATTCCCCGCCGTTTTTTCTAAAAGATGCAGCCCATTGGAGGATAATGAATGCCGCTATTAAACTCTATTTCTAAAGTCATCCAGGCCTTTTCAAAATTGCTTCATGTCGAAATTGCTTGCTTTAATCCGAAAGGTGAACTGATTGCCGCGACAGAGGAATATATTTTACGGAAAGGGACAAAGGTCCATGTTCCGTTTTTCAACAATTTGTATGGGCACCACATTACATTCCTTCATGAACCAGGCAAAATGCAATCGTGTGTAGGCTGCCATTTTATCAATCATTGCCCGTCCAAAGCGGAACTCGTTCAGGACATGATCATCAATGGGAAAAAATATGGCTATCTGTCATTCGTCAGTTTCTCGCCGGAAAACGAAGTCAAACTGATTGAAAATAAACAGTACTATATTGAATGGCTTTCCCGTTTAAAAGAAATCATTATTTCCATTTTGCGGGATACCGATGTGTTTAAGGCGGCTGACAATCGCTATTTTGCCTTGGAAAATTATATTTTCGGTAAAAGTAAAGCGCTTACGGATATTCGGAAATTGATAAAGGGTATCCGCAATAGCACCTCGTCGATTTTAATTACTGGTGAAACCGGTACAGGAAAGAGTTTGCTTGCCCAGTATATTCACGAAATGAGCCTTGTGAGCAAAGGGCCGTTCGTCGAACTGAACTGCGCTGCCATTCCGGAAAGCTTATTTGAAAGCGAAATATTCGGCTATGAAGAAGGCGCGTTTACGAACGCGAAGAAGAGCGGGAAAAAGGGCTACTTTGAACTGGCCGATCACGGCACATTGTTCATGGATGAAATTGCCGATTTGCCTTTGAACCTGCAGCCGAAACTTTTAAAAGTGCTGCAGGATGGGATGATCATGCGCGTTGGCGGTACCAGTTCCAAAAAAGTAGACGTCCGGCTAATTTCGGCAACCAATCAGCCATTTAACGAGCTATTGGATGAAAAACGGTTCCGCTCTGATTTGTATTACCGTTTGAATGTCATTCCGATCACCATTCCGCCACTTCGCGAAAGAATGGAAGATTTAGCGCTTCTGGCCCTTCACTTTATAAAAAAATTGAAAGAGCGCACCGGAAAATTGATTGATTCCTGCTCAGAGGAATACATGGGCGTCCTCTCCGCCTATCACTGGCCGGGGAATTTACGCGAGCTGGAAAATGTCATCGAGTACAGCATGAACATCGAGTCAAACAATGTTTTGACAACGGATTCCTTGCCGCCTTATCTAGCCAATTCAGCAGTGAGCCGACCCATCCTGGCAGGTAAATCGACCAGCCCAAAACCGGGCCTCGCAGAAGCAGAACGCGACGTAATTATCCAGAAATTGCAGGCGTACGAAAACAGCTATACCGGAAAACAAAAGGCGGCAAAGGACTTAGGGATCAGCATCCGGACATTGTACAGGAAAATGGAGAAACTTGAAATTCATATTTAAATGGCGAGAAAGCAATCGGCGCAACTCTTTTTTCCTAACAAAAGCAGCCACCCACCAAACGTATGGCCGTTGTCCCAAAATCGGCTTAGTGAACCATGCAAAAAGAGGAGCTGGGATTATTGCCCGCTCCTCCTTTGCGTCGTACATACAAAAAATCTACTTATTCACTTTCATCCCAAATGTCAGGATTTCAAAACTATTCTTAAGGATAAACCCATAATTATTCTTATGGTCGATTACGATATCTCCATCCAAATCGCCCACAACCTGCGGGTCAATAAGAATCGTGATTTCATCTACCTTAAATACTTCTTCATCTTTTATTTGCTCAGCCTGAGCAAGTTCGTACACAAAGGTGGCACCTCAACCGGTTGTGCGGACCTGATTAATCTTTATGGTCTGTTCCGCGCCAAACACATGAATAAGCTGCTGTTTTGCATCATTCGATATTGTCACTTTCATTTATTTCACCTCTATACTAATTTACCCCTCCCCAGGTGCATTAATCAAAACTCCTGTCTGAAACAAGACTTTGCAGAATCAGAAAACGTTTCTCCCATCTGAAAAACGCTACTGATTGAAAGCCTGTGATTAGATAGGATTACTAGAAAGTTTAAATGAGGTGATCTCATGGTTGGCAGAAATGATGCATGCCAGTGCTCTCTTATCAGTAAGTAAACCCCTTTTATCAGTAAACGAAACCCTCTTATCAACAAACGAAACTCCTTTATCAGCAAACGGGACCCTCTTATTAGCAAACACGCGCACGTTATAAAAGCGTCACTCTCAACCCTGACTTAGCCCCCTCATTCTCCTCCAACAAATGCCCAAGCATCAAAAACACGCTCGATGTCCACGTAAACGCCGGATCACGCAAGCCATCCCCCGACAGAGCATTGAAATTTTCCGCCATCCCCGACGTTGACGCCATGCGACAAAACCTTCTCGCAATCTCAAGCGCCAGCTCTTCTTCCCCCGCTGACAGTAGTCCATCCACCACGAGCATCGTCGTCGGCGCCCAAATAGGTCCCCGCCAGTAGCCATCTTCCTTATAGAACTGGCTGGACGGCAGCTCTGTCGCCAGGCCATTCTCTGTTAAAAAACCCTTATTTTTAATCCCGTCTACCAACTTCTCCCGAATCCCATCCGGAAGCCTTTTTCCAAGAATAATAGGAATATAGAGGACTAGGCTATCCGATTCAATCACTTCATGCGTCCCGGATTTCTTCGCCACAAACCGCTCGCCATCCCAGAAATGATCAATCATGTTCGTCAATAGCCCCTCGGATTCCCGCCTCCACCTATCAGCCTCGCCCGCAAGGCCCAGCTTCTCAGCGATTTCCGCCAGCACGTCCATTTGCAGGACCAGGAACGATGACAGGTCCGGACTTTCCACCGGAGTTCCCTTTCGAAAAATCGTGCTGTTGTCCCAGCCACTGTCATTCCCGTGGTTATATTGCGGAATCCCATCCCCATCACTATCTTGGTACGTCAGCCACCAACGCGTCCAACTAGCCAACGGCCCGTACACTTCCCGCAATCTCTCCGCACTCACATAATCGGTCTGTTCCCAAATCCGCCTCAACGTCCAGCCATGGATTGGCGGCTTCGTAAAATTCCACAACGCAAACCGATTATTTACGAAATCCGGAAGCATCCCCGACTCATCCTGCAGGTCGAAAAAAATCATAAACTGGTCCCACGCAAGCTCCGGTGAATGCTTCGCAAGCGCCATCGCATTGAAACAATGATCCCAGCTCCAAATGTTCGTCATCCAGTTCTTCGACATGTACATCGCCGGCCGCGTCAACATCCCCTCCGGCGAAACGACGCACGACCACGTAATATAACCCGCCAGCTCCCGGCCCCCCGCATACTCCCCAGGCACCGAAAGAACACGCTGAATCCACAACTCGTACTCCTTTTCAACGAGCTCTTGCCCTTTTGAAAAAGAAACATAGGATCTCGGCCGATACACAGTCGTATACTCTTCCATCACGCATTCCATCTCCGTCGACGGTCCAGGAAGAAGATTCACGATGATTTTTTCACAGCGTTGCTCCTTGAACGGGGCATCCATCTCAATCCGCCCCTTTACCGCCGTAAGCATATAACGCATTTCCTGAGACGAATGATTCACTTCCCAGCGGTTCTCGCCAACAAGGGCAGCATAATCATAGGCACCGGTAATCCCCGTCAGCCTAACCCCGACACCTACGCTCCATATTTGCAAAACCCGCGCTTCCGTAATGCAAAATTCCGCAAATCCGCCGTCCGTTTCTAGGCGCAGCAAACTCGGAGACATTTCAGGCTGATAGGACACGGGCTCGCCATCCCGAATCAACTCAATCCGGAACACCTCGCCAAAATTATTGTCCCCGTTCCGGATGTTCCGAATATAAAGCGCCCCATCCTCGCCGCCCCGTCTATGCTTCGGTGAAATCGTAATAAAAGAACCATATCGGCTAAAAGGGATTTTCTTAACATCAAACATTAACCCACTTCCTTTATTTTCAAAAAAATTATGTAGATTGCCCAAAATTGTATAGTCTAATAGAACCTTGAGGTAGATCTCCAAACTTTTGTCCTGGTGCCCAAAGCTAACTCATGTTTGGACACAAAAGTGGGTTTTCAAAGCCTGCGTGTCCAAAGCTGACTCATGTTTGGACACAGAACTGAGTTTTCAAAGCCTGCGTGTCTAAAGTTGCCTCATGTTTCTACACATAATTGAGTTTTCTAAGCCTGTGTGTCCAAAGCTAACGCATGTTTGGACACAGAAGTGAGTTTTCTAAGCCTGCGTGTCCAAAACTAACTCATGTTTGGACACAGAACTGAGTTTTCTAAGCCTGCGTGTTCAAAGCTGACTTATGTTTGGAAACAAAAGTAACTTTTCATAGGTTGCGTGTCCAAAGCAGCCTCATGTTTGGACACGGTCGTGAGTTTTAATAAGCTACGAGTCCAAGTGAGGCATGGATATTGCCACAGCCTAAGGATTTCGGTCACTTTTTCTAGCTAAAGCTGATCCTTGGGGGGAACGAAATGAAAAAAGGTTCACCAAAGTTGCTAGCTAGGTTGAAAAAACTTTTACGCTCTTTGTTTTCAGAGCAAGTTGATTGGAGCGGAAGGCGCGAAGACTCCTGCGGGAAAAGCTGGCCAGGGGAGACCCCGCAGGCATGGGTTTCGCCGAGGAGGCTCCCGGACTGCCCGCGGAAAGCGAAGCGCCTGTAGCGCAAATCAACCGCATGGTTACATGAAAATATAAGATTCTTGATACAACCTATTTAAAAAAATGGATGAACCAAGATTCATCCACACAATCTATTATTTTTACCAAGTAGTCTGCACAATCTCTTATTTCAACCCAGTAGTCTGCACACCCTCGACGATTTTCTTTTGCGCGAAAAAGAACAAAATAAGCGGGAAAATACTGATCAGGAACGTAACCGCCATGATGCCGTTCGTATCAACATTATGAACCCCTTTAAACGAAGCCAGGCCAAGCGTCAACGTATATTTGCTCTGGTCATTCAGGAAAATCAGCGGGCCTAAATAATCATTCCAGCTGCCCAATATATTGAACACCGCAATCAGTACAATGACCGGCCACACGAGCGGCAAATAGATTTTGTAATAGATTTGGAACACATTCGCCCCGTCCATTTTTGCCGCTTCATCCAGTTCTTTCGGAATCGACATAATGAATTGCCGCAATAGGAAAATATAAAACGCGGAACCGAACCAGGAAGGAACAATCAATGCCTTCAGTGTGTTGATCCAGCCAAACATATTAAATTCCATATATTGCGGGATCATCGTTACTTCCCATGGAATCATCATTGTCGCAAGCAAAATAATGAACAGCGTATCCCGCCCTTTAAATTGGAACCGCGCGAACCCGTACGCAACAAGGGTGGATGAAATAATCTGTCCAAGGGTCGTCATGAACGTGACCACTAAACTATTCACCAGGAAAGTATTAAATGGCTGGCTGTTCCACGCTTTGGCAAAGTTCTCGAAGTGCCATGTGGAAGGAAAGAATTTCGGCGGATAAAGGCTAAGCTCTTCCGGCCCTTTCAGCGCGGTCATCACCATCCAAAAAAACGGCAAAAGAAATAAGAGTGACAGGGCAATCAACAAACCATAAACAATGATTTTCTGGATACGCATTTTCCCTTTCATCCGGAATCGGCACCTCCTTACTTTTCTTTATTTTTAACTTCACTTTCGTAAAACACCCACATGCTCGATGATTTAAAGACAAGCATCGTTAAAGACAGCACAATAATGAACATGACCCACGCGTTGGCGGATGAATAGCCCATTTTGAAGTATTTGAACGCATTTTCGTACACATACATTGCATAGAAATAGGTCGACTGCATCGGGCCGCCGCCTGTCAGCACAAGTGCGAGCGTCAAGGTTTGGAACGCCCCGATAATCGTCATAATCAAATTGAAAAGAATTGTTGGCGACAATAAGGGAATCGTTATTTTGAAAAATTTATAGAGCTTCCCGGCCCCATCAATTTCCGCCGCCTCGTATAAATCCAACGGAATATTTTTCAAACCCGCCAGGAAAATCAGCATCATCGTCCCTTGTCCCCATAAACTGGCAATCACCATCGCAACAAGCGCCCAGTTTGTGTCATTCAGCCATCTCGGCCCCTCAATGCCTATGAAAGAAAGCAAGTAGTTCAATATTCCGTATTCGCCATCGAAAACCGTCCCCCAAATCATCGCCAGCGCAACGCCGGAAATAACGGAAGGAACATAGAAAAACGTGCGGAAAAGCGAGCTTCCCTTTACCTTTTGGTTCAGCAAAACCGCCAGCAGCAAAGCTAAAATAATATTCAACGGAACAAAGATCATCGCATACTTCACCGTAATCCATAGGGAATGCCAAAACAGCGGGTCATCCGTAAACATCGTTATGTAGTTGGAAAGTCCGACAAATTCAACTTCCCCGACTATCGGCCAATCATAAAAACTAATCACAAGTGAAAACAATAGCGGTCCAATGGTAAACACAACAAAGCCTATGATCCACGGTGCAATAAACAGATAGGGGACCAATTGGCCCCATTTCCTTTTCCTCTTAAGCGGAAGTGCCGAGGGTGCAGTATTAATACTTAAGCTGGATTTCATCGGATGCCTCCTCCTGCTTTTTGTAAAGGCCCCACAACACTCTGGTGGTTGTGGAGCCTTTTGCCAATTTATTTAGATAAATATTTCTCCGAATCTTTCACGGCTTTATCGAGCAATGGCTTTGCATCCTGTCCAATCATGGCCGCATTTAGGGCGGCGGACAGGTTGCGGTTTACCTCGTTCCAATTTTTATTCAATAGGAACGCCGGTGAATTATCCGCTTTTTCAAGCATCGTGTAGAAAGGCTTATACAATGGATCTTCCGTTACTTTCGTTTCTTCCACGACACTTTTGCGGACAGGAAGGTCTGCTGTTCTCATCTTGATTGCCTGATCAGAGGAAAAGAATTTCACAAACTTCCAGGCTAAATCCTTTTTCTTTGAATCTTTCGCGATTGAAATCGATGACGAGTTAATTAATCCTTTTACAGGCTTGGAATCAAACGCCGGCATCATCACTGTTCCAAAGTCTACTTTTGCATCTTTATAGCCTTGAATCGACCAAATACCATTGACGAGCATTCCAAGTTTGTTGGCCTTGAAAATCTCGCTTGCGCTTTGTTGATTCGCCCCGCCCGTCGAAACAGCAATTCCTTCCTTTACCATATCGCCGTACATTTGCAATGCATCAACCGTTTCTTTGCTATTCATGACTCCATCAATTTTCGTGCCGTCATCCGAGATGAAACTTCCGCCGTTGCTCCAAACCAAACCTTGCAAATCATACGTATCTGGCTCGGACGTTACCGCAAATCCATATTGTTTCTTGCTTTTATCGGTTAGCTTCTTGGCAATATCTTTGAATTCATCCCAAGTCCAGCCTTCCTGCGGATAAGGAATCCCCGCTTCGTCAAACAGCTTTTTATTATAATAGACTACCATCGTGGAGAATCCAGCCGGCATTCCATATAGTTTTCCATCCACTTTTGAATAGTTGAAAAGCCCTTCGTAAAAATCATCCATGTTGATATCGGAATCTTGCTCCGCATATCCATCAAGCGGTTCAAGCGATTGGTGGTACGTCGTAAAATCCCACATATACATTACATCCGGGGGGTTTTTTGCCCCGAATGAGGCGGCGATTTTTTGATCAAACCCATCTCCGTAAGCCTCAACCTGCACCTTTACATCTTTATTTTCTTTTTCAAAAGCTTTTGCGATATCCTCCTGGATTTTCAGGGTATCTCCCGCATCCCAAGTGGCAAAGCGCAAAACTGTTTTTCCGTCCTTTTTTTCAGCCCCGGAAGAAGTGTTCGAACTGCACGCGCTCAACAAAAGAGCAAATGCAACCAGCAGGGAAAACACTAAATTTCTTTTTTTCATAAGACCCCTCTTTTCGATAGTTTTTATAACTATTAAAAAAGTAACCGCTTTCATTGTATCTTTAACGAAAGCGGTTAAACACTTCTATTTGTTTGAATTTTCGTGCAATTTTCGTTTGAAAATCGTCTTTTTGTTAGCTAGGTGTCGTCTTTTTGTTGGATTCGGAAATCAGATGGCGGGATGCCGGTGCATCTTTTAAACCATTTACTGAAATATTTGGCGTCCAGGATGCCAATTTGCTCCCCAACCTCTTGAATATTCACGTTAGTCCCCTTTAATAGCTGTTTTGCTAGCTGAAGACGTTTATCTTCAATAAAAGAATGGAGGCTGCAGCCCAATTTTTTCTTAAATAACGTGCTTAAATGGCTTCTGCTCATTCCTACGCAATCGGCAATGTCCTCTACGGTCATCGGTTCTGATATATTCGTGTCAATATACTCGATCGCTTGTTGAATGGCCTTTGGATGGCATGAAAAGTCTGGTTCTTCCTTTAAGGAGATTTCTGAAAGCTCATTTTGAAAAGCGGCCAGAAATTGGTTAAGTTCCTTGTCATCAAAATCCGTTTTCAATAAATAGCCCGATGCCCCCAGCTTTAAGCCTGCTTGGGCATACTCAAAATCCTTATGGCAGCTGAGCAGCAGAATTTTCGTCCGCGGCCTGAAGGCTTTTACTTTTTGTGAAAATTCCAGTCCATTCTCCTCCGGCATGACGATATCGGTAATGACCACATCCGGTTCGTGGCGCAAAAATTCTTCCCAGCCCCGTTTGCCATTCGGCGCATCGCCAACCACGGCCATCCCAAACCGTTCCCAATCGACCGTCGCCTTCAATCCCCGTCGCACAATCGTATCATCATCGACTATTAACACTTTTATTGCTGCCCTGTTCATCCTGATCCACCCACCTTTTTGGCCAAGTTATCTTTATCGTGGTTCCTTCGCCAGCCACTGAATCCATGTCGATATGAAAATCAGTCCCATAATGAATAGAAAACTTTTGCCTTACATTATATAAGCCAACCCCGCCGCGCTTTTTTTCATTCGGCCGTGTAAATAACCCTTCCAGCTTTTCCTGTGGAATCCCTTTTCCATTATCCTTTAAAACGAGCCGGAAATAAGAAAGGGTCTCTGAAAGCTCGAGGCTGATTGTCCCCTCCCCATCCTCGAATGCATGGAAAAAAATATTTTCGAGCATCGGCTGCAGGGTCATTCTTGGGATCAGCCCTTTTTCAAGCTGCTCATCCATTTTCAATGTAAAGGTGAAGTTTTTCCCATACCGCATCTCCTGAATGGCAAAGAAATGCTGAAGCGCCTGAAGCTCTTCTTTTAACGGAATCAGCTCAATCGTAGAATCCAAGTTCTTTTCAAGCACTTTAATCAGATGCATGAGCATCTTTCCAATTTCCACATTCCCATCCATCCGGGCCTTCCATTGGATCGTATTTAATGTGTTAAAAAGAAGATGCGGATTAATTTGATAATGAATCGCTTTCATTTCTGCCTCGCGCTTGGTTGCTTCTTTCTCCCTAACCTCTTCCATCAATTGCTTAATTTTCTCAACCATCCGGTTAAAATGGCCGCCAAGTTTGCCGATTTCATCCTTCTGGCCGTCCGCCAATAATTTTGTGTCGAAAATCCCCTTGCTTACTTCATCAATAGCCATTTTCAGTTTGAATATCCGTTTCGAAAATTGAGTTGAAAAAACATACGAAAGGATGAGGGCAAGGATAAATGCGATCAAAATGCCAATCGAAACCATTTTCAAGATGACTTGTGAAGATTGATAGAACTTGTCGCGGGGTACGCGAATCTCAACTTCCCAATTATTAATGTTCGTATTTTCCTTCGTTAAAATATCGTCGACCAAGTCCGCCTCCTCACTTTTCGAGTGATAGAGTGCTTGGCCCAATTCATTTCGAATCGTGATCCTGGATTGGAGATCCTTCTCCAGCACCTCCATCAAGATATACAAGTCGTCGATATCTGTTTCGATTAAGAGATAGCTATTATTTAGTACGCCGTAGGAAAACTTCAATGGCACAATTAAGCCAAGGACATGATCGACTTGATTGTCTTTAAGATGGTTCGGCTGATATATCCCTATTTCCGAGTCGCCGCTCCTAATTGTCCTTTTCCAAATATCCTGCATCTTAAATTCCTTCATTAAAAAATCGTAATCACCGTAGTAATAGCCGGACGAAGTAATGATATAGATGCCACGGATGTTCGACTTTTTATGCGCCTGCAGAAGCCTCTGCAAATTATCCACTTCTTTAAAGTCCTCATAGGTTCGAGGCACCTCATTATGTAAATTAACAGAAGTATCATCCATTAAATACTGCTTAATTTCGGCTGCGCTAAAATACATATCTTCCAATATTTGATCCAGCTGCGTTTTAATCTTTTCGCCAGCAAAATGGTTATAATTTGATAGCTTCCCATTCACCACTTTGGAAGACTGATCATACGAAATGATCCCCAGCGTCAGCAACGGAATCAACGCAACCACCAAAAACATGATAAACAATCTCTTCTGCGTACTAAGATTAAGCATCGACTTCACCCGTCCCCTTATCAAAACAATACTAGATTGACCTTTTTTTGAAAAGTGGGAAAATACTTGTGGAAGGTGCTAAAAAAGGAATCAGGGATAGATTTGATAATATAGCCGTATGGCGGCAATTAGGTTCGTTGGTGTAATCAAGTCGTGGCGGCTGCCTTTTATTTTGATAAAAAACCCTTCAGGACAATTATTCTGACAACCAAATCGGATTTTGGTCCTTGCTTGTCAGATATCCGCTCTTATTCTGACAACCATACCGGGTTTTCTCCCTTGGTTGTCAGATATCCACTCTTATTCTGACACCCAAACCCAGATTTTCACCCTTGGTTGTCAGATCTCCGCTCTTATTCTGACAGCCATACCGGATTTTCTCCCTTGGTTGTCAGATATCCCCTCTTATTCTGACAACCAAACCCAGATTTTCTCCCTGGGTTGTCAGATATCCACTCTTATTCTGACAACCAAACCGGATTTTTGCCCTTGCTTGCCAGATACCCCCTCTTATTTTGACAACTCTCCCCGGATTTTCGCCCCCGCTTGTCAGATATCCACTCTTTTCTGACAACCAAACCCAGATTATCGCCCTTGGTTGTCAGATATCCGCTCTTATTCTGACAACCAAACCCAGATTATCACCCTTGGTTGTCAGATATCCGCCTACGAATTAGTAGAATTGCCAATTTTGCCGGCTAGCCAAACTCAACCATATGAATCCACATCAATGCAAAAAACATCATATTCACTATTTACAATATTGTAACTACATTGTTATTCGCGCTTCACACTCTATTCATTTACGTTTATTAAACTCTAGTAGACTAATGAATGGAGGGATTTTAAATGTTGATGAAAAATTTGTTCAGAAATGTGATGATGTCGGCAGCATTCATCGGTATTGGGGCTGGGGCAGTCAGCCAGGTACAGGCGGCGGAAACGATTGAGCCTTCTCTGAATCCGAACAAAATCATGAATGTTGCGCATCGCGGTGCATCCGGTTATGCTCCTGAGCATACGATTCCTGCTTACGGGCTTGGCCAGCAAATGAAAGGTGACTACATAGAAATCGATCTCCAAATGACAAAAGATGGCGAACTGATTGCCATGCATGATGAAACGCTGGACCGCACAACCAACGGAACCGGCAATGTAAAAGACTTTACGCTTGCGGAAATCAAACAGCTTGATGCAGGTTCCTGGTTCAATGAGAAATATCCGGAGTATGCAAAGCCTGAGTACGCGGGCCTTAAAGTTCCGACATTGCAGGAAGTCATTGAAACATTCGGTACCGGTGCCCGCTATTACATCGAAACAAAATCTCCTGAAGTGTACCCTGGCATGGAAGAAAAACTTGTGGAAATCCTGAACGAGTATAACTTGACAGGGAAAAATGTACCTTCCAGCAAAGTCATCGTTCAATCGTTCAGCGCGGACAGCCTGAAAATCGTCCACGAAATGGATCCAACCATCCCATTGGTCCAACTGCTCTGGTACGATCAGCCTGCGACTTTGACCGATGAAGAACTGGAAGAGTACAAATCTTATAGCATCGGGCTTGGCATGAATTATGGCGCAATCGATGAAGCCTATGTACAAAAAGTCCGTGATAGCGGCCTTCTGATTCATCCATATACAGTCAACGAAACTGCTGATATGGAAAAACTGCTTGATTGGGGCGTAACAGGCATGTTCACCAACTTCCCGGATCGCCTCCAGGAAGTCCTGCAAAAGCGCAACTCAAAATAAGCCTGTTCACACGCAGCAAATGGGTCCGGCTTTCGGATGCTTTTGGAAAAAGCCATATATGAATGTTGCCATAGGACCTACACTGTTTTCATAATTAATTAATCTTTTTACTACGAAATTTCATAATCTGTTAAAACAAGCTTAATAATTAAAGCCTATACTAATAATTGCAGACGGCGTTTTCTGATCAATACACGCTCTGGTTTCGGCATTAATTAAAATTTTTGTCGGGGCTATGATCTTTGTTCGGACAAACACCAATTCTTTTCTTCAATGGTAATTTGGTCAAACAGAGGCGGCCCCCAAGCCGCCTCCCCCCCAATTTAATGAATCTCTTCTGCGTATGGCCTCTCCCAAATCCAAACAATACTAAATTTACTTTTTAAAAAAGTAGAAAATACTAAATCCCATACTAAAAAGGAGCGAGAATATTATTTCCCGCCCCTCCTACAGCATTCATTTTTTTCCTTAGCTGAACCACTTGTTTATTTATTACAATTCGCCAAAGCAATCTTCTCTTTGGAAGGAGTCTCGTAGGTTACCCGGCTGTCACGGTCAACATAGTAGCCGCCACCCAACCCGAGTAACTTGGTTCCTTTAAAGGCGTAAATCCGGTACACATCCCCTTTTTTAAGGATGCGGGAAAAAATTAGCTTATTATCCTTAAGTTTATATAAGGTTGTGTCGCTTTTAATGGTTGCTAATCCTAACTGGCCTTTCTTCAACTCTAGCCCCTTCCACATGACCTTCACAGGCGGCTTCGGACAGATAGGCGCCTTAGGTGTTGTCTTGGCTGGTGGCGGCGAAGCAGGATAAGGGTCTGCTTTCGTGGTGAAAGACCAGGTTTTGCTGCGGTTTTCCTCCGCATTGCCATCAAAGTAGGATACTGTTGCAGTGTATGTAGTGTTATACTTCAACTCCTGTTTCGGGAAGAAGTAGGAGTCGCCAACCGCATTTGTTTCCTGGAATACAGGGAGAATCGTGCCTTTAGGATCTTTAAGTGTAAGGGTCATGCCTTCCGCCCACTGTTTGCCCGGAGTGTAGTAAGAAATAATGTATCCCGTTTTGGCTACACCAAACGGCGCGATAGGGTTCGGGTTTTCGAAACCGTAGAAACCGATCTCAACATCTTTTTGTCCGTCATATGGATAAACACTAGCCTCAGAAGCGTAATAGTCATCTTCAAACGTGTAACCCGCGGTATTTAACACATACGAAGAACCATTGTACGAAAGACCGATCTCCTTTATATCCGGACTCAAAATAATACTTCTGTGGTACGCGGTATTCACTAGCTGATCAATGTTAACTTTTACACCCCTTGGAGAGTATGCAATCACTTCTCCTAAACTAACATTATCGGTCATTCCAGCTGCCAGCATTCTTTCCAGCAATCCGCTGCCAGTGTACCCCGGTTTTCCTGCTTCCTCTCTATGCCCGGATTCATGATTCAGCTTCAGGTAATTCGCATGATTGGCCGAGGCTTTGTTAAGCAATGGGTTGAGTTTTACCTCCGGAATCCCCATCGCTCTGCGGATACTGTTTAGATAGTTTAAACTATCAATTTGGTCTTTGGTAAATGCGTTCTCCGCCGCTTCAACTTTGTTTGGTTGCGAAATAGCCGGCGTGAAGTTCGATACCCCTAAAGCCGTCGTTAGAGCCAGCGCAATCGCCACACACTTCTTCAATTTCATTCCAATAGTTCCCCCTAATGCTTTATCTTTTTATATAAAAAATATGCTTCATATATGAAATAAGTAAAATATGTATCTGGTTTCTATATGCGTTTTGGTCTGTCCTTTCTTATCTCCATCCAATCCAAAGGACGTGAAACAGGATCAAAACCAACTTTACTATAAACCCCATGAGCATCCTTCGTAATTAATAGCCATTGATATACGTCCGTTAATTCTTCATGACCAAGTATATATTGGATCATTTTTTGGCCAAGTCCTTTTCTTCTAAAGCTTTCATCAACATACACATCAAGAATATAGGCAAATCTTGTTTTATCAGAAATCACCCTTGCATAACCTATCTGATTAGTGTCAATAAAAACCCCAACAACCAATGCCGAATTCTCAGCACCTTTTATTACTTCGTCAACTTTTATTCCCTTACACCAAAATGCATTTGAAAGCATTTCAGTAACCTTTTCAAAATCCATATTTTTCAATCCATCTTTAATCGTAATACCTTCCATATTTCTCCCCCTAAATCGATTGTAATATTTTTCTAATACGAACTAATCACATTATACAGAAAGTGGATAATTCTGCATATAAGTACAATTTACAACATTATTCTTTGGGGAAAAATTGGCCCATACACCATGCCTACGCTTTCACAGCCAGACAGAAAATACCCGCCATTTGCCATCCTTCTACACGCCACACGCCGAACAAGCAAAACTAAAAGAGAAAACGCCCCCCTTAAACCGCAGCTGCAGCTTAAAAGGGGGCGCCATTCTACTTTTTTCACAAAAAATCCATTACCAAGTTACAAACATAAACATTTTATAGATTCCATATAGCATTGCAAGACTAGCAATTGATCCCGAAGCCCTTCTCGGTACTCTCATTTTTATTAGTAGTAATTTTAAGAAAAGAGCAAGGACAAAAGGAGGAAACAATACCAGAAAAAGATTCAGAAGCAAATCATTCATAAAAGGCTTTAAAGGACTAAAATCAATTTGCATAATTTACCTTCTTTCATACATTTTCCTTTATACACTAATATATTCCATTATATCTAAATCCCTATATTTACAGAAGCTTACATTTTAAATTCAAGAAAAATACCCTAAAAGCAAGAATGCTTTTAGGGCATAAATTGAGTTTAACCATCCAATTGTTATATTAACCTGCATAAAAAAATGGTGATAAACACACGGTTATCGCCGCTATAAGACCCTGTTGGGTTCGACAGAAATTACATAACTACCGCTATAAAGCCGAAAAAAGGGATTCGACTCACCTACTACTTGATAAAATTACACATAATAACGGCCTGAACAAAGTCCAGACCGCCACACAATACTATTAATTAACAACCTTCTCCAAATCCCGCTCCTTCTTCAGCAGCTCCTTCACCCTCTGATCAATTCTCTCTATCTCCACGGAAGGATTCTTCCACCAGTTGCGGCTCCAGATCCTTTCGATCGTCCAGCCGCGGTTTTCGAGGAATCTCTGCCGGTAGATGTCCCGTTCCTTTGCATTGGCGGAACTGTGGTACATGGCTCCGTCGCATTCGACTCCCAGAATATATCTGGAGGAATCGTTTGGATGGACAATGGCCATATCGATGCGGTACCCGGACATCCCGACTTGAGTTGCTACTTCATATCCGAGGTTTCGCAACTGTTTATACACTTGCTCCTCAAACGGAGAGTCGAAATGCAAATCCAGTTTCTGAACATGGGTGTTTACGTTTTCGTTAATCTCTTGAATCACGGCGCTAATCTGGTCGCGCTGCTGGGTTGAGATGGCTTTTACATATTTCAGATAGGACTTCAACAGCTTTGGACCGACATGGGATGCGTTGGCAACGTTGAGTTCTTCCGGCTCGACGCTTGATACGACAACAATGCCCTCTTTAGCGCGGGTGATGGCAACGTTGAGGTAGTTTTCCCCGCCTTTTTTGTTGAGCATACCAAATCGGTTGTAGACTTTGCCTTCTTCATTTTTCGCATAGGCGATGGAAAACAGGATGATATCCCGTTCGTCCCCCTGGACATTCTCGATGTTCTTTACAAAGACACGCTCATCCAGGTCGCGGGACATTTTTTGGCTATAGACCGCGTTGAACTCTTCGTCTTCCGCAGCGCGTTTTTCGATCAAATCCAAAATCTTTGTCTGCTGCTTGGCGTTGAAGGTGATGATTCCAACCGTCTTCCCAGGCTGCTTGATCAAAATGTCCTTCAAGGTACGAACGACTTCTTCCGCCTCAACTTCATTACACTGATTGATCCATCTTCCATCGGCCATTTTCCACTGCAAGGCAGGAGGATTCTTGAACGGAATGACGTTCGGAGCAATCTGCACATAACCATTATAAAAAGCATGGTTGGAGAAATTAATCAGCTCCTCATATAGAGAACGGTAATGCCATTGAAGAATTTTCTCCGGGAATCGCCTTTTCGCCAGGTTCAGCAGGCTCACAGATTCATCCGTTTCATACTCTCCCTCCTCATCCTCGTCATCGTTCACAATCGAAGACTGGAACATGGTAAACGGAGGCAGCTGTTTTTCATCTCCCGCAACAATCAGCTGTTTGGCGCGGTAAACGGATGGAATCCCGCTTTCAACCGTACACTGTGAGGCCTCGTCAAAGATTACCAGGTCAAACAAGCCCTCTTGAAGCGGAAAAATTGAAGAAACGATTTCCGGTGATGCAAGCCATACAGGCAGGATGTCAACGAGACCGTTGCTGGCAAAATTGTTTACCACCCTTCTAACTGGCCAAATCTGCCTCTTCTTCCCCACCTGATGTTTGAGCTCTTTCAAGTTCTTAGGAAATTGGCGTTGAGCAGCATCCACATTCTTCGTTAATGAATGGATCAGGTACTGAGTAGCAACCTTCCGCTTTTCCTCAATGAGCTGTGCAAATGCGGTACGAATCCTGTTGAATTCATTTGTAGAAATCTTTTGCACCTCAGGATGCTTCCTCTCTGTCTGCTCAATCCATTGGACGAACGCAGAGTTGATGAACAGGTCTTTCCAAAGTTCCGGCAGGTCAGCCCCCGTCCCTTTTTTGGCCTGCAATTTTTCAATGATGTTTTTCTCCACTTCAGAAAGTGCGTTCCAATAACTATCCATTTGCTGAAGGTCCTCAAAGTCCCTGTGGACATACTCAAGCATTTTATCCAAGTCTTTTAAAGGAATATCCCCTTCAGAGATCCGCTTCTTGAATTTGTCTACCACATCATCATTGAAATATCTCTTGAGCTTCTCAATCTCATCCGCCATTTCTTTCGTTACTTTTCCAAGCTGATGCATCGTGATGAGGGACTGTTTAATTTTCAACCACTCAGTCGAGTTGGTCCCCTTAAACTTCTCCCCTTCGAGCAACTCTTCAATGATCGACTTTCCGGAAAAAGAAGTCCACCACCAGAGCCTGAGTCCTTGAAGTGTCTTCTTGTTTCCATCTTCAAGGTCAGGATAAATTTTCTCGAGTTTATTTTCGACTAACCACGTATAGGCCGGCGTAATCTTTTTATAGTCCAAGGACTCCAGGTATTCTGCAGATTGCTTTGCTTTTTGAATAGCCTTCTCTAGCAGTTCAACAGCTTCGAGCTTGTCTTTGATGCTAAAAGAAGCAAATGATTTTCGAGGCTTCAAATGATACTCCTCATAGCCGAAGCGTTCGTACCATTCCGCATAGGTGTAGACCTTCCCCGCAATATCATCCAGGTTATCCCGATTTAAATTCGATAGCACCGCAAATAAATCAATAATCTGGCTAGTTTCCTCTACCGGTTTCGCACGGCCATATAAATCATAGAGCCTGAAGCCAAAATTTTGATACTCATATAACGCCTTTGCAATTTTATTCAGCAGGTCCTCATGGGCTGCAAGCTTCTTTGAAACAGAAGCCAGGAACTGAACTGCTTCCTGGTAAGAGATCATATTGTGCTCAAGAACAGTAGCAACCTTAGCATAAAGCCGCTTCCGGTCATTTTTCTCATCATGGATAAGCGCGACATTATTACTTAAGCCAAGGCCATCCAACCTTTGATAAACGACATCAAGTGCAGCACGCTTCTGGCAGACAACAAGAATCTTCTTCCCTCTGTTCAATCCATCTGTAATCAGGTTGACGATAACCTGTGACTTCCCTGTTCCAGGAGGGCCATGCACAACTATTCCCTTCTTATAACGTGCTTCCTTAATAATCTCTTCCTGTGAGCCGTCTGCCTGAAGAAGATTAAGAATCTCGACAGGCTGATTGGACTCTTCCCCTACTTCCTCATCTTCAAGTTCTTCTCCACTTTCAGAATCAAGTTGAGAAATCAACGTACCCACCAAACCGAGGCGGCTGTCTTCTTCCGAAAGCGAGATAAGCTCATCATAATCTTTCACAAGAGAAGAACTCCCTTGAGGAAAATTACCGATAACGGCATTTTCCAGCATTGTCATATTCGCTACTTCCGGAACTTCATTCGTTTTATATTGTATAAGCCTTGTGATCCCTGTCTTTGTAAACGAAACTTTCATTTCATTTTCCTGTAAAAATGACAGCCAGGCATCATAATCAAAATTCTTTGCCATTTCAGCGGCTTTTTCAAAAAACTCTTCCGAATAAGAGGTATTATTCAATTTTCTAAACGCCAGGAACAAGGTCCGGTTAATCTGAGGACCACCTTCTTCCACCTTTAACAGCCATTTCTGCGAACCAACATTGCTCTTCTCAATACGCAGTGGATAAAGAAATAAAGGTGCTTGAAAAAACGTTCCATCTATTAAAGTTCCCGAAAGAAAAGGGAAGCCAAGGTAAAAGTCATGGACACCCGTCTCTTCCTCAATCCCCTTCATGTTCCTCGCCAAATCTGTTAGACCCTTCGATAGAGCCATAGAGTGCTCATCGTCGAGGGTGGGTTTCAATATCGTAATATCACTCTTTGACTGCTTAATGATCTTCTCTACAATGGATTGGCAATCAGGGCCATTTGCCACCTTATCCAACTCAGCCAAATCAAAGCTCCATTTGTTATATAGCTTTAAAAGCCGGATCGACCGATTGCGGCGGCTGATGTCATTCAATTTGTCCCTCATGTGGATTAAGTTTTCTTTCATTGCTTTAGGTCCTCTTTCGTTATGGTCATTTATCTCTTCATAATATCGCACATTCCTACAATATTCGATGTTGTTATACATCCTTCATTATATCAAAAATTGGAAATTTACCATTACGTTGTATAAATATATTGGTTCTGCAGAGGATGTATTCCTGCAGAATAAAAAGCCCTGGACATCAAAAGTGAATTGCTGTCCAGGGCTTTGCTAATTTTAAGACTGCTTTTGTGGAAAACCGTCCCCATGTTCGTATGGCTTCCCACACACCATAAAGGAAGAACAACGTGGGTTCCTGAGTATGATTGAGTGTATTTCTAATGGGCATTGTCCATATTCCTTCTATTAAAAGAACGAATGAAAGCCATTAAAGAGATTTTAAGGGAAATTTCCCCATACACTAAGCCCCATTCCCACAGCAGACTTCCAATACAATCCGTCCACCGTGCACCCCAAAACGCCCCCGTCAGAACCGCGAAAAGCAGTTCTGACGGGGGCGTTAATCTTTCAACCCCAAAAACTTACTACTTTTTGAACTTTTTGTGTCTATTGTGTGTCTTTTTTCTGAAAATTATAATATAATAAAAATATACAAATTGTTATATTCATATAGTTATTAACATCTGGATAGTGGAAACCATGAAACAAATCTATAATGAAGGGAAGATGGGGATGGAAGCGAATGTATGCCAACACTGCGGGCAGGCTGCGTTTGTGGTTAAGGAAAAACCAGTGGAAAAAAAGGGGCTAATGTATGTAGTGATGGGGTGGATCTTTGCTGCACTTGCGGTGGTGTACCTGCCAATCATTTTCGGCGGGATGGCCTTGTACATTGGGGCAAATACCTTTTTTGACTATAACAGGACGCACGGTGCAATTCTTATGGCCTGTGCCATGTTTGCCACAATTATAGGTTTGCTGTTCAGTACGTTAGTGGCTGGGACGTTTGTTATCTAGATAAAAGAGGAAGGCCCTGCTATGTATGCCTTCCTCTTTTCATTCTCCATAAGCAATACCAACAGTTCTCTGCTTTCAAATGAGTCCCACCAATGAAGCCACCGGGAAAACCACGGGGACGGTTCTTCTGGCATCAATAAGCCACTCGAACCGTCCCAATGGCACCATGGCATGATCACCTCAACCCAAGAGCCCCGATCTGTCTGTACGATTTCAGGTCATGGCTTGTGATTTTTTCCGGTGATACGGCGAAAAGGGTATCACCGATATACAAGAGCCGCTTGATCTCTGTATTGTATTCCTCATAAATAGATGGCTTCTCGCTGTCCATATGAGTAATTTTCGACTGAAGCGTGAATCCTTTTTCCGGATCGATGCTGTATACATAAGCTCCCTGGTATTCGAAAATTTGATCGTATTCATTTGCCTTGTTGTTTTGATATACGGAAATCGGGAAGGCAAACAGACCTTTATCTTTGTTGAACAGCAGTGCTTTATGGTCATGATTCAGCGGTGAATGCGTCCCTCTCCCGCCGATGATTTTTGTAAATTTCTCTTTTGGATTGCTCATGTCACTGACATCGAACAGCGAAATTTTGACGCCGTCAGTCAGGATGATCGGCTGAGCACCTGCTTCTTTCGCCGCCACGAATTTCGTATCATGCCCGAATCCGATTATATGATTTTCATCATAAGGATGCAGGTAGTTGCTGAACCCTGGAATCTTCAGTTCCCCCAGCACTTTTGGTTTTGCAGGATTGCTTGCCTCAATGACGAAAAGCGGATCCGTTTCCTTGAAGGTAACCATATAGATGCGATCGCCCATGAATCTCGCGGAATAAATCCTCTCACCCCGCGCCAGTGATTCAAGCTTTCCGGCGGGCTTTAGATTTTTATCCAAGATATAGAGGGCATTGGAGGATGGACTGTTATCGTCCCAGGCATATCCCTTTGTCGTCACGATTCGGAAATAGCCATCATGTTCGTCCATGGAAAACTGATTGAGCACGGTGCCTTGGACTAATGCCGACCCCTGAAATTCCACGTCCATCCCTTTGATCGAAAACTTATGGATCGTCGTATCCGGTGCCGTCAGCCGATTCCAATCCCCCCGCGGACGCTCGGCCCAATTCGCAATCGCGAGATACAGATTTTCCTTTGACATGTACAGTTGTTCCCCGCTTCCAAGGTAGGTGGTGACAGCGGCTTTTTTTCCATGATGATTGAGGTCGATTGCTGCAATCATTGTATAATTAGGCTCTTTTGATTCCGGGAAATAATTGATCTCATCATAACTGACGATTTGTTCCGATGGCTTTGATGCTGTATCTGAATACTTCGGACGAATATCAATGGCTTCGTTTTCGCGCAGCAGCCAGTATTCAGGATGGTGTCTCGTGACCAGATACACAATCCCTTCCACTTTCCGCGCCGACACATAGCCTCCCTCCAGTTCAACCTCCCTTACCTGGACTGGTTTTGCCGGATTTTTCACATCATAGATGATGGCCTTTGCCGAATGCATAATCGGGGCAATCTTAGCATCCTTAACGACTTGTTCATATGGCTGCGGAATATTGTGATACTGATGGCCGATGACGACCAATTTCCCTTCGTGTAAAAAAAGCTGGTACGGCATGAACTCCCTGTTATATGAAATCTTCGACAGAAGCTTCATTTCCTCTTCTGGCGCAGCGTGAATGATGCGAACTTCATTTTCTTCAGCCTGAAAAATATGCTTTCCGTCTGTTTTGACAAGGTCCGCTTCGTCGACTCCCTGGACTTGATTGTTCGTTTCGGAGTAGCCTGCCCCCCCGTTAGCTGTATCAGCGGCTGATTTTCCGTCGCTCTTTGACGACTCTTCTGCACCACCCTTAAACCACCAGCCGCCCGAAGTTTTTTCTTGCTTCAAAATATTTTTAAAATAACCATTCAACTTTTCCTTCGATCCGATGACAGGAAGGCTTTCTTTTACAACAAACTTCCAGGATTTAACCCCTCCCAAGCTTCTCCCTGCCGAGGATTCAAGGCCTTTAGTAAAATTCAGTGTGTAAAATCTTGCGTCATGAGGATACCCGCCTCCAGGAGGGTCAACATAGATGGTTTTTTGATCATCGCTAAGAGACAGTTTTGTTTTGAATTTCTTGCCTTGATCATCCAAAACATAAATTGAATCAGAATGAAGACTTTCTTTCGCGACTTTTTCGGTAAACTGAATGCTCCAAACCTTATTCGCCATGACAATGGCCTCTCCTTCTCCATCCCACGCATTGGCCACTTTGAACTGCGTTGAAAAATAGTAAGAAAGACCGGCAATCAACAGCAGCGAAATCCCGCCTAAAATGATCCATTTTTTCATATTTACCCCTCCTGTAAGATTAGACGGGAGCATTGCCGATCTTGTGTCATGGCTTTAGGAAAAAAAGTGCCCGGCCCCGCTTGCGAACAATACATTAATGCATCTTTTTCGGTTCTTCATCACAAAAAGTGGTTTTCGCATATATTTTGATTTACGCTCCAGGCGCTTCGCTTTCCGCGGGCAGTAAAGCTGCTACCTGAAAATACTCCAAGAATAGCATCTGTGAAAAGCTTCGTGTAGCTTTGCGACGAGCTGAAGTTAATCATCCTTGAATAATCTTTGGCGCAGGAGCACAATGGAGCCTCCTCGGCGAAACCCATGCCTGCGGGGTCTCCCCTGGCCAGCTTTTCCCGCCAGGACGTTGAATAATCTTCCTCGAAAAGCATCGCAGGAGAAACTGCGACGCATTTTCGAAAGAGTCTGCGCGCCTTCCCCTCCAATCAACATATAAGTCAGGCATTTAATCTGAAATTTGTTCGGATACTTCAATATAAAAAACACAAAAAACCAAGAATTTTTTCTTGGTTTTTTGCGGATAGACATGCCATGCCTTCTATCTAGCTTTATCCAACATTACTATTTTTAATAAATTCTCATATATCCTATTCCATGAATCCTCAAGATTAATAGTGACAACCTGCATTTTTATCCGTTCATCCCATTGATATACCTCATCTACTTCCTTACCATTGTAAGGGTAAATCAACACCCCTCTTATCTGCGGGTAGGACGGTTGGTGCATAAGATAGGTGAAGAGTTGATACAGGTTGTGACTACGAAAGGAGGACTTCCCATAATTCTCCTGAAAAATATACTTATAGAACTTGGCATCGATAATAATCTTTTCATGGCCGTTTTTATGTGTAAGTGAGACATCCGTTTGCATCGATGGCAATAACTCCTTGTTGCCGACTAGACGCCAGTGCAAGATTTCCGAGGCCACTCGATACTCGTTTTGCTCAATCCGATAAAAGTTGAAAAGAAACTTTTCAAAAAGATGATTTAAGGATCTCTCATCCAGTTCAGCTGAAAAGAGACTCCAGTCGCCTTGTTTATGGGATAACAGCACAAGTTCGTGCAGTAGTCTGGCAAGATGGATCATCCGCTTGTAATGGACTGTATGTCTTCCGAATTGTATACGAGAAAATATTCCCCTGGTAAGCTTCATTGCCTCTGTTTCGTTCATTGCTTCCAACAGGATAAAACTTTTCTTCCTTATATCCTCTCTTATAAGCCGATTAACATGAATGTTCTTTAATGTCGATTTCATTACCTGATTGAGCATAATATTCGCTGAATACTGATCCTTCTCACAAACGACCACTGGCATCTTGAATATGATATACGGCATTGATTCAGTCATTACCATTCTGCCGCCTAGGTTTTTCGTCGGTGATACCCGTGTAACATAGTCTTTAACAAGCCGATGATGGATCAAAGTCTCCGCTTCTTTTAGAAACTGGCTTGCAAGGAAGTCATAAGTGATTAAATCCTGATCAACTGCATTCAAACTGTTGATAAGTTCCGGCATTTCATTGGCATAACTCAATAGGCAGAAAAGGTTGCGAATAGGTACCTTAAACAATCCATCCATCTCATCATCCTTCCAAAAGGCCACGTGCTACTTCAGGCCGGTCGTAGAAGTACTCCTCTAGAAGCGGGCTGATTTCAAATGAAATGATTCCCTGAAACCATTCGTTTTCATCCATTTCAGCCGGTTTAAATCCAAAGAATGAATGACCGATAGCATATCCTGCCCCCAACTGATAATCCTCAACGATTTCACGGTTAATCTTTTCAACCGTATAAAGGATTCTTTCAATCATACGGGCAGAAACTCCTTGTTGGTCAAGAGCAAGCTTCCATTTTTCATTAAAGGCTGGTTCAATCGAAACAAATGCAAACCTTCTCCTTAATGCTACCTCCAATTGTGCAAGAGAACGGTCAGCGGTATTCATCGTACCAATTAAATAGACATTTGCGGGCACAGTAAACTTTCTTTTTGAATATCCCATTGTCACGTATTCATCGCGTTTGTCACCCTCAATCAGCATAAACAACTCACCAAAAATTTTGGAAAGGTTCCCGCGGTTGATTTCATCTATGATAAAATAATAATCTTTATCAGGGTTTTCAAGAGCGCTCTGGCAAAAATCATAGAAGATCCCGGTTTGTAAAGAGAATCCATTCTCATCCGGACGGTAGCCCATAACAAAATCTTCGTATGCATAGCTTTGATGGAATTGGACCACCTGCACCCTTGAATCATCTTTCTCACCCATAAGCGAATAGGCAAGCCGTTTTGAAACGAATGTTTTACCGACACCCGGAGGTCCCTGGAGAATCATGTTCTTCTTATAACGGAGCAAATTTGCAATGGTATTGTATTTTTCCTCATCCATAAAGACTTCTTTCAGGAAATCATCTTTGGAATATGGCTCCTTAGTTGCCTCGAGAGTAAATTCCTCCCTCCCTTTTTCGAGAGCCTCCTTAAGTGCAGGCTTTAGTATCCATTTAAAATGATGTTCGTCTGTATACTCCCCATCAAATAAAATAGCCCAATAAATCGGTTCACCATTTTCCCTATGCGGGACAGGAACTCCAGTACTTGCAATAACTCTTTTCGCCAGTTGTACGACAGGAGTATTAAAGGAACTGAAATGCTTGTCCAGTGCTTGAGCCAATTGGGTTGCTGTTGCCCCGCCACCCAACTCAAGCATTTTTATAAGATACTCCATATCACTCTTCTTAACTACCGTCTCATCGTGAAGCAGTTCAGCCCAAGTTTCCGCAGTGATTGAAGAAGGAAAAGCATAAATTTGTTTATCTTCATTCACTTTAGAGGGTACATCTCCCTCCAGTTGTTCCTTATACTGTATAAGCAAAGTTCTCATATTGTGACTAAACTCTTCGTAGGTAAAAGATTCATTATCTGTGATAAATAATGAGTCCTCACCCCTTTTGGCGTGCTGGTCGCCATATAAAAGGCCATAGCGAATCCCATTCTCATCAATTGAAACGAAAAACTGCGGAGCCGTCCGATGGGTGGCATGCCCCTTTTCATATACAGCCAGCCAACATTCCGACCCGCCAAAGTTCTGGTTCCAGCTGTAGCCATTCAAAACCTTGTCTTCAACAAAGTTTAAGCCGTTAGCCTCTTCCAGCTGACGGATCGCCCCGTGAATCTTCCTTTGTTCTTCAGTTACTTTCTTTTTCTTATCAAAATAATAGAGTTGGAACAAAATCGTAAAATTGTTCCATGATTGCAGGATATTTGTGTCATACCTCTGCTTTACATCCTCTTTTATATCCTCCAGTTCCTCGATGGACAAATGGCCGAATTCTATTATTTTCTCAATCGCTTTAAACTTAATTAAATTTACCTTTTCAGATTTTTGATACACGTTCCTTAAGGCTTGCAATGTACTGGAATCAAGGTTGGAAATCGCATCAAGCATTTTTTCGGGACTCTGTTTGAACATTGCTAAGTCTGCAGCTAGCCCATACAAGTACTCAACAGCACTTTCCACTTTAATCTTATGGTATTGGGTGCTACAGAAGAAAAAATCCTGGATATCAAGCATGCTTAACCCAGGATACACAGGTTGAAGGTGCTCTAAGGCAATCTGGCAAACAGTGTAATAGGTTTCATAATTGCTCCCCACAGTCCCAAGTTTCAATTCAATCCCGAAGCTTCTCTTTAAATCCGTAAAAACTTCCTGCTTATAAAGAGGATATTTCTCCAAATCCATGGCTGCCAACAGATAGCCAAATAACGGCGCACCCAGCGAAAGTTGAGAATTAAATGCTTTTCCGGCCTCTCGGAATGCCTCAATCCGTTCTTCAAGAGAATGTGGGGATTTATATAGATGATTCCAAAGCTCAGCCACTTCCTCAGGACGCTCTTCGGCATACTTAACCAAATCCCCCGTATTGCTCCAATGAACGAAACTTCCTGCGGGCGGATTTTCCTTCTGAATCTTCCTGGCCATTTCGGCAACATTCCGTTCCGTTATTTCCTGGGGTTTCATCACTTCATTCAACCGGGAAAGGATTTCAAGTTTATATGCCTCGTCATACTGTTCCGTTTCCTTAAAGGCCAGATATTTCTTGAAGGAAATAGCCAGGTAATTGTCTCTCAAAAGTGTTCTTTGCAGATCTTCGATATTCATAGATTCCACGACACTCCCATCCTTTTGCCCCTCAATTCCAATCTATTTAAAAAGTACAGCACATCTTCCATGGAGGATACATAATATTACTCAGGCACATACATCTTCTTTAATGGTAAAAGGGCCTTTGTCTCACTCGGCATTTTTTCATACCAAATGACAATCAAATTCACCAACTCTTCCAAATCTACCAGTCTTACTGAATTGTGCTTCGCCACCGCTTCAGCATGAGAAGTAAACCCGCCAGTTGAAACGAAAAGGCTATTTGCATCAATTGGATTTGCTCCAAGGAGCTGTTGGATTTCAGGAGCAGATGCAGTACTTTTTCGATGTTTAACCTGCACTTTTATAATCGGCTTTTCAAATCCAAATGCATCTTTAAAGGCTAATATGTCAACCCCGCCATCTGGTCCTTTGGGACTTACTTTTACGTTATAACCCATTGAAACTAGTAATCCTCCAACTAACTCCTGCATTTCCCATGGATCTAACTGATCCACTTTATCCTGCACCATTACCAGTGCCTTGCTAAGTAAATCCTCTACTATTTCTTCTGTTTCTTCATCATCCGGGGTTAAGTCGGGAGTCAATGAAGGATTTCTTAACAACTTTTCTAATTCGCTGCCCCAATCATCAACCCTAAAGACAGTTAGCACCGAACCCAAGCTATTCCTAGCCGCTTGGGAAAGTAAATCTCTTGAAACAGTTTGATTCTCCCATTTTATCCTTAGATGATTTGGATAATCCGGATCCCCTATTTGATTGTCAAAAAAGTGCCCCTCTAGGACAGAACCAATCAGATACTCTCTTTTCTCTTTGGAGTAAGTAATTACTCTATCACCTGGACGAATTTCTCTGCTAAACCTCCACACCTGGCCTACCCAACTTCTTATCGAGTTTGGCTTAGAATCTGAATAAATCTTTTGAGCTTTTCTTTCCAAATCTTCCTTAGAAGAAAATAATCTTGGGTTCCCTAATTGAGGCCATCCAATCGAAGCCAGCCCCTGCTCTTTCCATGTAGGAATAAGTTCATTGTAATCCCCTGCGCGAACCATCCACCACTTTTTCAAATTATTCACCTCTTCAATTAAGTAAATCTATCAACATTTCACAAAAAACTTCAATCATCATAACTTCTATTTCTTTCATGGAAAACCCTTCAATTTTTGATTATTAAACAGTTTTTACAGGGAAGATGTTATCACGGACATGATAGCCTACATGATAAATGAAGATCCGGGTTTCGCCGAGTTGTTCACTTATCTCTTTGCAGCCAGGATTGGAAATGACCTTTGGAGAAGCTGGAGGATTTGGACGGAATGCCGCCGTGTTTCTTTTCGCAAAAACAGCGGAGGCAGGAGCGGTTTAATGGTGAAGTGCTAAGTGCACAATCAATGAACCATAGACAAATTGTTTAGTTCGCTCATCCGTTACATAACACTTCAAATTGTGCAGGTTCATTGGCTTGGTGTTTAGTCATCATGGCTCATCACCTGATATATAGTGTTCTATAATATAAAGGGAATGTAAGTTGATTGGAACGGAGGGTGGCGACTCCTGCGGGAATAGCGGGATAGCCGAGACCCTGGACTGAGCGTAGCGAGGGAAGCGGCTCGGCCCCGCCCGCGGAAAGCGTCCACCCGGAGTGGAAATCCGGACGCACTGTTACTTCAATTTATATGTTAAATAAAAAAAGACTATAGAAAAACTCGAAAATCTGAGTTTATCTACAGTCTGAAGTGACAGGCAAATGCTGCCTGTCACTATTAGTATGGTGTGAAACAAGAATTGACAAATGTACGGTTCACCACAACTTCGGCTTCACGACCATGAACCAGAGCATCGCCATTAATAAAATGATGTAGATCCAGATGGTGCGCTTCAGTTTTGCGGCAAGTGCTCGTTTATTTGCACCTTCTTCGGCAAATTTCCGAAGTGTTGGCGAGAATGCCCGTCCCAGGAAAAAGAGGGAGGCGAACAGCAGCCCCAGGGTTCCAACAATCCACGGCGTCTTCCATGTCCAGGGGCCGAGGATGACGAGCAGCACTCCTGTTCCAATCAGTACATGGCCGGCGTGCTTGGACAGCCGCACGACTGACTTCAACAAAGCCAAATAGGCCTCCAGCTCTTTCCCCACAGCATCAGGAAGTTTTTTCACAATGGGCAGCAAAATAAAGAACGGCCCAATTGACGCAATCACACTTGCGACGTGAAGATAAATAATGATTCGGTACACTAAATCCATTTCTTATTCTTCAACAGGACTGAATTCATGCACCCAGACGCGCATTTGCGGAAGCCATGGCATTCCCGGATGATAAGATAGGATCGACTGCTTGTACGCTTCTACATTTTCAAAGCCTTCGCGCTCGGCATCCGCGTCTGTCAATTCTCCAAGTGATTGGGAATAGACATTATCCACAACGAATTTCTTTCCTTTTAACTCCATGATTTCGCCTACATCAGCATAACGGCCGTTACGGCGCGTAGCCGTTTTTTTGCCTTCCAGCACTTTATTGATGTCATCTTCCATTGTGATAAGACGCTCAATCTCACACGTTTTTGGCGGCAAAGCATTGTTCTGTTCTGTCATTTTAAAAACTCCCATCCTTTAGCTAATCTATAATGTATCATAGATTGAAAAAGAAGTTCCACAGGGACGGTTCTTTAAAAACTTTTTGCTGGAATCAGTGAAAACCTTTCTTTAACTTCCCCGACCGCTTCACCTGAATCATTCATAACCACAGACGGTTTCAAGCTTCTTAATCTCGCGATGGTATCTTTATTGTCGTACTCAATTTGCTCAAGGATAGATGCAACAATAGTTGGCCAAACCTCTTCTGAACCATTTAAAACTTTTAAGGCAAATCCAATTCTTTGATTTTTCAAACCAAAGCAGTAGACACCCTGCGCTCCCCCCTTCGCAACAATGTTTTGATCTTGCAGCAGGACGGAGCAAATAAATTTCTCTGAAGCAACCATATGAGGGTATTCGTTCATCGCCGGGGTCATATCCCTCACAGCTTTTTGCAACAAAGGATCCTCAATTAAATCAGGGCATGCTAATTTCAAATAAGTGGCAGCCATATTTTTTAGCGGGACTGCAAAAACAGGTACCCCGCAGCCATCTTTTCCAACAACAATCTCAGAAACGGGTATTTCCGATAAGGCAGAGAGGATCAACATAATCTGCTGTTGAAGGGGATGGCCCACTTCCCAATACCCTTCAACCGGGTAGCCAAGCTCACGGCAAGCGGCAACAAACCCCATATGCTTACCCGCACAGTTATGGTAAAGTCTCCTCTTCCCCTTATTTGCCCAAATCATTTCTTCCCTTGGCGCAGTATTTAAGGGATAAGAACAAGGACAAAATAGTTCATCCTCAGAAACAGGCAACTTCTTTAACATCGATTCAAGGGCAGCAATATGGTAAGGTTCCCCTCTGTGCGATGCTGTAAACAAAGCAGCTTCTTCCCGCGTCAACCCATATTTCGTTATAATGTCTGATAAAAACACAGGCAATGCTTGAATGGGCTTGGCAGCAGACCGGTAATAAGTATAGTGATGATCATCCCCTACATGGAAAATCGTTTCAAGCCTTTCGTTTACCCCGCAAATCATTCCGATATGAACATTTTCAAGTAACCCTGCCCTTGATTCTTCCACTAAGATTTCTGCCTTCATCTTCCTACATCTCCTCTTACTTAAAGAACTTTTTCGAATTCAATATGTACGGTATAAAAAACCCAACTCTATTATAATGGAAAACATGTAAATTCCCCCTCATTTTTTAAGGGCTTTTTTGGGGAAAAATTGGCCCATACACCATGCCCGCCTTCCATAGACAAACTTCAAATACACGCCGTTCTCCCTGCACACCAAAACGCCCCCGTCAGAACCTATACAGCGGTTCTGGCGGGGGCTCCTACCAGGTCAGATGGATATCTTGAAAGCTTCCTTTTTCATTTTTTCAAAAACTCATCAACAAGTGCGTTAAATGTTTCACTATGCTCCCAGAACATCATGTGCCCGCCCAGGACCTGTACCTCTGTAGCAGGAGCGAGCTTGTTCATATATGCCCTCGCCGTTTCCCCCCAGTGTTCTGCCACAACCATGAGCGTAGGCACGGACATTCCCGCCTGCCTTGCTTCCTCCCGGTAATCGGAAAACACTCCGCTTGCAAACAAATTAGCCGCAATATAGTATGGAGTCTTCATCGATTGCTCCACAATCCAGGTCAATTCTTCCTCGTTCAGCTCTCTTTGGACCATCACGCCAGTCGTATAACCAGTGATGAACTCCCTTTGCCCTGCAGGAGTCCGCAAAAATGTATTGTACGCCGCTGCCAGATCGTCAAGCTTGCCCTCCACCCACTCTTCATTCTCATGAATGGACAGGGATTTCGGAGGCATATCCACAAATATCATGGCCTTGATGTTATCCGTCCCCTTCTGCCTGATATATTCCCAGACTGCCAGACACCCGAACGACCAGCCCATGAGCGTCACATTTTTAAGTTCCAGGTCCAGCGCATCCAATACCTTCGCCAAATCCTCTCCATGGGTAACATAATCATTGCCATGAAGGGAAACCGTCGAACGGCCATGGCTTCTCGGATCAAGAACAATCACCCTGTTTGTTTTTGAAAAATGGGCCACTTGTTTTGAAAAGACTTCAGTCGTAAACGTGAAACCTGGAATGCAGACAATCGGATCCCCATTCCCTGTATCCTGCACAAACAATTCCACCCCGGGCCCAACCTCGATATAACGATCAGCCATTGGTTTATCCCTCCATATTAAGTTCTTACCTACCATCATCCTATTACTCGTTATATCAAAAAATTCCCAGGCCGCCTCTGAAACCCTTGATGAATTGGAAGGCATAGCCCGCCTGACTGAAGCAATCTCCTATTAGGGAAGCGATAAATTCGATTGGAACGAATTCGCACCGTTCATTTCTTTTTTGAAAAAATCACCTGAACTCTGTCTATTAGAGAAGTGTAGTCCCTATTTGATTTCACGGACTAACATGCATTTTTTACCGCATCTAATTACTGCTGTTTACCCAAATACTGCCCTCAGTGAATGGTTGATTTGAGTGTCAGAAGGAATTTTAATAAACTCACGTTTACTTACAACGCTTTCAATTAATGGAGTGAGTATATTCAATGCAAAACGACTTCTGTCCGAAGATGCATACATATCCTTTAATAGTGATCCACTTAGCTTTCTTTTCCTGAAGTCACAATCAAGCATATGATATTCCCCACCATATTCAATACATTTATTTTCTCCCGCGAATAGTATTCGCGTAACTGCATATAGGTTGATCACTCCTAGCCAAGGGCGTAATCATCGAATTGTTTAGCCGTTGTGTCCGGGCCAAAAAGGAGTTAGAAATCCTGTTTCTCGAATAGCTTATCAGGAAATAAGACTTAGCATAAACTTACCTTCTTAAAATTTCTTGATCAATTCTTTTTTCTCAGTTAACTTATACCCATTTGGATTCATTTGCTGCCACATCCAGGCATCACGGCACATGTCCTCAATTCCCTTGACTGCCTTCCATCCAAGTTCAACTCGAGCTTTAGTTGGGTCAGCATAACAGACCGCAACATCACCAGGCCTTCTATCGACTATTTTATAAGGGATATGAACCCCTGTGACTTTCTCAAAAGCGTAAATAAGCTCAAGGACACTGTAACCCTTACCGGTTCCTAAATTGTATGCCTCGATACCCGTTGTTTCCATTACTTGTCCTAAAGCCCTCAAATGTCCCAAAGCTAGATCGACTACATGGATATAGTCCCTGACACCTGTACCATCTACTGTCGGATAGTCATTCCCGAATATCTGCAGCTCCTGCAACTTACCAATAGCAACTTGAGTGATATACGGCATTAGGTTATTTGGAATTCCGTTAGGATCCTCACCAAGTCGGCCACTCTCATGGGCTCCAATCGGATTAAAATATCTCAACAAAGAAATACTCCAACTAGGATCAGAAATATATATATCACGGAGAATCTCTTCAATCATCAACTTCGTCCGGCCATATGGGTTCATTGCTCCAAGCAAACATTCTTCGGTAATTGGGTTTCTTTCCGGAATCCCGTAAACCGTAGCAGATGAGCTAAAAACAAGTTTTTTTACTCCATTCTTCTTCATAACATCACAAAGATTAAGCGTAGCCGTTATATTATTTTGATAATAAAAAAGCGGGATGGAAACAGATTCCCCCACTGCTTTCAATCCCGCAAAATGAATAACTGCATCTATTTGATTCTCTTGAAATACGGCCTCTAAATCGCCCCTGTTAAGAAGGTCAACCTCATAGAATTTAAATTCTCTCTCCGTTAAATTTCTTACTTCATAAAGAGAGGTTATTTTGCTATTTGAAAAATTATCAACAATAACAATATCCTGACCTGCTTGCAACAATTCCAAAGCTGTATGGCTGCCGATATACCCTGCACCACCAGTAATGAGTATAGCCATAAAAATACCGCCTTTACGTGAAAAGGAAGAAGACCATGTCTTCTTCCTTTTTATAATAATTATATTAAACCTAGCAACCCACTTACTTCTGTAGGCTTTTTTCTAGGCGTCTTAGGTTAGATCCTGGTACTTTTTACATGTGGAAGCGAAGGTTGTTGATTCACTCTTAGATTTTTGCCCATAAACCAACCTTTGGAACCACCCTCTCCTTCTATTACTATACAACAATCGTCGTTGTTGCACAGGGATAGTTGTATATATTTTCCAATATCGAAAGAACCACCTATGATTAGATTTTTATTTTTTTGACTAAAAACAAGAATAAATTATTAAACTGTAAACTATTTGTTTCAACACTAGTGATTAATTATTAATCTAAATAAAGTCAATTTTATTCGATTTAATCCTATAGGATGACAGGCTAATCTAATCTTGAAACACCTCTTTGAAACATTACTACTCAAGCGTTGCCCTCCAGCCAAAAACAATATACCTAAATAAGGTAAATCCAAAACCTTACCACTTAATTTTCAAAGAAAATATTTAACTTCTTTCTCATTCTTATTACTAATTTAAATCTTAATAAAAATTTTTTAAAAGGGACTAACTGAAATTCACGTTTTAATTTCCCATAAATCCCAGGGCGATTTTCTCTTACCCAATTATATATATACTTAAAGTCGTCAGTTCTTTTTGCAGAATTTGATAAATAATATGAAATAGTTTTATATGCATTAAAATCTAACCAATCATTCATGTCTTTTAAATCATAACCATATTGATCAACTGCCATATTTTTTATAATGATTTTTTCATTTAAATTTTGAATTAAAAACTCTCTACTAAGATTAAAAGTAATATTTTCCCCATGAATTCTATATACTCCAACAATCGAATCAATAAAACCCGCATGTCCTACTAATAATGAACGTAAATAGATTGATGCATCGTTTACCATATTCATATTTAATATACCCATCTCAACGAGACAATCTCGTTTAAAGACAGTAGTTAAAGTTGAAGCAGGTTTAGGATAACCTTTCTTCTCAAAATTTAATAGATAGTTATTTTTATTAACTATTTTACCCAAGCCTAAAATCGATATCTCTAATTGTTTTTTTATAGTGCGTTCAAGAAAAACATTGGCTGCAACAAAGGATACTTCAGGATGATCAATATGAAATTTTATTGCTTTACTTATATAGTTCATATCCACTAAATAATCATCATCATCCAAGAATAATATATACTCACCATTTCCAAATAATTCAAAAGCTTCTCTTCGATTATTGCCTGGTCCGCAATTTTTTTCTTTTTTTATATAAATAACACGAGGTTCATTACAAAAATACTCTTTCACCATTAATTCAGTACCATCCAAAGAATTGTCGTCAATAATAATAATCTCCAAATTTGGGTAGTCTTGAGACAACAAGCTATTTAATGCTTGAACAAGATAATTTTTTCTATTATAAGTAGTAATAATTATACTGACCTTTGGGTAATTAAAAGTGTTAGAAAAGGTCATTTTCGTATATACTTGACCTTTTTTCTTAAGGACATGTTTAATATTTATTATTAAATTATCTAATTCTTTACTTTTTCTTATATCAAATTGTTTTTCTAAATAAAATCTAAGAACATCTTCTGAAACTTTTCCTTCGAGAAATTGAAAAATTAATTGTGATAGGGTTTTTAAATATTTATTTTCACCTTTTCTATGAACGTCACACTTATTGAAAAAATCAGTAATTATTTCCACTAATTTTTCATATTCAAATGTTTCCATTTTAAAATTATTTATATTTTCATTCAATAAATTAAATAGTGAGTAACAATATGCATGTTCACTATCTCTACCTAGCTTCATATAATTGCCTCCAAGTAAAATAAGTTTAAAAATTAAATTTTTTAAACTTATTAGTTAATCGTTACCCCTTTCAAAACAAGAGATCTAATGTTTTAATGACTGTACATTATTTTTAATTAAACGCTTATAAAAAAAACTTTTTGTATACCTGAAACTTTCTCTTTCAAATATTGAAATAAATATAAAATAGATGGGTAGTAATATTACAGTTAAGATGACTGCAAAGATAATGAAAGTTTTATATGAAGTGGGATTTATATTGATTCCATTACTAATATTAATTAAAACTATGAAACACCCAACATTAGTTAACCATCTTCTAACAGTTACCCATGGGTTTCTCCCTAATATATATTTATTTGTATAAATAATAATATCAATTGTTCGATAAATTACCGCTACAAGGGTCCCTAACAAAACCCCATATATACCCAGTAAATTTACAAATACAATAGAAAGAACTATATTAATTATAGTTTCACTTATAGAACGAATTTGAGTTTGTTTAAAATGTCCTGCTATATTTATAATATTATTACAAGCTGAGCGGGCGTTTATTAATAATTTTATTGAAATAAATAAAACAGGTAACCATTTATCGATATAATTTATATCATCTATTCCAGAAGTATATAATTTCATAAATGGCAAAATTAAAATATAGGTGATAGTAAATAAAGAAAATACAAACGCCATATAATAAACTTCATATGTGTTAAATAACCTCATAAACTTACTTTTATTATTTTGATAAGATTGGCCTAATAAAAAGGTAATACTTCCATTTACCGTACTTGCTATTGTTTCAACCATAGTAAAAACCATATTATATAATACATAAACACTTACAATTCTTAAATTACTAAACAGAGTGAGAATGAGAACATCAGTATTACTAAAAACTAATGATGAAATTTGGTGAATTAGAGCAGAATTTTTATGTGAAATTGCTTTAAAGTTTGGAGTTGCAGATAGATTAATCCAATTATAATTTCTATTAATATACATAATGAAAATTAAAATTTGTACTAATGTTAAAATAAAGAAAGAGGCTTGAACTGCAATCATATTGAATCCCAATAATAATAATACAATTTTCGCTAAGTTACTTAGTATATTTATTATTGTAGATATAGAAGTAATTATATAATTTTTTCCTTCAGACATAAGTAGAATTTTGTATTTACCTTGAAAATAGTAGTTAAACGCTCCACCCAATCCAGTGAACAATATAACCAACATTACGGTAGCCTTATTTATATTAGAATGAATTACCATTGGGTATATTGCAGACAGTAATATAACAGCAAAAAAATAAAAAATCCCTGTTTTTTTATAATAACTAGAAGTTGCAGCTAATATTTCATTTATACTGTTTTTATCCCCATCTGCAGCAGGTTTATATAATGCTTGTAAAGATGCAGCACCGACACCTGCTTCCAATAAAGAAAAATAGACTATTATTTGACTAATTGATACGACCAACCCATTTACTTCCGACCCAAAGTTAACCAATAAAAGCCTAGGGATAAAAATCCCTAGGCTTATTGTAATAATCTGACTTCCTATACCGGTAAATAAATTGAGAAAACTTCGTTTAGCTCTCATGAAAAACTCCTTTAGAGGGTCAAAACATAACGGAAAACTTATTAAAGCTATTTTTTATTTTTTTAAGTATTTATCCAACTTTTCAAAATGTCTTTCTGAATTAATAACTTGGTTTGAAACATCTATTAAATTTGTTTTCATAGATTCAAAAACTTGCTTTGGCTCAAGACTATATATGTTTTCAAAGTCCGTAAACAAACCTTTAAATCCAATATCCTTCATAACATTTGTCATTTTCTCACTATAAACAATTGGATATACTGGCTTCTTATAAATCCAACCTAGGATCATAGAATGGAATCTTGTCGCAACAATAAAACTTGAATTTGCTATAACTTTTAATGCTTTTTCAATATCTAACTTATACAAAAAGGTAGTTATATTTTTTAAATAAGTCTTTGGAATTAAATTCATTACTGTTTTGACTGCTTCATTATCCCCCTCAAGTTCACAAAAGGACATTAGAGTAACTCTATATCCTTTTTCAATAAAATAAACTGCTATATCTTTTACTTTTTTATAATATATCTCATCATAATTGGCTAAATATTTTCTGACAGAGGGCTTTATAACCGAAATTAAAATATTATTATCTTGCTTTTCAGTTTCCTCCCTCTTCAACTGGAATATGATGTCATCTCCCATCCTAACATTACTTAATTGGTCAAACATTTTATATGAATGCTTTTCTCTAAAGCATATGTCAGTGAATTCCTCGAAAACGGCCTTATATTCTAAAAAATAATCCTTTTCCTTATAAGGCCCAAAGTTTGCCCCTAAAAGGAAAAATGGTTTATTTTCAATTCTCATATTTTTTATATTTTTTAAGCCTTCTCTCCAGTTCTCTCCCTGAATAAATAAGGACCCACCAATGAAAACACCAATATCACAACTTTTGGCGATAACTTTACGAACAAAAAAATCACTTCTACATACTGCATTTACGGCGAAGTTAATTCCTCTAACCATAAGAGAATCATTTGGGAAAATAGTTAAATTATTTACGTCTTTAAATAAGAGTTTATAGTCTCTTGGAGCATATAAAACAAAATTGGTATTGGGATACCTTTGACATAAAATCTTTATGAATAAATCATCACCCAAATTAAAGGTGGTATATGCATACACCATAACCTTCTTCATAGTATCAGCCCTTTAATTACTATATAAAAAAATTAACATATTTATTAGCATACTCAATATATTTTTTCTATATTTATAATTACTAACGTTAATTTACATTCTATATTTTTTTATGTCCTAGGTAGTTACATCAAATGCCCATTTCAATTTAAATAGTGTTAAATTAATTAACATCATTAATTTCAACTCAAGCCTATAAGGCATAGATAATAGTAACTTCCAAAATGTCGAAATAATAAATGGTCAAACAAACTTTTACGACTTGAGAAAGCGGAAAATCCCTATGCCGAATATAAGATTATCACCGGCAAAGGACTGGAAAGTAGAAATCCTTTTATACAGAAAGAACCTGCTGTTGACGAGTGACGGCCAATATAAAGAGTTTTCAAAATGAACAGTCTTAGGTAACGCCCTAATAAAAAAGCGAAGCTCCATATTAATTTGGGCCCGCTTTTGTGTAACGACTCCACCTACCAGAAATATTTACCTTTTCTTTTTTAAAATCGGAAGTTACACAATAGCATTTTATGCCCATTACTTAATTTTAGGTAAAATTTAATGTATAACCAACTCAATATTTCCAAAAACACTATTTAATACCAGGTGTTGTCATACACGTTTTAATGAAAGACAATTATGAAACTGATTCAATAATAATAAGTTTTTAAAAACTTGGGGTTTTAAATTCACTTTTTTTAAATAATCCCCATAACTTTACTATAGAAAATATTGAAATGGGCAACTGCTTATAAATAAGCAGTCTAAGAAATAAGTACTTTTTAGACATTTTGTTTATTGACATCATAGTATCTCGTAATCCATTGTTTAAACATACATTCTTAATTAATTTAATTTTATATTCAAATGAATTCTGGGAGATATTCACTAGGCCAACCAAATAGCTTATTGTTGTTTTAAACAGATAAATATTAATAGCGTCATAATTAATTTCTTTGTTGGCACTTTCCTTTAGGAAACAAATTAATCGACTATGGAGCTGCTGTGTTGTCATTAATAAATCCTCTTGAAAACGAAGTGAAAGCGATTCATAGTTTTCTCTCCTATAATAATATAAGCATTCATCAATACAACTCATGGTATTAGATGATTTTAAATAATCTAAATTGAATAATAAATCTTCGCCTAAAAACTGATTTTCTTCAAAATAATGAGTTATTAAATTTCGTTTATATAATTTATTACAAGGGGAGTTAACACAACCAGGCAAATAATTTTCTGCAATATATTCACAAATTAATTGCTTATTTTTCAATAATTTTTCTTTGCATTCAATTTTTGTGAATTTTCCATAACTAACTATAATATAGCCACACATTACTAAATCTGAATTATCTTTCAAAATTGAAGAAAGTAGTATTTCAACCATTTTTAAATCTATATAATCATCACTATCAATAAACATTATATATTGACCACTTGAAATTTCTAAACCTGTATTTCTTGCGGAAGATACACCTTCATTTTTTTTATGGATTACAATTATTCTTCTATCTTTTAAAGCATACTCATCACATATTTCTCCACTTGCATCGGTGGATCCATCATTAACTAATATTATTTCGATTTCTTTATAACTTTGTTTTATCACACTATCTATGCATTTCTTAAGATATTTTTCAACGTTAAATACCGGGATAATTATGCTAACCTTCACTGAAACACCTCTATTTATCAGTTTGTAATGTGTCTTTTTTAAAACCGCTATTTTTTAAAATGATAATAAGCAGTAAGATATTCCAAATTGGTTTATAAGAGTATAAAGACATAGACAAACCCATAATCATATATCCTAAAAAGCTTGAAGCAACAACATACGCTCCTAGATTATATGACTTTTTAAAATATAATAAATAAAATACAAATAAAATGAAGACTCCAAAAATTCCAATCTCCATTAATGATTCTACCCAAATGTTATGAGCAACATTTCCGTTATATGTGAAATAACGAATTGTTCCTGCACCCCATCCAAAAATTTGATTAAAAATTGGAGATTGCCGGTAGTTATTAATAACGCTTTCCCAAATTTCCCATCTGTCCGCTCCTCCATCCCTTAGAGTAAAAGCGATATCATATCTATTTGCAACTGATTCCGGCATCATATTTAAAACAAAATTAAAGATTAACCCTAAGATTGAAATAAGTACCGATAAGATTGCTATTGATGAAAATCTTTTTTTTACATCTTTCATCCGCATTAAACTATAGAATAAAATAGAAACAATAATTGCCATTAACCCTCCGCGCGAACCTGTTAGAAGAACAAAAACTAGAAAGACAATCATTTTTATTATTGATAGTTTATTCTTTTTTTTCGTAAAATCATCTAAATAATATATAATAGGAAATATAAAGAAACCAGTTAAATAGTTTGGATCCTGATAGACACCATTAATTGCTATAGTAAGCCTTTCTCCTCCAATAATGTTTCTATCTGCGTAAAATAACATCAATACTACGGTAAGCCACCCGCTAAAAGCAAAAGACTTTTTTATTAGTGCAAGTTCTCTATGGTTATAGGTAAACATAGATAAAATTAGAATAACTGTAATATTTAAAACAATAGTAATTATTCTTTGCTGAGTAAATGCAACATCATAACTGTAGTAACTTGTTAAGGTAATTATTATTAAATAAAATAACGGTACTGCAAAAAATCGATCTATTCTAATTTTTACATATTTGAGGTATATTAATGAACCTACCAAAGGTAGAAAAATTAATATTCTTGCTAAAGATACTCCTGGTACTACCGATAGGAAGTCTAGCGGTGCAAGGAAAAGATAAAATGCTAACAACTGAGTTCTAATACTAATTTTATTGTTTTTATCCATTCCGTTATTCTTCGTTGAGTATATTCGATATGCTTTTATCATAGTGAGATCACCCCAATCATTCTCATCTTTATTTTTCACTATGGTAGGCATAATAGATTTTATTTATATAACATTTCATATTTGATAGCCATTTTTTTTGATGAAAACCTACTTGATGCTACCTTTGCAGCAATTCCCAATTTTTCTTGAAGAGTAATGTCATAAATTAATTTTAGTAATGCTTCTGAAATTTTGCCATCGTTTATACCAACCAGTAATCCTGTCTTATTATCCTCTATCATATCTGGGATACCACCTACTGCAGTAGCAACTATCGGAACCCCCGTACCCATTGCCTCTATCAATGAAATTGGCATACCTTCCCAAAGAGATGGAAGGACAAAGATATCCGCCTCGTTTAAATACGGGTAAACATTTGAAATTGAACCTAAAAATTCAACACTGGATTCTAAATTTAATTCTTTTACTCTCACCCTAATCCGTTTTTCTAATTCTCCTGTACCTATCAATTTTAATACAGTGTTAGGTGCTTTTTCATGGACAAGTTTGAAACTATTAATCAATCCTATATGATTTTTTTGCTCTGAGAAGCGACCGATATGAAGGATTTTAATCAAACGATTATTTTCTCCATATTCATTTTTTTCAATACACTCTTCTAAATTTATTCCGTTATAAATCATGGGTACTTGATTATCCGATAGTCGATATTCCTGGATTATGGAATTTTTTATAATAGGACTTATAGAGACTGGAATAACTTTCATAAATTTATAACAAAACCAATTAATTTTCCTTCCGAATTTTCCAACCTCTTCCTTTGCAATATTATGTACCGTATGAACTTTTATTGGTACCTTCGCAAAAAATGCTGCAGGAATTGCGTAGGGCATTGTAAAAAGGTGCGTATGAATGGCGTCAGGTTTTTTTTCCTTCAATAACTTATATAGTCTAAAAAAGACCTTGAAATCAAAACCTTTTTTCTTGTTTAAAAAAAGAATAGGTATTTTTTGATCTTCTAATCTTTCTGTAATAGCAGAGTGGTATTCATATAGGCTAACAACCAATATATCCATTTTATTTGATGCTAGTGCAACTGACAGATGCTCTACCATTATCTCTGCACCACCAAGACCTAAATAAGGTATTATTTGTATCACTCTTTTTTTCGATTCCATAAAAAGTACACCTTTCTACAACAATATTTCTATTTTATTCTGATATGGAAAATCTACTACGTGTACTATAGCAAAGGGCACACTTTATATTGTTTTAATTATAAATGTTTGACAAACTCTCCGATTACTTTTTTAGATGAATATTGTTTAGCTCTTTTTAAACATTTTTTTTTCATACTATTAGTCCGTAAAGGTTCTTTAGCAATTTGATAAAGGATTTCTTCCAATTCTGTGGTTTGCATAAAATTATAAATATAACCAGTTTGATCTTGAATTATTATTTCTTCCGCAGAATTCCAATTTGAAGCAATAACCGGTATTCCAGCAGCGTAAGCATCAATGATAGTACCAGGAATCCCCTCTGTTCTAAAATGTGTTGGAAATAACAATACAAAATATTTTTTTAAAATATCTACAGTGTCATTAAAATTTACCATACCTTTATATGAGATATAACTTGGAAAATTCTCCTCTAGTTTTTCGAACCTTTCCATATATTTTTCATCTATTTGACCATAAATGTCCAATATGAAAATTTCTCTATCAAATATTCTATTTAATTTTTTTACTGCTTCAATCGCATCTTCAATACCTTTTTCTTTTATAACTCTTGAAAAGGTACAAAGTTTATATGGTTCCTCAAGGTTATATTCTAATTCGTTTTCTTCAAGAATTTCTAACCTTTTAAAATTTGGAAGGTATTCAATATTTTTCAAACCCAATTTATCTAAATCCTCAATCATTTTATACGTTTCAACAAAAATGGTATCAAATTTTTGTAATATATTTTTTAAACTGGGGTTCTTCTCCAACAGTTCAGGTAACCAGCCTCCTATTACCACATAATGCAATTTCTTGTTATTAAAGAATTTTTTAAACAGAAAAAATAAAGGTGCAAAAACCTTTAATCCATTATTTGCCGGCATAATTATAATATTTTGACAATTTACCATTAATAAAAAACTCTTTATTATTAATTTAATTGGATTACGCTTCCAACCATGAGAATCAATCGTCTTTAGTTTATGACTTCCAAAATGTCTTTTCAATTCTTCAGTTATCAATTTAGTCTTAATTGTCTGACCATTAAGGAGATTTTTTTCATTACCAAAATGACCGCACACTCCTATTTTGTACATAGAAACATAAAAACCCCCATTATTTTATTAATAAAATACGAACTAAACTAGCTTAAAATTAATCCCTTCCAAACAAATCCCTTGTATATACCTTATCAGCAATATCTTCCATCTCGGGGGTAAATCTATTCGCTATAATCACATCTGAAACTGTCTTAAACTCATCAAGATCGTTTATTACCCAGGAATTATAGAATTTATCTGTGCATAGAGTCGGCTCATACACTATTACTTCTATTCCCTTTGCTTTAATACGTTTCATTACACCTTGAATTGCTGACTGCCTAAAATTATCAGAGTCTGTTTTCATAGTAAGTCTATAAATACCAACAACCTTAGGGTTCCTGTTTATAATCATCTCAGCAATATGATCTTTTCTAGTTCTATTTGCCTCAACAATTGCAGTCATTATATTATTTGGTACATTTGCATAATTAGCTAATAACTGCTTTGTATCTTTGGGAAGACAGTAGCCTCCATAACCAAAAGAAGGATTATTATAATGATTACCTATTCGAGGATCGAGTCCAACACCATCAATAATTTGTTTAGTATTTAATCCTCTAACCTCCGCATATGAATCTAGCTCATTAAAAAAGGCGACTCTCATGGCAAGATAGGTATTTGCAAACAGTTTAATTGCTTCTGCTTCCGTCGAATTTGTAAATAGGATGGGAATATCTTCTTTGATAGCTCCTTTTACTAATAAATTTGCAAACACTTTAGCTCTATATGATTGTTCGCCAATTACAATTCTTGAAGGATACAAGTTATCATAAAGCGCTTTTCCTTCTCTTAAAAACTCTGGTGAAAAAATAATGTTTTTTGTTTCAAACTTTTCCTTTATTTTCTCTGTATAACCTACTGGAACGGTTGACTTAATTACCATAACAGCTTCTGGATTAATTGATAATACATCGGCAATAACATCTTCAACTGTTCTAGTATTAAAATTATTTTTTTTCGGATCATAATTTGTTGGGGTTGATATGATTACATACTCTGCATCTTTGTATGCCTTATAATTATCTATTGTTGCTGTTAGGTTCAGTTCCTTTGTGGCTAAATATTCTTCAATCTCATTATCTATTATTGGAGATCTTTTATTGTTAATCATATCTACTTTTTCTTTATTAATATCAAGGGCAATGACCTCATTATGTTGAGATAATAAAATTGCATTAGATAAGCCTACATACCCAATTCCTGTGATTGTAATTTTCACAAAAACTTCCTCCATCTTATCTTAAGCCAGAAATGCCTAGAGATAATGTTTCTTAACTGCATTTATTCCATAGAAAAAGAAAAAGTATATGCATCTCAGTAAGGATAATTTCTCAATGTTTCTGCAATTATTCCAATGATTCTTAGCAGCTTTAAATTTATCATTTGAAATAGAACCTACAACTTTTCTATAATATGCTAAACTTTCATTTAATCCATATGCCAAGTGCCCGTCTCTGAGAAGTTTCGCCCATGTCATTGAATCATGATCTTTTTTAACATTAACTAATCTAACTTCACCAACTAACTCAGTGTTTATCATTACTGTTAGTGTTCCAATAATAGTATTTTTCATAAATTGACTATAGTTAAGCGTAGATGGAACCTTAATGACTTTATTTTCTTTTTCTCTTAATATTTCGTATCCTGTAAATGAAAATCCGATTTTATTTTCAATCATAAATTTTAACTGTTTTTCTAATTTATTTGGTTTCCACATATCATCAGCATCTAAAAAGGCTATATATTTCCCTTTTGCTCTTTGAAGTGCTTCATTTCTTGCGGCAGCCGCCCCCGAGTTGATGTTTAATTTTAAATACTTAATTCGTTGATCTTTAAAATCGTTAACTACTTCTCTTGTATTATCAGTGGAACAGTCATCAACAATCAGCAGTTCCCATTTAGAATAAGTTTGAGCTACAACACTCTTTACCGTGTCTGCAATATATTTTTCAGAATTATATACTGGAGTAATTATTGATACTAAATCATCCATTGTTTATTCTCCCCACTCCAAAACTTTCTATATGTTTTCATAAATATGTTTGATATTTCATTCCCCACTGAAACTTCTTCTTATTTTTTCTATTTCCAAAATTGCACTGATGTTGTTGATTACTGAACTAACTGCCATTTTTTTTATTAGGTTTCTCCAAGGGTAAAGTAAATAAATAGCCATTTTAAATGTGTTTCTATACTGAACATGTAATTTACAATATGCCTTACGAAATCCAAAATATTTAACCAGATATTCTTGAAAATTTGTAATGTGACGGATGCTCCGTTCTCCATCATTAACATATTTCTTTTTTTGAGTATTTAGATAGTTATAAAGCATTGTGTAAACTAAAGCAGCGGATACCTTTTTAGACAAATATTTAGGCGCAAATTTCATTGTTGTTAAATTAACATAGTCATCATATACATGATTCAAAGCATAAGCTGCTAAACTACCTTCTTCTTTATCAAAAGCACCATAGTATTCCACTTTAGGATTGTCATCATCTTTAATGCACTGTGATAAAAAAAGCTCTTTAGTCATTGCTCTTCCTGCATTAACATAGTTGTTAAAAGCATTAAGATACACTGAAAATAATTCTTCTGAAAACTCTCTTGGTGAAATTACTCTTACATCAAAATTTTTCAAGCCGCTAATTATTTCATACCTTCTTTTTTTGTTTAGTTTACTAATATCCATCTCGTCATCTTTTATACAGTACCACCATTCAGTTTCATACCCGCAATCAAAATCCGTTGTCCAACGTGCAAACAAAGACAGACCTTCACCTGTTTTCCATATAACACCATCATTAATGTATTTAATATCCGGGTTTACATGTGGTGGGTTTGATGAAATTATTGCATGATTATAATACTTCCAACCATTCATACTGATATCTCACCTTACCTTAACTGATGCTTATTTTCCTACTCATTTCCATGGCAGCTGAATACTCATCCTTAGTAATCCTCTTCTTCCTAAGTAAATAATCACCAAAATCTTCTGCAGTATCCAATCCTTCTGCACTAATCCCATCTCTTTTAAATACTTTACTTACTGTCATAAATATAATCTGGCAATCTCTTAAAAATGTAATTCTATTTACATAATCAAGATCCAAAGCTATTTTTTTCTCCCAAGCAATACCATTACGACCATTAACTTGTGCCCATCCAGTTAAGCCTGGTAATACACTGTGTCTCTCTCTCTGTTTGTAATTCATAAACAGCATATCCCGTACAAGTTGTGGTCTAGGCCCTACTATTGACATATCACCTTTAACAATATTAAATAATTCCGGTAGTTCATCAAGAGAAGTAGAACGTAAAAATCTGCCAAACTTTGTCAACCTAACACTATCAGGAAGCAATTCTCCATTCTCATTTCTCTCATCCGTCATCGTTCGAAACTTATACATTGTGAAGATTGTCTCATTTAACCCCGGCCTTTTTTGCTTAAAAATCACTGGACTCCCTAATTTCATTCTCACAAGAATAGTAACAACTAAGAAGAACGGACTAAGAATAACGATAGCAATTAAAGATAAGATAAAATCCATCGGTCTCTTTATAAATCTTCTATAAATACCACCTTTTAAATTCTTCATTACTGTAACCACAACCCCTTAATAATCCTACAAACCCTCACTAAATCCTCATCCGTCATTTTCGTATCAGACGGCAAACAAACACCATTCTCAAATAATTTCTCTGCTATATCAGTTCCAACAAAATCATACTTCTCAAAGAACGGCTGCATATGCATTGGCTTCCAAAATGGCCTTGACTCAATATTCTCAGCTTCCAATGCTTCAAATACATCAATAGGTCTCACTCTACCGGTCAAAGTCATTGTACTTAACCAATAATTAGGCTCATTCCAATCATTGCTTGGCATGAACTCAACACCATCAAGCTCGCTTAACTCTCTCTTGTAAAACTCAAATAAGTAATTCTTTTTAATTACTCTTTGACCTAGAACCTTAAGCTGCCCTCTGCCAATCCCAGCAACAACATTACTCATCCTGTAGTTAAAACCTAATTCACTATGTTGATAATGTCTTGCTTGATCTCTAGATTGGGTAGACCAAAATCTTACCTTCGCAATTCTCTCTTCATTATTTGAAACAAGCATTCCGCCACCGGAAGTAGTGATAATCTTGTTTCCATTAAAAGAGAAGATGCCATAATCACCAAATGTCCCAGTATGCTTACCTTTATAGTAAGTACCCAATGACTCAGCAGCATCTTCTATAACCGCTACATTATGTTTCTTACAAATATCCATAATCTTATCTATATCAGCGGACAAGCCATATAGATGAACAATAATAACTGCCTTTACTTCTGGATACTTCTTAAATGCCTCTTCCAAAGCTTTAGGACTCATGTTCCAAGTTTCATAATCGCTATCTATAAAAACAGGAACTGCATTTTGATAGATGATTGGGTTTGCAGTAGCAGAGAAAGTAAGTGTTGGGCAGAAAACAATATCCCCTTCCCCAACTCCTGCTGCTTTGAGCGCTAAATGAATAGCAGCCGTTCCTGAAGATAGTGCCGCAGCCGCTTTCGAGCCAACTTTCTCAACCAGTTCTCTTTCGAAACCATTTACGTTTTCACCAAGAGGTGCAATCCAGTTTGTATCAAAAGCTTCCTTTATATATTGCATCTCATAACCTTCATCACTCATATGAGGTGAGGAGAGGAATATTTTTTCCTTCACTTTTGTCGACTCCATCTTCTAGACTTCCTTCCCGTGTTTGTAAATATTTTAGAAGATTAGAACTTACTTGGAATATTCATTTCTAATTCCTACTAACTTCTAAACCACCAAAATTGTTATCTATTTCTTATACATCCCTCGTAATACCAATTCAACTTACCAAGTAAATACAAGATAAATAAACACCAGAGAACCATTCTTAACCGAGTTTCTTCCTATTTATGTAAAACTTTTTCAATCCGCCTTAAAAATTTACAATAAGGCCTATACACAAAAACACATCTCCCACCTATAGGTTTTGAGTGAGAGATGTGTTTTAAAAAGCAGCTATTTCGCTATCGTAAAAATTCTGTTCTTTTTCCTGTTGGCGAGATTGATTACAAAGGCTTTTATTTCATTAGATGTGAAGTGGTTAAACCGTTCAAGAAGGTACTGAATTTCCTCTTCTTGCTCCAATAAAGCTTTCCCAATAAAAATCTTTGGATAAATCGGCTCTGGATATACCTCTTTTTCATTAAGAAGCTCCTCAAACATCTTTTCCCCTGGACGGATTCCAGAGAATTTAATCCCGATTTCTTCTATAGTATAGCCCGACAGTTTGATCAGGTTTTTGGCAAGGTCTACAATCTTTACCGGTTCACCCATGTCCAGGACAAATATCTCTCCACCCTTAGCAAGAGCTCCTGCCTGGATAACAAGGCGGGAGGCTTCCGGGATGGTCATGAAATAACGAGTCATGTCCTCATGGGTAACAGTTACCGGGCCGCCTGCTTGGATTTGTTTTTTGAACAAAGGGATAACGCTTCCACGGCTGCCGAGTACGTTTCCAAACCGGACAGCCACAAACTTTGTTTCACTTTCCTGGTCAAGCTTTTGAATGACCATTTCCGCAATCCGCTTTGTTGATCCCATAACATTTGTTGGATTGACCGCTTTATCGGAAGAAATAAGGACGAATGTTTTTACCCCGAATGTGTCTGCCGCCTCGGCAACATTTTTAGTACCAAAGACATTGTTTTTGACTGCTTCCCGAGGGTTGTACTCCATTAACGGTACATGTTTATGTGCCGCAGCATGATAAACAACATCTGGTTTATGTACTTCCATTACCTTGAACATCCTATTCCGATCCTGGATGTCACCGATGACCGGGACGATTTCAATTTTCTCACCGTAGCTACTCCGCAATTCCATATCAATTAGGTAGATACTGTTCTCCCCGTGGCCAAGGAGGACAATTTTAGCAGGGGAAAAGCTGGAAATCTGACGGCAGATTTCCGAACCAATCGAACCGCCGGCACCTGTAACAAGGACAGTTTTACCAGAAATATCACTTGAGATTTTCTCCATATCCAGCTTTACAGGCTCGCGGCCAAGCAGGTCCTCAACTTCTACGTCCCTTACGTGGCTAACTGAGATTTTCCCAGTCACTAAATCCTCAAGCTTCGGAAGGATTTGCGTTTTCGCTTTCGTCTTGGAACATTCGGTGAAAATTTTGTTCAGTTCTGCCTTGCTTAATGAAGGAATCGCGATAATGATATTGTCGATACCCAATTTTGTGACAGTACTTTCGATGCAATGTATTCCGCCAATTACCGGGATATTAAGGTAGTGAAGTTTCTGTTTCCTAAGATCATCATCAATGAACGCGACCGGGCACAGTTCCGCCTCCTGGCTCTTTTGGAGCTGCCTGGCGACCATTCGCCCCGCTGATCCAGCGCCAACAATCAATGCCTTTTTCTTCCCTTTATTCCGGTGGAAGTAGGCATCACGGAACGTCCGCCATACAAAGCGTGAACCGCCTATGGACAAGATGTAGACCATCCATGTGCTTACCAATCCCCTAAACATGACCCCGTTGTAGACAAAATGTTCAGTCAGACCTGTCACCACAACAGAAAAGGTGACCGCTTTTACAATCGCAAGCAGTTCCCCGATGCTGGCGTATTCCCATGCCTTTTGGTAAAGACCGTAATAAAAAGAAAAGATATGATGGCAGATTAGCATGGTGATTGCACTTGTGGACACGATCCCGAATGAAGTTATGCCAAGCGACGGATGGAGCGGGATATAGCTTACGTAAACGGCTGACAGGACTAGGATGGAATCAATCAGGACCAGCAATGCAAGGCGGGATTTAAAGGCCACGTCATTTTCCCCTTTCGAACTAAATTATTTCTCTTTATACGAAAGTATGTAATTTTAGTAAATTTTTCCAAGTAAGCTTAAAAAATAAATATCTAATGAAAAAATAGTGTAAACAGTGTTAACTACCCTATCCTTTCATTAGACATCTACCGATACAATATAAATAAGTGGGCATCTAACCCGCCCTCACACCATGCAATTGACGACATGCGTCTAAGGAGGGAAGTCCTCCCACTGCATGGCCGAGTGCCTCCAGGTATAACGGACAGGAAAGCCTCGCCGGCCGGGACACGCTGGCCCCGGCAGAAAGTATGGACCATATTAGAAGCCTATGTCTGACGTTAATTAAAATAAACCAAAGAATTTTTTCTGTTTTATCCGTACCGGAATTTCGCGGTGGGGGTGCTTGCCTTCAGCCAGAAGTTCGGCGTTTTCCCTTAACATGAAAACTATATCCATTCCGTAAGCAGTCTTGATGGTGCTATATGCCTTGTCCATCATGAAGCCACGGTTTGTTGAGTTATGCGCATCGGAAGCGACAAAATGAGTAAGATTAGACTCCAACAGCTGGAGGGAGAATTTCTGAATTTTTTTGCCGAATGAACCAGCAGCGCTTGCGGCTGTAATCTGGGAAAGCGCACCTTTTTTAATTAGCTGGTAAAGAACTTCCGGGCGTTCGATCAGTTCCTGGTTCCGCTCAGGATGTGCTATTACCGGCACGTATCCTTTTAACTGCAAGTCAAAAAACAACTTTTCCGTATAAGCAGGCACATGGTTTGCAGGGAATTCTATCAATATATACTCCGAACCAGCCAATGGCTGGATTTCCCCGTTCTCAATTCCATCTAGTAGTTCCCCATAAATCCGGACTTCCTGCCCGGGTAGTACCTTCAGATCGATTCCTTCTTTTTGAAGCGCATCATTTAGCTGGTGTGTTTTTTCGAGGATGGAGTTCTTTGGATTTACATCGTGGCTGTTAAGGTGATGGGGGGTAGCGATGATTTTCCTGATGCCCTGTCCTAGCGCGGCTTTTGCCATTGCAATGGACTCTTGTAAACCCTTAGCACCGTCATCGACATCCGGTATAATATGACAATGAACATCCACCATTGTACCCACCATCTTCCCAAAATTTTACCAATCTGTGTGCTTTTAATACTATCAGCACTACGTTAAAGCGTAAAGGGGGAGTTTTTGTCGAAAGGTGTTATTTGCCTCCATAGTATTGATAGTAATAGTCATTAGACTTGATTTCCTTATGATTTAGGACTGTTCCCAGTAGCTTGCCTTGTGCTGCATCGAGCAATTCTTTTGCCTTCGTAATAAGCTCGATTTGAGTCTTCCCACTGTATATGACAAGCAGGGTGCCATCACACTTATTGGCGAGAATTTGTGCGTCGGTTACCGCTAAGACCGGAGGCGTGTCGAAAATGACCAAGTCGAACATTTCAAGCGCCTCTTCAAAAAGCTGTCCCATTGTTGCCGCGCCTAATAGTTCCGCGGGGTTGGGCGGGATAGGGCCGCTAGAGAGGACATACAAGTCTTCCACATCAGTATTCCGGACAGCTTCAGAAAACGAAATCTGCTTTGTCAGGACGTTTGTCATTCCAAATGTATTTGGCAGGTTAAACGTGTAATGCACAGTCGGTCTCCTCATATCGGCGTCGACAAGCAGGACCTTTTTCCCTTGCTGCGCGAAAACGACAGCAAGGTTCGACGCCGTTGTTGACTTCCCTTCGGAAGGTCCAGATGACGTGACCATCAGCGACCGTACTTCGCGGTCGACTGATGAAAACTGTATATTTGTCCGGATTGTCCGGTATTGTTCGGAAATAGTTGATTTCGGGTCAAATAAGGTGACAAGCATGACCCGATTGGGCGCCGCCAATGTTTTGTGTTTTTTTCTAAATGCCAACTTTTTCACCTCTTGCTCTTGTTCTCCGCTCAGTCCGCTTTGTTTTCATCTCGATAATTTTGTCATTATCGATCGTCGCAATCACGCCAAGCACTGGCAAACCGAGGATACGGTCAATGTCCTGTTCGGTTTTAATAGTGTTGTCGAAATACTCCAGAAGGAACGCAAGGCCAACGCCTGCCATTAAACCTACGACAATTGCGATTGCAATATTGAGGAGTGGACGCGGCTTAATTGGTTCCGGGTTCTCTTTTACTTCAGCCTTCGCGAGAATGTTGACGTTATCGACGTTCATAATTTTTACGATTTCTTCTTTAAACACAGAGGCGGTTTCATTGGCGATTCTCGCAGCCACCACCGGATCTGGATCCTGGACGGACACGTTGACGACTTGGGAATCTTTTTCGCTGCCGACAGTGATTTTTTCATTCAAGTTCACCGTTTCACCGAGTTTAAGATTGTCTTTGACAATGTCGAGAATTGCAGGGCTTTTAATGATGACGTTGTACGTATTAATAAGCTGAAGGTTCGTCTGCACTTCGCTATAATTGTAGACTGCCTGTTCACTTTTATTCTGGTTTACGAGGATTTGGGTAGAGGCCTGGTAAATGGGCGTCAGGATAAAGAATGAGACTATACCGCTGATAATGGCGGCTATGCAAGTTATGGTCAGGATTAGCCCAAGTCGTTTTTTTAATGTTTCAAGCAATTCTTTCAAACTAATTGTTTCTTCCATGAAGTCCTCCTGCTTTCTTGTAAAACTTTCTTCATTATATAAACCAAATCGGTATAAATATGTGACTAATGTCTTAAAATGGTGGATTTTCTACTTATTTGAAAAGTTTCCATTGAGACTATTAAACCACAATTCTGCCAAAAAATGTAGGAAATTTTATACTTTTCTAGATTTTGGGTGTTTTATTTTTTGAAAATGGGGTGATAAAAAATTTTATAGGTTTTTAAGCATGCAAAAACCCGCGAGCGATAGCGGGTTTTTTTGGCGTTACTATATTGTATCGGTAAATTGTCCTTATATGACTACCAGGATATTTGTTAATTCAGGGTGTCCTTGGACCCCCGAAGAGCAGAGCCAATCGCACCCCTAAACGGTATGTACTTGGCTGTATTTGATCAGATGATTCCAAATTGCGCTTGCAGTTGATTAACCAAGGGCCGTGTTGGCTTGCAAGCAAAACCTTCGAAGCACAAAACTGACTGTGTACGAGCGGATGCAGATTGTTTATCAGCGGATGAGCCCCTTTTATCAGTATTCGGAAAGTCTTTATCAGCAAACAGAACCCTTTTATCAGTAAATAAAAGATTCATGGATTCGCCGATTTTTATCTATAAAGAGCTATTCGAGCCGGTATAGAGTGAATTAGCGGACTATACAAAAACTGCCCAGCATCGTGTCTGGGCAGTTTTTTTTGATACCAACTAACCTATTTGTAATTTAGCCCCTTCACCACCGCCGGCTGGGCCATTCCTTTTTTAAATGCTTCTGCGCTTGCAGGCGATGTGCGGATGCGGAAATCGAATGGGCCATGTGCCTGGTCAAACCAGACAGCGATTTTTATATTTGGGTAAGTGCGTGGGATTTCTTCGAATGCAGTTGTGATCCATTCGGCTTTGTTGCCGCCGGTTTCGACTGTTCCGAACTCCCCTATCATGAGCGGTTTACCGTAATAGGAACGGGAGTATTCCCAGTACAGGTCGCCGTAAAGCGTGTCGATGTATTGGTAGTTGTTCCATTGGGTTTTGCCGAAGTTGTACGATGTCATGCCGACGAAATCGACGTATTTGTCACCCGGGAAGTACATGTGCGCTTCGTTCCATTCGAAGTACGGGGATGACACATGGTTCGGGTTCCAGACAAAGTAAGCATTGTCCGTTCCGTTCTTTTTAAACAGTTCGACGATATGCCTGAAGGTGAGCTTGTATAGGTCCGGGTCGTTGTATGTGTTCTTGTGGGACCACGCGGACCAGTCACCATTCATTTCGTTGCCGAGCCTGAACAGGACCGGCCCCTTTAGGCTCTTGACGGTTTTCGCCCAGGTGAGCAGGTTTTTATCAAAGGAGCCATTGATGATATTTTCGACGACATCGGCATTTGTGCTTGAATTTGCTTTTTCAAATAAAATGGTAACGATTGGGAGTTTGTCTCCGTCGAGCAGCTCTTTCGTGTATTCGTCATAGCTGCTGTCGATCGGTTTATAAAACATTTGCGCTCCGAGCGGGTTTTCAAGGTATTCGTTCAGGGCGTCAATGTCCCTCGATTTTGGCATGTACGCGCCCATGACGAAATGGTTTTTCGGGATGATGAGCGAATCATATTTGTGTTTGAGCCTGACTTCCGGGTTGGGTGGGTTCGCTTTGATCACCGTATTCAGGTCCATCTGGGTTGGAGAAACAGTTTTTAAGGTTGATGCCATTTGGATGAGCGCGGCCTTCATCGGTTCGAAATGCTTCTCGTCCGTTTTGAGCTGAAAAGTGAACACCCGGTTCCCTCTTGTTAAGAACAGATAACTGTACCGGTTCATGTCATGGTCGATTCCCTGAATGGCCGGCCTGGCATAATCGATTTGTCTCGCGGCAAAGCCTTGCTTCCACCACCGTTTGTCGGCGGTAATGTTCGGCTTGAGCGTTTCAATAGTCTTTGTGATGTAGCCAACCGGCGAGGTCCACGCTTTGTCAACGTTTTGCACGGTCAGGTCAATCCGGAAATCTTTCGTAAACAGCCTTGTGTAATTGGGTGCCTGGCGGCTGTCGATTTCCCACTCCTTCGGGAAGCTCAACTGAAAGCCGTTCCAATTGTTTGTATAGGTGGCAGTCGTTTCGCTTGTAGTTAGCGTGGTTACATTGTCCGGGTGGAGCGACCGGCTTTTCTGCTCATTTTTCCAAAGAACATAAAAATCCCCGCCGGTAAACTCTTCCACATACGGCTTTTCTTTCGCTGGCTTTGCTGTAGCTTGAATTGATGCCTGTTCCCGTATGTTTTGGGCATTATTCGGTTGCGAAACGAACCAGTAAGCGCCGCCGCCAAGCACAGAGAGGCATACCAATATGATCAGTAGTTTCTTCATGCGTAGTGCTCTCCCCAGATGTGGTTTCTCTATATTTTTTAGTGATTATGCTAGCAGGTGCTAGCTTTTATGAACCGATTTTGTGAATTTATGAACCGGGTTAATGCTTTTTTGAACCGGTTTCGAAATTTATAAACCGATTTCTGATTTTATGAACACGCCCCATTGTGCGGAACTGCCGGAGTTTGGACAGCTTACTCCTATTAACCTATTCCTCCATTTTGAACCTGGCAATCCTTCCTTAGAACGACCCTATTGACCGATTGCTCCATGATTAACCTTAAATCTCTATTGCTGAATATGCTGGACTCCAGTTTCCACTTGGAAGTCTTCCGGGCGTTTGTTTCTGAGACCGAAGTAATACAGTATTGATTCGACAATCCGGGCGGAGGCGTGTCCGTCGCCGTACGGGTTTGATGCTTTTGCCATTTGCTCGTGGGCCGCTTCGTCGGAAAGCAGTTCGTTTGCCATTCGGTAAATGGTCATTTCGTCCGTTCCAGCTAGCTTCAAAGTACCGGCCTTCACTCCTTCCGGCCGCTCGGTCGTGTCGCGCAGCACGAGGACGGGCACACCCAATGACGGCGCCTCTTCCTGCACGCCACCTGAATCCGTCAGGATCAGGTGCGCGCGAGCCGCGAAGTTGTGGAAATCGATTACATCAAGCGGCTCGATCAAATGGATGCGCGGGTTGTCCCCGAGGATCCGGTTGGCGGTTTCGCGGACGACCGGGTTCATATGTACCGGGTATACAACCTGGATGTCACTGTGTTCGGCAACGAGCCTGCTGATGGCGCGGAACATGTTTTCCATCGGGTCGCCAAGGTTTTCGCGGCGATGCGCAGTCATAAGGACGAGCCTGTCAGTGCCGAGCTTTTCAAGGACTGGATGGGCGTACGTTTCTTTCACAGTCGTTTTAAGCGCGTCAATCGCTGTATTGCCGGTTACGAAAATGGTATCGGTTTTCTTGTTTTCCTCGGTCAGGTTTTGCCGGGACTGGCTTGTCGGCGAGAAATGCAGATCGGCCATTACTCCGGTCAACTGCCTGTTCATTTCTTCAGGGTACGGGGAATACTTGTCCCACGTGCGGAGGCCCGCTTCGACATGGCCGATCGGGATTTGGTTGTAAAAAGCGGCTAGGCTCGCGACGAAAGTCGTGGAAGTGTCGCCGTGAACGAGCACCATGTCCGGCTTCGTTTCCTTAAAGACGCTGTCCAGCCCCTCAAGCGCCCTTACAGTGACGCCGGCAAGCGTTTGACGTTCCTTCATTATATTCAGGTCATGGTCGGGGGTTATTTGAAAAATGTCCAGCACCTGGTCGAGCATTTGCCTGTGCTGGGCGGTAACGGTAACAATCGATTCAATTTCCGCTGTTCTTTCGAGCTCCTTCACCAGTGGCGCCATTTTAATCGCTTCCGGCCTTGTTCCAAATACAGTCATGATCTTCAACTTCTCGTTTGACAACTCCATCTCTCCACTCAATGTTCTATTCACCTTAAATGCCGGGCAAAAGATCTCGGCAGGTTAGTTGTAGTTTCAACTGAACCGGCATCCCTCATACTTTTCCACCTGTTTTCATGGCGGGAGGCATATGAGCCCTATTTCCTATTTTATTATTTTTAAAATATAACAAAATTTACAATGTTAATACTGAAACATTTTTCCAAATTCCTTAAAATCGCTTTATTTATACAACAATTTCCTTGATAGGAAATAAACACAATCGTGTTTGTAATAATATCGTAATATAATTTAATATGTGGTTTGTCAGACGATAGACCTAATTCGTTTGAATCTTCAAAACAAAAAATAGATTGGAAAGGGGGTCCGCTTGATGACGCGGATTTTTTCTTTGGAATTCTCCGACAAGGATTTTTCCGAGACGACTGAACTATTATCCGAAAAACTCGCGGCCCCCGACGGCGGGCCGTTCCATGTGATGACGGTGAACGCCGAAATTGCCGGGAAAATCCTCCGGGACCCGGAGCTGCAAGAGATTGCGGACGGTGCGGATTTTTTAACCCCGGACGGAGTGGGGATTTTGCTTGCCGGCAAGGTGGCCGGCGGCGTGCTAACGGAGCGTGTCACTGGCTATGACCTGATTTGGGCGCTTCTTCGCGAAAACGAGCACCGGAGGATACGGGTGTTCCTGCTCGGTTCGCGGGAATCTGCCATCCAGGACGCGGCGGCGAGGCTCCAAGCGGAATTTCCGCTTGTGTCGTTCGCCTATCACCATGGGTTTTTTTCCAAAAATGAAGAAAACGAAGTTGTCGAGCGGATTCGTGCTTTCGGTCCGGACCTATTGTTGGTTGGGCTTGGGTTTCCGCGGCAGGATTTGTTTATTCAGCGGTATAAGCGCCGGTTGGGTGCGCGTGTGGTGATGGGTGTTGGCGGGAGTTTTGATGTGATTGCGGGGAGAGAGCGGCGTGCTCCTGTTTGGGTGCAAAGGCTTGGGCTTGAGTGGGGGTACCGGATGCTTTCGAATCCTTCGCGGCTGCACAAGCTGGTGCCTGTCGCCTGGTTTGGGCTGCGGGTTTTGGGCGCGTTTTTTAGGAATGAGGATACAGATATAGAAAAGAATACAGTTGAGAGGGGTTCATGATGGAGACAGCGGTTCCTGTTATTATTGATACTTTACAGTATGTGTTGTTGTTTTTCTGGACGTATTGGCTGGTGATCAGCTTCTGGGGGTTCAAGAAACCGAAGAAGCTGAAGGAGTTCGCCCCAAAGAAGCGTTTCTTGTTGCTGGTTGCCGCTCATAATGAGGAGAGCGTGATTGGGCAGCTTGTGAAGAATTTGAAGTCGCTTGATTATCCGAAAGAGTTGTACGAGGTTTGTGTGATTGCGGATAATTGTGATGATAATACAGCGAAGATTGCGCGGGAGTTGGGCGCGACGGTGCTTGAGCACACGTATTTGCCTGGCGAGCCTAAGGGGAAGCCGTATGCGATTAAGTATGCGGTGGATACGTATGGCGATCGTTTGGTGACTGATTTTGACGGGGTTTCGTTCTTTGATGCGGATAATCTGGTGTCCCCGAACTTTTTGAAGGAAATGAATAATCATTTGCATGCGGGCCACCGATTGATCCAGTGTTACTTGGATTCGAAAAATCCGAACGATAACTGGGTGAGCCTGTCGTATGCGGCGAGTTATTTCTATATGAACCGGGCCTGGCAGTTGGCAAAAAGCCACATCGGCCTTGGAAATGCGGTCGGCGGGACTGGTTTCGTTGTCGAAACGAAGCTTTTTAACGAGGTTGGCTGGTCAGCGCGTTCGTTGACGGAAGATCTGGAGTTTACGATGCAGTGCCTATTACGAGGTGAAAAAGCGCATTGGTGCCACTTCGCGAGGGTGTTTGATGAGAAGCCTCAAAGCTTTATTGCTTCATGTGTGCAGCGTTTGCGCTGGGCCAGAGGCCACTGGGATGTGTGCTTCAAGTATACGCCGAAGCTTTTGTGGAGGAGTTTGTCACGTCTCGATATTAAGGCGTTTGACGGGGTGCTGTATTTGTTGAACCCTGGTAAGATTGTGCTGAATACGGTGACGGCGGCTGTGATTTATATGTCGATCTTTATGGACGCTGGCTGGTTCAATCCGATTATGCCTTGGTATATCTGGCTGACGATGCTTGTGTTCCAGTTCTACTATGTGGCGTTTACGATTGTGAAGGATTCGCTGCAGAAGGTGAGTTTTGTTCGCAGTTTTGTGAGTATGATCCTGTTTAATTTGAGCTATATTCCGTTGTTCGTGTGGAGCTTGCTTACGTTCAAGAACAAGAGCTGGAATCCGACGAAGCATTCACGCGGGATTGAGCTTGATGATATGCAGGCGCCTGGGGCTGGGATGTAGGTTTTACGGTTCCGGCTTTGATGCTTGCGTGAGAATATTTTTTAAAGGAACCCCACTTTGGCCGATTGGCCGGAGTGGGGTTTTTTATTTGGAATTGAACAGAGCACAGGCAGTTAGGCTTGGATAGTCTATTTAGTCTTGAGTTAGAAAGTGGATTTTTGCTCTAATCGATAAAGGTTTCGGGCAAACTGAAGGGTTTTAAGGCTGGGTTCTGGAAATATCCATTTCCTGGATGAAAAAAAGAATGAAGTCCTTCCGCTTGCACTTGAGATTCTTCATGAGAAATGGCAATTATACGAACTAGTCAATTGTATTTCTCCAGGGACTGGCATAGCCCAGGACATGAGCGGACTTGAAGTGGAACTTCATCAATCTGAATCTGAAACGTAAATTTTATTAATGACGGGAGCTCCACTAAGCCTGCTGGCGGCCGTCGAGTATTTCATCTTTGGTAACGAGTCATTAGGAGTACGGCGATGTCTTAACGAGTTCCCTACTAAACGATATTGAATTTGATTACACCGGAAAATTTTACCTTTTTAAAATTCGACAAATTTCGTCAAGCACTTCTTTCCATTTATGTTAATATTTAAATCGCATTTAAAAAGAAAGAGTAGGTGGGGGTTAACACATCATGGAAACTGAATCTATGCTCCAGGAAAGCACGGAACCAAAGAAAAGCAAATCAAAATCCATCATTCTGCTGGCAATATTAGCGCTTGTTGTGATTGCAGGAGGTTTTTTTGGGTACAACTCGTACCAGGCTTCCGCAAAAGAAAAAGACGAATTTGCTTACGCCAAGAATTATTGGGATGCCGCTTACTCAATGATCAGTGGCGGGGCTACTGCCGAAGAAGTGACAAACACTTACGTATCGGTATGGCGAGATACGATCTATGATGATCAATATGTCCTGGATGGAAAAGTCAATTATTCATCTGACTTCAATATATCGCTGGCTGCCGCAAGAAAGCACCATGCAGCTGAAATAGCAGGGTTGATCGTAAATGATGAACATGTTAAAGGATTGATGAAAAAACTAAATGACCCTCCAAAAAAATACGAAAAGCTTCATGATATGCTTTTAGATATGTACACAGTTTATAAGGCCCACACCGAAATGGCCGAGGACCCATCCGGTTCACTTGATTCATTTAGTAAGTCACTTAGAGATAATGCAGTTGAATTTTCATCCATTTGGGAGAAGCTGAATGTCATGATTCCAGAGGATGAAGCATTCAAAAAAGCAAAACTTGAAATCGATACAGAGTAAACGAGAGGGAGATACCCCTCTTTTTTTGTCCAAAATATCCTTTAATAATGGAGATTCGATATGTCAGTTGAATTTGAAAATTACAAAAGGCATACCAATACACCTATCATTTCGTATTCTTGAGATACATTAAACAACAAATATTATTATGACGATATTTAATATATTGTTAATCACGAGGGATAAGGGGGGACACCTTGTATTATGGAGCCAACAATGATTTTTTCACTATTTGCCGCTCTTATTCGAAAATTAAATGGAGATAGGCAGTTCGAACTTTTAAACTCAGCCCTAGCTGCAAATTTAGAAAAATTAAATGAATTGGAAAAGGGCATTGATGCCTTACAAAAGGGTCCTCTGTACAGTGCCAATATCTATCTAAGTGATGCGGTTAAAGATCATCGAACAGAGAGAGAAAGAGAAGAAAATATAAAAAGTGCCATGAGATGTTTTATTGACGCTCTAGGGATAATTGAAGCTGGAACATTGAATGGTTCAAAAAGACAAAATGAAAAAGCAATAGTTGAGTTATTTATCGGTTATTGCTGGTTATCATTGAAGAGCAAAGAAGATTTCCATTATTGGATTGCGCGTTGTATTTCCAGTTTGAATTTAGAAGTAAATAGTTTAAAGCAGAGTTTAGACAATCTTAGAAATGAAAAAGAAAATTTGTTAAGAAAAGAAAAGAAATCACTAGATGTTGCAAATATCGCAATATTAGGAGGAGGGCCCATAGGTTTTGTACTTGGAAAAGCCTCAAAATACACTATAGGAAAATACATTGCTTCATTTTTTGAGGAAATTAATGACTTAATAGAAAAATTGGAGGGGGAAATCCAAGTTATAGAAAAGTCAAAAGAAATATGCTACTTAATTCACTCTAATGCGGATTTTTAAACCGGAATTTAATTGTGGACCGATTCGAAATGAAATATAGGGCATTACGTAAGGCCTGATTTAAAGGATTACCATTATTACGAAGTAAAAAAGGAGTGAAGCATTAGAGGTCCGTCCCCTGCTTCACTCCTTCATTGTCCCCTTTTTAATCGTTCACTGCATGTGATTCCATATACATGATTTCCCAATAGTGTCCGTCCGGGTCCTGATAGCTTCGGTAATACATGAATCCCTGGTCATGCGGCTCGCTTACTTCTTTACCACCGGCCGCTACAGCTTTGTCGACTATTTCGTTTACTTGCTCCCTGCTTTCAGTTGAAAGGGCAATGATCACCCCTGTCGTTTCGTTTGGATCTGGCAGCTCCTTTTTCGTAAACGACTGAAAGAATGGCTGGACGAGAAGCATTGCATAGATGTTCTCGCCGATTATCATGCAGGTTGCTTTTTCATCGGTGAATTGAGGATTGAATTCATAGCCGATTTGCTTGTAGAACTCGATTGATCTGTTCAGGTCTTTTACTGGCAGGTTGACAAAGATTTGGTTTGATTGGACTCCCACTTTTTATCCCTCCATTATTTTTTATTTGGTTTTTTCCATTACCGCGAAATAATTGCTTTCATCATCCGCAAAGTTGAATACCCTGCCTGAAGGCATTTTTACGATTTCCCCTACGGTAACGTTCTTCGATGATAGGTTCTCATATAAGTTGTCCAGATTATCAGTAAAGAACATTAATGAAGGTGTGCCAAGATTTAATTCAGGCTCCATTTTGGCGATAAGTTCCTTGTTGTGGAGGACAATTGTTGTTTGGACGTCTTCCGCTGGAGCAATTTCAATCCATCTCATTGGGCCGTTCGTTTCGTCTGCTTTTACGACAAATCCCGCCTTTTCGGTCCAGAATTTCACCGCTCCATCCTGGTCATTTACATACAGCATGATCTGGCCAACCGTGTTAAACATATTTTTCAACCTCTTTCCTTAAATGTTTTTAATTTGGATTTTTTGAGTCAAACTGCCTTCCCCTTCACATCATGCGACATTTTCAAAGGCATTAACTATACATATTGGCCACCTTTCGTTTTCATTTTGGACAATCTTATACCAATATTATCACTGTCAATATGTTTTTATTTCTCATGGATTGCTGTCTTAGTTCGTTGAAGGAAGTTATTCATCAATCTGGGAATCGAGATGAGAATTGGGGGATCGTCTAGTTGGGCTGCTCGGAGGTGTAGATCCTGGTGCGGGACTTGCTCATTCCCGTTGACCTGTATGGAACCTGTCGGCTTGTACCTTAACGTTGTGTGGGGAATCAGGACGGACCGCGCATTCATTCCCCATGAAACAGATGTGGCGAACAAATAATATAGGCCGGGTTTTACGTTTTTAAACTGGAATTCACCAAGCGAAAACAAAAGAGTGCCGTAAAGCGGCATGCCTTCCGGGATGGGCTTTGGAAATAAGCCTACCAGGATGACCCCTTCAAACTCCTCATCCGTAAAGACGGTTCCTTTTACAGATAAGGGATTTTTCGCACTATGTTGAAAGCCTGTTGTTCCACCCAGCTGCTGGAGCGAGTTCAGAAGGGTTTCCGCTTCCTCCTGGGTATTGCGGAAATTGGCTGGCGTTACCCCGACGCTGTTCGTAAACCGGGTCGTAAATGTCCCTAAACTTTGCTGCCCGATCTCCAGGGCAATATCGCGGACACACATATTTGTGTTAAGCAATAACTCCTTTGCCCGCTGCAAGCGCATCGAGGAAACAAAATACAAAGGCGGCAAGCCCGTTTCCTGTTTAAAAATCCTGCTGAAATGAAAGGGACTATACGCCACATGGCTGGCCAATTTATCGAGGGTTATTTCATCATACAGGTGCGTTTGAATATAGTTGATTGCCTCAGTAATTTCAATTTGCCTAGTCATCACTACCTCACTTTTGGATATGGCGTTAAATATCTCCTAAAAGAAGTATTCGTTATTCATTTGAACTATCCTCCTAGTGTTATTGGGAAAAAACAAAAAGAGGAATAAACCGCTTGTAATACTTACTCACTGGGAATAGAAAAGGAGCTGCCTTTTTAAGGCAACTCCCTATATAGACTGGCTTTTAACTGTAACCTGATAAAGAGTTTATTCTGACAAGTATTGTACATGGTCACCTGTTCCTCCTGCTATAGGAAGAACATAGTTATTTGTATTCCTGGCTATGACGAGGTTCATATTTGTTTTTGTGGTTATATTGATTCCACGAATGGATACGAAGCGGTTTAATTTTGGATTTTTTTTGATAAGATTATTGCCGGCAATTGTACCGGAATTATGGCCAGAACGTAAGGCAATGGCAGAAGGCGTCTTATACAAATTATCCTGTACATCCTCCACCCTGTTTTCAGTAACTGAAAACTGCTGATTATGAGTATAAAGGTGGACACCATTTGCGTATGAATTTACCAATGTATTCTTTTTTATAACCAAACCCTTCGTATAGGAAGCCTGGATTGCACCAGAGCTGCCATTCCCCTGCTGGCCCGTCTTTAGTAAACGGTTTCCTTCGATGGTACAGCCGCTACTGTGATCAGATGGCGTTCCAGCCACAACGATCCCATATCCCTTGCCAATTCCTTCAATTCGATTGCCTTTAGCCGTGCATTTTTGGGAACCAAATAGCTCTTTCCCACCTTTCCCTGTTGCGTTAACAAATGCAATGCCAACCTTCGTATTTCGTATCGTATTATTGTTGAACGTAATATTTTCTCCGCCATGGGTGTCAAGTGCCTCCCACAACGGAATGTCCTCAATGATGCTATTCGTCACCGAACTATTTGTGCTTCTGGGGTGTGCCTTTACGTTGTTCTCTGCACCCTTTCGTGAATAAAAGACTCCGTATGCATTTCCTTTGTTCCCTGGTGAGATAGATTTTATATGGCTCTTGTTAATATGCATATTACTGACAGACAATCCGCCCACTCCAGCAAAACCAATATCACGGATAACTGTATTTGAAATCCTTACATTATCTGCAAATTTAGCAAGAATACCATAGAAACCAATATCATGAATAAAGCAATCTTCTATAACAATGTTTTTGACATAGTTGGATGCATTTGCTCCCCGAATCCTTATACCGACTCCTTTTGGATCGGCTTTTGTATTGCCCGCCCCCTGGAGCTCAATCCCGTATAACTTTACCCCATTGCCAATTGTCAAAAGGGGTTGATGTTTTTTATCGTTGTATAGTTTTGACCCATACCCAATTATCGTAGTATTGTCGGGTACGACTAAACCGCTGATTTTAAATGAGCTGCCAGGTGGCAAAACGATGACTTTTCCAGCTCCAAGCTTTAAAGCCTTTTTTAGTTGTTTGGTCCTATCAGTTTTAGCCTTATTTTTATCAGCCACAACATATATCATTTCGCTATTATCAAGATCCGGTATTTTCTTTTTCCAAAGATGATTTAATCCATTCTTATTATTTTCCAAAGCGGGATCACTAGTCCCGGTTAAAACAGTGGGAACAATCAAGAAGAAAAGCATGAAAAGAATACCCATTCTTGAAAACTGAACTTTTAGTTGCTGCACCTTCTTACTCCTTTTTAACGAACCCATTTTAATCCTTGTAAAAAATTTTTGGAGAATCTTTATTTCGCTTTTATCACGGCAGATTCCGACCAATTAGAATATTATATAATGTTTTTGGTATTTGGACGAACGATTAAATCCTTCAAGGTGATTTGGAAGTGGATTTACTTGTTTCTTTATGTAAATACTTTGGTGTGAAACGGCGGGGACGTCCCCTGTTTCAGGCTTCCACACTGTACGCGATTCCTATATAATACGGAGTAAGATTTTATATGGATCGGGGTTGATTTCGTGGATAATTTCTTTCTGTTTTTGATTATGAGTTTGTTTTTGATTGTTTTGCCTGGTCCGGATATTGCGGTTGTGACGAAAAATACGATTACTGCGGGGAAAGTCGGCGGGCTTAAGACGGCTACCGGCACTTGTGTCGCCCTTCTCATCCACACTTCCGCCGCAATCTTGGGGCTTTCAGCACTCATTATGAAATCGGCCATTTTGTTTTCGATTCTCAAATACGTCGGCGCGGTTTATTTAATTTACCTGGGCGTCAAAGCATTATGGTCCTTGAGGAAAAAGGATGAAACAGCCAGTCTTGAAGCGGTCACCAACACTAGGTATGAGAACAAATCGTGTTTTAAGCAAGGGTTCCTGACGGATATCCTCAATCCAAAAGTGGCTGTCCTGTTCCTGACCCTTTTGCCGCAATTCGTTCATCCAGGCAGCGGCACCTTTATTCCGTTTTTAATCATGGGCATAACATACACTGTCTTGACCGCCGTATGGTTCTTGATTTATGTCACTTTGATTAATCATATCAGTGTTTTCATGAAAAAGCCCAAAACGCAAAGTATCATTGAAGGCATTACAGGCACCATCTTGATTGGCTTTGGCATTAAACTGGCCTTGGAGAAAGCGCACAATTAATGTATAAGTAAGCCCCTTTGAATTTTCCCGAATCAAGGGGCTTTTTTGTTTGAGGACATCTTATCTCATAAATTGTATAAATCGCTTCTTTCCTATTTGCAAAACGTCTTTTGATTGAATCACATTTACCAGGTCTTCTTTTCGAAGTTTCTGCTGATTAAGCGAAACCCCATTTTGTGAAATTAAACGGATGAACTCGCTTTTGCTTTTAACAAGCTGATTTTCAATTAATAACGGAATTACTTGTTCAAGTGTCTGATGTTCTAAAGTTAATGTCAGCATTGGTATGTTTTCTGGAATTTCTCTTTTTTGGAATGCAGTTTTAAAAAAATCAAACGCTTTTTCCGCCTCCTCCTCTCCGTGGTATAGTGTCGTAATAATCTCTGCAAGTTCAAGCTTAATATCCCGTGGATTTTCACCTTGTTCTAAACGCTCTTGGGTCTTCCCAATCCTGGATGGATGCTCATCTGTCGCCAGTTCAAAGTATTTAATGATTAATGAGTCCGGCACCTCCATGACCTTTTTAAACATCACTTCCGGTGCTTCATTTACGCCAATGTAATTGCCTAAAGACTTGCTCATTTTTTCAATACCATCAAGCCCCTCTAGCAATGGCATAAACAAAGCAATTTGCTTTTCGAGGCCAAAATGCTTCTGAAGTTGGCGCCCCATTAAAATATTGAACGTTTGGTCTGTACCGCCCAACTCAATATCCGCTTTTATTTCAACCGAATCATATCCTTGCATGAGCGGATAAAAGAATTCATGCAAACTAATTGGTACTTCATTTTTGTAGCGCTTTTGGAAGTCATCCCGTTCTAACATCCGGGCAACAGAAATAGAACTTGCTAACTGAATAACGTCCTCAAAGTTTAATGCTGAAAGCCATTCGCTATTAAAACGAACAATGGTTTTATTTTCATCCAATATTTTAAAAATTTGATTATAGTACGTTTTTGCATTTTCCTTTACTTGTTCACTTGAAAGTGCGGCACGGCCTTTCGATTTGCCCGTTGGATCACCTATGCGCCCAGTGAAATCCCCGATAATAATAACAATTTGATGCCCTAAATCTTGCAATTGTTTCATTTTGCGAAGTACCACTGCATGCCCCAAATGTATATCGGGAGCAGAAGGATCCAGTCCCAATTTTACAATAAGCGGCTTGCGGGTATCGTAAGAGTATTGTAATTTATCCTTTAATTCTCTTTCATCAACGACTGTTTGAACTCCCTTTAAAATGATTGGCAATTGCTCTTCCGGTACTAGAAACATCCCTATCTCTCCTTTAAAATCAAATAAAAAACGCCCTTTAGGTAAAAAACCTAAAGGACGCTTATATACGTGTTACCACCTTTATTTAATAGCTGCTCACACAGTTACCCTCGATTGGTACGGCGATTCGCGATACCCTTGCTGTGATGACGGCAGCAACCCCGGTGTAGCCTACTAAGATTCGGTACACAGCTCAAAGACGTATTCGCATAAACTCCGCACGCGCCTCTCATCATCCGGCAGCTTTCTGTTTGCTTCTGCTTATGTTACTCTTTCTTATCATCGCTTTTAAAGTTTTCAGTTAAATTATCATCATTATAACGTAATACCTTAAAATGTCAAAAGGTTATTTCTTACCCTTTAAGGAAGTCTTAGATAATATTACGTCCCACTGATATTTTTGAATCAAGGTACTTTTTGAGTAGAGTAGACTAGCCTGCCCACTGGTGATTTATTGTAAAAAACCCTTTAAAAGCGATAAATTCTTTTCCAAAAACACAGCATGTTTCTCAATCCCCCGGCGTTTGCACCAGCCGATACTATTGAAAGCATCTGTGAATTGATAAAAAGGCAGCACGATTTCCAAATCAATCAATGGCCTGACACTGTTATATCCTTCTTGATAAGACTTATACAAGTCAGAATCGAAGCTCAAATAATCACGATACAGTTTTGTGAAATCAATTTCTGTCGAGCCAAACCGGACACTCTCAAAATCGATGATTCCGGAAACCTTATCGCCATCAACAATGATATTGGCAGGCCGGAAATCCATATGTACAAAACTTGGTCCATCCGGAGACGGTAGCTGGCCCTTGATTTTTTCAAATTTAGTAATGGCTTGTTCGTATAGTCGCGAATCCAATACGTCCTTTACATCTGCGGCAAAACTGTAAAATTGCCGTTCAATGAAGTTAGACCAGTCGGTAAATTCGTTTTTTATACCGGTCAACTCTTTCCCGACAGGCGGCTGTACCGAATGCATCCCTGCTTGAAGGACCCCAACTTGATAGGCTACGGTGTGCGAAGTATCAGGTATCAACGGTTTTCCTTTTAACTCGGACAATAAAAAGGCGCCCGGACACTCCCCATCACCAGGCCAAACGTCGAGTAATTCCGGTATCGAAACCCTTCCCCTCAAAATTTCATAGGCCTCTAACTCACGCTGAAATTTTAATTTCGTATAGGGAATTTTCACAAAAACAGTTTCACCTTTTGGCAAATTACATTTATAGACTGTGGAACTATGGGAATCTTCTACTTCGTTTATTGATTGAATATGTAATTTGAATTGTTGAATGACGCGATTTAGCATTAAAACTCTCCCTATCTTTTAATGAAGCTAGCATCCAACCTAAATAGCTCATTATAAATATTTTTTAAACCCCTTACTTACGCAGCCGTCGTATCCTTCCCTTTCAAAAAAACGATGAGCACTTTGGCGCCTGGAGTTGCTTAATAGGATAATCCTATGGCAATCGATATCTCCTATTAATTTCCTCATCCTTCCCTTTATTCGATAAACAACTTGTTTTTTCCTTTTTGTCCTGGCGGGAAAAACATAAAAGCGTTAATCCTTCTAAGATCAACGCTTTCAGTAATTGGATAATTACATTTCTTAACGGTCTTTGCATTTTTCCCAATTAAGGCGGGGAAGGCCGCTGTGCTTTAGGACCAATCTACGCCACCCCAAGAGGATTGCAGCTTTCTCAACAGAACAATTTGGCCGAGATGATACGTATCGTGCATCATGATATTGCTGAGTAAACGCTCAATCGAGTACCTGTTAGCTGCATAAGGAGCTTTTAATTTTTCATCGTCAAGGTCCGCAATGACCGTTTTCATTTTGTTCATGACTTCGTTAAGGCGCTGCACTGTCTGAGCCCACCCGTTTTCGTCTTCTGGATTCCCCGGATTTCCAAAAGTTTCTTCATTGTCTTCTGGCTTATGCGGGTTCTCTGTGCCTTTAATTCGGTGGATTGCGTCTTCATTCCAAAATATCAGGTGATTGACAATCTGCCAAATCGAATTGCTGGTTCCCGAACTTGTCCATGCTGCCTCAGCTGCGGTGACTCCATGAAGCGCCTGATCCATGGATGCAAACCACTCATTCTCATGAAAATGCATGTCGAGATGTTCTAAAAACATTTTGGTTACAACTTGCATACGATCAATCTCCTCACTGTTTAGTGTAATCTTTCAAATCTTTGATTTTTCGATACTATTAAGTTTTTCGGAATTGACAGTTTTGACTAATACTCCACTTTAACTAAAAATAATTCAACAAAAAGCTGCCTTAATCCTTCTTGGGCAAAGGAAAATGGTCAAGTATTCATTTCGAATGTAAGGTATTTTTCTGTAAAATTGATAAAATTTTACACATTTTTAACACTTCTAATTAAAATAGAATGCTATTCTTAAATCGACTGACAGTCGGTCAATAATTAGGGGGCATGAGGATGAGAGTTGTTAAAAAGGCCGAGGAACGCAGGAACGAAATACTGGATGCAGCGGATGAGCTTTTCGGTAAAAAGGGGTTTGACGGGACAACAACAAAGGATATTCTCGATAAGGTTGGAATTGCCCGCGGGACGCTTTACTATCATTTTAAGTCGAAAGAGGATCTTATGGATGCGCTGATCGACCGCTATAGTAACCATCTTTTAGGTGTAGCAAAGGAAACTTCCAAGGACAAACGCATCCCCATAATCGAACGGATCATTCGTGTCGTAATTTCCATGAACCTAAAGGGTGGAAGCAGCAAGGAAATAATGGATCACATTCATAAGCCACAGAACGCTCTTATGCATCAGAAAATAAAAAAGTTCATTATTAACGGCATTACGCCTATTATGGCCGAAATTATCCAAGATGGCATTGAACAGGGGATTTTCCAAACACCGTACCCATACGAGTGCATGGAAATGATTGTGACCTACATGAATACTGTTTTTGACGACGATATGGTTGAAATGACCGCCGAGCAGCGTGCTTCGCGCATACATGCGTTTATTTTCAATGCAGAAAGGCTTCTTGGAGCTGAAAATGGGAGTTTGATGGAAGTTTTGAAGATGTTTGGCGGCGAAGAATAGAACTCAGAATACTCTTATTGTTAATGGGCAAATAGCTTAAAACAGAGGTGGCTTATGTATTACAGAATAATTCGTAACGACATGTTAAAGAGTAAAGCGATTACCCTGACTACCATGATATTTGTCGCAGCAGCAGCTATGCTTGTTTCACTCGCAGCGATTCTCGTAATCAATCTAACGGGAGCGCTGGATACTCTTATGGAAAAGGCGGAAACGCCACATTTTATGCAGATGCACTCGGGTGAAATCGATATGGATCGGCTTGCATCCTTTGCTGAGCAAAATAACAGCGTCGAAGAATATCAGGTAGTTGAGTTTCTAGGCATGGATGGCTCGCAGATTATTTTAGGCGATCATTCGCTTGCGAATAGTGTTCAGGATAACGGCTTCAGCATACAGAACGAAAAGTTCGACTATCTACTTGATCTTAATGGGAACATCATCAACGTATCTGACGGCAAGATCTATGTTCCAGTAGCTTATATGAAGGACAAAACTACAAAGATCGGTGACAAGGCCGTAATAAGCGGGAAGGAATTTACCGTTGCGGGATTTCTCCGTGATTCGACTATGAATTCATCACTCTCCGCATCAAAGAGATTTCTTGTAAGCAAAAATGATTTTGCGGAAATCAAAGACCTTGGCAGTATCGAATACCTGATTGAGTTCCGATTAAAGGATTTCTCGGCGATAGGGGAATTTGAAACAGCTTATGCTTCAGCAGGCCTTGAAGCGAACGGACCCACGGTTACCTATTCGCTTTTCAAAACGATGAACGCCATTTCAGACGGGATGATGATTTCGGTTATCCTTCTTGTAAGCGCACTTGTCATTGCAATTGCATTTATGAGCATACGCTTTACGCTCCTTGCAAAAATTGAAGACGACTATCGTGAAATTGGCGTGATGAAAGCAATTGGGCTCCGCCTTTCCGATATAAAGAAGATATATCTTGCGAAATATGCAGCAATTGCCGCGGCAGGCAGCATTCTTGGGTTTATTCTTTCGCTTATTTTCCAAGGTATGCTTCTTGAGAATATACGGCTTTATATGGGCGAAAGCGAAAATTCTTCTTTTGCCATGGTTTTGGGAGTCATTGGCATATTCCTTGTATTTCTTGCAATTGTTACTTATGTAAACCTAGTCTTAAGACGTTTTCGGAAAATATCCGCTGCTGAAGCTATACGTTTTGGTACTTCCCAGGAAAAGAGAGCTGGTGCCAAGCGTTTTACTTTAACTGGAAACAGACTGTTTAGCACGAATGTTTTTCTCGGAATTAAGGATGTTCTCGCAAGAAAAAGACTTTATGCCACAATGCTTGTAGTCCTGGTGATTTCAGCATTTATTATTATTGTTCCTCAGAACCTGTACAACACGATTTCGTCTAAAAACTTCATCGAATATATGGGGATTGGGAACTATGATTTGCGGATTCAGACCAGTATAGCTGACAAAACCGATGAAATTGTAAAGGCGATTGAAAGCGACAGTGACGTTTCAAAATATGTCGTTATGACAACTAAGACTTTTAAAGTAAAAACCAATGGGTCAGAGGAAAACATGAAAGTCGAACTCGGTGACCATTCGGCATTTCCTATCGAGTATTCTGAGGGGAGAGCACCGGCTGCAGAAAACGAAATCTCACTGTCGACTATATATGCTGATGAGATGGGTAAAAAGGTCGGTGATGTCATTACGCTGGTGATTGAAGGGAAAGAGAAAAATCTCACGGTTACAGGAATATACTCCGATGTAACGAACGGTGGCAAAACCGCAAAGGCTGTATTCACCGACAATTCGGCGAACGTCATATGGACCATCGTTTGTGTTGAACTTTCAGATAAATCCCTCATTGACAGCAAGGTTTTAGGATACTCGGAAAAATTTGATTTTGCTAAGACATCCGATATTGATGAATTTGTTCTACAGACTTTCGGCTCGACAATAAGTTCCGTCGAAATGGCTTCCTACGCTGCAATTGCTGTTGCGCTGGTTATTACGGTTCTGGTTACCTTGTTGTTTATGAAAATGCTTATTGCAAAGGACAGGTATTCCATTGCCGTCATGAAGGCGTTCGGTTTTACAAACTCGGATATTAAGGTGCAATATGTATCCCGCTCGGTTTTCGTTTTGATCATCGGAATTTTCCTTGGCACACTTTTGGCAAACACACTTGGAGAAATGCTTGCGGGTGCAGTAATCTCCTCGTTTGGGGCATCAACGTTTAACTTCGAAGTCAATCCGCTATCTGCGTATCTGATAAGTCCATTGATGATGATATGCGTGGTGCTTTTTGCAACAGTGATTGGCACAACACGAACAGGGCAAATAAACATATCCGAAAATATAAAGGAGTAGGAGATATGAACAAGATTATTAATGGGGATTCTATTGTAAAGTCCTTCGGAGAGGGAGTTGAGCAGCGCAATGTCCTCGACGGAGTGTCTGTAGAAATTAACGAGGGCGAGTTCGTTTCTATTATGGGATCTTCTGGCTCTGGAAAATCGACGCTAATGTTTGCACTCAGTGGGATGGATCGTATTGATAGCGGAACAGTCGTTTTTGACAACAAAGATTTATCGGCCATCGGAGAGAAGCAACTTTCAGATATACGCCGAACAGAAATGGGATTTATTTTTCAACAGCCGACGATGTTAAAAAACTTGAACATTCTTGATAATATCATCCTACCGTCAATAAAGGATAATAGAAAGAACACCGAAACAATTGCGCAGAAGGCAAAAAGCCTTATGAAAAGAGTAGGCATTTCAGAGCTTGAAAAGCGTGATATCACCCAAGTTTCGGGAGGACAGCTTCAGCGTGCGGGAATATGCAGAGCGCTAATGAACAATCCGAAAATCATCTTCGGGGATGAGCCTACAGGGGCGCTCAACTCAAAGTCCGCGCAAGAGATTATGGATATTTTATCGGAAATTAACACAGAAGGTACTGCAGTTATGATTGTAACCCATGACGCAAAGGTGGCAGCTAGGACGGAACGTATACTGTTTATGCGTGACGGAAAAATCGTAAGCGAAATGAAACTGCCGAAGTTTAATGGTTTGGATATAGAGGACAGGGTCGAGAAGGTAACTTCAAAAATGTTGGAAATAGGAATATAACCTTTTAAAAGATGTTTGTAGTCTTCATTGAACCACAAACATCTTTTTGTATGCGTATATTTATTCATTGAGTTCCCGTGCCGGTGTTCAATAAGTTCTGGTTCTCCTTTATCCCGAAAACGAATGTCTCTTCAAATCAAGAAGATTCCGGTAGAATGTCAAAGAGTGGTTGATGTCTGACGAGAAAGAGCCAAACCTTATCTCACTATTGTAAAGTTTTCTTCATCTTCATTAACAGGCACATCAATTATATTCACTTTCTTGACTGATGCACGTTTCAATGACTGCATGCAATTTACCAAGAACTGAATTTTCGATTCTTCCCCCTGTAATTCAGCTTCCACACTTCCATCTTCTAAATTTTTTACCCACCCGGTTAAGTCCAATCTTTCGGCAATACGAAATAATTCCAGGCGAAATCCTACTTTTTGCACTCTTCCCGAAAAAACTATTCTCTTTCTGATCCTATTACCTGAAGGAAATTGCGGTAACTTAACATTATTTGCATGCCTAATTACATATCCATCTCTTAGTTTTTTTAAAACTTTCATCTTTCCCCATCCTTTTATGGCCGATTTTGAAGCTTTTGGCTATTTAACCATTAGGTTGATTCTAAGTATAAAGATAACCGCCTTCTAAGGGGGGCGGTTATCTGAGCTAAGGTCTCCGTTTGTTGAACCCACAACTGCTTTTTATTGAGACAATTTCAGGATAAATTCTTCAACTTCCTCAGATCTTGAATTGGAGTATCCCTTGTCTTCTCCTTTTATTTCAAATCCACACTTTTCTAATACGCGAATGGAAGCAATGTTATCCTTCGCCGCACGTGCATAAAGAGGGCGAATGGTTATACAATCCAGAAATTGAGAGAGTGCCTCTGTCGCTACACCTTTCCCCCAGTATTCTCGTCCAATCCAATAGCTGACTTCCCGTTCACCGAACTGTTCAAAGCTTGAGACATATCCTGCCACTTTTCCGCCATACATGACCGTCTTTTTTATAATCGCCTCATTGTTTAAAATCTTCTCCCAATGTGCCTTAAAAGCGACATTGTCAGACGGGTCCATTGTAGTAAAGGCGGCCATGAAATTAGCGGTCGTGTCCATCTGCTGTTCAAAAAAAATCTCCAGGTCCTCCTCGATTACGTCACGCAACATCACGATTTCCATTTTACACCTCATTAAGGTACAAATTTTTTCAAACCACCGATTAATTTAAACATTTATGAAGTATTCTCCAGTTTGTTCATTAAGGAATTCAACAAAAAAGGCCGTTAATCCTTCTTGGATCGACGCCCGTGTTGAGCTTTACTATTGAATCCTTAGCTGATTTCAATATGAAATTCGATACTTTAAATAATACTGGAATTAATAAAATATTTATAAAATAAATGGACTCCCAATTTGGAAGTCCACAGTCTGCTATAGCCGCTCGGTTAAAGGATGGCTTTATTCATTAGTATTTTGTGTTTTGGAGCCATCCTCGTTTGCGTCAACAATACCTACACCTGACCTGTTTTCCAGCGATTGGCCTGTAGGAGCACCTGCAACGGAACCAAATGGATCAAGTGCGGCAGCCATTGTATCCCCGGGAACCACGCCTACATTAAATGCGATTGACCCGCTATCATTAGTCTTACGTTTGTCCTCGTTGTTATCAGCCACTGTATTTCACTCCCTCACTTTTTATAGGAAAGCGCAAAATTTTTACCAGCACTGTCCCGTACCATATTTTGTCCCAAAGTGGAAAATTTACAAGGAGGAAGTAGCAGAACTTGTTCGACTTACAATTCATTTAACTATCCACGAGCACCATTTTGGAAATAAACCTTCAAAAAGTATGAATGATATCTTGTCCAATAATTAGGGTATTGAGATAATGATTTATCTCAACCAGAACGCACACAATTAAAGCAGCGCTGTTAAGGAGAGAGTTTTATGTTACACTTTTTCTTTTTATTACGTATCGTTACATTTTTGTTTGCAGTTTTCACCAGCGGAGTTGACAATGTTGTAGAGGTCGATGTTAACTATTGGGAAAACGGAGTAAAAAACCAACAAGTTGACGTGTTGTTGCACAAAGAAGACAAACGTGTTTTTGTCGATGCCGTTCATGATGCAAAGAAAATGGATGAAGATAAACTAATACGGACTAAGCCGTCTTTGACAATCAATATCATGTCAAAAGAGGGAGATTATAAGGGCTACGAATTATGGATCACTTCCGACGGGAAAAGCTATATGGAGAGTTTGGATGCTGCCGATGGCGGGATGTTTAAGCTGTCCAAATCCTCTGTGAAGGAATTGACTGAATTTCTAGAGACAAAGGGAAAAGCAGATGTTATTCAAAATGATGTGGAATTCGAGGAGTAATTCAATTATATATGCGTGAGGCAGTCGCATGGGGAAGGTTTCTTCGAGGGGAGGGAACCCATGGTTAACCATCTTTACAGCTATAATAAGAATTTTTTACCCTTGCATTTACTTTTATGGGGTGCGATGGCATTGGGGTTTTACATGTCTTCTGATAAAAATGACTGGTTGGAAAGTGCTGTTATGGGTTCCTTTGTATTTAACACCGTTGCTTCCATACCCATGCTCATTCACTGTTTTAAAAATCAATTTAGTTATAAAGAGCTATTGATGACGTACGGAATTTTCCTAATTCCATATTGGGTAATAGCTGTATTAATAAGAGTATTTTTATTTTGAGTGGTAAACAGGCGTGATTTATTTTACTGCATTAGGAAATAGTATCATAAATGCTTCTCGATTTAATCCATTTTTACCGTTCCACCAACAAACTGGATAGGACCAATCATTTTTATAATGATTTGGCGTTTCCCGTTTATCAATAAAACCTGGATATCTGACAACCGTGTGCGAAAATCCGGTTGGGTTGTCAGAATAAGCCTGGATATCTGACAAACGCGGGCAAAAATCCGGGCGGGTTGTCAGAATAAGCCTGGATATCTGACAACCGTGGGCGTAAATCCGGTTGGCTTGTCAGAATAAGCTTGGATATCTGACAACCGCGGGCGAAAATCCGATTGGGTTGTCAGATTAAGCTTGGATATCTGACAACCGCGGGCGAAAATCCGGTTGGCTTGTCAGAATAAGCCCGGATATCTGACAACCGCAGGCGTAAATCCGGTTGGGTTGTCAGAATAAGCTTGGATATCTGACAACCACGGGCGAAAATCCAGTTGGGTTGTCAGAATAAGCCTACATATCTGACAACCGCGGGCGAAAATCCGATTGGGTTGTCAAAATTCCTTTAACCTCAAAAAGATTTATTTTTCTTCTTGTCCTTTGCTTGCAATTTTAATATCTGCATTATCCCGCACAACCGACAAATGAGCCCGCCGGCTTCTTTTCTTAAACCGAATCATAAAAGCTCGAAAATGAGCTTCCCGATTCTTCTCCCATTCCTCCGGAGTGATTTTCCTATGCCTCACTAAATACCCTCACCTTTCTCTGAAATATAAAATTCCTCAGAACCTAATCTTTAATCTCCCATTCTGGGTTCCAAACTACTTCCCACAAATGCCCATCCGGGTCTTGGAAATAGCCTGAATAACCACCCCAAAAAGTTTTAGTTGCGGGTATTGTAATAGTAGCACCAGCTTTCTTTGCTTGTTCCATAACCGTATCTACTTCCTGTTTGCTACTTACATTGTGACCTATAGTAAAATCCGTTGGGCTTGGCAAAGTCTGATTAAGCTTAGTATCATGGGCAATATCTTTTCTATTCCAAAGAGCTAGCTTTAAACCTGCTTGTAAGTCAAAAAAGGCGACAGCACCATGTTCAAATTCTTTACCTACAATACCTTGTGTTGATAGCCCAAGTCCTTCTTGATAAAATTTCAATGACCTTTCCAAATCATCCACACCCAATGTAATTACCGAAATTCGTGGTTTCATATTCCCCTCCCACTAAAATAGTATAAAAAGCCTTCTTCAATTAGCTGACACATAAAAAATTTAAACTATCCTATTCACTAATTTTAAGGTCAAGTTTAGTTCCCATATGTTTTCATCAGCAATCTAACTGTTTTGAGACTGCATGAGTTCATATATCTTACGAGCAGTATTAACATTCCGGACAGTAACTTGTTTGTAAAACTTTGATCCGATTATCTTGGCCATTCCGCTTTTTGTAACATTTTCCTTGTCACAGGACCATAGAATCGCGCCGGGTACATACATCACCTTGTCAATATTCGGGGTGATGACTAAATTCTCAAGTACAGTTTCATCATCAATTTCATCCCATAAAAACATGACATCGCTTCTCATATCTTTGTCATTTTTCCACGTGTCGGGAATAGCGTTAATAATCCCTCTTACATCAGCGATGCTAAGAACTAATACTTTAATTTGCAATCCGAAATCAACATGTATCGCTTCTTCCAAAATACGTGATAGCTCCGTCTTTGATTGGCCTTTGTATGAAAAAATAATATTCCCCGTATTGATGTATGTTACGACTTCGGTCATTCCTGCTTGTTCAAACGTTTGTTTAAGCAACTTCATGTCAATTTTATTTTTTCCACCCACATTAATTCCCCGAAGAAGGGCGATATAGACCATAGCCATCTTCCTTTCGCCTTTTAACTTATAAAGCAACAATCCTTATCATACAAAGACTATTTCGTGGTCAAGGTCATCAGTAGGTGTTCGACATACGCTCTTTCATTTCGAGAAGAACCCGATTACTACTTTTTATAAAATCAAGAATTAATTGAAGTTCCTGATCCGTATATTCAGATAACATTTTATAGATTTCTCCACTAAAAGAACTGAATAGAGGAACTATTTCTTCCTTTGCTTTATCTTGATTTACACTAATAATTACACGCCTCTTATCTTGTGGATCGTTATCCCTGAAAGCATACCCTGCTCCTTCAAGCCTATTTATCACTCCAGTAATTGTCCCTGTCGTTAAACCCGTTATCTCAGCAAGCTCTCCAGCTGTTATTGGTTGATTCTTCAATATAACTTCTAGACATTTATGATCAGTTGGGTTTAGTCCTAACTTGTTGGCAATTGATTGATGAAACAAAATTGTAGCTGAACTATTATTTCTCAATTCTTCATTTAGAGCATTTACTAATTTCTTTCGTGATGTTTCATTGGTTGTTGACATATTTTCTACCCCCAATTATAATTATCTTATCTCGCGAGATAAATTAAATTTAATTATATTTTATCATCAATCAAAAAAGATTCCATTAACTTATTTCGAAAATAAAGTTTAGTTTTCATATTGGTTATGAGGATTCTAAAGCAAAGATAGGTCCAATCTTATCAAATACACATGAGAGGAAGTTGAACGTGAGTAAAGATGCAGGTGTATTTTTAGGGACAACATTATTGCTTGTATTGCTTATTATTATCCCAATTTGGATTGGAAAAAAGAAGAGTAATAAATTAAATATGAATCAAAAAAATTGGTGGTTAATATCACATATTTTCTTTGTAGTTATTTTTATAGGGGGTATGCTTGGGACTACATTATTGGCTATGTCAACCAATTTTATCACTAAAAGAGAACATATATATGCAGCACATTTGTTTATAGAATTCTTTGATTGGTTTTTAATCATTCCAGGTGGAATCGGCTCCTTTTTCACCGGAATTTGGTTAGCAGTTCGTACACATTGGGGGGTGACAAAATACTATTGGATTATGGCTAAACTTGGAGTTACTTTTATAGCCATTTTGTTTGGTTCAACGTATATGCGCATTTGGATTCATGAAACGGCAGGAGATATTTTCGTTAACACTATCCATCCTTTAAATAATCCTTTATACCTCAACAGTCGTGGAATGTTATTCATTGGTATCGCAATCTCTTTTTCCTTCATTATATTTTTAGTAATAATTTCATATTTAAAGCCGTGGGGGAAAATAAAAGAAGTGCAAAAACCTTTTCTTAAACAAGAGGGAGGAGAAAAAAGATGAAATTTTGGTCATTTATTGCTTGTTTATTAATTGGGTTTGGTGTTGGTTTGTCCCTAGATAATCCTGCTCCAGGAGTTATCATAGGATCAGGTTTCGGATTAATTTTCATAATAGTATTATCACTATTACAAAAGAATAAAACGATTGAGAATTAAAACAAAGCTCCTGGTTTTTCCTCTAACAAACTGGGAGCTCTGTTAATTAGATACGTTTCTTCTGTAAAATGGTCCTTGAAATATTTTAGCAACTTATCACTTGGTAATATTTTTTATTACTTCCATTTCCTTGCCAAACCTATCACCGTGATCAATAAATCCTAAACTCAAGTATAAATTATGTGCTCCCAAATTTTCAGGATGATAACCTACAACTATTTTTTTCGCATTCGGTAATTTAGCCATCTCTGAAATCATTAACTTTGTTGCAGCTTTACCGATACCCTTACCTTGGAATTCCTTATCCACCATTATTCTATACACCCAATAAGCATCAAGTTCTTCTTCAACAGAATTGTACATCAAAAAGCCCACTACTTTCTCTCCAGAATAAATAGCATATGGCCTTAATGTAGGCTCAAACTTTGACTGGGCTATTGATATAGCATTGGGTTCAAGGAATTCTTTTTGTTCTATTGATACCTCTAATTTACAACAGTCATACCAGTTTTCTGAATTTAATTCTACGATTCTCACATTTTCTGTACTCATATTTTTCCCCTTTCAAATTCGGGGAAACGCTAAATACATTTTAATTAGTCGTTATCCCCTTAAAATCGTTTCTTATTAAAGTTCTATTGTTTTCCATAATGGAACGCCTCCTCTAAAAACTATTGCCTAAAAATAACGATAAGTTTTAGACCTTTTAATTATACTATTATTTTTTATAAAATTCCTTATTATCCATGTTCTCTACATCATTTACTTTGAAGATGACTGAAAAATTGGAACGGATTTCGTATTTTTTAATGTCAATGAGGGATCAAGGACACTCTCGTTGAGATGGAGCAAGACCTTCAATCATCGATTTCGTATGCTGGAGGCAACAAGCTATCCGCCATCCGAAATGTCGACTATGCGATTGTAAAGAATATTCGATTTTTAATGGTGATAGAGTCTATTAAGGAAAATAGTAAGCAGTGGATGCGATTTGAATCCACTGCTTTTCTGTATCTATCTGTATTTATTAATCACCCTGTTACCCTTATTCATTACAAAGCGGTCAAATAACTAAATCCCAATATGCTGTGAAAATAGTGATCAAGAACCTCGAAAATTACAAATAATATCTATTTTTACAAATACAGGAATTTGGTAATATAGAGTTAAGACGTATAGAAGAAATTAATCTTATCCATGGGGGAATGGTATGAAAATTTTCAATAAGCTATTTTCATCATTATTGGCTATAGTAGTTTTTTTTGCGGGATCATTTCATCCTACTATTTCAAAAGCTGAATCTGTCTTTGATCCAAATTCTATTAGCCCAAAACTGAAAGAAATACTTATTCCTTTGAAGACCACTCAAGCTGGGAATGGCTTTGAAGATTTGCAGCCGTTAAAGAAAATATTAAAGGACGTTAAAATCCTGGGTATGGGCGAGGCCACTCATGGTACTAAGGAATTTTTTCAAATGAAGCACAGAATGTACGAATTCTTAGTAGAAGAATTGGGTTATCGAGCGTTTGCGATTGAGGCCGAATTTGGAATCCATAAAGTAATAAATAATTACATTTTAACCGGTACTGGCAGCATGGAAGAAGTTATTTCCGCAATGAGATTTTGGACCTGGTCAACTCAAGAAGTCGCGGATATGATCGATTGGATGAAGGAGTATAATCAAAATCCTGCTAATATCGAAAAGATCCGATTTTATGGATTTGACATGCAAGGCGTTAACAGTACTGTTCCTAATATTCAGGCGTATCTAGAAAAAGTCGATCCTACGAGTGAACTTCCATCCGATTTCAGTTATCTATACCCTCGATATGAAAAGTCATATACAGAACCTTTATTAGAAAAACTGGTTAACGCCTTTGAAACCAATAAAGATACTTACGTTTCCCGGTCCTCTAAAGAAGAATATGAAATTATCCGCAGGGAATTAGAAATCATTTATCAAAACCTTCATCTTGATGAAATCTCTTCACCTATTGAGAATAAAGATATTGACGTATCAGGGGAAACCTTTCGTAAATCATTTAGTCTTCGGGACGCTAGTATGGCGGACAATGTAAAGTGGATCCATAATTATGAAAAGGAATATTATAAGAATGATAAAATAATGCTCTGGGCTCACAACGGGCATATCAGTAATCACTTTCAAATGGCCAATATCTCCAATATGGGAAGCCTGCTTAAAGATGAATTTAAAAAGGAATACTATTCCTTAGGCTTCGACTTTTATAAAGGTAGTCTCGTTACAGTTGGGGAGACTAGTTGGGGAAGGGACCTAGGTATAATAGAATTGGCTGAGCCGAAAGAGAAGATATTCAGTTCTTGGTTCAAGGAAACAGGCTATCCTATAGGTTTCTTAGATTTTAATACCGCATCAACAGATCGTAATTTAGAAAGTTGGTTATCGACAGAACATTCAATGCATTTAATCGGGGCTATGTTATACAAAACTCAAGAACTTACCAAGGTCATTCCCAAAGAATTCTACGATGGGATCATTAATATTGAGGATACGAATGCTGCTGAAACCATCTATAAAAGTGATTTGCCTATAGTACAACCTATACCTTTACCTGCGGGCGAAGCTGCTGAATCTGAAGTAAAGTCTTTACTTGGCGATAATGCGTATTTAATAGCTATTGGATTATTTATCACCCTTATTTCGGCCGCATTGATTTTTTGGAGGGTAAAAATAAAACATAATAAGAGTAAAAGTGATCATTACAGTAAAGTCTCATAAAGTGTCTTGAACGCGTTTCAAAAACCTGCCACTTAAGCTCAATACGAAATTCAACAGAAAGGTGCTTAATCCTTCATGGATAAAGCACCTTTTAGCTTAATACGAAATTCAACAAAAGCTGCCTTAATTCTTCTAAAATCTAAACACTCGATTGTTTCTTATGGCGGATATTTAAGTACTGGCTAGCCAGATAAGTGAAATACCTTCAAAATTATCCAGCGGCAATACCCTTAATTTGTACTATCGATGCTTCTTCCCCAGTTATCTCCTAAGACAAACACAGTGTTCTCTTCAAATTTCACTGGCTTCATAGTAGTTGCAAAAAATTCTTTCGTAGCTTCTTCGTCGCCTCTATTGGCACAATCAATTTTTTCGAAATATATTTTTTGGTCGATTCCCCTCATTAATGCACTGGAATAAAAAGCATCTAGTTTAGTGGCAATAAATTCATTTTAAATTGAGTTTTTAGGTGCCATTCAACATTACTATCTAGATGAGCAGGAAGGAAGGTTCATAAAAATTGTGACCTTCTAGACCAAAAGAATGAATTCTTTAATTTTCACAGCACTTCACTTTATATAACTATTTACTCCTGATAGTATAGTTGGAACATTCAATAAATACAGAAGGGAGCATAAAATGAGTAAATTTTGGACGAAGCTTTTACTAACAATTTCTGTGATGATGGTGCTGAATGGATGTGCTGCAGGAGAAAAATCGGATGGAGAACGAAAGACAAATACTGGAGGTAAAACTGAGAAGAGCGTAAGCACAGAGGAACAACCACAAGCTAAAGCAGAACTAAAAGATGTTGAAAATAAAACTGTTGGTACAGTAAGCTTTATTGCTCATGACAATCATGTTCAGATTGTCGCCAATATAGACGGTCTAGAGCCGGGGCACCATGGTTTTCATATCCATGAAAAGGGTATCTGTGAACGCGATGCCAAGGAAGGTCCGTTCACAACAGCCGGCGGACACTTTAATCCAGATGACAAAATGCACTCCGGACATGCTGGGGATATGCCTTCCCTTTATGTTAACGAGGATGGTACTGCTTCATATTCCAACGTTCGATCGCCTAACCATTGATCAACTGAAAAAAGAAAAACTGGCTGTAATCGTCCATGCAAATCCTGATAACTTCGGCAATATACCTGATCGCTATCAAACAGACGGAAAACCTGGTCCTGATGAAGCAACGTTGAAAACTGGGGATGCAGGGGACAGACAAGCATGTGGAGTAATTTTGAGTACAGATGAAGATAACAAATAATAAAGTATAGTAAAAGAACCCTATACTAAGTTGTGTAGGGTTTCTCTAATTTCAACCAGTTTTTTTCTTGTTCACAAAACTCCGCAACCGATATTTTCCTCCTTGGGAAAGGCGAAATGGTAAAATTTTCTGGTCAAGTGTGCGGTGATGTCTTCAAACATTCAAATGAACCAGTATTGATAAAAACAACACAAATCAGATACCCGATAACTTTATAATCAAAATGGCTCGAACGATAAGATAGATTGGTATTCCTAAAGCTGAAAAAAGACTGCCGTTTATTACAACACTTCTCCAACCCCTATTTCCTTTTTTCACTCCCCTACATAATTTATCATTTCTTCTTTCGCGACTGGTGTCATAAAAAAGGGAGTCTGCAGAAACAGACTCCTAAACAATGCAAAAGTAATCAGATTTACACTTATTCTTTTATTAGGTTTTCTTTTTTCAGGAAGTTCCTTGCTACACTGCTAGGTTTCATCCCCTTTACAGCTACATCATAATTCATTTTCCGCATTTCATCGTCGGTTATCTTTCCGGCAAGCTTATTTAGTGCTGTTACAATCTCAGGATATTGGTCTGCCGTTTCTTTTCGTAATAAAGGTGCTCCTTGATAGGGCGGGAAGAAATGTTTATCATCCTCAAGAACCCTGAGATTGTATTGTTCCAGCTCACTGTCAGTAGAATAGGCGTCTACAAGATTGATTTGGCCGCTTTTGACGGCATTGTATCTCAACTTGGGCTCCATGGTAGTCAAAGAGTTGAATTTTACGTTGTATTTTTTCATTAGACCGGGATATCCGTCTTCTCTGTCCGTAAACTCGCGAGTGAATCCGGCTTTGATTTGCTCCTGGGCTTTAACCAGGTCAGAAATCTTTTGCAAATTATATTGCTCCGCAAATTGTTCAGGAACTGCCAGTGCATAGGTATTATTATATTGAGTCGGCTCCAGCAACGACATATTCAGCTTTTTCGAAACCCCGTCTTTGGCTTGTTGGTATACTTCTTTACTATCCGTACTTACTGGCTGCTCTTTTAGAAACTCGGCGATGACTGTTCCGGAGAATTCAGGGTAGATATCAATACTTTTGGATTTTAATGCGTTAAATACAAAAGATGTACCGCCAAGTCCCGGCTTTAATTCAACATGCAAGTCTGTATCATTCTCGATGAGCAGCTTGTAAATATTGATTAATATTTCAGGTTCTGACCCTAATTTACCAGCAATGACGAGATCTTTTTGTTCTCCTCCTTTAAAGAATGTTGATGCTATGATAAGCAAGGCTACCAAAGCAAAAGTACCGACCCCGGCCACTAATTTTTTAAAAGAAAGTCTTTCAAATTGACGAAGCAAGCCATCAAATAGGATAGCCAATAATGCAGAAGGGATTGCACCTAAAACAATAAGTGAATAATCATTTCGGTCAATTCCAAGAAGGATAATATCGCCCAATCCACCCGCTCCAATTAAAGCGGCAATTGTTGCAGTACCTATGATTAATACGGTCGCCGTGCGAATACCTGCCATGATGACCGGCATAGCCAATGGAATTTCGACTTTAAGAAGGCTTTTTCGTCTATTCATTCCCATTGCACGTGCTGCCTCGCGTATAGATGGATCTACCTCTTTAATTCCTGTATAAGTGTTTCGTAATAATGGTAGTAATGCGTAAGCGACTAATGCGAAAATGGCAGGTATTGTGCCGATTCCAAACACCGGAATGAGCAATCCCAAGAGGGCCAGGGAAGGGATCGTTTGTAAGACGCCGGTAAAACCGATAATATATTCGGCAATTTTTGGTTTTCGGGTTAGATAAATCCCTAATGGCAGAGCGATCAATATAGCGAAAAACAGGGCAATCAGCGATATTTCAATATGCTGAAGCAAAGCATGTAAAAGCTGCCCCTTCCGTTCGGTAAAAGCGTGCATTAAATTATTCATGTTCCCGCCCGCCTTTCCTCACATAATCCGCTAAATATTTCAGCACATGCTGTCTGTTTACTATTCCAATTACTTCTCCATTGTGTTTTACTGGCAAAGAATCGGTATTCATCAATTCCTCCAGCACCTCATCTAAATCAGCGGAAATGGAAATCGCGTTCTCGTCAGATTGTGTTTCGGCCCATTGCGAAATAGGTATGATCAAATCTTCTAGCTTAATTGTCAAGTTACGTCCGCTTCCTACAAATTCTCTTACAAAATCATTCACTGGGTTGGTTAAAAGTTCGTTTGGTGTGCTGATTTGGACAATTTCCCCCTCCTTCATCACACAAATGCGATCGCCCAATTTTAAAGCTTCTCGCATATCATGGGTAACGAAAACAATCGTTTTCTTAATTTTACGCTGTATGTTAAGCAGATCGTCCTGAAGTTTTTCCCTGCTAAAGGGGTCAAGGGCACTGAACGGTTCATCCATTAAAAGAATCTCCGGGTCTCCCGCCAAGGCCCGTACTACTCCAATTCGTTGCTGCTGACCGCCTGATAGTTCACTCGGTTTTCGGTTTCGATAGGAGCCAGGGTCAAGCCCTACTAAAGTAAGCAACTCATCCACACGATTTGCGATTCTCTGTTTATCCCAATGCAATAGCTCTGGAACGACTGCGATATTTTCGGCAATTGACATGTGCGGGAACAGGCCAATCTCTTGAAGCACGTATCCAATATTCCAGCGGAGCTCATTAATATCATAATCACTGATTTTCTTGTCATGGATCCAAACCGTTCCTCTTGTCAGGCTAATGAGCCGATTAATCATCTTTAAGGTAGTGGTTTTCCCTGATCCGCTCGGGCCAATGAGAACAAAAAATTCGCCTTTTCTTATCTCGAAATCCAAGGAATTCACTGCATACGTTCCATTGGTATATTCTTTTGAAACCTGTTCAAATCGAATCATCTTATTTCTCCTTGTAGGTATGCCTTATGTAGCTGTCTTAGATCCTCAGGGTCTTCGATTCGCTGAATTGGGGATACAATAAGACAGCTGTTTTTTCACTAATAGATAGTTTCTCCCTAACTCCATTTCAATTTGGCATAAAGAGTGTTCTATTTTATGTAGTCCTACTTTCACAAACCTACCACTTCTTCAAAAAGAAGTTCAACAAAAAAGGACCGTAATTTTTCTAAAACTACGCTCCCGTTTGTAATTAAAAAATAAGCATTAATCCTTCTGGAAGCTGCCGAAATGACAGCTTGATCTTCAACTTTAGCATTTATTTTGAACAAAAGGAAGCTACTTACCTTTACTCAAAATGCTTCAATAAGATCCGTATCCGGCGGTATATACCCCAGTTGTCGGCCTATTTTTACAATTTGTCCTTTATGATGAAACTCGTGTGTGATCGTGTGCGTAAAAAGCCATAATGCGGTTATCTCAGCGCTGTCACCACTGTGAAAGGATACAGGAATAGTTTGATCCCATTTACCTTTAAATTCATTAAGGTATTCCCCAACCAGGATATCAATTTTCCTAAAAACCTCGCGCATTTCCAGTACGTTGTTAATAGATTCTGGTTTAATTTTTTGATGTGATTTACCAAGAGCACGGCTCCCCAACCATACCCGATAACAATCGGCTACATGAGAATGTAGATTTCGAATAGAATCTCCCCCAAAGTTATCGAGCTCTTTAACATAATCTGATGGCGGTAAGGTTTCACAATAACGAAATAATGATTCCCTTGTCCTTTTGATCCAGTCATACTGAGTTAAGAATACATCCACTTTTTTACACTCCTTTCACACCAAATTATGCAATCTAGAGTAAAGGCAATAATCCCTCTGGAACCAGCCTTAATTTATGTTTTGTAAAATCGCTTATTGGCTTCCAATACAATGAGAAGGCTGCCCCATTATCCTCGTAGCCTACAAAAGAAGATTTCTCATAAAAGGACTTTTCAACAAATTCGGAATTATATACAAAGACTATTTCGTGTCCAAGGTCACCGTTAAACGTAAATATATTTTCCACTGTCCCGAGGAAGTTGATGTTTGTAATGCTTGCCCCAATCTCTTCAAGCACTTCTCTCTTCAATGCATTAGAACTTGTTTCGCCGTACTCGATGCCTCCTCCAATTGGTCGATAATAATATTCTTTTTTTACCTCATCGAAGCCCTCACAAACCAGTATTGAATCCTCTTTTCTGAACACACAAATAGCAATTGGACGAATCTGTCCTTTCTTCATTCAATACCTCCACCTTTTAAAAGCAAATTTGAGCTTTTAAAGAAATTCAACAAAAAGGTTCTTTATCCTTCCTGGACTAAAGCACAGAGAGTTTACAGGAAAATATCACAATCTTATCCTAAGCTTAATAAAAAGTACGATAAATTAATGGTTTCCAATTGGAGTCTCTTACATCTTTCTTGGTCGGCTTTCTAACAAATTGAATACAGTCTTCTTGGCACGCCCCGAATTTAGTGTAATTTTGTTGTGCCTGTCTTAATGAAACATCATTTGCTCCTCCCTCATAATCCGGGTCATTGAACTGAACGCCATCATCTTCCCAAAAACAAATGCCGCAAATGTCATATGTTCCAGGCGGCTCTTCGTCTAATGTTTTATATCCGCAGCAAGGACAAGTATATTTCATACCGCACTCCCTTTTGAATTATTCTTCTAAAGCTTAAGTACTCACAAATTACTTCCAAATCTCATCTAATTTATCTAAATAGAAATCAAGTGCTCTTTTATATTTTGTGATTTCTTCATCGTTTGTTGTTTCAATGAGGCATTTCAGCAACAGCTCCATTGCTTTGCTGTGTTCATTTAAATTGTATAAGGTCATCGAATAGAATACCTGAATGGCCCTGTTTTCTGGGAATGCTTCAATTCCCTTTAGAAATATACTATTTGACTTTTCATATTCGCCTAATGTCCGATATGTACTCCCTAACCCTAATAACGCTCCTTCCAATTCCTTTGAAGGCAGCCCTGATTGGATCGCTTTTTCATAAAAGGGTACGGCCTTCGCTTCTTCTCCCAATAAATCAAAACTCCATGCGCATTGATAGTTAATTGTTGCATCATTAGGGAACTCCTGCACCAATTTCACAAGTAATTCATTGGATTCTTTATGATGTCCACTATTCCGTAAAGCAACAGCCTTTTCTAATTCCATTTCCATTCATTCTTCTCTCCAATGCTTTTTGTCTGTTTGGTCTTCTAAACTCACACGTTAATAAGATTGCAGCTATTTTATATATTCAACGTCTAAGCTGCTTGGTGATTTATTCGTATATGCGATCCAATAACTAATTTCTTTGGAGTACTTTATTTGTTTTGTATATTCCCCAAAAACTTTTACATGATTAATGCCAGTTTCTTTTGGGATAATAACACTCACTACGATTGGGTCTGAGATATGAATATCACCACCTGTTAATTTTGGACCGCTCATACCTATCTCCCAATCGAAGTTACCGTTGTTCATCTTGATAAATCCGATATTTAATTGTTCATGGCCTTTACTCTTATAGACTACAACAATAAAATCCCCTTTGATGTCATAATCGATAACTCTTTCATAATCCCTATTATCACTTTCCTTAAGAATTTTCACGATTTTATCCTCAAGGGAACTATCGTTGGAACAACCAAACAATAAAAAGATTACTAGTAATGGATAAACAATAGATGTTCTTTTAGTAATACTCAAATTTTCACCTCTTCGCCAAATAACCATATACGTTTTCTTCTCCAATCTATTATTAAAGTCCTTCTTCAGCAAAATCGGTTTATTTAACAAGGAAAAAAAGACCGCGCAATGATTACAATCTTGGAAAGAATCGACCTTACTGGAGTTAATTACTATAAGTATAGAATGAAAAAAGCATCCAAACGGTTCATTTGGATGCTTACTCTATAAACGTAGTGGTAGGGAATCAATTATTTAATTGGTTACCTTTTTTCAACTCTTCCATCGGCATGGCGTGCGAATCTTCCTGAGTCACGCCTATTCACTGGATCCGGACGGCCCCACGGCCAGCCTCCAAATTGTGTTTTTTGATACTCGTTGAATGCGTCGCGGATTTCCTGCTCGGTATTCATTACAAACGGTCCATAAGAAACGACAGGTTCCTGTATCGGCTCACCCTCTAGGAGCAGCATATAGCTCTCGGATGATCCATTTGTAATCGTGATTTCCTGGTCACCCGCAAGTTTTACACGATGGTATGTTTCAACAGTTGTATCGTCTATATGAAGTTTATCTCCCTTATAATAGTATAGATTTCTGGTCATTGTCGCTGAAACGGACGGCAGGGTGAAGTCTGCCTCCGGCTCCATACGAATAACATAAATCCCCACATGGTTATTTTTATCGTTTGCCCAGGAAGCAGAATTTGGTTCTAAACTGGACTTGCCCATCATTTTTCCGGCAATTACTCTAACAGTCGTTTTCTGTCCATTGGCAGAAGCCGATTGTACTTCGGGTATATCCTCAGCCCATAACATTTTATATTCAGGTTCGGCGAATTTATTTTTTGAGGGCAGATTCAGCCAAATCTGAAAGAATTCAAGTGGATTGCCTTTGTCCTGATTGACGAGAGGAAACATTTCAGTATGCTGGCAGCCCTTTCCGGCTGTCATCCATTGAACATCGCCGTTCCCGAATCGTCCTGTGGACCCATACGAATCAAAATGATCAATTAAACCTTCAAAAGTGACAGTTACGGTTTCAAAACCTCTATGGGGATGCGCAGGGAATCCCGGAACGGTTGTGCCATGGTACATTCTAAAACCATCTTGCAACGTAAAGTCCTGGCCAAGATTTCTGCCTTCCAATGAAACGTTAGGGCCCTGCTCTTCATTTCCTGGAGGATATGCATCTTTATGATGGACTGTCATAAGGAACGGATCTTCTGTTTCCCACGGAAATCCTAATTTTTGTATTTTCATGATTTTGCTAGTCACTTTTATTTCACTCCCTTTAAAAAGTTAATCTTCAATGGGTTGTAGACTTTCTTCAATTTCAGCTCTACGCTCTTCTAAAAATGGCGGTAAATCCAATTTTTCACCCAGTGTTTCGATGTCTCCATCAATTGTGAAGCCTGGTCCATCGGTTGCGATTTCAAATAGAATTCCATTTGATTCACGGAAATAGAGGCTCTTAAAGTAGTAGCGATCCACGATGCCGGATGAATGGAATCCGCGCGCCCGTACTTGGTCTGCCCAAAATTCGAGCTCCCCATCATTTTTTACACGAATCGCCAAATGATGAATACTGCCTCGGCCTGGCCGTTCAGAAGGGCCATCCAAATACTTCACGACGATTTCTCCGAAAATCTCTCCTTTGACTGATTGAAAAATCGCTTCGTCATCGGTGCGGCTAATTTCGGTATAGCCAAACATGTCAGTAAGTGTGCTTGCCAATTTTTCAAGTCTTCGTACCGTTATTTCCACTGAACCCATTCCCTGGATTTGATGCTCGGCAGGGACATCGGATTTCTCCCATGTTTCCCAGTGCTCAACCTTTGCACCGTTTGAAACAAGAAGGACCATACGTAAACCTTCAGGATCCTCAAAGTGTAAAGCTCGATGATTGGCATACGTTGTAACCTCACCATGGTACACACCATGTTCCTCAAAACGTGCTTTCCAATAGGATAAACTAGCTTCCGATGGTACAAGTAAACCGATTTTAGTAATGGCATTTGTTCCCCGGTGTGTACGGCCAGCTGGCGGGATTTCAAAGAATGATAGTTCAGTACCCGGGCTGCCTGTTTTATCTCCGTAAAATAAGTGATACATCGATGGCTCATCTTGGTTCACTGTTAGTTTTACACGACGCATGCCAAGCACATGCCGGTAAAAATGATTATTTTTACTTGCGTTCTTTGTAATCATTGAAATGTGATGGTGTCCTGGGATTTTATACAAAGCTATTCCTCCTTTTTTTCTGTTTACTAATCAAGCGATAGACTAAAAAAATTTCCTAATTTCCTATTTTATTTTCGGTATGTTTTTGTAATTTTGTCATCAGCATATAGAGTGTTTTCTGCTCTTCCTCTGTCAAGCATTCATTGACAATCGAAGTTTGGAAGGCAAGCTGATGTTCAAATACTTCATGCATTTTCGCTTCCCCTTTTGAAGAAAGGGTAATCCATTTGGTTTTCCAGTCCTGCTTACGCTGTATATACCCCTCTTGCTCAAGGCGGGTGAGCATCCGTGAAATTCCACCCTCCGATACAGTCGATTTTACAGCCAGCTGACTTTGGGTGATCGGCTGATAAGTCGAAATCTGGTTTAATACATCGAACTGTGCAGCCGTTATCCCGAACTGTTTTAAGAAATCATTTGATAGTAAATTACTTTGATGGGTAAAACGGGCAATCCGCAACCAAATGAGTGAACCAAGGGTACTTTTTCTCAATATGACTCACTTCCTCTCGTCTCCATCAGTTTACACATCAAGTGATAAAAACACAAGAAAAATATCCTGAATTCGAGACATTGTTGAAATCGCAGGATTTCCTGATGAAGACCTTCTTTTAATAACAGAAAAGAGAACCAGTTTGTTAACCGATTCTCTTTCCAAACTCTTAATGGCTGCATATAACTAGAGTTCCTGGATTCAGTCATTCGGTCTCGGACCTGCGTCAAGTCCGGAATTGTCAACTGTCATGATGGGGCGAACCGTAATATCGCTTATCACACGGATTTGACACGATAACCGTAAACAATCATCTATCAATTGATAGTCAATATCTTTTTTGGCAAAGGCTTCTTTTTCAATTTCGGTTACTTCCAAATATTCACCTGATGAAATTTCTACTCTGCAAGTTGTACATTTTGCTTTTCCTCCACAGCGGTGAAGTATATGTATACCATTTTCCTCCAGAGCCAAAACTAACTTTTTTCCCGTCTCGACTTCAAACTTCCCTTTACCTAATACCGTTACATAGGGCATCATATACCTCCATATTTAATATGGTAAATTAATGCTTATTAATATGCCCCCTAAAAAGGGGTCTTATAAATAAATCTTTCATTAAAAAAGACCACCCGAACGGGCAACCTAATTTATATCAATATCCTATCCGTTTTCCAAGTTACCAACCATACCAATAATATTATTGGGCTCCTCGATTCTTCCGGGATCAAAGCAGCCGTTAACCTTTGCCTCACTTTTGGTTATATTGCCCGACTCAATATTTCCCCTGGTAATCCTTCTATCTCACATATTTTTTCTGAATGAAATCCACTTTTTAATAATATTTTTCTTGAGGATTTATTTTTAGGATCTATGATTGCTGTTAAACGATTCACATCTGTATTTTTGGCTTTATTTATTAATGCCTCTGCAATCACACTACCGTAACCTTTTCCCCAATACTGTGGAAGTAGCATGTATCCTATTTCCGCTTCATCATTCTTTTCTTCATTCAAAATTAAACTGCCAAGTCCAATGAATTCATTTGTGTGGTTATAAACCTTATAAGAGCCGAATGTTTTATAGTTTTCATTTCGCTTTAGTATCTTTTGAAATTTTCCTTGCGCTTCTTCCAATGGGATTGAACGTTCCGTAATCATACTCATTACTTGTTCATTCGAGACAAGCAGGAAGTAATTATTAAAATCAGTTGAATCAAATTTTTGCAAGGTTATACCATTCATACATTCCCCTCCCAATGAAGAATGGATAATTGATTGGGACCCTTCATCTACAACCCGTTTAATAAGAAGTTCAACAAAATAGGCGGTAATCCTTCTTGGATCACCGCAGCCGTTTTGAACAAGCATTATAAATAATCAATGTTCAATAAGCGTTTATACTTTTCTCTTCTTTCCTTTTCAAGCCTTAATCGTTCGTGTTTCATTGTTCTTTTCGTTCTCTCCAGAGATGACAAACCCGTCTCCTCATATACATTTAACTCCACATTAAATATCCAATCATTTACTTTAATATTATTTGGATGCTCAATCTGACCTGGATTTTCTTCCGCATCTACCTGAAAGAATGTACCATCTTTTAAAAAGAATTTATAGCTTAAGCCAATCGTCAGTATCCCCAACAGTTCGCCTAGCTCACGATGAGTGATCTGGATGATTTCCCCGCAAACCTCTTTGTCTTCAGAGGAAACCAAATCATTTACGAACATTTTTTCACCTTTATCCAGATAGAAGTAATCTATATCACCAATGATTACAGGTTGGTCCAATTCATACCAGTTCGGTTTCCAAGTCAAAATCATAGTACACCACCTAATTTTTCTATACCTAACGGATTTCCCAAACACTAAAATTAGTAATGTAGGAATATAAATATCTACTATTCACAAGGTTTACTTTCAAAATGCTTCCCTTCTCTGGGTAACTTACCATTTTGAGGGGCCCAAGCACTTTGGCAAATATTCTTTTCATTTACCAATGAATAGGTGTATACCCAACCTTTTTCGTTCATAAATTCGACGTCCAAATGATAGGGGTTATACTGTCTGCCTTCCCTCCGGGTAATGGACCATTCTTGGTCGGGATATTCTTCTCTTAGATATTGATTTAGCAGGTCCATCTTTTTTGAAACTTGATAATCAATCCAAAAAGGACGAATAGTGAAGTATAAAAGCAAAAGTACAGATAAAAGGGATGCGATCATTAAGGTTAATTTCTTATACTTTTTTGGGAATAAAAGCGCAATACCAAAAGTTACAATGACAAAAATAAATGACAATGAAACTTCTATTACGCTTATTGGGTGCACGAAAACTTCCTCCCCATGTTTTCATACTTCACAAATTAAACCCTTTGTTTTTTGTTAAATAAGTAGTTCAACAAAATATGCGGTAATCCTTCATGGATCACCGCATCTGTTTCGTAACGTATTGGTTATTCTTCTTCTCTGAATAGAATGGCTTCTTTCGCCATAACCGCAAGTTCAATTGTTTCAAGGGTTTTGCAGTAATTAGATAAAATCTCTCCATCCAAACTGACTTCTTTATGAATATAATCCAGCACATGCCAATCCTCATACCAATCTCCGCTCGTCGCATCTTCATGAGGGATATTCGGCCAGGCGTATTTTAAAGGCGGGCTGTACAGCCGCTCGGCACCCTTTCTCAACTCGCAATTCTTGACCCGCCGTTTATAAATGGATCGGGGAGAAGATTCTTTTACATCATTAAACAAATCTGGCCAATAATCTTTCCGTGAACCCGTGTGAGGGTGCTCAAGCGTCCATTTTAAGACCCCCTCCAGAATCCTTTCACGCTGAAAAAGAAGGGAATACAATTCTTTTCCGAATAAAATTCTTTCGTGGAGCGAGGTGAAATAACGTGAGGTGGCACCCGTAAGTGAAGCTTTCTCCCTTTTCTCCCCTAAGCAGTAGGGAAATAGAATGTTATTGAGCCGTAAAAAGTCATACATTTTAAAACTAACCGTACCTGTTACGGTATTTTGGAAATGAGTATTTTGAATCAATCTTTTTTCCAAATAGCTTTGTTCATTTATTACCGTCCCAATTGCCAATGTATAGCTATCCCCACTGCGCCAAAAATAACGCCACATCGTTTCCATGAAGGTGGAAGTATGAAGAAAAGGTAAGAGATGAAACATGTCTCGCCCTCTCCTCAAACTCAGGTCATAAACCAAAAATTGAGGAAACACATCTTGAAAAATCAACCAACTGCCGCGTTCCAAAAAGAAAAAAATAGCTTTTTGATCTTTTTCAGGCAGCAGTTTTGTCAGCAATTCCCCTTTTAAATCGGTCATGTTCCATCCGACGTTTCGCGATACCATATGACCGAGTAAGGCCCAATGGATTTCAGGGTGCTGAAGGTAAAACTGAAAATAAGCTTGCGTCCGTGTTACATTGTTTTGGTTAAGTTGTCTTGTCTGCTCTCTTATAAGGTGAATACATTGTTTATCATTTTCCGATAAAAAGGGCAGAAGGCCGGAAGATTCCTTTTTCATCTTCTTTTTTAATTCTTTTTTTACATCTGAGAAAGAGTCCAGCAAAAACGGCATCACCCTTTATCAAAAATCATGTTGAGTGTACGGTCATCCCACGGAATTCATATTCATATTGTTCACTGAATATGAATACAAAGATGAATCGTTGGGAGAGGACGGGTACTATGAGGCATCGGGTATATAAGGAAATGAACAGAATCGCCAATCAGATCGTCCTGGACCAATCAGAGGACGGGGCCTGGCGTTATCCTTTCGAGACCGGAATCGCATCGGACTGTAGTATGATTATCTTATTACGGACATTGGAAATAAGTGATGAGGATTTCATAAAAGAATTGGTGAAGCGTATCGCCGGAAAACAGCAGAAAGATGGGTCATGGAAGCTGTTTCATGATGAGGAAAAAGGAAATCTGACAGCCACAGTGGAAGCTTATTATGCCCTTCTTTATTCTGGTTACCGGGATCGAAAGGATAAGGAAATCCAGGCAGCAAGAAGGTTCATTATGGCCAATGGAGGCGCTACGGAAGTGCATATGTTTTTGAAACTCATGTTGGCCATGACAGGGCAATGCCAGTGGCCGCACTTCCCCATTAACATTGAAGTGATGCTTTTACCAGACTCCTTTCCTATCAATCTTTTTGACCTCTCCGTATACGGAAGAGCGAACATCATCCCTTTTTTAATTCTCGCCAATACTAATTTTCGTAAAAGGACGAAACGATCGCCCAATCTGTCCGATTTGTTTCAAAGAAAAGATGTCCGTTTTTTCACAGAGGAGCAATCAGAAGAGGCCCGCTCGGTGATCAAATGGATAAAACAAGGGATTCAAGGTTTGAAATACCATGGAAACCTGCGCGAATTGACATTGTATCGGGCGGAAAAATATATGCTGGACCGAATCGAGCCGGACGGCACTTATTTAAATTATTTCAGCACTACTTTTCTAATGATTTTTGCCTTACTGGCGAGGGGGTATCCGACTACACATCCGGTGATTACTCGTGCCGTACAAGGTTTAAAAGCAATGGCCTGCCGGATCGACGGGGAACTTCACTGCCAGTACACGACGGCTACCGTCTGGAATACGACTTTACTTAGTTACGCCATGCAAGAATCAGGAGTTCCCTATTCATCCAAAACGATTCAAAAGGCAAATCAATACATTCTCTCCCGCCAGCATCTAAAATATGGGGATTGGGTCATTCATGAACCGGACCTGTTACCGGGAGGTTGGGGGTTTGCGGACCTGAACACAATCCACCCGGATATTGACGACACAACAGCTGCACTGAGGGCGATTCGTACTTTGGCCACGGAGCAAGCGGAGTACCGGCAGGCGTGGGATCGTGGAGTAAACTGGCTCATTTCCATGCAAAACAAGGACGGAGGCTGGGCGGCATTCGAAAAGAATGTGGATAAGAAAATTTTGAATTTGTTACCGATAGAGGGTGGTAAAGATTTATTGATCGACCCGTCGACAGTTGATTTAACGGGAAGGACTTTGGAGTTCTTCGGAAACTATACCCATTTGGATCTTCACCATCCCATGGTGAAAGATGGGATTCGTTGGCTGTTGCGGCATCAAAATTCAGATGGTTCCTGGGTTGGGCGTTGGGGCGTATATATTTATGGCACATGGGCGGCCGTAACGGGACTGATTGCAGTTGGGGTTTCACCGAATCATCCAGCTATTCAAAAGGCTCTAGCTTGGTTGCGGAGCATTCAAAATCCCGATGGGGGTTGGGGAGAATCCTGTAAAAGTGATATCAAAAATTGTTATGTGCCGTTGGGCGAAAGCACCCGCACTCATACCGCTTGGGCCCTCGACACACTCATCTCGGCCGCAACTGGAGTTACGCCTGAAATTGAAAACGGCGCAGCTTTTTTAGTGGATAAGAAGGAAAAAGACTGGACGGCAACCTATCCAAAAGGAAGGGGAATGGCAGGATCCTTTTATCTCAATTATCATTGTTATGAATATGTTTTTCCATTGCTTTCCCTGGCCCATTATCAAAAATTAGCTGACGGGCAGCTCTTAACGGAAAAGCCGCATAAGGATTTTAAATAAAGATGTGTGGATTCAAAGAATCTCTTGAGTGGCCTTTGGCATATTTTACGATCCTGTCCCGTAAAATGAACAAACCACAACAGACGGTAGCCTTGGAGAAAAAGGAATTTTCGCAAAGGAGGCTGGCTAAAGATGCTAGGGGTACTCCACCAACTATTGGATCTTAAAACATTAATCTGGCTGTTTCCCATTTTTTTTATTTTCCATGACTTAGAAGAGATCATAACCATCGAATCTTCCATGGCTGCACACAAAGATTCGAAAGCGAACTTCGTCCAACGAACATTAAAAATGAGAGAAAAACTAGGCTCGACCGCTGCCCAGCTTGCTGTTTCGGCTACATGGATTTTACTGATTATCTCATTCACTGCAGTGATGACCGCCCATTCCTCATCTAGCGGAGGGGGTTTTCTTTTATTTACAGCCATTCTTAATTTATTTGTTTTGCAGTCATTCATGCATATTGTTCAAACCATTATGTTCAGGGGCTACACGCCGGGCATCATAACTTCCCTGTTCCTCCTCATCCCTTACTGCCTCGTTACCTATTCTTCTTTAGTCGAGTCTGGACAGTTGGACTGGCATTTGATATTTATTAGTCTTCCGGTCAGTTTAATCATGATCCTGGTTTTCCTGGTTGGTAATCTTTTGGGCCGTTATTTTATTCGGTAACACCTAAAGTTAAGTACCTTACTTCTCATGCTTGGTTTTTTGTTCCCATTCCTCTAAAGTCATCATTTTAAATTCTTCTTGAAAATCTAACCTTAAAGGAGCAATCAATTCAATACTATTACCATCAGGATCTTTAAAATAAATTGCTGCATGAGCTTGTGGATTATTAGGTAATACTAAGGGTTGGTTTTCGGGAGGGAATCCAAAGTTAGTAGAGACAGCTATTCCTCTTTCTTCTAACCATCCCTTTATATTTTCCAAATCTTCTCTATCAATTTGTAAAGCTACATGTCTTAATGAAGGATGGTAAGGTGTATTAACTTTATCTGTCTCCCACAACCCCAACCAACTTCTTCCTTTTTCAATCCAAAAAAATACTAAGTTTTCTTGTTCGTATGCAATTTCTAAATCTAATTTTTTATAAAACTCAATAGAGTTTTCAAGATTACTAACAGGTAAATGTGCTTCATATAACCCTTTAATCAAAAACAAAACCCCCTTGTTACGAAAAACTACCAACCTAGAATTTTATTACTGTTTAACCATTTCTTCATTTATTAGACGTTGTTTATCATCCAAATTAAATATACCTGGTGTCCAACTGGGAAGCACTCCATAACCTCCAATAATCTCTTCTTTTGTTTCATATATTATTGCTTTCAAACGTTCTCCTTCAATATCCTTTTCCTTTAATTCGTATGTATATTGTGTAACTTCCTCACCCAGATATTCATTTAAAAAAGTAATACCACTTGCTTCAAAATTAGTTAGAAGTTCAGTTGGAGTATCTAAAATAAAGGTATCTACTTCGATAATTTTTTTAATTTTCCACCCTTTGTTTGATAAATATTGTTGATGTTGTTCATTAACACTTTCTTGACCACAACCAGAAATTACAAACAATCCAATAACTATCATTATAAATTTAATAATTCTCATTACAGCTCACCTCCTAAAATTACCTGAAGCCAAATAACCAAATCCAAAATTTCAATTCATTTTGTTTGTTGCCTCTTAAAAATAATCAAAGTAACAACAAAACCTACAATAATCGCTATAACATTTTTTATAACAAAATTATTTAGAAGTCCGTCTATAACATATCCCTTGAACTGTTTAAATAAAGTTGCCTCTGGAACCCAATCAATCACATAGCCTATACCTACTATGGAAGGAAGACTGATTAATACATAAACAAAAACAAAATTAAGTAAAAACGTTTTTAGGTTCATTTCATCCCCCTTTGCCATAGTTACTTTTTTAGCAAACATATAATAAGAAGTTCAACAAAATATGCGGTAATCCTTCATGGACCACCGCATCCGTTTTGAAAAAGTATTATAAATAATCAATGTTCAATAAGAGTTTATACCTTTCTCTTCTTTCCTTTTCCAGCCTTAATTGTTTGTGTTTCATTGTTCTCTTTGCTCTCTCCAGGGATGACAAACCTGTCGCCTCAAGAACATTTAATTCCACTTTTAATATCCAATCATTTACTTTAATATCTTTTGGATACTCAATCTCACCTATATTCTCTTCCGCATCCACATGAATGAATGTGCCATCTTTTAAAAAGAATTTATAGCTTAAGCCAATCGTTAGTACCCCCAACAATTCTCCTAGCTCACGATGAGTAATCTGTATAATTTCCCCGCGAACTTCTTTGTCTGCAGAGGAAATCAAATCATTTGCAAATGTTTTTTCCTCTTTATTTAGATAGAAGTAATCAATGTCACCTATAATTACAGTTTGGTCTAATTCATACCAGTTTGGTTGCCAGGTCAAAATCATAGTATCTCACCCAAAAAAATGGTTTTTAAAATTTCGTTCTTTCAAACTGCATTATTCTATCTCTATGCATAAATCCCAATTTTACTCTTAATTTCTTTTAAGAATGGAGCACTAATTGACCTCGCCTTTTCAGCCCCCTCCTTCAATATTTTATCTATAGTTTCTGGAGAGGACATTAGTTCATTATATTTCTCCCGTGGTTCTTCAATGAATCGATTCATTACGTTAAACAATTCCTTTTTTGCTTCACCCCACCCAATGCCTTTTTCATATTGCTCTTTCATCTTTTCAACCTCAACCGAAGAAGCGAATTCTTTATATAGCATAAATAGAACAGATGTATCTGGATCTTTAGGAGCCTCCGGCGGCAATGAATCCGTTTTGATTTTATTTATCAGTTTTTGTAATTTTTTCGGTTCTTCGAAAAGCGGGATTGTATTGTTATAGCTTTTACTCATTTTCCGGCCGTCTAATCCAGGTAATACAGCCGTTTCTTCTTGTATTTTGTACTCTGGCAACACGAATGTTTCACCATAGTTATTGTTAAAACTTTCGGCAATATCCCTGGCGATTTCCACATGCTGAACTTGGTCTTTCCCTACAGGAACCACTTCGGTTTTAAACATCAAAATATCAGAGGCCATTAGAATTGGGTAATTAAATAAACCCATATTCACACCAAAATCCATGTCTTTTTCCGACTTTTTATTGCTGTCAACAATCGATTTATATGCATGAGCCCTGTTCATTAAACCCTTGGATGTAAAACAGCTCAATATCCAGTTCAATTCAAAAATCTCGGGAACATCAGACTGTCTATAAAAGATTACCTTGTCGGGATCAAGTCCCAAGGCCAACCATGTTGCTGCTATGCCATATGATAAATGCCTGAACTCCTCAGCATTATGAATTTTAGTAAGCCCATGATAATCGGCAACAAAGTATGCTGCTTTATAATCCTCTAGCTTGGCTAGTTCCAATGCTGGCTTGATTGCCCCAATGTAATTTCCTAGATGAATTTGTCCTGTTGGTTTTATTCCAGTCAAAATTGTTTTTCTCATAAGAACCTCCACTTATGAATGAATTTAAAAACAAAAAGGGTTACCCGTCCCCAAAAACAAGGACGAGTAACCCGTGGTGCCACCTTTATTCGTTTGCAAATGCAAACGCGCTTATCCGTACTGAAACAGTCAATGTGTCTCGATACTTAGTCTCTTTTAACGGTAAGACATTCCGCTAAACCTACTATATGTTTCAGTTCAGAAGCTCAGAAGCCCATTCAGCAATAATTCCGCACTGATTCTCACCAACCATCAGCTCTCTGAACCGTTCTTAATGCTTACTCTTCTTCTTCATCGCTTACATATTTAATTAAATTTATTCTAAAATATGGATAAAAAAAGGTCAAGGCAAGATTAAATTCTAATTAGATGAAATTCCCTTCCCACCTTTTGTAATCAATGTGATAATTCTCTCCATTCCAGTAATAAGTGGCTTCGCACGACTTATTAGTGTCTGGGTAGCTTCAAGCTTTAGGGACTCTTGATGGGCATTTTCATCGCTCCACACCTCGTAAACATACACACAATTTGGTTCACTTTCAGAAATATTCACAAGATAGATCTCGCATTCCTCTAGTTTCTTCATTGATTCTGCTGCTTCCAACAAAATATCAACCATTGTGTCACGTTCGCCTTCTCGCACGGTAAACTTACCAAACAAGCTGAATTTACTCATTATGGTCCTCCTTAATTTTGTCACGGAATCCTGGGCCGTAGCTAATAAGGAATTCAACAAAAAAACGCCTTAATCCTTCTTGGACTAAAGCTACCCAATAGTTTTCTTCCTAGCCTGGTTTAGGTCAATAACTAAATAATTTACTTCTTGTTTTTTCACTTTAACAGTGAGTAAACATCCGTATCATATGGTATATCATTTTGATACATATACTTTTTGAGCGTACCTTCCTTTTCAAAACCTAATTTTATCAATAACTTACTCGAAACTTTATTTTCAACAAAAACAACTGCACCTATCCGCTCTAATCCAAGTTCTTGAAACCCATAGGAAATCACTTTTTCAACAGCTTCACTAGCATATCCATTACCCCAATTTTCAGGGAAAAGTGCATAGCTTATGTTCGCTCTTTTATGTTCAATAGACCACTCCTGTAAACCAATCGTACCAATGATATCACCTGTTTCTTTCAGTTCAATGCCCCATTTCACACCACTTTTATCTTTGAATTGACCTGCGAAATTTTTAATGACTTGTTTTACCTGCTCTATACTTGTTAGCGGTTTCTGGCCATAATAACGTAATACATCTTCATTCGAAAAACACTTTAAGATTGCTGGAGCGTCATTTTCAACTAATTCCCTTAACACTAATCGTTTCGTCACAAGTAAAGGAAACATTCCACCACTCCTTAAACCAGCATTCAAATGCGTTAATTTTCAACTTAAAAACAAAACTAAACAAGACTTTGTTCTAACTCATCTTTTTGGCGCAAGTGATGACGAAAATGCATACCAACCAAATCATACCATTCCCTTGCATTCAGCCATCCAAACCCTCCATGTTCGACTTTATAATTTGGGTTTATATGATCCACTTTCGATTCCCATTGATTCAACCTAAGAATTACTTGATCCAATCTGCTGATAAGAACGTCATTGCTATCTGAATTATTGGGCGGAGTATTTAGTTCATCCGGCAACTTAATTTTAATTGGTGGAAACCCTCTAATCATAAATAAATGCTCACCAAACTCCGTTTTCCCGTGGGGCTGTTCTTCATTTAACGTGGCACATGTTTCCATATTGTCTAGATACTCATGGGCAACGAGGATTAAATGGTCATACATTTGTCCAATAGACCAAACCGCTTCTTCAGATTTATATCTTAGCTGTTCCAAAGAGTATTTTTGAAGCTCGTTTTTGTAAGTATTAATCAATTTAAGTTCCCTCAAATTAATTTCTCCTTTGTATTAATTAACCCAAATCAAAACTATTACATTTTTTGTTTATGTATTTAATTATTCAATTTTCGATTACAATTACCTTCTTCAAGTTTCTTGCAACGTTGAGTTAGGAACTAAACAAAAAAGCGCCTAAATCCTTCTTGGACAAAAGCAACCGTTGAATAAGTAATTATTTAAAAACCCCGAAAACCCAGTCCATTAAAACATATAAAACGAAACAGATAACTATCATGATTAGTCCATTCTTATTCTTATTTTTGTAGTTCCTAATGCCAACTAAAGCGAAAGAAAGTATGAGGGCAATTCTCCAGAATGGCAAAAGTTCAGGAAAGTTCGTACTGTATAAAACCGTTAGAATGACAAAAGCTCCTGTAGAAATCCAAGCTGCAATATCCAATAAGTTTAATTTTTTCAATGGGTTCACCCCTTCATTCAATAAGGAATTCAAAAAAAAGGTGGATGTCCAGCCTGGAACATCGCAGCCGCTAATTCAATATAAAACCCTTCATTGAAACAAATAAAATAAATATAAATACACCAATACTTAACCATCCAGTACCCTTTTTCCCTTTTTGAAATTCTTCTATTCCCATTAACAACATCACTAAACTTAAAAACAACATCATAACTGGTTGAAACTCAAAATTTTCGTTAATCAATCCATAGCCCGCGAGTGAAATAACGATGACTGAAAAAATAATTCTCAAAAGTTTTAACAACTTAAATCCCCCTAACTTAAGATGCCTTGGAACCACTTTTATTTGGTTGAACTTCTCCAGCTCCCTTTACTTGCTTTTTATATACTATGTAATTCATGCCTGGCTATTTCGATGATCGTTTTTATAAACGGTTCTTTTCTCTTTGTATAAGTTGGTCTATCGAACTTATATTTGGAGGCGAGTTCTTTTTTTAATATGGCATACTCCTCGGCCACTTTCGGGTGTAACCTTAGGTAATCACGGAATAACAATTTTTCAATCCATTCACTGCGATTGAATTCACAGATATGCAGATGGCAAGTGCCTTGCCCCCATAATCCTTTCCTAAAAAACCTTCTATCTTTAAACTCCGGTTTAGGGACATATTCATATTCTATTTCACTCAAAGGCTTAATAAAGTCAGATACTTCCGCCAAATCTTGTACTCCTGCCATTATATCTATTATCGGCTTGGCGTCTAATCCCATAATAGAAGTGCTTCCAATATGTTCGATTCCAAGAACCGTATCACCTAACACATTGAGGATTCTATTTTTCTCGTATTGATACTCTTTTTCCCAATTTGGATTATAAACACTAAGATGCACCGTCGGCTTATCCATATATGTCCCACCTATCCAAACGATGATAAATTCTAGATAGCAAAATAAAAACTTTCTTCAACAAACCTGGCTTTTGCTATTTACTGACCCCAAAATAGATATTCCATAACCTACAATGGTTCCTTTGTTATCTTTCGCTACTAGACATTGTTTAGATTGATGGATCCTGTGATGAAGAAAGTTGCTTCTTATATCCCCGAAAGCGGCTTTATCTAAATTTAAGACCTCACTAAAGTCATTTTCATCGTAATCTACAATGGTAACACCATTGGGTTTTAAAGATTTCGGAGTTACGTAGTTATCACACAAAAATTTTTGAACATGTCCGACTGTTCTAAAGCCCATTTTTTCATAAAGGGGTTGTCCTTCTTCAGTTGCAATTAACATGATGGAACTGTCCGGTGAAACGGAATCGATGGATTTTTGTGTTGCATCCTTTCCCAAACCGAGTCCTCGATATTCTTTATTAACTATTACCATCCCAATTGAAGCCAACTTATTATCATATGGGATAATTGCGGAACTAGAAACAATTTCCCCTTTACCATTTTTATGGCCAAATATTTTGCCAGATGTCATAACTGTCCCAATTTCATATTCATCATAATCCCATCCTACAGATGCGGATAATGCAATTAATCCAGGGGTATCACCTTTATCAAATTGAATCAGGTTTAAATTGTTTTTATTGTAAACATTGGGAAAATCAGTTGTCCTCATTATTCTTCTCTCCGTCCAGCCGTTCTTTAGCTTTATAAGGATTTCAACAAAAATTGACTTTATCCTTCTTAAGACGAATCACATGTTGAATGAGCTTTAAAGTAGAAATCTAAAGTATCCGCGCTTTCTTCGGGAAATCACACGAGGCAAATATGTGTTGGGCGGAGTTTCCTTAATCATAAAAAAGACAGCGTAATGTTGTTGATTTACGCTGTCCAACCGGCTATTTACCTATATTTTCACAACTTCCAGATAGCGAAGTTGATGGCCATCCATCTCTATAACCTTGAAATTGAATCCTTCAGCTTCAATTTCACTTCCGATTTCTGTGTCGGCATCTTGTGACAAGAACAAGCCTCCAATGGTATCAACGTCTTCATGAGAAAAGTTTGTAAGCAGCAGTTTGTTCACATCTTCTATTAAAAGCTTGGCATCAAAAATGTAATGATCCTCGCTTAGTTTTCGAATGTTTGGAATTTCATCTTCATCAAACTCGTCCCTGATTTCTCCCACAATTTCTTCAATAATGTCCTCAAACGTGACAAGCCCTGATGTACCGCCGTATTCATCGATAAGAATGGCAATGTGCGTTCGCTGCTTTTGCATTTTTATGAGCAAGTTATGGATCGGTATAGTATCAATGGCGTATATGACTGGGTTTATGAACATATTAAGGTTCATTTGCTTTGGATTTAGTTGCTTTGTGAAGTTTGCTGTTAAAAATTCCTTCACGTTAATGAAACCCAGGATATGGTCCTTGTCCCCATCAACGACGGGATAGCGTGTGTAATTTTCGGTTTGGATAATATTCTTTATGTCCTCAAAAGAGTCCTCAACCGATATTGTCACTATTTCCGTTCGGGGCACCATGATTTCTTTAGCAAGTCTTTCATCAAATTCAAAGATGTTGTTCATGTATTTCAATTCATTTTTGTTAATTTCACCGCTTTTATAGCTTTCGGACAATAAAATTCTGAGCTCTTCCTCTGAATGGGCGGTTTCATCTCCAGATGCCGGCTTCAAGCCGAATATACCGATAATGACACGGGCCGAACCGTTCAATACCCAGATAAACGGATACATGATTTTGTAGAACCAAATGATTGGCACGGCAAATGCAAGAGTGACTGTTTCGGCCTTTTGAATGGCCACCGTTTTAGGGGCAAGTTCTCCAACAACTACGTGCAAGAACGTAACAAGCGCAAAGGCAATTGCAAAAGATAAAATCCCGGTGATGGCCTCGTTTAGATGGAAATACTCGAAAACGGGGTGCAATATTTTTTCCACAGTCGGTTCCCCAAGCCAGCCGAGTCCCAACGCTGTGATGGTAATTCCCAATTGGCAGGCGGATAAATACTCATCAAGATGGGTTGTCACCCTTTTTGCTGCTGTAGCACCTTTGCGGCCCTCGGCAATGAGCTGGTCAATCCTAGATGATCTTACCTTTACAATAGCGAATTCCGTGGCAACGAAGAATGCGGTTAAAGCAATCAATAAAACAATGAGCAGTAAGTTAATTGTCGTCAACGAAAAGTCTTACAAGAAGTAAGACATACACCTCCTAATGTACTTGAATATACTTTGGCCTAATGCCAGGCATGGCATGATTGCCCATTAAGTGATATTGAGCAATAAGAGCAACGACTGCATTAAAGAAATGCTTTCTTTGGATAGGCTCTTTTTTATATCCTCGGGCTTAACTTCATCGGATTCCTGAAGCTGAGAAATAACCTTTGTTACATCTTCGTCCAGGTGCTTAATTTTTAATCGAAGTTCAAGGATGTCAACTTCCTCAGAGTACTTGCTTATAATTTCCTTCTTAATTTCATCGAGTGACATACCTTGCTTTTTCCGCTGTTCAATAAGCTCAATTCGTCCAATTGTATTACGGTCGTAGTATCGATAATTCGAACTGGAACGTTCTGCTTTTAAAAGGCCCATGTTTGTATAATAATCGATGGTTCTTTTAGTAACATTTGTTAATTGAGCTAATTCACCAATCTTTAATTTCTCGGCCCCAAGCTAAACCCTCCAAACTATAACGTTATGGTTATGGGTTGATTATACACGGAAGAACTTATGCCAGCAATTAAAAACAACTTTTAGCGGAATTGCTTAACCTAATCCCCACGAAATCTTTAAAGATTGCATTCTGTTATGTGATAGGATCATTTATTTCAGCAACTGCAGGTTTCAATTCAAGAAAGAATTAGGATGAAGGAACATATAATATGTACATGTCCAAAGTTGGAGATGGCTTATTATGTACTTTTTTAAAAAAATGGTCGTGATCTTTATTGGGAGTTGCTGTTTATCTATCGGAATCAATTTTTTCCTTGTCCCGTTTGAATTGCTTGATGGAGGAATCATTGGAATTGGGCTCATTATTAAATATTTGACTGGGACTGACGCGGGCTTTTCTATCATTATTCTAAGCATTCCCATTTTTACACTGGCATGGTTCATGAACAGAAGTTATTTTTATAATAGCCTTCACGGGATGCTCTTCTCATCGTTTATTATCGATTTGTTTTCTGCTTCTCGCCCACCATTTATCCATCCTGTGTTAAGTTCGATCGTTGGAGGGATTTTTGTCGGGGCAGGTATAGGAATTATGCTCCGCTATGAGACAAGCACAGGGGGTACAGATTTGCTGGCTCAATTTTTGTCCAAGTTGTTTAACATCAACGTTGGAATTATGATCTTTCTCATCGATTCCCTTGTCATTTCTTTGGGTGGACTATTAATCTCAAAAGATACCTTTTTGTTATCCTGTGTAACAATCATATTCGTGGGACTGTCTACAAGTCTTTGTACCTGGAAAAACAGCGGGATGGTAAATCCGTGAATTTATGAAAAAAGGCACTTCAGGCGGGCTGAAGTGCGGCTTCCTAATCTAATTCTTGTGTGACAGTCTCAACTAATTGACCATCTGCAGTGTATCCCTTAATAATGTAGGTTTCTGTCTCATGCGGTTCTTCCACAAACACAAACCAGAATGTTTTATCATTTTTCGTGACTATTTTAGGCTCTAAAATACTTAGACCATTCCCGTTTTCAATCTTAAGCTTTTCAATTTTCGGATCCGTTATTTCTCCAAATAACATCGGGAATGGAGATTTGGGACTGTCCTTCTGAAGATATTGGCTATATAGATTTTGCTCTAAAGTTCCAGATGTGCCGCCTCTATCAAAGGTCGGCTCCCATCCAAAAAGGGTTTTTTTAATAAATATCGCTTCAAAGCTCGCCTTGGCGGGCTGGTCTCCCTTTAAATTGGGTACATAAAACAGAACTTTTCCATGTGCAACTTTCTCGTGATGAACGATAAAATCAATTCTTTCATCCGGAATTGCTTTCTTAAAACTTTGTTCTTTTCTCTCACAACCAATCAGTGAAATTGATAATAAAAACAGTACAAAGACCCTTCCTATTTTCAGAGGAGCTCCTCCCTTCGTGGCATAGAAAGATTATTCTTCTATTCCTTCCCACTCATCATCAAGGGCAAGCTTCCCGTTTTCATCTCGGATATAAGCCGTCCCTGTAGCTGATTTCAGCAATGGTATTATTTCCCGGTCGAAATTACAAATCGTGTTCAGTTGATAAACCGCATGGTATTCGGGATTATCCATATACTCGTCACTTTCATCCCCGGCCATGAATCTCCATCCGCTATCCGGATTTCCATTCTGGTAAGGCTCTTCCCTGTACATGAAACCAACTTTGCACCCGTCCACCGTAATTCTGTCGGTAGCAATACAGCCTTCGTTGGATTCAATTAACCTTTCAATTTTTTCCCCAGGTATAAAGTATTTCTTTTTAAAACCGGACATTTGGTTTACCCTTTCGTTTAAGTTTATGTTCAGCCTGCCTGTCCTCCGGCAATCGATGGCTGGTTTCACTCTGCAAAAATAATGGAACGGAACTGCTTTGGAATTAGATGCTATGAATTTTAGATTCTTTGTCCAAACATGTGGCAACTTTGGACCTACATCCCGTGGAAATTCACTTTGCTGTCCAAACATCGGGTATCTTTGGACACACATTCCTGAAAAATTCACTTTGCTGTCCAAACATGAGTCAGCTTGGGACTTACTTGCCATTAATGTATCCTTTCATTTTGGAAATTTGGACACTATTAAATGGATTCGCCTAAAAACCTCCGCATTCTTAAAAGGACCCTTTTTTCTCCCATTATTTTCATAATATCAAACAAATCAGGAGTATTGGTTCTGTTAGTTAGAGCTACCCTGATAACCATTGCTACATCGCCAACATGCCCTTTGAAATTGTCAGGACTGGCTTTATATTGTTTCATATCCTTTGCGTATCCGAGCTCCAAGGCAAGTTCCTTTATTCCATGGAACCAGGCGTCCTTTTCATTATTGAACTTGTAAGTTTTAATGAAACCCCGTACGATTTCTTTCGCAGCCTTTACAGTTACATTTGCGGGTACCTTATAGCCACTCTGTATATCCTTTTCAAACAATTCGTCGTAAAAGAAAGCAATCAGTTGCTTCACATCTGACCACTTTGAATAATCTTTTCTTGGCTTATCGGTTGTTCGGCCTATATTGAGAATGTTTACAGTGTACTCCTCATTTTCGCCAATTACAGTATAAAATTCAGGATCAAATTTCTTTGACCACGTGTATATATGGTCAAATACCTGGCTGCCCGTCAGCCTGGAAATCACATCCTTGCTGATGTCGTTTAGTTTATCCATGTCAAATAAGGCGCCGCTGGCATTCATTTTATTGGTAGAGATACTAAAGTCTTTGAATGATTTATGTGGTTTTGCCATCCTCCATTCTTCAAAGCTAGAATTAATAAGGTTCATGAAGTATTCACTTATAGCGATTCCTGGGTACCCTTGTTCTTTGTAAAACTCAGCGGTGCCGTCCAGATCCTTCCGTTTACTGAATTTCCGTTTTGAAGCTCCGACTTGCTTCATAATAGGAGCAATATGTCCGTACTCCGGTGTTTTAAAACCCAGGAATTCAAACAGTTGAAGATGGATCGGCACTGAAGAAAGCCATTCATCGCCTCTTATGACATGGGTTGTGCCCATCAGATAATCATCTATGGCATGGGCGAAGTGATAGGTTGGTAATCCATCTGTTTTCATGATGACAATATCTTGGTCATTTTCAGGGAATTCAATCGGGCCTTTCACCAAATCGTGATATGTAATTCGCCTTTCTGATGAACCGGGAGATTTAAGCCTGATAACAAACGGTTTTCCATTTACCATCTCCTCTTTTGCCTGGTCAAAAGAAATGTCCCGATGTTTAGCCCATTCGCCATAATAGCCTGTTGTTACTTTTAAGTTCTGCTGGCTTATTCTAATTTTTTGTAAATCGTCTGCATCACAAAAGCAAGGATAGGCTAATCCATTTCGGACTAAATGCTTAATAAATACCTTGTAGATTTGAATCCGGGAGCTTTGTTTATACGGTCCGTAAGTCCCCTTTTCGCCACCGGAAAGGACGGGACCTTCATCGAAATCAATCCCGGCATACGCCAAAGAATTAATGATGTTTTCCATGCTGCCTTCTATCTCACGCTTTTTATCCGTGTCCTCAATTCGAAGGAAGAAGACTCCATTGCTTTGGTGGGCTAATCTTTCGGAAATTAATGTTGCATAAAGCCCGCCAATATTCAATGAACCTGTTGGGCTTGGTGCAAAGCGTGTTACCATAGCAGATGAAGACAAATTTCTTTTCGGATACTGTGAGAATATATCCGCAGGAAGCTGTTGGACATCTGGAAATAACAGTTCTGCCATGCTCTTATTTGACATAGTAAATCCCCCTCAAAAAAATAAAAAGCCCTTCATCCTTATAAAGGACGAAAGGCTTGCTTCCGCGATACCACCTAAATTGGTTAAAAAACCCGCTCATTATGCAGCAATTCATTTCCTGCTGCTCACTTCTTTAACGGGAAATTCCCGGCAGGCCTACTCCATTCTTTCGGCCAACTGCTCCAAGGCTTCTTTCATTAAGCTCGAATACCCAATTCCAGCAGCATGGGCTCTCTACTAATCGAGTGATTAATTACTCTTCCTCTTCATCGCGTTTTACAATATGTGGTTTTAATTAGTGATACATTAATACACTATATTCAAATTGTCAATATTTGCATCCGAATTTACATTTATCGTTGCGGTCTTTGCTGTGTTTTCAGCCAATGACTTGATACCCCCATTTTGAAACAAATTGAGAATAGCTCATATTCGGCTTTTTAATCTGAAATAAAAGCTGGAAAGCCCTTTCAATTGTCTCGGGCGGATAGTCCTTAATGTAGTACCCACTTCCCGTTGCCGCACACGGCTTGCATAACTCGCAGTAATCACTTATTTCCGCAAGATCAGGATAATTGTGCATAATCCCATTCATTACACGGCATCTCGTATCATAATCCTTATCAGAAATGATTGATTCATCAAGTTTATAGTATAGAAAGGAATGGACTAGAAAACTTCTTTGATAGCGATGAAGCGTCTCTATAGGGGTTTCATGCTTTATGGCAACCGTCGAAATCTTCATCTACTTCACCTTATCCTTCCTGGTTTGATAAAAAGTATTTCTCTCTTGGAATCCATCGGCTTTAAATAACCAAACGCCTTAAATTGCTTATACCTGTTAACAGCTAGAATCCCTTTCCAAAATCCCCGTGCGATTTCATATTCTTCAGGATAGCTCCCCCAGTTCCATGAGATGTCCCATATCCCTTCGTCGGAAGCTTGCCTTTTATAGAAGTCAAAATTCTCTTCAACCAGTGTGCCTAACCGTTCACATAGACGGTCAGATGGATCATTGATAAAGTCCAGCGGCAGTGGTTGATAGCCCTCGGTCCATGTAGATACATCCTTGTTAACACATTTCTCTGCTAGGACCATCACTTGCTCGGATACTTCATTCAAGGAATGGTTGATTTTCGACTCAAAAGTGGCCAGACGGGGTTTCATTATTTCCACCAACGCCTGGTAGTTGTTGATTTCATGCCTGTCCATTTCACTTTTGCCCATTAAATGGTCTATTGCTTTTCTAATAACACGCCATCCGAGTTCCGCCGCTTCACTTTCCTCATCCGACCAATGGACAAGAAACGCTGCGAGTTCGGCACTTGGATTAAATGACCAATTTTCTTGGACTCCCTCATGCCAATGCCACCAGGGTGCGTGGGGATATTCATTATTTTCGGGGAGAACTGAACGCCACATTCCAGTTTCGTTATCAATTGAATTGGCTAAATACGAAACCATCGACTGAACGATTGGTTTATTTTTATCCGCGCCAATTTCCATCAAAATCTGGCCCGCTGCCCAAGTTGCCATTGGAGATGAGTTCGGAAGCCAAAAGTCGGGTTCAATGCCATGTCCGAAGCCGCCGTCTTCATTTTGAAATTTTTTTAGTTCCGTCAGGACGTTTTCCTTGCGGCCATTTTCAAATATAAATTCAAAACGGGAACGTTCTAGCCCCCGTGCTTTTGAGTTTATGAAAACTTTTGCTTTTTCAAAACTGGTTTCAAGTAATGTACTCACTTTTGAAAACCTCTCCTTTTACAAGTCTATCAATTTATGATTTTTCAAAGCTTTCAAAACATCCATTGTCCAAATGCTTTTCCAAATTTTCGCGGAGTCTTCATCAGCATTCCAATTCAAAATGAAATGCCCGTCATCTGCTTGGTTGTTGATTTCATTTTCCAAGCTTCTGATAACATAATCTTTAATTGAGAGAAACAAAGGGCTCTTAGGTGAATAAGCAAAGAAGAAGGGTTTCGCGCAATAGACAGTTGACCATTTACTTGAATCTGTTTCGATGATTTCTATGATATCCTGGTTTAATTTTTCCAAAATAATGGACTTGAATGGTTCATCTATTCTTAATGCCAAGCGTAGTAAACTCATGGCTTCGAGGAAGTAAAATTGCCTCGGTTCTTCCGAGGTTTGGATGGTGCTCATATTGGCAATGGCGTTTTCGGTTACAACACTTAAAAATCCTCAGGAACCAATTCACGGTACTCATACAGGAAGCCTGCTAGCTCGGCACACGGATTATCCGTCCACCCCTTACTTCTCGCGTTAGGCCTCGGATGCCAGCAGCCCAGTTCATGATCATATGAATCGATTATGTACTGAATGCCTTTTTGGACAACCTCGTCACTCGTTGTAGCGCCAACATCGCTAAGGTACTGATATGCCATGTTTGTATCCATTCCATTCGGAATCGTCGAATGGCCTTCACCCATGTTCCTGAAACCGCCGTTTTCACCTTGGTACCTCTGTACTAGTTCGATTACATTTTGGCGATTTCCATTCTCAAAATGAAAACGGAACAGCTCCTGTTCCAAATCTCTTCCGTGATTCATTAAATAACTTTTGGCTTTTTGAAAATTATCAAATGATAAGGTTTGGACCATAATTCATTTCCTTTAATTTATTTGTTATCAAGGGTAATTCGACAAAAAGCGGTGATTTCCTTTTGATTTCCACTTGATTGCAAATAAGCACGGATATCTGACAACCGAAGGCCAAAATCCGGTTAGGCTGTCCAAACATAAGGCATCTTTGGACTCATATGCCTAGCAGTAGACTTGAATCCCGCTTTCCCCTTTGTTTCGCATATCTCCAATAACTTTCCCATTTTTAATAAAAAAGGCCTTAATCCTTCGTGGACTAAAGCGCTCCTTAGTTAAAATCTGTTTATCAAAACCTGCCTAATCCCACTTTCTAAACGACACTTCTAAAATAAATTCATTTTCATGGACATTCGCAGCCACTTTTCCTCCTTGTTTGGTAACAAGTTGCTGAACAATATGAAGCCCTAATCCAAGATGAGTACCAGATCGACTGGAATCCAACCTGAAAGTCCTATTAAAAATCCGTTCGAGTTTCGTTGCATTAATGGCCTCAACATCATTTACTGCCCTTAACCAAATATATTCTTCTCTCTCTTCAAAACTAATTTTCAAATAACTTTTGGCATACGTTAAAGCATTTTGAATAATGTTGGTTACGATCCGAACGGTTGCTTTGTTGTCAGCAAGGACAGCAGGTACAGTGCCTTCATCCATTTGTACCTCTAACTGCCCTTTCTCAAATTCTTCATAGAACATTAGCATAGTTTCCACAACAATTTGATCTAGAAACTGCTTTTCAATGGTTAATTTCTTGTCCGAGGAATCGAGCTGTGAGAGTTCATAAAATAAATCTACAATCATCGTGAGGTTATCGATTTTTTTCTGAATAATATCTAAAAACTCTTTCTTTTCGGCTTCAGATATGGACGGATCTGTTAATAGCTCTGAAAATCCTTTGATCGATGTTAAAGGCGTTCGTAAATCATGGGAGATATTTGTGATTTCTTGCTTGAGTTCCATTTCTCTTCTTTCGACGGACTGCTGGTTCTGTTTGAATAAGTGAATCAGCTGGTTGATTTTCGAAGCAAATCGTGCCAAGTTTTTATTATGAGTATTTGTACGAACTAATTCATTGGTCCCGAAATTTTTACTGATTTCCTCTAATTGTTTTGTCATCCTTTTGACATCCCAATGGAAAAGCAGAAGCATGCTGACGGCAACAATCAGTAGGGAAACCAAAATCATGATAATCAGCCAGCTGCTCACTTTCAGTCATCCCTTCTCCATCAATCGATGTTTTTATTTGCGAACTTTTTTGCTCCAATGAGTAAAGAAATCACTGAAATTACGATGCCTACACACCAATATTTGTAATCGAATCGGACAGTGTCATCTAAAAAACCCATTAAGTTATCATTTAACAATGTATTCGGTGCATATTTATATAACTCGTTTAAGCCTGAAATTGGCTGGAAAACCCGCAGCATGTTCCCTGATAGTACAAAAATAAAGAACAGCACGATAATAATGTAAACATCTCCAACCCTTAGCATCTTCAACGTATGCGTTAGGAAAAATCCACTCAGGACAAGTGGTGCCATATTGACACACGCGAGTAGAAAATTTCTTATCGCCTGATTATCCCCAGCAAATAAGTTCTCACCTAATGCTGCCATCAAAATTATCCCAACGACACAGATGAGCAGAAAATAACTTAACGTCAGGATTAACTTAGACCAGAAGATAGTATTTCGAGAAATACCGAAAGAAATCGATTGCTTCATTAGAGTCAAATCTTTGCCAGTAAGAAATGAATTATAAACTAGCCCTACGATTATAATCATTATTCCGGCACCTATCGCATTTGAATAGAAAAATTTACTGGTTGCGTAACGAAAATTCGGATCCGCCTGTCCAGAAAAATAAAGCACGGCGGCTGCAGCGGCAATCAGAGCGAAACATATTATACTTGTTAGATGCGGGCCTTTTTTACGCAGCAGTCTATAACTTTCGCTTTTCAGATAATTAATCATGTTTATTCCCCTCCACTAATCCTAAGAAGTATTCCTCTAGATTTAGAGCTTCAATCCGAAACTCCTTCACCATCACACCATTATCAACTAAAAGGCGGTTGATCTTTCCACTGCTCTCTACATGATTTTGGATCGTGATGGCTTGATTAGGAAGGACTTTGAACTGGATATCTGCATAGGCTCGTTCCAATAATTGTGCCGCTTTCACTGAATCATCAACCGTTAGGAGAATTTGTTTCCTGCTCTTCTCTTCCAGAGCCTCCTTGCTTAAATCATCGACGATTACACCATCTTTAATAAAAACAAACCGAGTCGCCAACAACTTCAATTCCGTTAAAATATGACTGGAAATGACGATCGTTATATTTTTTTCCTGATTGAGCTTCAGCAATAATCTGCGGATTTCCATAATCCCCTCGACATCCAACCCATTGATTGGCTCATCAAGAACTAAACAATCGGGGTTGCTTAAGAGACAAAGGGCTATGCCTAACCGCTGTTTCATCCCCATGGAATAATCTTTAAATTGTTTTTTCTTTTCATTTGCCAAACCGACAATTTCCAGGACTTCATAAATCCGTTTCTTTTCAACGACCCCCCGTTGAATCCGGAAATATTCCAGATTTTGAACTGCGGTAAAGTCCGGGAAAAATGCAGGTGTTTCAATCATAAAACCCATTCTTTTTTTCTCATTCTCGCTCTCTTTACTAGATTTCCCGAAAAGCTGAATCTCTCCAGTTGTCGGGAATAGTTGGCCTGCAAGAATTTTGAATAACGTTGATTTACCCGCGCCATTTTTTCCAATCAGCGCACAGATTTCTCCCTTTTTAACTGAAAAATCAAGTGGTTTTAGGACCTCATCTTCTTTAAACTTTTTCGTCAATTGATACGTCTGAATAATCGTATTCATCTTTTCGACTCCTTCGCTAATCCCTTGTTATTTCCAGTGTAGCTTAGAAGTCGTTAAAATCCTTTAAGCAAAACATAAAGAATACGTAAAGAAGTCAGATTAGCATAAAACCTACTCCCCAAATGGTCTTAATATATTCTTCAGCCGTAATTTCGGAAATTTTCTTACGGAGGTTAGAAACGTGAACGCTTATCGTGTTATCATCTCCATAATACGTCCCTTTCCAGATGCTTTCATAGATATCCTTTTTCGAAAGCGCACGCTCGGGATTGTTCATGAAAAAAGTTAAAATATCAAACTCGGCATTTGTTAGCTGCAGCTCTTTCTCTTTTAACGTTATAGTGCGTTTTTCCGTATTGATCTTAAGCTCACGCCATCCTATTTCCGCTAACTGCTCCGGTTGGGAACTTGCTTTTCGTAATTGGACTTCTATCCGGGCCATCACTTCTTCCTGATGAAACGGTTTGGTTATATAATCATCCGCACCCATTTTCAATACGTTCACTTTATTCTCAAGATCGACTTTGGCTGAAATGACAATAATCGGGATGGAACTCTTTTCTCGGATTTCTTTTATCAGTTCCTCCCCGCTTTTGCCCGGCAGCATCAAATCCAATAAAATTAAATCAAACGTATTAGTTTGCAGCTGCAACAAACCTTCTGTACCCGAATAAGCCGCGACCGGTTCCATACGCGATCTTGCCAAAATTACACTTAGCAGTCTACTAATCTCTTGATCGTCTTCAATAATTAAAATCCGTTTACCTTCATACATATTTATCACCCATTTTTTAAATAAGTAGCGTTTTGTACTATTTTTATTGATTATAAATAATTATAGCTTAGTAGCCACTTAATTTTCTCTTGCTTGCAACAACCTAAAAAAAGGGGCATTGGGACACGAATCCCCATTCCCCCTTTTGTTTCGTGTTATGTCCAACAATCTATCCTTTCAAGTTAGTTGAAATCCTGCGAATAATATCTTCAACAAAAAGGCGTTAATCCTAAGATTAACGCACTCGATACTTGAAGAAAATGTTTATCTATGACTTCATGGTATGTTAATAAGGTACAGGATAAGCATCCACAAGGCAGCTTAATTGTAATTTTTCACTTTTTCTTTCTATGGTTAAGGTAACAGTTTGATTAACAGCTTTTTTGTTTAATACCCTTTCAAATGATTCATACCCTGTGATTTCTTCTCTATCGACTTCCTTTATAATGTCTTCAGGTTCAATCCCAGCAGCTGCAGCTACTGAACCTTCCTTTACCTTTAATACTTTTGTCCCTGCAGCACCCTCGTTAGTTGTGTGTGTAATACCAATCCATCCTGTCCACAACTTTGCACGTATATCCTCACCTGTTTCATAGACACTCTTCAGATTTTCTAAGAATTGACCTGTACCAAACAACATATTTTCTTTTATAGCTTGGGACATTTCACCTAAATAGGAAGCTTGATATTCAATACTCACCTTAACACCATTTTCAACTTCCTCTAATGTTGTGATAGTAGTAAAATCACCATCCATACTTTGAATTACAAAGCGTTTCATGGCATCAATTTCCGTGAATACCCCATCCGTTGTTGCTCCCCAACCATGGTTCATGTAACCTCTTCCACCTATACGAAAATCTATTTCCGCATTTTTTGTATACCAACGGTTTAAATGCTCAGGTTGAGTCAAAGCATCCCATACTTCCTTTAAAGTAGCATTAATAACGATTTCTCTTTTGACGGAATCCTTAATCTTGTTCATCTCGAATCTCTCCTCTTTCAACATAATCTTTTAGACTTACGAGCTGATCATCGAGCAGTTCTGCGATGTATTGAAGCATATCCTGGTAGGCTATTTGCAAAGAATTGGTGTTTAGCGAATAGATACGGTACTTCCCTTTTAATCTCTCCGAAATAATTTTTTCCTCCAACAGAATGGTTAAATGCTTCTTAATGGCTGGTTGAGAGATATCGAATGCTTCAACTATCTCCTTTTGGGTTTTGCTTCCTTGTTTAAGCATGCTTACTATACGACGGCGGGTAGGATCTCCTAAAGCACGATAGACATCTGGCATCATCATTCCCTCCCTCCCAACATATAACCTAAGGGTTATATAAAATATAAACTTATTTGTTACCGTTTTCAATACTTTTTTTATAAAATATTGAAAATTATTCTTTCTAACCTCCCTTCCGTTAGCCGAATAAGCAAAAGGTTGTATTTTAACAGCATGATTTTTAAGAAAATAAAAAAGTGCCTACTCCCCCTTGGATTAAGCACCCCATTACTTTACATTTCCGTATTCTTAAATTAAATATATTTTCCATCTATTATTCGGTGTAAAATCTTTTTGCTTTCTGCGTCTTTTTTTCGTGGTGTTCGACCAATTTGTTCATAGACCACTTTTTCTTCCAAAAGCTGTTTTGGATTCAATACGTGAGCTGATATTCCGTTTAAAATAAATGTTTGTGGCAGCAATGAGTCTGGTCTCCATATCCATTCGGGTAAGCCATTCATAATAAGATTTCCATCTTCCGAACGGGATAAATAACAAAAGGATATTTCAACATTTTCCTTTCGAAAATCAGACTGCCTATCACGAAATTCCTCTTTTACGAATGTCTTCTCATAACCAGCTTTTACAAGTTCATCTTCTAAACGTTGTCGATTTTTTATCCACGTTACTAAATCAATATCATCGTGTGGACGAGTTATCTTACCAAGTAAAAAATCAATAGCCCATCCTCCACGCAACCAAAATTCAATTCCGATTGCCTCAGAAATTCCACTAATCTCAGCCAATATCTTTAAATGTTGATCTGTTGTCATTTGAACCCCCTGCTCCTATTTTTTTCATTTATGGGTCTGCACCAGTACGTTTCTTATTCCTCTAACCTCCCTGTTTGTTCAATAAGGAATTCAACAAAATTGATGCCTGATCCTTCCTGAAACCAACATCCGTTGGTTAAGGATTACCATAAATCGAGATACTTCATTAACAAGATTCCCACTTTCTTTATATTCGTAAAATTAAGCTTGATATGCAATAATAAAAATCAGATTATTTCCAGATTATTTTATAGGGGGAAGACATGAGCGATCGTTTAGCACTTTTGGGAGAGGCCATTGTTAATAATAAATATGACATCGCTGAAGAAGTACATAATATAAGATTTTCAAAGTTACAGCTGACTCCTGAACAAAAAAGAGAATTTCAAAAGATTGAACAGCAAATTATGCAGGTCAGGGCAGACTTTATCGAGATTTTTGGACGAGCCCTTATTGATAACAATGATGAACAATTATCCATTGATCGGGTAAAGGAATGGGGAGAAAGAGCGGGTAGTTTTATTTTTAATCTTGGGGCGCCTTTGGACGAGGCGTTAAAAGACTCCAGCGATTACAGGAAAGTTATTTGGAAATTTATACAGGAATCCAACTCAGACATGGACCTGTCCGCTGACTGTATTTTTAAAATCATTTCGATTATAGACCCTTTACTTGATCATGCAGTCTATTACTTCAGCTTAACTTTCGTCCATCATTTCCAACAATCCTTAAACAATGCCAAAAAGGCCTTTATGGAGTTGTCAGTCCCAATTGTTCCACTCATACCAGGAGTAGGCGTCCTTCCACTGATCGGCAATATCGATACGGAAAGAGCTGCACTGTTGATGGAAAAGACACTGGAACAGGCAAACAAATTAAATTTACAGCATTTAATATTGGATGTGTCAGGGGTACTAATTATTGATACGATGGTGGCCGATCAATTGCTAAGGGTAATAAGTGCTTTATCGCTTATCGGCGTAAAAACGATCCTTACCGGGATACGCCCAGAGGTAGCCCAAACGATTGTGAGTCTGGGGTTAAGTCTTAATCAATTAACGGTTAAATCCAATCTGCATCAAGCATTTAAGGAATTACAGTTGGTCAGGCAATAGAGGTAGCAAGGAGAATGGGCCCAGAGTTGGGCCCTATTCAATTTCAATGTAAAAATTTAATAAAGGGCTTTAATCCTTTTGGATCAAAGCCCCGATTATTTAAATGGGTTAATTTAGTTCTTTATAATCTTAATTTCCGGATAGAAAACAAGTTTTGTTGTTCCTACCACCTTTTCCATCGGAATCGCACCAATGCTGCGGCTGTCAGTGCTGTACCTTCTGTTGTCTCCCATTACAAACAAATGGCCTTTTGGGACCGTATCGGCCTCTACAGCTGTTTCCTTTAAAGTGAAAGAATCTGTCAGGCTTGCTCCAATTATTTCTTTCTTAAATTTTTCTAAGTAAGGTTCTTTATACGCCTTCCCGTTTATATACAAAACATCATTTTTGTACTCAATCCTGTCTCCAGGAAGCCCTATGACACGTTTAATATACTCCCTGCCGTCAGGAGCGTGAAACACTACGATATCGAATCTTTTTGGTTCCGCAATTTTTGTTACAATCATACGATCCTTATCTTGTAAGGTAGGGTTCATCGAAGCCCCGTCTACGATAATGGGGGTAAAGAAAAAAGACCGGACAATAAAAGCTATCAAAAGTGCGACTAGTATCGATTTAATCCATTCATACGCTCCACTCTTCTTCTTAGGCATTTTTCATCCTCCCTTACTTTTTTGCTTGAATCAGTAACTTAATTTTACCATAAAATACAGAAAATTCATTAAACCAGTGATAAGTTTTTAGTCCCATTCAATAGTTCCTTAAAATTCTTCGGATACCGTGTAATAACTCTTTTCCCAGGACCAGTCGCGGCCATAGGAATAACGCGTTACTATAAGTAATCCCTGAAGTATTAACCTAGACATTATGTTGAATACTAATCATATCCAATGAAGTATCAAGGTGGAAATGATGAATAATTATAGCAATGACAACACGGCAAGACGGTATCGGGCTCACGTTAGCATTCTTGGGACAACCCAAATCCATCTTAGAAACCCGTATATTGTGGCTTGGTGGAGTGCTGCGTTCCCCGGTTTTGGCCATCTTCTTTTGTCAAAATACTTGCGGGGATTCGTTTTATTTGTTTGGGAAGTCGTGATTAATTTACAATCGAATCTTAATTTTGCAATGGTGTACTCTTTTCAAGGTGAAATTGACAAAGCTAAAGATGTTTTGGATACACGATGGCTGCTGATTTATATCCCGGTCTATATATTCGGAATCTGGGATAGCTATCGAACGACTGTTGATTTGAATAAAGTGTTTGTATTGGCAGATCGTGAGGAACATAAATTTAATTCCTTTAGCATTGGTGCAATGGAAATTAATTACTTGGATAAAAGGAACCCTGTCATGGCTGTTGTTTGGTCACTTTTTGTTCCGGGTTTGGGACAGCTTTATATACATCGGATTGTGGCATCTTTTTTTGTCATTATTTGGACTGTTGTCTTTTTTTACTATTCGCGCGGCCTAGAGGCGATTTCCCTTTTATTTTTAGGCGAAATAGACAAAGCTACAGCAGTTGTAAATCCTGAGTGGCTTTTATTTTTTCCTTCACTATATGGGTTTGCGCTTTTCGACGCATATATCAACACAGTTGAGAACAACAAGTTATACGATAAAGAGCAAAGAGGCTTTTTTAGAGAGAAATATCAGTCGCCATCTTTTCGAGTTTTAAAAGGACTAAAGGTGAACTAACAATGCAGCTTTTTTCTACATTTGAGCATACCGTCCATATTGAAATGGCTCTTGCCACTTTAGAGAAGAAAGGGATAAAACAGGAAAACATATTTGTAGTCCCTCTAGATAACAGGAAAGAGGAGCGGAAGGTTTTTGATAATCTGCACCGTTCGGATGGGACATCATTGATTGATATTGGAGCCGCACTTGCTACTGCATTTTCCGTAGTCGGCGCCAGTATTGGGTTCAAGCTGGCCTGGGGGCCTATCTACTGGGGGCTGATCGGCGCGGCTGTTGGATTTTTGATTGGGTTTGCAATCCGACTTTTTACGGAATTAATTATAAAAAAGAGACGCAGGCTGCTGAAAGGGTTCCATTCCGAAATCATTTTGATCGTTGACTGTGAAGAATCTCAAGGAGAGATGGTGGAGAATATTTTGTTTAGCCACTTTGCCATGGGGGTGGCGAAAGTAAAATGAGGGTTTAATCTGACAAACAAACCCGATTTTGGATTGCGGTTGTCACATATCCTGGCTTATTCTGACAACCAAATCCGTTTTTGGCTTGCGATTGTCACATTTCCCGGCTTATTCTGACAACCCAACCTGATTTTCGCCTGCGGTTGTCATATATCCTGGTTTATTCTGACAACCCAACCCGAATTTTAGCTTTCGGTTGTCACATATCCGGGTTTATTCTGACAACCCAACCCGGATTTTGGCTTTCGGTTGTCACATATCCGGGTTTATTCTGACAACTGAACCCGATTTTCGCATCCGCTTGTCAGATATCAGAGGTTTATCTGACAACTGAACCCGATTTTCGCATCCGCTTGTCAGATATCAGGGCTTTACCTGACAACCAAACCCGATTTTGGCTTGCGGTTGTCACATATCTAAGCTTTTTCTGNAGGTTTATCTGACAACTGAACCCGATTTTCGCATCCGCTTGTCAGATATCAGAGGTTTATCTGACAACTGAACCCGATTTTCGCATCCGCTTGTCAGATATCAGGGCTTTACCTGACAACCAAACCCGATTTTGGCTTGCGGTTGTCACATATCTAAGCTTTTTCTGATAACCAAACCCGATTTTGACCTTTGATTGTCCCTTGCTTTACTACCCAGGAGTAACCATCAATCCCCATTCTCCCTTAATTTGACCATGTTGAACCAGCGTACTCCTCCATGCTGTGATTCGGACAGGCCCTGGTTAACAAATCCATATCTTTCGTAAAACGGAACCAAATCCTGTTTGCATGTTAACGTGATTCCTTCTCGTTCATTTTCTTCTACAAGCTCTTCCATTTTATTAATCAAGATTTTTGCAATGCCTTGGTTCCTTGCCTGTTTGGAAACAGCTAATCCTAAAACGCTCAAAAAGCCTCCTCTTTTCGGATTCCCTGTGATTTTTTCAAAAAGGTCGTCGGTTATGTAAGGTTGATTGATTATGGGGCCATTAATATATCCAAGGATTTCCCCTTCCCTTTCAGCGACAATAAATGTATCAGGTATCAACCGAATCCTCTCAACAAATGCATCTTTCGTGGCCGCTTCCTCTTTTGAAAACCCTTCGTTCTCAATAGTTAAAAGCTGCTCTAAATCTGTAGGTTGAACATTTCTTAAGGAAATCATTCGGCATAAACCCCTTTCCTATCGATAAGTTTATTATCCTTTTCAAAAGCTGGTTGTTCAACTAAGCAGCACAAAAAAAGCCGTCCTAAGGACAGCCAGTTGGTTTAATGAAAAATGATTTATTTTTGGGCGATCTGGATAAGATTGCCGCATGTGTCGTCCAGGACAGCGATTGTGACTGGCCCCATTTCTGTGGGTTCCATTGTAAACTTCACGCCTTTTTCCGTTAATCGAGCGTATTCCTTGCGAACATCGGCTACCCCAAACATTGTTGCCGGGATGCCATCGGCGAATATCTTTTTTTGAAACTCCTTGGCGGCTGGATGTTCGTTCGGTTCGAGTAAAAGCTCGGTACCATCTTGATCATCTGGAGAAACGAGTGTGATCCATCTATATTTGCCGGCGGGAACATCCGTCTTTTTAACAAACCCAAGCTTTTCTGTATAAAACTCCAGGGCCTTGTCTTGATCTTGGACGAAAATGCTTGTAACAATGATTTTCATACTTTGTTGCCTCCTTTGAGTTGTGACGAAATGACATAAGTCTCCCTACTGTAGAAGTCCTGTTGGAATTATTCTACCCATCCCTTCAGCAAATCTTTAAGTGGTTCGTTGTTAAAGAGTATGACTCGATATTTTCCCTTTCGCTTTGATTTTACGAGCCCAGCCTCTTCCAATACAGAAAGATGTTTGGCTATCGCTTGCCGAGAAATGGAAAGGCCATGCTTCATAATAAGACGTACCGTCAGTTCATACAACGTCAACTCGTTGCGTTCGGATAATTCGTCTAAAATAAGCCGACGTGTTGAGTCTCCAAGTGCTTTGAATACAGCGTCTTTATCCCTATTCATATATTGAGTATAAGCAACTTGAAGGTTGCGTGTCAATCACAGGCAACTGTATGGTTGCAAGTTAGGAAAGAAAAAAAGCGGAGAACCCCCGCTTCTCATTGAAAAGGGCAGCAAATTTCTGCCCCCCTCTTGTATGACAATGTATTTTCTCTGCTTCGATAAGGTGGTCGGCGGCTTGGCTTTCTAGCGATAACATTGATTGATGCAAAACTATTTAATTTGTTCTTCCGTTTCCCTTATTATCATCCATTTTCCGTTAATTAGTTGCCAATTTTCAATGGTAAACAGTCTTGCCAATACTTCCTTATTTTTTACAATAAGCTGTTCGTAAAAAACGGCGGCATTTTCGTTATCCTTGAGTCGAATAACCCTGTTTTCAAACCTTTTATTTGCACCAAAAAAGTGTTTAACCGATTGTTCCATACCATTTACAGCATCTTGTTTGGAAAATATAATCGGTTTTTCATTTCCAATTCTAAAAAAAGCAACATAATAATCGTCAGTCATTCTATTTACTGCAGTCGTATCACCTGAACTCATCGCATGGTTCCAATCACTGATAAATTGATCATGCACTTCGGTGAATTCCTTTAAACGGTTCTGTAATTCAAGCATTGTAAAACCTCACTTTCGTTATTGTCTAAAATTAAACTTGGCAATTCAATTTCCTGTTAAGGATCTCCTGTATCCATAGCAGCCAAAAAAGGGGGTTCACCTCCGCTTCCTCATTTATCGACTTGTCTCTCCTCTATTAGTTCAACAAAAGGAAGCGTTAGTCCTTTTGGCGCATCATTAACGAAGCAAGGGTCGGTAAATCCAGTAAAAAAAGGAAGCAGAGGATATGTCCCCTGCTTCATTGCTCAGTGCACCTTTTTACCCTTGTTTTCCCTTCCAGGAATCCTTCAGTGAGACGATTCGATTAAAAATTAACTTGGTGTCCGTTGAGTCCTTATCTAAACAAAAGTAACCGTGCCGGAAAAACTGATACCTTTCCTCCATAGTTGCGTTTAGGATAGAGGATTCTATTTTGCAAGTTTTCAGGACAACCTTTGACATTGGATTCATTTTTTCATTCCACGTTTTTTCGGGATCCTTTACGATCTCTTCATTTTCAAATAATTGATCGAACAAATTTACTTCAGCGGAAACGCAATTTTCGGCTGATACCCAGTGGATCGTTCCCTTCACTTTCCTTCCTTTAAAACCAGTTCCGCTCTTCGTTATTGGATCGTACGTACAAAGAAGTTCAATTACTTCCCCTGTATCCTCATCCTTGATCACTTCGTTGCACTTAATAATGTAGGCGCCTTTTAAGCGAACTTCCTCATTTGGAGACAATCTTTTATAACCTTTTGCAGGAACTTCCATGAAGTCGTCTTTTTCAATATAAAGTACTTTTGTAAAAGGAACGTCCCTTCTGCCCAGTTCAGGATTCTCTCCATTGTTTTCAATCGGTAAAAGTTCGGCCTGAGTTTCATTATAATTTGTAATCGTAACTTTAAGGGGATTTAGGACAGCCATTACACTTTTCACCGTTTTTAGCTGGCTGCGCAGGATGCTTTCAAGCATCGCAAAGTCGACTGTGCTCTGGTGCCTCACAAAGCCGATGTCATTGACAAAAGATTGGATGCTTTCCGGCGTGAAGCCTCTCCTTCTAAGGCCCCTTAAGGTTGGCAGCCTTGGGTCATCCCAACCATCAACGAAATTTCCCGCTACAAGCTCCCGCAAATACCGTTTACTTGTGACAACACCCGTTATATTCACTCTCCCGAATTCCCTTTGTTTTGGTGGTTCCTCTGCTCCTAGTTCGTTTAGAACCCATTCGTATAGCGGGCGATGGTCCTTGAACTCAATGGAACACAATGAATGGGTAACGCCTTCAATCGCATCCTGTATTGGATGGGCAAAATCATACATCGGATAGATGCACCAATCGGTCCCTGTTCTATAGTGGCTTGCGTGTATGATCCGATAAAGAATCGGATCCCTTAAGTTCATATTTGGCGAACCCATATCGATTTTTGCCCTTAACACTTTTGAACCGGTCGGAAATTCCCCATTTTTCATTTTTAAAAATAGATCAAGATTTTCCTCAATTGGCCGGTTTCGATACGGGCTGTTTTTACCTGGCTCAGTTAAAGTCCCTCGGAAATCCTTTATTTCTTCGGGGGATAATTCACAAACGTAGGCTTTGCCCTTTTCAATCAACTGAATTGCCGCGTTAAATAACTCATCCGAATAATCCGAGCCATAGAATATTCGATTGCCTGGGGAATAGCCCAGCCAATTGATATCCTCAATAATTGAATTCACATATTCGATGTCTTCTTTTAAAGGATTCGTATCATCAAAGCGAAGGTTGAATTCCCCATTAAATCGTTTAGCAATCGCATAGTTCATATTGATTGCATAGGCACTTCCAATATGAAGATAACCATTTGGCTCGGGCGGAAACCTTGTGCAAACATTCCTGTTATACGCACCATTCCGAACATCTTCGTCCACAATTTTTTCAAGGCTATTGTAGGTTTGATCGTTATTCATTGGTATCCCTCCGTTTTAAAAAGTTAAACTTTGTTTTTTTCAAATAAAAAAATCCCACCCCCAAGACCATTCAGCCTTGGGGGCGAGATTACGATTCGCGGTGCCACCCCAGTTCGATAATATGTCTCCATATTATCCTCTTCGGGTACGGCATCATTCGATACGTATACCCTAGCTCTATAACAGGAGCTCCTGTCACCAATGTGAATGCTCAGAGTCTTGGTTCGATAAACAATTCTTACTCCTTTTCAGCGCCCGGAGCTCTCTGTGAAGAATCCGTATTATCTACTCTTCTCGTCATCGCGATTACCGTATTTGGTTTATAAATTATCCAATATAATAGCAAGGGCCGTTGTTTTTGTAAAGATTAACTATTTATTATCTTACACATTTTCTCTTTAAAGTTCCCGATTCTCGAAAAATAATTTGCTTTCGCAAATATTCTTTAATATTGGAATGCTACTTGATTAAACGTTAAAAAAGGGCAACGCATGAATCGCGTTACCCTAAATCTTATGCAAATTCCTTTGGATTTGGACCGTACTGGTTTGTACCAGGCTTGCTGTCCTGTGCTGCGAAAACAAGAAGAATGATGCCACCAATTAACGGGATAAGTGCAAGTAGCATCATCCAGCCGCTTCTGCCAGTATCGTGCAGCCTTCTTGCCGTTACAGCAAGGGACGGGATAATGATAGCAAGTGAGAACAGGCCTGAAAGGATACCACCCAAGCCTAGAAGCTCTTCAATCACCGAAAGAACAATAACGATGATTGTGCTTATCAGGGTAAACATCCAGTATTCCTTTCTTCTCGCCCTTCCCTTGAACACCGCATAGTCTTTTAGAACCTTCAAGAACCATTCCATCTTTTCTCCACCCTTTTCTATATCAATACCACATAGCATACCATCCTACGATTAACTCGAATATACGGGAACTGTTGGAAAAGTTTTAAAAAAATGGGGCTTTAATAGCCAATCCATAGTCCCTTATTTTGCATTCGTATTTCTATGTATCATAATGCCATGAATTGATTAACAAATCCCCATTCGGGAGGTTTATAGGTTTCGAGGTGATCATCCTTCCGGAATAAGTAATAGATCAAATTTTAAAAAAAA
>NZ_QNQT01000030.1 GCF_003362805.1 Neobacillus piezotolerans
TAATCAGAAAGAAAGATTATTCATTCGAGGAAAAGATATATCAGGAGCTCCCAATATTAAAGGTACCAATCAATTACCAAATCCTCCAATAAGAATTGGTATCACTATAAAAAAAATTATTACAAAAGCATGAGCAGTAACTATAACATTATATATATGATCATTTCCTAACAATCTACCAGGATTTCCTAATTCCATTCGAATCAAAACTCTTATAGCAGTTCCCATTATAGCCGATCAAACACCAAATATTAAATATAACGTCCCAATATCCTTATGATTAGTTGAATATAACCATCGCAGTATTATCTAATAGTTTAAAAACATTAAATTGCAAATTTAAAATTATAATTAAGAAATCATAAGATGATGAACTGTAAATTCATATAAGATAAAATTATTTTAAATATACACTTTTAACCTTGAAAGCTAATAGAATTATTATCTTAATAAACTATATAACAAAAAAAACAACTAAAAAAACTCCCATTATTAACCCTACAATATTAATTATAATTAAATAATTATTTTTATTATACATTATAGTAAAATTTATTCAATTCATATTATCATAATATCTCATTAAAACATCATAAATCATACGAAAATATACATAAAACATTACTACAGAACAAAAAATTAAAAACATTATAAAATAATACTCATATTTAAAAATCATTATAAAAGCAAACAACTTTAAAAAAAATCCTAATAAAGGAGGTATCCCAGCTATTCTTAATACCATTAAAATCAACCAACCCTTATATTTTATTTTTATCAACATTGTAAAATCTTCAAATAATAAAAATCTAAAAAATTTCATAACTGGAAAAATTATTAAAGAATATAATAATAAATATACAAATCAACTTAAGTCATCAGAAAAATTACATAATATAATTCAGCCTATATGATACACAGAAGAATAAGCAATTAACTGCTTAAAATTCCTTTGATTATAACATCCAAAAACTCCAAAAAATAATCTAACCACTACTATCATATAAATCACATAAGAAATAAAAATTCTCATAATTATCAAAGGAATTAATTTTTGAAAAGATATTAATATAAAACAAGACATTCACGATAAACCAGAACAAACCGAAGGAAACCAAAAAAAAAAGGACCTGCACCAATCTTATAACCCAATAATAAACAAACAACAAAATCTACTCACTCCTTATTTAAATAAAAACATCTTATTAAAACAGCTGATCCTATTCTTTGAATAAAAAAATACTTCAAACAAGACTCAATCTTTAATATACTTCTTTCTTTATATATTAATATAATAAAAATTATTATATTAATCTCTAAACCTAATCATAACAAAAACCAATCATCTCTATTTATAACTAANTTATATATTAATATAATAAAAATTATTATATTAATCTCTAAACCTAATCATAACAAAAACCAATCATCTCTATTTATAACTAAATGAAATCTAATAATATATATAAAAGAAAATAAAACTACATTTAAAATAAAGATATATTCATTTATGAGGTATGAACTCATTAGCTTTATATAGCTGATCATAATAGTTCTCACCTTATTCTATCCTCTCTCATACAAATAATGAGAA
>NZ_QNQT01000031.1 GCF_003362805.1 Neobacillus piezotolerans
TGGGGATCCAATTTTATTTCAACATTTGTTTTGATTTTTTGGGCATCCGGAAGTTTATATTTTAATTTTACCAGGATTTGGAATTGTTTCTCATGTTATTAGTTCTTCAGTAGGTAAGCGAGAGCCTTTTGGTAGATTAGGAATAATTTATGCTATATTAGGAATTGGGGGAATAGGATTTGTAGTTTGGGCTCATCATATGTTTTCTGTGGGAATAGATGTTGATACTCGTGCGTATTTTACTGCTGCTACTATAATTATTGCAATTCCTACTGGAATTAAGGTTTTTAGATGAATAGCTACTATTCATGGTTCTTATTTTAAAATAAATACTCCTTTAATGTGAAGTATTGGATTTGTATTTTTATTTACTTTAGGAGGGATNTTGTATTATCTAATTCATCTTTAGATGTAGTATTACATGATACGTATTATGTTGTAGCTCACTTTCATTATGTATTAAGAATAGGAGCTGTTTTTGCTATTTTAGCTGGTATAACTTATTGATTTCCTTTATTTTTTGGAGTTATTTTAAGAGAAAAAATAACTAAGTTACATTTTTATGTAATATTTATTGGGGTAAATTTAACTTTTTTTCCTCAACATTTTTTGGGATTAAATGGTATACCTCGTCGGTATTCTGATTATCCAGATGTTTTTGTTTTTTGAAATATAGTATCTTCTATAGGATCTTTATTGTCTTTATTTGCAGTTATGTTTTTTATATATATTGTTTGAGAAGGAATAGTAATAAAGTCTTTTAATTATAATGGATATTATGTTTCTTCTTCTTTGGAATGAATAAATAATATTCCTCCTTTAGATCATACTTATAATCAATTGAATTTATTAATTAAGGGAAATACTTTTGCCAACTTGAGGAACAGTTTTATTTCAAAATGGAGTTTCTTCTGTAATAGAATATTTGATTTTTTTTCATGATCATATTATAATTGTAATAATTATAATTATAGTAATGGTTGGATATGTATTAGTGAATTCTTGTATTAATAAATTTTATAATTTAAATATATTTCATGGACAAGAATTAGAAAGAATTTGAACTGTAATTCCTGCTGTTTTTCTTTTATTTATTGCTTTTCCTTCTTTACGATTATTGTATTTAATAGAAGAAAGAGAAATATATGATATAACTATTAGGGTAATAGGACATCAGTGGTATTGATCTTATGAATATAGAGATTCAGGATTTAAGTCTTTTGATTCGTATATATTGGAAGATGCAGATAGAACATTTCGTTTATTAAATGTTGATAATTCTTTAGTGATTCCTTATAATACTAGAGTTCGAATAGTTGTTTCTAGTGTAGATGTTATTCATTCTTGAACTATCCCTTCTTTAGGGGTTAAGGTTGATGCTATTCCTGGACGTTTGAATCAGTTGTCTTTAATATTTAATCGAGTAGGATTATTTTCAGGTCAGTGTTCTGAAATTTGTGGAGCAAATCATAGATTTATACCTATTATAATTATAGTTGTTCCGCGAATGGAATTTTTAATAAATTGATTTGTTTAATGGTAATGTGGCCGATATAGGTGTTAGTCTCTTAAA
>NZ_QNQT01000032.1 GCF_003362805.1 Neobacillus piezotolerans
ATTCTTGAGCATTGCCAGCACCCGCGCCTCTGGTTCGACCTTCGCGCTTACCTCGGCTCGGCGCGGGATGCGCAGCACCCACCGACGTCCATCGTCGACGGTGGCGATCACGATCCTATAGTCGAGCCCAAGCTCATTGACAGTCAGCGGGCCATGGAGCTTGAGCCCATGTCGGGCTGCAAGTGCGTACAGTTGGGAGGTATCGGCGGTCGTGACTACGGTCATGATTCACTCCTGAGGGCTTGACGGGTTTAGCCACCTAAATGTAACAGTCACGTCGGTTATATTCAATCCGGCACTGTTGCAAAGTTAGCGATGAGGCAGCCTTTTGTCTTATTCAAAGGCCTTACATTTCAAAAACTCTGCTTACCAGGCGCATTTCGCCCAGGGGATCACCATAATAAAATGCTGAGGCCTGGCCTTTGCGTAGTGCACGCATCACCTCAATACCTTTGATGGTGGCGTAAGCCGTCTTCATGGATTTAAATCCCAGCGTGGCGCCGATTATCCGTTTCAGTTTGCCATGATCGCATTCAATCACGTTGTTCCGGTACTTAATCTGTCGGTGTTCAACGTCAGACGGGCACCNTCAGTTTGCCATGATCGCATTCAATCACGTTGTTCCGGTACTTAATCTGTCGGTGTTCAACGTCAGACGGGCACCGGCCTTCGCGTTTGAGCAGAGCAAGCGCGCGACCATAGGCGGGCGCTTTATCCGTGTTGATGAATCGCGGGATCTGCCACTTCTTCACGTTGTTGAGGATTTTACCCAGAAACCGGTATGCAGCTTTGCTGTTACGACGGGAGGAGAGATAAAAATCGACAGTGCGGCCCCGGCTGTCGACGGCCCGGTACAGATACGCCCAGCGGCCATTGACCTTCACGTAGGTTTCATCCATGTGCCACGGGCAAAGATCGGAAGGGTTACGCCAGTACCAGCGCAGCCGTTTTTCCATTTCAGGCGCATAACGCTGAACCCAGCGGTAAATCGTGGAGTGATCGACATTCACTCCGCGTTCAGCCAGCATCTCCTGCAGCTCACGGTAACTGATGCCGTATTTGCAGTACCAGCGTACGGCCCACAGAATGATGTCACGCTGAAAATGCCGGCCTTTGAATGGGTTCATGTGCAGCTCCATCAGCAAAAGGGGATGATAAGTTTATCACCACCGACTATTTGCAACAGTGCCGTTAAGGCTAATCAGGGCAGGGGGTAGGGTGGCAGAGTTTATAGCCAGGTAACCGGCTACGCCGGGCTTTCGGCGCCATTTGACTCCACAAATTTTCAAAATTCGCAACGATCGAGAACACCAAAGCTATAATCGCAAATATTACGACAATGCCTACTCACTTTTGACTCGTCCTTGATTTGACATAACCTCATGTATTTTAAGGTTTATATCTTTTAACCTGACAGGTTTAGTTAACAAAGGAGCCTGTCCG
>NZ_QNQT01000033.1 GCF_003362805.1 Neobacillus piezotolerans
CCTCTATCATTAACCCTCGGCTCAATTCTAGTCTGAATGCTACCAACACAAACACTAATTATACCCACTTATCTCTTTCTAGCTATTTCAATAGCACTAACAACCGGAGTCCTAATAAGAGCTCTTTTAAGCTTTAAATCAAAAACATACTCCTTTATAGGAAATTTCTCTATCCATATATGGTTTATTCACCCACTAACCACAAACCCTTGACTCAAATCCCTCCCCCTAAGAACCCTGCTTACAAAAATTGACAACTCCTGACACGAAAATTTGTCAGCCCAAGGAATACAAAAAACTCTAATATCCTTTAATTATCCCACTCAAAACCTTCTTAAAACCTCTTTAACCCTAACTATTCTCCTTATAGCCCCACTCCTCTTAATATATAAATTTAGCTTAACCTATAAAGCATTTTACTGAAGATAAAAAAATCCATTTCCATCATGAAAAAATAGCGTAAATCTACTTAATTACCCTAAATTTAAGTCGAAATTAAACCGCTTATATCTGCACTTTTCTCTAAAAAAAAGTTAGCAGCCTTTCCAAACTTATCACTATAACTAAGTGCAAATCAGTCCCTCTTATCCCTCCTATTTCATTAACATTGAAATCGCCTCCAAGCTTCAACATTTACCCAAATTACTATTAACCATAAAGCCTTCAATTAATATTTTCCTTAGTTCCCCGCCCGGGCGGGGAAAGGGGCGGGGAACTATATGGTAGATAATTACGCTAAGTTTAAGCCTTAGCCATTACAGCCACTCTATTCTTCCCAGAGATACCTCATAAACCAAACCTACTAATAGCAGCCCTACAAACATTCTAAAAACACAATATCCAACTACTCTACTAAAAAGAAAAGGAATAGGTAATAATAAAGAAATCTCTACATCAAAAATTAAAAATAATACAGCAATCAAAAAAAATCGATAAGAAAAAGATATCCGCACTACAGACTTTGCATCAAATCCACATTCATACGAAGATACTGAATTCCAATTATTTTCTACTCAAAGTGACACAACAAAAAACAAAAATAATAAAATTATACTTACCGCCACTACTAAAACTAATGCTCCAAAAAACATTAAGAGATATTTTAATTGGAAATTAAATGTACAATACTCTATATTCTATGAACCTCATCAATAAACCACAGAAAACAAAAACAACCACACAACATCTACAAAATGCCAATACCAAGCAGCAGCCTCAAACCCAAAATGGTGTGTTGTTCTAAAATGTCCCTTTAAAGAACGAATTCAAACCACAATTAAAAAAACAGATCCCACCATTACATGAAAGCCATGAAATCCTGTAGTTACAAAAAATACAGACCCAAACACAGAATAGCTAATATCAAATA
>NZ_QNQT01000034.1 GCF_003362805.1 Neobacillus piezotolerans
CTACTCTATAAATTTCAAAAACCTCATTAGGAATTAAACTCACTATGTAAGTAAATACGACTAATACCCCTCTTAATATTACTAATAACAATAAATATCTAAATCAATAAGAACCAATCACTTTAAAAATAAAATAAGAATAAATCAAAGTAATAATAATTAAACTTCTAACCATAAATACAGGTTGTAATCTCATTACAAATAAAACTCCAAATAAAAATATCAATATTATCAAAAGTTCTAAATAATTTATATAAAATATCTACTTTGGATGTAGAACAATTCAAACATTTCAATTTCCTTAATAATAATCTTTATAAGAATCATAAGAATATGTTGATGACGAAAAAACATTATTATTATACTCCTTAGACTAGAACTCCTTTTAATTACCATCTATTTCTCTTTATCATCATCTTTACTAACAATTTCAATATCTTCTCTAATAATTATACTAATTATGATAGTAAGAGGATCAAGAATAGGATTAAGCTTACTAATTTCTATATCCCATTCTCATAACTCCACAAACTCAATTTTTATAAATATTTTAACTTTTGATAAAAATTACCCTACCATTAATATATTCATTAATATTAATAAATAATAATATTTCAACTATCATCATATTTTTATCTTGTATGATAATTACAATTCTACTTATTTTTAACCCAAAACACACCATTATTATAAGAAACACATTTATAATAGATAAATTTTCCATAATTTTAATTTTATTAACTCTTATAAGAATCCTATTAATTATATTTTCCTCTCAAAATATGAAAACAATTTCAAAAACAATTATCCCAATTTTCATCATTTTAATATTAACTTTTTCAGTCATAAATATAATATTATTTTACATCTTGTTTGAATTAGTATTAATTCCAACTATAATTCTAGTAATAAGATCAGGAAAACAACCTGAACGCTTACAAGCTAGAATTTATTTAATAGTATATACTATTACAGCTTCATTACCTTTATTAGTTAGAATCATCCTATTAAATTATAATCAATCTTTCATTATATCTTTTATAACAATAAATAAACTAAATATACCCATTTTATTTATATTAGCATTTCTAGCAAAAATACCTATATTTTTTACACATCTTTGACTTCCTAAAGCCCATGTAGAAGCACCTCTAGAGGGTTCAATAATTCTAGCAGCTATCTTATTAAAATTAGGAGGATATGGTTTAATTCGATTTATTCCATTATGTATTTCTAAAATTAACAAAATCAATCATTGAA
>NZ_QNQT01000035.1 GCF_003362805.1 Neobacillus piezotolerans
CTTGGCGTCGCAATGGCGATGAACTTGTTCGGCCACGGGATCGCCCTTTCAGGTGACTTCGTTATCCAGGCCGCACCGAAACTGACAGCCGATGCTGCCGGCCTCTCGGTCAGCGACGTACTAAGCGCAAGCATTCCGCTAGTTTTGGTAATGGGAACTGTTACAACCGTAGTGGCTTTCTATTTCTTAAAAAGGGATTTAAAAAATGGCAAACTGACTGCTTTAACCGGAGTTGTGCCGGGCGGTACCACCCATCCAACAAAGGTCGGCGCGCTGCTCTTATCTCTCTGGCAAAAAAGGTTATTCGCCATCCTCGTCCCTTTGCTTTTCATCCTTGATGTCACCGCGATGTTCCTGCTAAACCTGCAGGGCGGGGACGCGACAGCGCTGATTGGCGGCACGTCAATATTAATCCTCCTTGCCATCACACTCACCGCCCACAAGAACAGAGGGCTCGAAAAGACAACTTCGTATTTGGTGGAAGGCTTTCAGTTCGGGTTTAAAGTGTTCGGACCGGTCATTCCGATTGCGGCGTTCTTCTATCTAGGCGACGCCGGTTTTGGAAAAATAATCGGCGATTACCTTCCCAGCTCTTCGCAAGGCATTGTTAATGATCTTGGCATTGCCCTAGCCGGGCTTGTCCCGCTCAGCAAGGAAGTCGCGGCAGTTACCCTTACAGTAGTCGGTGCGATTACAGGGCTTGATGGTTCAGGCTTCTCTGGCATTTCCCTTGCCGGTTCAATCGCCGCACTTTTCGCGGTTTCAATTGGAAAAGGCGCGGCCACCTTGACGGCACTGGGGCAAATCGCAGCAATCTGGGTCGGCGGCGGTACCCTCGTTCCCTGGGCGCTCATCCCCGCGGCCGCTATCTGCAATGTTGATCCATTCGAGCTGGCGAGAAGGAACCTCGTGCCTGTAATAATCGGCCTTCTCGTTACAACCATAGTCGCAATGTTCCTCATATAAGACTGGTTGAAGACAGTTTAAAACGGTAAGGCTTTTAAACCTGTCTTTATCGAGGATATGAAGACAGTTTCAACCCAGGATAAAACCTAAACTGTCTTCATCCGGGTAATGAAGACACTTTCAAACCGCACACCATCCCAAACTGTCTTCATCACATATA
>NZ_QNQT01000036.1 GCF_003362805.1 Neobacillus piezotolerans
GTTTGATAAATTTATTATTCGAATTGAATAAGATGCTGTTATTCCAATTGAAGAAATTATGATTAAAGTTAAAATACATTCTATTTTTGAGGAAATTATTTTTTCGATGATTATGTCTTTTGAAAAAAATCCTGATGTAAAAGGTAAACCTATTAAAGCAGCATTAGTTAAGCCTATGATTGTAGTTGTTATAGGTATACTATTTCTATTTATTCTTATTATTCGTATATCTTGATATGAAGTTTCGTGAATTATAATCCCAGCACATATGAATATAAGGGATTTAAAAAAAGCGTGAATGATTATATGAAAATAAGCTAATAATGGGGATATAATTGAAATAGCGAATATTATTATTGCTATTTGTCTTAGAGTAGATAGTGCAATAATTTTTTTTAAATCTTGTTCTCAATTAGCTGATAATCCAGCATATAAAGCTGTTAGTGATGAAATAATTATAGTTAAGTATATTGTTGTTGGATGAGGGTTTGATGAAATTCGGATTATTAAAAATACTCCAGCTGTTACTAAAGTTGATGAANATGAAATAATTATAGTTAAGTATATTGTTGTTGGATGAGGGTTTGATGAAATTCGGATTATTAAAAATACTCCAGCTGTTACTAAAGTTGATGAATGTACTAGTGCTGAAATAGGAGTGGGAGCTGACATTGCTATAGGTAATCAAGCTGAGAATGGAAATTGTGCTCTTTTTGTACAGCTAGTTAATATTAGTATAATTATGATAATTAAAGGGAATGATTCATTTATATTTAGTTCTCATATTGAATTAATAAGTATTATTCCAATTGATAATAGAATGAAAATATCTCCAATTCGGTTTCTTAGAAGAGTGATGGATCCTGAACCTGAGGAAGAGTTGTCTTGATAATAGATTACTAGAATGTAAGATGATAAACCTAGTATATCTCATCCTAATAATACTAGGAATATATTATTTCTAATGATTAAAATAACCATTGATATTACAAATATTATGAGTATTAAGGAAAACTTTTTATGTTCTTTTCTAGGAATATAATAAATTCTAA
>NZ_QNQT01000004.1 GCF_003362805.1 Neobacillus piezotolerans
GCAAAATGGAAGGCAACCTGAAATGGGTTGCCTTTTTTGGTGTTCGATAAACCTTTCTGCACCCAGGAAGAATAAATTGCATTTATTGCCCAGGCATCGTCAAGATATTCGCCACTAACTGTTACCCTTCATAATCCTCAAATCAACCTTCTTAATGTTCTTCATAAGAAAAGTGGTTTAAATCAAATGCCAGACTTTAAACCTCAGCAAATAATCCGTAGGACAGAACAATGGGTTGCAATCCAAAACAGAAATAAACGAATTGATTTCCTTTAGAGCCCGAAGCCCCGTCAGCCCTCTCCTGTTCGGTGACTAACTTTTTAAATAAGCAAGTTGCTTTCCAAATGAAGGGAACATGAATGCTAGAAAAAACGGGTATATGGACGGAAAGAGAGAAGGAGGAAATTTAATGTATGGCTCTATAGCATTAAAATTAGGAGTGGGCTTTTTTGCACTCGTTGTTGTAACCAGACTCCTTGGGAAGAAAGAAATGTCCCAGTTAACCCCATATGATTTTGTTTTCGCAATCTTATTGGGAGGGATTATTGAGGAATCAATATATGATGAAAAAGTCAATCTGCTTCATATATTATTCGGAATTGCGTTATGGGGCGGAATCAGCTATACAGTTGAGAAACTAGGCCAAAAATATGAAAAAATAAGGACACCGCTTACGGGAACGGCATCAATCCTGGTAAGAGAAGGGAAAATCGACCTTCAAGAAATGAAGAAGAACCAATTGGAAATGGAGCAGCTGCGGGCTTTGCTTCGTACGCAAGGAGTGTTTTCATTAAAAGATGTAAGGTATGTCTTCATGGAGACAGGCGGACAGCTGAGTGTATTGAAAAAAGCATCGGCTGATCCGGTTACGCCTGAAATGTTAAATCTGGAAGCCGAAGAAGTCGACCCTTCTTTGCTGTTGGTTGATGAGGGAGAAATCAATGATGATGAACTTAACGCTGCAGGCAAGGATGAAAAATGGCTTAAAGAAGAGCTCAAAAAGGAAGGCATTACGAATATAGAAGAAGTATATTACGCCGAATGGTCACCCCAGGAAGGTTTTTATATAAAGATGTATAAAGATTAAATAACATTGATACCGGAAGAGTCTCTTCTGGTATTTTCTTTGTTTTGAACGAGTTGGGATATAATAAGGAAAAATAGAAGGGAAGTTTGGGTATGGGGAAGAAGCAGCTTTTTGAGGTAAAGGCAAGTGAAACCATAGATGAATGCCTTAAACGTATGGACGAACAGGGATATACTCCAATCCGAAGACTGGAGAAGCCAATTTTTAAAGAGGAAGGTGATAGCGTTGTGCCGGCAGGAAGGCAAATCATTTTCGAAGGCAAGCTAAAAGAGGAATAAACACGAACAAAAAATATCGATTTAATAAAATTGTTCGCCTATGGGTTTGACATCTCCCAATTGTGGCTGATAAGATAGGGGTGGATTCGCTTGAAGCCTCTCATCAAATTCAGCTCAGGCTAAGAAGTGATATTTAACAAACGAAAAACGGGGGATATACGATGATTGATCGCTATACGAGGCCAGAAATGGCGAGAATATGGGAAGAGCACAACCGTTTCGCCGCATGGCTGGAAGTTGAAATCCTTGCGTGTGAAGCTTGGGCGGAACTTGGGGAAATCCCGCATGAGGACGTCCAAAAAATCAGGGAGAACGCCCGATTCGATGTCGATAGGATTAAAGAAATCGAAGAAGAAACAAGGCACGATGTCGTCGCCTTTACGAGGGCTGTATCGGAAACGCTTGGAGAAGAAAAGAAATGGGTCCATTACGGCCTAACATCAACGGATGTAGTAGACACCGCGCTTTCTTATTTGATCAGGCAGGCAAATGAAATAATCAGAGCCGATATAGAACGGTTTATAGACATTTTAAAAGAAAAGGCTCAGGAACATAAATATACTGTCATGATGGGCCGCACGCACGGGGTACATGCCGAGCCGACAACGTTCGGACTGAAGCTTGCGCTTTGGCATGAGGAAATGAAACGGAATCTCGACCGTTTTAATGAAGCCGCAAAAGGCATCGAGTTCGGGAAAATCTCCGGGGCAGTCGGTACATATGCGAATATTGATCCTTTTGTCGAAAAGTATGTGTGCGAAAAACTGGGGCTCGCTGCAGCGCCCATTTCAACCCAAACGCTGCAAAGGGACAGGCACGCTCATTATTTATCGGTTTTGGCCCTTATCGCAACATCGATAGAGAAATTCGCGGTGGAAGTGCGCGGGTTGCAAAAAAGCGAGACGCGTGAGGTCGAGGAGTTCTTTGCAAAAGGCCAAAAGGGTTCATCAGCCATGCCGCATAAGCGTAACCCGATCGGGTCTGAAAATATGGCCGGCCTTTCCAGGGTTATCAGGGGACATATGCTGACGGCTTATGAAAATGTTCCTTTATGGCATGAACGGGATATTTCCCACTCATCCGCTGAGCGAATTATCCTCCCGGATGCTACCGGCTTGTTGAATTACATGCTTAACCGGTTCGGGAACATCATTAAAAACCTGACTGTATACCCGGAAAACATGAAACGCAATATGGACAGGACACTGGGACTGATTTATTCACAAAGGGTGCTGCTTGCCCTTATTGAAAAAGGTTTATCCCGTGAAGAGGCATATGATACGGTACAGCCAAGGGCGATGGAAGCATGGGAAAAACAAGTCCCATTCCGAAACCTGCTAGACGAGGATGAGAAGATTACCAAGTATTTGAGCCCCAAAGAACTCGATGATTGTTTTGACTACAGTTACCACCTGCAGCATGTTGATACTATTTTCCAAAGGCTTGGCCTTTAATCGAAATTGCTTAATGGAAGCATTCACCTTCAGGTGGATGCTTCTTTCATGTATTTCCCTATTTCGGATATGTGACACTACCGTGTGTCCTGCTATCCGCCACCGAAAAATTGAGGAAAAAAGGGCCACACGCTGATTTGTTAGATTTTTCACAAAAATTGTAATAGATTCTGTCATTCACTGCTCCATGAAAGCATGGATTATGGTACTATAAAATGTAAGGGCTTACTTACCTAAAAAATGGTTTAATAGATATCCTTTCAATAGAAGGGTGGAGATACAATGGAACAGCGCTACAGGTGGAAAAACAAGCATTTGCGGGAGCATATTGATGTTTTGGACGGAAAGCTCGCGCCTACGATTCTATTAAAAAATTGCACGTATCTTAATCAGACGTTCCGCAGCTGGATGCAGGCGAATATTTGGATTTATGAGGACAGGATTGTATATGTTGGCGAAAAATTGCCGGAGAATCTTGTGAATTGCAGCACAATAGACTGTTCCGGGCAATTCATTGTACCCGGTTATATCGAGCCGCACGCCCACCCATTCCAGTTATATAATCCACACTCTTTCGCGGCATATGCTTCGGGCAGGGGGACGACGACCATCATCAATGATAACATGGCCCTCATCCTTCATTTGGACAAAAAGCGGGCGTTTTTGCTTATGAAAGATTTACGGAGAATTCCTGCCAGTATGTTTTGGTGGTGCAGGTTCGATCCCCAAACAGAAATAATGAATGAGGAAGAAATCTTTTCTCACACCAATATTAAATCATGGCTTGAGCATGACGCAGTCATTCAGGGCGGTGAACTGACAGGCTGGCCGAAACTGCTTGCCGGCGATGACATGATGCTCCACTGGATCCAGGAAGCCAAGCGCATGAGGAAACAGATTGAAGGGCATTTCCCTGGCGCATCCGAAAAAACGCTCGCAAAGATGATGCTGATGGGCGCCGATTGCGACCATGAGGCAATGACGGGGGAAGAGGTCTATAACCGGCTAATGCAGGGGTATACAGTTTCACTCAGGCATTCTTCGATCCGTCCGGATTTGCCAAGCCTGCTTGAAGATATACAAAAGCTCGGGATAACCGCATATGATCATATGATGTTTACCACGGATGGTTCCTCTTCAGGCTTTTACAGGGAGGGGGTCATTGACCAAATGATCCGGATTGCAATTGAAAAGGGCGTTCCGGTTATCGATGCCTATAATATGGCGACCATCAACCCCGCCAGGTATTATAACCTCAGCCATATTCATGGCAAAATTGCCACAGGAAGGGTGGCCAACCTCAACATCCTGTCCAGTGTGGAGGAACCATGCCCTGTTTCTGTCCTTGCGAAAGGAAAGTGGGTAAAGAGGGACGGTGAGATTATCGGTGAAGCATTTCCGGATCTTGATTGGAATGAATATGGCCTTGAACCGTTCCGTCCTGATTGGGAGCTAACAATGGATGACCTTCAGTTCTCGATGCCATTCGGGATAAAAATGGAGAATGCCGTTATTACAAAACCCTATTCGGTTTCGCTTGAGGTATCGAGGGACTGCCTTTCAGACAACCATGATGAGTGCTTTTTCATGCTGATCGACCGGAAGGGAAAGTGGCGTGTAAACACCATCCTGAAAGGATTCGCCAGCAGCCTGCAAGGAATGGCGAGTTCCTTCTCCAATACGGGAGACATAATCCTTATTGGCAAAAGCAAAGCTGACATTCTCTATGCTTTTAATAGGATGAAGGAGATTGGCGGCGGGATAGTCGTCTCCGAGGGAGGTAACATTCTATGTGAACTGCCGCTTCCGCTTGGGGGACTAATGACGGGGCTGCAGCTTGAGGAATTGATGGAAGAAGAAAAAAAGCTGCTTGAGGTTTTGCGTGGACGAGGCTATGGCTATTCAGACCCGATTTACAGCTTGCTGTTCTTTTCTTCCACCCATTTGCCCTATATCCGAATTACTCAGCAAGGAATGTACGATGTAATGAATAAAATGGTACTCTTTCCGTCTATAATGCGTTAAAATAATAAAGTAAACCTTTCGGCTATGAATGGTTTATCCCGCGGCTGATGGCAGTCATTTGGGGGCTTAAAGTCCTTATGTGCGGGAGGGAATGTAAAAACTTAGCTAAGACAGATAGATGCACATACAGGGGTGTGAGAATGAGGAAATGGTCATTGGCGGTGGCGGCAACATTGCTTCTGCTATCGGCATGCAGCGACAAGGAGGTCCCGAAGGAATCGGCTAAGCCTACAAAAAAAGCTGCGGCGGCGGAAAAGGTGGAACATTCGGTACCAGATTTCCCTTTTGCGTATCCGCTTACAGGAATCGGATCGCAAACAGAGTCGGTTGACAGGGCATTCGCGGTTGTAGTCAATAATTTTCCAAAAGCCCGTCCACAATCAGGGCTGCACATGGCGGATATTGTTTATGAATTGCTGGCGGAAGGGGAGGTTACCCGGTTCCTCGCCGTGTATCAAAGCGAAAAGCCTGAGATAATCGGGCCTGTCAGAAGCGCGAGGGATTATTATATCAACGTTGCCAAAGGGCTTGATAGCATTTTTATTGCACATGGCTATAGTGTGGAAGCGAAAAAGATGTTGAATTCCGGGTACATTGATAACCTGAATGGAATGGCTTATGACGGAACTCTGTTTAAGAGGGCTAGTTTCCGGAAGGCGCCGCATAATTCATATATTTCTTATGAAAATATGATGAAGGGTGCAAAAAAGAATGGCTTTAAACTGGAGCCGGCGCCAAGGCCATTTAAATTCCTGTCGGAGAAGGAAGTTGAGAAGATCGAAGGAAGGATCGCGCTTTCGGCATTTGTCTCCTATGGGACAAAAACATTTTCCCCTACCTATAAATACGATCCCGCGATCGGAAAATATAAAAGGTATATCAATGGCGAACTGATGGTTGATTTGGAAACAAAACAGCCAATCCTGCTGGACAACATTTTTATCGCGGAAATGGGCCATACTCCCGCGGGTCCGGGAGGCCTTCGCGACATTGATTTGAAAGGCGGGGGCAAGGGATATCTTTTCCAAAAAGGCAAGGTAATTGAAGTCGACTGGCTTAATGATAATGGAAGAATTATTCCGATAAAAAATGGAAACGAAGCCGGCCTTGTACCAGGGAAAACCTGGGTTAATATCGTTCCGTCCAGTCCCGGCCTCGCCAAGAGCGTCTCCATTGAAGAAAGCTAAACCATTTGAAGATACAGTATAGAAAATATAGATACAAGGGGGTAAAAATACGATGCAGATCAATAAGCTTAGAGGAAAAGAACTCGACCAGCTTTTCAACTCAATCCTCACACTTAAAGACCTGGAGGAATGCTACCGTTTTTTCGATGACCTTTGCACGGTGAACGAAATCCAGTCGCTTTCCCAGCGCCTTGAGGTGGCAAGGATGCTCCGCGAAGGGAAGACGTACCATAAGATTGAGAGTGAAACAGGCGCGAGCACGGCAACGATTTCAAGGGTGAAGCGCTGCCTCAACTATGGCAACGATGCCTATGAGATGGTTCTTGACCGCGTTAAAGAGCCTGCCGTTTCGGGTCCAGAAGAATAGACAAAGACTACAAGCCGGGGCAATGCTTCGGCTTCTTTTAATGGCCCTGCTAATGGTTATCATTTCTACATGGAGTTTCCCGCGTTTTCTTTTTTTTACGTTTTCCCAAATGCTATAATGTACTAATGGAATAGTGAATGGAGGATTTTTTGCATGTATGATTTTCGGGAGTGGCGCCATGTGTTCAAACTTGACCCGGCCCGGGAGATTGCCGATTCGGATTTGGAGGCGATTTGTGAATCAGGTACGGATGCGGTCATAGTCGGCGGCACGGACGGGGTGACACTGGAAGGGGTCCTGGATTTAATGGCGAGGGTCCGCCGCTTTACTGTTCCATGCGTGCTGGAGGTCTCGAACCTTGAATCGGTTACTCCTGGATTCGACCTTTATTTCGTCCCATCCATCCTGAACAGCAAGGATCCGAAGTGGATAAATGGCCTGCATTTTGAAGCCGTCAAGGAATATGGCGACATTATGGATTGGGACGAGTTCGCGATGGAGGCGTATGTTATCCTCAATGAAGAGTGCAAGGCGGCAAAGCTGACCCAGGCGGAAACCAGGTTATCGGAGGAAGACATCAAGGCTTATGCAATGATGGCCGAGAAAATGTTCGGTATGCCGATTTTTTACCTCGAATACAGCGGGGCATTTGGGAATCCAGAGATGGTTTCAGCCGCGAAAAAAGGCCTCGAGAAAGCGGTCCTCTTTTATGGAGGCGGAATCAAAACAAAGGAACAGGCCGCGGAGATGGCTAGGCATGCCGATGTTATTGTCGTTGGGAATAGTATATATGAGGACATAGACAAGGCGCTTGAAACAGTTAAAGCTGTGAAAGTAGAAAAATAGCTGCATTTTTACAATAAAGAGCTTACAATAAAAACAGAACATACGTTTTGTTATGGTGGTGGAGAGAATGCAATACCTGAAAGATAAATTGCTTGGAGGCCTGAATCCAGAGCAGCAGGCGGCAGTTAAGGCGACGGATGGGCCGCTGCTCATAATGGCGGGAGCCGGAAGCGGAAAGACCCGGGTGCTGACCCATCGGATTGGGTACCTGATGGTTGAGAAGCTGGTGAACCCATACAACATCCTGGCGATTACGTTTACAAACAAGGCTGCCCGAGAAATGAGAGACAGGATTTCAAAATTGATGGGCGGGGCGGCGGAACAAATCTGGATATCGACATTCCACTCAATGTGTGTCCGTATTTTGCGCCGGGATATTGACCGGATTGGCTTCAATCGCAATTTTACCATCCTTGATACAACAGACCAGCAGTCGGTAATCAAAGGGATTCTGAAGGATTTGAACATGGATCCGAAGCAATTCGATCCTAGGGCGATCCTTGGATCAATTTCTTCGGCGAAAAATGAATTGATTGGGCCGGACGAATTTGAAAATACGGCGGGAAGCTACATAGAGCAAAAGGTCGCCAATGTGTATAAGGAGTATCAAAAGAGGCTGCGTAAGAACCAGGCCCTTGATTTTGATGACTTGATCATGATGACAACCCAGCTTTTCAAGCAGGTTCCAGAAGTGCTCGAATTTTACCAGCGGAAGTTCCAGTATATCCATGTCGATGAGTACCAGGATACGAACCGGGCGCAGTACATGCTTGTGAAAATGCTCGCGGCCCGTTTCAAGAACCTGTGCGTAGTGGGCGATTCCGACCAATCGATCTATAAATGGCGCGGGGCGGACATTGCGAACATCCTCTCGTTTGAGAAGGATTATCCAAATGCGAAGGTTATCCTGCTTGAGCAGAACTACCGTTCGACCAAAAGGATCCTGTTGGCGGCCAATGAGGTCATCGCGAAAAACATGAACCGGAAACCGAAGAATTTGTGGACAGAGAACCAGGAAGGGAATAAACTCGTCTATTACAGGGCGGACAGCGAGCAGGGCGAGGCGCAGTTCGTTGCCGGCAAAATCAAGGAACTGATTGATTCCGGTGACTATACAGCATCCGATATCGCCATCCTTTACCGGACGAACGCCCAGTCACGTGTGATGGAGGAAGTTTTGCTGAAATCGGTCATTGATTACCAGATCGTCGGCGGCATCAAGTTCTATGACAGGAAGGAAATCAAGGACATCCTTGCGTACCTGAGGCTCATTTCCAACCCGGACGATGATATAAGCCTGGTCAGGGTGATCAATGTGCCAAAGAGGGCGATCGGGGCGACATCGGTTGATAAAATCATTGATTTCGCCAATCTTCATGACCTGACGCTTTTCCAGGCGCTTGAATCTGTGGAACTGATCGGGCTTAGCCCGAAGACAGCGAAAGCGGCGGCCGAGTTCCGTGACTTGATCGCAAATTACACACGGATGCAAGAATTCCTTTCCGTCACGGAAATCGTCGAGGATTTGTTGGATAAGTCCGGCTATATGGAGATGCTTCGCGCCGAAAAATCGCTTGAGGCGCAAAGCAGGATGGAGAACCTTGAGGAATTGCTGTCCGTTACGAAAAGCTTTGAGGAAACAAGCGAGGATAAGTCGCTTGTCGCGTTTTTAACAGACCTCGCACTCGTCGCCGATATCGATTCGATGGATGATGAGCCTGAGAAAAATGAGAAAGTTACGCTGATGACCCTCCATTCCGCCAAGGGGCTTGAATTTCCGGTCGTTTTCCTGATCGGCCTTGAAGAAGGAGTGTTCCCTCATAGCCGTTCCCTGATGGATGAAGGGGAAATGGAAGAGGAGCGCCGCCTAGCCTATGTCGGCATCACCAGGGCGGAGGAGTATTTGTTTTTAACAAACGCCCAGATGAGGACGCTGTTCGGGCGGACAAATATGAATCCCCCGTCAAGGTTTATCAAGGAAATCCCCACGGATCTTCTTGAAACGGTTGAACCTGCGGAAAAGAGGTTCGCGGCTTCACCGTTTGAACCATCCGGCAACCGGTTTGGGGCGGGCGGCATGAACCGCCAGTTTGCCGCTCCGCAACAGCAAGCCATAAGAAAGCCTGTCACCCGTCCAGCGGCATCCGGCGGGGAAACGATGGGCTGGAAGGCCGGCGATAAAGCCGAGCATGGAAAGTGGGGCGTCGGCACAGTTGTAGGCGTAAGAGGAGAGGGCGATGGGATGGAACTGGATATTGCGTTCCCAAGCCCGACCGGCATAAAACGGCTCCTCGCAAAATTTGCTCCGATTAAAAAAGTTTAATCCGTGCACGAAATCAATTTTTACGAAAAGAGGGATTGATGGATGGACCTGCAACAAGCCGAAATGAAAATCAGGGAGCTGCAGACCCTGCTGCATCAATATGGATATGAATATTATGTTCTCGATAAACCGTCAGTCCCGGATGCGGAATATGACCGGCTCCTTCGCGAATTGATTGAACTCGAGGAACAGTATCCCCAGTTCAAAACGCCTGATTCGCCAACGGTAAGGGTTGGCGGCGCGATCCTTGATATGTTTGAAAAGGTTCGCCATAAAAGCCCGATGCTCAGCCTGGCGAATGCGTTCAATGAAGACGATCTCCGTGATTTTGACAGGCGCGTCCGCCAGGCGGCGGGGGACGATGCCAGCTATGTGTGCGAGCTGAAAATCGACGGGCTCGCGGTTTCGCTGACATATGAAGAGGGCCGCTTCGTGCTAGGCTCGACGCGGGGCGACGGGACGACCGGCGAGGATATTACCGCGAATTTGAGGACCATCAAATCCATTCCTCTCAAGTTAAGGGAGAACGTCTCCCTTGAGGTGCGCGGGGAAGCTTTCATGCCGAAAAATTCCTTCGAAAAACTTAATAAGCTGAAGGAAGAGCGCGGCGAGGAACCGTTCGCAAACCCCCGGAACGCGGCCGCGGGATCGCTCAGGCAGCTTGATACGAGCATCGCGGCATCGAGGAAGCTTGATATCTTCCTATATGGGCTCGCGGAGGCGCCTAACCTTGATATTGAATCACACAGCGAAGGTTTGGACTACCTCGACCGGCTTGGCTTTAAAACGAATAAGGAACGACGGAAATGCTCGTCGATTGAAGAAGTCCTCGACTTTGTGAATAGTTGGGTTGAAAAACGGCCGAATCTTGATTATGACATTGACGGCATCGTCATCAAAGTGGATTCCATTGAGATGCAGGAGCAGCTTGGAACAACGGCCAAAAGTCCGCGCTGGGCGATTGCCTACAAATTCCCGGCTGAAGAAGTCGTCACGACTCTTTTGGATATAGAACTGAGCGTGGGCCGGACGGGAGTCGTTACGCCTACCGCCATCCTCGAGCCAGTAAGGGTAGCTGGCACGACCGTTCAGCGCGCCTCCCTGCATAATGAGGACTTAATCAGGGAAAAGGACCTGAAGATTGGTGATAAAGTTGTTGTAAAAAAGGCCGGTGACATCATCCCTGAAGTTGTCAACGTCCTTCCTGAGCAGCGTACAGGAAATGAAACGGATTTCTTCATGCCGACACATTGCCCTGAATGCGAAAGCGACCTTGTCCGTCTTGAGGGAGAGGTGGCATTAAGGTGCCTGAATCCGAAATGTCCCGCGCAAATCAGGGAAGGCTTGATCCATTTTGTATCAAGGAACGCGATGAATATCGACGGCCTTGGCGAAAAGGTGATTTCCCAGCTTTTTGCCCATAAGCTTGTTGAGGATGTGGCGGATATCTATAAGCTGACAGCCGAGGAACTGCTCGCCCTGGAACGGATGGGGGAAAAGAGTGTCTCCAACTTGCTGCAGGCGATAGACCGCTCAAAAGAGAATTCGCTCGAGCGCCTTTTGTTTGGCCTTGGCATCCGCCATGTTGGCGAAAAGGCTGCGAAGACGCTGGCCCAGGAATATGAAACAATAGACCGGCTTGCAGCGGCAACCGAGAGCGACCTAATGGGTATCAATGAGGTTGGTGAAAAAATGGCCAGCTCGATTGCGGCGTTCTTTGAACAGGATGAAGCCCGGGAATTGATTGAAGAATTGAAGGCAGCCGGCGTGAATATGGAATATAAAGGGCCAAGGCGCGCGGCGGTTGAGTCCGCTGATTCAATTTTCGTTGGAAAAACGGTCGTCCTGACCGGAAAAATGGAAAAAATGTCCCGGAATGAGGCAAAAGAAAAGCTTGAAGCGCTGGGGGCCAATGTCGCCGGAAGCGTAAGCAAGAAGACAGATATTCTGATTGCCGGGGAAGATGCGGGTTCAAAGCTCGCCAAAGCGCGTGAGCTGGGAATCGAAATTTGGGACGAAGAGAGGCTGCTTGAGGAAATAGAAAAGTAAGAGGTGCAGGAAACGTGAGAAAGCTTACAATCGCGCTTCTATCCTTATCCCTTCTGCTGGGTGCGTGCGCGCCAAACTTCCAACAACGGGAGGAGGTCGTCGACCAGCCAAAGAATACCAAGGAAGAAGCGATTATACCAAAGTACAAGATTTCGGATAAATATTACCAGGTAATCCTGCCATTTAAGCCAAGCGGGGCTAGGGGGCTGACCGTCAATAACCTCAATACCCGCTACGACATCAATGAATTTGAAATGGGATTGATGAGGGTTGCCCAAAATACGTTCGATCCGAATCCGGATAAGTATGTGTTCCGGGAAGGCCAAATCCTGAAAAAGAGTACTGTCGAGTCATGGCTTGCACGAAAGTATACGAAAAAGCAGCTTGCGGAATTAAAAAAGAAGGAAGAAGACAATCTTGGCCTGAATCCGGTTGATGAAGGCGTCGGCGATATTGAAGCCCGAAATAAAAAAAGCCCGATTTACCTGGCCCATCTTCTCGAGTACGATTTCCTTGTAAAAGGGGATAAAGATACGTACAAGCTCGGCGGAGTGGCGATTGGCCTCGCCCTGAATTCGGTGCACTATTATCAAAAGGAAAAGTATGGGGATACATTCCACGTTAATATTGACCAGCAGGTGATGGAGCGGGAAGGAAAAAAGATCGCCCAGGAAGTATTGACACGGCTTCGTGCAATGGATGAACTGAGGAATGTCCCGATTACAATCGCTTTGTTTGAACAAGCAAGCATTGAATCCGTTGTGCCGGGGAACTTTTTTGCCTATACAACCGTTAGGCAGGGAGCCGATATTGATAAATGGGAAAAGGTCAATGAAAAATACTATCTGTTCCCTTCAAAGGACGCCCGTGAAAAATACCGCGAAGATGCGCTTGCATTTGACAACTTCAAGCAGGATGTCGAGAAATACTTCCCCAACTTCAATGGGGTAGTCGGCAAAGCCCATTATGTAGACGGCCAGCTTAAGGAGCTGAACATTACGATTCCAATCCAATTTTATGGAAAGGCGGAAGGGATCGGATTTACCCAGTATGTAACCGGCAAAGTGATGGAGCATTTTCCTAAATACATTTCCGTTTCGGTAAGCGTAACATCGGTCAACGGCCCAGAATCGCTCATTGTCAGAAAGGCGGACCAGGACGCACCAATGGTTCATATATACTAATGGCGGACTGAACACACCGAGCATTATCCGTAATAGAAGAGAGGCTGCCCAAGGAGGCAGCCTCTTTACATTAATAACCGCTTATTTGATTCGTTTTTGGATTGTACTCATACAGTATTTCACCATTGTCCTGCAATTTCCTGAACATCAGCCTTCCATCCTGCCAAAATTTAGAGTGCGCCTGCTCGAACACTGCAAGCTGGCTCTTTGCCTCTAGATCATAGATAAACACGCTCGGCCTTTCCAAGCCGGGGAAGGCATCAACGGCCACATAACGGCCGGATGAATCGACGGACAGTTGTTCAATCGTCATGTCTTTTCCCGGATATGATAGTTTGCCAAGAAGGCTGAAAGATTTTGTTTTTAAGTCGAATACAAGAAGCTGGACGGAGGAATTACGATCCCCCAAATCATATTCCTGAAGGCTGAATACAATGTTCCCGGTACCGGGAATCTCCGCGAGGGAGCTGATACGGATATTTACCGCTGTCATGTATTCCTTCGGTATATCCCCCATGGAAAAGAGCGTTTCCGACTGATCTCTCTCAATGGACCGCACTTCATTTTGCGTCTCGATAATTTGTCTGTTTGAAATCTCGTTAACTTCATTTATCCGGTAATGCCCGTTCTTTTTTACGAGGGCAAACTCATAGTTGGATATCTGGTAATACGGGTTGGCGGTATAGCTCCACTGAACTTCAGCCTGTACCGTTGCTGTGTTTTGGCTTTTTTCAGATTTGATGATTCGGTATCCGATTTGATGCGGGTTTGAAATGGTTAGAAATTCAGGCGGAGTTTCCATCAGCGTTTTTGCATAGTCATCATCCCTGTTGATTAAAGCCTGGAGGTATTGTTCTACCGTTATTTCCGGGCCCATTTCCTTCTCGCTCAATGAAATTTGCATGACTTTCATTGGAAATCCTTCCTGCTGTTTTAAAACAAAAACCGTATGCCGCCCCGAATCCCATTGGGGCATATGATAGCTGTACATTCCTTTGGTTGGGACATCCATTCCGGCAGGATTGGCTGTTACCTTCTTCTTCGAATCCAAATCGATGTCGGCTATCCAGACGTCTTCAAATCCGGAAGTCTCTTTTATATACGTAATGTACAGGCCATCCATTGACACGGCGGGCTCTTTCCCCTGATCAATAATACTTTCCTTGCCGTTTTTGAGGTCTCTGACCATTATATTTCCGCCACGGTTAAACGCCAATTTGTTTTCCTCTTTGCTGTAGGCAGGCGCTGAACCGTCCGTAATGGAGGTTTCCTTTTTTGTTTTCAAGTGAATGGCCACGATTTTCGTTTTGGAACCCGATTGTTTTGCCACAAAAATCTCTTCACCGTTTTTCCATTCCGGATGTGAATAGTTTGCGTTGGAAGCCTTGGCGGCAATGGTTACCCTTTTTTTCGTCTTTAAGTCTAGACTGTAAATGCCGCCTTCATTTGAGAAGAGCAGTATTTTCCCGTTTTCGGAAAAACGAAGGCTTTCGGCTGTTACATCGGCCACCAAATGGAAGCCATCTTCCGTAATTTCATAAATTCCTTTCTGTTTGATTGATACAAAAAGGCTGCCATTCTGAATAGTGTAGGCATCAATTTCACCGCTGCCAATGTCAAAGAATGAAATCGCATTTGAGATATTCAGTGAATCGGCCTTAACAACCATAACCTCCTCTCCCCGAAAGTTGCCAAAGAACAATGCGATAAGTATGCTTGCGGCAAGCAACCCGTATATCCACGGGTTATTCCAGCGGCGAGTTTTCTGCTTCCTTACATATTTTTTCCTTAGTTTTTCTTTTAAGGTTTGATCAACATGGATTTGGTCCCGCACGGCATATAAAGACCGTTCAATTTTTTCCTCTTCCATTTAGAATTCCTCCAAACATTTTTTGACCAAGACGCCGAGTTTTTTTGTGATTCGATTGGATTTTACTCGAAGGGATTCTTCCGACTTTTTTAAAATGAGGGCAATTTCCTTAAACTTTAAACCAGCAAAGTATCTTAAGTTCGTAACCTCAAGATCTTCTTTTGACAGGTGGTTCAGGCTTTTTTTAAGGCAATCCATTTCCCTTGATTCTTCAAACGGGTCCTCAAAGGGAACCGGGGTAAGATAACCGTCGATTTCTTCACCCACCAGAAGGCTCTTCTTCTTCCGATAAAAATCTATAACAGTGTTCCGTGCAATGGCCAAAATCCATGCCTTTGGATTGTTGGGATTGCTTCGGTGCCCCAAATTTTCATAAGCTTTGCGAAAAACTTCGCTCACAATGTCTTCGGCATCCCATTTGTTGCCTAACTTGACGAACACATAACGATAAACATCATCAAAATATTCATCATATAAATCAATAAACGTCCTACTCATAAAACCCCCCCTTCACTAATAAAATCGATTGGATTGCAAAAATGTAACAGTTCTGGAAAAACACGAAAGGAAAAATATGTGTGAGGATGGCAGGACCGAATCGCTTACGGCAGGATGAGAGATACTTCCATGTATGATCGGCCGATGGATGAACGATGAAGCTTTAGTGGTTGCGTTATTTTAAAATCTCTAGGGCGATATATGAAAAATCTATTCCCGTTTCATGATGTATAAAATTAAAAAGATAAATGAAGATAAGAACAACGCATAATCAACTTGATTATACATAAAAAGTTGAATTTATAAGTTGCTTTTGGAAAAGTATCCAGATTTGAAAACAGTTGGAGTTTTAGTTTGTCTATGGAATGGCTTGGCTGTCCCGCAGCATTTAAGTGGACAAAAAGGCAAGTCCCGCACAGAATAGAGGGAATAAACATAAATAGTACTAGCGAATGGGGGGGATGGAGATGAGAAAGCAATCGGTCGAGGATGTGCTCCAGGAAGGAATCCACGGGCCAAAGGAAATAAAGCCCGAAGAGAGGCGCCGTTTTCTAGGGACGATCCGGGAGCGGATCCTTGTTGCGCTCACAAAAGGCCAGGTCTACGAACCGGGGACATATCCTGAAGTGGCACGCCTCATGAAGGAATTTCCCGATGCCCACTTGTATGTGAATGGTACTATCGCCTATCAGGAATTTTCAAAGTATCTAAAAGAGGCTGCCGAACATAAAATCGAATATACGATTGTGGCAAACCAGGAACACGATACGGATATCGGCCTAGTGCTTGCCTGTCAATACGCGGTTGACAAAGAAGAAATATTTATCAAGAAAGACAGCGAGCCTGTGCAGGTCTCTGCTGGCGGTAAAAAAGGCTTTTTTGCAAAATTGGGAAGCTGGCTTCGCAAGTGATTTTTATACACAAGGTAAAATGGATGGGAACCCGAACGGGGTTCCTTTTTTCATGGAGAAATAGTCCTAAAAAAATAGGTCTTTCTTTTTTGGTGAAAACGGATTACGATATTGGTTGAGATAAATTGGGTGGAATTTTTCTGGAAAGAAAACCTGAGAGGGAGCCATTTTTATGAACCCGGTTGCTTTAAGGCCAAAGGAACGTTCATCGCTAAGGATAAAGCTTGGAAAAACATATTATATATCCAGGCGTTATCTCAAGTGGATGTTGAACCGCAATAAATTCGCGAAGACCCGGCAAAGGGTCCTCCTGCCATATTCGGCTTTCGGACACCAGACTCCTTTGCTCCGTAAGCTGCAGGGTGTCGATATGTCTTATCAATACAACAAAATCAAAAACCTGAAGCTTGCGATTGAACGGCTGAATGGCGTCATCATTCAGCCAGGAGAGACATTCTCATATTGGAAGCTCATCGGGAACCCGACAAAGAAAAAGGGATATGTCGATGGGATGGTCCTCCATTATGGCCGATTCACAAAAGGAACCGGCGGCGGACTTTGCCAGCTGTCCAACCTTATTTATTGGATGACGCTCCATACTCCGTTGACTGTGACGGAACGGCATCGCCACAGTTTTGATGTTTTTCCGGATTCCAATCGGACGCAGCCATTCGGAAGCGGTGCGACATGCGCCTACAACTATCTCGATCTGCAGATTGAAAATGGTACAGGCGTGCCATATCAGCTGCATGTCCGCCTGACGGATACACATCTTGTCGGCGAGTGGAGATGCGCTGAGCCGCAGCTTTATTCGTACCATATTTATGAGAAAGACCATAGCATCACGCCAGCTTACTGGGGAGGCTACATCCGCCACAACGAACTGTGGCGCAAAGCGTATAACAGGCAGCATAAGCTTGTCGAGGAAGAATTCATTACCGAAAACAATGCGATCATGATGTATGAACCGCTGCTGGAACAGCAATCGATAAAATAAAGGAAGATGGCATCCGCTGTAGTGTGTGGTGTTTTTTATTATGTTAACGGCATGTACGCATACTACGGAATTTTCCGATTGAAATGGGTTTTGCACAGTCCCATCCTTCTGTTTCAAATGATGGCTGATTACTTGATTGGGACAAAAACCCTTTTATCATATTAAGATTCTATAACCTTATTAAACAACTTTGCCGATATTATCATTATCTGAAACTGCCACTGGTTATTCTTTATATGAAAGAAGGAAAATTTGAATGTGGAAAGACTCCATGCACCAAGGGAAGAAGCAGCGTACTCCACTTTTGTTTCAAACGGCATTTAAAGCCTTAATCGTTTCCGCGGTTTTATTTGGTTCGTATGCGCAATTCGCCGCGCCTGTAGAGGCCAGCGATTTGGCCGAAAAGGAAGTCGTAATAGTTTACAAGAATGAAGATGGGAAAGACAAAGTGCTCGATAACAGCCTTGAGATTGACCATGAATTTATGAATGTCCCCGCTGTCGCTGTGACCATGACGAATGCGGATGTAAAAGAGCTGAAGAACGATAGGGATATCGCCTATATAGAACCGAATGTTTCATTCAAGATTGCGGGTGAGGAAGACCAATACGGATTCAAGCAGGTCACCGGCAATGCGAAAACCCGGACGGATGGCCTGACAGGCGTGGGAGTAAAAGTAGCCGTAATCGATTCCGGGATATCCGCCCACGATGAACTCATTATCGCCGGGGGAGTCTCGACTGTCGATTATACAGCTTCTTATGAAGACGACAACGGGCACGGCACCCATGTGGCAGGCGTAATCGCCGCGAAGCGCGATGGCAAAGGCATGGTTGGGATCGCCCCTGATGTCAAGCTATACGCTGTTAAAGTAATGGGAGCGGACGGGAACGGAACGCTAGCGGATGTAATTGAAGGCCTCGACTGGGCAATCGCGAACGGAATGGATATCGTCAATATGAGCCTTGGGACCCCATCGGATTCCAGGGTGTTTCATAGCCTGGTCGATACCGCCCGCCAAAAGAACATCATTGTCGTCGCTGCCGCGGGGAATGAAAGCACTTCAGTGTCCTATCCCGCAAAGTATGATAGTGCGGTCGCAGTTTCGGCTGTCGATTCAGCAAAGCAATTCGCTTCGTTTTCCAACTTCGGGGCGGAAATTGATTTTGCCGCGCCGGGAGTAGGAATCGTCAGCACGTATCCTGGTAACCGATTTGCCCGGATGAGCGGCACTTCCCAGGCGACGCCACATGTGGCGGGATTGCTTGCAGATCTTAAGCAAAAGTATCCCGGCCAAACCGCCGGAGAGTTGATTGAAACGCTCAAGCTGTACACAGAGGATCTAGGCGCCCCAGGGGCAGACAGCTTGTATGGGAATGGATTGGTCAACTACGGCGTTTATGTGGCACCCGCTCCAGTACCGAATGTGGAAACGCCAGCAGTGCCTGAATCGGCACCTCAGCCTACTCTTGCAGTCGAGGAACCTATACCGGCCCCTGCTCCGGTAAAAGAGCCAACTCCGGCTCCAGCGCCAGCGCCAGTACCGGTTTTCGAGCCGTCCCCGGTAGCGGCTCCGGCACCAGTGCCAGTACCGGTTTCCGAGCCAGCTCCGGTAGCGGCTCCAGCGCCAACGCCTATTCCAGAACCGGCCCCAGTGGCGGTTCCAGCGCCAGTTCCAGCGCCCGTTCCGGCTCCTCTGCCGAAAGTGCCTGTGCCTGCGGTAGAACAGCCTAAGCCTGCGCCGGTAACAGCCCCTGTACCTTCAAAGGAAGAAAGGGAAAGGCATATTGCCGACCTGAACAACCGCCTCGCCAGCGCGCAAAAGGCGATGGATTTAAAAATCAACAGCCCCCAGCAGGCAACCAAAGAATTGGCGGCGGTGAACAAATCCATTTCCTCTTTTAAAAGAGGTGCGGTGTCCCAGCAGGTTACTGTCGAATTTATTGGCAAATACCAAGCGATTATCAACGAATTCAACAAAGCGAAGAAAAAGCCGTCCGCTCTATCGGTTGTTTCGGTATCGGTAAAATTATTCACAGATAAGGGCGCGGACCAAAACCTAGTGAAAGCGTTCATTAAAAGAAATGTAAAAACGTCCACCGATGCCCAGAAAGTAATCAATGAAATGGCGAAAAAGAAGTACAACACTGCCTTAATGGTTAAAGTAAAAGCCGAACTGGCAGCAGCGGAAAAAGCCAAAAAGAAATAAGTAAATGGCCGTATGGGTTGAATCCATACGGTCATTTTAGTTCTTACGAAACGTTTGTTGCGATTGGTTGATTTGTCTGGTGGAGTGACAAAATCCGGAAGAAATGCGTTTAGATTGGCGCTCAAGTCCAGATGAGTCACTTTGATTGGGAGAAATCAGTAAAGGAAGTCACTCAAATTAGGATGAGTGACATTGAATGGGCTAAATCCGAAAAGGAAGTCACTCAAATCCAGATGAGTGACATTGATTAGGGAAAAATAAGAAAGGAAGTCACTCAAATCCAGATGAGTGACATTGATTGGACTCAAGAAAGGAAGTCACTCAAATCCAGATGAGTGACATTGTTTGGGCGGAATCCAGAAAGGAAGTCACTCAAATCCGGATGAGTGACATTGATTGGGCAAAATCAGGAAAGGAAGTCACTCAAAACAGGATGAGTGACAAAGATTCCTCAATATCCGGAAAAGGTGTCACTCAATCCCCCTGTTCATAAGAGCCGGACTAGATTTATTGTGATATCCATCGAAGAAAACACAGTTTCCCACTCCAAACCTTTTGTTAACACCACCTTCCATTGCGAACGACATAAATTTTCTGTATTATCATTAGTATTATGGTTGGACGGGAGGAATAGGAATGTCGAGGATTTCACTCGATCAGGTGCGGCATGTTGCGCACTTGGCAAGGCTTGAAATCAGCCAGGATGAGGCTGAAAAATTCGCCCAGCAGCTCGATGCGATCATCGGGTTTGCTGAACAATTGAATGAACTGGACACGGAGGGTATTGAGCCGACATCGCATGTTTTGCCGATGACCAACGTACTGAGGGAAGATAAAGCGGGGCAAGGTCTTCCGCGGGAGGAAGTATTGAAGAATGCTCCCGACCAGGAGGATGGCTTTTTCCGTGTGCCGTCCATTTTAGGCGAATAAGGGGGAACGAACGTGGGTTTATTTGATCATTCACTATCAGATTTACATGAACTTTTACAAAAAAAAGAACTAACCTCCCTCGATTTGGTCGAGGAATCGTATAAACGGATTGGCGAAGTCGAGGAGAAGGTACAAGCCTTCCTCACCCTCGATGAGGAAAATGCCCGCCAAAAGGCGAAAGAACTCGATGCCAAAGGGCCAGGCACCATCCTTTCGGGTATGCCAATCGGAATTAAGGACAATATCGTCACAAAAGGCCTTAAAACAACCTGTGCGAGCAAGATCCTCGAGAACTTCGACCCGATTTACAATGCAACTGTTATGGACAAGCTTTCCCATGCCGGCGCCATTACAATCGGAAAGCTGAACATGGACGAGTTTGCGATGGGCTCCTCAAACGAGAACTCGCACTATCAAGTAACACGGAACCCCTGGGACCTTGAACGGGTGCCGGGCGGTTCATCGGGCGGCTCAGCCGCGTCAGTCGCGGCGGGGGAAGTTTTATTTTCGCTTGGCTCCGATACAGGCGGCTCCATCCGTCAGCCGGCATCGTATTGCGGAGTGGTCGGCATGAAACCTACATACGGGCGTGTATCGCGCTTTGGCCTTGTTGCGTTTGCGTCATCGCTCGACCAGATTGGGCCGATTACAAGGAACGTGAAGGACAACGCCCATCTTTTAGGCGCGATTTGCGGACTCGATCCGATGGATTCCACATCCGCCAATGTCGAGGTACCGGATTTCACCGCTGGTTTGACAGGCGATGTGAAAGGCATGAGAATCGGCGTGCCGAAAGAATACATGGGTGAAGGAATTGGCGAAGGGGTTAAAAACTCCATCAAGGCCGCGCTTGAGGTTTTCGAAAAGCAGGGAGCCATTATCGAAGAGGTTTCCTTACCGCACTCGAAATACGCCCTGGCAGCATATTATCTGCTTTCTTCATCCGAGGCATCTGCGAACCTGGCCCGCTTTGACGGTATCCGCTACGGATACAGGACGGAAAATGCCGCAGACCTGATTGATTTGTACAAAAAAACACGCGCGGAAGGCTTTGGCGATGAGGTGAAGCGCCGCATCATGCTTGGCACCTTCGCTCTCAGCTCCGGCTACTACGACGCCTATTACAAAAAGGCGCAGAAGGTTAGGACATTGATCAAAAAAGATTTTGACGATGTATTTGAAAAGTACGACCTCATCGTGGGACCAACAGCTCCAACGCCTGCTTTTAAAATCGGTGAAATTATTGATGACCCACTCACGATGTATGCGAACGACATCCTGACAATCCCGGTTAACCTCGCTGGCGTACCGGCCCTGTCCGTACCATGCGGGTTTGAAAATGGCCTGCCGCTCGGTCTGCAAATCATTGGCCGACATTTCAATGAAAATGCCATTTACAGGGCAGCCTACGCGTTCGAGCAGGCAACTGACTACCATAAACATCGGCCGGCGCTTTAGGGAGGGAGAGGCAAAATGAATTTTGAAACCGTCATTGGGCTTGAAGTCCATGTTGAATTGAAAACAGAATCAAAGATTTTTTCGAACAGCCCGAACCATTTCGGCGCCGAGCCGAACTCGAATACATCCGTCATCGACCTTGGCTATCCAGGCGTCCTGCCGGTCCTGAACAAGAAGGCGGTCGAGTATGCCATCAAGGCAGCCATGGCGCTGAATTGCGAGATTGCGCCTGTAACGAAATTCGACCGGAAGAACTATTTTTACCCGGATAACCCGAAGGCTTTCCAGATTTCCCAGTTTGATAAGCCGATTGGCGAAAACGGCTGGATTGAAATCGAAGTGAACGGCTATAAGAAAAAAATCGGCATCACAAGACTTCATCTTGAGGAGGATGCGGGCAAGCTCAACCACGTAAAGGGAGCGTCACTCGTTGATTACAACCGCCAGGGAACGCCCCTTGTTGAAATCGTCTCCGAGCCGGATATCCGCACTCCTGATGAAGCGTATGCGTATCTTGAAAAATTGAAGTCAATCATCCTTTATACAGGCGTTTCCGATGTCAAAATGGAAGAGGGGTCGCTCCGCTGCGACGCGAACATCTCCATCCGTCCTGTGGGACAAAAGGAATTCGGTACTAAGACTGAATTGAAAAACCTGAACTCATTCAATTTTGTCCGCAGGGGACTTGAGTTTGAAGAAAAGCGCCAGCGCGAAGTTGTCAGCGCGGGGGGAACAATCCAGCAGGAAACCCGCCGCTACGATGAAGCGACCGGGGAAACACTACTGATGCGTGTCAAAGAAGGGTCAGACGACTACCGCTACTTCCCTGAGCCGGATTTGCTCGATGTCATAATTGACGAGGAGTGGAAGGCCCGCATCCGCGCCGAAATTCCGGAGCTTCCGGATCAGCGGATTACAAGGTACGTATCAGAACTTGGCCTGCCGGAGTATGATGCGAAGGTTCTTACGGCCACAAGGGAAATGGCTGATTTCTTTGAAGCATCCGTCAAGGCTGGAGTGGACGCAAAGCAGGCATCCAACTGGCTGATGGGCGAGATTTCCGCTTATCTGAAGGCGGAATCGAAGGAACTGGATGAAACAAAGCTAACTCCGGAAAACCTAGCCGGGATGATCAAGCTGATTGAGAACGGCACGATTTCATCCAAGATTGCCAAAACCGTGTTCAGGGAACTGATCGAGCATGGTGGCAACGCGGAGCAGATTGTGAAGGAAAAAGGGCTTGTCCAGATTTCTGACGAAGGCGCCCTTCTTAAAATTGTCAACGAAACGCTCGATGCCAACCCGCAATCGATTGAAGACTTTAAGGGCGGCAAGAGCAAAGCAACCGGCTTCCTCGTCGGTCAGATCATGAAAGCAACAAAAGGCCAGGCGAATCCTCAGCTTGTAAACAAGATCCTCGCGGAGGAAATCCAGAAACGGTAATCCAGTTGGCAATATTCTAAAAGGTTACGAGTCAGCGCAGGCGGGGAATTTCCCTGCCTGCGTTTTTGTGTGTGTCGAAAAGGGAAGGCTCTTTTTCTGCCGAATTCCGGCATTTTTCTCGTTGAAAAAATCGTATGAGGCTAAGCGCGAAAGCTATCCCGGAAAAATCAATCAAACGTTTGATTGAATGTCGGTTTGTTGGAACAGCGCGGATTTTTGGGGAAATCTAGGTGGAAAACCAATAGGCAAAAAGTTATAATAATAGTGTGAACAGCCACTTAGTTATTGAGGGCGAGACACAGAACGCTTCAGAAGATTAGGATGCTTTATATCGTCGGGATGTAGCTCAGCTTGGTAGAGACGAGCGGCGCTCCAGTGAAAATGCTGCGAGTTGTACCCGCCGAGCAGCTGCTTGCGTTAACTTACTGAGGCGGGGACACAGGATGCTCAAGAAGATTAGGATGCTTTTTATATCGGGATGTAGCTCAGCTTGGTAGAGCACTAGCATGGGGTGCTAGGGGTCGCAGGTTCGATTCCTGTCATCCCGATCGTTAAGGCGTAGACGCCTATCCAAAAGCCTGTCCGCTTTCAGGACGGGCTTTTTGTTTGGAATACAAATACATCCCTCCTTCAAAAATCATTACGAAGCACTAGATTATCCCCTGTTTCTTTTCGGGACAGCGAAAAGGCCGGGGCCCAATGGGTCCCGGCCTTTTGCTTATTCGTTCTTTAAAAGGTGTAAACTTTGATCGAATTCATTTTCGATTTGGTCATTGCGCTTGTAGGTCATAAGGCTGACGACATAGGCCACAACCAAGTTCAGGAGGAAGCCTGGAACGATTTCATACAGCGTTTCTCCGAAGAGGACTTTGCCAAGATTATAGTTGGACCACACAATTACCGTAACCGCACCAACGACCATCCCGGCAATAGCGCCCCAGTTCGTCATCTTCCTCCAGAAAAGGCTCATGAGGATAATAGGCCCGAAAGAAGCACCAAATCCCGCCCATGCATAAGCGACAAGGTTCAGGATCGTGTTGTCCTGGTCGAATGCCAATGCTGCCGCCACAAGTGCGACAACCAAGACGGACATCCGGCCAAGGAAAACGAGATGCTTGTCCGTTGCATCCTTTTTGACAAGGACCTTGTATAAGTCCTCAACAAGGGCGCTCGATGTAACGATAAGCTGGGATGAAATTGTGCTCATGATGGCAGCAAGGACGGCCGCTAGCATGAAGCCCGCAAAAATAGGGTGGAACAGGATTTGCCCGAGAACAATGAAGACTGCTTCCGGATTGTCGAGTTTTACATTCGTGTTTTGATGGAAGTAGGCAATCCCGACAAGAGCGACGAAAATCGTTCCAATCAGGGAGAAAATCATCCAGCCCATCCCGATCCGGCGGGCATTTTTGATTTCCTTAACATCCGTAATCGCCATAAAGCGGACGATGATATGCGGCTGGCCAAAATAGCCAAGCCCCCAAGCAGCCGCTGAAATGATGCCGATGAAAGTAGTTCCTTTCAGAAGATCGAGAAAGGCTGGATTCACAGCCCGGACTGATTCAAACGTTTCCGATGGCCCGCCTGTCGCAAAAATTCCAATAGCCGGAACGAGAAGCAAGGCGACCAGCATCATTAAGCCTTGAATGAAGTCTGTATAGCTGACAGCCAGGAATCCGCCGAACAAAGTATAGGCGACGACAACCCCGCCAACGATGTACAGGCCTGTCATGTAGCTTGTCCCAAATGAATTTTCAAAGAAAACAGCGCCGGCTACAAGACCGGAAGAAACATAGAATGTGAAGAAAATAAGAATGACAATACCTGAAATGATTCTTAAAAGCTTTGTTCCATCCTTAAACCTGTTTTCTAAATAACTCGGAATCGTAATGGAATTGTTGGAAACCTCCGTATATGCCCGCAGGCGCGGCGCCACCAACAGCCAGTTGATATAAGCGCCTGTTGTAAGACCAATCGCAATCCATGCGTCCGCTAATCCACTTACATAAATACCCCCAGGCAACCCCATTAACAGCCATCCGCTCATATCGGCGGCGCCGGCGCTCAATGCCGTTACCGCAGGGCCGAGAGAGCGTCCCCCAAGCATGTAATCGGTAAGGTTGCTGGTCTTTCGATAGGAATACCAGCCGATCAATAGCATACCGCCCATGTAAATCCCGATCGAGATGAGTTGAAGCACCCCATTCGTCATACGAGTTCCCCCTTTGTGAAGTTGGAAAATATTTTAAATAATATTCCGTATATAAAAAATATTCTCTCTTCTTATTTTATAACGATATCTGTTTTTCAAGTCAACTTATAAAGTTTTACCAAAATAACAATTTACAATTTAAGGAAAGTGTCCGATCGGTTAGAGAACAGGGAATTTGTAAACACGGGAAAGGATGAGTAAAATAAAGAAAAAGGATTGAGAGGGTGCACAAAATGGATTTAAACAGCTGGTTTGAAAAAGCGATTCCGGTTGATGAGTACATAGACAATATGAAGACTCACAAGGAAGGGATGCTTGAAGTTTACAGGAAGTTTGAGCTGTCAGAGCCTCAGAAGGCGAGCCTGGAAGAAGTAAAAGGGAAGAAACTGCGTGTGATCGGCCTGACAGAGGATTGGTGCGGGGATGCGATGCTGAATAACCCCATCCTTCTGAAAATTGCCGAAGCGGCTGACATGGAAGTGCGCTTCCTGCTGCGTGATTCGAATCTTGAGTTAATGGACCAATACCTTACAAATGGAACATCCAGGGCAATCCCGATTTATATTTTTATCGATTCGGAAGGGAAGGAATACGCTGTTTGGGGACCGCGCGCCCCGAAGGTGCAGGACTTTGTCGATCGCGGGAGGGCCGGGCTTCCTGAAAAGGACGCGCCTGAGTTCGAGGAGAAACAAAAGGCTTTTTACAAGGATCTTATCGAATCGTACCGCACAGACATGGGCTTCTGGCAAACTGTATCGGAAAGTATTATCCAAAAAATAGTATAATTGATATATTGAAAAAGCAGCTTCGCGTGTGTGAAGCTGCTTTTTTATTGCATAAAAATTAGCTGAATGGACGGCTTCCATTCGGAGGGATCCGGTCTTTTTTTATGCTTTTATCATTAATCTTGGGTTCAATGCCTAAAATGAGATTTCGGATATTCGATCGGTGCAGGTAGATAAGAAATATAGTAAAACATCCAAATAGGAGGCTCTGGCCTGGTACTGGGAGAATCAATGAATAAATGAACAAGGATAAACCCACAGAAATCGAGCCGAAGAATACATACTTTGTTGCATACGTTATGATAATGAACGCCAGGTATGCCGCCAAAAACATCGGCAGGCTGGTGGCGAGAAGGGCTCCAGCCGTTGTCGCAATCGCCTTGCCGCCCCTGAAACCGGCGAAGATGGGAAAACAATGGCCAATCACCGCGGCCATCCCAAGATAAAGCGGGTCGACCGCAGAAGGAAAGAAGATGGGAATTGACGCGGCAAGTGCCCCTTTGCCGGCATCCACTGCAAGTACAAACAAGGCTGCCCGTTTTCCCATAACCCTTAGTGTATTTGTCGCGCCGGGATTATTGCTTCCGTGTTCACGGATGTCCACTCCATATATAAGCTTGCCCACAATCAGGGCGGTCGGGATTGACCCTATTAAATAGGCGGTCAGGATTGCCAGCATACCATCATTCCTTTTATCATTGTACTGGATGAATATGGAATATAGTGTAGCATATAAGCTAGTAAACTTCATTCAAAAAAAGAGTATCGCGTTTTTCTACCATTATATTCACCAGTAATTTTTTTACGACCTTTCATTCCTATGAAAACATTTTTAAAAGTTTTTGCAGAAAAAACCAAGTTTCTTACGTCTATATACTAGGGTGGAATCCAGAAATAATATACCGGCAAAAAAAGCATTTGGATGGCTCGTTCCAAGTAGGGAAGCGCCGCCGGTCAGGAGCCCGGATTTGGGAGTTTAATAGGGAGGAAAAAAGATGAAAAGCATAAATTGGGTAAAAGTATTGATTGGTATGGCTATGGCTTCAGGGGCGTTGCTAGAGCTCCTTTTTAAAAAAATCGGGAAAGCGGCTAGCAATGTTTAAATATCTTTCAATCGTGGCTGCCTTGCTATCTGTTTTACTGTACTATGCGAAACCGCTGCCTTATGCAGGCTGGTTTGCAGGCGCTGCCGCCGCGTTTGGCTTCGGTTATGGTTTAATCAGCCTGTTGAAGGAGAAAGACAGCGGGGGAAAAACGTCTATCAAGCTGAATGTAGTGGCCATGCTCATTTTGTTACTCGGGCAATGAAAAAGGGGCGCTTTCCTTTTTTTGTCGGATATCCTTTTACAATCGCCTTTCCTCTATCCGTTTACAAAATCCTCTTTAATTTTGATAAAGCGAGGGGCAAGGGGTATGATAGGTGTCGAGTTCCCCTTTAAATTCCATTGCGGAAGACAATTCAATCGGTTATGATGATAGTTGGTGAATGGATTTAATTGGGAATAAGCATTTTGAAATAGGGATGATACGTATGAAAAGAGCGCGGATAATTTATAATCCCACATCCGGCAGGGAAATTTTCAAGCGCAATTTGCCTGAGGTTCTGGAGAAGCTTGAAAAGGCGGGCTATGAAACCTCTTGCCACGCCACAACCGGTGAAGGGGACGCGACCAGGGCGGCGCGGATAGCCGTTGAACGCCGCTTTGATATTGTAATTGCCGCTGGCGGGGACGGAACGATAAATGAAGTCGTTAACGGCCTTGCGAATCAGGAGTACCGCCCAAAGCTGGGCATAATCCCGATGGGTACGACGAATGACTTTGCCCGTGCGCTTAAAATCCCGAGGGATATAGAGGCGGCTGTCGACATCATTGCCAAGGGCGACCGTATCCCAGTCGATATCGGAAGAATGAATGATAAATATTTCATAAATATAGCTGGCGGCGGACGCATTACAGAGCTGACTTATGAGGTGCCGAGCAAGCTGAAGACGATGCTGGGGCAGCTGGCTTATTACCTGAAGGGAATCGAGATGCTCCCTTCCATCAGGGCCAGCCATGTATGCATTGAATATGACGGAAAGCTTTTTGAAGGGGAGGCAATGTTCTTTCTTGTCGGGCTGACCAATTCAGTAGGCGGCTTTGAAAAACTTGCTCCGGACGCTTCCCTTAATGATGGCATGTTCACGCTGATTATTTTAAAAAAGCTGAACCTTGCCGAGTTTATAAGGGTTGCGACGCTTGCTGTCCGCGGCGAGCATATCCACGATGAACATGTGATCTATACAAAAGCAAACAGAATTAAAGTGCATTCGAACGATAAAATGCAATTGAATCTTGATGGGGAATTTGGAGGGCTTCTTCCGGCTGAATTTGAAAATCTGTACCGGCATTTTGAAGTGTTCGCGCCGGTTGGAGATTTGCGCCCCGAGGATATCCCGACCGACTGGATTGCTGGAAAGAGATATAGCTAATAGGCGGTTCCGTCCTTTTGGGGCGGAGCCTTTTTCTGATTTTTCAGGCAATGTTCCGCCTATACCAACTCCCGGCCTATTTGTGGTATCCTAAGTTGGAATACTGGAAATGCTGCGAAAAAGGGAAATATCCTTAAGGCATTTTAATGGTACAATGGGGTTGGTTCTTATTTTGCGAAATGGGGTGGCAAAATGGGTAAGAGGGCTTTGCTCAATATCGACTATACATATGACTTCGTAGCCGATGCCGGGGCATTGACATGCGGGAAACCGGGACAGGCTATTGAAGGTAAAATAGTTGAATTGACCGAAGAGTTCATCAGGAACGGGGACTATACCGTGTTTGCGATTGACGTCCATGACAAGGGCGACGAGTATCATCCGGAGACAAAGCTGTTTCCTCCACACAACATCCGCGGTACAAACGGGCGTGATTTGTTTGGGGACCTGCAAAAGGTGTATGATAGCAATAAGCATCTTGAGAATGTATACTATATCGACAAAACCAGGTACTCAGCCTTTGCCGGAACCGATTTGGAAATAAAATTGCGTGAACGGGGAATAACCGAAGTGCATCTCGTCGGTGTGTGCACGGATATTTGCATCCTGCATACGGCCGTGGATGCCTATAATAAAGGCTTCAAGATTGTTGTTCATAAGGAAGGCGTCGCGTCATTTAACCAGGCCGGCCACGAGTGGGCGCTCGGCCATTTTGAAGGGGCGCTTGGGGCCGAGGTTAAATAGCACGACACTACACAAAGGGGTTAACGTCATGAAACACATCTATAAAGATGACAGCTATGCCTTGCATACTGACCTATATCAAATAAACATGGTCGAAACATATTGGAGGGATGGCCTCCATAACCGGAAAGCCGTGTTCGAACTTTATTTCCGGAAGCTGCCGTTCGGGAATGGCTATGCTGTGTTTGCCGGCCTTGACCGGATTATCAACTATGTAAAAGGATTGCGGTTTACCGAAGAGGATCTCGACTATTTGCGGAATGAAGTTGGCTATGCCGAAGATTTCCTTGAATATTTGAAGGGACTTCGTTTTACAGGCACAATCAGGGGGATGAAAGAAGGAGAGCTCGTTTTTGGAAATGAGCCGCTTCTTCGCGTCGATACGACCCTCGCCGAGGCGCAGCTTCTGGAAACAGCCCTGCTTAACATTGTGAATTACCAAACACTCATCGCCACTAAAGCATCACGGATTAAACAGGTGCTCGGCAAAAATGAAGTGGCCATGGAGTTCGGGACAAGGCGCGCCCATGAATTCGACGCCGCCGTCTGGGGAACACGGGCGGCATATCTAGCCGGATTTGATGCGACAAGCAACGTCCGCGCCGGAAAAATGTTCAACATCCCTGTCGCTGGAACGCATGCGCATGCAATGGTCCAGGCCTACCGCGATGATTACACAGCGTTCGTGAAATACGCGGAGACGCATAAGGACTGCACATTCCTTGTCGACACGTACGATACGCTCCGTTCGGGAGTACCCAATGCCATCAGGGTGGCCAAGGAAATGGGCGACAAAATCAATTTCGTCGGCATCCGCCTCGACAGCGGCGACCTTGCCTACCTGTCCAAAGAGGCGCGGAAAATGCTCGACGATGCCGGCTTCAAGGATGCCAAGATTTTTGCTTCGAGTGATTTGGACGAGTATACGATCCTTCATTTAAAGGCCCAGGATGCGAAAATCGACAGCTGGGGAGTAGGGACAAAACTGATAACAGCGTTTGAACAAGCGGCGCTTGGGGCTGTTTATAAAATTGTCTCGATTGAAGATGAAAATGGCAAGATGATGGATACCATCAAAATCTCCTCCAATCCGGAAAAAGTCACGACGCCGGGATTGAAGCGGGTTTACCGCATCATTAATAACCGGACAGGCTACTCCGAAGGGGATTACATCACCCTTGAGACGGAGAATCCCCAGGAAGAAAAGCGGATCAAGATGTTCCATCCGACACATACGTACATCAGCAAATATGTGTCCAACTTCACGGCTAGGGAGCTTCACGAGGATATTTTCGTTGGCGGCGAGCTTGTCTACGAAGTGCCATGCCTGGAAGAATCCCGTGAGTTTTTGGTGAAAAACCTATCCGAAATCTGGGATGAGTACAAACGGACGGCCAATCCGGAAGAATATCCAGTCGATTTAAGCCAGAAGTGCTGGAATAACAAAATGCGCAACATTGAAGAAGTGAAGGAAAAGGTTTCGGCCATGTTCAAAAAAGAATAGTGGGATCGCGGGTCCGAAATGGGCAGCAATTTCTGAATGCGTCCGGATTTTGCCGGGCGCCTTTTTTGATGGATTTTAAAAGAACTGTTTTAGGACGAAATACAGAATGGCGGCGATGATAATGATGGACATGCAACCGGCATTGCCGAATAGTATCCGGTCCTGGTTTTTTCGGTCTGGGAACATAGAGGGGTGCACCTCCTGGGTATTTGAAATATCATTGTGTTCAGGATAAATTGCGCTAAAGAATCAATGGAAACCCCGCGTTGGGTTCTGACAGCTTTTCATGATTTCAAGCCAGAAGCTCCCCATAAGATCTATTGAAACCTCCTAATAACAACTCTCTCCCACTAATCAGTTCACAAAAATACGGCCCTTCGATTAAAATAGAGTCAAATTAATCCAGGTTTTGAGAGTGAATCAGCGAGTACCAGGAAAGCAAGGGCTACCTATATTGCCCTTTACTTCACACCATACAGGATAAGCACTGTTTTTCTGGTTTCCAAAGGTTTATCAGGAATACGGCATCAACCTATGAAAAGATTCATTCTTATGGAATGGGGGATTTCCTTTGGCAAAAATATTACCCAAAAAGGTAAACATGAGGAATGGCGACCAGTTTATACTTAAGGAGGCTACCGCAGAGGATGCAGAAGCGGTACTGGAATATATGAAGGAAATCCTCGATGATTCCCCGTATTTAATGACAACACCCGAAGAGTTTACCCAGACTGCAAGCCAGCAGCAGGAATGGCTCGCCCAGATGGCGGAAGACCCAAATAAGCTTGTGATTGTGGCGGAACTAAATGGAATGATTATTGGATTTCTCGATTTCCATAACGGAAACCGAATCCGGAACAGGCATCAAGGCGCATTCGGGATGAGCGTGAAACGGGAATACAGGAATATGGGAGTTGGCAACGCTCTTCTTTATGCTCTTTTGGAGTGGGCAGAGGGCAACCCGGAAATCGAAAAGGTTACTCTTGAGGTATTTTCCGACAATGCAAACGCCATTGCCCTTTATAAAAAACTCGGCTTTGAAATGGAAGGAATTAAAAGAAAGGCTATAAAGACGGACACTGGTTACCATAACCTTTACCTGATGGCGAAGTTTGTATAGTCCAACTCACGCAAAAAAGCCTCAGGCAAGTTCCGCCTGAAGCCGTAGTTATTCGGGGTTTTTTAAGTCAAACTGCAGGTGTTCTGACAGATATGGGTTTTGTCCCTGTATAAAGACATTTGCAAAGTTGTAATCCTCAGGAGTTTCAAACCGGGTTGCAGTCGTAAAGTGAAGGCCGGCGACGTCCTTAAGAATACCAGGCTTTTTCCAAGGAACCGAATAATATAGGGATGGGGAAGAGGTCATCTGGAAAAAAGGGAAATCATTGTTTTCAATTGGCTGGGATGAAGGATGAATTGCTTCATTCCCCCACTTTATTTTTTTTGGACCAATTGTCGATGCGGTCCACCATACTTGTTTTGCATAATTCTCAAACGCTGGTATTTCCTGTGGCAACTGGATTTCAATCCCCATCGGTTTGATGGACCCCGATACATAATCAAAGTGATGTTCGGTAATCAAAGTGAAATTCCGGCCTCCTTCATGAAGCAGCTTCAAGCTGACCCGTTCAAGACTTGAGAACTTTGGCAAATAAGAAGTTGAATACGATTTTAAAAGAGATTCATATTCTTTTTCCGAAAGCACAGCACCTCCGTAAGAATCATCAATTTCTCTGTAAATGTCTTTTTCAGAAACAATCTCTCCATCAATCACCAGGAATGCAGTTCGTTCCGCATTGTCCATATGGCTGATTGTAACTTTTGAAAAACCAAGCTTCTCAAGATGCCGCAAGTCACGATCTGGAATTGATAAATTGGGGTTTTCAAGTTTTTTAAAGTCTGTGATTACCACAGCCTGTGTTGTGTAATCGAGATAGGTGGCTCCTGTATACACGAACAAAAGAATTATCAAAGCACTTGCCAGGCGAAGGACCGGAAGTTTATTTTTCAGTTCTGCTCCTCCTCAACGGTGATTAATAGTATACTATTACCATTATTATACACCGGTAGCAGGTTAGGCGATAGGGGGAAAGAGCATGGGCTTTGGAACGATGATTGTTGGATTCTTTTTTGTCTTTTTTAACTTTAACTTTGGGCCGGTGAATCTCTTCCCGGATTTGGTCGGGTATATCCTTCTTTGTATTGGAGGGAATCAACTGGCCGGGCGAATCGATAATAAACATTTTTATGTTTTGGGCAAAACCGCAAAGTTGTTAATCGCATTGTCAGTGCTTGATTTGTTTGTTAAAAACTCATCCATCCTGAATGGCGCAATAAACGGGCCGGATACAATCGAAGGAAGATTATTTATCGGAATAACCACATTGCTAACAGTATTCCTTTCTGTATTCTTTTTCTATAACCTTTCAACAGGAATTAGCGAAGAAGCAGGTAAGGGTGGGAATTCGGAGTTGGCGGAGAGGGCGGCAAAAACAAATAAACTATTTATGGTTTATCAGTTGGCCGGGGCCATTATTTTATTGGGAACCCTTATTTTTGTGGGTGAGGTTGTCCAGTATCAGATAGGAGGTTCAGGCTTTTTTCTCATGATAGGATTAATAATCGTTATCCTCTATTTATTCGTTCAGGTTAGGAAAATGCTTAAGCTTGCCTCGGAAACATTCGAAGATAACCAACAGGAAAGCTGGTGAAAACCGGCTTTTTTCTTGTTTTAGGAAATATAAAATTGAACCTTGTTTATAACCCGAAATAAGTTATTGTAATCCAGCTCCAGCGCCTAGCCCCTCGAGGTCATAAGCCGTTTCCCTCCGGAGGGCAGGCCCATCCTGCGGGCTCCGTCTTATGCTGGTCGGGGCTGAGCAAGGCGCTTCCGCATTTTGTTTCATTCGCCTTCCGATTATGATAAAATCCTTGTATTAAAAACTGCGAGGGCGAAACAATGACAAAATCAATTCCAGTCCGGAAAAATGACTATATAGATGTACGATTTGAAGATTTGACCCATGACGGCGCGGGGGTCGCGAAGGTGGTCGGATTTCCAATCTTCGTCCAAGAAGCACTGCCGGAAGAATCGGGAAAAATAAAAATCATTAAAACGCAAAAAAACTATGCAATCGGCAAGCTTGTTGAAATAACCGAAAAAAGCCCATACCGGGTTGAAATCCCTGCCGGGGAATCCCATAAATACGGAGGCTGCCAGTTGGAGCACATGTCCTATGAAGGGCAGCTTAAATACAAGGAAAACCAGGTAAAGCAGGTGCTGACGCGGATCGGCAAGCTTGAAGATGTGGTTGTCCATCCTGTGCTTGGAATGGAAGAGCCGTGGCATTACCGGAACAAGGCCCAGGTACCGGTCGGCGAAAAGGACGGAAAGCTAATCGCTGGCTTTTTTAAGCCAAGGAGCCATGAAATCGTCGACACGAATGAGAGTCTTATTCAGCTTCCCGAGGTCAATGAAGCGATCAATATAGTAAAGGACATCTGCAGCCGGCTTGGCATTGAGGCTTATAATGAGCAGACCCATAAAGGCGTCCTCCGCCATATTATGGCCCGCTATGGCAAGCAAACCGGCGAGCTTATGGTTGTCCTGATTACAAGGACACTGGAACTTCCTCATAAAACCAAGATTATTGAAGAAATTATCGCAAGGCTTCCAATGGTAAAATCGATCGTCCACAACGTTAATTCGATGCGGACAAATGTCATCATGGGGCCGCAAACAACGGTGGTTTGGGGAAATGAATTTGTCTATGACTATATTGGCGATGTTAAATTCGCCATTTCTGCCATGTCCTTTTACCAGGTCAATCCCGACCAGACAAAGGTGCTGTATGAAAAAGCGTTGGAATATACGGGGCTGACCGGCGGGGAAACGGTCATTGACGCCTACTGCGGAATCGGAACCATCTCTCTGTTCCTCGCGCAAAAGGCGGGTAAGGTTTTCGGAGTCGAGGTAGTTCCTCAGGCTATTGAGGATGCAAAACGGAATGCCGAGCTAAACGGCATCACGAATGCGGAATTCGAGGCAGGCGAAGCGGAAGTTGTAATCCCGAAGTGGTATAAGGAAGGCAACAGGGCAGACGTCCTTGTCGTCGACCCACCCCGCAAAGGCTGCGACGAAGCGCTCCTTCAAACAATCATTGACATGAAACCAACAAAAGTCGTCTACGTCTCCTGCAACCCGGGAACACTCGCCCGCGACCTTCGGATCCTTGAGGACGGGGGATACAAGACGGTGGAAGTCCAACCTGTCGATATGTTTCCGCAGACCACACATGTCGAAGCGATTGCGAAAATAATTTTGAAAGAAGGCAACTAACCCTATGGGAGTTGCCTTCTCATGTTTCTTGCAATGATATTCAAAGCTGTATTTAGTGTCAATAGTTCCATCTAATTGGCAGGTTACTTTCTCAACTAATGAATTATGTAGTTGAGGCGTTAAATCCTTCCCTTGTTCAATACACATGTCCCTTAACTCGTAAGAGAGCTTACCATTACGTGCGAGACGAGACAGTTCTTTGGTTAAAATCGTTAATAATCCGGCCATAAAAAAGAGCCATTACAGCGGATGCTTCTTTTTCAACCTCCATTTACTTATGGAACCCCTTCTTTTTAAGGGCGCATTTCCAGATTAAGGATCTTCGTTATTTTGCCTGAAGGGACATATTCTTGCATAATTCTAGTTAATAGGCGGCTATTTTTAAATCTTAAATAAGGTGAATGGTATTAGTATAAATCCTCAGCACACAGGGGGATTTTTTACCATAGGCTACAGTCACCAATATTCTTTATATATATGGACCTTCTTGCTATAATAAATACTACATTTGTAAAAGTAGGAGGGGGATCATGAAGGAGATTCCACAAATATCAGAAGCAGAATTTGAAGTGATGAAGGTTATATGGCAATATGAGCCGATTTCAACTCCTGAGGTAGTTGAGAAATTATCGAATAAGAGTGATTGGAAGCCAAATACCATTCACACCATGCTGGCCCGCCTAGTTAAGAAAAAGGCTTTGCATTCAAGAAAAGATGGCCGAGTGTTTATTTATACTTCACTGGTTGAAAAGCACGAATATGTTGAGCAAAAAAGTAAATCCTTTCTAAAGCAGTTTTTCGGCGGTACGTTAAATTCAATGGTATTAAATTTTATTGAAAATGATCAGTTATCGAATGAAGATATTACCGAATTAAAGAAAATCTTATCCAAGAGAGATAAGAAAGGGGAAAAATAATGGATAACATGCTGCTACGGATTTTAGTCAGCACAATTGTGGTATCCCTCCTTATCTTCATCATTCTATTAATCAAAAAGCTATTAAACAATCATATGACAGTGAAAGCACATTATCATATTTGGTATTTGCTTTGCATTCCTGTCCTTACTGCCTTTTTACCTTGGAATTATTTTCGCCTTGGAGAAGGCATTCGCTATTTAAAAAGCTTACATTTTTTTCACAAAGAAGCGCCATTCTACAGTAAGAGGATGAATGGAGTGGATGCCTCTCAGGCACCAAACAGTGATTTATTACATGATTTCACCGTTTCAGTAAACAAGTCAACGCCCGATTTTGTCTACCATACATTATTTACAGTTTGGTTCATTGGGGTGGCTCTTTTTGTTGGGGCTGCTGTTTTTTCAACTTACAAAATCTATAAAATCAGGAACTCTGCTGTGGCTATTGATGACCAAAAGCTAAATAACCTATTAGAAGCGTGCAAAGAGATGGTTGGGGTGAAAAGAAACATAAGGTTACGGGAGACCTCTATGATTTCCTCGCCAATCACGTTCGGGATTTTTCAGCCCTATATTTTTTTACCAAGCAAAACGCGGGAAGAATTCTCGTTAAATGAATTAAAATACGTGCTTATGCACGAGCTTCACCATCATAAAAGCAAAGATCTGTTCGTGAATTACGTCATGTGGATGTTTCAGATTATTTATTGGTTTAACCCGGTCGTCTGGTATGCTTCAAAAAGGATTCGAATCGATCGGGAGTTGGCCTGTGATGCTTCCGTTTTAAATCTCTTGGATGAGAGCGGATATATCGAATATGGGCATACCATCATTCGTTTCGCAGATAAAAAATATGATAGCACCCTTAAACAGATTGCTCCAGGTATAGGTGGGACAAATAAACAAATCAAACAAAGAATCCAATTCATTGCAAGCTACTCAAGAGATTCTCTAGTTTTGAAATGGAAAAGCAAGGTTATCTGTGCTGTTTTAGGAATTGTTTTGCTATTCCTTGCTCCAATCACCAACGTTATTGCCAGCCCAAATGATGTGTATCAGTTTAGCGGGAAGAATGCGGTCTATGAAGATTTAAGCTCCTATTTTAAGGACACCAAGGGGAGCTTTGTTTTATATGATCCCTCTAAAGACCAATATCAAATATATAATCGAGAGATGAGTGAACAGAGGATTTCTCCTGATAGTACTTATAAAATATATTCTGCCGTATTCGCATTGGAATCCAATGTGATTTCCCCGAATAAAAATAAACAGGTTTGGGATGGAGAAGTTTATCCTTTTTCAGAATGGAATCAAAATCAAAATTTAGAGTCCGCCTTAAGCCGTTCCGTGAATTGGTATTTCCAGAATACCGATCGGGAGGTAGGAAGGAAGCAACTGCAAGATTATTTTCACAAGATAAAATACGGGAATGAGGATCTTTCCGGGAATTTGGATAATTACTGGATGGAATCTTCTTTAAAAATATCACCCATTGAACAAGTCCAATTATTATACAAATTAGAAGAAAATCAATGGGGGTTTAAAGAAGAAAATATCAAAGCAGTAAAAAAGGCACTTTTAATAGATGAACAAAGGAATGGGCGGTTGTACGGTAAAACGGGAACCGGCATGGTTAATGGAAAGAATGTAAACGGCTGGTTTATTGGCTTTGTCGATAAAGGTGATGATCGTTTTTATTTTGCCATTAATATTCAAAATAAGGATGGTCAAGCCCAGGGAAGTAAGGCTGCAGAGATTGCCAAGCAGATCCTGCATCATAAAAAGATATATTAATAATAAACCCCAGAAAGCATTTCACTACCTTTTTGGGACTTTCTTGGTTTAAATACTACAATTGTAGTGTTTGTTATTAACTTTCACACAAATTTCCCAGTATGAAAGGGCTGATGTGTTTTGAAGCAGAAAAAGCAGAAAATCTGGATAACCTGCCGGGTGTGGATGTCTCGAATGATTGGAAGAGGGGCCGAACCTATGGGGAAACGCATCACAGTGCCGCTGATATCATCAGCCATCGGGTTTTCCGGGTATATTTTGACATTAATAAAAAAGGACAGCCAACTACAAAATGATTGACATCTATTTACTACAAGCGTAGTATTAATTGTGTAATAAATACTACATATGTAGTATTTTCTGCGTAATTTACTATTACGTATGTAATCAAATTGGAGAAAGGAGGACATTATCTCCCAGCATTTTTAGAATCTGCTGGTTGTGAGCCGATCGGTGTTAATCTAAACATAATGATTAAACCCGCTGATTCTATTTTCAGGACAGCTAAATATTAATAGAAAGAGGTTATGATTTTGAAGAAAACACATAATATTTTCAGTATGAATAATTTTATATTTGCTCTGCTTGTGCTAGTGGTTGCAATTGTACCCCTCGCTGGCTGGTCGATGAGCACCTATAACCATTCTGACAAGCCCGAAAATACAGTCGTGAAAACACCAGCACCCCAATTACACCGTAAGTTCGCAGAACTCGAGAACAAATATGATGCCCGTCTCGGAGTCTACGCCATCGATACAGGTACAAACCGGAAAGTCTCTTATCGGCCTCAAGAGCGGTTCGCTTACGCATCTACTTACAAAGCTCTAGCAGCAGGTGCATTGTTGCAGCAATACTCCATTGATCAACTTGACGAGTTGGTCACATACAACAGCGAGGACATCGTTTCGTATTCACCCGTAACACAACTTCACGTAGATACCGGGATGACTCTTGGGGAAGTTGCCGAGGCTGCTGTTCGATATAGCGACAACACTGCAGGAAACCTTTTATTAGAGAAACTGGGAGGACCTGAGGGATTTGAAACAGCACTGAGGCAGATTGGCGATCGCGTTACCCAGGCTGATCGCTACGAGACGGATTTGAACTCAGCTGTTCCTGGAGACAAACGTGACACCAGCACACCCAAAGCACTTGCTACAAGCCTCCAGGCTCTCGCAGTCAGCGACTTGCTCCCAACTGAAAAACGTACGATCCTAACAGATTGGATGCGGGGAAATGCAACTGGAGATACATTGATTCGTGCTGGTGCACCAACAGGCTGGGAAGTCGATGATAAGAGCGGGGCGGGAAGCTATGGAACGCGGAATGACATTGCCATTGTTTGGCCGCCGAATAGAGCTCCCATTGTCATCGCAGTTCTATCCAGCCGCGATACACAGAATGCCACCTTTGACAATACGCTAATCGCAGAAGCTGCAAAGGTCGCACTTAACGCCCTGAAGTGAACAGATAAATAAATTTACGCATCACAATAGTCGAATGAAAAAGCTGATGAGTTTACCATTTATAACTCATCAGCTTACATTTTAAAATCTATCTAATGTTATATCCATGTTTATGCTGGAAGTAACCTTATAGCACTACTATTTCTCTTAATTCCCCTTAAAAATCTTTTAGTTATTACAGATCATTAACACATTTCCATCCAAATCTTCAAAGTTAAAATTAACAAAATCCCCAATTCGCTCAACTTCTTTCACAATGGTGATACCCCTATTTTTCACAAATTGGTACGCTTCATCGATATCCTTGACGAAAAAAATTAAACAGAACATGATTCGAGGGTTTTAATGTAAAACCCGGATTAAAAGTGTGATCATCTAAAGTTAGTCCAGTTTCAGAGGTAACAGGGATGTTGTAAACAGGAGATTCAACCTTGGATGGCTTGGTGCTCCGGGAATGAGCGTTTATGTAGCGTCGAAACACGCTATTGTCGGGCTTACAAAATCCGCAGCTTTAGAAATGGCGTCATATGGCGTCCGCGTAAATGCTGTGGCTCCGGGCGCTACAAATACAGAGATGATGCGTAGTATTGAAAGAAATGCAGTTGGCGAAGAACACGCTGAAGAAGCACAAAAAGCATTTGCGGCTGCTGTTCCAATGGGGCGCTATGCTACTCCGGAAGAAATCGCGGATTTGATGGTATTCTTAGGTTCTGAAAAATCCAGGTTCATTGATGGAACGATGGTTCGTATCGATGGCGGCATGTCCTCCAATTCAGCACAATAAATTATTAAGTGCTCGCCCGGTTTGTTTTTGTTCCCTGGAATTCTGTTTTTTAGGGTATTTAAATATTCATTTATTAACCAAACAATTTTTTGTAGGCAACCTTTTATGGCGAAGAAAGAGGTCCATTCTTAAAAGAATGGCCTTTTTTCTTGTCTTTAACAGTAAAGATGACGAAAACGCCCCTATAACGGCGCCGTTATCGTTATCAAGTGATTCTGCCGTCCTCAAGCAGAGTATACTGGGATATATTTCTTCCCGCCCTTCCTTAAATCTCGCTTCATATGGGAAGACGATTCGAAGAGCTACCTGTTTTCAACAATTCACCCCCGATCCTTCCGGTCTTAGGCATACTATCGATGATCAAATATATTATCTCAAATTCGAGATACTTTAATTGACAATATATTAATATAGGATTACTCTTAAGGTGTTCACAAATAATTCACATATTTTTAGGTTAAATTATAGAACAATGGAGGGATTTAACATGACAAATTTACAAGAAAAAGTAGCGATTATAACAGGAGGAGCTTCTGGAATTGGACTAGCCACTGTAAAAGCGTTTTTAGAAAAAGGGGCAAAAGTTGTAATCGCTGATTACAACGAGGAAGCAGGACTATCAGTAGAAAAAGAATTAAAAGAAACATATGACAATGTATTATTCGTAAAGGTAAATGTCGCCGAGGAGAAAGAAGTCGAAGATCTAGTATCTAAAACGGTTAATCATTTCGGTAAATTAGATATCATTTATAACAATGCTGGAATTGGGATACAAAAGCCATCCCATGAAATGACAGCAGAAGAATATAAAAGAGTAATTGCGATTAACCAAGAAGGTGTCTTTTATGGCGCAAAGTACGCCATTCGGGAAATGTTAAAAACCGGTGGAGGTTCTATTATTAACACTTCTTCTATCTTAGGAACGGTCGGAGAACCAAATGCGCTTCCATATGCTGCAAGTAAAGGTGCTGTTAACCTAATGACTAAATCATTGGCGTTGGAATATGCGAATCGTAATATTCGCGTAAATGCGGTTGCCCCTGGTTTTATCGAATCCGGTTTAGTTAACAAAGAGGCTTTGGGAGATTTTTATGATGGTTTAGTCGCTAAGCACCCAATTGGCCGCTTAGGAAATCCGGAAGAAATTGCTCATGCAGTTGTTTTCCTAGCTGAAAATGACTTTGTTACAGGTACAACTATTCATGTTGATGGTGGATATACGGCAAAATAACAGGAAAAAATATGAGAGAAATCTTCTAACTTAATAATTAAAAGGAGGAAATGTCAAAATGGGAAAATTAGACGGTAAAGTAGCAATCATTACTGGTGCAGCTCAAGGGATGGGAGCAATGCACGCCCGTAAATTTGTTGAAGAAGGGGCAAAAGTCGCCATTACGGATATCAATCTTGAAGCAGCTCAGGCATTAGCTAATGAAATCGGTGAAAATGCTGTCGCGTTAAAGCTAGATGTTTCAAATGCTGAAAATTGGAAAGAAGTTGTAGAAAAAACGGAAGAACTATTTGGACCAGTTACAGTATTGGTAAATAATGCCGGAGTCGGTATTTTCAAACCTCTTGAAGAACTAACAGAAAAAGACTTCAGATTAACATTTGAAATAGATGAATTAGGTGTATTTTTAGGAATGAAAACAGTCGTTCCATCTATGAAGAAAGCTGGAGTCGGTTCAATTGTAAATATTTCATCAGTTGATGGACTAGTTAGCGCACCAACGGCCATTGCCTACAGTGCATCCAAACATGCTGTTACTGGGATGACGAAAGGTGCTGCTGCAGAACTTGGTCAACACAATATTCGTGTTAACTCTGTTCACCCAGGAATTATTAAAACTCCAATGGCTGAACAAGGTGATGTTGCTGAGTATCTAAAACAACTTGAACAAGACATTCCATTAAGAAGAAGAGCCGAAGTATATGAAGTATCTAATTTAGTTATTTATCTTGCTTCTGAGGATTCCAGTTATTCAACTGGAGGACAATTCGTTGTTGACGGCGGTATGATCTCAGATTTGTAAATGAAGATGACCTTCTAAGAGGCTGTCCCAAAAGTAACCCTTTTGTTGACAGCCTCTTTTTTTTAGAAATGATTTTTTTCTGGGAAAGCCTTAGCAAAAAGAAACAATGAGCCTATGCGAATCTATATTGCTAAAAAAAAGCATTGGAAGATCTATAAGTAATATTGAAACCCTTCATTCTTAGTTGATGGAGGGCTGTTTTTTTGTAAACTCACCAAGCAACCCATGTGTTGTCACATACACACCACACATGTTGAGTGTGTTACATGGTTTAGTTTTGAAGGTGAATAAACTAAATTATGCATGACAACAGTGTATGAAAGGATTGCTACACTGGTCGTCATGCATCTTTTTTTTGAGAATATTCTTTGAAACAAGAAAACTCGGGGGAGTTTCAGGCACCAACTATTTTCATATTGCTCATATCTTATGACTACTTCGTGATGAGCAGTCTTAAAGGGACCTTTAAATCAGCTCTTTGTTCCTTTTAAACCCAGCCTTTCGTATCCCAGTGCCCGATATGATACGATAGTAAAAAACAGTAAACAGAAGTGAGGAACTATGCAGGAGCAAACAAAATGGAACAATGAACTGGACCAAAAAGGGTATATCGATGACGAGGCGGAAATCCTTGCCTATATCATGGAGCATGATCAAACATTTAGCGCTATGGAAATTGCCCGACTGCTAGTGATGGCTGCGAAATCCCGCTTCCAAAAAGACCAAGGGGACCGGCTTGGAATGGTCTGGATGAAGCGGGCAGCCGATCTTGACCCAGCTAATCTTGACGCACAAGGATTTTTGAATAAATCTACCTGGCGGGCGGCAGAACCATTTTTAGATTCATTGGATTTCCCACCTATCAGGGAAACGGATAATCGGACGACAAAGAAGAAAATCGCTGAGGAATATATAGTGATTTGCCGGTCTTTCCTTGAACAGGCTGATGATCAGCTTGAACAACTGGACAACTATCACCAGGGCGCAGTGGACCCGTCGCAGGCAAAGCTCTATAACTTGATGCTGGATGCAATTAAATCAACGAGCGAACTTTTAAAAGCAGCCGAGGAATACGAACAATCGATAACAGGAGTTTTTCACACAGCGGCATATATGGAAGAATTGTCCGCTAGACTTGAGCAGGTAGAGGCAATTAAAAAAGAATGGGCCATCCAATTCGCTGAATCGTCAGAGCAAGAAAAAGAGGCTAAAGAAAATGCGATCGATGAATTAAATCAGATGATCGGCCTGGAAACAGTCAAGGCTCGCGTCAAGGATTATTACCAGTACCTTAAGTTTCAAAAAAAGCGCAAGAACTTGGGCTTCCAGATGAAAGATGAGCTTAGCCTGAATTTTGTCCTTACCGGGAATCCGGGTACGGGAAAAACAACCCTATCCAGGCTGTTGGCAAGAATTTTTCATGAGCTTGGCTTTTTGCCAAGGGAAGAGGTCATTGAAACAAACAGATCCCAACTGGTAGGATCATATGTTGGCCAAACGGAGGAAAATGTCCGTGCAATTGTCAGTAAGGCTGTTGGAGGAGTTTTGTTCATTGATGAAGCCTATAGCCTTAAACGCGAGGGCCAAACTGGCAATGATTATGGACAAGCGGCAATTGATACACTGGTTTCATTGATGACCGGAGAGGAATTTGGCGGAAAGTTCGCAGTTATCCTGGCCGGATATCCTGAAGAAATGAGGAGTTTCCTTGATGCGAATCCAGGCCTTCGAAGCCGATTCCCCCAATCCAACCACATTTTCCTTCGTGATTATACAAATAAGGAACTTGTTAAAATTGGTGAAAAAATTGCCGAGGACAATGACTATTTATTAACAGGATCGGCAGAGAACGCATTAGAGGAACGGCTTGAACGTGAAAGGGTAGACGAAACCTTCGGGAACGCGAGAACTGTTCATAACCTTGTTCTTGAGGCAATTTTTCGAAAGGGAACGGCGAAAGATGACAATACGTTAGACATTCTTCGTTTCTCTATTCTGGACGGAAACGATTTCAAGCTGCCATTCCGGGAAAATCGCAACCGGCCTCTTGAAAAGCTGGACCGCCTGATCGGATTGCATTCCTTAAAGGGTGAAATGAAAACCCTGGCAGCCTTCGTCAAGCTGCAGCAAATGAGGAGGGACAGCGGCCTTCCAGCGGTTCCCATCCAGCTGCATTCGGTATTTACCGGAAACCCCGGTACAGGAAAGACAACGGTGGCAAAAATATATGCGGAAATTTTAAAAGAAAACGGCTTCCTAAAGCGCGGCCATTTGGTGGTTGCCAGCAGAGCGGACCTTGTCGCAGGCTATGTCGGCCAAACAGCCGAGAAAACCCGAAAGAAAGTCCGCGATGCACTCGGAGGGGTCCTGTTCATTGATGAAGCCTATTCATTGCTTAGCCCATCTGGAGGGGACTTCGGCAAGGAGGCTATTGAAACACTGGTAGATGAAATGACGCGGCATAATGAAAATCTGGTTATTATCCTTGCAGGATACCCGAACCAAATGGATGCACTGCTGGAATTTAACCCTGGGTTAAGGTCCCGCTTTAAAAAATTCTTCCATTTTCCTGATTACAATACAGAGGAACTGCTTCAAATTATGACAAACTATGCAGAAACTTATCACTACAGGCTTTCCGGGGACGCTGAGGACTATATCCTTGAGTCTCTAAAGGGCAGGCAGGTTTCGGGGAATGGCAGGTTTGCGGCGAATCTTATCGAAGAGGCGATTCAGGCCCAGTCATTGAGACTCTCCATGATGGAGGATATTACTCTGGCCGATGCAGATGCGCTATCAAAACTTGAATTGGCTGATATAGAAAAAGCTTTCCTGAAAATACGAAATGGAGAAAAAGAGAGCAAAGGCAAATCAGAATTTGAAGTCTGATGTGTGGCAATGCTTGTGAAGATGTTGTGAAAACAATTTTGAAAGAAGGCAACTGTCCTGAATAGTAACGGGTTCGGTTTTCAAGTACAAAAACGTAATTCCCATACGAATTAGCAGTCCAATTCGCAACTGAATTGGACTGCATTTTTTTATTGATATATAAGGGATTTCTGTACGTTTTATGGCGATTTAACACTCGAATTCACCCCCCTTTTTAGCACGATGACCGAAGTTATTGTAAGCGTGGTAATTCGTATTCAATAAGGTAATTCCACAAAAACAGCGTTGTTCCCTTCTGGATCAACGCATCAAAACGGTGCAGGATTGTGAAAAGGAATTATGAAACTTAGTATAGAATGACGTTTACAATGGATACGAACAAATACTTTACAATAAACTGCTGTGAAATATTACTAAAAGAGTTTAGAGGGAAAGATATAAGTCGTTTTTGTTGATAATTATTTATAGTGGGTTTATAATTATCTTGAATTAAAAATATTTTAATTAAAAGTAATATATTGGAGGTTATATACTATGGGAAGACTATCAGAAAAAGTTGCGGTAATCACAGGTGGAGCAGGTGGAATCGGAAAAGTAACAGCCAAACGATTTTTAGAAGAAGGAGCAAAAGTTGTATTGGTTGACTTGTTTGAAGAACCGTTATTGAAAGCGAAAGCAGAGCTTGATCCATATGGTGAAGTATCCATTTTTCAGGCTGATGTTTCAAATGAAGCAGACGTTGAAAACTATGTGAACAAAACCGTCGAAAAATATGGAAAAATTGATGTGTTCTTCAACAACGCTGGTATCGAAGGTAAGGTGGCTCCGATTACAGAGCAAAAAGTGGAAGACTTAGATAAGGTTCTTGCAGTTAACGTTCGTGGCGTGTTCTTAGGATTAAAACATGTTCTTCGTGTCATGCAAGAGCAAGGTTACGGAAGTGTAATCAACACATCATCCGTAGCTGGATTACAAGGTACTCTTTATGTTTCTCCATATATCGCTTCGAAACATGCGGTTGTTGGATTAACAAAAAATGCAGCACTAGAAGTTGCAAATTCAAATGTTCGAGTAAATTCAATCCATCCTTCACCAGTGAACACTCGAATGATGCGTTCATTAGAGGCAGGATACGAGACAGATGAAGAATCACTAGCTAAATCCATTCCACTTGGTCGTTATGGAGAGTCTTCGGACATTGCTAACCTTGTGTTATTCCTTGCCTCTGACGAAAGTAGCTTTATCACTGGCGTTCAATACCGTGTTGATGGTGGTATGGGAGCGTTATAAGCTTACGTTCAACGTAAAAACTAGTTTTATTATTAGTAATTCCAGAAAAAAGACGCTTTACTTTAATAAGAAAGCGTCTCAGACTGTAGGCAAACCCGAATATCTTCGAGTTTGTCTACAGCCTGGAAGCTCGAAGCATACTGGCTCCGAGCTTTTTTTGTGCTAATTTTACTGCAAAAGTATATGCTAAATCAACTGCGAATTACACTGCGAAAAGCACTGCTAATTCGAATTTTGTACTTCAAAACCGAACCCTTTAACCAAATTGGTGGTTGCCTTCTTCCGGCTTCCTTAAGTACTCGCAAACCTTTCACGCAAAACACCTCTAAAAAACCGGATTGGTTCAAATTTTTGAGCCGGATGTTTTGAGAAGAGATTTTATGTTATGCCAAAATAAATTATTATTTTCCAATAACTATGTGAATTACTTTAGACTATACAATTGAAAAGTATATTAAAATAGATTAAGGTAAATAAGATTCTACTTATGAGTTGTTAAGTAGTGAAAATATAATGAAAAGATAGAAATGGAGATAGGGTATTGAGTAATAAAATTATAGTAGGAATTGTAGGCTATGGAAATCTTGGCAGAGGAACGATTGAGGCGATCAAGCTATGTCCGGATATGGAGCTTGTGGCTATTTTTACAAGAAGAGCACCTGAAACCCTTTCAATTAATGAACCAAATGTAGAGGTTTTGCCTATTTCAAGTGCAGAGGAATATAAGGACAAAATTGATGTGATGATCTTATGTGGAGGTTCAGCAACAGATCTTCCAGAACAAGGTCCATATTTTGCTAGAATGTTTAACACAATCGACAGTTATGATACTCATGCAAAGATTCCTGGATATTTCGATGCGGTAGATCAAATGGCGAAAGAAAGCGGCAAGACAAGCATAATCTCAGTCGGCTGGGATCCTGGTCTATTTTCACTGAATCGTTTAATGGCTGAAGCCATTCTGCCAAATGGTGAAACGTACACCTTCTGGGGGAAAGGGCTTAGCCAAGGACATTCAGACGCTATTCGCAGAGTAGAGGGTGTAGCCGGTGGTGTTCAGTATACGGTTCCAATTGATGAAGCGATCCTGAAGGTCAAAAGTGGAGTTAATCCTGAATTATCTACAGGTGAAAAACACCGCCGTGTCTGTTATGTCGTAGCGCAAGAAGGGTATGACAAGGCAAAAATCGAACACGATATTAAAACAATGCCGAACTACTTTGCTGACTATGAGACAGAAGTAAACTTTATTACAGCAGAAGAATTAAAAGAGAACCACTCAAAATTACCACATGGCGGTTTTGTCATTCGAAGCGGAAAAACAGGAAATGACAATAACCAAATTATTGAATACTTCCTTAACTTAGAGAGCAATCCTGAATTTACAGCTAGTGTACTAGTGGCATATGCAAGAGCAGCTTATCGTTTAAATAAAGAAGGACAAGCTGGTGCAAAAACGGTTTTTGATGTTGCACCCGGTTATCTGTCTCCAAAATCCGCGGAGGATTTGAGAAGAGACCTATTGTAAAAGGGAATCCTGTCCCCCGGTACGTCAATGATTTGATTTATTGCCTCGAGGGTCAGGATCCACGGAAAAAGATAATGTTATTATGATAAAAAATCACCAATAACCCGAGTGTTGTCACTTACACTCGGGTTGTTAAATTTCATTAAGTTTTGAATAGATAAATTTGTAGATTTATCGGAAAATTAATTACTATATTAGAATAGACAAATCTCACTGAAAAAAGATTCATTGACGAGACTATATGGGTTGGAATGTAAGTTGATTGGAGCGGAGGGCACCGACTCCTGCGGGATGCAGCGGCAAGGTGGAGACCCCGCAGGCGCTAGCGCCGAGGAGGCTCCACTGACGCCCCGCGGAAAGCGTGTGCCTCGTGACAGGCAAAAACCGCCTGTCCCTGCGATGATTATTCTTGGAAGCTTTCTTTTGTGGAGCGGAAATCAACCGCAAGGCACATTAGAATATACAATATCTGATTCAACCTATATAGTTGCTTTAAAAAAGATAATCCACCAAGATTAAATTAATCAATTATTCTTTCCGGACAGGAATAGACATTGAATGACTCTCCCCTTATAAAGCCGACCGCTGTAATGTTTAAATCCTGGGCAAGCTTGATCGCCAAATCGGTTGGCGCAGACTTGGACAATACAATTCCTACCCCAATCTTCGCAGCCTTCAATAACACTTCAGAAGAGATTCTTCCGCTGAATACAATAATTTTATCCCTCACAGAAACATTATTCAAAATACTATATCCGAATAATTTATCCAGCGCGTTATGCCTGCCAATATCGGTACGGACAGCAATGACCTCATCCGGTGTGCACAGTGCTGCATTATGGACTCCTCCGGTTTCCTGAAACACCTCTGAGCTGTTTTGCATTTCATTCATGAGGTAAATGCTTTGGGATGCACTTATTTTCGTTTTTGACATGGACGTCCTAGCCGTCCGGGCGTCATTGTGGAAATAGAACTGGCGGCTTTTCCCGCAGCAAGAGCCGATGAACCGTTTTGAATAATATTGCTGATTCGTAGTTGAATTCACCTTCAATTCAACGTAGGCATATCCACGATCTTCGTCGATGTTGAGTGATAGTATGTCACTGTAAGTGCGTATGACACCTTCCGATGCAAGGAAACCGATAACCATTTCTTCAAAATGGGTAGGAGTCACGACCATTGTCGCAAACTCAACGTTATTGACGAACACAGTCAAAGGGAATTCGTTAACAATCACATCTTCAACATGACGAAAACGGCCATTGGCATATTTGGTTATTTGATATTTTTGGCTCATACTTTCCAGCATAATCCTCACCCCAAATTTGTGACGAAATTTCGAATAATTAAAATCTAATCATATTCTTCTCATTTTCACAAGGAAAATAATTAACATGCACATAGTGAAAAATTATTTGGTTAGGAGTTGCGCTTGACTTTGTGAAATGATAAAATTTTTGTAAAGTTCACAAAAATGTCACATTTTGATTCGGAATAGCGACCCTGTTCTCGGTTAAAGTGTGAACATTTGAAAGCGATTACTGTTAGTCTGAAAGTAGCGAACCTGCTGGAACCTAACCGTCAGTTTTTTTCTGCATGTAACCTTATACATGCATGATAAATTGGCGGTTTTTTGCTGCAATTTGCCCTACAGACAAACAGTCTATAAAGAAAATATACAAACGAGGAGGAACGAAATGAAAACGAAAAACCGATGGCTCATTGCTGCATCGGCTGTGGGAATTCATATTTCCATTGGCTCTGTCTATGCTTGGAGCAACTTTACAAATCCCTTAATGGAGCAATTTGGCTGGACCGCAAAGCAAGTGCAATTCACCTTCAGCCTTGCGATTCTTTTCCTTGGCTTGTCTGCTGCTTTCCTTGGCCACTTTGTCGAAAAGCATGGGCCGAGAAAGGCTGGACTTCTTGCAGCCGCGTTCTTCGGCGCCGGCATTTTAGGTTCGGGACTCGCTGTAAATCTTGGTTCCCTGCCGCTACTGTATATAACCTACGGGGTTTTGGGCGGAATCGGCTTGGGAGTCGGCTATATCGCTCCGGTTTCAACGCTTGTAAAATGGTTCCCAGACAGGCGCGGCCTTGCAACAGGCCTTGCGATCATGGGATTTGGTTTCGCGGCTGCAATAAGCAGTCCTATCATGGATTCATTGATTAAATCGGTTGGCACCGCTAATACTTTTTTTATTTTGGGAGCTGCCTATTTCGCAATTATGACATTATCATCTCTTTATTTGGAAAAGCCTCCAGTGAATTGGCTTCCTGAAGGATTCAAGGAAAAGGTCCAGTCCGGAAAAGCCAAAGTTAAGCAGGATCTATCTCAATTAACGGCTAATGAAGCTGTCAAAACCAAGCGTTTTTACTATCTGTGGCTTATGCTATTCATTAACGTAACGTGCGGGATCGCAATTCTGTCCGCTGCAAAGCCACTGTCGCAAGAAAGTATTGGATTGACGACAGCCGGAGCAGCTGCGCTTGTCGGCGTAATGGGGCTATTCAACGGTTTCGGCCGACTTGGCTGGGCATCAATTTCCGATTATATCGGCCGTCCTAACACGTATACCATTTTCTTCGCGACTCAAATTATCTTGTTTGCGTTGCTGCCGCATACAACAAATGCCTTGCTGTTCCAAATCATGCTGGCGATTGTCTACACTATGTACGGCGGCGGTTTCGCTTCCATTCCTGCCTACATCGGTGATTTGTTTGGAACGAAACAGCTTGGTGCGATTCATGGTTATATTCTAACAGCATGGGCGGCGGCAGGGTTGGCGGGCCCGATGTTTGCAGCGTGGATGTTTGATAAAACACAAAGCTATGCAGCAAGCCTTACCTATTTCGCAGCATTGTTTGTCGTTGCACTTGTCGTATCAATCGTCATCCGCTTTGACATACGCAAGTTACGCAAACAAAACGAGCAAAAGAAGCTCGCATCTTGATTTCTTTTTTAATTTAGCTCCGTATGGTAAAATACCAATCATTATGAGCCTCTGGAGTTGGGGGAAATTATGAATAAATACGAAGCTGAGTTTAGTAATCTGGTCCGTTCCTTTCGGAAGAAGCATATGGGAAAAGGGCCAAGCAGAATTACCACTACATTTTGCAAAAACTGGGCAATTTGCGAAATGGAAGGAAACCTTTCGCCGGTAGAGAAATTCATCGCTTCCGCAAACGAGGGAAAACAGGCATTGCGTGCCGCCAGAACCGAAATGGTAAAAGAAATGTACCGGAAAAACCCTCCTGTGGAAATGGAAGAATTCCTTGGCTGTAAATTTGTTGAGGTTTTCGTCGATATTGATATCGACCGTGACTTTGGAATGTCAGTTTTTGTTTTTGATCAAGACATCGAAAAAAAGTTTTGTAATTAAATTGAAGGTATGGCACTTGGCAGCGTCCCTGCTAAAGACTAACCACCGTTTACTTTGGAATTCTTTGAAATTCCAGTGTTTGCGGTGGTTTTTTCTTTTAAGAAAAGCTTTATTTATTGATTTAAATAGGAGTGTTTTATATGGGAAAAACGAAGCATCCAGGACCTCAGAAAAAAGCGGCTATGCCGGCACCGGAACATTGGGTCAGCCCCATTCCGTTCGGGCTCGGCAAAGTAAAGCCGAAACATATACGTGATACTGTTAAAACACTATGGGAAAACCGCGACAATTTCGGGTATGCTACCAATATCCTGACAAAAGGGGTGTGTGACGGCTGTGCACTCGGAGTGTCGGGGCTTCAGGATCAGACATTGACAGGCCCTCACATTTGCACGACAAGATTGAACGTGCTTCGCTTGAATACAATCGGGGCGATTAAACCGGAAATCCTTCATGCCGATATTGATGAACTAAGGAAATACAGCAGTTCAGAGCTCCGAAAGCTCGGCAGGATTCCTTATCCGATGATCCGCAGGAAAGGTGAGCGCAGGTTCTCACGGATAAACTGGGATGATGCTATGAATATGATCGCTGGAAAGATGAAGACGCTTGATCCGAAACAATTTGCGTTTTACATGACCGCGCGCGGAATTACGAATGAAACATATTATGTCGCGGCGAAGGTATCCCGTTTCCTTGGCACAAACAATATCGACAACGCCAGCCGGATTTGCCATTCCCCTTCAAAGACGGCAATGAAGCGCTCTATCGGCGTTGGGGCTTCGACCGCCAACTACCTTGATTGGATTGGTACGGATGTACTTGTTTTCTGGGGAAGCGTTGCTTCCAACAGTTCACCGGTCTCCTCAAAATACATGTTGGAAGCAAAGAAAAAAGGCACAAAAATTATCGTTGTTAATCCATATCGGGAACCGGCACTGGATAAATACTGGATTCCTTCGTCCCCTGAATCCGCTTTGTTCGGAACAAAGCTTGCCGATGATTTTTACCAAGTGAATATCGGTGGGGATATCGCATTTATGCACGGAATAATGAAGCATTGGTTTGAAATGGAGGAAAACAGGCACGGTTCGGCAATTAACCACGCATTCGTCCAAGAACACGTAAATGGCTACCCCGAGTTAGTGGCGCATGTCCAGCAGCAATCATGGGAAGACATTGAAAAATCTTCGGGAGTTACTAAGGACCGTATCGCTGAATTGGCTGAGTTGCTTGCGAATAGCAAAAACGCTGTCTATGCATGGGCGATGGGTTTAACGATGCACTCCTTTGCCACGGATAATATTTCCCAGGTGGCCAACCTTGCTTTATTGCGCGGGCATCTAGGTAGAAAATATACAGGGTTAATGCCTTTCCGGGGCCATTCTTCTGTACAAGGGTCGGGAGAAATGGGTGCGGACCCCTTTGTTTTGCCAGGTGGAGATTTCTATGGCGAAAATATAGACCGGATTGAACGGCTTTGGGGATTCAAGCTGCCTGAATGGCAGGGAGATATAGTCGGGGTCACTCTGGAAAACATAGTCCTGCCAGATGATCATGAACGAAAAATCAAACTTTACTATATGTCGGGCGGTAATTTCCTGGAAACGATGCCGGATCCGGAATTTATAGAAAAGGCATTGTCCGAGCTTGAAATTCGTGTCCACCAGGATATCATTCTTAACACGTCTACCCTGCTTGATGCCAAGGAAGCGGTCTTAGTCCTTCCGGCAAAGACACGTTACGAGCAGGAAGGCGGTGGTACATCCACTTCAACTGAACGTATGGTTTATTTTAGCCCGGAAATTCCGGGAAACAAGAATCGGATCGAGGAAGCGCGTGAAGAGTGGAAAATTTATGTCGATCTTGCTAAGCGAGTGAAGCCGGAAACGGCAGATGCGGTCGATTTTAAGGATGCACAGGAAATCCGCAATGAAATCGCATTAGCCAACCCTAACTATGACGGTATCCAGCACTTGAAAAATGCAGGCGATGTATTTCAGTGGGGCGGCGCCTGGTTGTGTGAGGATGGAATTTGTCCTACCCCGGATGGACGGGGAAATCTCATTGCTGTTGATATCCCTGAACTAGGTAAAAAGGAAGGCCAATTCGTTGTTACATCCCGCCGGGGCAAGCAGTTTAACTCCATGGTTTATAATGAAGTGGATCCATTGAATGGTGCTGGCCGCTATGATGTATTAATGAACGAAGAAGATGCCCGGGAACTGAGCATAGCAGAAGGGGAAGGAGTCGTTCTTTACAATGGATTCGGCGTTTTCCAGGGAAGGGCGAAGTTTGTTGAAATCTCGCGCGGAAATGTTCAGGTTCACTTCCCGGAAGGCAACTTCCTCTTGCCTCGGGGACGGTATGAAAAATATGCCGGCATCCCGGATTACAATATCATTGTCAGCCTGGAAAAGGCAGACCGCTTCAGCGCAAGGAAAGACGTTCAATATGTAGAAAAACGCATTGAAGAAGACGAAATCGATGCACCAGCATAAACTTATTACTTCTCGTGTAATCAAAATATAGTAGATAGATCTTTTGACTGTAAAACATAAGGTACAACTAGTAATAATATTAGTTGTACCTTTTGAATTGAAAACTTCCAATTTTCCTCTGCGAAGAATCGTCTACAGTCCTTCCGCTTCGTTAATGAGTGTCTTGAATGACTTTTTCCAGGAATTCACCCATACGCTTAACAGCCTGTTCTGAAAAATCAAAACTGACCCCAGTTTCTTTATAAATAGCTGCGATGGATTGATTGCAGTCCGCACTTGCCCCTTTTTTAAAGGATTCGACAGCTTGATCTGGATTTTCCCGGTAGTTTTCAAGTATTTGAAGAGCCCCCAGCATAGCGATGCCGTAATCTATCGTATAGAAAGGAAAATGGAAATAATGAATGGTGTCTGCCCAACTCATCCCCACTTCCTCCTCAAACCCAGAAGTATCCACAGGGTTTAAGCCATAACGTTTTGAGATTTCAAAGAACTTTACATCACGCTCTTTGGCAGTGTGCGCAGGGTTCGTATACATCCAATGCTGGAAGAGATCACCGGTTAACGGTTTTAATAACATTGAAAAAGCCCATCTTAGTTCTTCGCGCTGTACGCTCTTGAAATCTTCTTTTTCTGGATAAAAACGATCTAACTTATCCAATAAGAGCAATTCCATCCCAAAAGAATACAGTTCAGCAACTTCCATTCGTAATTGGTATTCTTCAAAAGGCCCGTGTTCCGAAAACTGAAGGTACGCATTCACCGCATGGCCCATTTCATGAATCAATGCGCTTAGTGAATCAAAGGATGGACTAAAATTCGCAAAAACAAAGGTATCCCCTGAAACAGGTAAGAAGGTACAGAAAGCACCTGGGCCTTTTCCTTTCCGATCTCCAAGATCTAGTAACCCATGCTCCCCCATGTGATCGAAACACTCTCCAAAATATGGGTCGGTCTTCCGTAACATTTCGGAAACGCCATCCAAAAGAGTAGATTCTTCGGAGTATGGCGGGTTTGTCAACAATTTAGCGGTGTTATCCCAAGGGCGATAAGTATCAACCCCAAGTTTGGACTTAAAGACATCTGCTAGTCGATTCCATGCTGGGACAATATGCTTTTCCACATTTTCATGAAAGTCATAACAATCTTGAACACTATACTCGCGATTTTTGGCAACAAACATATAATCGCGGTAATTTTCAAAGCCTGCATTTAAAGCAATTTGATGGCGTAGTTGAACAAGTTCGTCCATAATGGTATCAATTTCGGGCTTAATCGCTCGATGGGCTGACATCATGGCGTGATAAGCTTTTTCTCGCACCCCCCTATCAAGGAGATCGAGCTTAGATTGGATGGATGGATAAGGCTTTTCCTCTCCTTCCCATTCAACTGTTAACCCTCCCATAATTTCACTATACTTCGTACAGAGCTCCTGTTCTTTTACCATTAATGGAATGTTTTCTTCCCTGAACAGTTTAATTTTTGACTCGCGAAAGCGCCGCATTAAGCCGTAACGGTTTTCATCTAATTGATTTATATAAGGAGACTTGCAGCATTTCTCATTTAATTTTGCTTCATATTTCATTATGATTGGCTGGATGACCTGCTGGTCGTGAAGATAAATTGATTTGATATCCGCATCTTCAGTGTTGCGGTAGAAATCGACTTGGTGGCCTGTCATCGCTTCCTGGATTTTAATCATTAAATCCTTTTCATCTTTCAACCACTTTTCCAGGTCAGAAATGGATTCGATCGGAACCTCAAGTAAACTTGAAAATTGAGCTTCGACCCCTTCAGCATCTTGTAAATCAATTAATTCTTTATAATAACTATGATCTATATCTTGTGTCATGGATAACTCTCCCTTCCTCATTATTATTTGAATTATCTTAATATTTATATTATAGATTTCTAGATAGTAAAACTAGCTTTTTCAAAAATATCAACAGGATTTAATTCGTTGTGAAATCCCTAAATGTGAATTATCCTAATATAAGAAGATGTAAATATTTTGAATAGCTTGGGGCAACTTCGCCTCCGGTGTCACCTAAAGGCTCGGCTATCAATGATTTTCTTTTAAAAATTTACGTAGATTGGGATAAATGGAGAATTTCTATGGTGGACTTAATAAGCCAATTAATTTGGCGGATGTGCATGATTGTTACAGTTGCCTTTTTGATTACCCGGCTAAAACTCTTTAGGCAAATGATTTACCATCGCTTAAGCTACAAAGGCAAAATGATTATGATCATAGTATTTGGTTTGTTTGGAGTTATAGGAAATTATGCGGGAATCGAGGTCCATCCTGAAATTCCTAACCTGGCCCCTGGAGATGGGGATCAGGAAGAAACCTTTAAAGCAATTGCGGATATTCGGAATATCGGGGTAATTATTGGCGGTCTGATAGGCGGTCCGGTTGTCGGCTTTGGGGCCGGGGTAATCGCGGGAGGCCATCGGTATCTTTTAGGCGGTTTTATTAGTACGGCCACGTTTATTTTAACTGTATTAGGCGGATTGATAGCCGGTTTTATTGGCAGAAAACTCACCTTTAATGAAAAAATGCAGCCACCTTTAATTTTCGTGTTAAGTGTCTTAATCTTATTTATGCAAATTATCTTAGTCCCTGTACTTGCCAAGTCCCATTCCGTAGCTTTTCAATTAATTCAATATACTGGATTACCCATCATCATTGTAAATGGAATTGGGATATGGATTTGCGCATTAATTTTTTATAGCGTAATTCGTGATGAGGAAAAAGTAGTAGCGAAGATGAGGGCGCTGCAAGCCCAAATTCAGCCCCATTTTCTGTTTAATTCTATAAATGTAATCTCTGCCCTTTGCAAAAGGGATCCAATGTTTGCGAGATCTCTGCTGCTGCATTTAAGTACTTTCCTGCGTAATAATACGAGTGCTACAAATCAAACTTTGATACCGATCGAAAAGGAAATAGAAACAGTGAATGCCTATTTCTCATTGGAACAAGCCCGATTTCCAGAGCGGTTTCACCTTAGGGTCACGATAGAACCGTTTGTAAATCAGGCGTTAATTCCTCCGTTTACAATACAACCCATTGTTGAAAACGCGATCGTTCATGGGTTTTCAGAAAGATGTGAACAGGAAACGGTGGAAGTAACGATTTGCAAAGAGGGGAAAAGGTTCCTTCGAATTTCCATTAAAGATAATGGCAATGGAATAAATAGCGATAGATTAAACCTAATAGGGAGTAAATCCATCCCATCAAGTAAAGGGACGGGGATTGCGATATCAAATATAAGGGAGAGACTTTCTTTAGCATTCGGTCCGAAAGCACAATTTTCGATAGAAAGCCAGTTAAACATGGGAACAACCGTGACGATCATTGTCCCACTTCAGTATGAAAGAAAGGAAAATTTGAATGATAAGAGCCTACGTGGTTGAGGATGAGCTGTTTGCAAGAGAAGATCTTAAGGACATACTTTCGCAAAGTAATAAAATAGAGGTAGTAGGGGAAGCTGATGGAATTCACAAAGCCCATGTCGATATTCAACAATTGGAACCGGACGTGGTTTTTTTAGACATCCATTTGGCAAATACAAATGGTATTGAATTAGCTGATAAACTACGTTCATTAAAGAATCCGCCATTTATTGTTTTTGCGACAGCTTTCGAAGAATATGCAGTAAAGGCTTTTGAACTTGATGCCGCGGATTATATATTAAAACCATTTGATGAAAAAAGAATCGAACGAACAATTGATAAAATAGTAAAGTGGTATCAATTGAAAAAAGAAGAAAGTCGACAACAGCGTGCAAATCATGGAACTCAAAACCTAAATTTAAATAAGCTGCCTGTTGTAAAAGATGACCGTATTATCCTGATTGACATACAGAACATTTTTTACTTCGGTACAGAAAATCGCCATGTATTTGTAAAAACAGTAGATGATAAATATGACATTGATACTAATCTATATGAAATAGAAAAAAAGTTGGAGAATTATTCTTTTCTTAGGGTGCATCGAGGATGTATTATCAATCTCCAATATGTAAGTGAAATAGAACAATGGTTTAACGGTACCTATAATATAATACTTTCCGATGGATCTAAATTACCTGTTAGTCGCTCATATGCAAAAACAGTGCGCCAATACTTAGGTTTTTAATCAATTGCAATTGAAAAAGAATTTCTTTTAAAACTGACAATTATTTTGTCGGTTTTTTTATTTTAGAGAATTTGAGTTTTCAAGTCATTATTATGCTTCCTTTCTTATGCATTCCAGCACGTTGCGGTAGGTAAATACCATCAGACTCTGTTTCATTCGTATCCGTATGAAAGCGCTTTATATCGGATTTCTTGCATTTCGTAATGACTTTATCAAATGTAATTCCTTATTTAGTAATATTTAAAGGAAAAGTAAACGTATTATCTTAGTTACTCAAAGTACAAGGGGGTATTTTGGTGAGCGATGTATCATTGGCACAGCCAAAGAAAAAATGGAAAGTCCGTTATTCTGTTCTTTTAGTTTTATGGTTATGTTGGTTGTTTTCATTCCTCGATCGTATGGTGATTACCATTGCCTTGCCATTTATCGGTGAAGATTTAAACTTAAGTAAAACAGCACAAGGACTATTGATAAGTATGTTCTTTGCTGGCTACGCTTTGTTCCAGATACCCGGCGGAATGCTGTCCGATAAATTTGGTTTCCGGCGTGTAGTAAGTGTGGCGATTATATGGTGGTCGATTTTTACATCATTAACAGGATTTATTTTTGTTTACCCTCTATTCCTATTGGTTCGTTTTGTTTTTGGATTAGGTGAAGCCTGTTTACCGGGTGGGTCATACAAAGCGATTGCGACTTACTTCCCGAGTAAGCAGCGTGGTACAGCAACAGGAATTCAATCAACGGTCAATACACTTGGACCTGCTGTTGCAGCAATAGCCGCTGCTGCAATCATTGGTTTATATGGATGGCGTGTTGTCTTTATTGTAATGGGTATTCCGGGTCTTCTAATCGGGATTTACATTTGGTTCAAATTTAAAGACAATCCAAAAGATCATCCTAAAATAAGTAAAGAGGAACTTGCGGAGTTAGAAGAGGATAATCTGCAGCAAGAGTCTCATGGGAAAAAGAAATCTGATGTATCCCTTAAGGAGCTATTTAAAAAGCCGATTTTATGGCAAATGGCCCTAATATGGTTTTTCTTTGATATTACATTTTGGGGTTTCACATCCTGGCTTCCTTCTTATTTAATTAATGAAAAAGGCCTCTCGTTAATGGATACAGGTATCTATAGTGCATTACCATATTTAGTAGGTACCGTCGCAATTGTTCTCGGCGGGTATATTTCGGATAAAATGAAAGCAAATAGAAAATGGGTATTTGTCCCGAATGCACTTGCTGGCGGGGTTGCTTTATATTTTATGTTCCAAGCTCAGTCATTAACAGCGGTAATTATTTTCCAGTGTCTGGCAGCATTCTTTATGTTTATGGCCCAAGGGGGATTCTGGGCCCTTGTTGTTGACAGTTTTTCTGCAAAAATTATGGCATCCGGTTCTGCAACGGTTAACTGCTTCGGATCGATTGCTGGTTTCATTTCTCCTTTCCTGATGGGTTACCTGATTGATACAAGCGGTTCCTACAATTCTTCTTTCATTTTGATGATTATAGCTTTAGTAATTGCAGCTATTATCGCACTTACTATTTCTGGGAAAACTGAAGATGGACCTGTAAATCTAACTTCTAAACTTGGGACTAATTGAATGGTTGATAAACATTCCAGCAACCCATGTGTTCCCACATACACTCGGGACATCACGAGGATGCTGCGAAAATAATAGTAAAAGAAGGCAACTACCCATTGGGCGTTGCCTTTTGTGTTTTTTTAACGGATTTACAAAGCTTATTAAATATACTCCGAGATGCACCCAAGAAGCTAGCAGCAAAGTCATGGTTTTAACAGTTTCCAATTCCCTTCGGATACAACTTCGACTTCTCCATCAATTACTTTGATGGCGGTTTGATCATCAATTGCATACGCCGGCCCCTGCATCCCGGCAGCCCATTTCTCAGCATTAGCCATCGTATTATACGGCAGCATTTCGTGATCCAGATGCGGGAACATTGCAAAATCGACCATACCAAGCGTTTCATCACCACCGTTGGGTGGAGTCCAGCCAACGAAGAATTCCCCAATGTTGGGTGCCATCACCATGCTCCCAGCACTCATTCCCACATAGACAGCGTTCAGCGATGGCAAGAGGTCTGCCAGCCCGGATTGCCGCATCCAGTGGCACAGGTAGAGGGCGTCACCGCCCGATACCAGCAGGACGTCCGTCTCCCGGACCAGCGGCACCCAGCGGGCTTCGTCGATGCTTGGTAGCGCTGTGAGCTCCAGCACGCCGACCGACTTCCAACCCAGATTTACCATGGGATTCTGTTCTTTCCCGCTGATGAACTCCCAGGTTTTGACGCCGGGGCCGACCCAAGGATGTCCGTACATCGCGGTGGGGATGCACAGAGCGCTAGACTCGGCAATCGGTTTGTCCAGCATGTCAACCAACGCGTCATGTATGCTTTTATTATTGACGCCTGCAGCTGTAAGCAGTAATTTCATAACTCAACTCCTCCTCTTCGTATGCGTTTTACTTAATTCTTCAGACTTTTCAAATGTGGTTGCGGATGTCTAGTGGGACAGCTATGCCGGTATAGCCAAACTGACCCGAAATTATAGTCGGTCTATTAGACCCTTTTTCTTTATTGGTATGCAGCTACATGCTGTAGTTAAATGTTAAAATCAGGGTGCAGTAGAGTCAAGGTGAAAATCTGAATATTTTGTAATTTTAATAGAGCAAAATGGACATTCGTTATCGTTTTGGCTTTTGATATTCGAAACTACTATGTTATAGGTGTCTTTACATTTTAAAAATATCAAATGTGCATGCATATTAGGCAATAGCGAAAATAATTTTTTAAAGAAGGCAACTACTCCTTTGGACGCTGTCTTTTTTGTGTTTTAACCAAGCGTATTTTTGCAAAAAATTAAATGTTTTAAAAGTGATGAAATAAAAATGAAACCAATGAAACGCTTCCGATGTCTAAAAGGTGAAGAGAAAGGAGGTTCCATATTGGAAAGCAATGAACTGCATGCAATTTACCCAAACAATATTGATTGCCTGGATACAGCAAAACTGTTCAAGCAGTTAATGGATCTCTATACAGAGAAGGTCTATCTGCTTGCTTATTCTTTTGTTAAGGATAGAGGGTTGGCCGAGGATATTTCGCAGGAAGTTTTCCTGAAAGTTTATAAGTATTTGGATCGATATAGGGGAGAGGCGGAGCTTGGTACATGGATATACCGAATCACTGTTAATACGTCCAAAGACTTTTTAAAGAAGAAAAGCTGGAAGCAGCTGTTATTACAGAAAAGCTTTTTTGAAGGTTTGAAAAGAACAGAGAGCACGGAAACCTCGTTCTTTAAGGCTGACCAAAATGAACAACTCTTACAAACTGTTTTAACGTTGCCGGTGAAGTATCGTGAAGTGATTGTCCTCTTTTATTTTTATGATGTAACAATCCATAAGCTTGCCGAGATGCTTCATTTAAATACAAATTCTGTGAAAACAAGGCTTTCCAGAGGGCGGGATATCCTAAAACGGAAATTAAAAGCTAAGGGAGGGGTTGAATTTTATGGAGAAAGAGTTGAAAAACGTCTATGAGCATTACCGGAAACATTACATCAATGATCAAATAACAACAAGAATTCAAAATAAAGTTCATCAGGAAATCGAAAATGATAATATGAGCCAGTTTAAGAAGCAGCGTCCAGGCTTTGTAAAAAAACTATCCTATGCCTCCGCTTTTTGTGTAGTGGTAATCGGTCTATTTATTGGTTCCGCATTCTTTTCACCGGCGATGGCGGAAGTAGCTTCTATAATTCCGTTTTTAAGCAAAATTTTTGAGCAAAAACCGATTAGTGAAATGGTTCGGGATAGCCTGATGGATAAAGGTTATAAAGTCAGCGGGGTAGGATATAGTGTCCATGGGAAGATTTTTCATGTAACAGTAGACGGGCCAGAGGACTATTATAACCAAGTAAATGGAGAAATTAAAAAAATCACAGAAGAAGTCATTGCTTCGAGCGGATATGATGATTTTAAGGTGGAAGTGGGTCAGGAGCGGAGAATTGAACATAAGGATGATCCCCGTAATCGGGATGTTGAGCTCGTGTTGGATGTAGTGAATGAGATTGTCCCAAAATTACAGCAACAAGGCTATAAAATTCATACCTATGGTTCTGGTTATCCGGGTCCGGATGCGAAAATGATTAGTGTCCATCTTGATATTGAGGATACGGAAAAACGGTCTGATGACATCGAGCGAGCGATCCTTGAAGGCATTCAAAAACTGGATATTAAAAAAGAAGTAACGGTCAAATTCTATAAATTCAATGTTCTAAAAAGAGAAATAGAGAATAAGTGGGCCAGTAAGGTACTGCCGGTTATTGGGGAAGGCCTGCTGGGCAAAAAAGAGTACAAAACAAAAGGCTTCGGTTACTCCTATAAGAAGGGCATTATGAACATTTATATTTCGACCAAAATAGAGAAGTCGGACAGCGAAGCGCCTGAACTAGCCAGCAAAATTGAAACCGAGATCCGCGAATTCCTGCAATCCGAAGATCTTAAGGATATCGTTGCCGACACTCCTTATAAAATTATTGTAAGAGATAAAGGAGGAAAAGATATAAATTAAAGCAAGGCGGTTAACTGATTTACAAAGCAAATGGCGCTTCCCCCTTTGCAAGGATAGCGCTTATTTTAATTTTACGTAGATTGTTTTAAAAGATAATTATGATTATGAAGGAAATTCCTAAGGCTAGCGGACAAGTTTGCTGAAGAAGGAATTTCAACATTTTGCTTGAATATATCTGTGTAAAGACTAAGATAAAAGGCTATTTATGTTATTGATTTCAAACATACTGGCTGGAAATACTTCGAATTTGAGGGTTCAGACAAGGCTTTAATTCAAAAAGAAATGTTATTAGGAGGAAGGTATGGGGATTCCAGTTGCGGACAGACTGCGATGGGCAGTGGAACAGCTGGCGGTTGGCCCTTCCGATCGGCTTCTTGAAATCGGTTGTGGGAACGGAGCAGCGGTATCTTTGATTTGCAGCAGCTTGGAGGATGGAACCATTTTGGCCGTTGATCAATCGGCAAAGAGGATCCTTTCTGCGATGAAAAGGAACACTTCGTATATTTCGGAGGGAAAGGCGAGTTTTCTTGCCTCATCGTTTTGCGAGGCCGATTTGGGTCAATATATTTTCGATAAAATCTTTGCGGTGAATGTAAATTTGTTCTGGATGGAAGCTGCGCGGGAGCTCGAAATCATAAAAGAGCGATTGTTGCCGGGCGGTGCTGTATATTTGTTCAATCAACCACCCAATTCGAACAAGGTTCGGGATATTACGGAAAGAACCACCTACAATTTACAGAATGCCGGTTTTGCGGTCAGATCCGTCATAATAGGGGATCAAAAACCGATACCTGTCCTATGTGTAATTGGGAATCACAATGGTTAGAACAAAAGTTTGAATTTTCCCTCTCCCAGGACCAAATATAGGACTTTTTATAGATGTTGCTCCCTTGTGGCGGTACTGTCTTTTTCACTAAACTGAAAGTGAAAAACAGTAAAACAAAGGAGTGGTTATTGTGAAGGAGAACATTCAACGGAGTTTCGCAAGTACGATAGGAGGAATCTTTTTTATCCTATCAGCGGTTGTTCAGATTGTTGCTTTATTCGGTCCCCCTTTAGCTGGAGATATTGAATTCCTGGACTGGGTTCTTGAGAGGCCGGGTTATACACTGTTCTTTACATTCGTTGTGTTGGCAATTACGCTTTTTAATGTACCGGCACTTATTGGTGCAACCCACCGGGTGATCGGGCGCGGAAAGTGGCTTGCTTACATTGGATCCACTATGGCATTGATAGGAAACTTTTTCTTCATTATTCTGGTGACAGAAGCCCTCTCTTATCGGGGAATGGCAACTTTAGATCGCGAACCGATGGCTGAATTTATGCAATGGACCTTTGATACACCAATCTACTTTGTACCACATCTCCTCTACCTTTTGTTTTTCTACATTGGAATGATTATCCTCACAATTGGGCTTTACAAAGCAAGACTGGCTTCTTTTTGGCTAGTTGCCGCAGCTATATCCCAGATCGTCGCAGGTATTCTCGATTTGGGTGCTGCCCAGGAATATGTACAGGGAATTGTCATTCTTGCTGTCTTTGGGGGGATTGGCCATACATTGATAAAGAATCCTCAGAAAGAGATTGTTTCAGCAGAAAGTACAATAATTGATGTGCAATAATTCCTAAGGAACTGCTGCGAATAAATCCTTTTAGCTTGGGGGTGCTGCCGTGCAAGTGAACTTGCTTAAAGTATGTAGAATACTGGCTATCCCTGTAATTGCTGCTGCGGCAGCACTTTATATCCTGAATTTCCCTATCGTCTATTCGGAACTTCAACAAATTTGTGATACATGTTCAATGACGATTAGGATGAAGGAGGAATTGTCTTCACTGGGATGGACCTCAAACGGCTATGGACTGTATCTGCTTCTGCTGTCTATGTTTTTTTCCATAGGCAGTGTTTTTCTTGGGGGATTGATATTCTTTAAACGCCCCAATGATCCGATGGCCCTTCTTGTGGCCGCCACTCTTGCTGTTTTCGGCCTGGTACTGACAATCACAGATAGTTTTTATGAAGCTTACCCGGCACTTATCATCCTTGGCAAATTAACAAGTTTTTTTGCAACAGCCCTTTTTGGTGCAATGATTTGTTGTTTTCCCGATTTCAAAACTACGCCAAAATGGAGTTACTTTCTTGTTATCCCGTTGTTTCTTCTTGAGCTGCTGCGTAATTTTCTTCCTTTTCCTATAGAAGATTTGTTCTGGCAGGATTGGCTGTATCATGTTGAATGGGTATTGCTGCTCGCCATGGGAGGCACACAAATTTATAGGTATCGGAAGCTTTCCACCCCCCTTCAAAGAGAGCAAATTAAACTTCCAGTTATCGCTTTCTTGCTTGCCGTCGTATTAATTATCATATCTGTGCAATTTCCCACCGGCCTCTTATGGGGCAATCTCGTTGGGGAAACTTTGTACTTTGCCGCACTTTCGTTAATCCCTCTTTCATTCTTTTTAGCAATTATTCGTTACCGGCTTTGGTTCATTAAGCCGCTTATAAACAGGACAATTCTCTATGTGACGCTTTCGATGGTTTTGCTCGGCATTTATGGAGGGGTGATTTTTGTTCTTAGTTCTGCCCTCCATGTTAAGGGATCTTCTTTTATATCGCTGATTGGAGCTGTTGCCGTTGCGGTTTTTGTCCAGCCATTGCATAACAGGCTGCATGGGGTTATTAACAAGCTTATGTATGGCGATCGTCATGACCCTTACGCTGCACTTGTTAAGCTCGGCAACCGACTGGAGGAGACCTCATCACCCGAGCTTGTTTTGAATGCAATTGTTCATTCGGTGAGGGATGCACTCAGGCTGCCATACGTATCGTTGGTTTGGCCAAATGGGAAAATTGCTGCCGAATCGGGGATACCCCTTCTGCAATTAAAGGTTGTTGAAGTGGTATACAAGGGAGAACGGGTTGCCGATCTGGTCTATGAACCTTCCGAAAGAGAGGAAGATTTGCCAAAGGAGGACCGTGAAATATTGAAGGAACTGGCTCGTCAGGGTGGGGCGGCAATTCATGCAATCCGTCTAACCCAGGAATTGCAGCAATTCAGGCAAACTCTTGTCACGACGCGTGAAGATGAGAGGCGCAGGCTCAGGCGGGATCTCCATGATGGGCTGGGGCCCGAGATTGCTGCTTTTTCTTTTAAAATTGCGACAGCAAGGCATCTTTTAAGGAATGACCCACATGAAGCGGACATAATTTTAAAAGCTTTGCAGGGTGACATCCGAAACGCAGTGGATTTAGTTCGAAACCTGGTCCATAATCTAAGGCCGCCAGTACTTGATGAGTATGGACTCGGTGGCGCAATATCAGAAATTGTAAGGGCATACCAAAGTACGGATCTCGATATTAAATGTGATATCCCTTTTTCGCTACAAGCTTTGGATGCCGCAGTTGAAGTGGCGGCATACAGGCTTATACAGGAAGGATTTGCAAATGTTGTGCGGCATTCACATGCTTCCGAAGTCCATCTCATATTATCTCTACAGAAAGGCTGGCTGAATGTGACTATCGAGGATAATGGAATAGGAATGCCGTCAATAAGGCGTCCGGGTGTTGGACTCACCTCTATGAGGGAGCGGGTCGAAGAACTTGGAGGTACTTTTTCAATTGCAGGGGGAGCGGGAGGTGGAACAGTCATTCGGGCGGAATTGCCAAATCGGAACGGGGGAGAGGAAAATGCCGCAATTGCGGGTATTGCTGGCCGATGATCATCCAACATTCAGGGGAGGGCTATTGGCCCTGCTAGAAACAGATCCTGATATGTTGGTAGTTGGGGAGGTAGGTTCAGGAGATGAAATCATTCAAATGGCGGATGAGTTGAAACCGGACTTGATCATCATGGATATCAAAATGCCAAACTGCAACGGAATCGAAGCCACCAGACAGATACTGCAGAAGAATCCTCAGATTCGGATTCTTATCATGACAATGTTTGAGGATGACCATACAGTTGCAGCCGCAATGCGGGCAGGTGCAAAAGGCTATATTTTGAAAGGTGCGCTTCCTGACGAAATTATGCGTGCAATAAGGGTGGCAGCGGATGGCGGGGCCATTTTCAGCCCCGATATTGCTCTTCGTTTTATAGACTATTTTGACCAAATACGGCCTGGAGTCCAGGAGGGAACGCTTTCGCATCTGACACCCAGAGAACTGGAGATTCTTGATTTGATTGCTAAGGGCAGTCGAAATGGAGAAATCGCCGAGAATTTATTCTTAAGCCCAAGTACAGTTCGCAATCATATTACCAATATATTAAGCAAGCTTCAGGTTGCAAATCGGGCTGAAGCAATCCGCAAGGCGAGAGATGCCGGTTTGGGGATTCCGAAGGGCGAGTGAATTAAGAAATCAATTATTGGCACAGAGTCAAAAGATGATGTGCATGCGTTGCTTGGTTACTTTGGGGAAAAGAATCATAATGGCAATGGGGAAACAAAAGAAGGTTCCATTCAATTGCAGTGAATGATAAAGTAAATGCAAATTGTTTTTAAAATAAACAGAGGCCCGTATGGTTTCTGTTTATTTTTTTTTGGCCGTAGGAGTTTACCGGCATGTTATGCTTTTTTAAAATAACAATAAATTTTTGAAACTTTTCTTGAGCATAGAATCCACTAATTAGTAAAGGGGGTCAAAAAAGTTGGAGAATGAACACCACCGGCTAGTTAAAAAAGCGATAAAAGGCAATAAGAGAGCCTTTGAAAAGTTGCTTCAACAGCATTATGAGCAAATTTACCGGACTGCCTATCTTTATGTACATAACGAAGAAGATGCGCTGGACGTTGTACAGGAGGCAGCCTATCAAGCGTTAACTTCTATCCATTCGTTAAAGAATCCGGAGTATTTCATGACCTGGCTCACCAGGATTGTTATACGCTGCTCGGGGCAGTTGCTAAAAAGAAAAAGCAATGTTGTACCGCTGAGCGACGAAATAGTAACAAATCTGCCGGACCAGGGAAATCCAAACATCGACGAATCACTGCAGCTGCTTACTACAATTCAGCAGCTGAAAGAGAATTACCGTACTGTGATTATCTTATTTTATTATTACGATTACTCAATAAAGATGATTAGCAGTTTCATGGAAATTCCCGAGGGTTCCGTAAAAACTTACTTAAGTAGAGCCAAAGCGGAGTTGAAGAAGTCATATAAAAATGAGGAGGGCAAATGCCATGGATAGCAGGGAATTCAAAACAACAATAGAGCAAATACCTGTACCGAAAGAAAAAGTATTCAGTGCCATATCCCAAGGGATAAACAAGGAAGACAATAGGGGAAAGGTAAAGAAAAAGAAGGTTCTTACAGGTGTGGCGACTGCTGCTGCTCTTCTTGGAATCACCGTTTCCTCGGGATTTGTTAACCCCACAATGAATAAAGTTTTAGCGAAAACCCCTTTAATAGGCGGCATTTTTCAAGAATTTAATGATTCGACAGGCGTGGAATTAGCCAACCAGGATGCAGTTACAGAATTAAACCAATCACTCACAAAAAATGGGGTGACTGTAAAACTGACCAGCGCATACTTTGATGGCAGTGTGGTATCCATTACCGGATTTGTCGATGATGATGTTGAAAAGGGTGGTAATGAAAAAGGGGAAGTAAGCTTTGATCTTAACTTCGAACACTATAAAGGTGATCATGACCCTTGGCTTCGCGGAAAGTCAAATAACATTAAAAAAGTGGAAAATGGCTATAACTTTCAATGGAAAATGGACTATCCATATAAATCATTTAAGGAGAATTCTACTCTTCCTATAACGATTCATAATATCAACGGGATTAAAGGCGAATGGAAATTTGATATTCCAATCCAACAAGAAAAAAATCGTACGCTTGTTATTAATCAGGAACAAGGATACCCGGAAGAGGCGGGCAAAATCCGTATAAAAGAGATTCTTACCGCAAAAGCGTCATCTTCGCTAATTTATGAGACTGTGGAGAAATACAAGGACGATGATATTTATATAGAAAAAGCAATCGATAATAGAGGAAAAGTGTACAGGTTTGAAAACCCAACATTTCTTGAGGGATCGAAACAGGAAGATGGATATCATAGTATCGTTCGGACAGAGATGACCAAGCTCAATTCTGATATCACTTCACTTACCTTTTATCCTCGGTTATCTGCGGCAGATCCAAAAGTACAACAGCTTCTGAATAAGAAATCATTCACCTTAAAAAGCACCCGTTTTAATCTAGGCCTGCAGGTAAATGATGTTACTCAAAAAGGCAAGGAATTGGTAATAGATTATCAGCTTACAGGGCTTCCGAAGGATTTGAGTGAACGTAGACTCGAAATAATTAAAAATAATTTAGAATACATTATCTGGTTGGTTGATAAGGATTACTTAACAGAAATCGACCCGGACAATGCGTGGCCTCCTAAGAACCACGGTATTCCATTTAATAAAGTAAAAATGATTGATAAGGAAACAGCGCGCTTTCAATCCACTTTTGACTTAAACGGGGAAGAAAGGATTGAGAACTTTCAGCCTGAAAATACAATGATGCTAGTTGATTTTTCGAGCTTTGTCCCAGCTAAGGAATTAAAACCATTTACAGTTGAACTCCCTAAGAAAGAATAGACGCCTGAGTGTTGCCATTTACACTTAACACATGTCGAAGCGATTGCGAAAATAATTTTTAAAAAAGGACTAGGGTTGTTTTAAGAAGTGTATTCCATTTGAAGTTGGGCATATCCCGCAGATTCTAAGATATAGCCGCTACCCGTTTTAAGGGGAGCGGCTTTTGCGTTTCCTATTTTGATTGGCCAGTTCCCTTCAGTTGGATTGAAATCCGCTTCTGTTCCGCCGAGCGAATAATGCTTTGGAGAAGACTATTTGTCTAAGAGAATTTTACTAATTTGATTTTGAACGAAAAGTCTTGTACACCTATATATAACGATTATTAAAATGCATCCAACTTATTAGGTGTCCTGCTTAATAGGGAAAACCTCAGTGAAAGAGGAATAGAAGATGAATGAAGATACAGAAAAGGTTATCCACCTTGAGCATGTCCATTATTCAGTCGGATCAGTAAAGATTATAAAGGATATTACTGGGTACATTTCAAAAGGGAAAATTACGGCGCTTGTCGGCCCTTCCGGCGCGGGTAAAACAACATTATTCCGCCTGATTAATGGATTGATTTCACCAACCAAAGGCCAAATCCGCATATCGGGGAATCATATTGAGGAATACGAGCCGACCGAGCTTAGAAGAAATGTCGGCCTTGCGCTTCAAAATGCAACGATGCTCAGCGGCACTATTTATAAAAATCTGGCATTGCCACGAACACTGAAAAAGGAAACACTTTCGGAGGATGAAGCTGCTGAACTGTTGGCATCAGTGGGCTTGGAAAAAGATTTATTGAAGCGAGACGTAAAAGACCTTTCCGGCGGCCAGAGGCAAAAGGTATCCATCGCGAGAACCCTCGTCAACCGGCCAAAGATTTTATTGCTCGATGAAATTACATCCTCACTTGATCGTGTTTCAAAGCAGGAAATCGAGGAGCTCATCGTTCGAATCAACAAAGAATTTCACGTAACGGTTATGTGGATTACTCATAATCTGGAGCAGGCCATACATATTGGGGATGAGACATGGGTGATTATGAATGGGGAGCTGTTGGAGTCTGGTGAAAGCAAGCTCCTTCTCCAGCCAAAAAATGACCTCGTAAAACTGTTTGTGAAGGGGGACATCGAATGAGCTACCTGGCATTATCCTTTAGCCTTGTCTTCGTTCTCATCCCACTTCTATTATCGAAGGCGTTAAAGCTTGAACTTGAAAAAGATATCCTGATTGCTACCATCCGTTCAATTGTTCAACTTCTTATCGTCGGTTATATCCTGACATTTGTATTTGAGTCGGACCATATCATTTATACGATATTAATGGTTGCGCTCATGATTGGAGCCGCAACTCAAAATGCCAGAAAAAAGGGGGCAACCATTCAAGGGATTACGAGGAAGCTCATCCTCACTTTTGTTTTTGTCGAGCTGCTCACGCAAGGTATTCTGCTAGGATTGAATATTACTCCTGCAGAGCCGCAATATATCATTCCGATAAGCGGGATGGTTGTAGGGAACTCGATGGTTCTTGCCATCCTGTTCTTAAACCGTTTTACCGCAGAAATAGAGTCAAGACATGATGAAACAGAGTTGATTTTAACTCTTGGAGGTACACCGAAGCAAGCTATTCATATCCCTTTAATTACGTCCATAAAGGCAAGTTTGATTCCCACGATCGAAAGCCAGAAAACAATCGGGCTCGTTCAGCTTCCAGGGATGATGAGCGGCCAAATTATCGCCGGGGCCGACCCTGTTCAGGCAGTACAATTCCAGTTGTTGATTCTGTTTCTATTGCTGGTAACTGCCGCTGTTACCAGCATCCTGCTCGGTTTTCTCTCCTATCCGACATTATTCAATAAACGGATGCAAATGCTCCGGTTTTAAAAAGGGATAAAACACAAGTCAATCGTCTGTTTTTTTAGTGATTTCATAAAGCCGAAGTAATTTAGACTACGCCATGATTAAAACGCAATAGTGTAAAAAGGGCGACTCCTTATGAGTATGCCTTTCTTCATTTTCCGGACTCAAAAAAATGTTATCCAGGTTCGGGAAAAGGCGTGATAAAAAGTGTCGAAAGAGGGAAAGAACATGTATAAACCCCGCAGAAAGGATAATTAAATGTCAGGAATAAAAGATGAAATCATTTTAAGAGGGCTTAAAGAAAATAATCTTAAAAATGTAGATTTAAACATCCCGAAAGAAAAAATCATTGTCTTTACGGGTATTTCAGGCTCAGGGAAGAGCTCAGTGGTTTTCGATACCTTGGCAACAGAAAGCAGAAGACAAATGACGCTGAACTATCCTCACTATTTGAGATATCAAATGCCAAGGTATGAACGGCCCCATGCCGACCTTATGCAAAATTTAAGCCCGGTTGTAGTAGTAGAACAAAGGCCAGCAGGCGGCAATTCCCGTTCAACAGTGGGCACCTATATGGATATCGATCCATTAATCAGGCTTTTGTTCTCGAGAATAGGAAATCCGCCCATAGGTTCTGCTACCGAATTCTCAAGCCAAAGTTCCTTTGGCAGATGTCCTCAATGTGGCGGATATGGGGAAGTCATTACGCCGGACATAAATAAGCTTGTCGATTTCGATAAATCCCTCCGAGAGTATGCTGTCAGATTTAAGCCGTTATCCCCTTCAGGCTGGCAGGGCCATTGGATGATGACCTGCGGATTATTTGATCCGGATAAACCACTAAAGGACTACCCGGAAGAAACACTCCACCTGTTCTTATATGGTCCCCGGGAAGGCGAAAGAGCATATGCGCCGTTCCACACAAAAAATGGGCCCCATAATGCCGAGTGGGATGGGCTATTGCCGAGATTTACGCGTGTCTATATAAATAGGGATATCTCAAAATTAAAACAAATATCCCAGGAAGATGTATTGGCAGTGTCATCCCATTCACTGTGTCCGTTGTGCTTTGGTTCAGGGCTGAACCCAAAGGTATTGGAATGCAAAATAAATGGCCTGAATATCGCGGAGTACGATCAATTGGAGCTTCCGGAATTACTGGGAGAACTAAAGAAAATAAAAGACCCAATGGGGGAGTCAATCGCTAAACAAGCAATCCCCTATGTAACACAATTAGTCGACATGGGACTGGGTTATTTGAGTCTGTCAAGAAAAATGGGCACCCTTTCCGGGGGTGAAGCTCAAAGGGTGAAAATCGCCCGTCATTTAGGGAGCAGTTTAAACAATATTACCTACATTTTCGACGAACCAAGCGCGGGGCTCCATCCTGAAGAAGTGAATATGTTAATTCAGATGCTAAAAAGGATAAAAGACCAACATAATACTGTAATCGTAATCGAACACAATCTATCCGTCGTTAAAGTAGCGGATGAAATAATAGAGATGGGTCCGGGAGCAGGTGTGAATGGAGGAGAAGTGGTCTACCAGGGAAAAATAGAAGGATTAAAAAACACCCCAACCGCAAAAGCGTTAAATCGGAAGCTAAAAATAAACAAACATCCAAGGACTATAAAAAATTATTTTGCAATAAGGAGAGCAAGTAACAATAACTTAAAAAGCGTGAATATCGATATTCCAAAAAATGTCCTGGTTTCTGTATGCGGAGTATCCGGTTCTGGCAAAAGCTCCTTGCTATTGGAAGCATTCACGCAAAAATATCCATCCATAACGGTCGGGCAGGGAGGAATCGGAATCTCCAGCCGTTCGACCATGGCTACATATATGGGGATAATGGATGATATTCGCGCGATAATTTCAAAGGCAACTGGACAACCGCCGGGATTGTTCAGTTTTAACTCATTCGGAGCATGTCCTGTGTGCAAAGGAAAAGGCGTTCTAACGCCGGAGGTAGCATTTGCGGATCCAGTGACAATTCCTTGCGAAGCATGTGGAGGAACAAGATACTCGGATGAAGCACTTTCGTATCGATATGAAGATAAAAATATCGTAGAGATTTTAGATCTTACGATAGATGAATCTATTGACTATTTTAAATCCCCAAAAATCCTAAAGAGAGTGAATATGCTAAAAGAGGTAGGGTTGGGGTATCTAACCTTAGGGCAGACGACAAGTTCTTTGAGCGGAGGGGAAACCCAGCGCCTGAAACTTGCTAGCCATTTACAAAACGAAGGGCAAATCTATCTGTTAGACGAACCATCCTTAGGGTTACACGCTGAAGATGTTGAAAAACTCCTGGATGTATTTCAAACCCTTGTAAATAGAGGTAACTCTGTCATCATAATCGAACACAATCTGGACTTCATAGCGGCGAGCGACTGGATAATAGAAATGGGCCCTGGAGGAGGAAGGCAAGGCGGACAAATTATATTTGAAGGCACGCCTGAAGAGATGCTAAACGCAGAGACATTGACAGCGAAATGGTTAAAGGATGGAGTTAGAAAAGATCTTATTTGAAGTGTAGGATTATGTTAGAAAGTTATATTGAAGTGTTACCCTTATACAGGCGAAGCTTTAGCGAAAAGCAAGCGGAAACCAAGCCGGTTTCTGTTTGTTTTTTTTTGCGTGCCAGGCATGGAATATGAAGAAAAGGCTTATCCTCACTCCTTTGCACATGGACAGTTTGATAAAAAGTGGCCAAGCGTGGTATAAGTGTAAAAGAAGCTTCGGCATAGTGCTTCTTATTTTTGGGATAAGGGGTTGGCATGTTATCCCATACTGAAAGGAAATGAATTTGAAAATGAAAGATAATTTTTGGCGTGAATTACCACGGCCATTCTTTATACTGGCACCAATGGAAGATGTGACGGATGTTGTTTTTCGCCATGTCGTAAGTGAAGCAGCACCGCCTGATGTGTTTTTTACTGAGTTCACAAACAGTGAGAGTTATTGCCACCCAGATGGGATTAAAAGTGTACGCGGCCGTCTGGCTTTTACAGAGGATGAACAGCCGATTGTTGCCCATATCTGGGGAGACAAGCCCGAATACTTCCGGCAAATGAGTATTGGCATGGCCGAACTTGGGTTTAAGGGTATCGATATCAATATGGGCTGCCCTGTGCCGAATGTGGCGCAGCACGGGAAGGGAAGCGGCCTGATTCGCCGCCCGGATGTTGCGGCAGATTTAATACAGGCAGCAAAGGCTGGAGGATTGCCTGTAAGCGTCAAGACCAGGCTTGGTTTCTCGGAAATAGGCGAATGGCAAGGCTGGCTCACGCACATATTACAGCAAGACATTGTGAATCTTTCCATCCATCTGCGTACACGAGATGAAATGAGTAAAGTGGATGCCCATTGGGAGCTGATTCCGGAGATTAAGAAACTTCGTGACCAAGTGGCGCCGGATACACTTTTGACGATCAATGGGGATATTCCTGACCGCCAAACAGGCTTGAAGCTCGCTAATGAATACGGTGTGGATGGGATTATGATTGGGCGCGGCATTTTCCACAATCCATTTGCTTTTGAAAAAGAGCCGAAAGAGCATAGCAGCAAGGAATTGCTTGATCTCCTAAGGCTGCATCTGGTTCTCCATGATCACTATTCACCAATAACGCTACGTTCGTTCAAGGCTCTGCACCGCTTTTTCAAGATATATGTCAAAGGATTCCGCGGGGCAAGTGAACTAAGAAATAATTTAATGAGCACAGAGTCAACTGAGGAAGTACGAGCAATGCTCGATGACTTTGTGTCGAAGAATTCCGATATAATGGGGGAGCAGTAGAAGTGAATTCTGGCCACCAGGTAATATTTGTCCATGCGTCGGCAAATTACCTGGTGGCCAATCCTTTATAGCCAGACTTTACTGCTATACCCCGAAATTCAGTTGGCTCCGTTAATTAATCTACAACCCCTATTACCAGGTGATTGCTGAGCATAGCTGAAATCCTGGCAGGCTGTAAATGCCCACTTATTTATTTCTTTCCCTAAGTTCTTCTCCGAATATAAGCCCTGATTTAATTTAAATTTATCCCAAAAAATATAAGCAGTAAATACAAGAGAGAAAAGAAGTAGAAATAGTTTAAAAAAGAGTAATATTTCTGAAAATAAAGACAACCTTTGTTTTTTATAATTAAGCTACCTATATATAACGGTATTTAAAAGGAGAATACAAAATGAAAACAAAGATAATGGGAAGATATGTGATTGGCTTCGATGGGGACGATCATGTCATTCTTGAAAATGCTGAAGTTGTCTATGAAAACAATACGATTATTTATGTAGGAAAAAGTTTTCCGGGGGAAGTTGATGAAGTTATTGATGCTGGAAACGCCGTTATTAGCCCTGGATTTATTGATTTAAATGCATTAAGTGATATTGACCATGATATTTTACATTTAGAAGCGGGCAGTGATAGACAGAAAAACCTGCTATGGTCAGAGCAATATGTTAAGAACGGATATCATGAGGTCATGACAGCAGAGGAAGAAGCTTTTAAATCACTCTATGCATATTCTCAATTGATTCTACATGGTGTGACTACCGCGATGCCGATTACATCTGTTTTTTATAAAAAGTGGGCAGAAACATATGATGAGCTGGCCGCAGCAGCCAACCATGCCGGCAAATTAGGATTAAGGATTTATTTAGGGCCAAGTTATCAATCCGGGATTAGAGTTGTGGAACCGGATGGCAAGATCAAACTTTATTGGGATGAAGATGCCGGCAGAGCAGGTCTCGAAAGGGCCGTAAAATTTGTTGAAGAATTTGATGGTGCTTTTGATGGATTGATCAAAGGAATGCTGGCGCCGGAACGAGTTGAATGCCAAACGAAAGAAAGCCTAATACAGACGAAATATTATAGTGAGCAATTAGCTGTACCCATAAAACTGCATGCGGCTCAAGGAAGGTTCGAATATCAAACAATTTTCGAAGAACATGGGGTAACCCCAATCCGTTATCTGTATGATCTTGGTTTTTTAGGACCAAAAACCGGAATCCCTCACGCTCACTTCATTGCTGGGTATAGTGAAGCACACGTTGGTGATGGAGATGATTTAGCACTTCTTAAAAAAACAAATACAACCGTCATACATTGTCCATTGATTATTGGACGGCATGGGTCTGCAATGGAGTCGTTTGCCAAATATAAAAGGACTGGAATCAACCTGGCACTTGGAACTGACACATTTCCGCCAGATATGTTCCAAAACATTCGAACAGGCAGTATGCTATCACGCCTAATCGAAAAGGATTTGGAAGACTCAACCTATGCAGACTTGTATCGGGCGGCAACGATTGGCGGTGCCGACTTCCTGGGCAGAAAAGACTTGGGTAGAATTGCTCCGGGTGCGAAAGCCGACATCATTGCGATAGATCTGGATGGGTATCATATGGGAGTGCTGGATGATCCAATCCGGACCATGATTGTCAGCGGCAGTGGGAGAGATGTTAAATTATCCATAATTAATGGGCGCATTGTTATGAAGGACCGACTAATACCAGGCCTTGATTTAAAGGAAGTCAAAAACAGAGGGCAAAAGTATTTTGATAAGATGAGAAACGGTTACTTGGAAAGAGACTATCAGCAGCTTCCAGAGGAGGAATTGTTTAAACCTTCCTTCAGGAAAGTCCATTCTATATAAAGGGGGAAATTTAATATGAATCAACGATATTGGTTAAAGAATGTGCGTTTAGAAACTGGATTTAATAAAGAAAATGATAGAGTAGTGGGCACAATTACAGAGATTGTGAATCTATTTATTTCAGATGGTAGGATAACTGAATTGGTAACCTCCAAGGATGTTCCAAACGGGGATCTCCCCGTTATAGATGCAAAAGGGCTGCTTTTAATTCCCTCTTTTATCGAAAAACATGTTCACCTTGACAAGACTTATATGGGTGAGGCATGGAGAGCATGTATTCCAGCATCAGGTGTGATTGAACGATGCGAAATCGAAAAAAATATCCTGGCATCCATGCCAGCCAGCACACAGAAGCGTGCAGAAGCTTTGCTGGAAGTTTTGTTATCATATGGGTCCACACATGTGAGAACCCATGTTGACATCTACCCGGAAGTGGGGGTGCAAAACTTGGAAGGTGTCAAGCGGGGACTGGAAACTTACTCGAATAAAGTAAGTTCGGAAATTGTTGCCTTTGCCCAGCATGGATTGCTGCGCCAAGGAACGGTGCAGCTTATGAGAGAAGCTGTACGAAATGGCGCGGGAATAGTAGGTGCCGTTGATCCTGCAACCGTTGATAATAATATCGAAGCGTCATTGGTTCAGTTAATGGATTTGGCTGTTGAAGGCAATGCGGATATTGATTTGCACCTGCATGACCCAGGACATTTAGGGACTTTCACGATGAAACGGCTGGCATATTTAACGAAACAAGCTGGATGGGAAGGAAGAGTAGCTGTTAGCCATGCCTTTGGACTTGGTGACGTTTCAAAGGGAGAAGCGATTGAAATGGCACAAATTCTAAGAGATGCCGGTATATCGATTGTGACCAGTCTCCCAGGCGGCAGATCGATACCCCCAGTTGACTTGCTTACGGAATGTGGGGTAAACGTCGCTGTTGGAAATGATAATATTTATGATTCTTGGTGGCCGACAGGTAACGGTGATGTCCTTGAAAGAGCCGGCCGCCTTCTTGAACGATACAGATGGACGGATGAGGTTTCACTTGGGCAATCTCTTAAATATATCACAGGTGGTATCACTCCGCTGGATAGGGAGGGGAACCAGACTTGGCCGAAACCTGGAGACGCAGCAAATATGATATTGGTAGATGCCAGCTGCTCTGCAGAAGTCATTGCAAGAAGGTCAGCCCGCAAAGCAGTTTTTTATAAAGGAAACATTGTTTCAGGCGCCATTAATTAAATATAGATATATAGAGGGTGAATACTCATCCTCTTTTTTTTGAGAAGTAAAAAAGTAGATATATTGTAAAACATAGTAAAGATATCGAAAATAAAAAGACTGAATATTTCTTATAATTAGAAAAACGTCATTACATTAAAACACCACAGGAGGATATAAGGAATGAGATTAAAATTAGGGATAGGGAAATTATTCGTAGTTATGTTGATAATCCTCGTCATTACTGGCTGTTCAACCGGCCAGAAAAACAGTAGTACCGCCACTGGAAAGGGGAAGACAGATAATGGCGGAACTCTGGTGATTGCACGTTTATCAGATGCCGAGAACTTAGATCATCAGTTTATGTCAACCATCAATTCAGCTAGCGTCACACACAACAAAATTTATGAAGGATTAGTCGGGAGAGATAAAAATGCCGAGATTAAACCTTTGTTAGCGGAAGAGTGGAACCAGCTTGATGATTTAACATGGGAATTTAAGTTAAGAAAAGGGGTTACATTCCACGACGGCACCGAATTTAAAGCAGATGCGGTGAAGGCGACCTTCGACCGTCTGTTAGATCCAAATGTCGGGTCACCAAGAGCCATAGTATTTAAAATGGTAAAAGAAGTAAAGATTATTGACGACTATACTGTTCAATTTATCTTAAGTGAGCCGTTTTCACCTTTACTCTCGATTCTAGCAAGCCATGAAGGCGGAATTATTGGTCCAAAAACAATTGAGAAATTTGGAAAAAATATCATCAATGAACCAAATGGTACAGGTCCATTTGTTTTTGAATCCTGGGCATCGGGGAAAGAAATTGTCTTTAAAAAGAATGACAATTACTGGGGAACGAAAGCGAACGTAGATAAGGTTACATTTAAGGTTGTCCCTGAAGAGACAACGAGAATCTCAATGCTGGAAACAGGAGAGGCGCAAATCGCCGAACCACTATCCGTTCCAATGATGGACACAGTGGAATCATCCCAAGCAAGTAAAGTTTATCGAAGTGAGGGATATGGAACGGAGTTTATCGGTTTTAATGTACAAAAGGCACCATTCAATGATATCCGTGTTCGGAAAGCCATTTCCCATGCAGTTGAAATGGATTCGATTATAAAAGGTGTATTCAATAATGTCGGAAAAAAGGCCAATTCAACAATGGGTTCACAGGTTTTCGGATATCACCCAGACCTTAAAGCCTATGATTATAACCTTAACGAAGCGAAAAAATTACTTGCCGAAGCAGGTTATCCAAACGGCCTTGAAATAAACTTATTAACAATGGATAGTAAAGAAAGAATCAATATGGCGGAAGTACTTCAATCGCAATTAAAAGGGATTGGGGTCAATGTTAAGATTGAGGTTATGGAATATGGTGCATTTGTCCAAAAATTATATGGCGCTGATACCCAAATGTTTTTATTAAGCTGGAGAAATGCTACTGGTGATGGTGATTATAACCAATACAATCAATTTCACTCGTCCTCTCACGGAGCATCAGGGAATGCATTTTTCTACAGCAATAAAGAGGTTGACAGCTTAATAGAAGCTGCACGCCGAGAAAAAGATCAGGAAAAACGTAAAGAACTATATGCTAAGTCACAGGAATTGGAAATGGAAGATGCGGTTTACATCCCAGTCCGTGTAATTGAAAACCTTGCAGCAATAGGTAAAAACGTTGAAGGTTTCTCAATGAGCCCTTCAGGATATTTGGAAATAAACGAGGTTAAAATTAAATAATCTTTGATAAAAGGGATACCCATGCTGGGATATCCCTTTTTATCATTTCTATTTACTGACTTGCAATTCTTTTGTTGTTTAGGAATCGATACAGTAAGACAATCAAACAAATGATAGTGGAAAGGGCAAAGCTCAACAAAATCGCTGCAAAATCATCCATCACTAATAAAAGTAGGGATCCACCCGATGCTCCGATAATAGCAGAAAAGGGGACAATGAACGGCTGTACCTTTTTACTAAGAATGATCATAAGCATGGGACTTATTATAGCCGCATAAATATTCCCAAAGAAAAACAATAATTTAACCGGAGCAGGAGATTGGATGGCGACAATTATAAGTAAGACTAAACAGATTGCACCAGAGAATAGAATGGTGTATTTCCATTTTTCCTCGTTCGTAGGGGTATGAAAAACCCCCATGATATTTTTTACAAACAGGCTTGTCGTTGCGGTTAGCTCGGCGCTGATAGCTGAGGCGATAGCGCTTAAGCAAAATACAACAAATAAGAGAATTAGGACAGTTGATTGAATTTTGTTTACTAGTTCAGGAAATAAAGAATAAATATTTTCGAACCCTTTTCCAAATAAAACAATCATTAATAATGAAGAAAATGCCAGAGGAATGGTGGCCCAGATTAATCCTGTTAAGGCGAAAGTTAGGCGAATCTTGCTTTTTTTGAGAATAAATATTCTCTGCCAAGTGGCCGGGTCTATTAAAATTTGTCCGAAAAAAACGAATATGGCAGTAAAAATAAACCAAAAGGCATCGGTGTTTTTTATATAAAATAAGTAAGGATGATATAATTTTATCCCGTCATATACGGGGTAAATGCCATCCTGGATAAAAAAATAGACAGGAATAATCAGGACAGCTGCAAAGATGACGGTAACATTTACACCTGCCAGCTGATGCAGTCTCTGCATCCCGCCAATTCCTCCTATAAAAAAACAAAACGATAAAAAAACCAGCATCCCTAGAAATACTGGAATTGGAAAAATCATGTGGATCACAATTCCAGCTCCTGCTGCCTGGATGAATAAGGAGCAGAGACTTGTAAACAGAAGCACCGTCATCATGCACCAATAGCCGTTAGCTGTTAATCTTTGCTGCAATACATCCCCGATTGTTTGCTGATTCGGAAAATCCCCGTAAATTTTTTTTGCCAACAGACCGAATAAAATAAGGCAGAAAGCTCCAACTAAAGAATAGCCTATACCACCAATCAATCCATATTGAATCAATGTTTGGGGCGAAGAAAGAATCGTATTTCCTGTTACCCAACGGGCTAACAAACTAACAACCCCAAAACTAACCCCAAGTTTAACCGTACCGCTAATATAATTGTGATGATCCATCTTATTCAATGAAAGGACTCCTTTAGCCGATAATCCCTGGGTGATTGTCCAGTCGCTTTCCGGAAAATTTGGCTAAAATAATGCTGGCTGTTAAATCCGCATTTTTCGGATATCGTACTGATGCTTAATTCGGGGTATTCAAGGAGCATTTTTTGTGCTTCCCTTAAACGATATTCATTTAAATATTCGGAGAAGCCCATCCCGACTTCTTCGTGGAATTTTCTGCTTAAATAGGCAGAGTTAATATGAATCTTTGAAGCCAAATAATTTAACGTTAATTTTTCACTATACTCCTGATGGATGATTCTTAATGCGTTTACTATTTGTTCCGAATAGCGTCCCAATCTCTCATATTTGCCTAACACAGAGTTTAGTTCTTCTTCAATAATCGGCTTTGTGATGTAATCGACAACACCAAGTCTGATTGATGTTTGGGCATATTGAAAATTTTGGAATGCGGTAACGATAATGATGTCCATGGAGTAAGAACCCATTAACTCTCCCGCCAATTCCAATCCGGTTTTACCTGGCATTTGGATATCAAGGAAGGCAAGGAAGATGTCATGCTGCTTAACGATTTGCAGTGCAATCGATGCATCTTGAGCCTTGAAAATTTTCCAATTTGGAAATTTCTTTTGAATTAGGTATTCCAGTTGCTCCAATTCCAATGGTTCATCATCTACAAGCAGGATATTCACTGTAGCACCCCCTTAAATTTCCAGATTTAGCTTGAAAGGAAAAATAGCTAAAACTCTTGTCCCATTCGCTTCGTTAATTAACTGTACAGATGTTTCACTGTTTGGGAATAATAAATCGAGCCTTTTAGTAATGTTCTCTAAACCTAATCCGCTTTTGTAAGAAAACTCTTCATGATTTTCAACAGAGTTGTTCCATACCGTTATATGGATTTCCTGATGCTTTTTCTCGATGGATATTTTTAAAAAAGCCTCCCCGATAACTTTTTCAAAGGCATGTTTAAAAGCATTTTCGACAATGGTCTGTATTAAAAAAGGGATGGTTATCGCTTGTGTTATGTTTGCATCGAATGAGAATTCATAATGAAGTCTTTCCCTAAATCGGATTTTTTGTATTTCTAAATAATAATTCACATAGTTAAGTTCATCTTCGATGGTAATAAAGGTATTGTTTGTTTGATATTTAAACTTAAGTAACTTTGATAGAGTTTCAATCGAACGGATTAATTCTGTTTTTCGCTCCAGCCTTGCAAGACTTAGGATTGAATTTAACGTATTGAAAAGGAAATGGGGCTGAATTTCTTGGTTTAATTGATTATAAAGGGCCTTTTGCAGCTCCCGTTCTAAAGCAATTTCCCGCTTTTGCTTTTCCAGCAAATCAATTCTCTTTTCAAAAATAAACAAAAATAGCAAGGTGAATGCCCCGAGCAAAGGTGCAAGGACAGCAATCATGATACTAAGGGAGAAGGCTTCCACAGTTAACATAGATGAGGATCTCCTTTAAATGAAGAAAAGGGAGGCTCGTTCTGCTCCCTTTTTTAATATACTATTTTATAGCATTTTAATATTTTTTGAAAATAATTTTTTATGCAAACTTTTCCGCATAGTGGCAACTGACGATATGATTTTCCCCCAGTTCCCTTAAAGCGGGTTCTTCGTTCTTACACATTTCCGTTGCAAATGGGCAGCGTGTGTGGAAGCGGCAGCCGCTGGGCGGGTTGATAGGCGAAGGGACATCCCCTTTTAACATAATCCGCTCTCGTTTGATTTTTGGATTTGGAACAGGAATGGACGAAAGCAATGCCTGCGTATAAGGATGAAGTGGTGAATCGAATAAATCCTTTTTGTCCGCAATTTCAACTACTTTACCTAAGTACATGACCATGATCCGATCCGAAATATGTCTTACTACACTTAAATCATGTGAAATGAAAAGAAAAGTTAAGCCAAACTGCTTTTGGAGTTTCTTTAATAGATTAAGAATTTGCGCTTGGATCGATACATCCAAGGCTGAAACAGCTTCGTCACAAATGATTAATTTCGGATTGACGGCCAGGGCCCTGGCAATGCCAATTCTTTGGCGCTGTCCGCCGCTGAATTCATGGGGATAGCGGTCGAGCGCTTCAGACGGGAGACCTACATAGCCAAGCAGTTCAAGCATTCTCTCCATCCTTTTAGGTTTCGCAACCACATCCTGAATCGCCATCGCTTCATTTAAAATTTGTTTTACTGTTTGGCGAGGATTGAGGGAGGCGAAAGGGTCCTGGAAGATGACCTGTAAATCGCCTCTAAGTTTTCTCATTTGTTTCTTATTTAAATCGAGAATGTTTTGCCCGGAATAAAAGACTTTTCCGCCGGTTGGCTCATCAAGCCTTAGAATTGCCCTGCCAGTGGTTGACTTGCCACACCCCGATTCGCCTACGATACTTAATGTTTCGCCTTCGAATAAATGGAAGGATACATCATCAACCGCTTTTACATATGCTTTCGGCTTAAAGATGGAGTCTGTTTTAACAGAGAAATATTGTTTTAAATGTTCCACCTGCAATAATACTTTCTTTTCCGTTGCAGTCTGCATTATTTAACAGCCTCCATTTCCTCAGCTTCACCTGTCCATTGATCCGTATACATCCAGCAGCGAACTTTAACTCCATCAGGTTGTTCAATCAACTCGGGCTGTTTCTCCAAACAGATAGGTTGTTGGAAAGGGCACCTGGATGCAAATCGGCAGCCCGCTGGCAGGTTATAGGGACTCGGGACACTGCCTTCAATTGTTTGCAATTCTTCTTGATCCTCATGGATTTTAGGCAGGGATGCCAATAGTCCGCGTGTATAGGGATGCCTTGGGTTTTCAAAAATTTTCTCGGTCGGTGCATGTTCAATGATATTGCCGGAGTACATGACTGCAACCGTGTCACATGTTTCAGCGACAACACCTAAATCGTGCGTGATTAATATGACACCCATTCCTAATTTGTTTTGCAAGTCTTTAATTAACTCCAGTATTTGTGCTTGAATGGTCACATCAAGCGCTGTTGTTGGTTCATCCGCAATTAAGACTTCGGGTGTACATGCAAGGGCCATCGCAATCATGACCCGCTGGCGCATTCCGCCGCTTAACTGGAAAGGTTCTTGTTTTGCTCTTTTTTCAGGAGATGGGATCCCCACAAGTTTAAGCATTTCGACTGCTTTTTCCCAGGCTGCCTTCTTACCCAAATTTTGATGCAACCTCAATGCCTCTGCTATTTGCTCTCCAACTGGAATGACAGGGTTTAAAGATGTCATCGGTTCTTGGAATATCATCGATATTTCATTTCCGCGGATTTTTCTCATCTCATCTTCAGACAGCGCCACTAAATCCTTGCCTTTAAAAAGGATTTGGCCGCCGGCGATTTTCCCGGGAGGGGAGGGAATTAAGCGCAGGATGGAAAGAGAGGTTATACTTTTTCCGCAGCCGGATTCACCAACGATTCCTAATGTTTCACCTTTATGTAGCGAAAAATCAATACCATCGACCGCTTTACTCACACCGCGTTTTGTTGAAAAATGTGTTTTTAAACCTTTTACTTCTAAAATGAGTTGGTTTGTCACACTCACTAGCACTCACCACCTATTAATTTAATTCAATCCGTTTATTAAAAATGCGATATAGAACATCAACACTTAAATTCACAACCACAAAAACGAGCGAGGCAACTAAAACGCCGCCTTGGACCATAGGAAGGTCACGCATCCGGATTGAGTCAACAATCATTCTTCCTAACCCATTGATCGCAAAAATCGACTCAACTAAAACCGTTCCGCCAAGTAAAGCGCCAAACTGCAAGCCGACTACGGTTATTACCGGAATTAATGCATTGCGCAATGCGTGCTTATAAACAATGACGCGTTCACGAAGTCCTTTAGCACGGGCGGTCCGTATGTAATCCTGTCGAATCACTTCAAGCATGCTCGATCTTGTCATTCGGGCAACTATTGCCGCGCCGCCGGCTCCTAATGTAAGCGAGGGAAGGATGACATGAAGGATGCTGTCCCATCCAGCTACCGGAAGGATTTGCAATTTTACAGAAAAGAAATACATCATCATCAAACCAAACCAAAAGCTTGGTAATGAAATCCCCAATAAGGCAACAAGCATGACAGTTGTGTCGGTAAAGGAATATGGTTTTATGGCAGATATGATGCCAGCAGCCACCCCTAAGACAATGGTGATGATGATGCTGAAGAAGGCAAGTTCTATTGTGATAGGCAATCGTACCAGTATTTCATCAAGGACTGGTTGGTTGTTTTTTAAGGAAACGCCGAAATCTCCACGGAAAACGTTTATTAAGTAATCAAAATATTGTAGGAAAAGCGGCCTATTCAATCCCAGTTGCTCCCTAAGTGCTTCAATCGTTTCTTTAGAAGCGCCTTCTCCAGCAAGCAATACGGCTGGATCGCCTGGTACAAGCTGCATAATAAAAAACACAACAAACGTTACCCCGATTATGACTGGGATGGTTTGCATTAATCTTCGTAATATAAACATCAACATGGTGGTCAGCCTCCTTCTATTTTTTCATTCTTGGATCAAATGCATCACGTAAGCCATCACCAAAAATATTAAAACCTAAAACTAGTATCGAAATGGCCAGCCCTGGGAAAATAGCGATATAGGGTGCGGAGAATAAAAAATCCCTGCCGCTGCTTAACATCGTCCCCCATTCTGGAGACGGCGGCTGGGCTCCAAGTCCAAGGAAGGAAAGGCCTGCTGCTGAGAGAATGACGGTTGCAAGCCTAAGCGTGCCTTGCACAATGATAGGTGAAAGAATATTAGGTAAGATATGCTTGAATATAATCGTTGAATCGTTTGCTCCTAGGGAGCGGATGGCATCAATATATTCCAGCCGTTTAACTTCCAGGGTGGAGCCTCGGACGATTCGTGCAAATAACGGGATAGAGTATGCGCCTACCGCAATCGTTACATTGGTTAAACCTGGACCAAGGGCGCTGATAATGGCCAATGCAAGCAATATTCCCGGGAATGCCAATAAAATATCCATAATCCGCATAATGGTCGAATCAATCCATTTCCCGTAGTAGCCTGAAATCAGCCCGAAAATAATTCCGAAAAACGCTCCAAAGATTACCGCGGTTATCCCAATACCCATTGAAAGCCTCGACCCATATAAAATCCTGCTTAAAATATCTCTTCCTTTATCATCGGTTCCCATCCAGTGCTCAGCTGATGGAGGCATTAATTTATTTTCCAATTTAATATCATATGGATCATAAGGAGCGAGTAATGGTGCGAACAGGGCAACAACTATATAAAATAGAATGATGATAGCCCCGACCATTGCTGCCTTATTTTGAATTAAGATGGATAAGGAATCTTTCAATTTAGATTCCTTAGGCAGATTTATTGTTTGTGTAACTGCTACTGGTTGTTCAGTTTTGGATTCCAGTTCCATATAAAACCCTCCTTGTTTTTTTTGAAAGAATACGCTGTTAGTCCTTCTACGGATAAAATTAGTTCTATTGAGTTAGTACAAAATTATCAAAATTTAAGTGAAAGTAAATATTTTTCAAATGAATTGTCAATATACTTAAAAATGTTGTAAATATTCTGTAAATAATTTGACGAATCTTTTTCTATAATGCAGATAGGGATGGTAAAGAATAATTTCTTTTGAATCCAGAATAGTCGGAAAATAAAAAACAGAGGAAAGGCGAGACAAAAAATGGGGAAAAAAAGACGAACTGTAAAAAAGGGCATGCTGCTAGTATTGATTGGTTTAATGTTAGTGATTGCGTCAGCATGTTCCACAAAACCAACTTCTTCAAATGTAGGTGTTGCTAAAAAGGGAGAGGAGAAGCAAGGGGCTACATTAACGGTTGTTCGGCTCTCTGATGCAACGAAATTGGATCCGCATTTTATTACTGATATTCCGTCAGCAAATATCATCTACCAGAAAGTCTATCAGGGGCTAGTGGTTCCAGATAAGGATTTTAAAATTCAGCCTCTTCTTGCAAAAGAATGGACAGTAGTTAATGATACAACATGGGAATTTAAATTAAGAGATGATGTAACATTCCATGATGGGGCGCCTTTTAACGCTGAAGCTGTTAAAGCAACCTTTGATCGTTTATTAGATCCAAATACAGGATCGCCGCAGCGTGAGAAGTTTTCAATGATTACCGAAGTAAAAGTAATCGATGAGTATACTGTACAATTATTGCTGGCTTACCCTTACGCACCATTGTTATCGATTCTGGCCAGCCAGGAAGGCAGCATTCTCAGTCCTAAAGCGATTGCGGAGAATCCAGAAGGATTAGCCGATCACCCTGTTGGAACCGGTCCATTTGTATTTGAAGAATGGAAGAGCGGCCAGGAAATATCATTAAAGAAAAATGAAAACTATTGGGGCAAGAAGCCTACTATCGAGCGCGTCGTATTTAAGGTAGTACCTGAAGATGCTACTCGTCTCGCGATGATTGAAACAGGAGAAGCACACATAAATGACCAAGTTCCTGTCACTGAAATTGAACGAATTGAAGCGTCGGATAAGATGGATTTATACCGTACAGAAGGACTTGCTGTAGAATATGTTGGTTTTAACACAAAGAAAAAACCGCTCGATGATGTTAAAGTCCGTAAAGCCATCAGCCATGCTATTGAAAGAGAAGCGATTATTAAAGGTGTCTATAATAACGTTGGAACCCTGGCTAACGTAGCAATGAGCCCTAAGGTGAATGGGCATAGCGATAAGGTTCAGCCTTATGATTATGATCTGAATGAAGCCAAGAAATTGCTAAAAGAAGCGGGTTATGGAAACGGGCTCAAGATTTCATTGCTGACTAGCGATCGGAAAGAACGTATAAACATGGCAGAGGTTATTCAATCTCAATTAAAAGGAATTGGCGTGACGGTTGATATTCAAGTAATGGAGTATGGTGCGTATATTGAAATGGCCAATAAAGGAGAACACGATTTATTTATTGGCGGTTGGGGAAATGCAACTGGGGATGGAGACTACAATCAGTATAATTTATTCCACTCTGCATCACAGGGCCCTGCAGGAAACCATTTTTACTATAGTAATCCAGAAGTAGACGAAATGATTGAAGCGGCTCGTAAGGAAACAGATGAAGCCAAACGTTTAGACCTTTATGAAAAAGTTATGCAAAAGGAAATTGATGATGCTGTTTATATTCCAATCCGTAACTATGAGCATATGGCTGTACATAGTAAAAAAGTAAGTGGTTATTGGTTGAATGCAGCGAATTATCTAATGATTGATGATGTAGTAATTAAGTAAATGATAGTTAAATAATCAGTGGAAGAGTACTTTTGTGAAAAAGTACTTTTCCTATTTCAATAATAGGAGGATTTTCATGACTACTTTTTGGCTGACAAATGTCCGCTTGGAAAAAGGCTACAAATACGACCATCAACGTATTATAGGTACCGAAACGGAAATATGTCATTTGAAAATTGAAGATGGAATGATAGCCGAAATTACAGATGTTTTGCCGTCCCCGGATGAGAAGCAGGTCGATGCTAAAACTCATCTTCTGCTTCCTTCATTGAAAGATATGCATATCCACATCGATAAAACTTATTACGGCGGCCCTTGGAAAGCCTGCACCCCGATTACAAAAGGAATTTTCACTAGATTGGAAGAGGAAAAAGAATTGCTTCCAAAGCTTTTGCCAACAGCCCAAGAACGTGCTGAGAAAATGATTGAATTGTACTTGAGGAACGGACATACCCATATTCGGACTCATTGTAATGTTGATCCTGTAATTGGCCTCAAAAATTTGGAAGCAACGGTAAATGCCTTAAAAAAGTATGAAGATGTGCTTACCTATGAAATTGTTGCCTTCCCGCAGCATGGCTTGTTAAGAAGTGACTCTGTCCAATTAATTCGCGATGCAATGAAGAATGGAGCAACTTTAGTTGGCGGCGTCGACCCTGCTACCGTTGATCGAAATATTGAAAAATCCCTATATACGATTTTTGAAATTGCAGTTGAAAACAATACAGGAGTCGATATTCATTTGCATGACCCTAATACGTTGGGGGCCTTTACATTTGAACGAATGGCACATTATACCGAAGAGGCTGGACTTAAGGGGAGGGCCACCATCAGCCATGGAATTGCTTTAGCTGATCTTCAAGGGGAAGCCCTGAGTGAAATGGCGGCTATGCTAAGAGAACTGGAGATTGATGTCACCACTACTGTCCCAGTAAATCGTACAACTATACCAATCCCCGTTCTTGATAAGTTAGGTGTTAAAGTTTCCGTCGGACATGACAGTATTACAGACCACTGGTCGCCATTTGGTACAGGAAATACGATTCAAAAGCTCGGAACCCTTGCAGAACGCTTCCGTTTATCCGATGAATATTCCTTATCCAAAACACTAAAATATGGAACCGGGGGAGTTACCTCGCTAAATGAGAACGGAGAGCGCATTTGGCCAAAGGTTGGCGATGAAGCAACGATGATGCTCGTAAACGCCTCCTGTTCTGCAGAAGCAGTTGCAAGAAGAGCTTCCGTCCAATCGTTATTTTTCAAAGGGAAAAAGGTTGAAAGCAAGTTAACGGAATCCAACCCGATGGAGGTATAAAGGAGGTAATAAAATGGCCACTCCCTATTGGTTAACAAATGTAAAACTTGAAACTGGATATATACAAGATGAAAAAGGGGCTTATGAAACAAAAACAGAGCTTTTTCACTTGAAAATAGAGAATGGAAGAATTGTAGAGAAGCAAAGTAATGGCTTTGCTATTCCGGAAGCGGAAGACGTAAAGGATGGAAAAGGATTATTGGCATTGCCGCCGTTTAAAGAAATGCACAACCATTTGGATAAAACCTATCTTTCGCTTGATTGGAAGGCGCCTATACCTGCCAAAAACTTGGAAGAACGGCTGAAGCTCGAAGCCATGGAGCTTGGAGAATTAGCGCCAACAACAAAACAGCGGGCAAGTGCTATGATTGACTTAATCCTTTCGCATGGTTCTACACATATCCGCACACATGTAAATATCGACCCTTATATAGGCTTGAAAAATCTTGAGGGGGTTAAAGCTGCACTGGAGGACTATTCTGATAAGCTTACCTATGAAATCGTCGCTTTCCCGCAGCATGGGTTATTAAGAGATCAGGTTATTCCTTTAATGAAGGAAGCGATGAGATCAGGCGCAACCCTTGTAGGCGGGTTAGATCCGGCGGGGATTGATCGAAACATTGAAAAATCACTGTATGAAGTAATGAATCTGGCTACTGAATTTGATGCGGATATCGATATCCATTTACATGATGGCGGGCATGTTGGCTATTATACTGTAGATAAACTTGCGGAATTTGTAGAAGAGGCAGGATGGCACAATCGTGCGGCGGTTAGCCATGCTTTTAGCTTAGGGGACGTACCAGTACCTCAGCAAGAAGAAATCGCCGAAAGATTAAGCGGGCTGGGAATGTCCATCATGTCTACCATTCCTATTTCAAGAACCCTGCCTCCAATCGCGATTTTGGATCGCAAGGGCGTTCATGTTTATTTAGGCTGTGATGGATTCTATGATTCCTGGGGACCATTCGGCACAGGTGATGTATTAGAAAAAGTCACACGTTATGTTGAATTGTACCGTAAAAGCGATGAACGCTCATTGGCACAGTCTCTTAAATGGGCAACGGGAGGCCCAACGCCTTTATCGAAGGATGGTGAAGTTGCCTGGCCGCTTCAAGGGGATGAAGCAAGTCTTGTGCTTGTCGATGCATCTTGTTCCGCAGAAGCAGTGGCAAGAACACCAAAACGGGAAGCAGTCATTTTTAAAGGGAAAGTAGTTTCTGGGCAGCTATAACAAAGAAAGCTTTCTCTTATGTCCTAAAAGCCGGTGAGAGATACAATACCTACACCTTTAAAACTGGAGCGCTTGGTCTTGGCGGCGGTTACTATGTTGATCGAGATGAGCGAGTTAAGTACGAAGCTCCCTTCCAAGGAGAAGCTGGCACAAGCCAACTGCAAACGCCCTGAAGGGGAATGGAAGTACTTAAAACATATTGAAAGAAGGCAACTAACCCTAAGGGGAGTTGCCTTCTTTCATTTGCCATGGCATTGTCCTTGTCAAGCCTGGACCACAAACCCTTCCCGCAAAACATCCCTCAAAAATGGACTTGGTTCCCCTACGCTATAGAGCTGCAAATAGTGCATGGCCCTTGTGCAGACGGTGTAGAAAATCCTTCGCAGGCTTTCATCGCCATAGACGTGTGCCGATGCATCATAAATGAGGACGGCGTCGAATTCGATTCCTTTCGATAAATACGACGGTATGACGACAACCCCTTGCTCGTATTCCAGTGAACCAACCTTTATAAGCTTAATTCCCTCAATAGTCGACAGCCCCTCGAATGCTCTCTCGCTTTCCGCCGCGGACTTGCATATTATCGCGATGCTGTTAAACCCTAAGCCTTGCAATTCTGTAACTTTTGAGGCGATAGAGCGATGCAGTTCGGCGTGATCCGTCAATTGTGTAAGCGCGGGCCGCTCGCCTACGCGATCGAAAGGAATAATCCTTTCACCGTTAGGAACGAGTCTGCGTGTAAATTCGATGATCGGCTTTGTTGACCTGTAGCTCCGCGCCAGGTTGATTACTTCCGTATCTTCCGGTCCGTAAAGTTTCGTAAGTGTGTTGAAATCAGCCATTTCACTGGCATGGGCGAATATTGCCTGATTAAAGTCGCCGAGAACAGTCATTTTTGCTAAAGGGAACAACCGCTTTAAAAACTCGAATTGAAACGGCGAATAATCCTGTGCCTCGTCAACAACGATATGTTTAATCGAGCTGTTCGTCTGAAAGCCAAGTATAAGCTCTTTCAGGAATAAATACGGAGTGGCATCTTCATAAGACAATTTATCTTCGTCCAGCATTTCCAATGTCAACTGGCACACGTTCGCCCAATCAGGGGGTGCTGTCTCTCCCTCTATCAACTGTTGAATGTGCATTGAATCCGAAAAAATCTGCCTGTACATTCCCTTGATGTCTATGAAAAGAAACTCCCGGATCTGGTTCCGGAGCGGCTTCATTTTCCGGCGGACAATTATACCGGCAAGCGCTTCGGGCTCCATATCATAATCCGTAAGCGAATCTCTTTTAAAGCCGCGTTTTTTCGCCAGATAGGTGTATGCCTTGTGGTACTCCTCGTTGCTAAGCAGCTCAATTTCCTCCTGTACCCATGGCTTTGCCCGCTCGGCCTTTTCAGCTTCATTTATTTTCTTTAATAGCCAATCCTTAAGCTTTTCAAGACGGTTATGGAAGCGAAGGGAGGTGTCGCAGCTATAAAACCTTTCCGCAATTTGCTGCGAGGTGACAAGTGGCTTTCCTCTGAAGCTAATTCCTTTGAAAATCATTCCGGAGAATTCCAACGACTTCCTGTATGAGTTAATTGCCTCAAAAAACCGGATTGACGCCTTGAATCGGATTGCGGCTATCCTTGGCCAGTAAGAAGGGGTATTTACAGCCGTTAAAACATATTCCAATTGCCCGTAGGGATTTTCTATTTCAAACTCTCCGGCAAGACGATGGACCAAGTAATCCTGGAATGTAACCTGCTGCATATTTTCTTCGCCAAGTTCCGGTAGCACATTGGACACGTAACTGTTAAACATTGAATTGGGCGAAAATAGAATGATTTGGTCGGCATTAAGGCTATTCCGGTATTTGTAGAGCAAATACGCAATCCTCTGCAGTGCCGCCGACGTCTTTCCGCTTCCGGCAGCGCCGTGCACAATGAGCAGCCTCCCGCGCACATGGCGGATAATTTTGTTTTGTTCCTGTTGGATGGTCGCGACAATGCTGTGCATATGTTTGTCTGTGCCTTTTCCAAGAACTTCTTGCAGAATTTCGTCCCCGATGGTGAGGCTCGTATCAAACATCGATTGGAGAATGCCATCGCGGATAAGGTACTGCCACTTTTCCTCCAACACCCCCGTGATTTCCCCACCGGGGGTTTCGTACTTAGCCGGACCGGGCTGGTAATCATAATAGACGCTTGAGACCGGCGCCCTCCAGTCGTAGATTAGGAAGTTATCGCCGCTTTCATCCGTAAGGGTGGAAATGCCAATATAGATCTGTTCCTTGTTTGCATTTCCTTCTTCAGTAAAATCGATCCGGCCGAAATAGGGAACCTTCTCCATACGGCGGAGCGCGGATAATCTCGTGGATGCATGTCTGTGTGTGCTTTGGCTTACGGCAAGGGCTTGGGCCTCTTGCCGCAGGCCGATAATGGTCTCGAGGTAATCATCGAATGTATCCGTATTTACCTTTATTTCGTCCCAAAAGTGTTTGCGGATGTGAATGACCTCGTTTCGATGCCGGGCAGTTTTGTCCTCCAATTTCCGGATTTGCTCCTTAATTGTCTTCACGACTCTGTCGACTCGTTTTTGCTCCTGTTGGAATTCTGGATTCACAGCAAACACTCCTTTTAAAAAATTGGCTATTAGGGGTTGACTCTTGAAGAACCTTTGATGTATAATTATAATAGGGACAATAGACGTTCATATAAAAAAATGTGTCTATCTATATAAATTTACCACAGGTGCCCATTATTTTCAATGTCATGGACCTGTTTATAATTTGTATTTTATATTTTTAAAATTATCATTAATAATCTGCCATTAGAAACCCTTCATGCTAATTGCCATGGAGGTTTTTTTATGTTGATTCTTAGTGTTTCTGGACACTCTGCTGCAATTTCCTTGGCCGAAACGGTATTGTCAATATCTGGATGTGCTTATATGATTAAATAAAGATACAGATTTAGGGGGGACACTTAATGATCCCGGCAAAAATAGAGCCCATTTCAAAAAAGCCGATAATGAATACAGGGGTGGAATCCATCGCCGATTGGTTCAATCAGCACAAACAATCATTTTATATTCTAGGATGTACCTATTTTCGAATTCAGGAGCAAATGGAGGAGCTATTCTACCGTTCGATACTAAAGGTACATAAAGAAATTCCCAGGCCTACTAAAGAGCCGTTATTTGACACTCGGGTTGCGTCGATATTTATCCAAACCTGCCGGGAGCTTTCCAAGGAAACAGGAATGAAAGCTTCGGCGGAACGTGAATCACGCCCGGACTTTTTTAAAGCGCTAGATCAGTTGAAAGAAGATGAGAGAGAAGCAATTGCCCTTGCCTTTATAAAAGGGATGTCCCGGGCAGACGCAGGCCAACTTCTAAATGTTTCCCCGGAAACGATGAATGAGCTATTGTTTTCGGGTATCCAGTCGCTTAAAAATGGGCTGGGCTATCGGCAAAGCATGAAGGGCTGTAAATCATATCAAGAGAAGTACATCGATTACTTGGAAGGAACCATGGCTCGGCCAGAAAAGATTGATTTCGAGATTCATGTGTATCACTGCCGCGATTGCCAGGATGATTTGGCTACTTTTCAGGAAGTCGTATTAACTTTGAAAAATTTTGCTGAAGGGATCAAGAATTTCCGAGTGCCGTCGAATTTCATGGAGAATGTAGAAGCAAGGCTGGCAGAAAGAGATAAAAAGAGGCAAGAGAAGCTCAAGAAACGGAAAAGGATTGGGTTTGCTTTTGCAGGGATTTTCGCATTGTTAATAGCTATTGAGGTTCTAACAGGTTCGTTCTCCAACGTTTATTATGCGCATGCAGAAGAAAATGCGGAATTGCGCGGATTCCTGCGCCATGGTTTTGGGAAAGTCCTGAACCTGGAGGCAGAAAGCGGTGGTGTGAAAGTTAGAATCAAAAGCGTAATTGCTGATGAAGTTCAAACACTCATTTTTTATGAAGTGGAAGATACGGCTGAAGATTACCAATATATGATTAATATTCATGATGGCTTTTCAGTGGAGAACATGGGTGAAATCATGAACCGTGACACACAGCAAAGATTTTATCCGCCTCACCTTGAATGGGAGGCAAATAAAAAAGGCAAAAACGTGTATCGGGGCAAGGTCAGCCTTTTACCGCTGAAAAAGGAAAACGGGACTATCAAATTAAAGATTACGAGGCTTCAGAAATTAAAATTAAGTGATTTATCCGTTCAAAATGTTATGGATGCATATAACAACATTGAATACGAAACAGGGGAGTGGAACTTCGAAATCCCTGTAACGAGGCTCCCGTCCGCCGAATATGCATTGAATGGAGAAACGGAGGTCGAGGGGATTCCGGTTCGATTCGAGAAACTTACAATCGCTCCGACCATAACGATTTTGCAATACGCCTATGAAAATGGGCAGGCGGGCAAGCGGATGGAGTTCCTCCGGTTTAACAAGCTTGAAGTGAACGGTAAAAAAGTGAAAGCTGAAAAGTATCCCAATAATAACTATATAGAAGAAAATATGAATTGGATTAGTTTTCAATCTCAATTTGACCCATTTTTTGGAGATAAACCAAAAGGCATCAGCGTCCAATTTGAATCTGCTCTATTAACAATTGAAGATTTAAAAACGATCATACTTGATGCTTCACAGAGCTATCCGCAAACGTTTGAATATGCTGGGAGTACAATTTCCATCGACAAGTTTGAAATCGGAACACCCACCACTATAGTCATCAGTGATCATGAAATTAAAAATCGTACTTACGATTCGTTTTGGTTTGATGTCGCGGGTGATTATGAAAACGGGGCGTTTCAAACAGAGATGTATCCAGAGGGAGTAATTGTGGATGCGAATGGAAAAAAATACAATTTGGATGAAATTATAAACTATGAAGAAATCGAAAACCCCCGCCATTTGACTACAGTTAACACGATAAGGCTGCAGAGCAACCAAGCCGGGGAGATTGCAATTCCTAAACGGCTTGTGTTGCAAGGCTATAATAAAACTAAATACATGGATGATGTTGTGAAAATATCTGTGAAATAATACTTTATAAATAAAAGTTTTTAGAAAGGCATGCACCAATTTGAAGCAAGCTAATGGATAATAAAAATAGAGCAAAATAACAAACCGTTCCTCAAGATATGAGAGAACGGTTTGTTTCTGTTTCCATCTCGTAAAGTTTTCAGCTGGTGCAGTCTTTTTAGATTGGTAAAGTAGATGAATGCTTTATATCATTTTGTAAGGACTGTAAAGCATCTTTTCCGAAGAAGGCTTGAGCTTTTTTGGAAATTTCATTTAACATTTCATCATTTTTCATTAGCGCCTCACGTATACGGCTAATTAATTGAAGCGCATTTTCTCCAGTTATTTGCTTTGCCACACGTTCTAGCATCACTTTTGAATCAACGGAATATTTGTGGGCGAAGCTATGGCACATGGACATATTCTTCCGGAGGCCATCAGAGTATTCTCCTGAAAAAGCGCGTCGAATGCATCCGCGGATTCCAGCATGGCCGTATGATATTTCAGAGACAGCCCGGTAAAAAAGAACCATTCCATCTGCATGGCTTGACTCCGGATGTAAGCGAAGCTCACTAACTAATGAGACTAAATGCCGGACAACCCCTTTCGCTGACTCTGTCGCGTTCCACCACTCCATCAAACGTTGCTGATCATTTGCACTCATATCTAGCGTTTGTGTATAAGGCATTTTTCTCCCTCCATTGTGAATCCTTTTAAAGTCGCGGGATCGCCTGTACGTTCTTGATCCGTTCGTGAACGATTTCCCAGTCGGAACCTAGAAGCTCTTTACCGAGTCTGATCGCTTCATTAATTCGATTGGAAATTTGATTATTTAAATATCGGCTTTGTTCGACCAGATATAACACATTTGGAGACGCCTCTTGAACAGCTAGTTCAAAATTGGGGCTTAATTGTTTTTCGCTAATCCTTAATGTATCAAGGTCAAACACCAACATTTCTTTTGCAAGAGGAATCCGTTCACCTTGAAGAAGTCGCTGGATGGTTCCTTGTGCGGCATCGAATCCATATCCGATATCGGCCACCGAAGCATGGTATGGATTAAGGCCAGGTGCAGTGCGTATTGAAGGAATCGATCGAAATCCCGTGGTGATGGAGCATACCACTTCCTTGGCGGCCATTCCTTTTTCTAACGCGGAATATATGGCATTTAAATAATAGTTTCTATAGGAACTCATCTCCATATAAGAAGTCGTCATGTACTCATCCCTCACTTTATGTTTAAATTCCGCTTCTTCTATATTGTCATTTAATAAAAAAACTCCACTTTACAAAAGTAATGGAGCAAACGGTTGTCAATATCATTAATGTGTATGTAGTGGTAATCCAGTTGGTGCCGTTTCAGCAGTGACAGCATACAAGGTTTATTTCATCAGAAAAACATATGCTTTATAAGAAAAAAATATGACTTTCATTTAGATCATCCGTGTAAAATCTCTTTTTGTCCGTTCTATGGATGTAGGCGAGGCGTAAAATACCCTCCGTGAAGAAGAACATTGTTAGAGCAAGGGTGTAGCTGGAAAACTCTCAAAGTGGAAGCCGTATTTGTCGAATTATCGGTTATTGACAAGCAGAATAAATAATGGAAATATTAAGTAGTAACCCTCACATGGCCTCTTTCTTTCTCTCATCTTTTTTTACTTCCCGTACACCTATAATCCTATCGAACTGATGATTGGCTTTTGAAACCACTTTATCTCAACCCTCGCGTTATTCTGCCTAAACCTTTTTCACATGCTTTTTCCAATAACTTTTAACAAAAAATAACCACGAAAGGAGCGTTGCGGACAAGTACACATTTACTGCTTTCCGGGCCATGGAAGGATTTTGGTGTGCAAATCTAAAATTCAGGAGGATTTAATAATGGGCCACGATATTTCAGGATTCAATCAAGCAGGAGTGGAAATTGCTTACGCGCGTTTTAGCATGGGAAACCATAATGCGCTCATACTTTACCGCCTGCTGGAAGCGTTTGATTATTATGCTGGGGTTAGCGGATCAGGAAGGGGTACAACGTTTACAATCCGGCAAATCGAAAAAGCGCTGCAAGACTTTAACCAAGATTACACCGGTTCTTCCCATTCACAGGACAATTTCATGAAATACGATGGAAAACAAATTCTTGATTTTATAAGAAACTGTTTGGCAACAGCGCAAAAAGAGGGCAGTGTCAAAGTATACTTTGGCTAATGTCCGATAATCGCGGCGATTTTTCCCTCATTAAAAAACCATCTCTTTTTCCCCAAAAAAAACCTTTAAATTATATCCTTCCCCGAACGAAGAATGCCGCCCCATATGACATAGGAAGAATACTATTATAATACTGTGAAGGAAAGGTTAGAGGGTTAGAAGGGAGAACGAACAACTTTCCCGTATACTATAATGTTGATTAACCCCTGGCTGGGAAAAATTTTTCATATGCCAGGGGTTTTGTTGGTTTGCTTTGAGAGGCTTGTCTCTGACAAGGAAAGGAATCCCTGTTCTATATGAGGAAAAGAAGGGGCAAGAATCGCGAAAGTATGTTATAATTTTGACGGTGTGAATAAATATATTTGTATAATAGTGAGTATTCTTTAATAGGAAGGAAAGTGAGACTATGAGTAACGGAGTTTTCAAAATCCCTACAGCTAAAAACGAGCCTGGCAATACGTATGCTCCCGGCACAAAAGAACGGGAAACATTAAAAGCTGAATTGAAGCGCCAGTCTGAAATGGTTGTTGAAATCCCTGTCATCATTAACGGGGAGGATGTTAAGACGGATACAGTGAAACAAGTCGTTATGCCTCATGATCACCAGCATGTCCTCGCAAACTATTCGCAAGCCGGCGAAAAAGAACTTCGTGATGCCGTCGAAGCGGCGATGGCTGCGAAAGAAGCATGGGCCAATATGCCTTGGGAACATCGCGCGTCCATTTTCCTGAAAGCGGCTGATTTGATTTCCGGTCCATACCGCGATGTCATGAACGCTGCTACAATGCTCGGCCAATCCAAAACCGCATTCCAATCTGAAATTGATGCGGCCCAGGAATTAATTGACTTCCTAAGATTTGGCGTTGAGTGCGCCAACCAAATCTATCAAATACAGCCTGAGAGCATGAAGAATATTTGGAACCGTACGGATTACCGCCCATTGGATGGTTTCGTATTGGCGATTTCTCCATTTAACTTCACGGCAATCGGCGGAAACCTTCCCGCGGCTCCCGCTATGATGGGGAACGTGGTTGTTTGGAAGCCGGCAACGACTTCCATTCTTGCAAACTACTATTTCATGCGAATCCTTGAAGAAGCCGGATTGCCAAAAGGCGTTATCAACTTTGTGCCTTCCCGCGGTTCACAGGTTTCTGAAGTTGTGTTGACAGACCGTCGCATGTCCGGATTCCACTTTACTGGTTCAACAGATACGTTCAATACTATTTGGAAAACTGTCGGGGAAAACATTGCGAAGTATAACTCCTATCCTCGCCTGATCGGGGAAACTGGCGGCAAGGACTTTGTATTTGCCCACGAAACCGCCCAAGCGGATAAAGTAGCGGCCGCTCTCGTTCGCGGCGCATTCGAATACCAGGGCCAAAAATGTTCGGCGGCTTCCCGCGCTTACATCCCTGCGAGCATGTGGGAAGAAGTAAAAGGAAAATTGCTTGAAGAAACCGCGAAGCTTAAAGTTGGCGATGTCCGCGACTTCAGGAACTTCATGGGCGCGGTTATTGATAAGCCTGCTTTCGATTCAATCACAGGCTATATCGACTATGCGGCTAATTCCGAAGATGCGGAAATTATCGCGGGCGGCACTTACGACGATTCTGTCGGCTATTTCGTTCAACCGACTATCATCGTAACGACCAATCCAAACTTCAAGACGATGGTTGAAGAAATTTTCGGGCCAGTCCTGACAATCTATGTTTATGAAAATGATAAATTGGAAGAAACATTGGATGCGGTAAATACAGCGTCTATCTATGCGCTGACTGGTGCGATCTTCGCTCAGGACCGCCAGGCAATCATTCACCTGGAACGCCGCCTATCCGAAGCAGCCGGAAACTTCTACATCAACGACAAGCCAACTGGCGCGATGGTCAACCAGCAGCCATTCGGCGGTTCCCGCGGCTCCGGCACGAACGATAAAGCAGGTTCCATCTTCAACATGATTCGCTGGACAAGCCCACGTGTCATCAAAGAAAACTTTGTGCCAACAACGGATATCACATATCCATTCATGGATGAAGAATAAGATACCATATTAAAAAGCGGTTGAAACGAATTGTTTCAATCGCTTTTTCATTTGGAAATATGCCTACTGAATTGTTTTTTTAATAAAAATGGCGCGGTGCAAATGACCCCGGCAACGTACAGGAGCAAGGCGAAATACGCGGGGAGCAAGTGGATGAAATCTGTATAGCCGATAATAAAATGAGTAACAATCCCTGCTAAAAATGCCGGGATAGCCCCAATTGTAAATGTCCACCAAACCCAACGCTCTCCCTCCCGGATTCCCCATAATGCAAGCATTAATACAAGCAGCCCCACACTTAATAACGCGCTTCCGAAACCAGCGCGGTCATGGGCAATCACCGGAATTAACTTATCGTTAAACGCATTAAGCATTTCAGGGGACATGCATAAATAGGTTATATCCGTCGGGACAAACACACTTGAAGCCCCAATGAACGAAATAACGGCGCCGCCAATGGTTAAAGAAGCCCCTAATACGATAAAGGCAAGCTGCCCAACCAGGCTCAGCTTCCAAGCACGGCTGTTGTAAAGGTTCGTGCTTGTGGGGTTTTCCGCTGCGGTTCGTGTCTTCAAGAACCCCGTAATGAAAAAAGGCAATAATATAAGCCAAAACAATCCGTGCAGCCAGTCAAAATACCCATATTCAATAAATAAAAAGATCCCTAGAAATCCAATAAACCCGGCGGTGTTTACGGCTTTTCTCGCCCAATGCAGCCCATGCCTGATTCCATGCCTCGCCAACTGCATGTAGATGATGCCACCTGAAATCATGGTCCCTGAAAGTGTCATGCGGTCATGCGCCATAAAAAATAAAATCGCAGAATTAAAATCCAGAATATCATCCCTGAACATACCAAGGAATGCTTCATCGTAGGGAAGGATCACATTTTTCATGCTAAAAAATAACGCAATGAATCCAGCAACTGTTATGGCAAACCCAAACAGCCAATACCAGATCCATCCGTCCAAAATGGCGGGCTGCTTTTGGAAAGTGCCGCTGTATGCTTCATTTATCCGTTTTGGCAGTCCAGGGCCGGAAAATACATATTCCTGCCCCAAAAGGATAAGGGAAGCGCCGTTCTTCAATAATGCCACAGCATCAGCAGGTTCCTTTACTCCACCTGAGGCTATTAGCGGCACGTCCTCACCAAATGATCCCCTTAAAACTGCAAGTCCATGGCGAAGCATTTCAGTAGAAGTCCCTTCAATAAGGATTCCATTTGGATGAAAGGTTCGAATCCGTTCGGTTGTTGTTCCAAGTTCTGCTGTGCAATCGAGGATAATTGGCTTACCTATCCGATCCCTAAAATGGTGAAATTGAGTATCTGATTCGAAAACATTGCTATTTATTATGAATGCGTCACTAAAACCAAGGAGTTCATCACAAATTATGTTAATTTCATTTATTGTTCCTTCAGTCCGTATTAAAAAAGGCACTTTCTTCTTTTTCAAAGAAACAAGTTCCTTTTTAACTGCTTCCAGCCCTTGAGTCCGTCCAGTAAGTCCCGTTATTCGTTCCCTTTCGTGTTCAATCCGTAGCATTTCCCTTTGTGGTGAGCCGATGAGTGAAACGGGGCCGATTTCGATGAAGCCAAATCCAAGGTTTTGAAAGGCCTTCAATCCTGATAATTCTAGATCCAATCTCCCGCTCAGGCCTACCGGGGTGTCAAAATGAACATTGAAAAAATGCTTCCCAAGTTCCTTTGGAGGCACCATGTGGCCAAGGAATTCAATTAGCGCTTCGCCGATTGGCGTGGATGATATCATACTCATTCCACGGTGAATAAACCCGCGGCTAAAGGCAGGTGGCAGCTTCATGAGAATTGGCTTGAATATGGTATGATACGACCAATCCGGCATGGTTTCTCTCCCCCTCCACTCTCTTTTAACATATTACCATATGGGTAAAGATCGGTTCCTGTCATTTTAAAATGATTATTCACTCTTGTTTAAATAGGTTTAGAAAAAATATTTTCTTTCCATTTTCTTCCCGTGTTAAAATAGAGACGGAATTCACATTATTCGTTCTGTTGGTCAACCTGGAGGATTAAGATGAAAAAAATAATGATATTAATACCTTTTTTAGCAATAATTTTCCCGTATGTTTTATTTGAATTGATTCACTTGGAGATTATCAAGAATCCGGCTTTCGTACATCCGCATGGCCATTTTTATATTGTTTCGGTTGTGTCCATTCTAGCTTCAGGAATTGCTATTTTGGTAGGAATGGCTGGCAGCAGGCTGAGGAATATAAAAGTGAGTATCCTATCGCTCGCTTTTATCTCTCTCTCTATTATGTTTTCAGTCCATGGCCTTTCAACTCCGTCTTTTATTTTTGGAATAACAAGCCTTCCTGGTGTAGCGGCGCAATTAAGTATGTTGCTGGTAACAGTTTGGCTATGGTTCTCTTCTTTTTCCTCTAATAATAAAATTATAGTTTTCCTCGCCTCTCGGCAAAAAGTCCTGGTTCCTTCCTGGACAATTGCCCTAAGCATTTTTTGCGTAATAGGCCTTCTGAATCCAGGGATTGTTGACATTGTCCCACTTAACATAAATCCATTAAAGAATATAATTACCGTCCTGATTCTTTTGCTTAATGGGGTGACAATACATAGGTATTTCCAATCCTACCGTTTTACGCAGTTTCCATTGCAGCTGGCAATTGTCTATAGCTCTGGCTGGATCATGGTTTCCCAGATGATTATGGTAAGAGGATTATTGTGGAGCCTCGGCTGGTGGATTTATCATTTCCTTCTTCTTGGTTCGATGGTGGTTATGATCATTGGCTTATACAAGCAATATGCGGTAAAAGGAACGGTATCTGAATCATTGCGTTCCCTATTTATCACAGATCCGTTTGAGCGGATAACAAATAGCATACCGTCCAGTATCAGGGCGCTTGTAACTGCAACAGAAGAGAAAGACAGTTATACAGCCGGACATACATTCAGGGTAACCTTATATGCTTTGAAACTAGCGGAAGAAATGGGTCTCAGACCAGAAGAACTGCGAATTATTCTGCAAGGTTCCCTTCTTCATGATGTTGGGAAGATAGGCATTCCCGATCACATCCTTAATAAACCAGGAAAACTGACGCAGGAAGAAAGAATGTTGATTGAGGAACATCCTATAACAGGATTTAATATGTGCAAAGGGCTTGGATTTTTAAAAGAAGAATTAAGTATCATTCGGTCCCATCATGAAAAGTGGGATGGTACAGGATATCCGGACAGGCTTTTTGGAGAAAACATACCATTATATGCAAGGATCGTAGCCGTGGCGGATGTATATGACGCACTCACATCTGAAAGGTCGTACCGGAAAGCATGGACTCATGGCAAGGCAATGGAATTTTTAAAAGAAAATATAGGAACCCACTTTGATCCTGCCTGTGTTGCTGCATGGGAAGCGGTATGCATAAAGGATCCATTTGTTTATCAATATCCTTCAGAATTCATAAAGGATGGGACAATCGTCAAGAGGGCTTTAGCTTAGAGGAATCCTGAGTATTGCTACATATTCTCGCAAATGTGGAATCTGGCGCAAAAAGGGTACAATAAGAGTAATTTTGGGTATACTGCTGCTAGTAGTAACAGAAATGTAGAAATGAGTTGTTAGAAATGAATGTAGAAACGAATGATTATAAGGAGAATTGGTTCAAGAATATCATTCTCTTTTTAACGAGCCAGACGATATCGCTTTTTGGATCATCCCTGGTTCAATATGCGATAATGTGGTACATCACTTTAACGACAAAATCAGGATTAATGATGATGTTGTATATCATTTGCGGTTTCATCCCAACGTTTATTTTGTCACCTGTTGCAGGTGTTTGGGCTGACCGCTATAACCGGAAAATGCTGATTGTATTGGCAGACGCGCTTATTGCAGTGGCTACATTAATTTTGGCTATTCTTTTTTTAATGGGGTTCGATTCCATTTGGCTGCTTTTTGTAATGGCAGCGGTCCGCGCTTTTGGGACGGGGATTCAGACGCCGGCTGTCGGGGCTATTTTGCCGCAAATCGTTCCGAAGGATAAGCTGACAAAGGTAAACGGAGTTAATGGAAGTATCCAAGCTATCATCATGTTTGTGTCACCAATGGTCAGTGCGGCGTTACTGGCATTGGCTTCGATTGAATTTATTTTCTTCATTGATGTTATTACAGCAACGATAGCCATTGTGACTTTACTTGTTTTCTTAAAAATTCCCACGCATAAGAAGGCAACTGAAAAGCAAACAACGAGCTACTTGAGTGACTTCAAACAAGGTTTGCACTATATAAATAGCCATGCTTATCTAAAGCAATTTTTCCTTTTCTTTGCGGTCTTTTTTGTATTGATGGCGCCCGCGGCATTTTTGACGCCATTACAGGTTGCAAGGAGCTTTGGCGATGATGTATGGAGGTTAACTGCAATTGAGATTGCCTTTTCAATCGGGATGATGGCTGGCGGCGGAATTATTGCCGCCTGGGGAGGTTTTCAAAATAAAGTAAAAACGATGGCATTTGCGAGTGTGGTCATGGGAGTTTGCACATTCGGGCTTGGAATCGTTCCAATCTTTTGGATTTATTTAATCTTCATGGGCATTTTCGGAGTTACAATGCCAATTTTCAACACTCCGTCGACCGTTCTTTTGCAGGAAAAAATCGAAGAGGACTATTTAGGAAGAGTTTTTGGGGTCATGGGGATGATTGCAACCTCCATGATGCCAATCGGAATGCTTATATTTGGCCCGATCGCCGATATAATCAAAATCGAATGGCTGCTAATAGGAACGGGTGTTTTCATCATTGTCTTGGCGATCTTGTTAGGGCGGAACAAAGTATTAATCGAGGCTGGAAAACCAGCACTAGAGCAATCATAAATCATAGAACGAACTTCAAAGCGGAAATTTCAACTCGCCTTTTGGTATCCAGCCGTAAATGAATCCCTAGAGCAAACAGAACTGATTATTCGGGCTGTCAGCTTTAGGGTTTTATTATCTTTGGAGTCAGTGTAGTCTAACTAACAGGCCCATTGTTAAAAAATGCTCTGCTGCAAGTTTGAAATCTTCTAAAAAAAACGGCCAAAGATTCGGTCGGCGCCTGACAGCCAATGGATGGTAGGCAACGATTGTTTTGTATCCATCGACTTCATGGATTTGTCCTCTTAATGATTTCACGTCAGCTTCCGTATTCTGAAAAAAGGATTGGACCGCAATATTGCCGAGGCAGACAATAAGCTGAGGCTGCTTTATTTCAAGCTGCTGTTTCAAATGATTCATGCAGATTTGCCTGGTTCTTTCTTTTTCGTATTTTCTAATCGGTTTCCTTTTTAAAACATAGGTTACATATAAATCCTCGGCTTGAAAACCTGCTTTAAAGGCAGCCTTTTGAAGTGTTTGCCTTGTTCCGCATACAAAGGGTTTGCCTTCCCGATCTTCCCGGGCACCAGGATTGTCCAGGAGGATTAGGAGGGGTGCATCCGGATTTCCTTCACCCCAAACCATTCTAGACCCATGCTCGTCGAGACCGCATTCACTGCAGTTCTTTAAACCTTCTGGGGTTGGTTCTTCCGGCCATAATAAAGGACAAAACCCACTCATACGATAACCTCCTCCAAATCAATTTTTAACATTATGCCCACTTCTCTGGATTAAAAGTGCTAATTAAAATCTTTAAGACACTGCTGCTCTTGAATAAGCCTTTTGCATAAATAGGTTGATTGGCTAAAGAATAATATTGTTTCCTTTTTATAAATATGGAAATTGGGTAATTGAAAAGTTGTACATTATTTATGGTGGGATGCGCAATGGAACAGCATTTGAATTATATTATCGAACATTTCGGCTATATTGGGATCATCATTTTGCTGGTTGGGGGAATTGTCGGCCTTCCCCTTCCTGATGAGGCCCTTTTGACATATGTCGGTTTTTCAATTTTCCGGGACAAGCTCTCCTATTTCCCATCATTAGTGAGCGCCTTTGTTGGGGCGGCAGGCGGGATTAGCCTGAGTTATTTTATTGGGCATAAATTGGGGTTGCCGCTTTTACATAGATTTGGCCCCAAAGTCCATATTACCGAGCAGAAAATCGAATATACTAGGAAGTTATTTAATAAAATTGGTCCGGCCATCCTTGTTGTTGGCTATTTTATCCCGGGAATCCGCCATCTTGCCGCATACATTGCGGCCATTAACAATTACCCATTTAAAAGATTCGTTGTTTTTGCTTACAGCGGGGCTTTTATTTGGATATTTACCTTTATCACCCTCGGAACAGTGCTGGGAAAGGATTGGGATAAAGTAAAGCTGTACGGGTCAAAGTATAGCTTCTATTTGATTGGCTTTCTGCTCTTGCTTGCAGTTATCTATCTCTTTTGGAAAAAAAGGGGCAGGAGACGAAATTGAGAGCAGGTTTTTTCGCTTAATGTACGATTAAATGTACAATGAAGGATATAAGGGTATGCATTCGGGCTGCTTTTGAAGGAGGAATTGAAATTGGAATTGGGCATAAGCACGTTTGTGGAAACAACGCCGGATCCACAGACTGGCAAAATAATCAGCCATGCACAGCGTTTGCGTGAAGTGGCTGAGGAAATTATTTTAGCGGATCAGGTAGGGCTTGATGTTTTCGGTGTGGGGGAGCATCACCGGGAAGATTTTGCCGCATCCTCGCCTGCTGTGTTGCTGGCGGCTGCTGCTATGCAGACAAAGAGGATCCGGCTTACAAGCGCGGTTACGGTGCTTTCGTCGGATGACCCGGTCCGGGTTTACCAGGATTTCGCGACGCTTGATGGATTATCAAACGGCCGGGCGGAAATCATGGCGGGAAGGGGATCGTTCATAGAATCGTTCCCACTCTTTGGCTATGATTTGAAGGATTATGATCAGCTTTTTGATGAGAAGCTGGACTTGCTGCTGGCGCTGCAAAAGTCCGAAAAAGTATCTTGGAGAGGGAAACACAGGCCCGCGATTGATAATATTGGGATTTACCCGCGCCCGGTTCAGGAACCATTGCCAATCTGGATCGGCAGCGGGGGCAACCAGGAATCTGTCGTCCGCGCTGGATTGCTCGGATTGCCCCTCGTTCTGGCAATTATCGGGGGAAGCCCGCTCCATTTTGCCCCTTTAGTACAGCTATACTGGAAAGCGGCGGAGCATGCGGGCCACGACTTGTCCAAATTGAAAGTGGCGTCCCATTCCCACGGCTTTGTGGCGGAGGATACCGAGACAGCAGCCGATAAGTTTTTCCCGTCAACCCAGCAGGTTATGAACAAGCTGGGGCGTGAGCGCGGCTGGGGGCCATACTCACGCAGGGCATTCGACTCGGCGCGGACTCTGGAAGGAGCGCTTTATGTCGGGGATCCGGATACAGTCGCGGAAAAGATTATTTTTCTACGTAAAAACGTAGGTATTACCCGGTTCATGCTGCATTGCCCGGTTGGGTCGATGCCGCATGAAGATGTGATGAGGGCGATTGAGCTGTTTGGCACAAAAGTGGCGCCGCGGGTCAGGGAAGAAGTCGCCCGCTGGGAAGCGTCGCAGTAATAACTATTTGTCTTGAAAAGTGATAAGTACCGTTATTGTACGAATCACTTTTCAAGACTTACCAAATGAAGTCGTGAGGAAGTTCAAGACGCTAGGAGGCAGGCATATTAACTCCTCACATTCACACTGTTTTTCAAAACAAACCCCACCATCGCAGTCAACAAGGTCCCAGGCTTTTCAAAAATTGTCACATGGCCACACTCGGGAATGATAAGATACTCCGTATCGGGTATGTGCCGTACCAGAATGTCCGAAAATCGGCGGGGGGTAAGCAGATCATTCTCCCCAACCACAACGAGAGTCGGGCACTTCACTTTGCAAAGCTCACCGGTTACATCCAAATCATTGATATACGTATCATAGAGGTGAACCTGCCCCTTGAAATAATCCTCTCCAATTCCATTCATGAGCTTTGCCCGCTCGGCGAGAAATTCTTTATTTTTCTCAACAAAGGAATTGTAGTAGAGGGAAGGGACCGCTCCCCAGAAAAAAGCTTCTCCTTGAGGACCTATCGCCAGCTGTTTCCAGCCCTCCAAAAACAGCCGAGTCGTTTCGTCGATTTCACTGGCAACATCAATCAAAGTCAGGCTAACGGCCATCCCAGGATAATCAATCGCAAATCTTAAAGCGACTTCCCCGCCATAGGAGGTGCCGACCAGATGCACCTTTTCAACTCCCAGCCCATCGAGCAAAGCCTTCGCATCTTCTGCATGCTCCCTGAATGTATAAGGGCCATCAGGTTTGGACGATTTCATTTGTCCTTTAAAGTCGTGAAGGACAATCCGATAGCCGAGTTTTTCAAAAAGGGGATAGTATAAGGCCCACGAAGATGTCGTCGTCATCACTCCATTAAAAAACATAACCGTTTCGCACGCTTCCGAATCCCCAAACACCTCATAAAACAATTCATTTCCGTTAATTTTCATCATTGCCATACCAACGCCTCCCATCATATGCAAAAAGGCTGAATCCCTTATGAAAATTTTCCGATAACCCCAAATGAATTAAAGCACAACCCCGCCATCGACGCTCAATACTGTCCCGGTAATATATCTGGCTTCATCGGATGCAAGGAACGTATACGCATTGGCAATGTCCTCCGGCTGGCCGAGGACCCCGAGCGGAGATTTTCCTTTCATCATTTCAAGGACCTTTTCAGGCATTTTTTCGACCATCGGCGTCATGATGAATCCAGGGGCAACCGCATTCACACGGATGCCAAACCGGCCAAGCTCCTTCGCCCACGTTTTGGTCATACCGATGACGCCCCACTTGGTTGCTGCATAGTTGGTTTGTCCGAAGTTTCCATATAGGCCAACAACAGAGGATGCATTCAAAATGACGCCGGATTGCTGCTCCTTCATTTGTTTTGCTGCGGCCTGGGCGACGTTGAAGACACCTTTTAAGTTGACATCAATGACCCTGTCCCACTGGGCTTCTTCCATTTTAATCAACTGTGCGTCAGCGGTGATTCCGGCATTATTCACCACTATGTCAACGCTTCCAAAATGCTCCGCCGTATCAGAAACCATTTTTTCTACCTGGCCCAAATCAGTAACATCAACGATCATGCCAACCACTTCGCCGCCGCCTTCAGTAATAACAGAAACAGTCCGATCAACGTCCTCTCTGTTTACATCGGCAACGATGACTTTAGCACCTTCTCTTGCAAATTTAATTGCTGTTGCTTCCCCGATCCCTCTTCCAGCTCCCGTAACAATCGCTACTCTGTCTTTTAATCTCATTTCCCATTACCTCCCAATATATAGTCAATTAAGTAGTATGCAAGAATCTTGCCAACCTGAATAATCACGGTTTTTAAAGAAAAGTCGCCACCCCGAATAAAGCCGACAGATAACACTGTCCGAATTTCCTACATTTTTTATAAAAAAGTTCCTATCTATATTGTAAATTATATACAATAAAGGAAAGGGGATGAAAAAAAGGAGGGGAATTTGTGGGTGTGGATGTTACCAACGTAATCACCACTGTAGACTTGGAGGTCCTAGGCTCCGAGGCTTTTCTGAATACAATGGAAAAGCTGTTTGATCCTATTTCAGTTCCAATCATCTTGGTTGATAAAGATACGAAAATTCGGATGATTAATCAAATTTTCGCCGATTATTTAGGTTTCCCGAAGGAAGAAATCCTCGGTAAACCGGTATTGGAAGTGGATGAATTTTCAAGATTCCCATACGTGCTATCAAGCAAAAAACCGGAAATAGCATGGAAACATAAATTCAAGAACGGAAAAACAGCGATTGTCCACAGAATACCAGTCTTGGATATCAATCAGGAAGTGGCCTATGGCTTTGGACTGCTGCTCTTCCAGGATGTGAAAGAGTTCAAGGATATTATTGAAAAAAATAAACTTCTCGAGACAGCGTTAAACTATGCCGAGGAACAGTTGAAACACCTCCATGGCGCGAAATATAGCTGGGAAAACATCCTGGGGACAAGCGAGAAAATGGTGTTGGCGATTTATATGGGAAGAAGGGCATCCCAGACAAAATCGAATGTTTTATTGCTGGGGGAAAGTGGGACAGGCAAGGAATTATTTGCCCATGCAATCCACCACTCAAGCAACAGGCAGCATGAGAGATTTATCAAGGTCAACTGTGCGGCCATCCCGGCGGAACTGCTTGAGTCGGAACTATTCGGCTATGTGGAAGGAGCGTTTACGGGTGCTAAAAAAGGAGGCAATCCTGGAAAGTTTGAACTGGCAAGCGGCGGCAGTATTTTTCTTGATGAAATTGGCGACATGCCGCTCAGCATGCAGGCCAAGCTCCTTCGCGTCCTGCAGGAAAAAGAGATTGAAAGGGTGGGGGGCACGAGGACGATACCAGTCGATGTGCGCGTGATCGCGGCCACCAATAAAAACCTCGAAAAAATGGTGGAAGAAGGTTCATTCCGAGAAGATCTTTTTTACCGCCTGAATGTCATGTCAATTGAAATTCCGCCGTTGCGCGAACGGGAAAACGATACGGCAGACATGGCGATGAAGCTGCTTGAAAAGTTGTCGAGCCAGTTAGGGGTTTACGTCTCGACTATTTCCAAGAATGCGATGGAGCATCTGCTGAACTATCATTGGCCTGGCAACGTCAGGGAACTCGAGAACGTACTCGAGCGCGCCATCAATCTAACAGACACAGATACGATTCATTCTATCCACCTTCCTTTCAGAATTACGGGTAACAAGAAGCTTCATAAGCTTTCAAAAGGGCAAACATTAAAAAGTATCCTGGAGGAAACGGAGAAGGAGATTATTAAAAATTACCTGGACGAGTTGAATCATAATAAAGTAAAGGTAGCGGATATCCTCAACATTAGCCGTTCAAGCCTCTACGATAAAATTGAAAAATACCAATTAAATCCGCCTTTGTCGTGAAACTATACACCTGTCGGAAAATCGGACACTAAAAAGTAAGCGTTTACAAAATAAAATGACTTTGTGAAAAGATCAAAGTCATTTTTTATTTTTTCAAAAAAGTTCGCAAACCGAAAAAACCTTTAAAATAAAGGGTTTTTTGCAACCTCACCCAATCGGCATAACCATTTTATTAAAAATTGGCACGGTATTTGCAATATAAGAAAGTATAGCTGTACGAAAAAGAAAAGGAGGGATTGATATGGTTGAATTTTTACAAAATGTCATAGCTGGATTGGAAACAGGCAGTTTGTATGCTTTGGCTGCCTTGGGTTTAGTCCTGATTTACCGGACCTCTGACGTCATAAACTTTGCTCAAGGTGAAATGGCTATGTTCAGCAGCTTTATCGCCTTTACACTATTTCAGCAAACGATGTCTTATCCAGTTGCATTCATCGGAGCCGTTTTATTTGCTGTCTTCCTTGGTTTCCTCGTTGAAAGAGTCTTCATACGGCCCGCGTCAAAGGCTAACCTGGTAAGTAAAATGATCATCACCCTCGGCCTTATTATGATTTTTAACGGAGTTGCATCCGCATTGTTCGGAATTGATATGCACCCATTCAGAAAAGCGTTGACCATGGACAATATCAACATCGGGAATGTCATCATCCAGCCTAACGCCATTTTTATCATCTCAATTACACTCGTAATCATGATGATTTTATTCTATTTGATAAAAAACACATTGATTGGCATTGCCATCCGTGCCACTGCCCAAAATGAGACAACCGCAAAATTGATGGGAGTTCCGGTTTCGAAAGTGTATTCCTTGTCATGGATCATCGCCACTGTACTTGGAGCGATCGCGGGGATCCTGATTGCCCCGACAACGAACGTTTCGACGACGATGATGGGAGAAGTACATTTGAAATCATTCATTGCCGCCGTCCTTGGCGGTTTCGGATCCTTTGTCGGGCCAGTTGTGGGCGGTTTTGTTATCGGGGTTTTTGATAACCTTGTTGGCTACTACATCTCGCTGCAATGGAAAACCGTCATTGTCTATGCTTTGTTGATCATCATTCTAATCGTCAAACCTACAGGACTCTTCGGCAAAGTCCACCGGAAGAAGGTGTAAGGCATGAAGGGATTGTTAAAAAACAAACCATTCCTCTATATAGTGGCCGGGCTAATCGTCGCGATGATTCCATTACTGGTTGAGATGGAGCGGTCAACGATGACGATGATGAACCTAATCGTCATTTATGCAATCGTTGCAATCGGCTTTAACATCCTGCTCGGCTATGCGGGACAAATTTCGCTTGGCCATGCGGCATTTATGGGGCTAGGAGCGTATTTATCAGCTTATATTACTGGAAACTATGAACTTCCGTTTTTAGTAAGTCTCTTACTATCCGGACTGATTCCGATGGTTATCGGGCTCATCCTTGGACTGGTGGCGCTTCGCCTTGAGGGCCATTACCTCGCGATTGCGACACTTGGCTTTGGAGTTGCCATCCAGCAGACCTTTAAGGAATGGATTGCCTTTACGAATGGATTCTCCGGGGCACGGGCGGCCACCCCTGAAATTTTTGGCTTCGCCTTGAGGGAACGTGAACACTTTTTCGTTTTGGCGGTCATCATCTGCGTTTTGCTCATTCTGTTTGCCCATAACCTTTTATCTTCAAAAACCGGCCGCGCACTGATTGCGATCCGTGATAGTGAGCATGCGGCCCAGGCGATGGGCGTCAGCTTATTCAAGTACAAATTGATTGCCTTTGCACTAAGCGCTTTTTACGCCGGCATCGGCGGATCTTTATATGTACACTTGATCCGGTTTACAGAGCCGAATCAATGGGGAATCGACCTGTCACTGAATTTATTGGCGATGGTGGTGATCGGTGGCCTGGCATCCATACCGGGAAGCGTATTAGGTGCGGCATTTATCGTATTCGTACCTGAATTCGTAAAAGACATTGAGTGGCTGCAGAACATCAAGAACGTTGCAAGCATTTTTACCGGGATCGCGCTTGTCCTTGTCATCATGTTTTTCCCATATGGCCTTGCGCGAATAGGTTCCCAGCTTAAAGCACTATTCATTGGCAGGCCGAAGCACACGAAACCGACGAAGGGAGTGGAGGGATAATGATGGAACCGATCTTACAGGTAGAAGACCTGTCCATTTCCTTCGGAGGATTAAAGGCGATAGACAATCTAAGCTTCACCGTTGAAAAAAATGCAATCTATGGCCTTATCGGACCGAATGGCGCTGGCAAGACAACCGTATTCAATTGCATTAGCCGATTCTATACCCCGGACAAAGGAAAACTCACCTTTCAAGGGCATATAAATCTGCTCGATTATAAGGTCCATCAAATGGTCGACATCGGTTTGGTGCGTACTTTCCAGAATGTCGAACTTTTTAAAAACTTGACTGTCCTCGAAAACCTGATTATCGGCCAGCACAGCATAACAAAGGGAGGAATCCTCTCACAGGGCTTCCGGCTCCCGTTCGTGAAAAAGGAAGAAAAGCGGATCCGCGAAAAGGCACTCGATATTATGGATTTCCTGGGCATCAGGGGGATTGAACACTTCCCGGGGGCAGCCCAGCCTTACGGGGTAATGAAGCTGATCGAACTCGGGCGGGCGCTGATGTCCAATCCGAAAATGATCATCCTCGATGAACCAGCTGCCGGGATGAACCATAGTGAAACACAAACACTAACCAATCTTATTAAAAAAATCAGGGATGAATTTAACGTCACCATCATCCTCGTTGAACACGATATGAACCTCGTTATGGAGGTTTGTGAAAAAATTTGCGCGATAAACTTTGGCTCCAAGATTGCAGAGGGCAGCCCAAAAGAAATCCAAAATCATCCAGCCGTACAGGAAGCGTATCTTGGCAAGGAGGATGAGGTGCATGCTTAAGCTCGAAAACATCGATGCCTATTATGGCTACATCCATGCCCTTAAGGATGTATCTCTTGAAATAAAGGAAGGGAATATTGTAACCCTTTTGGGTGCGAACGGGGCGGGAAAAACAACGATATTGAAGGTTATTTCCGGGTTGATGAAGCCGCAAAAGGGCGGCATCACCTTTGGCGATAAGAGTTTGACAGGCCAATCTCCCGAAAAGATCGTGAAATTCGGAATCGTTCAGTCGCCGGAGGGAAGGCAAGTTTTTCCCGAACTGACCGTCAAGGAAAATCTGCAAATCGGTGCCTATACACAAAAGGATCGAAAGGAAGCCGCCAAATCCCTTGAAAAAGTATTTGCCTATTTTCCTAGATTAAAAGAGAGGGAAAAGCAGGATGCCGGGACCTTATCCGGAGGGGAGCAGCAAATGCTGGCCATTGGAAGGGCGTTGATGAACAAACCTAAACTTCTTTTACTCGACGAGCCTTCCCTTGGCCTCGCACCGCTGATTGTAAAGGATATTTTTTCGATAATCCGGGAAATCAACCGGCAGGGGACCACCGTATTCCTTGTCGAACAAAATGCAAACCAGGCCCTGTCCATCAGCCATCATGCCTATATCCTCGAAACTGGGAAAGTCATTCATCACGGGCCCGCGCAATTGATAAGGAATGATCCGAAAATCAAGCAGGCCTATCTCGGCGGCCATTAACCCACGGCATTTACTAAGCAAATGCTTAGATGCATAGTTGAAAAAATTAAAAAAAGGGAGATCAAAATCATGGGGAAAATTTTCAAAAAGGGTTCATTGTTGGCTTTAGTATTGATTCTTCTGTTTTCAGTAGCGGCATGTTCAAACAGTGATGAAACAACAAGCAAGGACGAGAAGGACGAACCAGAAAAAGTGGAACTGGCCCAGGGTGTTACCGATGAGTCAGTAAAAATCGGTACCATTGGCGTCCAATCAGGTGCGTTAGCATTCATTGGCACTCCATACTTTGAAGGAATGGAAGCATATTTGAAAGCTGTAAATGATGAAGGTGGAGTAAATGGCAGGACCGTTGAGCTAATTAAGAAAGACGATGAATTCAAGCCGGATAAAGCTGTAAAGGCAATGGAAGAACTCGTTTATGATGATGAAGTTTTCGCTATTGTCGGCCAGCTTGGCACGCCAGGAGTCATGGCGACTGAAAGCATTGTCAAAGAGGAAGGGATCCCAGCCGTCTACTTCGGCTCCGGAGCAAAGCAGCTAACACAATCCGGGAAAAACTTCTTCCCTGTCCAGCCAAATTACTACTATGAAGGCAAGCTGATGGCTAAGTACGCAGTGGAAAAGTTCAGCGCTAAAAATGTTGTTGTCATTTATCAAAATGATGATGTGGGCCGCGATGGTGTTGAAGGTTTCGCGGAAGGCTTAAAGGCGCTTGGCCAGGAAGGCATCCTTAAAGAAGAAGGCAAATTGGCAATCAATGCCGCGGATACTGACTTCACAGTACCGGTCCAAAAAGCAAAGAGCCTTAACCCTGATGTCGTAATCGTCTACAGCCTTGCAGGCGCAACGACTGGTATTTTGAAAGAATTCGAGAAAGTGAACTTCAACGTCCCAATGATCACAACCTATTCAAACGCCGATGCATCCTTCCTTGCACTGGCAGCACCAGGAGCTCCGAATGTAATCAAGAACCTCTATGTCATGGGCTGGGTCAATGCCGATGCTGCAAAGCTTCAACCGCTGATGGACGCAATGGCAAAATACTTCCCTGAACAAAAGGTAATCAATGCTTACACAATGGCTGGCTGGGTTGCGGCCGAAACATTCATTGCAGGGCTGAAGGCGGCAGGGGATGACCTGTCATGGGAAGGCTTTGTTGAAGCAATGGACGGCATGACGTTCACGGAAGGCCTTGCTCCTGAAATCAGCTATGTGGATGGCAAGCGCGAAGGCGTAACCAAAATGGCACTGAGCAAAGTCGCCCAGGATGGATCAGGCAAATTTATCTTTACCCTGGATTCCGAGTTCACAGAATTCGAATAAATCTGTGCTGAAACTGGCCAGATGAACCAACCCGAACCGTAGGGCACCTAAATCGGTGATCTAAATTTTTAAAAGTAAGGGTTCCTAAATGCTCTTTCCCGGCATTTAGGAAACCCTTATTCAAATAGAGGATCAAATGTTGGATTTCTGAACAGTGTCCAAAAAATCGACAGGGCCAGAAAAAAGGGCAGTAGGGCTTTTTCAGAAATATATAAAGGCGATGGGAAAATGTCAGCTAAGAACATTCATACACTTTATCTAGCAGCGGGTAGAGCTTCAAGAGAAGGGGGATAGTGGTTATGCCAAAAGTACAAGCAAATGGAATTGAATTTTACTATGAAATACACGGAGAAGGTCCTGCCCTTGTCTTATTGGAGGGTCTCGGGTATGCAAGCTGGATGTGGAGACGGCAAGTAGAAGAGTTATCCAGCCATTTTAAGGTCGTTATCTTTGATAACCGGGGTGTAGGGCATACCGATAAGCCTGAAATGGAATACACGATCCAACTGTTTGCCGAGGACACTGCGGAGGTCCTCAAAGCTTTGAATATTGATAAAGCTCATATTTTAGGAGTTTCAATGGGAGGCTTCATCGCCCAGGAATTTGCCATCTCGTATCCCGAAATGGTTGATAAATTAATCCTTTGCTGCACCTCATTCGGAGGCGCTAACAGTATCCCGATCCCGAAGGAAACGCTGGAAATTATGCTCCGGGGTGCAAGCAAGGATGGGCCGCCTGAAAAAGCGAGATACGCTGTTTCCACCGCTTTAAACGAAGGGACCTTGAACGAAAACCAGGACATTCTTGATTTTATCCTGCAAGAGCAGAGAAATAATCCACAGCCAAAACAGGCATATCAGCGGCAGTTGTTTGCCGGTGCGTCCTTTAATAGTGAAAACAAGGTAGACACCATAGTCGCTGAAACGCTCATACTCGCAGGTCGAGGTGATCGAGTCGTACCTTTTGAAAATGCACAGCTTCTTCATGAAAAAATCGCCCATTCAAGAACAATCATCTTAGATGATGCGGGACATCTGTTTTTTATGGAGAAGCCCAAACAGACCAACCAATTAATCATAGATTTTTTGAAAGGTAACGTATCCAGCTTTCTAAAATGAACCAGGTGCTAAAAGCAGTCTGGATAACGATAGACAGGAGGCGTTAAGGATGACAGCCAACCATGTTGGAGTTGTCGGAACAGGCATCTATATCCCAGCCCATAAAATGACCGCGAAAGACATTGCTGACGCAACGAACGGCGTCTGGACGGAAGAGGCTATCACCCAAAAGTTGGGGATAAAAGAAAAGCGGGTTCCCGGCGAACATGACGGGACACAGGAAATGGGCGTCCGGGCTGGCCTGGATGCACTAAAGAACACCGGAATCGACCCGAAGGAAATAGATTTGGTCATCTCAATCGGAGAAGAGTGGAAGGAATACCCGCTCACCACTTCCGCCATTTACATCCAGGAAAAAATAGGTGCAGCCAATGCATGGGGCATCGATTTCCAGCAGCGCTGCTGTACAGCAGTCTCGGCCATGAAAATAGCAAAAGACATGATGCTTTCAGACGATGAAATTAATACCGTCATGATTGTCGGCGGCTACCGCAACGGCGATTTCGTCGATTACACCGACCGGGCGATGTCGATGATGTATAACCTATCAGCAGGAGCGGGAGCGATTATTTTAAAAAAGAACTTCGGACGCAACCTCCTATTAGGCTCGCATATTATGACAGACGGAACAATGGCGCGTGACGCCGGAGTGGAATTCGGCGGAACCGAAAAGCCGATTACCAGCGAAAATCTAAACGAAGCCTACAAATCTTTAAGGCTATTCGATGAAAAGCATATGAAGGATCGCTTGAACGAGGTTTCCATGCCTAACTGGCTGCACTGTATCGACCGGGCATTCAAAAAGTCGAAAGTGGCTAAAGAAGAGCTTGGCTACCTGGCAGTCCTTCATTTCAAATATTCCATGCACAAGTATCTGCTTGACCTGCTTGGCCTGACTGAAGACCAATCAATCTATTTAAGCGACTTTGGCCATATGGGCCAGGTGGATCAGATTCTTTCCCTACACTTGGCATTGGAGCAGGGCAAAGTAACTGACGGTACCTTGATTTCAATGATTTCAGCGGGAATTGGCTATGCCTGGGCAGCGAATGTCATTAAATGGGGGCCGATAGAAAATGAACACTGTGTCTAAACCGAATAAGTATCATGACCTTTATTTATCAAAAAAAATAACAGTTGAAAAAGCATTGAGCTTTGTCAAAACCGGGGACCATATCGTCTCGGCACTTGCGGCTGCAGAACCAAGGGATATGCTTTCCAAACTTCATACGATTTCTGAGGATGTTACCGATGTAAGAGTCTCGACGTGTTTGCCAATCCTTGAATATCCATACTTTTGCGACCCAGCCTATAAAAATCAATTTTTGATGGAGGGGTGGTTCTATATGCCTGCTGTAAGAAAAATGCACGAGGCAGGCACTGTTTCCTACATCCCAAACCATCTCCATTTTGCGGGTGTAAGGCGAAACGAACACCGCCATACCAACATTTTTATTGGCACCGCTTCACCGATGGATGAGCATGGCTATCTGTCCCTTTCCTTAAGTGCGACTTATGAAAAAGAAATCGCCCAAGTCGCGGACCTAGTGATTCTGGAGGTCAACCCGAAGATGCCACGGACCTTTGGCGACACAATCATTCATATTTCCGAAATCGACTTTTGTGTTGAAGCCGATTACGATATCCCACTTTTTCCATCATCAGAGCCAAATGAAAAAGACCGGATCATCGGCAGGCAGATTGCAGAATTGATTGAAGACGGCTCCACGATCCAGCTTGGCATCGGCGGCATCCCGAACGCCGTCTCAGCCGAGCTCATGAATAAAAAGGACCTCGGGATCCATACCGAAATGTTTACCGACGGAATGGTGGATTTATTTGAAGCGGGCGTCATAACCGGAAGGAAAAAAACATTGCAGCCAGGCAAGATGGTCGCAACCTTCGCTCTCGGCACGAAGAAGCTGTACGATTTTATCAACAACAATCCAGGGGTCGTCATTTTGAATGGAAGTTACGTAAATGATCCATATGTGATAGGACAGAACCATAAGATGGTTTCCATTAACACGACCATGGAAATAGACCTGACCGGCCAATGTTGCTCCGAATCGATCGGCCATCGCCAGTTCAGCGGTACCGGAGGCCAGGCGGACACAGCAATTGGAGCCCAGCTTTCAAAAGGTGGCAAGTCATTCATTGCCCTTTACTCAACTGCTAATATCAGAGTTCCTGGAAGCAGCGAGCGGAAAACGATTTCGAAAATAGTGCCTAGACTTACTCCTGGTGCCGTCGTTTCACTGTCCCGAAACGATGTCGACTACGTTGTAACCGAATACGGCGTTGCCCACCTAAAAGGCACCTCCATCAGGGAAAGGGTAGAAAAGCTGATAGCCATCGCCCACCCTGATTTCCGTGAGCAACTAAGGCGTGAAGCAAACGAATTAATGATTTGGTAAGTAGCCTAATGGATAAGAGAAAGGTTTTTACCATTCTCTTATTTTACATGGGAATTATGTGAAGTTTTGAACAAAATTAAAGGAAAGACCAACCAATGGGAATTCGAAATATGTTCAGCCTTTAATAAAAAATCACCCGGCTCTAGCCAAATGCGGCGGAGCGAGGGTGATTTTTTTGTGTTCCTAAGAGACCGGTTTTGCTTCTGATGGAGCGGCTGGTTTCCGTTCGTGAGGGACAACCAAATTTAGGATGAGCACCGCGATGGCGCCGACGGCCGTTCCGGATGAAAGGATGTAATTCGCAAAATCCGGTACGCTGTACAGGATTTCTTTCGGAAGAACCATGGTGCCTACCGTTAAAAGGATCGGAACCCCAATGACGATCATGTTTCGGTCATCAATTTCGACATTTTGGATGACCTTGAGCCCGTTCATGACGATGGCTACACATACGACCCCGAAAATTCCCTGGATGACGGGCTGGGGAACACAGGTGATGATCGCAGATAATTTAGGAACAAGCCCGAGTGCGATGAGGATGATTCCGGCGGCGATAATCGCCATCCTGCTCGCGACACCTGTGATGGCGATAATGCCGGCGTTGGATGAATACCCCGTCATTGGCGTTCCGCCGAAAAGGGAACCGACGAAGCAGCCAAGGCCTTCGCCAAAAGAAGCCTTGTTCAATCTCTTTTCATTTAATTCACTGCCCGTAACAGTAGAAACGACAAACCAGGTGCCGGTTGTTTCGATAAGGATGATCATATAAATAAAGACCATCGTCAGGATTGCCTGTAAGTCAAAAACCGGTTTCCCGAATGGGAAAAGGCTTGGGAAAGAAATCCACGCAGCATTTTTAACAGAAGAGAAATCGATGGTGCCAAAAAACGATGCTGTAATGGTTCCGGCGACAATCGCCAGGATAACGGAGACGAGGCGGAAAAAAGTTCCGTACCCCTTCGCTTTCCGTCCTAGAAGAATGCAAGTGACCAATACCGCGGCGGATACAAATGCAATCAAAACGTTGTGCCCGACATTTCCGGGAGAAGTATAAATGCTATTAAAAGCACTTGGCATTAACGAAATGCCTACGATGACAATGACCGTTCCGCCGACAAGAGGCGGGATGATTTTTTTGACAGCCTTCGCGAACCACTTTAATGGATATCCGAGAATCGCGATAATCAAGGCGCCTGGCAAAAGGCTTCCGAAAACAGCTCCCATTCCAAGCTTTCCGCCAATCGCGGCCAAAGCGCCGATCGGGACATAGGATGGACCCTGGACGACAGGAAGGCGCAGGCCGCCGATTGTCTGAATCAATGTCGCCAGTCCGGCTGCAAGAAAACACATTTGAATAAAGAAGGTTGTGTTCATTGAATCCAGTGAAAGCAATCCGGCAATAATAATTGGCGCGATGTACAGGTCCATTGCAAGTACGTGCTGCATGCCGAGCAGGAACGCCTTCCTCCAACTGATTTTTTCGTCAATCCCCACTGCAATGTTCGTGTTTTGGCTGTTTTGATCCACTGAGTAAAACTCCTTTATTATTATTATTTTGGTTTAATAGAACGATAGGTTTGGCAAATTGGTCATTCGATTAGTAGATTTGAAGTGTAATTTTTACTGTTATTTGCTCTTGAAGAATTCTCTGCTATCTACAAATTTGAAAATTATAGTTGAATTATAAATAAGGATTTACAAGAAGTAAACCCCTAAAAGCGTATAATTATATTTTTTCTAATAATAATGTTCGTGTTTTGTATTGACTTTAATTTTTTTCCTCATAAAATATAGATAGAGAGAATTTTATGGGAGTGATAAAAGTGATTGTGGAGGATAACGTTTTACGCAGCGACTGGATTGTAGCTTGTAAAATAGAAGATGTAAAAGAGAAGCCGCTACAGGTGATTGTCATGGGGGAGAGAGTGGTTCTTTTCCGGAATGAAGAAGGAATCCATGCTTTTAAGGATTTATGTATCCACCGTGGCGCAGCCTTGTCGCTTGGCTGCGTCAAAGATGGAAATCTTGTCTGCCCATATCATGGTTGGGAATACAACTCGGACGGTGCGTGTACAAAAATTCCCCAACTCCCAGAAGGAAGATCGATTCCTTTAAAGGCAAGAGCATTCAAATATGCCTGCAAGGAAGCGTATGGTTTTGTCTGGATTAATTTTAATAACAACAACCCGGAGTTCTTTTCCTACCCTCAATATAATGACCGTAGCTACCGCAATATCCTTTGGGGCCCGCAGCAGGTAAATGCGAAGCCGCCAAGGGTTGTCGAGAACTTCCTAGATGTCGGCCATCTGGCTTTCATCCATGAAGGCTTTCTTGGGGTGCAGGAGCATCCTGTTATCGGCGATTATGAAGTCCATACTGAAGGAAACAGGATCTTCTGTGATGAAATCGCGGTCTTCCAGCCGGATCCGGATGGCACGGGGGTGGCCAAGGATGTTTATTATACGTATGAAATTCTCGGTCCATTGACTGTCCTGTTCACCAAAAGGGACCCGGAAACGGACAACAAAATGACTATTTTGCTAACCATCCTTCCGGTTGACGAAAGCAAGTCCATTGCGTATGGAATCATGTCCTTTAACTATGAAACAGGCACAACCGACCAGGAAGTCATTGAGTTCCAGGACATGATTTTTGCCCAGGACAAGCCGATAGTGGAGAACCAGAAGCCGGAGGACCTTCCGCTTGATCTGCAGGCTGAGCTGTCATTGAAATGCGACCGGATGAGCATTGCCTACAGACAATATTTGAAGAGAGTTGGCGTAACGCTGGGGACTGACTAAACTGGCGGCCGTACTAATTGTTTGAAAGACAGGAACTTACCCCGTTCCTGTCTTTTTTATATTAAAAAATACCTGGTATTCCTTTTCGGATTACCAGGTACTTCGTATCATACCTTTATTTCATAGTATTAATAATCAAGCCAATATGGGTAAAATAGTTCATTGCCCCGAACAGGATAAAGACAACCCCGGCTATCGTCCAACAGTATTTTACAACTGAGCGTATCGCTGGATTGGCACTATCTTTTAACATAAACGGCAGGAGGATGGCCCCTATGCCGGTGATACCGATCAGCCCTGACATAAAGATTGCTTCCACCCAAGGATAATTCGCGAATGTTCCCGAAATAGGCTCTTCAGGAGGAGCGGCAAATAATTGGAAACCAATTCCGGCGCAAGCGATGGAGATCAGCGCGAGGCCCATGGCCGCGGCAAAATAAGAAAGAGGTTTAATCGCGTAAGGGAGCTCCCTGAGCAATAATTCAGATATTGCTTTGGAATCATTTAAATCAATATTCTGGCGGATATACTGGTTGGATTTCCTCCATAATAGGATTGCTGCGGCCAGCAGCATGACCCCGAACGCCAGTGATGGTTCCCCGAAAATAATGTCATCGAACGGAAATCCTATTTTCGATAATGGCCAAGTTAATATCATATGGGCTCCAGTCAGCGTCAGGATAAAGCCTGGAATCGCAAATCCCATTGCCCATCCCTCTAATTGCCTAATTTTCCGCCGGGAAAGATGGGACCCAAAACGAATCAAAAGCAGCAGGCCGACTCCTGTTGAAATAGACATGATGGTGTTGTAAACCTGTGTGACAGACCAGTCAATAACCATAAACAAACTCCTTTCATGCTATTGTAAAATATCATTTTGGTTCATTGTGAAAAATAAAAAGATTAGTTTCTATAAATCTGTTTCCTGAAAAATTACAGTAACCCTGAATTTGAGAAGCGGAACTTAAATGAGTTCTAGTTGTTAATAATCATAATTCCATCAAAATGTGGAAAATATACTTGTTTTATAAAAATAGGTTTTTGGTTAAGGGGGATCACTTGAATCGTTCAGGTGAAATAAAAATCTAATTGTGCAAACGAATAAAAACGGTTGGAGGGATGGGCGCGAAGGAGGTTAGCCAAAAAGTCCCGGTTTCCAGGTAACATTCCTTACCCTCCCTTTATTATTTTGAAAATTTTGTCTGAAAGGGGGTGCTTTATTCCTGCAAGATGCACAAGGGATGAAAGGCTTGTCTCATAGATGGGTCCAAGGTGGTATAGACAGCTAGTTGTTAGATTAGCTAAGCTGAGTATATTAATGAAAGCCTTTTCATTCTTGGGAGGGAACATGATGAAAAAACCGATTACAATCACGTTGGCCGCCGTTCTCAGCTGCGGCGCGCTAATTCCGCTAACCAGCGCGGAAGCAAATCAGGTTCCGCGAATGTCAGAAGAGAAAAATACGGTAAAAGCCGCCGGTGAGAATATTCACCCAGTTTTTACCTGGGGCAACCCGGGTCCGCTTTCACCAACCCTCCATAAAGGCTCAATCAAGGGAGCGGGAATGATTCAAGAGCCGTTGGACGGAATTGATGCCCAATTGAACAAATTCATTTCCGAAGGGGCGATGCCTGGGGCGGTGGCGTTTGCCGCGCGCAGCGGCCACATTGTAAAGCATGATGCCTATGGATATGCCTACCGGTATGAGGACGATCAATTCACGGAGTCTGGAAATCCAATTAAGATGCGGGAAGATACGATTTTTGATCTTGCTTCAATCAGTAAAATTTTTACGACAACGGCGGCAATGATCCTTTATGACCGAGGGCAGTTCGGCCTTGATGATAAGGTTGCGGAGTATATCCCTGAATTTGCGGCCAATGGAAAGGGAAACGTAACGATTCGCCAGCTGATGACCCATACTTCGGGGTTCGCCGCATGGATTCCCCTTTACACAAAAGGGAACAGCCGCGAAGACAGGATCAAGCTCGTTTTGAATGAGCCGTTAAGCAATCCTCCCGGCAGCAAGTATACATACAGTGATTTGAACATGATAACACTCGGGGTTTTAATCGAACGGCTATCAGGAAAGCGGCAGGATGAATTTGTCAAAGAGTATATTACGGAACCATTGGAAATGAAGGATACAATGTACAACCCGCCGGCCGCTTTAAAAGACAGGATTGCGGCAACAGAGTACCAGCCGTGGACGAACAGGGGGATTGTTTGGGGCGAAGTCCATGATGAAAATGCATGGGCTCTTGACGGGGTAGCCGGGCACGCGGGGGTCTTTTCGACCGCTGAGGATTTGGCGAAACTGGCCCACATGTATTTGAATGACGGCCGCTATGGGGGCAAGCAAATCCTTAGGGCCGAAACAGTCAGGATGCTTGTGGAAAACCAGATTCCCGAATTTCCGGGGAACGACCATGGACTGGGATGGGAAATCGCCCAGGGATGGTTCATGGATGCCCTTGCGGATGAATCCGCGCTTGGGCATACAGGCTACACGGGAACTTCTATCGTTGTGAACAGGGCTAATGATACAATCGCGATTTTACTTACCAACAGGGTGCATCCGACCCGGAATACGGTTACAACCAATACCGCTAGGAGAGCATTTGCGAGGCAGGTTGCGGACGCCATCCCTGTTTCGATTCCCGATGGACAGGCATGGTTCGCAGGCTACGGCGATAAACTGCAGCGTACTCTAACGGCTGCGGTGGAATTAACCCAGCCAGCAAGGCTTACTTTTAATACATGGCACCGAATAGAAAAGGATTCGGATTATGGCTATCTAGAATGGTCCATGGACGGCTTGAACTGGACGAAGGCAAAGCGATTTACAGGCAACAGCGATGGCTGGATCGATGTTGAGGCGCACCTGCCGGAAATCGCCAAATTTGTCCGTTTCAGATATGAAACCGATAGCACGGTGAACGGCCGCGGCTGGTATGTCGATAACATCAAGCTTGAAGGTGCGGATGGCAAGAGTGTAGAGCCAATTTTTAAAGGAGATGGCTGGGAACAGAGAATCTATTAGGGTAGTAATTGGTAGGATGAAATAAATTTTAAAACAGGGGTGATTGTTTTGAAAAAATGGCTTTCAGCGGTGGTTACCGTAATCCTGATCCTGTCTTCCTTAACAGTGGCGTTGGCAAACCATGACAAAGGCAAGGGGAAAAGCCAGGATCATAAAAAGTTCATGGTTGGCGCCGAGGCGCTCTTGAAGGAGCATAAGGACTTAATTAAAGGCAAGCGGGTCGGACTGATTACGAATCCGACCGGGGTCGACCAAAATCTTGTCAGTATTGTTGACTTGCTTTTCAATGACCCGGATGTGCAGCTGACGGCATTGTACGGCCCTGAGCACGGGGTGCGGGGAAGCGCCCAGGCCGGCCAGTACGTGGAATATTATATCGATGAAAAAACGAAACTGCCTGTTTACAGCCTGTACGGAAAAACGAAGAAACCAACTCCGGAAATGCTTAAGGATGTTGACGTCCTCCTGTTCGATATCCAGGATGTAGGGACAAGATTCTATACGTATATCTATACGATGGCCTATGCGATGGAAGCCGCGAAGGAAAATAATATTCCGTTCATCGTCCTCGACCGCCCGAACCCGCTTGGCGGGACTAAAGTTGAAGGGCCGGTGCTTGATGCATCGAAGTATACTTCCTTTGTCGGAAACTATCCGATTCCGCTCAGGCATGGGATGACCGTTGGTGAGCTAGCGATGATGTTCAACAAAGAATTCAACATCGGGGCGGATTTAACGGTTGTCGAGATGAACGGCTGGAAGCGCAACATGTATTTTGATGAAACCCCTCTTGAATTTGTGATGCCATCCCCGAATATGCCGACATTGGAAACCGCATTGGTTTACCCGGGCGCGGCATTGATTGAAGGGACCAATGTATCGGAAGGGCGAGGGACAACGAAGCCGTTCGAGCTGATCGGCGCTCCATTTATTAACGCCGATGACCTCGCTGCGAAACTGAACGCCTTAAATCTGCCTGGAGTGAAGTTCAGGGCAGCGTCGTTCATTCCGACGTTCTCGAAGCATTCCGGGGTTCTCTCCCATGGAATCCAAATCCATATCACTGACCGTGATTCATTCAAACCGGTTGAAACAGGCCTTCATATTGTGAAGGCGATCCATGATCTGTATCCAAACGACTTCCAATTCCGCGCGCCGGACAGCAAAGGCATTTCGTTCTTCGATCTATTGATCGGAAACGGCAGGGTAAGGGATGCGATTGAAAGCGGGAAGTCCGTCGATGAAATGAAGGCCCAGTGGGAAGGCGGGCTTGAACAATTCAAACAGGTCAGGGAGAACTATCTGCTCTACTAACTTTTTGGAAAAATCGCCGTTCCGGCTGGGGCGGCGATTTTTTCCGCCCGAATTTTAAGAGAAACACATAGCCGGAATACCTAAGGCCGTTTCTTGGGATAGTAAAAATAAAACGGAAGGAGGCGGTACAAGTGGATAAGGAAAATAAGCAGGATGGCAGGCTTCCGGATAAATCGAAAGCGGGCATGATCCATGTAGGCTATCGATTTACGAATGAAAAGGAAGACAATGCCCAGCAGGACGGCTTTCGCTATGACTATGATGACTCATCCGATTTAGAGTAAGTGCAAAATTGGCGTCTTTTTGGGAAAGAAAGGGTATAATGAAACATCTTGTTATTTGTACGAAGACTATGGATTGGGAAAGGAGATTCCATGGGAAACGAAATAGGCTGGAATTTTAACAACAGTTATATAAGGCTTCCGAAGCCATTTTATACGATGCTGGACCCGGATCCGGTCCGTGCTCCGAAGCTCGCGGTCCTTAATGGTCCGCTTGCGGAATCGCTCGGGCTTGATGCGAAGCAGTTGTCTGCGGACGAAGGCGTTGGGGTTTTGGCGGGGAACCGGGTGCCTGAGGGTGCGGTTCCATTGGCCCAGGCATACGCGGGCCATCAGTTCGGCCATTTTACAATGCTCGGGGACGGGCGGGCTATCCTCCTCGGAGAGCATATCAGCCCCGATGGAAAAAGGTTTGATATCCAGCTGAAAGGCCCGGGCAGGACGCCTTATTCGCGCGGGGGAGATGGACGCGCCGCGCTTGGCCCGATGCTTAGGGAATACATCATCAGTGAAGCGATGCATGCGCTTGGCATCCCGACGACCCGCAGCCTGGCGGTTGTTGAAACAGGGGAACCGGTATACCGTGAGACCGAGCTGCCCGGTGCGATCCTCACGCGTGTGGCGGCGAGCCACCTCCGCGTCGGCACGTTCCAATATGCTGCCGGTATGGGCGAAATCGCTGAACTGCGGGCCCTTGCCGATTATGCGATTAAGAGGCATTATCCGGAAGTGGAATCAGACGGGAATAAGTATTTTTCACTGCTGACGAAAGTCATAAAGCGGCAGGCCAAGCTGATTTCCCAATGGCAGCTTGCCGGATTCATCCATGGGGTCATGAATACCGACAACATGACGATAAGCGGCGAGACGATTGACTATGGCCCGTGCGCATTCATGGATGTGTACGACCCGGCGACTGTGTTCAGCTCAATCGACAGGGAGGGCCGCTACGCCTATGGCAATCAGCCGTATATCGGGGCATGGAATCTCGCCCGTTTCGCCGAAACGCTTTTGCCGCTTCTTCATGAAGACGAGGAGGAGGCTCTTAAAATGGCCAATGAGGCCATTTCCGGTTTTGCGAAACAGTTCCAATCGTATTGGCTGGACGGTATGAGGGCAAAGCTTGGCCTAACCGACGAGGAGGCCGAGGATGAAACACTTATAAGCGACCTTCTCAATTTAGTGGAAAAATACCGTGCTGATTATACAAATACGTTCCGTGCTTTAACCTTCGACAAGCTGGAGGATACCGTCTTTCATGGAAAAGAAGAGTTTGAAAAATGGCATGCGCGGTGGCAGGAGCGGCTTGGAAGGCAAAAGGATCCGAAGGAAGTTTCCCTTGAGTTGATGAGGCGAAGCAATCCCGCGGTTATCCCAAGAAACCATCGGGTGGAAGAGGCGCTTGATGCGGCTGTAAAGAATGGTGATTACAGCGTGATGGAAAGGCTCCTCACAGCTTTGTCGGATCCATACGCCCACTCTCCGGAGCATGAAGAGTACTGCACACTTCCTGAAGCTGCGGGACGCCCTTACAGGACTTTTTGCGGAACATAATAAAAAATCGTATACGAACATAAGAAAAGGGCTCCATTATAAATTGGTTGCCTTTTTCTATTGAGTGTAATAGATTATCTACGTATATAAAGGAAGCAGTTCTAGGCTTAGGAAATGGAAGGCTGGGAGATAGGATGGAAGCGCTTGTTCATGGGATTGTTTTGGCATTTGGCTTGATTTTGCCATTAGGGGTGCAAAATGTTTTTGTTTTTAATCAAGGGGCTGCACATAGGAAGTTCTCAGGGGCCGTTCCTGCGGTTGTAACAGCGGGGATATGCGACACGCTTTTGATTACAATGGCGGTTGCGGGCGTATCGGTGATAGTCTTCAATTTTGAGTGGATCCGGAATTTACTTTTTATAGTTGGATTCTTGTTTCTCGCGTATATGGGCTGGTCCATTTGGAAATCGGCGGGCGATACGGTCCGGGATGGACAGCAGGCATCGTTTTCCGCGAGGAGGCAAGTCATGTTCGCCGCATCCGTCTCGCTCCTCAATCCTCATGCGATTATGGACACAATAGGGGTAATCGGAACGGCATCGCTCGTTTATGCAGGGTCGGATAAATGGCTATTCGCATTGGCTTGCGTAGGTGTTTCATGGATTTGGTTTTTTGGGCTGGCTGTCGCGGGCAGAAGAATTGGACAGATTGGCGGGAAAGGACCTTTACTGAAGCTGCTTAACCAGGCTTCGGCTCTCATCGTTTGGGGAATGGCGCTGTATATGGGGTATCAGATACTCTCACTCTTTTAAAATCGGAATGAGTGTAGTCGTTTTATATGGGTTTTTTTGAGTCTTTTCCTTGTGGAGAAGGCTTTTCTATTATGGAGAAAGTGTCCTTTGCCCAATAAAACATTCACAACTTTTGTAAAAAATAGAAAGAATATTGAATTTTTGCCTGCCTCATGTATAATTGTTCCGAATGAATCGTGGAGATTTGTCGAAAATCCGCAAGATTTGCGAGAATGCCAAGACTCATAACTTTAATTATAAAATTTGTATGCCCGGGAAAAGGAGGCTGCCATGAATAGTTCCGTAATTATTCAATTTGAGAATGTAACAAAGCAATACGATCAAGACCGCCCGGTTCTGGACAATGTTAGCTTTGAGATTGAGAGAGGGAAGTTTTACACACTGCTGGGCCCATCGGGTTGCGGGAAGACAACCATTCTGAGGTTGATTGCCGGATTTACGGAGGCATCCTCCGGTGATATTTATTTTAACGGAAAGAGAATCAACACCCTTCCAGCCAATAAGCGCCAGGTGAACACGGTTTTTCAGGATTATGCGCTGTTCCCTCATTTAAGTGTGTATGAAAATGTCGCGTTTGGCCTCAGGATTAAGAAAATGAAGGAAGCCGATATTAAAGTGAAGGTAAAGGAAGCCCTTCAGTTTGTAAACCTTGTTGGCTATGAAAACAGGGAAATTACTGAAATGTCCGGCGGCCAGCGCCAGCGTGTCGCGATTGCCAGGGCCATTGTCAATGAGCCAGAGGTCATCCTTCTCGATGAGCCGCTATCCGCGCTGGATTTGAAGCTTCGCACAGAGATGCAATATGAATTGCGCGAGCTCCAGAGGAGGCTTGGCATCACGTTCATTTTTGTCACGCACGACCAGGAAGAGGCGCTCGCGATGTCGGATGAGATTTTTGTCATCAATGAAGGGAAAATCCAGCAGAGCGGAAGCCCGACTGATATTTATGACGAGCCAATCAACCGGTTTGTCGCCGATTTTATTGGAGAATCCAATATTGTCAAAGGGACAATGGTTCGTGATTACCTTGTTGAATTTACAGGCAAGCAGTTCGAGTGCGTCGACCAGGGGCTAAATCCGAATGAGCCGGTTGAAATTGTCATCCGTCCCGAGGATTTGGAAATTACATCGCTTGAAAAGGGCAAGCTTCAAGTGCAGGTTGATTCCCAACTTTTCCGAGGCGTCCATTATGAATTGAGCTGCTATGATAATGCCGGTAACGAGTGGCTTGTCCATTCGACGAAAAAGGCGGCCGTTGGCGACCAGATCGGCTTGTATTTTGAGCCGGAAGCAATCCACGTTATGCGATTGGGCGAAACGGAAGAAGAATTTGACCGGCGGTTGGAAGCGTATAAGGATGGGGAAGGCGAATGAATCGGAACCTGACGCGCCAGCTGTATATGCTGCCCTATGCACTTTGGATGGTTTTCTTTGTCATTGTCCCAATTTTGCTCGTAGTCTACTATTCATTTCTGGATATTGACGGCCAATTTTCACTGGCGAATTACCAAAGATTCTTTACGCCGGTCTATTTGAAGATGACCTTCAGTTCCTTTTGGTATGCGTTTTTGATTACGTTGTTTTCCTTGCTTGTCGCTTATCCGACCGCGCTGCTGTTGACGAAAACGAGGCACAAGCACCTTTGGCTGTTGCTCATTATTGTCCCGTCCTGGATCAATCTGCTTTTGAAGGCGTATGCGTTCCTGGGCATTTTCGGTACTTACGGGGCGGCCAACCAGTTCCTTGAGGCAATCGGGATTGGTTCAAAACAAATCTTGTTTACCGATTTCAGCTTTATTTTTGTTTCGGTTTATATTTTCATCCCATTTATGATAATGCCAATCTTCAACTCGCTGAATGAATTGAATCCGGTTCTGATTGATGCGGCGAAAGATCTCGGCGCATCGAAGTGGACCACTTTCAGCCGTGTTATTTTCCCTCTCACGATTGAAGGGGTAAAATCGGGTTGCCAGGTAGTCTTTATTCCTGCCCTTTCCCTGTTCATGTTGACAAGGCTTATCGCGGGCAACAGGGTCATCACGCTCGGAACGGCGATTGAGCAGAACTTCTTGGTCACCCAGGACTGGGGAATGGGTTCGACAATTGCTGTGTTTTTAATAATTGCGATGTTTGCCATTATGGCGATGACAGGCATCCGAAAGCGGGGTGTTTCACGTGGATAAAAGTCTATCCCCACTCTCAAAGCTGTTTTTGGTCCTGATATTCTTTATCCTGTATGCACCTATTTTCTTCCTGATCCTGTACTCTTTTAACAGTGGGGGGAAAATGTTCGGCTTTGAAGGGTTTACCCTTGATTGGTACAAGGAATTGTTCAGCGATACACGCCTGTTGATCATTGTTCTGAATACACTCGTCGTGGCGCTGCTTTCCGCGCTAATTGCTACGATTATCGGTGTCGGCGGTGCCCTTGGAATTCACTACATGAGAAAGCGGTCGACAAAAAACACGTTATTGTCGCTTAATAATGTATTGATTGTCAGCCCTGACGTCATTATCGGGGCATCGTTCCTGATTTTATTTACCGTTTCCGGTTATAAGCTCGGGTTTTACTCGGTGCTGCTGTCCCATATCGCGTTCAGCGTACCTATCGTCGTCCTGATGGTCCTCCCGAAATTGACCGAGATGAGCCCTACCCTTGTCGATGTTGCCAGGGACCTGGGCGCAAACAGCTGGGACGTGCTGACGAAGGTCATTTTGCCATACTTGTCGCCAGGAATCATGGCGGGTTTCTTCATGGCCTTGACATACTCTTTAGATGACTTCGCTGTGACGTTCTTTGTAACAGGGAATGGATTCAGTACACTTTCAGTTGAAATTTATTCACTCGCGCGCCGCGGCGTCTCCTTGAATATCAATGCCCTTTCGACGCTGCTGTTCTTTTTCACCGTCATCCTTGTGGTGGTTTACTACTTTATCACACAGCGGCAAAAGCCGGCGGGAATGGGGGTCCGTAAATGAAACAGCTCATGCGTTTATTTATCGCGATCGTTCTAGCTTCGGCCGTTTTGCTCGGGATTATCTCAAAACTCAATGCGACTAAAGGGTATTCGGGCGGCAACACATTGACGATTTACAACTGGGGGGATTACCTTGACCCGGATTTAATCAAGCGGTTTGAAAAAGAAACCGGCATCAGCGTTGTGTACGAAACATTTGACTCGAACGAAGCGATGATGACAAAAATCAAGCAGGGCGGAACAGCCTACGATATCGCTGTTCCATCGGAATATATGATCGACAAGATGCGGGAGGAGAATTTGCTCATCCCCCTCGATCATTCTAAGCTTCTGAACCTGAAAAATATCGATCCGCGTTTCATGGATTTGCCGTTCGATCCCGAAAATAAGTATTCCGTGCCTTATTTCTGGGGAACGGTTGGGGTTGTCTATAATCCGGAAATGCTCGGTGGGAAACAGATCACCAGCTGGAACGATCTATGGGATCCGGACTTGAAAAATGAAATTCTCCTGATCGATGGCGCCCGTGAGGCGATGGGCATGGGGCTGAATAGCCTTGGCTACTCGCTGAACGATACGGATAAAAACCACCTCCGCCAGGCAAAGGCCAAACTTGATTCACTGACGCCGAATATCAAGGCAATCGTCGGCGATGAAATCAAGATGCTGTTGGAGAATGAAGAAGCCGCAATCGGGATTGTTTGGTCCGGGGTGGCTGCCGACATTATGGGGGAAAACGAAGACATTGAATATGTCGTCCCAAGTGAAGGATCGAATCTATGGTTCGATAACATGGTCATCCCGAAGACGGCGAAAAACGTAGAAGCAGCCCATAAGTTCCTCAATTTCATACTTGATGCCAAAATCGCCGCCCAGAATACGGAATGGGTATATTATTCAACACCGAACAAGGAAGCCCTGCAGTATATGCCGGAGGAAATGACGTCCGACGAACGCTTCTACCCATCCGAAGAACTGACAGAAAAGCTAGAGGTCTATGAAAACCTCGGCCCGCGGAACCTGGCCTATTACAACCAGCTCTTCCTCGAATTTAAAATGCACAGAAAATAAATTGTTAAGGCACCCACATAGGGTGCCTTTCTTTATATAAAGTTAAAATGCTTTTAGTGCCAGAAATGCGAACAGTGCCTGTCACTCCCCGAATTTTCTTGTTTCACGATGTTCCACAGCAGATTTTTGTGCTGAGAAGGTCTTTTCTTCCCAGGAACAACTACTAACTCTCGTAAAATTAACTAATTCCTGGAGTAATCGAAGGGCCGGCGGTTGCAGAGGCCTCTGAAAAGTTGTCAGGGAAGCTGGATGCGGAAAACCAAAATAAGTGATTGAAGCATATACGATTCAGTATAGAACCATCCCGTTTAAAAAAAATGGATGGTTTTTTGCTGTAAAGACAATTTTTCACTAGACAGAAAATGTGAAAGAAATTATAATTTAGCTTACTAATATTTAAGTAACCTAACTAATTTAGAGGTGATGAGGTTGGCTCAGATGGATAGCGAGATTGCGCAGAAGTTGATTAATACATTTATGCAGTTCCGGAAGAGCGGCTGGCATGAGAAAAAGATTGCCGGTTTTAATCCGAGCGAGTTTAAAATAATGGCGGTAATTAAGCAAGGAACGAACGAAGGCGGCGGGGGAATGAAAGTGTCTGAAATTAGCCAAAGGCTGCATGTGACGCCGCCCACTGTGACGCAGCTTATCAACGTCCTTGAAAAAGATGGCCTGGTGGCGCGGGAGATTGACCCGAACGACCGGCGTTCCGTGAATGTTAGGCTGACGGATAAAGGCGATGAGGTTACCGAGCAGGCCAGGAAGGCATTCAGGGAAACATTTTTGGGCCTGATTGATTATCTTGGCGAAGAAGACAGCGATAAACTGGCAGAACTGCTTTCCAAGGTGAATGAATATTACTTAAACATAAACCGCAAGTGAGAAAGAAGGAACGAACATGAAGAAACTAAGCAAGTTCTTAAAGCCATTCGCCCTTTCTGTGGGAATCGTCCTCATCTTGGTTTTCCTCCAATCCCTATCGGACCTTTATCTCCCAACGTTAATGGCGGATATTGTCGACAATGGGGTGGTTAAAGGAGATTCGGCTTATATTTGGAAAATCGGCGGATTCATGCTGCTTGTCGCGGCGGGGGGTATGATATGTTCGGTCGGGGCGAGTTATTTTTCGGCTAAAATTGCCTCTGGTTTCGGAAAGTTGCTCAGAAGCAGGGTGTTTTCACATGTGTCCGGGTTTTCCCTTAATGAATTTGACCAGATTGGCACGTCCTCGCTAATCACAAGGACGACAAATGATATTACCCAAGTACAGCAGGTGCTCGTCATGATGCTAAGAATGATGATTATGGCGCCGATGATGTGCATTGGGGGAATCATTATGGCGGTTTCGAAGGATGCGAAATTGACTTTGGTCTTGGCCGTTTCTTTGCCAATCCTGGTTTTGGTAATTGCCATTCTTGCGAAAAAAGGGCTCCCATTGTTCAAGGCGATGCAGGCAAAGCTTGACAGCCTGAACCGTGTCCTCAGAGAGAACCTGACAGGGATCCGCGTCATCCGCTCTTTTAACAAGATTGAACACGAGAAAAAACGCTTCGACATGGCAAATATGGATTTGACTGAAACAGCCATAAAGGTAAATAAAATTATGGCCTTGCTTATGCCGTTAATGATGATTTTCCTAAACCTGACAACAGTGGCGATCATTTGGTTCGGAAGCATCCGGATCAGCAACGGGCATATGCAGGTTGGTGATTTGATGGCGTTCATCCAGTATGCGATGCAAATCATGTTTTCCTTGATTATGGTATCAATGATGTTTGTCATGATTCCGCGCGCTTCGGTTTCAGCGGGAAGGATTAACGAGGTGCTCGAGCTGACAGCTGATATCAGCGACCCTGCCAGTCCGAAAAAACCGGCGGAGGATAAAGGGAGTGTCGTGTTCAGGGACGTGACATTCTGTTATCCGGGGGCGGAGATCCCCGCTTTATCCAATATTAGTTTTACAATGAAGCCTGGGGAAACAACGGCCGTCATCGGCGGCACGGGGTCCGGGAAATCGACACTTGTCAATCTGATCCCAAGGTTCTACGACATTGACAGCGGCAGCATCCTTGTCGACGGGGTCGATAGTAGGGAAATGAAGCAGGAGGATTTGCGGGGGAAAATTGGGTTCGTACCCCAGCAGGCTGTTTTATTTTCCGGAACGGTGGCGGAAAATATCCGTTTTGGAAAAGAGGCCGCCTCTGAAGAGGAAATTCGCCATGCGGCTGAAATTGCCCAGGCTAAGAATTTCATCGAAGAGATGCCTGAAGGATATGAATCCGTCATTTCCCAGGGCGGAACGAATGTTTCGGGTGGACAAAAGCAGAGGTTGTCGATTGCCCGGGCGCTTGTCAGGAAGCCGGAGATATACATTTTTGACGACAGCTTTTCCTCGCTTGATTTTAAAACCGACGCTAAGCTCCGCGCCGCATTGAAGGATGAAACAGCGGAAGCCGCGGTGCTGATTGTCGCCCAGCGTGTCAGCACCATCATGGATGCCGATCAGATCATTGTCCTTGATGAGGGCACAATCTCTGGAATCGGCACCCATAAAGAATTGATGAAAACAAATGAAGTATACCGGGAAATCGTCATGTCCCAGCTTTCCGAGGAGGAGATTGCCTGATGAGCAAGGAAACTGAAACCAACAATAGCCACAGGCAGGGTCGGCGCGGAAGCGGATTTGGGCCGCCTGGAATGGGCATGCCCGTCCAAAAAGCCAAGGATTTCAAAGGAACATTGAAGAGGCTCGCTGGTTACCTGAAGCCATACAAGTTTCAGCTTTTGGCTGTATTGGCCACGGCGATCATTAGTACCATTTTTGCCATCGTCAGCCCGAAAATTATGGGTAAGGCAACAACCAGGCTTTTTGAGGGCCTGATGATGAAGATGCGGGGAGTCCCGGGTGCGGAAATCGATTTTGACTATATCGGGCATATTATCCTGATTCTTATCGGCCTTTACGTTTTAAGCGCAGCGTTCTCGTATTTAATGCAGTATATGATGGCGGGAGTCGCGCAAAAAACGGTTTATAACCTAAGGAAGGAAGTCGAGGAGAAGCTTAATCGGCTACCGTTAAAATATTTCGACTCCAGGACCCATGGCGAAATCCTGAGCCGGGCGGTCAACGATGTAGATAATATCAGCAATACGCTCCAGCAAAGCATGACCCAGCTGATCACTTCGGTCGTGACGATTATCGGCGTCATTATCATGATGCTGTCAATCAGCCCGCTCATGACACTGATTGTTATTGTGACCCTTCCGTTAAGTGTGGTCGCAATTGCGAATATTGCCAAGAAGTCGCAGAAGCATTTCATGGGACAGCAAAAGTCGCTGGGGACGCTAAATGGCCATGTTGAAGAGATGTATACAGGCCATAAAATCAGCAAGGTTTTCGGTTATGAACGGAAGTCGCTGGAAAAATTCGAGGAAATGAATGAAGAACTTTATCAATCAGCATGGAAAGCCCAGTTTATTTCCGGGTTGATAATGCCAATTATGATGTTCATCAACAATATCGGCTATGTCCTTGTTTCAGCGGTCGGAGGAATTCTGGTCATGAAAAAGGCGATTGAAATCGGCGATATCCAGGCGTTCATCCAGTATACCCGGCAGTTTTCCCAACCGGTTGCCCAAACGGCCCAAATCGCGAATATCATCCAATCCACAATCGCCAGTGCGGAACGGGTCTTCGAAATTCTTGATGAAACAGAGGAAGTTCCTGAAGCAGCATCGCCAAGGAGTATTTCCGATGTGGAGGGAGATGTCTCCTTCAATCACGTATCATTCGGTTATAAGGAGAATGAAATTTTAATAGAAGATATGAATATCCATGTGAGATCGGGCCAGAAGGTGGCAATTGTGGGACCCACCGGAGCGGGGAAAACGACGCTTATCAATCTGCTGATGCGTTTCTATGATGTGAATTCCGGAGAAATCCTTATTGATGGGGTTAACATTGCCAGCATGAAACGAAGCGATCTCCGGAGCCTGTTCGGAATGGTCCTGCAGGATACATGGCTGTTCAATAGTACCATTCGTGAGAATATCGCCTACGGAAGGGAAAGGGCTTCGGAAACGGAAATTGTCGCAGCTGCGAAGGCAGCCAATGCAGACCATTTTATCCGGACTCTTCCTGATGGATATGACACAATCCTGAATGAGGAAGCGTCGAATATTTCGCAGGGGCAAAAGCAGCTTCTGACTATCGCGCGGGCCGTTCTCGCGGATCCGGCCATTCTTATCCTCGATGAGGCGACAAGCAGCGTCGATACCCGGACAGAGGTGCACATCCAGAAGGCGATGGACCGGCTGATGGAGGACCGTACCAGCTTTGTCATCGCCCACAGGCTTTCTACAATCCGTGACGCCGACATGATTCTCGTCATGGACCACGGGAAGGTGATCGAGCAAGGGACACATGTGGAACTGCTTGAAAAAGGCAGCTTCTATGCGGATCTATACAACAGCCAATTCACCGGCAAATCGAAAAATGTTGGCTGATTTTATCAGGCAATCTATAAAAACTTAAATCGGTTACTGGATTATTACTAGTAGTGACTCACTTACTAAAATGGCAGCTGCCTCAACCCGGGCAGCTGCTTTTTCTATTTTTTGAGTAATGCGAACAGTGCCTGTCACTCCCCGAATTTTCTTGTTTCACAGTGTTCCATGGAAGCCAATTTTTGATTTAACCTATATAGTTGGGAATTTTTTGAACTTATTTTGGGCTATTGTCTCGTAAATATTTTAATGTTATAATCTGATAGTGTGATAATATGGTAACGCACTAAAGTGTTTTAAACTAAAATAAATTTTAACAAAAAGGATGGTCTACATTATGAAACGTCTAGCGATGATTGCATTCCTAGTCTCAGCGTTGTTTATGGTTCTAACAGGATGTTCGGGCAATTCTTCCTCTGGTAAAGGCAAGGGAGATACGCTCGTGATCGGAATTGATGATAAATTCGCGCCGATGGGCTTCCGTGATGAAAACAATGAGCTTGTTGGTTTTGATATTGATTATGCGAAAGCGGCCGCGGAGGAAATGGGCATGAAAGTGAAATTCCAGCCAATCGACTGGAAAACCAAGGAGTCAGAGTTAAGCAGCGGACGGATTGACTTGATATGGAACGGATACACTATTACGGATGATCGAAAGAAGAAAGTCCTATTCACAAAACCTTATCTTGAAAACGCGCAGGTAGTCGTCACACTTGCCGATTCGAACATCAAAAAACTCGCCGACCTGGAAGGCAAAGTCGTCGGGCTGCAGTCTCTGTCTTCGGCAGCTGATGCGCTTGATGCCAACCCGGTTAAATCAAAGATTAAAGAAGTAACCGAGTTCGCTGACAACGTCATGGCGCTAGGAGATTTGAAGAGCGGCAGGCTTGACGCAGTCGTCATCGATGAAGTCGTCATCGACTATTACGCAGCGAAACAGGAAAACACATTCAAGATCCTCGATGAAAGCCTTGCACCGGAACAATACGGAATCGGCGTGAAAAAGGGGAATGAAGAGCTTCTCGAAAAGCTGCAGAAAGCCCTGGATAAAATGAACGAAGACGGCACCGCCGCCGAAGTTTCGAAAAAATGGTTTGGGGAAGATAAGGTATTAAAATAAAGCTGAATTAAGGACAAAACAGGATTTCCGCTGGAAACCCTGTTTTGTTTTCGCTTAGTTAACCCGGAGGAATTCGTATGACTCTCGATTATATTATTTCAATCAGCGGGCCGATGCTTGAAGGCGCGAAAATGACAATCCTGCTGTTTTTCATTGCGATCATCGCATCCATCCCGCTCGGATTTTTGCTGACGCTGGCTGTGAAAAGCAGCTTCAAGCCATTATCCTGGCTTGCCCAGGCGTATATTTACATCATGCGCGGCACGCCGCTTTTGCTCCAGCTCTTGTTCATCTGCTTTGGGCTGCCGATGATTCCTGTAATCGGCGAGTATTTGGTACTTGACCGGTTCGTTGCGGCATCGCTCGGATTTGTGCTGAACTATGCTGCGTATTTTGCAGAAATTTTTCGCGGCGGCCTTCTCGCCATCGACAGGGGGCAGTATGAAGCCGCCCAGGTGCTTGGCCTGAACAAATGGCAGACAACCGCAAAGGTCATCCTCCCGCAAATGTTCAGGATTGCCCTTCCGGCGGTTGCGAACGAGTCTATAACACTTGTGAAAGATACCGCCCTGCTGTACGCAGTCGCTGTACCGGAGCTGCTCCATTTTGCCCAGACCGCTGTTAACAGAGATTTTACCATCGTTCCATTCTTTGTCGCAGGGGTCATCTATCTTGCAATGACCCTTCTGTTGACGGCATTTTTTAAATGGGTGGAACGGAACTTTAAATTTGATTAGAAAGGGGCGGGGAAAATGGCTATTATTGAAGTAAGCAATCTCAAGAAATCTTTCGGTGCTGCCGAAGTGCTGAAGGATATTTCTTTTAACGTAAATAAAAATGAAGTAATCGCGATTATCGGGCCTTCCGGTTCAGGAAAAAGCACGATGCTCCGCAGCCTCGTCCAGCTGGAAAAAATCGACGGGGGCAGCATAGCTGTTGATGGCGATTACCTTGTAAAGGACGGCGTCTATCCATCGCAGCAGGAAACTAAGCGCATTACTTCCAGGATGGGAATGGTTTTTCAGCATTTTAACCTGTTTCCTCACCTTACCGTGAAAGAGAACCTTGAACTTGCCCCAAAAATAGTGAAGAAGGAAGCCTCCGAAGGATTGAAAAACAGGACCGAAGAGCTTCTTGGGAAAATTGGCCTCGCTGGCCATGTAAATTCCTATCCGGCCAAGCTTTCGGGCGGCCAGAAGCAGAGGGTTGCCATTGCCCGGGCCCTCATGATGGATCCGGCTATCCTCCTTTTTGATGAGCCGACTTCCGCGCTTGACCCGGAATTGACCGGCGAAGTGCTCCAGGTGATGAAGAAACTTGCCGAAGAGCATATGACCATGCTTGTCGTGACGCACGAAATGGGATTTGCCCGCGAGGTCGCGGACCGGGTTATCTTTATGGACAATGGGGAAATCATCGAATCAGGCCCGCCATCCGAAATTTTCGCAAACCCGCGCAATGAACGTACGAAAGCCTTTTTGACGCGCAGCTTTAAGTAAGTGAAGGAAGAGATGCAAGTGGATGTGGAACGCTACAAAGATGCCTTACTGAATATAAAAACCGCCGGCGGCCAAAAAGGGTTCTTAAAGTCGATTCATTATCATCCCTATGAACCGACGCCGTATGAGGCGCTCGATTCCCTCTTTGCCGAATACGAACTTGAAAGCCGGGACAGGCTTGTCGACTTTGGCTGCGGCAAGGGAAGGTTGGCGTTCTATGCCAATTACCTATTCAACGCGTATGTTACAGGCGTGGAGATGAATGAGGTTTTTTACCACGAAGCAATCGAGAATAGGAATGGCTATTTGGCCAAAATGAAAAAACGCGCCGACAAGGTCCATTTCCTTTGCTGCCTTGCCGAGGACTATCCAATCGAGCCGGAGGACAATAAGTTTTATTTCTTCAATCCTTTTACCCAATCAATTTTTATAAAAGTGGTGAATCGAATCCTCGAGTCCGCCGAGAAAAGTCCTCGCGACATTGACTTGATTCTCTACTATCCGTCCGGCGATTATGTCCAGTTCCTTGAATACCAGACAAGCTTCGAACTAGTAAAAGAGGTCATTTTGCCGGGTTTATACGAGAAAAACGCAAATGAGCGGTTCCTTGTGTACCGGAAGGATGTTTAAATGGGCATGCCGTATTTATGGCATGCCTTTTTCAGTGTGATTAAGCGGGTTTGGCCATTTATCCTGGGATTTAGGTATATATTTACACTTCTTGCGCAAAATATTTCTTGCCACTGAGTACTGAAAAGGGATTTTAGCCGTATTCTAGTCATTTTTTCAATGATTCTAGTCATTAATGAAGAGATTCTAGTCACTTTTTCACCGATTCTAGTTTATCTGGATATTCAGATAACTAAGCCGCCTTTTTTATCATAAAAGGGTGCCTCTTTTTATTACTTTTTGATTGGCCTGCTACCACCAACACCATCTTGTTAAAATGTTCACAAACTTGATTCTTGCCCTCCCGAAACGGTACGGTATACTTAATACAAATAGGTTGAAAGGGGTTCATACATGCATAAGCGGAGTTTTTTGCGGACCGTTTTATTCCTGGCGGCTTTTGCGCTCGTTATGGCGGGCTGTTCCGGGAAAAAGGTCCTCCTCGATGAGCAGGGCAAGGAAGTATCGCTGGAAAACAAGGACAAGCCATCCCTGGTCTTTTTCTTTACCGGCAATACCTGAGACTACTGCAAATCGCAGCTGGTCGAGCTGCAGAACAATAAAGATTTATTTGCTGATTTCCCAGGGGATGTCTACGCGCTAAGCGCCGCTTCTCCGGAGGATCATAAGGAAATGAAGAAAGAGCTGGGCCTTGACTATACCCTTCTTTCCGATAAATATTTGACGTTAATTGACAAGGCAAAAATGAAAGATTCAAGCGGTCCGAAGTCGGTGAGGGGCTTTGCGATCCTCGACAAGAATGGAAAGGTCCTTGAATCCCAGCAGCTGGACCCATTTGGGGAGCAGGTCGGGGACATCATTCCGTATGCTGCACAAAAGGTCGGCGCTCAATAAGACATCTTTCAACTGCCTGTTCCATTAGGAGCGGGCGGTTTTTTTTTTATAGGAATTAAAAACCACATTGAGGTATTTATGGAAATTTGTTATTTTAAAAGTATAAGAAAAGTGCCATAGTGAAAAAGCAGGCATTAAGGGGAAAATATGAAAATAAGGCCTATCATCAAGAATAGAGGAAGACTAATTTTGCTCTCATTCACCGGTTTGGTACTGATTTCCGAGATCGGTTCCATGTTTCTTCCGATTAACAAACAGTTTTTTCATTTCACCGCCCTAATCGTTACGGGCCTTTTGATTCTCGCTGTCCTTAAAGGGGTCGATTTGACTGCGGAGGAACTTCAAAAGAATCGACAGCGGCTGAAAGAAATATTTGATACGCTGGATGTCGCCATTTGGACACATGACCTGAAAGCAAACCACCTGATGATTACTCCCGGCATAGAAAAGCTTTATGGGTATAGGCTCCAGGAATTTTACCAGGACCATACACTATGGCGGAAAGTGATCCATCCGGATGACCAGCATATTTTGCCGGAGAGGGAGCAGGCTTTTGCCAAAGGGGATACCATTACGAGTATTTACCGGATTATCCGTCCAGACGGGGAAATCCGTTGGATACAGGACCGGGGGATTCCAACCGTCACCAATGGGGAACTTGTCGACTTCAGTTCGGTGCTTTTTGACATAACGGATAAAAAAGAGAGTGAAAACCGTTATAAAAGCCTTGTTGAAATGTCCCCCGATATTATTGCCGTTTACAGCAGGGGGAAAATTGATTATATAAATGAAACCGGTGCAAGGATTTTTGGGGGAGAGTGCCCGAGGGAGATAATTGGGATGCCGCTTTCCAGCCTTATTCCGAAGTCGGTTATCCATGAGATGCGGTACCGTGAACTGACCATTGGAACTGATGGCGGCGAAAAGATAAGCCTTGAGTTCCAGGCTTCAAGGCTGGATGGGACAAAGATCGACCTTGAGATGGTATCGATGCCGATTTTCTTTGAAGGCAGGGCTGCGAGGCAAATTGTCGGACGTGATATTACCGAACGGAAAAAGGCCGAACAGACAATCCAGAATATGGCCTATTATGATGCGCTGACAGGACTGCCGAACCGGAACCGATTCAGGGAAAAACTGAACGAGGCGCTAAACAGCAATAACAACCAAAAGCATGCGGTCCTTTTCCTTGACCTCGATCGTTTTAAAATCATCAATGATACGAAAGGGCACTCCGTCGGCGATCTATTGCTTAAGGCTGTCGCCTCCAGGCTTGAACAGGCGGTCAAAAAGGATGGCATCGTATCGCGCCAGGGCGGCGACGAGTTTATTATTCTATTGAATGACGCCAGCCGTGAAAAGATCGTTAGGGTTTCAAAAAGGATATTGAATGATTTTTCAAGGCCGTTTGGAATAAATGGCGAAGAATTTTTTGTAACTCCAAGCATCGGCATCAGCGTCTCCCCAACAGACGGAATTGACGGGGAAACGCTGATAAAGAATGCCGATACGGCTATGTACCTTGCGAAGGACCGAGGTAAAAATAACTATCAGTTCTTTTCATCCCACCTGCAAGGACTTTCTTCCAAGAAGATGGAGCTCGAAACAGGGTTGAGAAAGGCAATCGAACAGGGGCAGCTCACGCTTTATTACCAGCCGCAGGTTGAACTTGAAACCGGCGCTATCATCGGCGTCGAGTCGCTGATCAGGTGGGAGCATCCGATAAAGGGGCTTGTGCCGCCTTCGGAATTCATCCCGCTTGCCGAGGAAACCGGCCTTATAGTCCCAATCGGGAAATGGGTGTTGAAAAAAGCGTGTGAGCAGCACCGGAGTTGGCAGGAAAAAGGTTATCCGCCATTAATGGTTTCCGTAAATATATCCGTCAGGCAGTTCCAGGATGATAATTTTGTCGAATCGGTAAAACGAATCCTAATCGAAACGGAAATGGACCCAAGTTCGCTTGAGCTTGAAATAACGGAAAGTATTATGCAGAACATTGATAGGTCCATCAAGATACTTGGGCAATTGAACGAGTTGGGGGTAAAGATTGCCATCGATGATTTTGGGACAGGCTATTCATCCTTGAGTTATCTCAAACACCTGCCAATCGATACGATTAAAATTGATAAATCATTCCTTGATGATATTGACGCCGATGCGTTAGAAGGCGCGATGGTCAAAACAATCCTCGACATGGGCTTGAATATGAGATTCCATGTTATCGCCGAAGGAATCGAAAAACCGGAACAGGTCGGATACCTGGTGTCAAACGGATGCACCGTTGGGCAGGGCTATCATTTTAGCCGCCCGCTGCCGGCCTCCCAAGTCGAAAAACTCTTGAATAAACCGATTCTCGTTTAAGCAGCGGATCATGGAAAAAGGCAAATCCCCCCATATCACGGGGATTTGCTTTTTTAATTGAATGAGCCAAATACTAGTATCCGCTTGTTTAGGAGGAAGAAGTTGCAAAACATGTTGTTTTGTATGACTATGGCATTGTTAGGTTCTTTTTAGAAAATAAATCTTTCCAATAAGCATGCAGGGATCTGAAAAATCGGCCAATAGGAATCAATGCAGAGAGCCGGGAAAAAAAACGCAAAAAGTTTCGGGAGGGGTCGGGCTATGGAAGTAACAAAGAAAAGCTTTGGGGAACTGGATGGAAAACCTGTCCATGCGATTGCGATAACGAACCATAATGGCATGGGGTTCACCTGCCTGGATTATGGATGCATTATTACCGAAATCCTTGTACCGGATTCAAAAGGGCAAATTGAGAATGTGGTGCTCGGTTTCGACAATCTCGAGGATTATCTCAGGCATTCGCCTTATTTCGGAGCGGTCGTGGGCCGGGTGGCTGGAAGGATAAAGGATGGGCGCTTTAGCCTCGACGGAAAAGAATATATTCTTGCCAAAAATAATGACGGCAACCATCTTCATGGAGGACTGAAGGGACTCGATAAGGTCATTTGGGATGCAAAAGTCCACGCGGAGGGACCTGTCGCCAGAGTCGAATTTTCATATGAGAGCCCGGACGGTGAGGAAGGATACCCGGGGAACGTTTCCTTAAGGACAGTCTATACCCTTACCGATGATAACGAGCTCATCGTTGAGTTTTTCGGAGCAACAGATAAGAAGACGATTCTTAACCTGACCAACCATACTTATTTTAACTTGAGTGGGGACGCCAAATCGACCATTCTTAATCATACTCTCAAGTTGGATAGTGAAAGATTTCTGGAATTGGATGAAAACCTGATTCCGACTGGAAGCCTGCTTGATGTAGAGGGTACAGCTTTTGATTTCCGGGAGGGCAGAAAGCTTTCAGACGGCCCTGCATCGAGCGATGAGCAAAATCTCCTTGCCGGAAAGGGTTACGACCATCCCTTTGTACTTAATCAAAAGAACGGGACGGCCATAGAATTGCGTTGTAATGAGAGTGGCCGGAAAATGGAGGTTGAAACGAACCAGCCTGCTGTAGTGGTTTATACAACGAACCAGCTTGAAGGTGGCTTTCTGCTGAGCGGAAAGGTAAAGCCAGAGCCGTATTTGGCAGTCTGTCTGGAGACCCAGAAATACCCTGACGCCATTAACCAACCAAATTTTCCTTCCATTGTGCTTGATGAAGGTGAAAAGTACTATTCGTATACAAAGTTTAAATTTCGGTGACCAAACGGGCCCTTGATTTCATCAAAACCCAAGGCACTGATTAATTGTAAAAAGTGGTATCATAAAGGTTCGATTAGCCAATTTGGAGGGGAATCTATGCCGGAATTTTGGGATGTATATGACCGCGACAGGAATAAAACAGGAAGAACTGCAATCCGCGGGGAAAAACTAGCACATGGTGACTTTCATCTTGTCGTCCATGTTTGGATTCTGAACAGTAAAGGAGAATACTTGATCCAGAAACGCGCCCCGCATGTAAAAGGCTCCCCGAATTTGTGGGCAACCACTGGCGGCGCCGCGATTATGGGTGATGACAGCGCCGCGGCATGTATACGGGAAACGAAAGAGGAACTGGGCATTGTTCCGGATATGGAAAATGCCGAGGTAGCTTTCACTGTTGTAAGGGATGAGAGCATTTCCGACGTTTGGCTTATCAGGCAGAATGTCGATATCGCGGAGTGCGTCCTCCAGGTGGAGGAAGTTAGCGCTGTAAAATGGGCAACAGCCGAAGAAATCCTTTCCATGGCAAGCCGCGGCGAATTTGTTCACTATCGATACCTGCAGGAATTATTCACAGCCACAATGCCGGCATAGAGGAAATTTCTAGAAAGGAGGTGGCCGATATCGTCAGGAAGCCGCTGCGCCTGTTGTTTATCTTTGCTGGTTTCATGTCTCTTGGACTTGGCATAATCGGCATTGTCCTCCCGGTTATTCCGACCACCCCGCTCCTTTTGTTGGCGTCGTATTGCTTTATGCGAGGCTCGAAGAAGTTCGAGGCATGGTTCAAAGAAAGCCCACTGTATAAAAAACATCTCGAAGGTTTTGTACGGAAACGGGAAATGACCTTAAAACAAAAACTCACGATTCTCCTATTTGCGGACTGCATGATCGCAATTCCGTTCGTCATGACCGACAGCTGGGCGCTGAGAGCCATGCTTGCAGCCATTGTCATGTATAAATACTATTATTTTTTTACTAAAATCAAGACGCTGTAATTGAAGCGCTCCTCCATTGGAATTACGGGGGAAAGCTTGCTATGCGCAAAAAAGGCCAAACCCTAACCGGTCTGGCCTTTCGCTATTAATCAATAAGTTTTTCAAAATTGATGCGTTTATGAATGGCATACATCAATGGCGCGCCAATCGTAAGCACGGCGAATTCGCCGAATGCGACCGCCAGCCATGTAGCGAAAAATGGGTATTTGAAGACAATGTTCAATTCCCAGGCAATCAGGAACATCGTCACCGTAAAGACAACGGTATTAATTGCCATCCGAGCCCAGATTCCTTTAATATACCGGGATGAAAACATGGTAATCAAAAGGGCGAGCACCGATTGCCCGAAACCAAAAATAAGGTCGAGGCCGGGACTTGGCGAGAAGAAAAGGTTTGCCAGGAAAACGCCAAGGATAATGCCGAAAAAGTATTTCTTGTTAAATACGATGAGATGGTTGAACATCTCGGATAAACGGAATTGAATATTTGAAAAGCTGAGCGGCTGGATAAAAAACGTCACCACAATATACAGCGCAGCAATAATCCCGTTCACTGCCAATGATTTAATATTCATCTTTCTCTCTCCTTAGTTTTTTAGCGTGGGAGGTTCTCGAACCACGTCGGGCTTTACCCGAAAGTAACATTATAATCCCGGCGTTATTCTTAGTCAATAGGGCGGATTTTTCTGCCAAATTATTGAGATTAGCTTAATCAATAGGGATGTTATAGGGATTTCCAGAGGGTCAAAGCATTATATTTCTTCCTGCGTCATAAAAGTAATACTAAACGCTTAAAAGGGTGAACCATATGGTCTCTGTCATTACGTGTACGAAAAGGCCGGATTTTCTTCAAGCAACCCTTCTTAATTTTGAAAATCAAACAATTGAAGAAAAGGAACTTGTGCTCATCCTTCATGGCTTTAGCAAACATCAGGTTGTGGGCTTGCCCGATAACCCGCTTATCCAAGTCCTTGAACTTCCCTCTGAAGAATCGCTCGGCTCTTGTTTAAACAAGGGAATCCGCCAGGCAAAATATAATATCATTGCACGGTTTGATGACGATGACTATTATGGTGCCCATTATCTTGAAGAAGCATTGGATGAATTGGAGAGACGCGGAGCCGATGTTGTCGGAAAGCAGTCAATATTCATTTATTTTAAATCCGATGGGCTTCTTGGATTGCTCTTTAAAGGCAAAGAGAATACATTTATAAAAAATACCAGTGATACACTAGCCGGCTCGACTCTTGTCTTTAAAAAATCTGTTGCTGAGACAGTGCAGTTTCCTCCGATTTCGGTGGGAGAGGATGCGGTTTTTTTGGAGGAGTGTAAAAAACGAGGGCTCTGTATGTATGCATCTTCACAGTTTAATTATGTGTATATCCGTTATTCGAATTCCCACCACACCTCCGATTCGGACAATAGGCGGATTAAAAAACATTGTTCACCGCTTGTATGGACAAACGAGTTTGAAAAAATTTTTCCCTATTAGCAAGCGATGTTCCAGCTAATTCATTTCAGCGAATTCCCGAACAGCCAGCTTTACAAGCTATTCGAAAGGGGTGACGGTTAAATGGATAACGATTACGTAAGCGGAGAACGTTTAAGGAAAAACCTCTCTATTAGAAAAGAGCATTTTAGACAAAGACGGATAAGCTTGAATTCAGGTGTCCGACAGTTTATTTTTAAGAAGCTTAAGTCAATCGTAGAAAACAATCCGGGCAAGCTGATTGTCCTTTTTCCCTCTCTGCTTGATTGGAATATACCTCTTTTTCAGCGTCCCCAGCATATTGCGCTCAATTTTGCGGGCGAAGGTGTATTGTACCTTTATGGGACATTTAATCAATATGATACGGTCGACTCTATAGAGGAAGTAGTCCCAGGCTGTTTTTTAGTAAATATGAGAGAGCCGGAAATTGAAGAGGAGATCCTCTCCTATTTTGCCAAACAGCAAAACAGGGTCATTGTGCATATGTACTCAGGAGATATGATAAGGGATTACGGGTTTGTCAGAACGTGCCTTGAAATGGGATTTGACATTCTTTATGAATATATCGATGAATTGTCCCCGAGTATATCGGGAATTCCCATTCCGAGGCTGATTCTTGAAAGACATTTGGCGATACTTGAAAATAAATCATGCTATGTGGTTGCGACAGCGGATAAACTTTACAACGATATTTTGGATAAAAGGCCTCCTGTTAGATGTGCTCTTGTTTCAAATGGTGTGGATTATGAACACTTTCATGCAGTCTCCGGGAATAGTTCCCCGGCGGTACTCGTGGACGGCCTCCATCTGGGGAAAAAGCCTGTTATTGGCTATTTCGGAGCGCTTGCGAACTGGGTTGATTATCCACTCCTTGAGAAGCTCGCCTTCTCAAGGAAAGACTGGCAAATTGTTTTGTTAGGTTTGGACTATGACGGTAGTATAAATAAAAGCCGCTTGCTCTCCAGGCCGAACGTTCATTATTTAGGTCCGGTACGGTATAAAGAACTGCCAGCATATGCCCGCCATTTCAACGTTTCCATTATCCCGTTTTTAGTCAATGAAGTGACAATATCGACATCACCTATTAAGCTCTTTGAATATATGGCCGCGGGAAAGCCGATTGTATCTACAAATCTTCCGGAATGCAGGAAATATGACGTTGTTATGATTGCTGAGGATCATAAGCGGTTTTTGGAAAAAGTGGAGGCTGCCCTTGAGATGGGGAAGGATGAAAAACTCACGCACCGGTTAAAGGAGGAAGCGAGGAAACATACATGGAGGGAGAAAGCCAAATCTATCTTACACTTGCTTAACACCCAATAATCATTCCTTCCCGTCTGAAAATGGAGAAAGGAATGATTATTTGGGAATTCTTCATTTAATTTAACTCCATACGAAGGCCAAAGTATTGGAGGATGGCGTCAACAATTCGTTTCGATGCAAAGCCATCCCCATATACGTTGGAAGGGACTGACATTTTTTTGTGCAAAGTATCATTTGTCAATAATTCTTTTGTTAAGCGATAAATTCCTTCCTCTTCAATCCCAGCAAGCTTTAATGATCCAGCCTCAATCCCCTCCGGCCGCTCAGTCGTATCCCTTAATACCAGAACAGGGACTCCAAGGAAAGGGGCCTCCTCCTGAATGCCGCCTGAGTCGGTTAGAATCAAGTGCGAACGGGCGCAAATGTTATGAAAATCAATCACATCAAGGGGTTTTGTTAAGTGAATGTTTGAATGGCCACCAAGCATTTCCCCTGCCAATTTTTGAATAGCGGGATTTAAGTGGACTGGATATACTACTGCAACATCGTCGAATTCCCTTGAAATCCTTCTAACAGCATTAAATATATTGGTGATTGGTTTCCCAAGGTTTTCCCGTCTATGCGCAGTTAGCAGAATAAGCCTTTTTCCCTTAACTGAATGAAGCAGGTCATGATTATAACTTGTCGTTACAGTTGTTTTCAAAGCATCTATTACAGTATTTCCTGTTAAAAATAGAGCCCGAGGATCCTTGTTTTCTTTTTGTAAGTTGCCTAATGCCGTAATTGTAGGGGCAAAATGAAGATCTGCGATCACCCCTGTCAGTTGTCGATTTAGTTCCTCTGGAAAAGGAGAATCCTTATTAAAGGTCCGAAGCCCGGCTTCCACATGTCCAACCTTTACATTGTTATAAAAAGCAGCCAGGGCGGCTGCGAAGGTAGTTGTAGTATCCCCGTGAACAAGAACCAGGTCAGGTTTACTCTTTTTAATGATCATTTCAAGGCTCCTCAAAGACCTGGAAGCAAATTCCCCAAGGCTTTGTCCCGGCTGCATTAAGTTAAGGTCAAAATCCGGATTAATGGAAAAGGCCGTTAAAACCTGGTCGAGCATCTCCCTGTGTTGGGCAGTTACAGTTACGTATGTTTCAATCAATTCTGGGTGCTTGGCAAGTTCGTTTACCAATGGAGCCATTTTAATTGCTTCGGGCCTGGTTCCAAAGATGACCATGACTTTTAGTTTTCTTTTCACATTGATTGATCCTTTCCCAGTTATTGAGTATTGAGAAAGAGATGGTTAGTAGTGTTCGACCTCAAAGGATATGCTTTCGATATCGAAACATGAAATGATGACTGCAACCGGAGGAAGCTTTGGAGATTTCATTCCTGGTTGAATGATGACGACGCACCCGGTGCACTTATCAAAACATTTGATTTTGCCAATGATTTCATCACCAGTTTTTGTTCTAAAACGGAATGTTTTCTTTTGGTGTTCCAGTTCACATAGAACGTTGCAAATGCAATGTTTGTTTTCTTTGCAATGGCAGTCATCCTCGCATTCGTGGTGTTCATGATGGTCTGTTTGCTTGCAGGATATGGAATTAAAGACCTCCTCCAAAAAATCTCCGTGCTCCATAGTGCCTTTCTTATGCCCAATATTCATATTAATACTCCTTCCTTTTGCGTGGGTGGGTTATTATACCACCATGTTATTCGGGCAGGAGAAAAACAGTGTTGGGCGGTTTAATCAGTTCGTAGCGATTCTGAAAAACCACTTATTCTTACTGGCGGTATTGTTCATAAACCCTTACCAATTGCTCGGTGATTATCCTGCTGTCATATGCCTTTCTTACAAACTCATAGGATTCTCGGGCTGATTGTTGAAGGAAGCTTCGTTGATTAACCACTTTTGCCAACTCGAATATTAATTCATCATCAGATAGCTGCCTGAAAGCTGCCCCCATCATAATAAAATCATGGTTGTCTTTTGTGATCACACTTCCGAACCCATCCCACATTGCATAAACAGGTATTTTGCAGGAGAGAGCTTCCAATGCGACTCTCCCACTCCCCATCACCAAGTCGGATATCCTATAGAAATCTTCAATATTCTCCTGCCAGCCCAATAATTTTATTTTTATATTGGAAGATACTTTTGTGGGGATCGCTTTCTTCACGTCGTTAAGCTTTCCGCCATCACCAATGATAATAAGGTTTAGCCCTTTTACAAAATTTGAAAGCTGGGAAGAGCATTTTAATAATTGGATGATTGGCAATTCCTTGTCATCATCAAAACGGCTAACAACAGAAATGGTAAAGTTGGCGGGGTTAAGCCCCAGAGAGGAGAGTAGGCGATTATCTCCGGCTTTGGGATAAAACTTCTGAAAGTCTATTCCGTTTCTGATAATGGAAATTTTCTCAGGCTGATAGGCATTGTTCAAAAGATACAATGCCACTCTATAGTCGACGGCAATTATTCTCTTTAATACTTTGCTAACTTCATAACCTAGAGGAGAATCATCCACCCCGAAATCATAAATGCCGTGCATTGTAACAATTAAAGGTTTTTTAAAATGAATTGCAAATTCTCGTCCTTTATCGATTGCTGTAAATGGATGTGAATGGATGATATCGGGCTTGAACTTCTCAATTTGTTTTAAGGAGCCCTCTGACCAATTAAGATATTTAAATTTTGAGGGGGTTATTTGTGAAAGAACTTGTGGTGAAATTGATGCGGTGAATAAAAGAATTTCATGACCCAGTTTAGTTAGTTCATTAACCAATGTAACAACATGAGTTTCCAATCCACCCTGTACCAAATGGTCTGCAAGCATGAGTATTTTTATGTCGGCCACCCCTTTCAATCATTTGTGTTTTTCTCCATCTTGAACTTTTGTTAATTTTTCATACTCCAATTCTCTTAAATTCATGTAGTAATCTTTTTGGAAAACGAAGAGTTCATACTGGTGAAGAAGTTTTAGCTTTTCCTTCAAAACATTCTCGGGTAGCTTTTTATCACCATATCCAAATACATATAAATTTTTCTTGCATAAACTGTGGACAACTTCAGATAGTGCGATATGCTGTGTATGGCCATATTCCCCATGTAAATTATGGGTGACGATTTTTTTATAATCCTTCCCTTTCAACTCATTTTTTATTTTTTTTGTTAAAGCGGGCCTGTCAAAATCTCCTTCCCAAACGTCAGGGAAATCCCAGATTTCATATTCCGCTCCCAGACTTTTCATGACAAATTTAAACTCGGAAGCCCTTTCTTTGTTATTGCTGTTCGTAACGCAAATTACCTTCCAACCTTTTTCTTTTATTAGTTCACCACCGCCGAACAAGACTTCATCATCCGGATGCGCGACAATCATTAGCTTATCCGCCTTAATTCGAGTATCTTCCTTTCTTTGCGGTTCAATTGCTTTTAAATAGGTTTCCAGATCATTCTGGAACTCTTTTGCAGTTTGGTAACGTTTTGAAGGTTTGTCGTGCATTGCTTTTTCAAGGATCGTTCTAAGCTTTAAATCTTCCAACGTGGAAGGTTTACTCTGCCCATTTATCATGTACACACATACGGCCGCTGCTCCATAAAGGTCGTAATTATCGCTGATATCGATTTCAGAAGGCCCCATCCAGCCATTTGCTTTCCCACGGTATACCCCTTTACGGTCCTTCACCACAGACAAGCCGAAATCGATGAGCTTAATTTCGCAATTCACCCGGTCAGTCAATAAAATATTCTTGGGGCCAATGTCAGTGTGCAAAATTCCTTTGGAGTGCAACTTATTCAACGATTTTAAAATGTTGATTGTAATTTTTATAGAGCTAATTAAATCGTATTGTTTTAATTCATTTCCGTACACTCTTTCCATGACAATCCACGCATGGCCTTCATGGATGAAGAAATCATAAAATTGAACCAAACCTTTATATTCACCATAGCTTTTCATTATCCAGGCTTCCCTTAGCGCCTTTGCGATATTGGACATTTTTTTTACAGCGATTTCCCTCTTCCCGATTGAATCAACTCCAAAGTAGACCAGACTGGATCCCCCATGACCCTTTTGCGTCATACTAATGATGTAGTTTCCCAAAATTTGCTCTGCCATTTCTCGTCCGTTTCCTCCTTTTGTTAGAACGATGAGATTCGGCATTCCTCCTATTTTTTCTTTAAGGCTTTCTGTATGATTTTCAATGCTACCTCCGCCCGGGCAACCCAATCATGTTTCATGGCCTCTTTTTGTCTCTCATAAATTTTTTCCGCTGTATTCATCTTTAATGCCTCTTCAATTATTGCAAGGACATTTTTCTTTTCAGCAAAATGGCACAGATGCTTGTATTTGGAAAGTTCGGGCAGCCGGACGCTCACCACAGGTTTGCCCGCTGAAATGTATTCGTAAAATTTAATTGGATTCGTGGCTTTTATCATATCTGTCATTTTAAAGGGAATGATGGCCACATCAAACCAGCTTAAATAACGCGGCAGTTCTTCATAAAATTTCATGTCCAACATCTTGACATTGTGATGTTTTATTTGGATATTCTGGGAACCGATTAGTACGACAGGGTACCGATCCGCGATTTTCTCGATTAATTCAACATCCAGCCACGAATAAATAGCCCCGTAATAGCCGATTAATGGGCGTCCTTTTGTGGACGGAAGATCTTTTGGGCGGTTTCCAATCGGGCTGGACGCCTTTTTGAAATGATCAAAGTCCGCACCGTTCGGCAGAAGATGAACGTTTCGCCCGTTCGCCTTATGCTCATTGTAAATTGGAGGTGAGGTGGCAAAGATAATATCACATTTTTCTTCCATTTCCGGGATGTACGATTTCCAGACGGAAAACTCGTCAGAAGGAAGATCACAGGAATCAAAAATAGCTAAATCAGGTTTATGCAGGTCGATTTGATTTCCTTGATTCACTGCGCACCAAAGAATTTTCTTTCCTTTAATAAATGGCGAGATATCGACATCCTTTTTTACCACCCTAAAATTAGGAAGGTGTGAAAATGGAACTTCAACCGGTTCATCCTGATCGAAAAAAGTCTCAGGATTTAAAAAAAGGACATTGGCTCCCAACTCCGCCATCGCTTTCATGATTTGCTGTGGCCTTTGGTGCATAAATTTATAATCAATGGCTGGGGGATAGATAATCGTAATGTCTTTACTCATCTCAAGCCTCCCTTGTTAATAGACAATTTGTTTACTTACCCAAGTTTTTAATTATTTCTGCGGCACGCTGTTTGTAGGTATGGTGTTTATACACAAATTCCTGCCCAGTTTTGGCTATTTTTTCTCTTTCCTTTTCATTTTTTAAATAAAACTCCATTAAATTGACCGTTTCATCATAAGAGCTTGACCAAACGAGGTGTTTGTGATTTTTAAACATCGATTCAATGGCCTTCGTCCGCTGGGTTAAAAAGAATCCTGCGCACCCTAGAACTTCAAATGTCCTCATTGATTGCATCGTGCCCGAGTCGGTTATTGAGTGGACTCCAAGGGTAATCTTTGCAGAAGAATAGGCGTAAACGGATTCTTCATGTGAAAGATAGCCCTTTGCAAATGGACCTGGGACATTAAACCGGTGATTTGGGTTCTGCCAGTCCATTCCATAGATGGCAATCGCTTTTCCTTTATCGATAAATGGCTGCAGGATATATGTGTACGCTTCATAACGCTCGTCAAAAACGTCATAATTATTTCCAATGTGAACAGCATCAAGGTCGGAATACGGTTTTTTTGGCTTTTTCCGATTGTAATAATCGGGATCCATCGCAAAGGGAATGCAAATCGCCTTATGATTTTTTCTTTTGTAATTTTTTAACATTTCCGCACAGGGGGTAAGCGTCAAAACTGATTTTTCAGCCCATTCCATTGCAAGTGAATCATTGGCGACAGGATCCTCGATCGCCCAATAAATATGGGGGATTTGGAATTTTTCAAGAACAGGGAAGACGAACCTTTTCGTATCGACTCCGCCTTCCGTGAAAAGATAGTCAGGCTTGAACCGATTGATTTTTTGAATGAGCCCTTTCTCCGACTGTTCTGGAACTTCCAATCTGTCTGTTTTCCAACCCATTTTTTCAAAGCCGGGCTGCATTCCGTATTTAATGATGGGCGGCGGATTTGTAAAAAGAATTTTCAAATATAGCACTCCTTACCTTTCACTTGTTGGTGAATCAATGTGGCCTTTACCTTTCTTGGCATAGTATGAAGGTTTTAGAAAAAAGGTAAGGGTATTGGCATAGTAATTTAAATTAATCGGAAAAGATTGTTTGTTCAGTCCAGCTTAAAATCATTACAGTGAAGACCTTTACATACGTTCATTGTTTGCAAAGTCGGAAATTACCGGAAAAATTGAAATTGAAGCGGGGTGGTTGGGAAATAGGGTTCAACGTAATTTCTCAATGTTTTTCCGGATTTTCTCTTGCCCCAGAGGCCTTTTTTTGAGCTGGCTGATATCAAAAAAACGAATTTGGGAGTTTGTTTGGACAGATTGTTCATAAACAAATGACAACGCATTCTGATCAAGAGTCCAGGCAGTAGGTTTAGTCAAGTTGTCCTCAAAATAGTGATTCATCAAGTCCAAAAATTCATGTCCTTGTGCATTGTTTTTAATAAAAACATTTCCTGCCATCATTCTTCTCCAAGGGCATAGGCTTACGACGCCAATGGAAAATGGAAAAGCAACATCACCATTATTTATTTGACTTAAATAGTCACTTGGATCTTCGGTAAAAGACATATCCGCATCCATAATATAAACGTCCCGATCATAATGCTTCATCAAGTTGCTTGCCTGAATGAAACGGGCACATGAATAATACGTTTTTTTATCTTTCACCCAATTTGGAAGCTGTTCGGTAGTAATGGAGATATTTGCAGGGGAGGCTGGCTGCCCCATAAATTTTTGCATCTGATTCAGGTAGTTGATTGCATCGATCTTAAGGTGACGGAGTTCATCTTTATCTCCAATAAGATGAAAATGAAATGGATAGTTTGTAAGAATACCTGCAAAATAAAACAGCTGAGGTCCGTAAAGCCTTAAAAAACGGGTATCCAGGGACAGTAAAAAGAATGGGCCCTTTTTTGCACTTACCTTTCCATTACTTATCCATTTTGCCGTACCAGGGCTATATTCGCCTGTTGGAAAGCTGTACGTAAATAGACCTTGGTCAAAGTATAAAAACTTAATATAGTCTACACCCTCTGAGCTTATGTTTGAAAAAGACGTTTCCGCTTCAGCGCGGCTTCCAATGAAACTCAATAATTTTCCCCTTAACACATCGGTAAAAGCCATTTTGGAACCGGCTTCATCTAATTCATTTAGCCTTTCTAGAATAAAAGCTGGTGAATTCTGTGTTGTAAGCTGCTCAAAAATAGTCTTATAAGATTTGTAATTAAGGCCATGGGTATTGAAATCCTGTTTGAATTTAAGATAATAATCAAGGTAAATAAGGAGATTCCCAAAAAAAGTGTCCTTTATTCCATACTTATGCAGCGCGAACGAAATGAACTCTTTGGCGGTCTGATGTCGGTGATTTCTGTCTCGCCAAATACTTTGCATGAGGGAAACAATCATATTCCTAAGGATTATCCGTGAATTGGGTGAATCCTCTACGGCCAGGTTATAGAGGGCCTCAAAATTTTCAGATGCCTGGCCTATATGATAGCCATCCACCAAAAAGTTGGAGGACATCAAACTATCTATAACTGGTTTATAAGATGTTTTATCAATCCACCGTTCTTTGTCGCGTATTTGGTATTTAAATTTGTAATTGTAAGGAGCATGAAGAAGTTCATCTTCATGAATCGTTAAGGAAGTTCCTTTAGGAATAATTATCTTTTTCTCATACTGATTTGTAATTGTGTTATATAAAACAAGCCTTGTTTCCTGATGGATTCCTTCTTTTTCGTAAGGATTAAAAAGGTGTTTCAAAATTTCACCCCGTTTTGAAAAAGGACTATATTGTAACATAGTCCTTAAAGTTCTTGATGTTTGAAATAATCATTGACTTGTTGATGAAATCTTCATCTGATATTTTCCAGCTATGCAAATTGTGCTCCCGGGATTTTACCCGGACATGGTTAAATCGGTCATTTGAATAGACGGTGATTCCTTTTTTATTACACTCCTTTAAAAACTTTGTGTCAGTTCCCTCATTGCCCTTTGGATAGGAAACGAGTTCAAACACCTCTTTTCTAATTACCATTGTTGTTCCGGAGACAAATTTAGTGAAGGTATGCTCCTTATCCAATTCCCTCATAACAAATGTATTTGCAGCTTCAACATGAGCATAATAGGTGCTCTTGCCAACAATATCGGCCCTTGACCAGGTAAATGCGTGCATTGAATCAAGTAAATAATTTGGAGCATAATAATGCTCTTCATCAAAAACAGCGACATAGGGATGCTTGCTGATTTTTATGCCTGATGAGAACGTTTCCCCATAAGCAGTACCGGCAGGCATTTTTTTAACTTGAATGTGGTCATCGTCTTTGATCAGCCTCATCCAGTCATCTTCCTGAACAGAGCCTTCATTTATTAAAACAATGAGTTCTTTGTTCTCGTAGTTGAGTTCCCTATAGTTCTTGAGAATATTATCGATGTGCTCTTGGCTTGTATTAACGGTTATCAAAGATACCCCCGGCAAATCGCTTTTTCTCTCATACTGTATACCAACAACGTCCAGTATTTTTTCAAACCGATGTTTATATAAATGGTGTTTATGAATTTCACGGATTCCTAACAAGCTTAACTTTTCTCTTTCCTCTTTGTTTTCCAACAAACTTTTCAAGTGATTTTCCACTTCTTTTTCTGAGGAAGCGACTTTTACGATATCTTGAAACATTGAGGAAATGGCATCTGAGACGGAACTGATTACACATGTTCCGGTGGCCAAAAGTTCGAATACCCTTCTCGAAAACATTGTCGGGCTGCCCGTCACCGAATTGATATTTAAAAAAACCTTAAAAATTTTATAGGCTTTGACCATATCAAGATAATCAAGATAACCAATAATATTATTCTGAAAGTAATCGGGGAATTGATAATTTTTGTTGCCCGTAAAATGAAACATTCGATCAAAAATTTTTAAATCATAACGGAGAGCGGGTTTTAAAAGTAGATTAATATACTTTTGTCTTTTTAAATGTTTGAATGAATACCAAGTACCTGCAAAGGCTACGTTTTCCTTTGGTGTGTTATTTGAAAAAACAGGATTATGAACTGCAGGCTGTGCCGCGAAGGGTAGAGGATATACGTGCTGATGGCTAACCTGTTTTTGATATTTGGGAATACAATTACTATCAGTGGTAAAGATATAATCAAAAAGTTTTGCAGTGGTAATAAAATAGGTAAAGTTGGGTGGGTCTTCCTTATTCCAGAATACTGTAGGAATGCCTTTTTCATTGCAATATTGAATTAAAGCCTTTATTTGGGAATGGTCGTGTTTACCAACGCTCGTCAACAGGTTCCGCCATGAATCATCAACTCCCCGCCAAGCGGATTCCACAAGCAGGAAATGGGGCTTAAATGCTTCAATCTTTTCAACCCAGTCAGATAAATAAAGCTGCATTAAATTGCACTCATACTTAAAACACTCGAAGCTGAAGGTGTCCAAAATACACGCGACTCTAATTTCTGGATGCTCACAGTGGGTTGTCGATATTTCAGGAATTGCCTTGATTTTCTGATGAAGGGATTTATCAATTAAGTAAGAGCCCATCAATTGTTAACTCCTCTCGGCCGTAAATGAATCATTTTTTCAAATGTATTAGGAAGGATGCTCAGCCCTTAAATTCCATCCACCTCTTCTTCACTTCATTTTCTAGTTGGGCATTTTCCAAGCTGAGCCAATTCATTTTCTTTCCATTCAGGTAAAGTTCATGACTATATTGATGCAGAATAATCATGAATTCCTGTTGATTGGTTGTGAATTTCACTAGGTTGCCGTACCATGAAAAGTTGTCAATGGCAGGTTTATTTTTATCAATCAGCATTTGGGTGGCAAAACGTACTTCCTTGCCTGTTTGTGTGAATTGGGCATTCCATGTCGGTTCAAGAATAGAGTGCTTCGGGGAATACCAGCCCTCCAATGGGTTTATCCGGCCTCTTTTTATTTGGGCAGCGCCTTGATTGTGGAATAGCGGTGTTAAATAAATACACTCTTTCCCTATAACTTTTCCAATTACGGCTTTTCCATCTAAACTGCAATCAATGGAAGGGTGAAAAAGAAAGTTTTGAACGACAGTCTTTGTATCCTTGGCGATAACCCAGTCAATTAATAGGAAGTTGCTCGGTTTTAGAAAGATTAGCAGCCTGTAATGGAGCACTCCTCTATATAAGCAATGTGTTCCGGCGACCACGGATAGCTGATCACAAAAATAGTATCCATTTAGCCCTGATTTGCCGATATTTGCTTTTGACGTATCCATTTCCTCCCCGGCTACGACTATTGTATTATGTGCCCGTGCGGACTCTGCGTAATTTCTTCCCGGGTCGGAGTAGTTGTAACTGAACTTCCCCGCATCTGTTAGGATAGGAACGCCATTCCCGTATAAAATAAGCGCAAGGTCATCCTTATGTTTATGGACCCGGGAGTGGAAACTGCTGTAAAGGATTGACTGGACAGTTTCTTTGGAATAATCCCACTGATTTCGTAATATCGCATAGCCTCCCTCACTAAAGACTTTCTCGAGGCTAAGCATATTCAGGTGACTATGAGGCTTTTTTAATAGTTTTGCTTTATTCATCAAAGGTTCAGGAATATCGTTCCATAAGGCAAAGGGACTCATTTCACTATCACCGATTGGAGGAATTTGCCCATCTGGCTGGACTACATAAATAAAAAAAGTTAACAGCTCCTCAAGATACTTAACAAGCTTATTGCCTTCCTCCGGATCATATTTATTTAGAAAATGATAAAATGTGTAAAAGCGGCCTAAAAAGATATAAACGTATTGCGGGGAGTGCTCTTTGTAACTGCCATCCTCGGCAATTAAATGGTCAACCTGTTTCCAAAAACGTATTAAGGAGGTTTCCCTCCATTTGTTGGCTTTTTTCATATAGCTAAATGTAATGGAAGCAGTGTAGAGGGCGATATCCTGATCAAGACCATGATTATGATTTGGCATATAAAAGGAATCACTCATCAATTTCTCGCAATGTTCTTCCACTATTTTCAGGAAAAAGTGGTGCTTTTCCTTCGAAAAATGATTTTTTCTCCAAGATTCATGTAATTTGCAAATGATGATAAGCCTTAATGCTGTGGAATGATCATGCCAAGCCATTTCGGATACGGCAGTCGAATCTGGCGGATTTTTTGAATGCCAATCTTCAAGGAGTGAAATTGCTTTATTCATATATCCAATCTCATCATATAATTCATATCCGTAAATAAGGTTTTCGATGATCGTTAATGTGTGAAGCGAAAATCTCCAGCTTCTGTCATTTAATGGGTCCGCAGTCCATAAGTCTCCATCTATTGAAACGGAGGGAAAACGTTTAAGAAGGTAAACTTTATTGTTTAGCAAATCATCGCAAACTTCTTTAATATTCAGTCCGGGCTTCGTAACTGGAATAATAGTTATGGGTTCACGTTTTATAATAGATTCATATTCCATTGTTATGCACTCACCTAGGATACGCCGAGCTGATATACCGCAAATCCATCTTCAGCCAGGCCGCAGGAATTGATACTATTTCGTGTGTCCAAAATGTTTTTCGTCCGAAAATTGTTCAGATACTTTTTAAAATCTATTTCTTTGAATAACGTGTGATTCGTTAGAATAACACAACAATCTGTATCCTTTAAAACGTCTTCAAGGGAATTGACCTGTTCATCCAGTACTTGTTTACCTAATATAGGGTCAAACACTTTGACCGAAACAGGAATTTCCTTTAGTAATTGAAGTACTTTAAGAGAAGGGCTTTCCCTCATATCATCGACATCAGCTTTGTAAGTCAAGCCCAGGAGTGAGATGACAGGGTCAGGTATTTGATTTACTATGTTCGCTATTTTTTCAGCAATAAAATAGGGCATTTTTTCGTTAATACATCTAGCTTTTCTTATCAATTTAGCCTGATCAGGGGCTTTTTCGACAATGAACCATGGGTCCACGGCGATGCAGTGGCCGCCAACTCCCGGACCGGGATTGAGAATATTGACCCTGGGATGTTGATTGGCTAAAGAAATCGCTTCCCATATATTAAATTTTTCTTTTTCGGCAATGAGGGCGAATTCGTTTGCAAGGGCTATATTGACATCCCGATACGTATTCTCCATAAGTTTGACCATTTCCGAAGTGATTGCATCTGTCAAATGGATTTTTCCTTTCACAAAATGCCGATATAGGTTTGCTGCTTTTTCGGCTGACTCTTGATTTATCCCCCCAATAATCCGGTCATTCTCAACCATTTCCCTTAATAAATCCCCGGGAATTACACGTTCTGGTGAGTGGGCGATAAATAGTTCTTCCCCAATATGCAAACCTGTGGCACTTAGCAAAGGTGTGAGAACTTCATCGACAGTTTTAGGAGGAACTGTTGATTCGAGGACAACAAGATTGCCCTTTTTTAAAAAGGGACAAATCATTATTGCAGCTGTTTTTACAAAGCTTAAATCGGCTCTATTGTCTTTATCCATAGGGGTTGGTACAGAAATAATAAACGCATCTGCATTGCAGGGCTCAGGAGAAAATGTAAATGTTTCTGTTTCAATAACATTTGTAAACAATTCTTCAAGGCCAGGTTCGCGGAACGGCAATAATTGGTTGGATAGTTTATGGAGCAATTCCAAGTCAATGTCGACGCCATGGACTTCAAGGCCTTTAGATGCAAATAAGAGAGCGGAGGGTAACCCGATATAACCAAGTCCTAATATACAAACTTTCATATTATCACCTTTACGGAAAAATGGTTGCGTTACAGGATATTCTACTGTCCCCCATACTGCCAATACTTCTGCCTAAGTTGGAATGCTAAGTTCTAGGTTAAAAAAAGGAGGCTAACGCCTCCTTAAACTAACTTTAGTAAAACAATTTTATCTATTATGGGCATCCTTTAATTCCCGAACAGACAGGCCCGCAGATAGTGGTAGGAGATACAAATGGATTTTGGTTTCCGGCTTTGAAGCCAACCCGGACTTCACCCAGTTCTAGGGGTGTATCGAATTCAACACAGAATGTAGCGGAGTTCCCAGGTTGTCTTGATAGAGTATAGTTGAAAACAACTCCGATTAGCGGAACCTGATTTGGCGGAATTTGATTTCTTTTTTCGCAGTTCGCGCCTGCTTGGGCGGGGACGGAAGAGCACCCTTCAATATTAATAAACTGCCTGAAGAAATCTGGGCAATCAGGGCACACTTCCAAAACCCAGTTGCTCAAATCGTTTCGATTGATTGGAGTGGCACTCTGGACTCGATAGCAAAAAAGCCCTTGGGCCGGATCCGATTGAGCAGCCAGATACGTAAATGTATACCCGTTAAAAGTGGTTGTTGTATTTGTGCAAACCATTGTTTTTCCCTCCTTTCCAATAGAATGGACTTACATCAATAGCTTATTTGCATTTATAAAAAGTGCTTGTATGTATACCTAAATCCTCTTACAGAAAAAAGTACAAGCTTAGAGGGAGGCCTTTTTAAAGGACACCTGCTGGAGATAATGCATAAGATAATTTACAGTAGGAGGAGATAATATGAATCCATATCCCTTCGTAGGAATATGCGTTGGAGAAACAGAGGAAACAATCCACGACCCCAATTTTAAACTTCTTCACATAAGGCTAAACAGTTACAGCGGCAAGCCAGTAAACTTTATTAAATTTACTCTTGATCATCTGGATTTGAAAAATAAAACTGTAAAGGGAGACCTATGGGTGAAGGAAGGCGAGGAATTACCGTGGAAAGCGGGGGTGTATCCTTTGCCGCAAGTCATTTTTATGCAGTGCAGATTCAGGAAGAAAAGCCTTGAACCCTTCTTAAATAAGGGGGTAACTATATTCAATTCTGTTTTTTTTAATAAAATTGATAATATTAATTTTTTTGCAAGACATGAAGAGCTACGTCCCTATGCCCCTGAAACAAAAGTGATAAAAGATAGTAGTCAAATAGAGGAATTTCTTCTTAAAAGGGAAAAGGCATTCTTAAAGCCAGTTAATGGCTTTAGCGGAAGAGGGATAGTGTATATAGAAAAAACGGGCGATGGAAAAATAAAAGCGAATTACCACTTAAATAAAAGTTCTGAAGAAGCATCTTTTCCAAATTGCTTAGAATTATGGAAATGGATATATGAAAGTTATTGCCAGGATCAATATGTTGTCCAGGAGTGTATTGATTCAATTAGAAAAAGAGGAATACCGACAGACATTAGGCTAAATATGAACCGGAACGAAAAAGGGGAATGGGAGGTCATTAGGCTATTTGGGAGAATGGCCTTGAACGGAACACATATGGGCAGCAAGAAGGGGATTCATTTTTTTCCTTCAACCTTAAGTTCTATTCTTTCTGAGAGATTAACCAAAAAAGCGATAGAAAAAATTGAACAGGAACTCATTGAACTCGGTTATACAATTTGCAGCTGCTTTGAGAAAGACAATGAACAGATGGCTGATCTAGGAATCGATTTTATGATTGATCAAAATAAACGTATATGGCTGATTGAAATTAATACTTTTCCTTCCCCTGCTGGTAATGACCGTTCCGTTACACTCCCACTTGAATATGCACGGTTCATAGCAACCGGCGCTCCTTAAACCATTACTGCTTATTGAATTTCATTACGTACTTTTTTAAAAGACCAATTTGTGGTCTTTTTATTTTTTAGAAAAGTGTTTGCTCGAAAGCCCAATGGATACAAGTTAATAAAAGTGATTTGTTTAAAGAGCAAAATGGGCTAATGGAAATATCATCAATCAAAGAATACACTAAGTACACTTCGGGTATAGCGTAATAGATTTAGTTTCATGTCCCCCTTTTTGTCAGGGAATTGGGAATAAAGATAATATACGAGGCTTTTTTTAATATTGTTAAGGAATATTTACCTGGCAGTAAGCGGAAACATAAAAGGAACCATGTTTATGGATTTTAGGAATTCTTGAGTATGTGTCCCGGTAAGGGAACAACCTTCATTCATATTTTTTCAAAACATCTTTTATATCGATAAGGGTAATTTGAACAATATATCCTCTTTTTATGATTAAGTAAAGGGTATAAGCAATTACTCATATTTGGGAGCTGGTTCTGTTGTTTATCGAAATCGTGGTTCTTATCATACTTATCTTTATCAATGCTTTTTTTGCCGCGTCGGAAATTGCGTTCATCTCGTTGAATGATAACAAAATTAGGCTGATGGCGGAGAATGGGAACAAAAAAGCGATCGCGCTGGAAAAATTCCTGTCCGAGCCTAGCCGTTTTCTGGCTACCATCCAAATCGGGATTACGCTCGCGGGTTTCCTAGCGAGCGCCTTTGCAGGTAAAAGCTTTGCGGTAAGGCTTGCGGATTGGCTAGTTGGGCTTGGAGTCCCATTGAGCCAAAGTGTGCTTGAAACGGTTTCGCTTATTATCATCACCCTTGTCCTTTCCTATTTCACGCTTGTGTTCGGAGAACTTGTCCCGAAACGGCTCGCCTTGCAAAAGGCCGAACCAATTGCTTTTTTTGCAGTCAAGCCTCTGGCGATGTTATCGAGAATTACATCGCCATTCGGAAAATTTCTTACTATTTCAATGAACGCAATCGTAAGGCTTTTCGGGGTCGATCCCAATGCGGAAGAGGAGGACGTTACCGAAGAGGAAATCCGAATGATGGTTGATGTCGGAAAAGAAAAAGGGACCATTCAGGAAGCGGAAAAAGTGATGATCAACAATATCTTTGAGTTTGATAACAAGACTGTCTCGGATATCATGACGCATCGCACGAATATTAGATCACTTCCAATCACATACTCCCTTTCGGAAACGGTCCGGATGGTCCTGGATGAGAAGTATACACGCTTCCCGGTCTATGAGGAAAATATTGATAATATCGTCGGGATTCTCCATGCGAAGGACTTGATCCAGTTCGTTGAAAATTGTTCCGAAGATGCGTTCAGCCTTAAAAATCTAATTCGGGAGCCTTTCTATGTCCTTGAGTCCCAACGCATTGACCATCTGTTCAAGGACATGCAGACGAACAATGTCCATATGGCGATTGCAATTGATGAGTACGGCGGGACGGACGGAATCGTTACAATCGAGGATGTCATTGAGGAAATCGTCGGGAACATTTTTGATGAATACGATGAACCTGACATCGATGAAGAAGCGATTATTGTGATTGATGAGAAAACGTATTTGATTCCGGGGACGACGAATCTTTATGAAGTGGAGAGGCTGCTGAAGGTGGACTTGCCAATTCATGAATATGATACGCTCAGCGGGTTCGTCATCGGGCAGCTGGGCTATATTCCAAGCGAGCTTGAACAGCATACGGTCCAGCATGGGAATATTTTGTTCACCGTGGAAGAAATGAACGACCGGAGGATAACAAAAGTCCGCGCCGACGTCCTAGATGGCGAAAAGGTCGAAGATGTTATAGAATAATTCCTTGCAGCCGGCAATGCGCCTCCGCGTATGCCGGCTTTTTTATCACTTGTTTCCATAGTGGATTCCTTTACAGGCCCATAGCTTTTCTGGGGAGGGACTTCTTGCCAGTGCAAACTTATAAAATTTCCATAAAACAATAACGCCTTTATGGTATTATGGATAAATCGTAATGCAATAAACAGCAGTGGGGTGTACATCAATGGGGAGTCCAAACCATGAAAAAGAGGACTTGAAGAGGGGATTAAGCAGCAGGCATATTCAATTGATCGCCCTTGGCGGCGCGATTGGAGTCGGCCTGTTTTATGGCTCGAGCGCAACGATTAAGTTGGCCGGTCCGGCTGTCGTACTGTCATACTTGATAGGCGGCATTGTTATTTTCGCAATCATGCGGGCGCTAGGGGAAATGGCGGTTGCCGAGCCAGTTTCCGGTTCATTCAGCTCTTACGCCAATCGGTACCTTGGGCCATTCGCCGGCTATTTGACGGGATGGACGTATTGGTTTATGTGGGTGGTCGTCGGCATGGCGGAAATTACGGTCGTCGGGGTGTATGTGAATTATTGGTTCCCTGATATTCCGCAGTGGGTAAGTGCGCTTGCCGCACTCGTCGTGATTACCGCGGTCAACCTGATTAACGTAAAGGCGTTTGGTGAGTTTGAATTTTGGTTTGCGTTGATAAAAATCATTGCTATCGTCGGAATGCTGATTGCCGGGCTGGCGATCATTCTTTTCGGGATAGGAAATGGCGGACAGCCACTTGGCTTTGACAACCTTTGGGCACACGGTGGGTTCATGCCAAATGGCATTACTGGCATCCTGTTGTCTCTTGTAATGGTCATGTTTTCCTTTGGCGGCGTGGAGCTCGTCGGAATTACGGCCGGGGAGGCGGAGAACCCAAGGAAATCAATACCAAAAGCAATCAACAGCGTGATATGGCGTATCCTTATATTCTACATTGGGGCGCTTGGCATCATGATGATTCTATTTCCTTGGGACAAGGTGGGCTCGGACGGCAGCCCGTTCGTCCAGATTTTTGACAGCATCGGCATCCCTGGAGCGGCCCACATCATCAACTTTGTCGTCCTGACAGCGGCCTTGTCATCATTCAATAGCGGTTTGTTCAGCACTGGCCGAATGCTGTACAACCTTTCGCTGCAAAAGAACGGCCCGGCCTATTTCGGCAAATTGAACAATTCCAGCTCCCCAAGCAGGGGAATCCTGTTCTCGGCCCTGTTTTTATTAATAGCAGTGTTCCTGAATTACATCGTTCCAGAAAAAGTATTCATGTACATTTCCGCAGTCGCGACCGTCGCGGTTATTACGAGCTGGACGATCATTCTGTTGACCCAGCTGAAATTCCGGAAGGCACGGTCTGCAGACGAAGCGGCCGCGCTTGAATTCAAACTGCCTTTCTATCCGTATTCATCCTGGTTCGCGCTCGCATTCCTTGCGCTGGTCATTGTGCTGATGGCGTTCATCGAAGGAATGAGAGTGGCCTTGTTCGTCGGCCCTGTATGGTATGCGATTATGTATATCGGGTATCGGATGAAAAAAAGAGCATAGTTATTTGTGTGAGCGCCAGTCCTTTGAGGATTGGCGTTTTTGATTGGTGTTGCAGGATTTATGGCAGGCTGATTCTCTGAACATGTCCGGAGATTGCCATGCATCGGGAGTTTGCATGAAATTTAAACTGGATTTTGGCATTAGAATGTCACGCATCGGGTGTTTGCGTGACATTTAAACCGGATTTTGGCATTAAAATGTCACGCATCCGGAGTTTGCGTGACATTTAAACTGGATTTTGGCAGTAGAATGTCACGCATCCGGTGTTTGCGTGACATTTAAATCGGATTTTGGCATTAGAATGTCACGCATCCGGAGTTTGCGTGACATTTAAACTGGATTTTGGCATTAGAATGTCACGCATCCGGTGTTTGCTTAACCCCTATTCGATTCTTCAAAAAGTTGTAACAAAGTTGGCATGAAACAGTCGTCCCTATCAATATGGAAGCGTTTACAATAATGATGAGATTGCAATTTTTTTTAAAAAGTAATCCTTCAACGGGGTGAACATGATGAGGTATAGAAGCTTTTCGGATGTTGTAGAAGATGTCCGGAACAAAAAGCCGATCAGGATGAGCATTGCAGCGGCTCATGACCTGGCTGTGCTTGAGGCGGTTAAAGAGGCAGCCGGTCTTGGGATAATAGAACCTATCCTCATTGGGGACGAAAAGCAAATTAAACAAATGTCCGGCCTGATGGACTTCAGGGTGGAAGATTTTAAGGTTATTCACACCGATACTGATGAGCAAGCCTCCCATACTGCCGCAAAACTGGCAAGCGAAGGAAAGGTTCAGGCGATTATGAAAGGGCTGGTGAACACAACCCCTTTCCTGAAAGGGATCCTGAACAAGGAGCTTTCATTGCGGACAGGGCGGATTTTCAGCCACCTATCCGCTTTCGAGATTCCGGGAACCGGCCAGCTTCTTTTTATGACCGATGGTGGAATCAATATTGCCCCTGATTATTGTCAAAAAAAGCAGATTGTCCTTAACGCGCTAGAGTTTCTCGATAAAGTCGGGATTGCTTGCCCTCGGACAGCCATTCTCGCCGCCAACGAGCTTGTGATGGAAACGATGCCGGTGACGTGCGAAGCGGGCAGGCTTGTAGCGGAATTGAAGGCTGAGTACAGCAAGCCGCTTTTAATCGAGGGGCCGCTCCCGCTTGACCTTGCGATAAGCAAGGAATCGCTCCTTCATAAGGGGATTGAAAGCTCGCTGGAGGGCAGAGCTGATTTGCTGATTGTTCCAACGATTGAAGCCGGGAATATTTTTGGAAAAGCAATTACGTACTATGCGCATGGGACAATGGCCGGCATTGTGCTAGGGGCAAGGGTGCCGCTGGTCCTCAATTCCCGGTCTGATTCAGCGAAGGCAAAGCTAGCGTCCATCGCTCTTGCCGTGGCCGCCGCGTCGAACGCCGCGATTCCGGTTTAAATTGGAGGTAAACAAGTTGGCTCACTATATTCTCGCAATCAATCCAGGTTCAACTTCCACGAAGCTTGGAATCTATGAGGACCGGAAACTATTGTTCACGGAAACAGTGCGGCACGCGGATGAGGACCTTGCCGGCTTTTCAAAAATTGCTGACCAGCTTCCGCTCAGGCTTCAGGTGGTTGCGGAGTTCTTCGAGAAACATGGTTTTGATGCGCGCCGCCTTGCAGCCGTTGCCGGGAGGGGTGGCCTGTTAAAGCCCATGAATGGCGGGACATACATGGTTTCTGAAGATATGCTATCTGACGCCACATCGGGCATATTTGGAGAACACGCATCTAACCTAGGACCGGTCCTTGCTTTTGAAATAGCCTCTAAGTTTGAGATTCCTGCCTATATCGTCGATCCGGTTACCGTGGATGAGTTCATTCCTGAATCGAGGCTGTCCGGGTTTTCCGGAATCGACCGGATTAGCCAGCTCCATGCGCTGAACATCAAGGCTGTTTCTCGTAAAGTAGCCCGCGGGCTTGGCCGGCCACTTGAAGAATTGAACTTTGTTGTTGCCCATTTGGGTGCCGGCATATCGGTCGCGGCCGGTCTGGGGGGCAGAATCATTGATGTGAATAACGCCGACAATGAGGGGCCATTTTCGCCTGAACGATCGGGGACGCTTCCCTTAAAGCAGTTGATCCGACTGTGCTATTCGGGAAAATACACAGAGAAAGAAGTGGTAGGACTCGTGACAAGAAAGGGAGGGCTATGCTCCTATCTGGGAACGAAAAGCGCGCATGAGGCAGAAAAACGGGCTATCTCAGGTGACTTCCACGCGGAGCTCGTCCTAAATGCGATGGTCCACCAAATCGCAAAGGAAATTGGCGCGATGGCCGCCGTTCTTGATGGGCGAGTGGACGGAATTATTTTAACGGGCGGGCTTGCTCATTCAGAGTATATTGTTGGTAAGTTGCGCAAAAAAATTGGATTTTTGGGTGAAGTGTTTGTGCTTCCGGGTGAAGAAGAATTGGAAGCTCTGGCGGAAGGGGCGCTAAGGGTGCTGAATGGGGAAGAAGCGAAACGTGAATATAGCTGCCTTTTAGATTAAAGGAAAACGACTTTGTGCAAAAGCCGTTTTCCATTTGAGCGAAAGCTATTGATGCCTATCAAGCGCCAACTTTAATCCAAACCCAATCAGGACGATGCCAGTGGCCCTGTCCATCATGCGCTGCACTTTTGGAGACATCAGCCAATCACGCAAGTAGTTAATAAAATGGACATACAGGAAAAACCAGCTGATGGATAGGAGTGAATAAATAACCCCCATCAGCACGAGCTGCCGGGTTGCTTCGCCGCCGGGCTGTACAAATTGCGGCAAAAAGGTCAGGAAGAACATCGCGACCTTTGGATTAAGGACATTCGAGAAAAGCCCCTGTTTGTAGGCAGAGCCTGGTTTTTCGGAGGCATTTTTGTCGTCATGCGATTTTCGGCGGGTGATAAACGAGGAGACGCCGAGATAGATTAAATAGAGCGCGCCGGCATATTTGACAATTTCAAACGCAACTGCCGACTGCATAAGGATGGCGGAGAGCCCGAATGCGGCGGCCACTGTATGGACCAGTGATCCGGTGGTAATCCCCATGGCAATCCTGTATCCATCTTTTTGCCCCCCGGAAATGGTCCTTTTCGTTATCAACGCGGTGTCGATTCCAGGGCTCATGACCACAAAGAGTGAAAGAAGCAGGAACGTAAAAAAGTCATTCATTGTCTCGACGCCTCCCTGTTTGTCTGGAATTTTCCTTAGTTTATCACTGCTATCAGAAGGAGTAAAAGAAAAACAGCGCGGGCCTGGGCTCGCGCTGTTTATGTATAATTAGGCAAAATAGTTTTGAGTTTTAGTTTCCCTGTCGCGAGAAGCGAATTGAGTGGCCTGGACTTTAGTTTCCCTGTCGCGGGAAGCGAATTGAGTGGCCTGAGTTTTAGTTTCCCTGTCGCGTGAAGCGAATTGAGTGGCCTGGACTTTAGTTTCCCTGTCGCGGGAAGCAAATTGAGTGGCCTGAGTTTTAGTTTCCCTGTCACGTGAAGCAAACTGAGTGGCCTGGACCTTAGTTTCCCTGTCGCGGGAAGCGAATTGAGTGGCCTGGATTTTAGTTTCCCTGTCGCGGGAAGCAAATTGAGTGGCCTGAGTTTTAGTTTCCCTGTCACGTGAAGCAAACTGAGTGGCCTGGGTCTTTGTTTCCCTGTCGCGGGAAGCGAATTGAGTGGCCTGGGTCTTAGTTTCCCTGTCGCGAGAAGCGAATTGAGTGGCCTGGACTTTTGTCTCACGGTCCCTTGAAGCAACCTGCGTAGATAGGTCAAGCTTGGTTTCGCGGTCTCTTGAAGCAATTTGTTTGGATTCTACCTTTGTTTCCCGGTCTCTGGAAGCAACTTGATCGGCTCCAAAGTCCCCTACGCTTAAGCAAAGAATGATTCCGCTGATAAGCGCCCATTTCAATTTTACCAACTGGCAAACCCCCTTCTGGTATAATATTCCTACCTATTCCTATAATAAAATACAAAATATTCAAAAACAAGCCATTATTTTGTATTTTTATTGTAAAAAAGACATATTTAAGGCAACTTAAACAAAGAAAAGCCCTGCAGGATCCAATAGGATGCAGGGCTTTGTGCTTAGTGCTGCTTGTTCGGAAGCTGGTCGCTGGGATTTCCTTTTCCCTGCCGCTTCTTGTTTTGTTCGTCTTTCTTCTGCTTTTCGTGCAGTTTTTCAACAAATTCATGGGTGTTTTCCAAGGCAGTTCCTCCTGAAAAAATTTAGTGCATAGGCCTATTTTTCCAAAAGGGTCTAGAAACATGCGTCAGAATTGAAATTAGGTAATTAAAAAGTTCATACTAATATTTTCCTAAGGCGGAATTTTAAAAGCCGGTGATTTTCCGGCCTGACGATTGGGCGGGTCTGTTATACTATGAAATAATCAGAATAAATATCAGTTTGTTTGCCGATAGTGTGTATTAAGAGGCTTAGAATGGGGGGAAATATGGATATTCATAACTTTGAAGAGTACTTTGACCCGGAAATTTTAAAGCGGGGTAAGGATTATTTTTACAAAAATAAAGTGGATCACATTATTCAAAGTGCCGATGGTGAGTTTAAAGCAATTATTACCGGATCTGATGTTTATTCCGTTAGAGCCCATTTGAGTTCCCGGCAGGAAATCGATGAATTAACATGTGATTGCCCGTATGATTGGACAGAACATTGCAAGCATAAGGCTGCGATTCTTTACAAGATTAGGGAGATGATGGACAAAAATGAAACCACCATACAAAAAGTAAATCCCGGACAAGCCTCTCAGCAGAGCGATTTGCCAAAAATCCTTTCAACCTTGGATAAGGATGAATTAATAAAGATTGTTTGTGATTTGTCGGATCAATACCCTGAGATTGAAAAGGAAATTCAATTTAGGTATTCAGTTGACGACAATGAGGTTTCCCAATGCAAGACACTTGTTACGGAGAGTATTAACAAAGAAAAATATAAAGGGTTCATTTCGTGGAACAAGGTTGGCCCTGCAGTCAAAGGAGCGGAGCTGGCTTTGGAAAGGGCAGTACAGCGGCTTGAGGGAGGCTTCTATAACCAGGCTATTGGTATTTCTCTCGTTGTCATGCCCCCAATCGTGAAGATGATCGACTTTTCGGATGACTCGGGTTATATATCGCCTATATTGAATGAGGCAACGGAAATTATAAAAGAATCAGCTCAAAAGGCATCAGAAGTAGAATCAGAACAAAGACAAGAAGTACTTTTTAAGAAAATAATCAAAGAGGCAAAAAATAAGCGGTATGACGGCTGGAGTGAATGGAGGCATGAATTATTAAAGGCAGCGGCGGCATTTTCCGGGAACAAAAAAATGCGAAGTCTTCTAGAGAAGCTTATTGAACAGCTTTTGGAAAATGAGGAACCTGATAACTGGTCTTCAGATTATGAAATAGAAGAACTAAAGGTACTCCAATTAATGCTGATTGAGAGGTTCGATACAGAAGAAAAGGCAGAAGCATTTTTGGAATCTAATATCCGCTATAAAACATTTAGGGAAAAAGCTATTCTTAGAGCATTGGAGAAGGGAGATTTTACAAAGGGACTCCAGCTATGTGAAGACGGCATTGTACTTAATTCCAGTTTGCCGGGACGGGTTGACTTGTGGAAAAGGTACAGATATAAAACATACGAGCAAATGGGCGACATCGAAAATCAAAAAGTGCTGGCCCGTGAATTATTAATGAATAACAACTCGGATTTTTATCCGATTTATAAGGGGTTGTTCCCGCCGGGGGAATGGGAACTGGAGAAGGAATCAATTCTTAATGAATTAGAGAATCAAAATTTCTCCAGTGTGTACAGACATATCATTGAAAGTGAGTCGGAAACGAGCCGAATCCTGCTGTATTGCCAAAACCACAAGATTGAAATCATGAACTTATATGAGCATATTATAGAGGATTACCCGCGAGAAGTAAGTGTACTTTTCAGCAGTTATATCAAACAGCAATCCAAAGAGGCGGGAGACCGAAAGAAATATAAGGGAGTGTGCAAAGTTATCCGCACATATAAAAAAGCTTGCGGTTCAGGAGATGCCAATTTACTAATTGATCATCTAAAGAGCCAATACCAGAGACGCCCTGCATTTATTGAGGAGCTCAACAAAATCAAATAGCACATTTCGAATGCGAAAAGCGCCTGGGGAACCGGGCGCTTTCTTGTATTAACAAGGTTTCAGCGAATTCAATCAAACGTTTGATTGAATTTCGTTCAGTGTTGAGAAATAAAGGTTTTTAAAAAAAGAACCACAACCCGGCCAAGTCGGTTGGCGGGTTATGGACTAATATTTCCTAAGGAAGCTTGGCCGTTTGTTGAACCAGTCCTTACTAAGAATATGGTGGCAATCGGAAAATATACCTTCAATCACCTGTGTCGAATTGGCTAGGATCCGCATTGCGAATCCGGGGACAGGGAGCATCGATAAACCGATTGAATACGTTTTCTCCGTTGAATGGACATCTTGATACAGGCGATCGAGGAGCTCGCGGCTTGTTTGTTCGCCTACAACAATCATGGAGCCCAAATGCGTGTATCCCTCCATAAAGCCAAGGCCAGCAATAATTTGTGATGAAGGTGACAGTTTTATATGGTCAAAAACAGCAAGCTGATCATCAATATAAATCTCATTCATTAATTGCAGCATGCTGTAGCTGAACAGTTTCCCGTCAGGCGACCAGCCTGGCGTGATAATGTCTGTGTAAAAAAGGGTTGCTCCTTTTTCAAGGCGAAAAACGTTTTTTTGCCTGTATTTGGCGTTCCTGTATGCGATCAGCGGATCCGGAATGTATTCCAGATAGCTTCCCTTTTTCATAATGACCTCGGTTTCCTGGTAGGCGTCCAGCTTAGGGGTTCTGTAAACCTTTGTCGCGGATTGGGTGGTCAATGTCAGCTTTGCGTTTTCCTCAAGCAAAAATTGCATCCGGTAACGGTCCCCGTCAAGATAGCCTCCGCCAGGATTCAGGATATAATAGCAAGCCTGGCCCGATTCATCATGGTAAATCGGGCGCATGACTTTCAATGCCCCCTGAAAATACACATTCCTTGCAACTGTTTTTCCGCGGCGCTCTTCCGCATCGAGCCGTAAAATCCCGGTCCAGTTCCCCATTATGCCAGTCCTTTTAAAAGGGCATTCTCCCTGACCCAATCTATCACGCTATCCAGGCCATCGTTATCTTTCAGGTTGGTAAAAACAAACGGCTTTTCGCCGCGGAATACCTTTGTATCTGACTCCATCACTTCAAGCCGGGCGCCGACATGCGGGGCCAGGTCGGTTTTGTTTATGATGAACAAGTCGGATTTAATCATTCCCTGTCCGCCTTTGCGGGGAATTTTCTCACCCTGGGCCACGTCGATAATGTAAATGGAAAAGTCGACGAGTTCGGGGCTGAATGTGGCAGCAAGATTATCCCCGCCGCTTTCGACAAAAATAAGCTCCAAATCCGGATGCCTTTCGATTAATTCCTCGATGGCGGAAAAATTCATCGATGCATCTTCCCGAATCGCGGTGTGGGGACATCCGCCGGTTTCGACCCCGATGATCCGGTCATCAGGAAGGACACCGTTCTCCATCAAAAACTTGGCGTCTTCTTTTGTATAAATATCATTCGTCACAACCGCCATGCTGACTTCTTCCTGCATAAAGCGTGTCAGCTTTTCGACAAGCATGGTTTTGCCTGCTCCGACAGGCCCTCCAACACCGATTTTAATTGGATCCATTCAGAACACTCCTTTTACCTGTTTTACGACATGAATATCCGGACATTCACACGTTCATGTTTCATCTGGGATAGTTCCAGTCCTGGTGAAACGATCCCGAAATCATCTTCTCCTAGTTCCTGTATCTTCTCTGTAGCGGAATCTACCATTCCTAGCAGGGAGTATATGATTTTTTGGCCGGCAGTCTGACCGAGCGGAATGGCCCGGACCGCATTTTGGACAAGGTTTGCCGCCGTGGAGTATAAATAGAGCCGAGTAGTGGTGGCTGATCCCGCGCCAAGGTGATGGCCGATTGCGGTAAAGACGATCGCGGGGTGCCCAAAGGATTCCTTTTTCCGGATCCTGGCTTCATATTCCTCCAGTACGGGAATGTCGTACAGCACTTTCGCGAGCTTTAGCATCCGCCCCCCGACCATCTGCGTTCCTTCCCGGGTTTCCCTTGGAAGGTTTTGGACGGTAAGAAATCGGTCTAGCCGCCATACCGTTTCATAAGTTTGCTCCGCGATGGCTTCATAGGCCAGCCTTGATGCAAGGCCGTCGGAATAAATGAGCTGTTCATTCAGATAGACTTGGAGCCAGTTGAGAAAGGAAGCCTCATCATGCACCTCGTTTTCCTGGATGTACGTTTCAAGGCCGAATGAATGGCTGAAAGCCCCTGAAGGAAAGCTTGAATCGCAAAATTGAAACAAGGGGAGGAGCCGGCTATCCATGGCTGTGCCCAATATGGCGGAAGGCCTGCTTTACTTTCCGTTCCTCTCTTGAAAAAGGAATTTGCAAATCCTGAAGCAACTCCTCCACCAAATAATCGTACTGGACAAGCATTTCGTCGCCCTCGAACTGGGCGGGCAAGTGGCGGTTCCCAAGCTGGTGGGCGATCGTGCCCATTTCCATCACGGTCCGAGGACGGATAGCCAGGACATCATCGGAAAGCACGTCAACCATTATTAAATTTTTCTCGTCCATATAGAGCACGTCCCCAGCAATTAAATCCCGGGGGCTTTTCAGGCGGATGCCTATTTCCTTCCCATGGTCAGTTTTCACCCGTTGGATGCGTTTCACCAAATGTGCGCTTTCGAGGTAGACCCGTTCAATATGGCGTTTTTCCAAGTCCGCTTTTTCAAGGTCATCTATATTTGCAACGATATTTTCAATAATCATTTCCTCACCTCAAAATAAAAAGTATCTTTGGGCCATAGGGACTTCGAAAACAGGTTCGCATGTAATAAGCTCTCCGTTTACTCTCACTTCATAGGTTTGGGGGTCGACTGTTATTTCCGGTGTTTCGGAGTTCAGCTTCATATCCTTTTTCGTCAGCTTTCGAATGCCACGTACTGGCAAAATCATTTTTTCCAAACCAAGCTTTTCATCCACTTTGTCATCAACTGCCGCTTGCGAAACGAATGTAATGGAGCTTTTATAGAGCGCCTTTCCCATTTGCGCATACATCGGCCGGTAAATAACCGGCTGGGGCGTAGGGATGGAGGCGTTCGGATCGCCCATCAGGCTCTCAACCACAAATCCATTTTTAATAACCATTTCAGGCTTTACGCCAAAAAAGGCGGGAGACCAAATGACGAGGTCGGCGATTTTTCCAACTTCCACAGATCCGACATACTCGGAAATGCCATGGGTAATGGCCGGGTTAATCGTATATTTTGCTACGAACCGTTTTGCGCGGTTGTTATCGGAAAGCTTGCTGTCACCCTGCATCGTTCCACGCTGTTTTTTCATTTTGTCCGCGACCTGCCACGTACGAAGAATAACTTCGCCAATCCGGCCCATCGCCTGGGCATCCGAGCTGACCATGCTCAAAACGCCCATGTCCTGAAGAATATCCTCGGCGGCAATCGTTTCACGCCTGATACGCGAATCCGCGAAAGCGAGGTCTTCAGGAATTGAAGGGTTTAAATGGTGGCACACCATCATCATGTCCAAATGCTCGTCAATTGTATTGACTGTATAAGGCAAGGTAGGATTGGTCGATGACGGAAGGATGTTCATATAGCTCGCTGACCTAAGCAAGTCAGGGGCATGGCCTCCGCCAGCGCCTTCGGTGTGGTACATGTGAAGAACCCTTCCGTTGATGGCTGCCATCGTATTTTCCATAAATCCGCATTCATTCTGGGTATCGGCGTGAAGGGCGACCTGTACATCGTATTTGTCGGCAACCCTTAAGGCATGGTCAATGGCTGATGCTGTCGCGCCCCAGTCTTCATGGACTTTTAAACCGATGGCGCCAGCGCGGATTTGTTCGGCCAGCGGCTCTTCCGAAGCGGCCTGCCCTTTGCCGGTGAAGCCTACGTTTATGGGCATTCCTTCAGCCGCTTCAAGCATGCGGTGAATATTCCACGGACCGGGCGTAACCGTTGTCGCCCTCGACCCAGCAGCCGGACCGGTCCCTCCGCCGATGAGGGTTGTCAGGCCAGCGGCAAGCGCCGTTTCAATTTGCGCAGGATTAATAAAATGGACATGCGTATCGATACCGCCAGCCGTGACAATCATCCCTTCTCCAGCGATGATTTCGGTCGCTGCGCCGATGACGATATCGACATTGTCCATCACAAGCGGGTTGCCGGCTTTTCCGATTGCAAATATTTTGCCGTCGCGAATGGCAATATCGGCTTTGACGATTCCGGTGTAATCGAGGATAACGGCGTTCGTGATAACTGCATCAGGGACATTTTCCCCTCTCGTTACAAGAGGGTGCTGCCCCATTCCATCACGGATGACCTTCCCTCCGCCGAAGACAACTTCCTCTCCGTATGTCGTATAATCCTTTTCAACCTGGATGAATAAATCGGTATCAGCCAGGCGGATGGAATCCCCGGTTGTCGGGCCATACATTTGGGCGTATTGTTTTCGTGATAAGTTGGTCATTATTTGCACCCTTTCTCAACAGACCCATCTACTTTGTTGTTAAACCCATAAACTTTTTGTTTTCCGCCATAACAGACCAATTCGACTTTTTTTTCATCTCCCGGTTCAAAACGGACGGCGGCTCCCGCGGGTATGTTCAGGCGCTTCCCGAGTGCTTCCTCCCGGTTGAACTGGAGTGCCTCGTTTGCTTCGAAAAAATGGAAGTGGGAACCAACCTGGACGGGGCGGTCCCCCGTATTTTTTACTCTAAGGGTTGTTTTTGGCCGTCCCACATTAATGGTGATGTCCTCTTCTTTTAAAAATAATTGTCCTGGCTGCATGCATGTTTCTCTCCTGTCGTCACTTATCTTATTGGGCTATGTATGGTCACCAGCTTTGTCCCATCCGGGAATGTTGCTTCTACCTGGATATCGTCCAGGATATCTGGAATGCCATCCATTACATCATCGTTGGATAAAATTGTTCCGCCGTATTCCATCAGCTCGGAAACGGTTTTGCCGTCACGGGCTCCTTCAAGCACTTCATGGGTAATCAGGGCAACCGCTTCCGGATAATTCAATTTTAATCCCCTTTCCCTCCGCCTCCTTGCAAGATCGGCAGCGACTACAATCATCAGTTTTTCGACTTCGCGCGGTGATAACAGCATGGCAGGGCCTCCTTTACTAATTTTAAAATCTAGGCAATAACACTTTGCCTATTATTTACAATTAATAGTCTCTTTACACGATAAAAATTAAATTGTCTTTCAATGAATACCGTCCGTATGTTTAACGTGCTCCTGACAACACTAAAATGAGGGCGGGAGATTGGAAAAGGGGATGAAGAAATGGAAAAGGATAAGGCGGTGCTTTCCTGGAATGAGGGAAAAATTAAAACTTTAATTGTAGAAACATTGAGAGGGCTTTCGCAAGTCTTGCTTATTGAAAATGCCATTTCTGGAATGATTATTTTGCTCGCAATAACCATCGCATCGTATAAACTTGCCATTATAGCATTCATTTCATCCTTAATAGGAACGCTTGTCGCCCAAAAAGGCAGGGCTGATGGAGATGGCTTAAGCAAAGGCCTCTTCGGTTATAACTCTGTATTGACCGGCCTTGCGCTGTTTATGTTTCTCAGTGGGCCAAATGATTGGATAATCGCCTTATTCGGAGCAGCGGCAGCCGCGATTTTGACCGCAGTAATGATGTTTTGGATGAGGAATACGAAAATTCCCATACTGACCGCTCCCTACATCCTTTTAACATGGTCCATGCTGCTCGTCTCCTATCGCTTAAAATCCTTTCAACTGTCTCAGGATCTTGTTCCACAGTCGTTGGCACACTGGAAATTGAATATTAAAGGGGAAATCAATTGGATTGAAGGGGCAGTCAGCGGGCTTAGCCAGATTTTTTTCATTGATCATACAGCAGCAGGTGTCCTGCTTTTTGCCGCGGTAATCGTCGCTGGATGGAGATATGCATTATTCGCTGTTTTGGGGAATGTGATTGCGTTGTTCACTGCTTACTGGCTTGGAGGGGAACATACACTGATTTATGAAGGGCATTATGGTTATAACGCAATTTTAGCTGCCATTGCTGCGGCATATGTCTTTCGTGACAAAAAAGGGGGTATCCCGCACCTTTTATCCGGAATCATTGCCGCCTTTTTAACAGTTCCATTGACGGCGAGCCTCGATACGTGGCTAATGCCATATGGATTACCCGCTTTAACGATGCCATTTGTATTTACTACCTGGATTATTCTCTTGGTAAGAAAGGTTCTGCCGGGTCTTTAAGGGATTGGACAAAAAGGCACCCCGACTCATACAGGCGGGGTGTCTTCCAGATTATCCGCTTATTGTGCCGTCGTTAAATAATTCATGGACTCTTGTTTCAATTACCTGTACGTCCTCTTCTTCAAAATGCCGATGGGGATATGGATGGAACCAATTTATTTCTCCTTTATGCATGATTCCCCGGAAGTCCATTCCTTTGGCGGTTACTTTAAATTTATGGCGTTCATGATGCTGGTCCTCAAACATCAGGTTTACGTTAAAATCTTCAATCAAGAAAATCCCTCCTGCAATTCTATGCTGCTTTTTACATTATACGCTAATGCTGAAATACTACTCCAGGACCAAAAAATTCCCTCCCAAAAACGGGAGAGGGATTCACGGGGGAAGCAAAAATAGCCTTAGTTTAGCTATCAGGCGTCATTGCACTAATTGGTAGCCGGTTTCGCGCCTTTTTCCATCTTCGCAAATGAAACTCGGTCCACTTCCCCTTCAAGTACCTGTATTCTTTTACATAAGATGCGATTTAGTTTAACGGCTTCAGCCAATGGAATTTTAGCCATGATCCATTCCCCTCTGTGAGAATTCGTACATGCTGCCATTGTTTGGTGAAGCGTTCAGATAATTTAACAAAAGAAAACGCAGGAATTTAAAAGGAGTTGGCAGATTTAAAGGGAATTGTATACATAGAGACATAGATTGAGGGAGAGACAGAGTATGATCAGGCTTGCCGGGAAAAAAGATATCGATCAATTGATTAAAATGAGATGGGATTTTACGATGGAAGATTATCCATCCGCCGCGCTGGACAGCGAATATAAAGCATTCGAAAAGGAATGCAGGGCCTTTTTGGAAAAGGCAATCGATGGCGGTGATTGGTTCATTTGGGTTGCTGAAGAAGAAGGAAGGGTCTTATCCCATATCTACATCGATCTAATACAAAAAGTGCCCCGCCCAGGCAGGGTTACCCGCCCTTTTGCCTACATGACCAATGTGTTTACGGTGCCGGGATACAGGGGCAAGGGAATTGGCGGCAAATTGATAACAGCCATAAATGAATGGGCTAAAGAGAACCAGTATGAATTCATCATCGTGTGGCCGAGTGAGGAAGGGATTCCCTTTTACGAAAGGAATGGCTATTCACATTGCAAAGAGCCGATGGAGTATTTTCCGTCATAACGAATAGTAAATGGGGTGGCGAAATGGGCAAGGTGGCGCTAATAACAGTCGTTCATGATCCAAGTGGTAAAAAAGTCGAGCTTTTCAAGCAGCTGCAAAACGATTTGGAAAGCATGTATGCGGAGCTGTTCATTGCAATCAGCGACCAGTCTTCCGCCGAACTGGTTGAGGTGATGGAACGCAGCGGGTTCAATGTGAAGGTCATTCCTAAAAAGGGGGCGGCCGAAGCGCGCAGGGAATCGGTCAGATTCGGCCTAACAGGCGATTCCGGGCATTTTCATTATTGCGATTTTGACAGGCTGCTGACTTGGGGGAAGAACCACCTGGGTGAATTGAAGCAAATTATCCAGAGGATTCCCGAGTATAGCTACCTTATACTGGGGCGGACGGAACGGGCGATGGAAACCCACCCGGTCGAGTGGAAGGAAACCGAGCGGATCACCAATATAATCGTTTCCCTCGAACTGGGGCAGGAAGTCGATATTACGGCCGGTTCCTGCGCGTTTTCAAGGAAGAACGCCGAATACATAAAGGGATTCTCGAACGGAAAGATGACAGACGCGGAATGGGTGATGATTGCACGCAGGATCGCAAAATCGGAGTTCGGCTATCTTCCTGTTGAGGGCCTTGAATATCACGAAGATACGAACGGTATCAGCAGGAAAATAAGCGAGGCCGAGAAATGGCTGGGCCGCCTTGAACTAAGTTATGTGATTAGTGAAACCTCGGTTCGGACTGGAAAATAAGCGTTTGTCGGAGAGGGACCTTATCGGTTCCTTTTTTTATAAAAAAGTTAAAACTATTTTGTGGTTCGGCTGTCTAATGGATAGAAAGGGGGCGGGTTGGTGGAAATTGAACAATTGGCGAGGGATGCCATCAAGGGGGATGACGAGGCCTTTCTCGACTTGATGCAGGCTTGCAAGATCGATTTATACAAAACGGCCCTCGCATTTTTAAGGAACGATGGGGATGCCTTGGAAGCTGTACAGGAAGTGACATTTCGCGCCTATAGGGGAATCCGCTCGCTAAAGGAACCTTCTTTTGCCAAAACGTGGCTGATCCGGATCATGATCAACTACTGCAATGATGTTTTGGACAAAAAGAAGCGGGTGGTCCTTGATGAGGCATTTATCCATAAAGAAGGGCGACTTGAGCGCCATGAAGGATTCGAAATACGGGATGCGATGGATGGGCTTGACGCCCGCTCGCGTGAAATCCTGGCAATGAAGTATTTTCAGGATTTGAAAATCAGTGAAATCGCGGTGGCCCTCAACCATCCTGAAGGCACGATCAAAACCTGGCTAAACAGGGCGCTAAGGTCGCTTAGGGACAAACTGGACGAGAAAGGGGGAAGGCACCGTGCATAGTTTGGAAGAAGAAAAGCTTGCCGATTACAAACGGATTGTTGATGGCCTTCCTGTCCCGGAAGATTTACTGGATGAAGCTATATTGCAAGGCTTTGAAAAGGGCAGGCGTGAGAAGAAGAGGGCTAAGCAGCGGATGAGAAGCATTTTCTCCATTGCCGCCGCAGCCGTCATTTTAATAAGCTTTTTTGCCTCGATCAGACTTTCCCCTGCTTTCGCGGGATATATTTCAGAACTGCCAGGATTTGCAAAGCTCGTTGACTTAATTCAAGGCGATAAAGGTGTTATAGCTGCGCTTGAATCCGAATACGACCAGGAAATCGGTGTCTCGAGCACAAAGGATGGAGTTACCTTTACCATTACACGGGCAATCGCGGATGAGACGGGTTTATTGTTGTTTTATACGATAGATACGGTGACAGAGCGTAAGGAAATTATCATTCAGGATGCCAGGCTGAAAAATACGGATGGGAAAACGTTCTTACTAGGGAGTTCCAGCTTTGGTATGCCGCATTATTCTCTAGAAGGTGAGAAATCATTTACCGGAACCATGGACTTTACCTTCCAGGAACCACTTGAAGCGAGATCCTTTAATTTAATTGTAAAGATTGAGGGTAATGAACATGAGATTGATTTTAAACTGAATAAGGAAATTTCCTCGAAAAAAGAATTCATCTTGAATAAAACCGTTTCAATCGAGGGACAAAAGATTACTTTTGAAAAAGTTGAAATCTATCCGCTCAGGGTAGCCATCCATGTCAAAATGGACCCTGATAACTCAAAAAGAATTCTATCCTTTGATGAAATCAGGCTAGTGGATGAACATGGCGAGACGTGGAATAAAATTTCGAACGGCATTACCGCATCCGGGGGTGTTGCCGATGACAAAAGAGTTCTTTATGTTCAAAGCAATTATTTCAGGGAACCGAAAGAGCTCTATCTTATTCCGGGGAAAATCCAGGCGGTTGACAAGAGTGAAGCCTATTTAATAGTGGATACGGAACAGGGAACCATCCTAAAGCAGCCCCATCCATGGAAATTTGGCCATGCAAAAGTGTCGAACGGAAACGAACTCTCCCTGAGAATGAATACGAAAGGGGAATTCAATTACTTTCTAAATGGGATGATGAGAGATGCAGAAGGCAAAGAAGTCTTTACGGCTGGATTTACTAAATATGAAGTAGAGGGATATACGGAGTTTGCGATAAGTATCCCTAACCTTAAAAAATATAAAAATCCCTTGTCCATGGAATTGAATTTTTACCCTGCATGGATTCAATCAGAGGAAAAAATACGGATAAAATAAGGTGATGGGCAAGCTCCGCGGGCGGGTTTGCCCTTTTTAACATAAAAAAAGAAATAATGGTTATCCGGGAACAATTTCTGCAAAAAAAAGCAGATCATTGAACCCGATAGGACTTAGAAAGCTTCGTCAAGTGAACTTTCGGGACATAACCCCTATTCCGGTTCCTGCGAAGGCCAATTGAAGCAGGAGATCCAGTCTCCTGCTACCTTTATCCAAGATGTTTCGTGCAATTGTAGAGCCCGCATTCCCATACCTCGCCTGTATGCCCAACAAGGGTAACTGAGGTGTTGTTGAGAGGGGGTTCATTTTTCATGGCTGGTACGAGTTCACTGACTATTTTCCTGATAAATGCCCCATGGCTGACGATGAGGATGTTTTTGCCAGGGTGGGCTTCCGTAATATCCTTAATGGCGGGGAGCCCGCGCTCCAGTACTTCTTCGTGCTTTTCTACTCCGAGGTCGAGTTCCCTCCAGCCGCTGCCCCATTTTGCAATGCGCTCCTCTTCGATTGTCCCCTCTATTTGGCCGCCGCCAATTTCACGTAGCCTTGGGTCAAAGTGGATTTCTTCTATTCCGAGACTGCCTACAATTATTTCAGCTGTTTGCCTGGCACGCAGCAATGGGCTGGCGTAGATGGCATCCCATTCTTCGCCGGATAGCCTGTCCGCGAGCATGCGCGCCTCGTTGATTCCATCCTGGTCAAGAGGTATATCAGAGCTTCCTTGGGCGCGCCTTTCTTTGTTCCATGCCGTGCTTCCGTGGCGGATAAAACCGAATTTTGTCATAATGGCCTCCAATGTGATGATTCATTTAGATGTTCTCGTTTGCACAAAAGGATTCCTTCTTCCCTGTGGATGGACAACTTGCGAAACGAAGAATGGAGCAGATGATTCGCTGCCCGCTGGCAATGCTTCACTTAAGTTTTTCCACCCAGGAGCGGGTGATATCAGGGTCAGGGCTGTTGATGAATATGTGGCGGTCTTTTGTTTTGATTTGAAGGTAGGGCGGTTTGCCTTTTTGGATGAACAGCAGGCTTGGCCCGTAGCCATCGAGTTTGAATTTGCCTTTTGCAATCAGGCTCGTGCCGAAGCCGTCGATTTTTACCGTTGCCTTTGGCATTTCTTCAAGGAGCTTCACGTTCTGTATGTCCCCGTAAGGAATTTCCTCGCCATACATCCCGGTGATTTCAATTCCCTCTTTTTTAAAAATCAGCTCGGTTTCCTGATAGCCAAAGAACATTAAGACCCCGAGTGAAACGAAAGTAATCAGGGCAATTCCGGAACTTATGATATAGCTCTTTTTCCGTTTTTCCGGAACTTCATAACGTGAAAGATAAATGATGCCGCCCAGCAAAAAGATGAGCATGAAACCGATTATTACCTCGACCGCGTATGGAAATGAAGTGAACAGGAGCGGGAGCAATAAGACCATTCCGGCGGCAGTAGCCATTAAAAGTTTCCCTACCTTTTGCGGAAAACCGGCCTCTATTAATTTTTCCTGCTCTTCCTTCGGCCGAAAGGCAAATCCAGAGATGAGCCAGTACCCGCCTTTACTGACTGCCCAGCCGAGCAGGAGGAGCAGCAGGGCGGTGCCCATTAGTATGAAAAATAACGCCAGCATAAAGACGCCTCCTTCGTTAGTGCCCTTTGTTCAAGAATACTATACTTTTCCATTTTTGAGGCTTGATGCGGATGAAAAAATAATATTGCAGGATGGAGTTTGGTGCGTAGGCGCCGAAAGAAGTAGTGGAGGAAGCGAGTTAATTGCGGCTTTTTCTTTTACCAAAAAAGCCGGGCTCCACTGGAACCCGGCTTGCGGCTTTATTTGCGGATGAACATTTGTGTCCAATGGTAGCCGGATTGCTCAAATCCGACGCCGATGTGGGTGAAATCGCGGTTCAGGATGTTTTTGCGGTGGCCTTCCGAGTTCATCCAGGCTTGCACGACTTCCTCTGCTGTGCGCTGCCCCATTGCGATGTTTTCTCCGGCGCTTGTGTAGGTGACGCCGAAGTCGCGCATCATGTCAAAAGGCGATCCGTAGGTAGGGCTTGTATGCGAGAAGTAGTTCTTCTGCTGCATATCCTGTGATTTTTTCAAAGCGACGCCGCTCAGCTTTGTATCCGCCTTTAATGGAGGAAGCCCGTTTTGCTGGCGCTGGACGTTGGTAAGGTCAATGACTTGCTGTGCCATTTTGCTAATTCCTGCTGTTGGCTCAGTTTGCTGCTTTGCAGGAGCTTGTTTTGGCGAAGCTTGCTGCTGCTGAGGCGCTGCTGCCTGTCCCTGCCGAGGAGCTGCCTGTTGTTTAGGTGCTTGGCCTGGTTGCATGACCGGAGGCTGTGCGCCTGAGTTTTGCGGGATAGAGATTTGCCAATACCGGTCCCCGTCCGGATAGTTTTGGATTTGTCCGGTACGTGGGTCGATTCGAAGAAACTTGTATTTGGCTGGCTGAACTAAAATCGCTCCAGTTTCCGGATAATTTTGGCTATCCATTGTGGTTTCGTAACTGGAGATATTAAACATACCATCCCGGTCTTTACCATGGCGGTTGTTGCTGAACGTTCCAAACCCGTCATTGCGGTCATTCCGGTTATCACGGCCGAACCGGTCATTCCTGTCATCATCATGGCCTGGATTCCACTCTTCGGTCAGCAGGCCTTCATGGTCCATGCCGAATAGGTTGTTGTTGCCGTTGTCCCAGTCCCCATTATTGTCACGGACATTGTAAGCTCCCGTTCCGTGATCCATTGCGTTGTTTCTATTGTTGTTATCGTTGGCGTTACAGGCTGCGAGGCCCAACGTCAGGACACTTGCTGCCATTATGCCCACGGTCTTTTTTATCAAATCGTACGCCTCCTTTGGACAATATAGTGGTACGTCCTTATTTTTCGACGGAATGGGCAAAATATAAATGGAAATAAGGTGGGCTATGGCTATAAAAAGGAAACGATGCTGTCCGGCTGTCCCCTTAAGCGGTTTTGATGGATAGTGGTATAATTAGTAAAAATAATAAAGGGGGATGGGAAATGACATTAGAAGAAGTAATGGAAAAGCTCGCGGAGATGGGGACGGAGCAAACGAAAAGAACCTTTTTGCGGCATGGTGCCATTGAGCCGCTGTTTGGGGTGAAGGTTGGCGATTTGAAAAAGCTTGTGAAATACATAAAGAAGGACCAGGAGCTCGCTTTGGCGCTCTACAATACAGGGAATTATGATGCCATGTACCTTGCGGGGCTTGCCATAAATCCAAAGCTTATGGAGAAAACCACGCTTCAGGAGTGGGCAGAAGGGGCGAATTGGCATGGGCTTGCCGAATATACGGTCGCGGGCGCGGCAGCCGAAAGCAAATTCGCCACTGAACTTGCCGGGGAATGGATAGAATCCGGGGAAGAAAATATTGCTGTTTGTGGATGGAGCACTTACGCCAATTATATTTCCATTATCCCGGACGGAAAACTTGACCTTGATGAAATCAGGGGATTATTGAAACGCATTGAGAAATCCATCCACTCCGAGAGAAACAGGGTTCGCTATGTAATGAATTTGTTTGTGATTTGCGCGGGTTCATTTGTAAAGCCGTTGCATGAAGAGGCAATTAGGGTTGCCGAAGTCATTGGGAAGGTTCAAGTAAATGTAGGAAATACTGCCTGTAAGGTCCCTTTAGCCGCAGACTATATTAAAAAAGTTGAGCAAAAAGGAAAAATTGGGGTAAAGAAGAAGACATGCATTTGCTAATGCTTTAATGAACTCGGAAAGGTGCGGGAAGCATGGAAGAGAACAAATTAAAAAGGGGATTAAGCAACAGGCATATCCAACTGATTGCCTTGGGCGGAACAATTGGTGTGGGGCTGTTTTATGGTTCAGCCGCGACAATCAAGCTTGCCGGCCCCGCCATCCTGCTTTCCTATTTGTTCGGGGGAGCCGTTATTTATTTCATCATGAGGGCGTTAGGGGAAATGGCGGTTGCCAATCCCGTTTCCGGATCCTTTAGCGAATATGCGAATAAATACGTTGGTCCATTTGCGGGTTATTTGACAGGCTGGACCTACTGGTTTAACTGGATTGTCGTTGGAATGGCGGAGATTACGGTTGTCGGGGTTTATATCAATCATTGGTTTCCGGAGGTTCCGCAATGGGTTTCGGCGCTTGCCGCCCTGGTGATCATGACGCTAATCAACCTGGTAAATGTTAAAGCGTACGGCGAGTTCGAGTTTTGGTTCGCACTAATTAAAGTAGTAGCGATAGTCGGCATGATTATCGCGGGGCTTGGCATCATTCTATTTGGGTTAGGCAATGGCGGAGTGCCGGTTGGATTCGGGAATCTCTGGGAACATGGGGGCTTCGCGCCAAATGGGGTATCCGGCCTTCTCCTTTCGCTTGTAATGGTCATGTTTTCCTTTGGCGGGATTGAGATGATCGGATTGACAGCGGGGGAGGCCGAGAATCCACAGAGGACCATTCCTTCAGCCATCAACAATGTCATTTGGAGAGTCCTTATTTTTTATATCGGCGCGCTTGGAATCATAATGATTTTGTATCCTTGGGATGAGATAGGCACATCCGGCAGCCCGTTCGTCCTGATTTTTGATAAAATTGGCATGCCCGCCGCGGCGGATATAATTAATTTTGTTGTCCTTACCGCTGCTCTTTCCGCATTTAACAGTGGCATGTACGGAACGGGGAGGATGCTGTTCAGTTTGGCGGACCAGGGCAACGGGGGCAACGGGCCAGCTTTTTTCCGGGAATTGAGCAAATCGGGAGTACCGGTCCGCGGTGTCCTGTTTTCAGCAGCCATATTGCTGGTTGCGGTTTTCCTTAATTACATTGTCCCTGAAAAGGTGTTTTATTATATAACATCGATTGCGACTGTGGCCGCGGTAACAAGCTGGACGGTCATCATTCTGACGCATATGAAGTTCAGGGAATCCGGCGGAAGCGTAAGTGGATTATTCCCTATGCCGTTTTATCCGTACTCTTCCTATTTCGCGCTTGCGGCCTTGACGGCAGTCGTCGTTGCCATGGCCTTTATCGAAGGAATGGCGGTAGCGTTCATTGTCGCGCCGATTTGGTTCGCGGTACTGTTTACAAGTTATAAAATGAAGGAAAGCCATTAAGGATGCTCCTGTTCGTGAACGGACATTTAATTTGGAATTATTTTGTTTTCGCCGGCCATTTTTGTGGAACAGGAATGGAGAATGCATCGAAACGGAGGCCGGTTGTTATGAAGACATTGATTGTGTATGAAACAAAGCATGGCACCGTTGAACATGCCGTGGCGCTGTTGGCGGGAAAATTGCATGGAGAGACAAGGACGGCCAGGGTTTCGGACACACTGCCGAAGCTTTCCAAGTTTGACACAGTCATAATCGGTGGATCGATCTATTTTGGGGAAATTCAAAAAACACTCGCAATGTTCATGGTGAAGAACCGGGAAGAGCTGCTCGGAAAAAGGCTCGGACTGTTTATTTGTGGAGCCCACCCGGATCCCGCGGAACGTGAAAAGGAACTTGAGAATGCTTTTCCCAAGGAATTCAGAGACCGCGCGGAGGCGCAGGCTATTTTTGGGTACCAAATTCATTTTCAGGAGCTGAACCCGCTTGAAAGGAGCATCGCTAAGTCCATCCTGAGGCAGAAGGTGGATAAGGTGGGACTAAATGAGGAAGCCATAGAGGCTTTTGCTGCGAAATTTAATTGATTGTTAATTGGAGTGGGCTATTCCTCTATTGCTGGGAATGGCTTTATTTTTGATTCGGGGCAGAATTCCCCGATAGAAGCTTCTAGGGCCCTGAGTTGAGTGAATTTGGGGAAATTAGGCGGCGAGATGCTTAGCTAAACTTATACAATGTTGAAAATTCGTTGGAAATCAAATGAAGCAGGGGATGGCCCCTGCTTCACTATGTTTAATTAGGATGCTTTAAGTTCTGTGTTTTGAGTTGGGAGTTCTTTTGGTTTGCCGCCCATTGCCATGCCAATCAAGGTGCCGGCTAGCGCGGGAACTACCCAGTCCATTCCCGCTGAAGCAAATGGAAGTGCGTTCCTTAATGTAAGGATTGGCCCGAGGTCCAGCCCAAAGGTGCTTAAGCCGCTGATTGCCGCGAAAACTCCTGTAAACAGCATCGCGGTTCCATAAACCCGGCGAGGGTTTTTAAAATAGCGATGGAAGAAGCTCAGCGTAATAAGCACAATTGTGAGCGGATATGCGGTAACCAGGAATGGAACCGAAACTTTAAGGATTTGAGCCAAACCGGCGTTTGAAAGGACGAACCCGACAAGTGCCACCATGGAAACAACCGCTTTGTAGCTCAGCTTTGGAATAAGGTTCGAGAAGTATTGTCCGCATGCGACTGTAAGGCCGGCAACCGTTGTAAAGCAGGCAAGTGTGAAAATCAGGCCAAGCAGGACTGGGCCGCTATTTCCAAGGAGGAAGGCGGAAGTTGCGGTGAGCAATTCCGTTCCGGACTCGAAAGTTCCTGTTATACCCATCTTTCCGCCAACATAGCCGAGCGATACGTAAACAAGCGCCAGAAGTGAGCCTGCGATCGCCGCCGCTTTCACTGTATAACGGGTAAGCTGCTTCTCATTGCTGATGCCGCGCTGTTTGACGGCAGTTAAAATAACAATTCCGAATGCCAGTGAGGCAAGGGCGTCCATTGTATTGTACCCCTCAATGAAACCTTTAAAGAAAGCCCCTTTTTCATATCCGCCAGTCGGAGCGTTCGAATCGCCGCCCAATTTTATGAAACCGGCAGTACATAGTGTGACAATTGAAATAAGAAGGACCGGAGTAATCCAGCGCCCCATATATTTCTCCATCTTTTTATGGTTTAGGGCTGTTAAGTAAACGATGAGGAAGAAAACAGCCGAATACACAAACAATGCCAACGTTTTATTAAAAGATTCAGGAGCGAAAGGCAAGATGCCCATTTCGAATGCAACAGACGCGTTCCTAGGGATTGCCAGGAAAGGCCCGATTGACAGGTAGACGACGGCCATAAAGATTGCGCTGAATGTAGGATGGACCCTGTTGCCGAGCGCTTCCGCTCCTCCTTTTACAAGGGAAACGGCAATCAAGACCGCAAGTGGAAGCCCGACTGCCGTTATGATAAATCCCGCCATTGCGAGCCAATAGGATGTTCCTGATAAGGCGCCAAGCATTGGAGGGAAAATTAGATTGCCAGCTCCAAAAAACATCGAAAATAACATGAATCCGATAAACAATGTATCAAACTTTTTCATCTCTAACTCTCCCTTTTTGTTATTTTAAAATAAAAAACCCGCCCCCGTAAAAATACAGGGACGAGTTAATACTCGCGATACCACCCTACTTCCGCAGCGGCCAAAAGGCGTGCGGCACTCAGCCAACGTACAATCATACGTGTTCCTTTGTAACGGCGGAAAGACCGTCAAAGCCTACTCTGATTCAGCTTTGCATCTCGGAGATGATTTTCGGCCAGGCACTGGACGCCGGCTTCCACCATGTGCCGGCTCTCTGGGGAACAGTCTTCCCAGCTTACTCTTCTCGTCATCGAATTTTTTATTTAAAAATAATTTAACAGAGACACTTTATTGTGTCAACAACTTATTTGACAATTTAAACTATTTCATGCATTACAACAATAAACCCGCCAAAACCAAAAAGCCGCCAATCCGGCAATGAAAGCGGTAACCATAAGGTAGGAATTAACAAGTAAATTTTTTTGGTTCTTCCCATATAAAGTGGATCTAACTCCACGAAAAGGTTAAGGATCGCCCCAACCAATTCTTCGGAAATTTGAGATGAGCGCCGCTAAAAGCGAAAATTACCGCTTTCTTATATGAATAAGGGCGAGCAAAAGATCAAGCCTGCCCGCTGGAGTGCGGAATCGGAATCTTCTGTCATTCTTTCTGGCACTCAAAGATGGCTTAGCGCCCGAACAGCAATGGATAGCCGCCCGGCCACCCGGAATTGGCATCGTAGGGAAAGACTTCCGCTTACGTTCCGCTCCAATCGCGATTCGCAGAAAATCAAGCACCAATGGTTTTCCTATAACACGTACAGGTAGACGCTGAGAAAGTGGGCAAGGCTTCCCAACAGGATGAAGATGTGGAAGATTTCATGGAAACCCATATGCTTAGTCCGGAGGAAGCCTGGCTTTGCGCCGTAGATGATTCCTCCGATTGTATATAAAATGCCGCCAAGGACGAGAAGGGCCAGGCCTTCGCGCGGGATGCTTCCCGCAAGCGGCGATGCGACGAAGATGACCATCCAGCCCATCACAATGTACAGGGCCGTTGACAGCCAGCGCGGGCAATTGAACCAAACCATTTTGAAAATAACCCCGCTTATGGCAGCCGTGGCTATAATGGCAAACATCACCCATCCTGTCACGCCATTTAAACTGATGAGGCAATACGGGGTATAAGTTCCTGCTATCAATACAAAAATCATCGAATGATCAAGCCTGCGCAGAAAGGCAATCGCTTTGTCTTTGGCAATGACCATATGATACGTGGCCGAAGCAGAATAAAGGAGAATCATACTGATTCCGAAAATGGTTACGGCCGTAATCGCAAGTGGTGAAGCCGTCTCGGAGGACGCCTTGATGACCATCGCGAGCAGTCCTGCGAACGAGAGCACAGCGCCTGCAAGATGTGTTAATCCATTGATTGGTTCACGAATGTATGCATTCATAAGATTACCTCCCATTAACTTAATATGTAGTTTCAATAACTACTTTAAATAATATTACTATTACGATATGTAGTCAATATTTAAAAAATCGTAAAATTTTTGTATAATGGAATTAAATCACATAGATATATTGGAGGCTTCTGATGAAGGACCTTGATGAACTAATTGATAGCCTGAAATTCGAGAAACAAATCCAGCTTGAGGACATGCCCTCGATCGATTTATACATGGATCAGGTTATCCAGCTATTTGAAAATACGTTTGGGGAAACGAGACGGAACGAGGAGGAGAAAATCCTTACCAAAACAATGATTAACAATTATGCCAAAGGCAATCTGTTTTTCCCTGTTAAAAAGAAAAAATACACCCGCGGACACCTGATTTTGATTAGTCTTATTTACCAGCTAAAAGGCTCGTTATCGATTACGGATATCAAAGGCGTTCTAAGCGGCATCAACGCCCGGGCCGTAAATGGGGGCTTGGACCTTGGGGAATTTTATTCAGCTTTCCTTGCGCTATCAGCTGAAAATGAACGCGAATTTCGAGCGGAAGCCGGCATACGCAGTAGCGGGGCCGCTAGGGAAGCAGGCCGTCTCCAGGGAGGAGACGAAGAGTTGGAAAAGACCCTGCTCATTGCCTCGCTTGTCAATATGAGCAATATGTATAGAAGGCTCGCCGAAAAACTGGCCGACGAGCTCCAAAAAGAAAGCCTGGACGCACTTGAAAATAAATGACCAGAGCAAAGGTGATTGCTAAAAAAGAACCTGGACTAAACGTCCAGGTTCTTTTCATTAGGATTTAGGCTTCTTCCAAAATCGGAGTGCAGCCTTTCGGTATGCAATTGGCTGGGAAGTTGATGATCACTTTCGTCCCTTTATTCAATTCGCTTCTAAATTCCATTTTCCCGTGATGGGCGTCAACAATTTTGGAACTGACCGTGAGGCCGAGGCCAGTCCCTTTTTCCTTCGATGAATAAAAAGGTTCACCGATTCGTTCAAGCCGTTCCTTTGATATCCCAACTCCATCGTCCAAAATGGAAATGGCAACTTGCCCATCATCGCGGCAATCGGTTGAAATAGCAACCTTGCCACCCGGGTGTGAAGCTTCTATCGCATTTTTAATAAGATTGATGAATAGCTGTTTTAATTGGTTCGGTTCACACTCAATGATACTTTCCTTCTCTCCGAAGGAAGATTCGATCTCAATTTCATTCAGGGCCGCCTCTGGCCGAAGGAGTGAAATAACATTGGCCAGGAGCAAATGAAGGTCCGTCTGGATAAATTTGAGCTGCTGGGGTTTCGCGAGCAGCAGCAGTTCGCTTGTAATATGGTTTATTCTGTTCAGTTCATCCGCCATGATTGAAAAATAATATTGATGTTTTTCATCTTCCGACTTAAGAAGCTGAACAAAGCCGATTAATGACGTCAGTGGATTCCGGATTTCATGGGCGACGCTTGCTGCGAGTTCGCCGACGACCGAAAGCTTTTCGGTACGGCGCAATTTTTCCTCTGTCTTCCTTACCTTCGTTATATCCCTGCCGTAACCGATGATACCCCTTGTTTCCCCATGGATGATCATTGGGACGGAAGTACATTCAAGGATTATTTTTTCGCCATTTTTGCTTTTAACTTCGATTTCAATATGCTGGGGCTCATTATCGTTGCTGACGATAGAAAAGTAATTCTCCAGCGCTGCCTTGTACTTTCTTGGAATTAGTTTTTGAAAATACCTGCCGATCACTTCCTCAGGGTCATAGCCGGTTACTTCCTTGAATCTTGGATTAAGGTCAATGAATCTTCCTTCCAGGTCAGTCATATAGACGATGTCCGGGCTGTATTGAAATAGGGATTTATATTGCTGACGGCTTTCCTCAAGTAGATTGATAAGCCGCCTTTTTTCAGTAATATCCCTGCCCATGATCACAAGGCCTTTTCTGCTTCCGTCCGGGTGAAAGAGTGGCACTTTAATCGTATCAAAAATCCTTTCTGTGCCACTTTGGCCAACAAGGACCTCTTCAACCCGCGTAATTTTACGGTTTTTCCACGTTTCCTCATCGGTCTTTTCACAATAGATAAGGGCATCCGAGTAATTTGCACTGAAGGCTGCGAGTTCGGAATCCTTTTTCCCCCGATAATCAATACCTTCAAGGCCGAAAAGCTTTAGGCCAAAATCGTTCGCTTCCACCCATCGTCCTTCGCCGTCCTTGAAATTGACGAAGTCGACCATTGAATTGATTAATGTGGATAACCGCTGTTTATCCATTTTTGTTGTATCTAGCTCTTCCGCCTTTTTAAGGGCGAAATAAAAAAGAATGCCTGTGGCCACAACAAAGAAAGTTTCTTTCAAATGGCCAATCATCCTAATATAAGGTGCTGGTTCAAATTGGGCAAGCAGCATGTTGGTTCCAAAAATCCACACGATGCTGCTGATAATAAAATACAAAATCAGTTTTTTCTTTTCCATAAAACCACTCCTGGAAAAATTGTTTCACTAGGCAAATGGAAACAAACGGGCGCTTGCGCATTTCTTATCATCGCTGCTGGGCTTTATGTTTCCAGAACGGCTTCTTCCCCCGTGCGTGCCATTCTTCAAGCGCGCCCGATCCAAGCAGGACCCCAGCTAGAATCAAAATGAATCCGGCCAGGTGGGAAAATGTAATGGTTTCATTAAGAAAGACTGCGGCGCCCACGAGTGAGAAAAAAGGGCTTAAGTTGATAAAGATCGCCGATTCCGCCACACCGACTTTGCTAATGGCCGAATTGTAGGACATATGCCCAAGCGCGGTCGCGATGATGGCTGATGCGAAAAAAACAGGCCACACGAAGGCGGGAGCGCCGGGAATTTCCTTGATTGCGCCCGGTTCCTGTACAATGCTGATAAAAAAGAGCATTAGTGACCCAAATAGAAGCATATACCCTGTCATCAGGCGCGCATCCATAGTCCTGGATACCTTTTTTATTAAAATAAAACTGCCTGCCTGGGTGAGGATGGACAGGAAGATGAAAAAATCGCCAATTGAGACAGCGCCAATACCTGGGCTGTTTTCAAGGACAATGAACGAAACGCCGGCGAGCCCCGCCAGGACTCCACAAAAGCGAATCGCCGTAATTCGGGTGCCGAGGAAAACCGCGGCAAGGATTGCCGATAGCAAAGGTCCAAGGCCAAGTATTAATCCCGCGTTTGAAGCGGTTGTTTTCGTCAAGCCAACGGACAGGAAATAGTGGTGGCAGACCACATTAAAGATGCTAGCGGCAAATGTATAAATAAGTTCGTTCCGGCTTGGCATCCTGACCTTTTTTAAAAGGAACAGCACCAGGAATACGGTAACACAGGCTGTAAAAATCCTGAGTGAAGTAATGGTAACTGGAGTGAATGCTGTGACAATGATTTTTGTCGCGATTACATTCAATCCCCAAGCGGCCATTACCGCTACCAGTATGGCGTAAGTCCGGAAATTCTGTTTTCGTTCCACTTTCCGTTTCCTTCTTTCCGTCTCCGGACAAGGCCGGAGCAATGATAAAGAGGGAGGATGCGCAGATCCTTCCCTCTTTCTGTTCAAATCCATAAAATTTAGTATAGCAGGTTTTTGGAAAACAGGCACCGCGAAAATTTTTACACTAATCTTTTTGGGGGGCGGTTTTCGCTCCCCTTGACCAGTACAGTTCCGACGCTGGCCGTCTGGACGCCTTTGCCGATCTGGATGGCTTCTCTGGCGGAATTTCGGACAGTAAGTTTATGGATGGCGACCAAATCCGTGCAATTGTCGCCGCCGTATAATTTGATGTCCGCCCCCGCCGTCCGGAAACCGCTGGCCGAAACATTGTCCAGGGCAACATTCCTTGAGCGGTACTGGATGGCCATGACTGGTTCTCCCCGGTAATCGTAATCGGGATCACCAATCGCGGTAAAATTGTTGATGGCGACATTCCTGTAACCCGATACAACAAGCGCCCTTGGTTTTGAGTTTTCATAAAGGTTCGTGCGTATCGGGGCAATCGAAACGAGATTCGTCGCTTTAATATTGAATGCGGTCTTCGAAACGGGATCTGTGCTTTTATGATGGCCGATATGCCTCCAGTTAAAGGAGCGGTTGTCGTTTACCGAGAGGTGCCCGATGATGTGGACGTTGGAGGCGGCCGAAGAATTCGCATGCGCCTTGATTTCGATTCCGCCGAAGCACCGGGTTGACGAATTGTTGACGAGCCACACATTCCGGGAACCGTCATCCGCTTCAAATCCGTTTGAATTCGAAAATCCCTTTTTATGGGCACGGCCGCTTGGGTCGCACATATGGCAATTCGAGATAAGGATGTTGTCGCTATGATGGGTCGTGACACCATCGTCCCCAAAGCCGTACCCATTCAGCCCATCAAGCCAAATATAGTTGCTGCCGCCCCTCGCACGGTAGCCGTCGCCCGAATAATTATAAATCGTCGAGGAAACATCGAAGCAGTGGAGCCCAGGATTGATGGCCTCCACATCCTTTACCCAGCCAAAGGTTACATTCGCGAAAAGAAGGCAGCTTGAAAAATTATTACCTGCTGCTGTTTTCGTTTCGTTCCCTAGCCGTTCCACACTCCAGTCGAGCGTCAAACCTTCTACCAGAATATTTCGATTGCCTTTCCAATGGGATGAATTGGTTATAAGCTGGGAAGACTTGGGCGCCTTGCCGTGGAGTTTAAGGATGGTTTTTCCTTTCCCTTCTCCCACAAGGCATGTCCACGATGGAACAAGGATCTCATTCGTAACGAAAATGCCTTTAGGAATCCTGACAGTCACCCGTCCCATGCCGAGCGCTTTTTTGAATGCTTTGGTATTGTCTGTCACACCGTCCCCGACGGCACCGAAATCCTCGACATTCACTTCCTTTACGGCGACCGTTTTCAAGTGTCTGTATTCCTCGTCAAGGAGGCATTTCCAGGAAGGGTACACTTTTCCCTCTTCATCCACAACAGTAGTTGAGCCGTCCAGGGCAGCCTTTGTCTTTTTAGCAAAAAAGAAAACCGGCATCGTTGTGAAAAATTGTTTAATTATTCCTGAAACCGGCCTCTTTTGTTCCGGTTCAAAGGAGTAGCTTCCAGGGTCGGCGCTGTGCTCCATGAAAAGCTGTTCCGTCCGGGCGACCGCTTTACCCACATTCGGGCTATCGTCCATAAGTTCCGAGATGAGTCCGGCATTTTTGCGGGGATCATGTTTTTTATCGAGGTAAATCATGCTCCAGCCCTCCTTTGCTCAAAGAAAAATCCATTCCTATTCTATTCCCGCCATGCAAGGCGGTAATCATCAAAAGAGCAGGGCCCAGTCTTCAGATGCTCATAAGGATGCAGTGGGGCATTCTCCTTTTATTATTATAGGTAAAAGTCCCTATACAGTATGCTTGCAAGTGGATATAGCCACGGGATCCGCCCATTTTGGCGCGTCATCCACCGCCCGCCGCCCGGACTGCTTCCGCTTCGCATCTTTACTACTACTTTGTTAAAATAAAATGGATAATCAAAATTATTGGGAAAATAGTTTTGCAAGATGCAAAATCCAGTGAGTATCAGGGGGGCCGCTATGAATCTCGAAAGAATGCTGATCGAAAAGACGTATTATGAAAGTTTTATGGAGGGCAGTGTAGAGAAACATCCGGCACTCGTCCTTGCGGAAGCATACCTGGATGCGAGGCGAAAAGGGGGAAAGGGGCTTCCGGAAATCAGATTTGCGCAAGGGGAAGTATATTTTGCCTTCCGTGATTACGAGGCCGCTATCCAGAAGTGGGAAGGGAGCGATGGATCACTTGGGCAGTGGGCTGTGAAGAATACAGCGGATGCCTATTACGAGCTTGGGGATCTTGCGAAAGCGGAAGACCTTTATAAATCGGTCGAATCGATGAATGCTTCCCTGAAAGCCGAGGTCGCGCTTCAGCTGTTTTCGCTTTACATTGAAAAAGGCAGGGAAGATGCTGCTTCGGAGACGATCAAAGGGCTTATCTCAGAAAATCCGGGCTATCCGGACGCGGCAGGCCTGGCCCGTTCGTTTTTTGAAGGCCGCTCGGATTGGGACAGTGCCACGGAATTAGCCGCAAATGAAATCGTAAGGACAAAATCCGCTGAATGGGCTGATATTCTCATTTCCTATGTGGAAAGGGAAGCGACTGTTTCTTATCCGCCGGTATATTTTAATAAAGTCCTTACTGTCCTTTACGAGACGGATGAAAACAGGTTCGGCCAGCTTGCCGCCGCTCTTTGGAAAACCTATCGGGGAAGGGAAACCTATTTCGATTGGATTAAGGAATTCAACTTGCTCCTCGGCGGTTTGGACGGGGTACCGGCGGGAATTTGGCCGGAATTATCCTTGCTCTATAAAGAAAGCTATCTGGATTTTACTACCTCGGGAAACTACCCGATTCAATCATTGGCGCCAATTATGCCTTCATTGCTCTCGAACTGGCTGGCGATTGAGGACAGAAGGGCCATTGGACTGGCCGCATCCGCGCTGCTTGCGTGGGGCGGGAGATACCCCGCTGGAATTTCAAGGGAATCAGTTGAGATCGCTGAAGCCACACTTGCTCATTCAAAACGGACAGAGAATGACTTTGCGGAGGGGCTGGCGCTCATTTCGGAAATTTCGTCATGGGCTGAGGGCCAGGGTATGCATATCGGCCCCCGATTGGAGTGGATTGCGGGAGAGCTTGCCAATTTCAGGACAAGGCATATCGTTACTGCCGGGCTGAAAGGGAGCGGAAAAGCGCATGTCCTCAGCCAGATTCTTGGGGAATCCTACCCGGAAGCAGGAACAATCGCTTCCTCCGCGCTGGCTTTCCAATACTGCGATGAGGCAGCTGTCAGCATCGTAACGGACACAGGGGTTTTGGAGGCTGAAGAACTTGGGGGGCTTGATGGAGCTGAAAATAAAAATGGGATTTGCACATTTTTGCTGCCAGTACCATTTTTAAAAGACGCGGGCTTATCAATCATCGATCTGCCGGAATTTGAAGGGGATTTTTTAAGCGCCGAAAATTTAGACTATATCGATCTGGCGGATAGCCTTTTCTTTGCTGTCGATGCTTCCGATCCGCTTACAGAAGACCAACGGCAAGCCCTCGGGCAAATCCGCGAACAGGCGCCGGGACTGCCGATACATTTTATGCTGACCCAATCAGGTGAGCCAGACCCCCATGCTTTTGAGCAGGCTTCATTGGTCATAAAAGGGTCATTTCCAAATTCCGAAGTTATTAAAGCCGGCCCTGTCCCGGACAGGGAACGCTTATTTGAAAGCATTGTGAAGGCTGCCGTTATCGGAACGCCGGAAAGAAGCATTCTTGGCAGCCGGACTGATAAACTGCTTCTTCTAATCCGGAAAACACTTGACCACCTTCTCGTCCAAAGGGCTGAGCAGGAAAAAGGAATCCAGGAAACAATCGAAAGCAAGGAACAAATGGCTGCAAAGCTCACTGGAGCGATTCACCAGCTCGAGGATATCGAGTCGGAAAGAATTGAAAAAGTTCGGAAATCCTACCGGAAGAGGCTGGATGAAGCGAAAGCAGAGACATTGGCCGATATTCCTGAACTTCTCCGTGGTACGGCGGATTTCATTAAGGAGGACAGTGATTTCAGAACGGTACATCTCAGCCTGAATGATGAGATGAACAGGAGGCTGAATGCCTATCTGAATGAAACGGCCCTTCCGAAATTACGGGTATCGCTCGGTGAGTGGCTTGAGGAGACCGGCGCCGAGCTTTCCAAAATCCAGGAGTTCCTTGATGAAATGGCAGAAAGCTTCAATACTCTGTACGGCCGGGAATGGATCAGGCTTGATTGTGATTTCCGCGTCCTTGACGACTGGCAAAGAGATATCGGGCGTATGGCCAACAGTTATCAGCTGGATAAGGTGAATGTGCTTTTAAGGAGGACGCCGTCACAGATCTTTTTAAAAGGAGCAGGAAAGCTTCTTGGCGCCCTGCCGCAAAACAATGCAATGCTTTATAACCGATACAAAAGTTTTGTGGAAAATGAAGACTATCTTGATACAGCCAGGCTGGTAAATGAGCGCTTTTTAATGCAATTCGATTTGTTTGAAAAAGCAATTTCGAGGGATTTAGCACTCTTTTTCCTCAACCCGCACCAGGTTCTCCTTGGAACGCTCGCGGCAACCCAGGAAGATCTTGCCGATTGCAGGCAGAAAGCAGCGGATATGAAGAAAAATCCAGCCCGCTTTCATGATCCGATGGCGCTGTTCGGAATCAGGCTCCGGCAGCTTGAATGGCTGGAGATGGCAGGGAGCGGCAACGGATAGAGTATTACCGAAAGTCAAGAGGCTTAAAACCGCAGTTAATCCCTCGGCGAGACGCCGGGGGATTTTTTTTGCCAATTGCCAAATTAGGTTCCCCTTTCTGTTTTCGAGGCTAATCTTATATAATGTGGATATTCCATCATCCTATTAGATCGAGGTTGGTTATGAAAATTAAATTGAATGAAATAACCGCACGCCTTTCATCCGTGCAGATTATCGTGCTCTATTATCTTTCAGCAATCATTTTCTCAACGTTCCTTTTGATGTTGCCGGTTACGCTGAAGGGAAATGTAAAGCTGCCATTTATTGACGCGCTGTTTACCGCCGTCAGCGCCGTAAGCGTAACAGGGCTTTCGACGGTTTCCCTCCATGAGACATTAAGCTATACGGGAACATTTATCCTGGCTTTCATATTGCAAATTGGCGGCGTAGGGGTCATGACGCTTGGTACATTCGTCTGGATTCTTTTAGGGAAAAAAATCGGGCTCAAGGAACGGATGCTCATTATGGCCGACCAAAACCAGTCCGCGTTATCCGGGATGGTAAAGTTGCTGAGGGAAGTTCTTATTCTGATAGTTGCAATCGAACTGATTGGCGCTATCGTATTGGGCGTCCATTTCCTGGATTATTTTCCGACCTGGCAGGAAGCTTTCAGGCAGGGCTTTTTCGCTTCGGTGAGCGCCACGACGAATGCCGGTTTCGACATTACGGGAGAATCGCTGATTCCGTTTGCCAATGATTACTTTGTCCAGACGGTCAATATACTTCTAATCATCGTTGGCGCGATTGGATTTCCTGTCCTTCTTGAATTCAGGGAATTCCTATCCAGCAGGCGGAAAAAGAATCAGTTCCGGTTTACCCTCTTTACGAAAATAGCGGTAAGTACTTTTGCGGCCCTTCTCGTGTTCGGCACCGTCTTCATTTTTATTTTTGAGTCGAACCATCTGTTTGTCGGGAAAACCTGGCATGAAGTTTTTTTCTATTCAGCCTTTCATTCGTCTTCAACGAGGAGCGCCGGCTTAACAACAATCGACATCAGTGAATTTTCGACGCCCACACAGCTGCTGTTTTGCTTGCTCATGTTCATCGGGGCGTCGCCCAGCAGTGTCGGTGGAGGAATCCGGACAACCACGTTTGCGATAGCCTTGCTGGCCATTATTTCATATGCTCGGGGCCATAGCACAATCAAGGTTTTCAACCGCGAAATCATGCCGGAGGATATCGTCAAATCGTTCATCGTCATCATGACAGCCTTCATTATTTGCGGTTCTTCGGTTATTTTTATGACATTTATTGAACCCTCGTTTACGATAAAGGAAATTTTATTCGAGGTTTCCTCCGCTTTCGGGACTACCGGAATGTCCTTGGGCATCACTCCGGAACTCGGCACATTGGGGAAATCGGTCCTTATGGTCCTGATGTTCATCGGAAGGATTGGAATTTTCTCATTTCTGTTTATGCTGAGGGGCAAACCGAAGAAAGAAAAGTTCCACTATTCAAGGGAGCGTATCATTATCGGGTAACTGTTGCAATTTTAAAAGGCAGGGCCAACAGTAGGTTGGTTTCCTGCCTTTTAACGGTCAATCCTATTAATGCCCATAAAAATTAAAAAAGGAAGGGCCGTTATAAAACAGCCCTTCCCTTATTTGTATTGGGCACTCAATGCGCCCCGCTTTTCAATAGATGCATCCTCCGTGTAACGGCCAATAAAGTCAATCCGCTGATTAGCAGCAAAGCGCTTGTCACGATGAAGACTGATGCGAATCCAAGGCTGCCGGCCAGGAATCCGCCCAGAACAGGTCCGACGATATTCCCAAGAAAGCGCAGGCTTGTATTGTAGCCAAGTACTTCCCCTTGAATCGCTATCGGTGCCTCCTGGCGGATATAGGCCATCCGGACAGGTATGATTCCGCCAGTTGTAATGCCAAGCCCGAATCGGATTAGGACTAGCTGCCAAACTTCCGTGACGAAAGCGCCGAACGTATAGATGGCCGCACCTGACAGAAGCAGGATAATCAGGATATTCAAATACCCTTTCCTGTCGGCGAGATCGCCCCATTTTCTTGCCATCATTAAATTTCCGACACCGGCCGCCGAAAAGGCGAGCCCTGATATAAAGGCGAGGTTTTCCGGTCCATGCAATTCACTGACAAAGAGCGCCAGGATTGGCTGGATGCTGAACAGGGCAACCTGGATCAGCATGGAGATGAACAAAACCGTCGCCAGGGCGGGATTCCCAAGGATATGCTGGATAACTTCAATTCTTGTATAAAACGTTTTTTTATCTTCCTTCGGTTTTAGCTTATGTTCCCGCGCCGAGAAAATCAGGATGACGGAAATCAGGATAATTGCCGAAGTACCTTTAAACGTAAGGGCATAGCCGAATGAATCGGCAAGAAAACCGCCAATCAGCGGTCCAAGCAGCGTTCCGGCAATGCTGCCCGTCTGCAAGGTGCCCAAAACCCTCCCGGCCATATGTTTCGGGGTCTGGGTGGATATAAATGCTTGCGTGATGGAAACCATACCAGCGAAAAACCCCATGAACAGCCTGAGGGTGAACAGCTGCCAAACCGTTTCGACAACGCCCATCAGGAAGAGGGAGACCGACATACCCATCCCGAGCGCGATGAGGATTCTTTTTCTGCCATATCTGTCCCCAAGCCTTCCCAGGACCGGGGAGAAGAAGAAGGCTGTCACGAAGGTTGCAGCGAACGTAATCCCCGCCCAGTGCTGAACGTATGTTTCGGAGAAATTCCCGAGTGTTTTGATATAAAGGGAAATAAACGGGAGAACCATTGTCATGCTGCCGCCAACAAAGAAGTTCGAAAACCACATAATCAGTAAATTCCGTTTTAGCAATCTTTGTTCATCCAAATTGGATTCACTTCTTTCTGGATGCATGTATTGAGGCGAAAAAATATTTCGCCTCCCTAAATAGAATACCAGAAAATCTCAGCCAGTTAAACTAGGGAATTTTGAAGTATGGGGCGGAAAAAGTGACTTTTTTTATTGCTAAAAATATCTTTTCAGTTTCTTGATGAAAAAGTATATAATAACAAGAATAATTTACGTCATTTGGAGTGATGGAACTGGACAAGCAGCGGAGTGAACTATACGGCGTAATGGAAGTTTGCCTAAGAGCGGGGAGGATCATGCTCCAAAGCGGGGCTGAAACCTACCGGGTCGAGGATACAATGACACGGATAGCGTCGTCCTTTGGCATAGCGCAATCACATAGTTATGTTGTTCCCACAGGGATTATTTTTACAGCCGAAGACGGAGGGCCTGGAATTACAAAACTCATCCGTATTTCACAGCGTTCAACAGATTTGCAAAAGGTGACGCTCGTCAATTCTGTTTCAAGAAGAATAAGTGATGGAGAAATCGGCCTTGATGAGGCCGTGAAGCTTCTCGCCGAGATAGATGAGAAGAGCCACACGTTTCCAATCTCCATACAGGCAGTGGCCGCATCCCTCGCAAGCGGATGCTTTATGATTATGTTCAAGGGTGTCTGGATTGATTTTTTGCCAGCGCTGGTTGCGGGGGCACTCGGATTTCTTGTGTCCACCTATTTGCAAGAAATTATCCCAATCAAGTTTTTCGCGGAGTTTAGCGGTTCGTTGATCATTGGCATTGTGTCATTTCTTTTTGTTAATGCGGGATTGGGAGTCCAGCTGGATAAAATTATTATTGGTTCGGTCATGCCGCTCGTTCCAGGCCTCCTGTTGACGAATGCTGTCCGGGATTTAATCGCCGGCCACCTCATTGCCGGGCTTTCAAAAGGGGCCGAGGCTGCCCTGACCGCCTTTGCGATCGGTTCGGGAGTAGCGGTTGTCTTGATGTTAGTTTGAGGAGAGGGGGCGTAAAGTTTGGAAATTTTAGAACAGCTCATTACGAGCTTCCTTGCTACGGCGGGTTTTGGCATCCTCTTTAACGCGCCCCGAAATATGCTTGGCAAATGCGGTATTGTAGGGATGGCCGGCTGGCTCGTGTATTTCTTAATAGAAAAATACATCTCTGATAGTGTTTCGGCCACGCTTGCAGCTGCGTTTGTGGTAGCGGTAATCAGCCATATGCTTGCAAAAAAAAATCGTACTCCAGTCATTATCTTCAGCGTGTCCGGAATCATTCCGCTTGTTCCGGGAGGGATATCCTATGATGCGATGCGGCATTTCGTCGAAATCGATTACAGCACCGCTTTAAGCCTTGCGGGCAAGGCATTTCTGCTTTCCGGGGCCATAGCGATGGGCCTTGTTTTTTCCGAGGTATTGAACCATATATGGAGGCATATAACTTCCCCTGATAAATAATCTTGGCACAGTAATGAAACGTGTTGGGTGGCTTTGTGAGGATGGCCTGAAAAAAAGTAAAAATAGAAAATTAGGTTTCCATCCTTTGGGGTGGAAATTTTTTATATCCGGAGATTGACTTAACTAATGCCATTAGTTAAAATTTAACTAACGACATTAGTTAAAGGTGATAAACGTGAAAATAACAAAAGAAGGTTATCTCTATCAATTGGCTTTTATGCCCAGGATCTTTCCGGTCAACTGCTATCTCGTTGAGGAGGAGACGGGGCTGACACTCATCGATGCGGCGCTGCCTTTCAGCTCCAAGGGAATACTTGAAGCGGCCGCGTCGATTGGTAAGCCGATTACAAAAATTGTCCTTACACACGCCCATGAGGACCATGTTGGCGCTCTTGATTCTTTAAAGGAATCGTTGGGAAATGTCCCGATTTATATATCAAGCAGGGATGCGCGGCTGATGGAAAACGACCGGAGCCTGGATCCGCGCGAAACCCAGACGCCTATTAAAGGAGGAGTGCCGAAAAAGCTATTGGCAAGACCGGACTTCTTTCTTGAAGATGGCGATTGTGTCGGTTCATTGCAGGCAATTCATGTCCCCGGCCATACCCCCGGATCTATGGCGTTTTTGGATATAAGATCGCGCGCCATCATAGCCGGCGATGCATTCCAGACAAGGGGAGGGATTGCGGTTGCCGGTGATTTAAAGCCGATGTTCCCGTTCCCGGCTTTTGGAACATGGTGCCGGAAAACAGCACTTGAGAGCGGAAGGAAACTTGCTTCATTGAAACCAGGCGTGCTCGCGTGCGGCCATGGGGTTATGCTGAAGGACCCCCTTGAGGAAATGGAAAAAGCAATCAGGCGGGTTGAACGCAGGATTGAAAAAGGAGTGTAATAGATGTCGCCAAGGCCAAAAACCTCTCTCGATATGGAAACGATCATCCGCACTGCTGCGGATTTGGCGGATAGAAAGGGATTCGGGGACGTGACTCTAGCCAATCTCGCGAAGGAATTGAATATTAAATCCCCATCGCTTTATAACCACGTGGATGGCTTGCCCGGCCTTAAAAAACAGCTGGCCATTTACGGAATAAACAATCTTTATCAGGCATTGGAGGATGCGAAGGAAAACTTTTCAAAAAAGGATGTTGTACTGGCCTTGAGCATTGGTTATGTGGGCTTCGCGAGGAAGCATCCAGGGGTGTATGAGGCAACCTTTAATGCTCCGGACCCTTCCGACTCTGAAGTACAAGACGCGGGAAGCAAAATTGTCGGCCTCGTCCTTGATAGCCTCGGCGCCTTCGGATTGGAAAAAGAGGAAGCACTCCATGCGGTCCGCGGTTTGCGCAGCTTGATCCATGGCTTTTGTTCACTCGAACAAAAAGGAGGATTCGGCCTGAATCTAAGCTTGAATGAAAGCCTTTCCTTCATGGTGGAAGCATTCATGGCAGGGATTGCCGCCAGGAGGTGTTAAATACGTATAGCAGGTAAGATTCTTGGCGAACCATAGGAGAAAAATTGAAAAAATATTGTTGCGCATGTCCCGCCGTGTTAAAATTTAGATAATTTGAAAAGTTCAGCCGCGCCATTAATGAGCGGCTCCTGGAGGGATTGCAGCATGGCGGTTTTTACAGACGGATACTTCACTATGAATGAAGATGAAGCAATTGAATTCACGAAGGCGAAACTTGGCTTTTTCCCCGCGGATGCCGAATTAACATGCAAAGAAATTGGCGACGGGAATTTGAATTATGTATTCCGTGTCGTGGATGTGAATAGCGGAAAGTCGATTATCATCAAGCAAGCTGGGCCGGTCGCAAGGATTTCCGATGAGTTTAAACTCTCTCCGGACCGGAACCGGATTGAAAGCGAAATCCTTTCGCTCCAGGATAAACTCGCGCCTGGATTCGTGCCGAAGATGTACCATTATGACCCAATCATGAATTGCTGTGTGATGGAGGATTTGTCAGACCACGAAATTATGCGGGGCGCGCTTATGAAGCATAAGCAATTCCCGTTGTTCGCGGATCACATTTCAACATTCATGGCCCAAACCCTTTTGCTGACTTCCGATGTTGCGATGGGACATAAAGAGAAGAAGGAACTTGTAAAATCATTCATCAATCCAGAGTTATGCGAGATTTCCGAGGACCTTGTGTACACCGAGCCATTTTATGATTGTCCGAGGAACGATGTATTTCCCGGTTCAAGGGATTTTGTAAGGGAATTCATTTGGGAAGACAGGAAGCTTTCCCTTGAAACGGCAAAGCTGAAATTCGAATTCATGGCGAATGCGCAGTCGCTCATCCATGGAGACCTTCATACAGGTTCCATTTTTATTAAAGAAGATTCGACAAAAGTAATTGATCCCGAATTCGCCTTCTACGGCCCTGCTGGATATGATGTCGGCAATGTCGTGGCCAACCTGATATTCGCCTACGTAAATGCGCTGTTTACGGGCCCTTCGGATCAAGTGGAATACTTGGAGCGCACGATATCCGAAGTGATTGATTTGTTTAAGGAAAAGTTTTTAGCTTTATGGGACGAAAACTCAGTCGAGCGGACCGCGCGCTATGAAGGATTCAGGGAATATTACCTGGATTCGATACTAAGGGATACAGCGGCGGTAGCGGGCCTGGAACTGTGCAGGAGAATCATCGGCCTGGCGCATGTAAAGGACATCACCTCAATTGAACAACCGGAAACTCGGGCAATGGCTGAAAAAATCTGCCTGACCGCGGGGAAGGAGTTCATCCTGAACCGAGAATTATTCAAAACGGGCGGGGATTTTGCGAAGGCAATCCGCCAAAGCGCAGCGGTATTTTCGAAGTAAGGTTTTGAGTCAGAGGACAATAGATAGAGTAACGGCACCCGCCATTTGTGCGGGTGTTTTTTATTGCAATTAAAGGAAAGGCAACTCGGGTTAAACCCCAGTTGCGCGGCGGATATCGTTTCGGCTGTTATTCAAGCGCTTTTTGCGTGACATTCGAAAGGTAAAACCGGGTTTAAATGTCACGCAAAGTCCGGATGCGTGACATTCGAAGGGCAAAATCGGGTTAGAATGTCACGCAAAGTCCGGATGCGTGACATTCGAAGGGTTAAAGCGGGTTTGGTTGTCATGCAAAGTTTTGATGAGTGACATTCCAAGGGCAAAACCGGGTTTGAATGTCACGCAAAGTTCGGATACGTGACATTCCAAGGGCAAAACCGGGTTTGAATGTCACGCAAAGTTCGGATACGTGACATTCCAAGGGCAAAACCGGGTTTGAATGTCACGCAAAGCCCGGATACGTGACATTCCAAGGGCAAAACCGGGTTTGAATGTCACGCAAAGTTCGGATACGTGACATTCCAAGGGCAAAACCGGGTTTGAATGTCACGCAAAGCTCGGATACGTGACATTCCAAGGGCAAAACCGGGTTTGAATGTCACGCAAAGTTCGGATACGTGACATTCCAAGGGCAAAACCGGGTTTGAATGTCACGCAAAGCTCGGATACGTGACATTCCAAGGGCAAAACCGGGTTTGAATGTCACGCAAAGTTCGGATACGTGACATTCCAAGGGCAAAACCGGGTTTGAATGTCACGCAAAGTTCGGATACGTGACATTCCAAGGGCAAAACCGGGTTTGAATGTCACGCAAAGCTCGGATACGTGACATTCCAAGGGCAAAACCGGGTTTGAATGTCACGCAAAGTTCGGATACGTGACATTCCAAGGGCAAAACCGGGTTTGAATGTCACGCAAAGTCCGGATGCGTGACATTCTAAGGGTCAAACCGGGTTTGAATGTCATGCAAAGTCCGGATGCGTGACATTCGAAGGGCATAATCGGGTTAGAATGTCACGTAAAGTCCGGATGCGTGACATTCGAAGGTCATAAACCAGGTTAAATGTCATGCAATGTCCGGATGCGTGGCATGCCAAGGGCAAAACCGGGTTTGAATGTCACGCAAAGCCCGGATGCGTGACATTCTAAGGGTCAAACCGGGTTTGAATGTCACGCAAAGTCCGGATGCGTGACATTCGAAGGTCATAAACCAGTTTAAATGTCATGCAATGTCCGGATGCGTGGCATTCCAAGGGCAAAACCGGGTTTGAATGTCACGCAAAGTTCGGATACGTGACATTCCAAGGGCAAAACCGGGTTTGAATGTCACGCAAAATTCGGACGAGTCACCTCAAATTGCCAAAACACCTCAAATCGCCCAAACAAGATAAAGCTAAACCTCTGCCCCCGGATTTTTGCCCCAAAGCCCACCATACCCAAATACCCTCTATTGGCGTCCGGCTCCCTCCACATTGCCAATCCTCCTCGGATAACCCGTTGCAAGATCTGTCGAAACCCGCATCGGACAAGCATTTGAAATGTAATTGTAATTTATTGGAGGATTAATGGACAACCTGTGGGGGTAACTAATCTTTGTATCAACCTTTAAAGGAGGAAGATCAATGGATAAGCGAGTAGTTGGAGTATTTGACAACGGAGATGAAGCGGTACGAGCGATTGACGACTTAAAAGCACAAGGCTATGACAGGGATGCAATTTCTGTAGTTGCTAGAGACAGAGACGACATTGACGACATACATGATGAAACTGGTACGAAAACAGAGGAAGGACTTGCTACTGGGGCCGCGACTGGAGGAGTGCTTGGAGGCTTGGCTGGATTCCTTGCAGGCGTAGGAGCATTGGCGATTCCAGGTGTTGGGCCAATTTTAGCAGCTGGACCGATCGCAGCGACATTGACAGGTGCTGCGGTAGGTGCCGGAGCTGGCGGATTGACTGGCGCATTGATCGGCATGGGTATTCCGGAAGACGAAGCGGACCGTTATGAAAGGGACGTAAAGTCCGGCAAAATCCTTGTTCTTGTCGATGAAGACGAAAGAAATCTGGGAGCGGGCAGGACAGGTGCCGTGACCGGAAATACAAATGACTGGTCGGGCAGCACGACAATGGACGATCCGACAATGAGAACCGGAAATGAATTCGGGACAGGAACAGTGGACGCAAACTACGATACTCTCGGCGGAAACTTGAATACCCGGGACGATCGAAACCCGACAAATTGGAGCGATGATTCCGTGAGCGGCATGATGTCTGGGGGTTCATCGGTGGGAAGATCCAGTATGATGGATGATTACCCTGTGGGCTCCACTGACAGGTACGATACAAAAGGAGCCGCGTTCGGAACCGATGAAGACACGGTCATGGGAGGTGCCGGTGGAAATTCGACCATGGGCACTGGCGGAAACGCGACAATGGGCACAGGGGCCGGCTACAATGCCGGGCTTGGTTCCGACCCGAACTTTTCCAATGTGCCTAATGCCAATCCTGAATCAAGCATGGGCGATTCGATGATCAGCAATGACCCATTCAGGGGAACGGATGACACCCTCAGGGAAACGAACAAGAATCGCGACAGCTTCGATGACAGGTTCCGCGGCGAAGGAAGAGACAACTCAAAACGTTAACTGACCGCTAAAATTGCAAAAGGCAGGGAAATGGCGACATTTCCCTGCCTTTTTAAATTTGTGGCGCAAACATGCGCCGTGGTCCGCGCGATAAGCCCATAGAGCTTCGCGCCATGTTAAGTAACTTGCAGCTAGTTGCAAGGCAATAGATAAAAGTTTGGATTGTTTAACGTTAACAATCGTTTGCCGCGGTTCAATATTCCACCTGGTTGTTTAAAACCTAAACGACGTAAGCCCTACCTCTCTTGCGTCCTTGCGGCTCCGAAGCCGCGCCAGTGTGAATAAGTCCATCTATTTAAAACATAAGCAGAATGCCAGTCTGTATTACTTTGCAATCCGTGTGTTCAAGTTACTCAAGCGAACAATTATTTATAATACCATAAAAAAGTAAATTTGGCAATGGACTTTATGTTAATAAAATTTTCACATAAACATTTAAAAAAATGGAAAAAAGCAGTATGATTGATTTGCAAGAATATTTAGATTTCCGAAGTATTGCGTTGGTACTGTCCTCCGGTACCGCAGCTTGGGATATATCCATTCAGGCAGGTGGCAGACCGTGTCAAAAATCTTTTCTTTTTTAAAACCATACCGGATCCATATGGCAATCGCTCTTTTCTTAATGCTCGTAGAATTAATCGTCGAGCTGTGGCAGCCATTGCTGATGGCAAGAATCATTGATGAAGGCGTCCTTAAAAAGGATTTGAATCTGGTCCTTCAGGGCGGGGCAATTATGCTTGGGGTTTCGGCTCTGGCCTTTGCATCGGGAATCATTAATTCCTTTTACGCCGGCCACGCGAGCCAAAGCTTTGGCTATGATGTGCGCAAGGCGCTTTTTGAAAAGGTCCAATCTTTTTCATTTGCCAATTTCGATCGGTTCTCGACGTCTTCCTTAGTCACAAGGATGACCAATGATGTAACAATGATTCAAAACACAGTGTTCATGAGCCTGAGAATCATGCTTCGCGCCCCGCTCCTGATTATCGGAGGGCTGGTGATGGCGATGGTGGTAGACCTGAAGCTCGGTTTAATTCTTGCGGGGGTTACACCGTTCCTTATCCTATTCCTCTCATGGGCGATGATAAAAGCGCGCGGCTATTTTCTTTCAATGCAAAAGAATCTTGACAGGGTCAACTCCGTTCTCAGGGAAAACCTGACCGCCATGAGGCTTATCAAGGCTTTTTTGCGCGGAGGGCATGAAATTGGCCGATTTATGGAAGCCAATGGGCGCCTCAGGGAAAAAACGGTTTCCGCCTTCAGGCTGATTGAATACACAACCCCTGTGCTGATGTTGGCCATGAATGCTGGAATCCTCGCGGTCCTTTGGTTTGGGAGCTTTGAAGTAAGCACTGGAGAAACAAAGGTGGGGGAAGTCGTTGCGATTATCAACTATGGTACGAGGATCACTTCCGCCCTGTCGATTGTATCGATGATCATCATGATTTTTTCGAGGGCGAGGGCGTCCGGCCAGAGGATTGCCGAGGTGTTCGAGACCGAGGTAGACCTCGTTGATGCTCCATTGCCATATAAGGAAAAGCCTGTGCCTTATGGGAAAATTGAATTCAAATCTGTCTCATTCCAATATCCCGGGACCAGCACGCCAGTTCTTGAAAATATCTCATTTACCGCCAAGCCAGGTTCAACCGTTGCGATCCTAGGGGCTACTGGGTCAGGGAAAACATCTTTATTTCAGCTGATTCCAAGGCTTTATGATATAGCGGAAGGAGAAATCCTGATTGATGGGGCTGACATCCGGAAAATGAAGCTTGAAACGCTTAGAAGGCAAATCGGGTATGTGCCGCAGGACGTCCTATTATTTACAGGGACAGTCGCGGAAAACATCTCGTGGGGGAAGGAAAACGCCTCAGAGCAGGACATTACCGAGGCCGCGGTGAATGCGCAAATCCATGAATCGATTGAAAAGTTCCCTGAAGGATACGAATCAAGGATCGGACAAAAAGGGGTTAACCTTTCAGGAGGCCAGAAGCAGCGCATTTCAATTGCCAGGGCCCTTGTCCGAAAACCGAAGATTCTTCTTTTGGACGATAGTACAAGCGCGCTCGATATGAAGACGGAATCCAACCTTTTAAAAGCTTTAAAGAAGTACAAATGCACGACCCTGATCATTACGCAAAAAATTTCGACTGCGATGAGCGCTGATTCCATCCTTCTGCTCGAAGACGGAAAGATCAAGGCTGCCGGAACCCATGCGATGCTGATTCGGACAGAACCGCTTTACAGAAGGATTTACGAAACTCAGCTTGAAGAGGAGAACAGATTGTATGCTGAAGGCATTAACTAAGCCCTTTTTGTATCCGAAACCAGTTCTGAAAGCAAAAGGCGCGCCGGAACAAAAGAAAAAGGCCAAGGCAAAAAACTGGGCGGCCACGATCAGAAGATTATGGGACTATCTTTCCGTAAAAAAGGGGGGCATTACCGTTGTCCTGTTCCTTGTCATCCTGAGCACCGGCCTATCTCTTCTGGGGCCGATCCTGATTGGAAGGACTGTCGATGATTACATTATTACGAAGGAAACAGCGGGCCTTCCGCTTCTGCTTGCGGGAATCCTCGGAGTTTATTTTATGTTTTCTCTATCAAGTTTTCTGCAGGGATATCTGATGATTGGCATTGCCCAGGATACGGTGTCAAGGCTCAGAACCGATTTGTTCAGCCATTTACACCGGCTGCCCATCTCCTTTTTTGACAAAAGGCAGTCCGGTGAGCTTATGAGCCGTGTAACGAATGACATTGAGAATGTCAGTTCGACCTTGAACAGCTCGGTCATCCAGATTTTTTCAAGCGTGCTCATGCTTGTTGGCACCATTTCCGTCATGGTATGGCTGAGCCCGCTATTGACGCTGATTTCACTTATTATTGTTCCGCTCATGTTCCTCGGTATGAAATGGATTACGAACCGGACCGGGATCCTTTTCAAAGAGCAGCAGAGGAACCTCGGAGAATTAAATGGGTTTATCGAAGAGAAGATTTCAGGCCAGCGGATTGTCAAAACCTTTTCGCAGGAACAGAAGGCGATTGATGCTTTCCTTGAAAAAAATGGCCGGTTAAGGCAGTCGGGCTTTTGGGCGCAAACCTTTTCCGGGTTCATTCCGAAGCTTATGAACGTCCTGAATAATGTCAGTTTCACCATCATCGCGGCGATTGGCGGAATCTTTGCCTTAAAAGGTATGATTTCAATAGGTGTCATCATCGTTTTCGCCGAATACTCCCGCCAGTTTACCAGGCCCTTGAATGATTTGGCGAACCAGTTCAACACGCTCCTGTCAGCGGTCGCCGGGGCGGAGCGGGTATTTGAAATTCTTGATGAGGATGCCGAATCGACAGATGAATCCGGTGCCATCGAGCTGGATGAGGTAATTGGAGAGGTTGAATTCCGCAATGTTTCTTTTTCATATGAGAAGGAAGGGAATACAATCAGAGACGTTTCATTCCTGGTATATCCCGGCGAAATGGTTGCCCTTGTCGGCCCGACGGGTGCCGGAAAGTCGACAATCATCAATCTGCTATCACGTTTCTATGACCCTGATAGCGGAGCGATTTTGATTGATGGGCACGATACATCCGCCGTTAAAAGAAAAAGCCTCCGCAGCTATATGGGCTTTGTGCTTCAGGACTCCTTCCTGTTCGAGGGGCCGATTTTGGAGAATATCCGTTATGGAAGGTTGGAGGCAACGGATGAAGAGGTAATCGAGGCGGCGAAAATGGCAAATGCCCATTCCTTCATTGAAAAGATGCCTGAGGGCTATGGCACAGTCCTGAAACAGGATGGTAGCGGTATTTCCCAGGGTCAAAAACAGCTCCTATCAATCGCCAGGGCAATCCTGGCCGACCCGTCGATTTTAATTTTGGATGAAGCGACTAGTTCTATCGATACGATCACCGAATTGAAAATCCAGGACGCGCTCGGAAGGCTGATGAGGGGAAGGACCAGTTTTGTTATTGCCCACCGTTTGAACACTATCCGGAATGCCGATAAAATCCTTGTCCTTCAAAATGGGGAGATTATTGAGGAAGGGAACCACGAATCCCTTCTTGGGAATAAAGGATTTTATTATGAACTGAATAATAATAAAAATTAGGCTGGGTATCTACTCCCGGCCTTTTTCTTTTGAAGTTTTTAATACTATTAAAATCGTATATAAATTTTCTGTGTTTCAGTGTTTACCCTCAAAAAACAACCTATTATACTCGAATGATTGTAAGATAATTTAGAATAATGTGATAAAAATTGTTGTTTACAGCAGGTCGTTATTCTATAATTCAGAATGAAGAGAAAATTCTGAAACACACAAGGGGGATGTTTGTGAACGAATTTGTTAACTCGTTGAATGGCTGGCTTTGGAGTACACCAATGATCGTATTTTGCCTTGGGGTAGGGCTGTACTTTTCATTGCGCACCCGCTTTCTCCAGGTAAGACACATTAAAGACATGGTCATGCTGATGTTTAAAGGGAAGAGTTCGGATGCGGGCGTTTCATCGTTCCAGGCGCTATCGCTGGCATTGTCCGGGCGAGTGGGCACAGGTAATATAGCGGGTACAGCCACGGCTATCGCATTTGGAGGACCAGGAGCTGTTTTCTGGATGTGGGCTATCGCTTTCATCGGAGCCGGAACGGCGTTTGTCGAATCGACTCTAGCGCAAATTTACAAGGTAAAGCAGGACGGGGAGTACCGCGGGGGACCGGCTTATTACATTGAAAAAGGCATGGGAATGAAATGGTACGGAATCCTGTTCGCATTATCGGCTCTGGTCGCAATGAGCTTCCTAATGCCGGGCATCCAATCCAATTCCATTGCAATCGGAATTGAAAACGCATTCAAAGTGGACAGGACTATTACGGGAGCAATCATTGTTATTATTCTTGGTGCGATTATTTTTGGGGGAGTAAAAAGGATTTCAATTGTAGCTTCTTATGTGGTTCCTTTTATGGCCCTTGGTTATATTCTTGTTTCACTCTATATCGTCGCCGTCAATTTCGGTAAAGTCCCTGAAGTTTTTTCACTTATTTTCAGAAGTGCATTCGGCGCGGACGCGGCGTTTGGCGCGCTGCTTGGACTTGCAATCCAGTGGGGCGTTAAGCGGGGGATTTATTCCAATGAAGCCGGACAGGGAACGGGAGCGCATGCTGCGGGTGCGGCTGAAGTATCCCATCCTGCGAAGCAGGGTCTCGTCCAGGCTTTCTCAGTCTATATCGATACGCTTTTCGTTTGTTCTGCAACAGCCTTCATGATCCTTTTTACAGGTATGTACAACACAGTAGGTACGGACGGGAAGACGTTTATTACTGAAAATCTGCCAGGGGTGGAAGCAGGGCCAGGATTTACACAGGCTGCTGTTGATACTGCGCTTCCGGGCTTTGGAGCAGGTTTTGTGGCTGTGGCACTTTTCTTCTTCGCCTTTACGACAATTATGGCATACTACTACATTGCAGAAACGAACATCGCCTACCTGACGAGGGGGATGAGCAGCAAATGGCCGATGTTTGTCCTTAAGCTTGTATTGATGGCTTCAACTTTTTACGGTGCAGTTAAAACAGCCAACCTTGCATGGGCGCTTGGAGATGTCGGCCTCGGGATCATGGTATGGCTTAACCTGATCGCCGTAGTGATCCTCGCTAAGCCTGCCTTGATGGCGCTGAAGGACTATGAGGCCCAGAAAAAGGCCGGGCTGGATCCAGTTTTCAATTCAAAGAAGCTTGGCATTAAAAATGCCGAGTATTGGGAAGAGGATTACAACGGAATCGAGACAGAAAGAGTATCATAAAGTAGAAGTTGGAAAAACGGGGTGCTATGCATCCCGTTTTTTTGTGTCCGATAAGTTCGTTCGTGTCGTTTTTTAGGGGAATTGCTTAGTAATTGTCGGACGAAATACTCTTGTGATGTAAAGGATTTGGAAGAGATTTGTCGTAAAATAAATATAACAAATTGTCATTTGGGAAATTGGGTGCATTGAATGATTGAGGAAAAGCTGCTTCTCCAGGCCCTGTTGATTTTGGCCCCCGTACTTCTCTTCAGCCTCCTGCCAGAGAATAGGCGGCTGGAGAATAATGGTTTGATTTTTGGGATATTCCAAGGTGGCGCAGCCTTTTTATGTGTTGTGTTTTCTTATCACTTTGAAGGATTCTACTGGGATTTGCGGTACGTCCCGTTTGTCCTGGCCCTCCTTTATGGCGGCCCGGGGGCGGGCCTGATTGTATTTGTCGTCATTCTCGTAACTAGAACCTTCATTGGCGGCGAGGCGGTTATTTACAGTTATTTTACAAGTATCGCCACAGTTGTTTTTGCGATTTTTTGGTATAAAAAGTTCTGGACGTACACGCCTTCAAATCGGATTAAACTAGCAATCCTGGGCAGCGGATGGTCGATGTTCTTCTCCTTTTCCATGTTCGTGCTTTTCCGGACACTCGCGGGGAGGGATTTGGATAGGGACCTGATTTTATCGCCGGATATTCTATTGTTTGGAGCAATCAGCATTGCGGGCATCGGTTTCTCGGCCAGATTGATTGAGGAACTTATCGAAAGGGAAAAAATGCGGGACGATATTTTAAGAAGTGAAAAACTGAATACCATGGGAGAACTCGCTGCCTCCTTTGCACATGAGGTACGGAATCCCCTAACTGTCGTAAAAGGGTTTATGCAGCTGATGCACCAAAATGAAACCGGAAAAAACCATGAATATCTAACCCTCGCCTTGAGTGAAGTAGGGCGCGCGGAAATGATCCTTAGTGATTACCTTAATTTTGCAAAGCCGCAGTTCCATAAAATTGAGGAATGCTGCTACCATGAAGTGCTCTCGGAAATCATTGCCCTGCTAAACCCGCTTGCCGCTAAAGGAGGAGTAACCCTTGAGGGCAATTTGTCAAAGGAGAACCTTCATATCGAGACGGACCGGAACCAGCTAAAACAGGCGATTGTCAACCTGTTGAAAAATGCAATAGAGGCCACTAAAGAAGGAGGCATGGTTTCTGTCAGCCTTAATGGGAAGGACGGTCAAGCGGTAATTGAAATTACCGACAATGGCAGGGGAATGACACAGGAGCAGCTCTCAAGGATTGGTACACTTTTTTACACCACCAAGGAAAGAGGGACAGGCCTGGGGACATGTGTATCCCTAAGAATTATTAATGAAATGGACGGCCGTGTCTTTTATTCGAGTGAATTGGATAAAGGGACCAAGGTGACGCTGCTTTTACCGGTAAGCAAAATGAGTTGCCCGAACCAAACGCAGGGGATGTTGCAAGTAGCAAAGTGAAATGAATTTGATTACAGATTGGGGTCCCTAATAAGGGTCCTCTTTTTTTATGAATAGGTTTCATTACTTATGCGAATTTTCAAAACACCCTAACCTCTAAAACCGCTGGGAGCGAAAAATGACGAAATTTGGCGATTTTTAAAAAAATATGTAATTAACTATTGTGGAAGGTGGTAAAATAAAGAAGAATAAAGTTATTTTTTAAGGGAGAAACCTATGAATGAAAACTTAAAAGATGTAAGACTCGTCTCGGAAGAAGTGAAGGCTCTTAAACTTTTTTTCTATCTTTTTTATCCTACATTTATTGTAGTGGACCTATTTTTATTCCTTGCGTATAGGGGAACCAAATCCTCAGCCCATTATGTGTTAGATCCTTTTGAGGTTGCGTGGTACTATCTTATTGTTTTGGGACTGCTTCCATTATCAATATACTGGATTAAAAGATATTCTCCTTTTTCGGTGAAATATTTGTTTTTTATTTGTTTTTCAATTGTTGACTTTAACTATATAGTCTATGCCTATATGAACTCTCCCGGTAACATTTTAAGCTCGAATTTTGTTGAGCTTATCTTCATATTGCTTGTTCCGACTTTTGTTAATAAAAGATATTTCTGGGTAATTTGCATCGGAACTATTATTAAGTATTTGTTCTGTGGATTGGTCCTTCAGACAACAGAGGTTTTTGTACCTATGGCTCTATACATGCTTATATCATCCATTTCCTTTATTATATTGAATCGATATTCATCCCATTTAATGGCTATTACAGAAGTATATGAAGAACTAAGGCAAAAGGAAAAACTCATTAGCGTTGGACAGATGGCTACAGGAATAGCGCATGAAATTCGGAATCCTTTAACAGCCTTGAAAGGATTTATTCAGCTCCAGCAAGAGACATCGAACAGTAAGGATTATTCTTTGATTATGAATCAGGAAATTGACAGGCTGACTACAATCGTAGATGACTTGATGATTTTGGGGAAACCAAAAAGCGCCTCTTTCACTAAAATTGACTTAAAGGAAATGATTGATTATGGCCTTTCCATAGCCATGCAATTTGCGAGAGGAACAAGGATTACCTTTATAAAGGAGTTCGATGCAAATCCTGCCCTTATAAAGGGAGATGAAAAGCAACTAAAGCAAGTTATCATTAATTTAGTTAAAAATTCAATTGAATCAATGGCTGAGGAAGGTACTATTAAAATTTCCCTGAGGTCATTTGATGAAAACCAAATCGTCCTGTCTATAGCGGATGAAGGATATGGGATACCTGAAGAACACATTAAGAAGTTATGCGACCCTTTTTTTACAACAAAAAAGGACGGTACGGGATTAGGGCTGATGGTAACTAACCAAATTGTGATGGATCATGGTGGAAAAATCGAAATTCAGAGTGAAATAAATACAGGGACAAAAATTGACATTTTGCTTCCAAAGTTGCAGTAAAACGTCCTTTTGTTGAGTTAGTGCTTAACATTTTGGGGGAAATTTCTACTATTATTCATATTTATGCCTCAAGAGCTATGTATTGATAGTGAAAATTGTTTTATAATGTATGGGATACTGTATAAAATGGAAGAAAAACTAGATATTAGCAATAGAGTTAAGAAGAGGACTTTTACTAGCGAGGTATTTACATGCAGAAACCAATTTATGAAAGTTTATTGAATGAGGAACAGAGAACCTTAAAATGGTTTATCGCTCTGTTTTATATTATCTCATTGTTGTTTGATCTTTTTTACGATTTAGTTGTTCCGAAATATATGTCAAATGGTGGAGATTCAATTTCATATTTTTTCGGATATTGGATATATGTATTTTTGTTTGCATTGATTCCAGTCGCAATATATTTAATCAAGAAGAAGAAATCCTATCTAGTAAAGTATGTTTATTTTATTTCTTATACTGTTTTGTATTTAATTAATGATATTTTAACATTTGTAGGAAATCCGGAACTTTATAGAAGTGGAAATCCAGTTGAGATATTTTGGCTATTACTCTCACCAATTTTTGTGAGCACTCCCTTCTTTTTAGTTGTATCGTTAGGTTCATTAGCAAAATATCTTATTGCGGGGATTGTAATTCAAGCCCCGAATGCGTTTTTTGCCATTATGTTAATTGCAATACTGGCTGTTCTAGCCTATATAATATTAAATCGATTCCAATCGTATGTTAACGCAGTTAAAACATCTTATGATCAACAGCTTGTGGGGATAGTAAAGGGAGTCATTTCTACATTGGAGCTCAAAGACCCTTACACAAGGGGTCATAGTGAAAGGGTAGCGAATTACGCCATGATTCTGGCAAAAGAATTGGGCCAATTTTCTAAAGACGAACTAAAAACTTATAATTATGCTTGTCTCCTTCATGATATTGGAAAGGTGAATATTCCTGATAATATATTAATGAAACCCACAGCTCTTACAAAGGAAGAATATGAAATTATAAAATCCCACCCTGAAATCGGTGAAAGAGCAGTTTCTAATGTGGATGGTCTCCAGGGAAGCATTTCAGTTATCCGTTCGCATCATGAACGATGGGATGGCAAAGGGTACCCTGATCAACTTAAAGGAGTGGAAATACCTTATTTAGCAAGAATAACTTCAATTGCGGACGCATTTGATGCCATGACGAGTTCTCGGTCTTATAGAGCAGCTCTGTCTGTCGAGGAAGCTTACAATAGAATATTAGAAGGTAAAGGAACTCAATTTGATCCAGAATTGGTGGAAGTCTTTAAAAGAGTTTTTCCAACATGGAAGGAAATCCATAAAGAATGGAATGAAAACCCTACAGAAAGGTTTTCAAACTTAAACATTGGTTAAAAAGGAGGTGAAATTATGAAAATCCGGAAATTAAAGAAAGTTAAAGTAACCGTTATTCCTTGCTGGTGGTGCTTTTGGCTATAGGATAAATTAAGAGGATGCGTATTTTAAATATGCATCCTCTTATAATTAAGAACAGGTGAAAAAAATGATAAATAAACTCTCTATAGTTAAACTGAATCCTATTATTATAAGGGAAGATAGAAAAAATTATATCGTAGAAGATAGGAAAAATGGCGAGTTTTACGAAATGCCCAATCCTGCTGTTGATGCAATTAATCTTATTAACAAGGGGAAACCACTGGGGGATATTGAACAGATATTAAAGGTTAAATATCCCAATGAAGATATAGATATTATCGATTTTGCCAATCAGTTATTGGATTTAGAATTAATCAGCGAAGTTAATGGCGAATTGATTTTAAAAGAAGTTGATCAATTTGGACCGACTGGATTTCTGTGGATTCCAGAAAGTGTGAGCAGATTTTTCTTTAATAAATATAGTTATATTTTCTATATTAGTTTGTTGTTATTCAATATTTACATACTACTAACGAATCATCACCTTCTGCCAAATTATAAAGATTATTTTATATTTTCATGGATGTCATTAAACATTTTATTATGGCTGGGGATTGGTGGGGCCCTACTCATTTTGCATGAATTTGGGCATATTATCGCAATGAGGGCAAATGGCCTTCCAACAAGATTATCAATTGGCCATAGGCTATTTTTTATAGCCTTGGAAACAGATATGGCCGCCGCTTGGAAACTCCCTTCCGGTAAGAGGAATGTCCTTTATTTAGGCGGCCTCTGTTTTGATATGGTTGCCTTTGCCTGTGCATTGTCTATTCAGTATTTTTATCCAACTGGCCCTGCTTTGCTCCTGGCTATCATGAAGATTTTAGTTATCGATATATTCATCCGCTTCATTTTTCAGTGTGGTGTGTATATGAAAACTGATTTATATTTTGTGATTGAAAATATCTCTGGCAGTTATAACCTTATGGAAAATGCCCATCACTATATAAAAAGTAAATTCAAAAAAGAAGCCAGAAAAGCTGGGGAAGCTGTTTATGAGGAAGAGAAAAGGACGATCAAGTCGTATAGCGTCATCTACTTCATTGGTGTGCTTTTAACCATACTTGTTTTTGTTTTCTATTCCATCCCGCAAATCATCACGACAATGAGCCATTCAATCGATAGGCTCAGCAGCCCTTTATTTTCAAAACCTTTCTTTGATGGGGCGATTGTTTTGGTTCAAACCTTGACAGGTTTAAGCCTCCTCCTCTACTCCTGGTACAAAAAGTACCGGCTCAAAAAAGAATAAGCGATCTAGCCATTTCGGATACCGATCCGGGATGGCTTTTTTGTTGTATGAATTTAAGAGTTTGCCCCCTTATCGCCTCCTTTGTGTCAAAACTTTGTCGGAATCGCCGGAAGTAAGGGAATTTTCCCCCGAGGATGGGGGAATACCCCTATTCAGGAGAAGAACTGGTTTTTTTACAATGGGAGTAACAAAAGAAAGTGCGATTTTTTAAGGAGGAACTCCCATGCAGGCAAATCTTGATACTGTAAAAAAACCTGGCCGGTCTGTAAACGATGCTTTTGCATCCCATTTTGCGAAGTCGATGTTTCTGACGGTACTCGGCCTTGCCATCCTTTCTTTCATTGGTACGAGAATGTTTACCCACGTTGATTTGAACCTTTACGGATATATGGTTGGGACGATTGTTTTCCTCGGTCGATTTTTCTACAGGTTCATTGCCTGGGGAGAAAGGCCACCGACAAAGATTTTTATAAAAAAGGGCATCAAGCTTCTTTTTAGAAAAACGACTCCCAAAACGGCGACGGAGCAGCTGGTTACATACCGGTTCATCTGGAACAGGGGCCTGTACCGCTGGACGCAGCATATCATGATGGGCTGGGGCTGTGTGATTGCGCTTCTCGTAACTTTTCCTCTAGTTTTCAGCTGGATGTACTTTACGATGGCGGACAATGGCATGTACACAATCGTCCTGTTCGGGATGGACATCATGACGGTGCCAGCTGATGGCTTTATTGCGTTTTTATCGTATAACGCCCTTAACATTTCGGCGTTCATGGTCATCATAGGCGTTTCAATGGCGCTGTACCGCCGCCTGAAGAACATGCAGGCGCGCGCGGAACAGACTTTCATGTACGACTTCCTGCCTTTATACTTATTGCTTTTTGTGTCAATAACGGGCCTTGCCCTTACTTTTATCAATATCGTGCTCCACGGATACGGGCACCAAGTTATGTCACTGGTCCACCAGTACTCGGTTATCATCACCTTGATTTACATGCCGTTTGGAAAACTTGCCCACATCCCGTTCCGTCCGCTGAGCGTATTCGCTAGGAACTACCGCGAGCATTACGCGGAACAGGGAACGAAGAAATGCAAGGTTTGCGGAACAGGGTTCGTGTCTGTCGAGCAATCAAATGATGTCATCGGTGTACTCGGAATCAACAATATGGAATTCGAATCGAAGGAAGGCTTCCATCTTGCGGAACTTTGCCTTCCATGCCGCCGGAAGTACCGGATCGCCCAGTTTTCGGGGTTTGCGACCCACCACGTGAAAGTCAAGGAGGCCAATCAGAATGCTAAAGGCTGAGTTCAGGAACGAACGCGATAAATTTTTCAAAGAAGTAGAGAACCTTAACCACCCGAATGAAACGCTCGTAAAAACCCATTGCAGTTATTGCGCGATGCAGTGCGGGATGAACTTGAGGGTAAATACGGTTACGAATAAAATCATCGGCGTTGAGCCTCGTTACGACTGGCCGGTGACGCTCGGTAAAATGTGTCCGAAAGGGGTTACCGCTTACCAGCAGGTTAACCACCCGGACAGGATTCTGAAGCCTTTAATCCGTGATGATAAATCTATAAAAGGAACAAAAGAGGGATTCCGTGAAGCATCCTGGGACGAAGCATATGACCTGATTGTCAAGAACTTCAAAAAGCTCCAGGCGGAATACGGCAAGGATAGCCTGTCTGTATACGGCGGCGTGTCCATGACGAACGAAAAGTGCTACCTGACTGGGAAGTTTGCCCGTGTCGGATTGCAAACACGATACATCGATTACAATGGCCGTTTCTGTATGTCAAGCGCGGCCGGTGGGCTGAACCGTTCTTTGGGAATCGACCGCGGTTCAACTGTTCCTTGGACCGATGTCCATGAAACGGACTGCCTGTTCATTGCCGGAAGCAACACAGCCGAGTGCCATCCGACTTCGATGTTCCGCGTCTGGAACGTCCAGGAACGGGGCGGGTACCTGATTATCGCCGATCCGCGTGAAACACCAATTGCGCGCCGAGCAGATGTCCACCTAGACCTGATGCCGGGGACGGACCTTGCGCTCGCAAACGGCATTGTGAATTTATTGATCCAAAACGGCTATGCCGATGAAGAATTCGTGAACAACCATACGAATGGTTTTGCTGAATTGAAAGAACTCGTAAAAGAATTCACGCCTGAATACACAAGTGAGCTTACGGGCGTCGCCCCGGAAAAAATCATCCGCGCAGCCGAGCTGTTTGGAAAGGCACCAAATGCAATCGTTATGTTCGCCCGCGGAATTGAGCAGCAGCAGAAAGGTGTCGACAATGTTTCAGCCTATGTGAACATGTCGCTTGTCACAGGTAAAATCGGACGTCCGAAAGCAGGCGTCGCAACAATCACTGGCCAGGGGAACGGCCAGGGCGGACGCGAGCACGGCCAAAAAGCTGATGCGCTTCCGGGCTACCGTAAAATTGCCTATCCAGAGCATGTAAAGGAAATCGCTGAAGTATGGGGAATTCAGCCAGAGGAAATGCCTCAGGCAGGGGTATCCGCTTATGAAATGTTTGGTTTGATGGAGCAAAAAACAATTCGCGCTCTTTACCTGCTTTGCTCGAATCCGGCAGTATCCGCCCCGAACCTGAACTATGTCAGGGAGCAAATGAAAAATCTCGATTTCATGGTCTGTGTCGACTTTTACATGTCTGAATCCGCTGAATTCGCGGACGTCATCCTGCCAACAACAACTTGGGCTGAGGACGAGGGGACGACAACGAATGTTGAAGGCCGGATTATTAAAATTAACCGCGCCCAGGAACCGCTTGGAGAATCGAAACCGGACTGGAAAATTCAGGTTGAGATTGCCGAGCTTATGGGACGGGGAGAATATTTTTCCCACCTGAAAACTTCGTTGGACATTTTCAATGAACTGCGCCGCGCATCAAAAGGCGGAATCGCGGATTACTCGGGAGTTACATGGGAAAAGATAGACAAACAGGATGGCGTTTTCTGGCCATGCAAGAGCGAAGACGATCCAGGAACGCCTCATCTGTTCCTAGATAAGAAGTTCTACCATCCGGACGGGAAGGCGAAGCTGTTCGCCCTGCCATACACACCTCCAGCAGAGGAGCCGGATAATGAATTTCCGCTCCGCCTTACGACAGGCCGTGTTGTCTATCATTATCTATCAGGCAACCAAACTAGAAGAATTCAATTTTTGCATGATATGTGTCCGGAACCATTTGTCGAGGTACATCCGGAAACAGCGGCGAAGTACGGAATCGAGCATGAGGAAAAGGTCCTCCTTTTCACCCGCCGCGGTGAAGCGGAATACAAGGTGAAAATCACCGAAGCAATTCGGAAAGATACCATTTTCGTTCCTTATTCATGGGGACATGAAAAATCAATCAACCTACTAACAATCCCGGCGCTTGACCCGATAAGCAGGATGCCGGAGTTCAAGGCATGCGCCGCTGAGATCAAGAAGGTGCAAGCCGTAAATACCGAATTGAAGAAGGTGCAATGATGGATAAGAGGCTTTATATAGAACTTGAAAACTGTATAGGATGCCGCTCATGCCTTGCTGCCTGCACACAGTGCGGCGGGCATGAAGAGCGGAACCGGAACTACGTTTACGACGTAAATCCGCTTGTCGACCGGCAGACGATGCCTCTTATGTGCCTTCACTGCGTGAATCCGGCATGTGCGAGAAGCTGCCCGGCCCAGGCCATCCAGATCCATGAAACAGGCGCGGTCCTCTCAGCCCTCGTGGAGAAATGCATCGGCTGCCAAAACTGTACAATCGCCTGCCCATACGGCATCCCGAAATTTGATACTGAGCAGAACCTGATGTACAAATGTGACTTATGTATCGACCGTTCCAAGGACGGCATCCCGCCAATGTGCGCGAGCGTCTGTCCAACGAATACGCTTCAGTGGCTTACAGATGAGGAAATTGATGCGAAGCGAAAGCAATTCAATCTTGATAATGGCGGCAAATGGGTGACAAGCCTGCCGTACCTTGAAGGCGAAACAAACGTCAAAGTGAACCTGCCTGGCATTTTTCAGGGCGTCACGAAACTGTTTTAGGAGGGATTGGCATGACAGAGAAAAATAATAAAATCCCGTTCGAAGAAGATAACTATACACATAATATAAACCGCAACAACGAGCGGAAGCTGGACCGGCGCGGCTTCATGAAAACCCTTGTCGGCGCGGCGGGCGTGTTCGCCGTCTCCTCCCTTCCATGGGGGGCGATGGCCGCGAAGGAATTGATGGGCCTTGGCGAAAAGGAATACCCGCGCAAAAAGATTGCGAGCCTCGATTCGGTTGCTGTCGGGGATGCAGTTGAATTCGCTTTTCCCGGTGAGCATGACAGCGCGATTATGATCATGCTGTCCGAGACAAAATTCGTTGCCTATCAAAATGCATGCACACATCTCCGTTGCCCTGTTTTTTGGAACAAGGAAGAGAAGGACCTGCTTTGCCCGTGCCACCATGGAAAATTTGACGTTGAAACAGGAGCTCCGACCGCGGGGCCGCCAAGAAGGCCGCTGCCGGAAATCTATGTAAAGGTAGATAAGGGTTCAGTATACGCAACAGGGGTGAAACGCTATGAAGCCTAGTAAAGCAAACTTCTTCATCCTGTGCGCTGTCCTGTTTTTGAATATCGTTTGCACCCATTTCATGGTCCAGCAGTACTTCTTCGAAAACTATGTCAACTCGCTCATTTTCGGAGCCATGAATATCGTGCTTTTCCCGTTCGCCTTGTACATTTATAAGAAGGAACGGAAACAGGAGCGTGAACGGCTATGATGAACAGCGAGACGTACATCGACTTTTGTTTTGCCAGAAAGGGAGAGGGGAACTTTTCTCCTGAAGTGGATTCCTTGTTAAAAGATCTTTTTTCCGGGAAGCGCCTGAACTGGTTCCTGGAAGAAAAGCAGGCCGATGGTGCGGACGTGGTCATTGCCGAAATAAAAGGGATGAGCCCCTTCCAGACAGAAGAAGAGGCAATCGCCTTTATCGAAGCAAATGCCGGGGAACCGTTCTGGCACTATCTGCAGGGGTATAAAATCTTTGTTTATCCTAATAAGAGAGGGTGCGGTAGCTGTGGAACCCATTAAGCTGAAAGAGCTGAAACGCTTTGAAGGTACCGATGTCGAACTGGCCATCACGGACAGGGAAGGCGGCGAGAAAGCTCCTGCCATCAGGAAGACGATCAAATACGTCCTGATGTGCCCGGATGCAACGCACGTGAGATTCTATTTTGACAAAAATAAATTCCTTGCCGTGCCGGTATCGAGTGAGTTTGGCGGAACGGACGAGGAACTGACGGCATACGATGCTGCGAGCGGCCTGTCTTACTCCGTAAAAATGAAGCGGTAAAGGCGGCCCATGGAAAAGAAGGAGGAAAATGGTATGGAGGATTTGACGGGAAATAAAGACATTAGCTCATATATTATCCATTCCCAGGAAGACGAATTAAAAAGAATCGCGCTCGACCTTCACGAAGGTGTCGGCCAAAATCTGTACAGCGTCTTCAATGGCCTTCAATTTATCCAGGCTTCGATACAGGATCCGGGAATGAAGGCGTATGTGAACGAAATGTCCCAGCTAATGGAGCGGACAATCCAGGAAATCCGCCTTCTATCCGTTGAATTGCATCCTCCTACTTTAAGCACCCTAGGCTTCGTTCCTGCGGTTAAAAGCTATATTAAACTTTATACTTCAACTTTCGGGATTCTTGTCGATGTCGAGGTGGAAGGCGAAGAACAGGCCATTTCCGAAAAAGGCAGGATTGCCGTTTTCCGGGTTTGCCAGGAAGCATTGGCGAATATCGCGAAGTATGCGGATACTTGCCATGTCAGCCTTGGAATCCGATGGTCGCATGATTCATTGACCGTGTCCATCAAGGACTTTGGCAAGGGCTTCAATCTTGATGAGAGCGCTATTGCATTCCAGTCTTCCGGCCTTGCCGCAATGAAGGAAAGGATGCTTCTTGCTGGCGGCAATTGCCATATTTCCTCTACAATAGGGGAAGGGACATTGATCGAACTGACCCTGCCGCTGTAAGCAAGCCGGCTGGGTTTTTTTTAAAAAAGCTGTCCGATGAGTAAAGGGGAGTTTGCTTTGATAAAAATCCTGCTAGTAGATGACCATGCCGTAGTCAGGATGGGCCTTTCAATGCTTTTGAATACGCACCCCGATATGAGGGTCGTTGGTGAGGCGTCGGAAGGGAACGAAGGGATTCAAAAAGCCCTGGAGCATAAACCGAATGTTGTTATTATGGACCTAAGCATGCCCCACGGCAAGGATGGGCTTTCGGCAACGGGTGAGCTGAAAAAGCTGATGCCTGAAGTAAATATCCTGATTCTCACGATGCATGACGATGAAGAATATTTGTTCAGGGCGATCCAGGCCGGCGCGTCCGGCTGTATATTGAAGAGCGCCCCGCACGATGAGCTTTTGGCGGCGATCGAGACCGTTGCGAAAGGCGATGCGTATCTGCATCCGTCAGCGACAAAAAGGCTCATGGAAGAGTATATGGGCGCGGTAAGGCAAGGGAGCACCGATACGTTCAATCTTCTGTCCGACAGAGAAAAGGAAGTGCTGACCCTGATTGCCAAAGGTTTTTCGAACAAGGAAATTGCCGAGCAGTTAGTGATTTCTGTCAAAACGGTGGAGACACATAAAGGAAATGTCATGGAAAAATTGCAGTTAAAAACAAGGCCCGAACTCGTCCAATACGCCATTAAAAAAGGGCTGTTGGGATACGGCTTGTAAGGGGAGTTAACCGGGATGAAGGAATTGAGGGGACTAAAGCCTGTCATCGAAAAATGCGAGCAGCTGCGGGAGTCAATTGGCTGCGATTTTGTCGGGCTCGCCCTCCAGAACAGGGTTGGCCTAGATATCCGCTGGCATTTCGCATCAGGCAATCGGAATGATAAATACGAGCGGATTACAGTCCGATATGGTAAAGGAATTGCCGGTAAGGTGATTTCAAGCGGGAGCCCGCTCCTTGTAGAAAACTTTCCGGAGAATATTCTCGGCAAAGCAACCGACTATCCGATCATGCTGGCCGAAAAGCTGATTTCCTCCTATGCGGTGCCTCTGTTTTTCAGGGGAGTGCCGAAAGGGGTCCTGCTGGCCGGGAACAGGGCGGCGAGCTCCTTCAGCATTCAATCGTGCACGGCGGCCAAGGAAACAGCAGCGGCGCTGGAGAAGATTCTTGAAGGGCAAGTGTACTTTGAATGATGGAGGCTCTTTGTGATGACAGAAGACGGATTGATACAGAAGAATTTTGGCGACGGAGTCTTTCTTGCGGACTTTAGCGGCAAGGTCGTTTACATAAATGAACAGGCGCGATTGAAATTTGGCTATAGTGCGAAACCGCTCCAGCAAATGGAGTTTTATTTTCGTGATTTCCTTCCTGATATCGATCTTGGAACTGTGTCTGAAGGAATCGTTACAGGTGCATATGGACGAAATGCAGAGGGGGAGACATTTCCGCTCTTTTTCAGTATGAACAGCTTTTGGCTGGACGGAGATAAATATAGCCTCGTTGTCATCCAGGATATTAAAAACAGGGAAAGGCTTGACAAGGAGCTATCCGAACCGCTGAACGAATTGGTAGACCTGAAGTTCGCGCTAGACCAGTCCGCGATTGTCGCGATAACAGACAGGCGCGGGGTGATTAAATATGTGAATGACAAGTTTTGCGAGATCTCGAAATACAGGGCAGAAGATCTGATCGGCCAGGATCACCGGATCATCAATTCGGGTTACCATCCGAAGGAATTTTTCGCAAGGCTTTGGAGGACGATTTCATCGGGTGACGTGTGGCAGGGAGAAATCAAAAATCGGGCTAAAGACGGCAGCTTTTACTGGGTTGATACGACGATTGTGCCTTTTTTGGATGAAGGAGGGAAGCCGTATCAATACCTGGCCATCCGGTTTGAAATAACCGAGCGGAAGCGGATGGAGGGTGAGCTGCAGAAAATGATGACCCGGATCATCGATGTCCAGGAAGATGAACGTAAGCGGCTCTCGCGGGAACTCCATGATGGCCTAGGACAAAATCTGTACAGTCATTTGATAACAATTAATCGGCTCCTGTCTGAAATCGATCATCCACTTCTCGTCCAGATGCAGGAGGAGGCAATGGAAATGATTGAGGAAATCCGGGACCTTTCCTGGGAGCTTCGTCCATCAGTCCTCGATGACCTTGGCCTTGTCCCGGCCATTCGTTCCTTTTTAAACCGGTACTCGAGCCATTACAAGATTTCCGTCCATTTCGAGTGTGTCCTTGGCCGGCGGCTTCCGGCAGGCACTGAAACAACGGTTTACCGCGTCATCCAGGAGGCGCTGACCAATACCCGGAAATATGCGGATGTGGATGAGGCCTGGGTCGTCATCCGTGAATACGATGATGCCGTCCGTGTCATAATTGAAGACCGGGGAAAAGGGTTTGTTGTCAGCGGCGGCCCACGGGGGGTCGGCCTATTCAGCATGGACGAACGCGCCAAGGCATCGGGCGGCGAGCTTCAAGTACTATCTGAGCCAAATAAGGGGACGAAGGTAATCCTTGAAGTCCCGGTGGGTTGATGAATGTGGGTTTATGATATAAGGAACGTAAATGAAAACAAGAAAACCGGCTGCGGGTATCCACAGCCGGTTTTCATTTTTTTATAGACCAGTATTCGCCTTTACGAGAATTTCATCGAAATTTCTTGCATCTTCCTTCTTAGAGGATAAAAGGGTGCCGATGATGGCGGCTAAAAAGCCCATTGGAATGGAAACGATTCCTGGGTTTGTCAGGGTAACGAGCGGTTCTCCGACCAGAATGGCCGCACCAGCTTCAGGTGACCATATATTTGGTGATATCGCAACCATGAGCAGGGCGCTTGCCAAGCCAACAATCATCCCGGTGATGGCGCCGGCCGTGTTGAACTTTTTCCAAAATATCGTCAGTAAAATAACAGGCAGGTTCGCGCTCGCGGCGACGGCAAACGCAAGGGAAACAAGGAACGCCACGTTCATCTTCTGGGCAAACAGGGCTAAAAGGATTGACAGGACCGCCACCCCGATTGAAGCAAAGCGAGCCACCTTGACCTGCTGTTTTTCCGTAGCGGTTCCCTTTTTTAAAATATGGGCATAGAAATCATGCGCGAACGCGGATGCCGCGGAAAGCACCAGCCCTGCTACCACCGCTAGTATTGTCGCGAAGGCGACCGCCGAAATGAACGCAAACAGGAATTCTCCTCCAATCGCTTCCGCGAGAAGCGGCGCGGCCATATTCCCTGCCGCGTTGGCGGCGACTATTTTATCATAGCCGACGAATTTGGCGGCACCGAAACCGAGGAATACCGTCATCACATAGAAGATGCCGATGATCCATGTTGCGTAGATTACTGACTTCCGGGCCGTGATTGCATCCTTTACTGTGAAAAAGCGGATTAGGATATGAGGAAGTCCGGCCGTTCCCAGAACAAGGGCAAGGTTGAGCGAAATGGTATCCAACGGATTTTTGAACTTATTGCCAGGGTTCAAAAAGGCCTCCCCCAGCGGAGTCGCTGCCTTCATTTCGTTGAACATTTTGAACACGCTGAAATCAAATTTTGCGAAAACGATGACGGAGATAATGAAAGTCCCCACCATTAGCAGGACGGCTTTCGCGATTTGCACCCAGGAGGTGGCGGTCATGCCTCCGAAAACGACATAAACGGTCATGAGCGTGCCGACGATGAGTACAGAATATATATAGTCGATACCGAGGAGCAGTTTAATCAGCGCCCCCGCGCCAACGAGCTGGGCGATCATGTAAAAAATCGAGATTGTGATCGTATTTAGCGCAACGACCCCGCGTACTTTCTTTTCCTTAAATCGGGCGGCAATCATGTCGGCCATCGTAAATTTCCCAAGATTCCTTAATGGTTCAGCGACGAGATAAAGGACAACAAGATAGGCGACTAAAAAACCGATGCTATAGAAGAACCCGTCGAAGCCGGAGAGCGCGACCATCCCGGCGATTCCGAGGAAAGACGCCGCTGACATATAGTCGCCTGCGATGGCGAGCCCGTTCTGGAAACCTGTAAGGCTGGAATCAGCAGTATAAAAATCGCTTGTCGTCTTTGTCCGTTTTGAAGCATAATACGTGATTACGAGCGTAAGGAGTACGATAAACAAAAATAGTGAAAACGCGACAGTGTTCATTTCCGGGCCCTCCGTCCAACATTCTGCTTGATTTCCTCGACTAACCGGTCAAACCCGGCAGCTTTTTTTGTATAAATGATACATAACGCCCATGTCATGATGAATTGGGCGAACGCGAATACCCATGCCCAGCTGATTGGGCCTACCGCGGGGGTGTTCAGGATGGTTGAATAGGCGGTCAAAAAAGGAAGCGTGAAGTAAAAGGCCATGAAGAATAAGCTGGCTGGCAGCAAGAATTGCCGCTTTTCCCGGAGCAATTGCTGGAAGGAACTCGATTGGACGATTTTTGAATAGTCTAAAGAGGGAGAAGAAAGATCTTTTTCCTTTAATTGCCGTTCTTTCATTGCCATGAGCATTTCCTCCTTGATGGAAAAAATAATATCAAATAAAATCATGGCTATTATATAACTATCAAAATAATTTGTAAATTCTGAATATGTCAGAATGACAGTGCTTTTATTGTGATTTTCCCAATGCGATTTTAATAGAATAGGCTTGTATTTTTGCTAGCGGAATGGATGGAACGAGGGCAAAGCCAGTAGTCGGCTATAGGAAGAAGTTGACATTTACCATTTGCAGCGTAAAAATTAAAGTCAAATTGGTTAGGAAGGCGGAATCTGCCGTGAAAACAATCTACCTTATCCGCCATTGCCAGGCGGAAGGCCAGGAAAGGGAAGCAAGGCTTACGAAAGCCGGTGAAAGCCAGGCGAGGGAGCTTGCGGCATTTTTAAAGAACAAACAAATCGATAGGATCGTCTCAAGCCCATTTGAAAGGGCGGTTTCGACCATCCGCCCATTTGCGGAGGAAGCTGGAATGGATATAGAGACAGACGAACGGCTTACGGAGCGGGTATTGTCGGGGGCGCCAAAACCGAATTGGCTTGAGATGCTGGAAAAATCGTTCAGTGATCCCGGCTTGGCTTTTGAAGGAGGAGAGTCCGCAGCCGAGGCGGGGAAACGCGGCATTGATGCTATTAATAAAGTCCTTGAAAAGAGCGGTAAAAATGCGGTGGTTGTCACGCATGGAAATCTGATGGCCACAATTCTCAGACACTATGACAATAGCTATGGGTTCGAACTATGGAAGTCCCTCTCGAATCCGGATGTGTTTGAACTCACGTTTAAAGGCAATAGCCCGAAGATTAAGAGGATCTGGGAGTGGAATTAGGTGGAAGGATACGAGGAATTAGTGATGGAAAAAGTGAGCCGTATTCGTGGCTTGTTCAAGCGTGAGTTTAAAATCTTGGAAGGCCTTCCGATTTCAATTGTACTCGAACAAATTGAGCCTGGAACAGTACCGGATTGGGAAGAAAAAGTCTCGGAACTCATTGAGATTTCAGGAGAACTTGGAGTGGAACGCGTTGGGGTCACTTTGCATAAAGGAAACCCGGAAGCAGAGATGTTGGGCAATCTTCTGCTTGAAAAGGGATTTGAACATTTCTCTTCAAAAGTGGATGTAATCAAGGATTTAAATAAACACGAGAAACCCGATGAAAAACTAATGTGGAGGTCTCTTGAATCTCCGGAGCTAACTGAAGAGGAGTTTAAAGATTACTGGGAGCAAGCGATGCGTTTTTCCGCTAATCAGGCATCCTCTTTGTCGATGGACCAGCAGCTTGCTTCGGTCAAGGCGGAGCTCGGGGCAGAGTGGAAGGGTGCATGCCGTGTCTTTTATATAGAGGGGAAAGCGGTTGGTGTGGGCATTCCCCATATCGAACCTGGAATGCCTGGTGAGGGAAGGCTTTTCTATTTCGGAATCCTACCTGAGGCAAGGGGGCGGGGGCTTGGTGCGTTTTTACATAAAAATGCCCTTTCAATGCTTAAGGCCATTGGAGCCGACTATTATGTTGGGAGTACGCATCTGGCAAATGTGGCGATGCAGCGGGTATTTGAGCGGAATGGATGCAGCGTCAGGTCTTATACCGAGTCGTATTATTTTTATTTTAAATAGAATGAGTGCTGCGTCGTTAATTTTTAATTTTTTGCCACAAATGGCGCATGGTTCCGTCTACTATATGAGGCGAAAGCGGAGGATAGCCGATGTCGAGGAAAGAGATTATTTCAGAGTGGTTTCGGCAGTACAGCCATGATGTATACAATTTTTTGATTTACTATACGGGGAAGCGCGATGTGGAGGACCTGGTGCAGGAGACGTTCATCAAGGCGCTGAAGGGGCTGGAGCGGTTCAATTACAATTCAAGCCCGAAGACGTGGCTGTTTACGATTGCCCGGAACCAAGCAATTGACGAAGCGCGGAAAAAGAAAAACAGGATATGGGACAAAATTTCCCGTTTAGATAAGTCGAATGAAGGGATGGACAGGGAAACTCCGGAGACGATTTTCGAGGGGAATGAGCAGGCGCAGGAGCTGCTGGCGGCAATCCACGGGCTGAAACAAAATTATCGTGACGTTGTAATCCTTCGGGGAATCAAGGAGCTGAGCGTCTCGGAAACAGCCGCGGTGCTTGGCTGGACCGAGGATATGGTCCGGTCCAATTACCACCGCGCCCTAAAAGCGCTCAGGAAGGAAAAAGGGGGTGGCCTTGATGAACAGCCAGGACGAATTTCGTGAGTTGGAATCACAATTGAACAGCCTTCCTTCTAAAAAATTAAATCCGGAATCGTTCGATGAGATCCATCAGCGTCTAATGATTGAGGCCGAAGCGTTAGATCGGAGAGTAAGAAGGGGTTCAATTTTGAAAAAAACAGCAATGGGAATGGCCGGTGCCGCGGCGCTTTGCATGATGCTGTTCCTTGGATTTTCGATGGGTCCGCAGACAAATTCGAGCGAGTCGTCGAAAATGTCGGGGCAAAAGAATGATGCGAAAGTCTCCGAGGATAGGGATGCTTCCGAGAGTGCGCCACATTTCAACGGGAAATTAGTTGTTGAAACCGGGGACGGCGCTACAAAGGAAATCACAGACCAGACCGAAATCGACAATGCCAATGATATCCTAGTAGATGCGGAATGGGAAAATGCGAAGATGCAAATGGCCACTCCGCCTGATTGGAAACTCAATAATCGGTATTTGGTCTGGCTCACTCCGAGCAGCGACCAGCTGGAGATTATTGTGAATGGTGAAAACAAATATAAAAAGCTGTCAAAGGAAGACTCGGAGGAGTTGTATGAAATCATCACCGGGAAAAAGCTAGGGGATTAGTGCATTTTAAAAAAAGATTCGAAACTAATCAGCTTCCCGCTCGTATAAGTGTAAAAAGGAAGGTGGATGAAGATGGGTGATGTCATTTCTCAATTGCTCCCCCTTGTTCTCATGCTGGTATTCTTTGTGTCCCTAGGGTTGTTTGTAAACCGATTGGTGCGGAATCAAAAGGAACGGACCGCTTCAACCATGGAAATTGAAAGAAAACTTGACCACATCATTAAATTGCTGGAAAAACAGCAATCATAAACAGAGTCCCTGGCCTGAATAGCCAGGGGTTAAAATTGTAGGCGTGGAGTTATGCCGTTTCTTTATCAGTGATCGCCTTTTTCCTAGTAAACACTTCCATGGCAAGGGCGATCAACGTGCCGACGACCAGGCCATTGCTAAGCAGTGTGACAGCAAGTGGCGGGAGCACCGAAAAAGAGTTCAAAGGGATAAACATTAAGCCTATGCCCGTGAATAAAGGGATGGCCGCCTTTTTGATTACTGTTTCCGCATCCTGGCTATGGAAGAGTTCCTTTAAGCCAAGGGTTAAAATCTCCACATAAACCGGCAGGATTGCAGCATAGCCCACCGCGACGGGAAGTGTTGAGAAAAATGCCATAATCGGTGAAAACAGGCTGGCCGCAAGCACGAGGCCGGACCCGATAATAAATGGGCCCTTTGTGAATACTTTATTCGTCTGAATAAAGCCAGCAGCTCCCGAGATGGCCACGGTCCCCATGGTGGAAAACAGGCCGCCGAGCATTTGGCTGATGCCCATGGTGATTCCCGCTTTCATCGAGCTTGGCTTGAGCGGTGTTTCGGTATGTGGTTGTACGACTTTTTCGACAACCTTAATGCTTGCGATCATATTGGTAATTAAGAGGATGGTGATCAGGAAAATAATCGGCAGCATGCCGGGTTCAATTCTCGGTCCCCCAAAAACGAACATGGAAGGAAGCTGGAACACGTGCTCCGTTTTTGCAATAGCTCCTGAGCCGAGGTTTAAAATTGAGTATAACGCCCAGCCGGCGCCAAGGCTGATGATGATGCTGAACTGGCCAAGCATTTTGCTGCGCCCCAGTGCAAACGAGAGAACCGCTGTAAAAGCGGATACGAACACTATTTTTAGGCTGACAGCACCATTGGATGTTACCCCGAGCATCCCATTCAAAAACGAACCGCTCAGCTGGACAATCAGTAAAATCAGATATGTTCCAATAACGGTGGAAGTAAACAGTTTGGACAAACGGTTCACAAGGCCGAGAGCCGTCATAAGGATGGCGATGATTCCGCTGATGATAAGCGAAAATTCCATTACCTTCAGTGTTTCATGGGCGGAACCATACAGGGTTTTCCCGATTCCCGCATATAATATGAAAAATCCCCACCATAAACCGGCAGGTCCCTCGTTGATCGGCAGTTTGTGGCCGAAAGCAACTTGCAAAAGTCCGGTTAAAGCCAGGACAAAAAAAGTCCTGGAGACGAAATCAATAGAGTCCTGCCCGGAAATTCCATAAAGCGCACCGACTGAAACGGGAACCACAATACTGCTCGAAACGATAAATAAAAACCATTGAATAGAGGCAATTAGTTTCCTCAAAGTAAGACCCCTTCGCTGTCCGAATCACTTGATGCATAAAAAAACTATCATATCCGCTTCAGGACGGTCAACCTGGCAAGTGCCCGAGTGTTAAATTCAATCTTTTCTGAAAACAATTGCCATAAAGGAAATACTCCGTTAAGGATGCCGAGTTTCCTTTGAAATACTCCAGGCATTTGTAAAAAAATTACCGGAATGCCATATATCTATTTAACCATATCCCTTATTATGGTACGTTTTCCATAAGGAGAAAAGAGGAGGAACAACTATGGAAACCCAAATTGAAACAAATGCGGCGAAGCAGCCGCCATCCCTAATCGGCATCTTTACGAGCCCGGGAGAGCAGTTTAAAAGGATTAGGACAAACCCGAAAATCTGGGTGCCGCTTCTGATTGTAGCGGTTGTTAATGCGGTTGGGATGGGAATCATGGCAATGATGATGGATTCGGACATGCTTATTAAACAGGGGGTGCCAGAGGAAAATGCTGATACCATCCTTGGCTTTACCCGGATTGCGATGGTTGCGACCGGAGTCATCACTCCCGCAATCGGCGCGCTGATTTCAAGTGCGATTATGATAGCTGTCGCGAAGATTTCCAATGCCCCGGTTACATTCAGGCAGCTGTTTTCCATGAACACCTACATAAGTTTTGTCGCCGCTATCGGCCACCTGCTTAATATGGCTGTTGGGTATCTGATAGGCGCGGATGCGGAAACCCATGTAACAAGCCTTGGCGGACTGCTTGGAAAAGGCAGTTCAGGGGTCCTTGGTGCAATTGAATTATTCGCAATTTGGGGAATGGTGCTGACGGCAATCGGGCTCTACAGAACGGCGCGCTTTCCAAAAGGGCTTGCCTGGGCGGTTGCCATCGTCTTTTTCCTTTTCGGAATTGGGCTGGCCGCAATTGGAACTTTGATGCAAGGAGCGCCTAAACTTTGATGGAAAAGAAAAAGAAACTGTTAATCGGTTCTACAATTGTCCTTTTGCTGTTATCAATGATTAGCGTCAGCGTATATCGTGAAGTTTACGCTCAAGGGCCTTCCGTGAAAGTTTTTAAGGCCAAGGAGGATGCAATTTCCGCTTTCTTGATGGTGCCTGGCACCATAGCCCTCGAGGAGGAACAGGCCGTGTATATGACGCCTGAACGTGGGGCGCTGAAGGAAATTCTCGTGGAAGAAGGCCAATCCATAGCAAAAGGGACCGCGATCGCGCGTTTCGAAAATCCCCAGCTGCAGCTGGAGGATGAACAAAATGCGTTATCCCTTGAATCCAATGAATTGAAGATTACACAGCTTGAAGACCAAATCAGTAGTTTGAAAGACCAGGAGCAAACACTGACTGTAGGTCCCATTCCGAATCCAGCCGCATCTGCCCAAATCACTTCGCAAATCTCCCAGCTTGAAATGGAACTGAAAGTAGCTGAGCTGGAGAAGAGGCAAGCGGAGTTGCAGAGGGAGAGCATTGAGAAAAGAACCGCAGAGTTGGAGATTAAAAGTACGATAGACGGCACGGTCCTTCTTGTAAATGAAAATGGTTCGCTTCAAGGGACATCGGCCGGCAGCCCGATTGTCTTAATAGGAAAGATGGAAGGGCTTGTCGCCAAAGGACTTTTATCTGAATACGATACGCTGAAGGTGAGCGCCGGGCAGAAAGTTACCCTCCGTTCCGATGCGGTGCCTGATGAGTCGTGGCCGGGCGAGGTAATAAAGGTGGGTACACTTCCGGAATCCCAGGGAGGTATGGCGGCAAGCCAAACGGTCCAGTATCCTGTCATCGTGCAGCTTTCCGGGCCGAATCCCGTCCTGAAGCCGGGGTTCCAGGTTATTATGGAAATCGAGACGGAACAAAAAACTGCCATTGTCCTACCTGATACGGCTCTTGTAGACCAAGGGGATTCCCAGTATGTGTTTGTCGTCGAAAACAATATTGCCCATAAGCGGAAAGTAAAAACGGGAATCATGTCCGGGTCGAAAGTGGAGATCCTTAAAGGGATAAAAATAGACGATAAGGTTGTCGTCAATCCGCCGGAAAAATTGGAAGATGGCATGGAAGTGTCGGTAAAATGATTGAGCTTAAATCGATAACGAAGTCATATATGGTGGGAACCGAAAAAATTGATGTCCTAAAAAATGTGTCCGCTACAATTGAAGACGGAGAATTTGTCGCCATTATGGGTCCTTCGGGCTCCGGAAAATCGACGCTGATGAATATTATCGGGTGCCTTGATAAACCTACGGAGGGTTCTTACTTCCTCGATGGCGAGGATGTTTCCGGTTATAAGGAAGCCGAACTTGCCCGGGTAAGGAATGCGTCGATTGGGTTCGTGTTTCAGCAGTTCCACTTGCTCCCAAGGCTGTCAGCGTTAAGGAATGTAGAACTTCCGATGATTTATGCCGGCGTGACAAAGGCGGAGCGTGAAGAGAGGGCAGCGGAGGCTCTTGCAAAAATGGGCCTCGGCGACAGGATGGGCCATTTGCCCAATGCGCTCTCCGGAGGGCAAAAGCAGCGGGTCGCCATCGCCAGGGCAATTGTGAACAGGCCTTCCCTGATTCTCGCAGACGAACCGACAGGCGCGCTTGATACGAAAACAAGCCAAACCATCATGGAACAGTTCCGGGCATTGAATGAAGAAGGGGTGACGATCGTTGTTGTTACCCATGAACCCGAAATCGCCGAGTATGCGAACAGAACCATCCTTGTCCGTGACGGGGAAATCGTATCGGCCAAATCCCCTGATTGGGGGGTGGGCAAATGAGTGTGATGGAAAACTTCAAAATGGCACTCGGTTCGCTGAAAGCCCATAAAATGCGGTCGGTTTTGACCATGCTTGGAATCGTCATCGGTGTCGGCGCGGTCATCATCGTAGTCGCCATTGGCCAGGGTGGCGAAGCGATGCTCAAAACCCAGATAACAGGTCCGGGAAATACGATAGAAGTGTTTTACCAGCCTTCCGATGAAGAAATCCGCGCGAACCCGAACGTGTTCAATAGGGCGCCTTTTACCCAGGAGGACATCCGCGCCCTTGAAAGGATTCCGGAAATTAAACAGGTTGTCGCCTCAAGCTCGCAATTTTCATCCGCGCGCCTGCAGGATAAGACTATTGATGTTTCAGCAACCGGGATTACGAAGGATTACATCGGCCTCCACGAGCTTAAGGTGAAAAAAGGCCGGACGTTCTCGGCGTCCGATTTCCTTGGGGGAAGAAGGGTGGCACTGGCAAGCCACAAGCTGCAGGAAGAGCTTTTCAAAGGTAAGTCGCCGATCGGCAAAGTAATCCTCGTCGCCAATCATCCCGTGGAAATTATTGGGGTTCTGGAAAAGCCGGAAGGGCTGTTTGCGTTTGGGTCAATGGAAGTATATCTTCCGTTCCAAACATGGCGGACCATTTACGGAAAATCCGACTATACCCAGATTACGCTGCAGGCGGCCAACCCGGATAAAATCCAGGCAGCGGGAAAAAAAGCCGCTAAAACACTGAATTCCCTTCACAACACCGAAAAATCGTATCAGGTTATCAATATGGAGGAAATAGCGGCAGGCGTCGGCCAGGTGACGAAAATCATGACCTTGATCATCGGCAGCATTGCGGGAATTTCGCTGTTTGTCGGCGGCATTGGCGTTATGAATATCATGCTTGTTTCAGTCACCGAAAGGACGCGCGAAATTGGCATCCGGATGGCGCTGGGGGCGACAAGGAACCAAGTCCTGACCCAGTTCCTGATTGAATCTGTCACCCTGACCCTGATTGGCGGGATACTTGGCATCGGCCTCGGGTGGGGAATCGCGACACTTGTCAGCTTTTTTGCCGGGTGGCCATCACTTGTATCGTGGCAGGTCGTCGTAGTCGGCGTCCTCTTTTCGATGGTGATTGGCATCATATTCGGCATTCTGCCGGCCAACAAGGCATCCAAGCTAGACCCGATTGAATCGCTGAGGTATGAATAATAATGGAGAAGCCCATTCTTTGCGGCAACAGCCGTATAGAAGGGGCTTTTTTTATTTGCTATGGGTTTACCTTTTAAGGTGGAGCACATAGCCGATTAAAGCAAAAACCCCTTCCGCGCCTATAAATCCACAGGCGGAAAGGGGATTCTTCTTTCTATAATTTGAAGGAACTCTTCAGCGAAACAATCCGGTTAAATACTGGTTTTTCTGATGAAGTGTACTTTGAATCAACATTGAAATACCCATGGCGGAAGAACTGGAACTTATCCTGCGGCTTGACATCCTTCATGTTTGGTTCGACAAAGCCCTGAAGTACCTCCAGGGAGTTCGGGTTCACTTTGTCGAGGAACGATTTGGAATCGTCTTCGCCGTCTTCCTCGCCGTTATCATCGAGGATCAACGGCTCGTACAGGCGGAACTCGGCAGGAACGGCCTGAGTCGCTTCCACCCAGTGAATCGTACCCTTTACCTTGCGGCCGGTGAAGCCGGAACCGCTCTTTGTTTCATGGTCGTACGTACACCGGAGCTCAACGACATTGCCGTTTTCATCCTTAATGACTTCCTCGCATTTGATGAAGTACGCGTGCTTCAGGCGGACTTCATTGCCAGGGAAGAGGCGGAAGTATTTTGGCGGAGGATTCTCCATGAAATCATCCTGCTCGATGTAAATTTCGCGCGAGAACGGAATCTGGCGGATTCCCATGTCAGGGTTTTCCGGATTGATCTCGGCATCAAGCATTTCCACTTCGCCTTCGGGATAATTCGTAATAACTACCTTGAGCGGATTCAAAACACCCATTGTCCTTGGAGCCTTCAGTTTCAAGTCTTCCCGGACGAAGTGCTCGAGCATTTGCTCATCAACCGCGCCGGACCCCTTGGAAACGCCTGTTTCACGGACGAACGTGCGGATCGCTTCAGGCGTGTAGCCGCGGCGGCGCATACCGGAAATCGTCGGCATCCTCGGATCATCCCAGCCGTCAACAAAGCCTTCGTCAACAAGCTGCTTCAGTTTCCGCTTGCTCATCACCGTATTGGTGATGTTCAGGCGGCCAAACTCGATTTGCTGCGGGGTCGCATCCATTTCACACTGCTCGACAACCCAGTTGTAAAACGGGCGCTGGTCTTCGAACTCTATTGTACAGATCGAGTGGGTAATCCCCTCGATGGCGTCCTCGAGCGGGTGGGCGAATGCATACATTGGATAGATGCACCATTTGTCGCCGGTATTGTGGTGGGTTGCATGGGCAATCCGATAAATGACCGGGTCGCGCAGGTTGATGTTTGGCGAAGCCATATCAATTTTTGCCCGAAGGACCTTCTCGCCGTTCCCGAATTCACCGGCCCTCATCCGTTCAAACAAGGCAAGGTTTTCTTCGATGGACCGGTCCCTGTACGGGCTGTTCTTGCCTGGCTCCGTCAGTGTTCCACGGTATTGGCGGATTTCTTCGGCGGAAAGATCATCGACATAAGCGACGCCTTTTTTAATTAAAAGAACCGCCCTGTTGTACATTTCCTCGAAGTAATCCGAAGCGAAGTAAAGATTGTCCCATTCAAAGCCGAGCCATTGGACATCTTCCTTGATAGACTTGACGTATTCCACATCCTCCTTCAAAGGATTCGTGTCATCGAAACGAAGGTTTGTCGTGCCGCCGAATTCATCGGCAAGCCCGAAGTTCAGGATGATCGATTTAGCGTGGCCGATATGTAAATAGCCGTTCGGTTCAGGCGGGAATCGGGTGGCGACTGTTTTTCGCTTACCCGTTTCCAAATCGTTGATAATAATGTCGCGTATAAAATTAGACGGATTGTCCACAGTTTTCTACCTCTTTCAAATCGCGATAAATGATACTTGTATATATATCATAAATACTACTATTTTTCCATAATACCGGCGATTTAATAAGGAAACATCCGGCTTAGCCCCTAAATAATTCAAATACTCGGCAACAAAGTCTACAATTGAAGAAAATCAGGAAAGCAGGTTTTAGGAATGATTAAATTTGGCACGGTTGGCACGAGCTGGATTACGGAAGCGTTTATATCCGCCGCCAGGCAGAGCGGAAGGTTTGAACTGAAGGCAGTTTATTCAAGGTCACAGGAAAAAGCGAGGCGATTCGCGGAGGAAAACAATGCCCCATCAGCCTTTACAAGCCTTGATGAAATTTCGAAAAACAAGGACATCGACGCAGTGTATATCGCGTCACCCAATTCGCTCCATTTCGAACAAGCCCTTCTTTTTTTGAAAAATAAAAAACACGTCATTTGTGAGAAGCCGATATTCTCGAATATGAACGAATTGGAGGAAGCGTTCCGGACCGCCGAGGAAAATGACGTTTATTTATTTGAAGCCATCCGGAATATTCATTCTCCGAATTTGGATGTTCTCAAGCGGGAGCTCCATAGGGCTGGGGAGCTGAGAAGCGCGATCCTTCCGTATATATCCTACTCCTCGCGCTACGATCTTGTTTTAAAGGGGGAAGAACCGAATATTTTCTCTTCGGCCTATTCCGGCGGCGCGCTTGTCGATCTCGGGGTCTATCCTCTTTTCCTCGCAGTGGCCCTGTTTGGAAAACCGGAGCGGGCTGTTTACTCGCCGGTCATCCTGCCAACCGGCGTTGATGGTTCGGGAACTCTCGTATTGACGTACCCCGGGTTTGTTTGTACAATCATGTGCTCGAAAGTATCAACTTCAATCATTCCATGCGAAATCCATGGGGAAAATGGCACATTCATACTTGGCGACGCCGCCCCAATTTCAACCATCTCTTTCATTGACAGCCATACGAAGGACGAGTTAGAACTAGGTGAAAACCTTGAGGAGCAGGACATGGTATACGAAGCCGCGCGCTTCGCCGGCATCATCGAGAAAAGAGACTACCGCACATATGAACAACTAAAGCAGCTTAGCCGGACAGTTCTCGAATTAACGGAACAAGTACGGCTGCAAAGCGGAATTCATTTCGGCCTTTAGGGTGTCGGACATGAAATGGGCCACTTTACGTTCTGTGACAGTTTTCTGACATTGTTTAGTTTGTTATGTATATCACATATTCTTCTGCGATGATTTTCTATGATGGATATATAGGAATGAAATGGAGGGGAATATCGTGGCTGCTTTCACCCGGTTTTACAAGAGAATGAAGCGGCATCCGGTTCAGTACACAAGGATGGCGGTGCAGATTGTGTTCACACTGTTCCTGCTGTTCGTTGGTTTACGCTTTTATCAATTTTATGAGCATTTTAATTCCCTGGGGGCCGAGCCTTTTGTACCGAGGCCGTCCGCCGTTGAAGGCTTTCTCCCGATTAGCGCGCTGGTGGCGTTGAAGGTATGGATTACAACCGGGATATTCGACCCGATTCACCCTGCTGGGCTCGCGCTGTTCGCTTTTTTCGTCGCTTCGGGTTTCGTTTTCCGGAAGGCGTTCTGCGGCTGGATGTGCCCGATTGGCACGTTGAGCGAATGGATTGGCCGGCTTGGCAAAAAGCTTTTCAAACGGAATTTTGATGTTCCGAAGTGGCTTGGTTGGTTACTGAAGCCAATAAAATATTTAATCCTGCTGTTCTTCATAAAATTCATTGTCATCGATATGCCGGCATTTTATGCGATTGATTTCATGGCCGGCGATTACAACAAGATATCCGATGTGAAAATGATGCTGTTCTTTTTGCATATGGGCGGCCTCGGGCTGAAGGTGATTCTTGTTCTTGTGATCCTGTCCCTCTTCGTAAAAAATTTCTGGTGCCGCTTCCTATGCCCATATGGCGCAATGATCGGCATTGGCTCTGTTTTCGGGATTACGAAAATAAAACGCAACGAGGAAACATGCATTGACTGCAACGCCTGCACACGGGTTTGTCCGCAGCGTATTGCCGTAGCCAAGGTGAAAGCTGTCCGGACTCCGGACTGTTCGGCCTGCATGTCTTGTGTGGAGGTTTGCCCGGTTAAAGACACGCTGAACATGACGGTTGCCGGAAAAAAGGTCAATAAATGGGCAGTTCCCGCCGCCTTCTTCGCCGCCTTCTTCCTCGCCGTCGTGATTGCGAAGGCAACAGGCCACTGGAATACAATGATCTCTTATGAGGAATTCAGGATACTTATCCCGAACGTTTACAATATCGGCCATTAAACTCTAATTAAAAGGCCTGCCCATTTTCGGGGCAGACCATTATAAAGTTGTCTAGCTGCAGCGCCCAGCGCCTAGTGTACTTCGGTCCCCTCGCTACGATAAGTCAACATCGATTCGCTTTGGCTCATCGTGTTTCCTTTATCTCCATCGGGGCCCTCCAGTCCATACGGCGCTGAACGGGCGCTTGCACCTTTCTTAATTAACACACACGGTCCCTGCCAAGCTTTTTTGCAAGGTACAGTTGTTTATCGGCTTCTTCTATCGCTTCTTTCAGGCGGGAGGGCTCGGACAGTTCAGCGACTCCTATCGAAAGGGAAAGCGGAAAAGGAGGATTCCCATCAATTGAAAGGGTTGCCTGTTTCTTGGCGTCTTTCCGAATTTCCTCAAGTTTTTGCTTTACGGTTAAAATTCGTTCCGTGGCCATGTACAAAATAAATTCATCCCCGCCGTAGCGGGCAACGATAATATCTTTGCCGGAATGGGAAAGAAGGAGTCTGCCCACGTTCCCTATTGCGGCATCGCCAGCCTGGTGGCCGAATTTGTCGTTGATTTCCTTAAAGCGGTCGATATCGATCATGGCAATGAACATCCGATTTCCGGTCCGGCTGTGGTTCTGAAGCTTCTTCTCAAACTTCCGCATATTGTACAGGCCGGTTAACGGGTCACGTTCGGCATAAAACTGGAGCTTCCTGGTCATTTCGAGATGGCGCCTTCCCATTTCGACGAAAAAATACATTACGGCGAATGCCATTAGCAGCGCGCCAAGATGGGCGGCCGCGATTGAAACCGGCAAAAAGAGCCTGATTTTAACTGAGAGGAGATCGGAAGCGGCCCATGAAAGAACAATCACGCCAAGAAGATACCAATGAATCTGCCTTTTCGTTCCAAGGTAATTGGCAAGGATTGAAAAAGCCGCTGGAAGAAGAATCCCGAAAAGGACTCCCTGCGCGGCGGTCGGCCCGCCAAGCCCAAGCCGGTAAAGTGAGGCGATGGCCGCGACTGGCAATACATATTTCCAGCCATGAAAGAAACCGAGAAGGACAATCGGGATAATCCGTAAATCGACTCGGTGGCCCCCGCTCATGAATGGGAAATGAAACATTGAAATGACTGTCAATGCGACAATGAAAATATGTATCACGGGCAACCATGCCGCGCGGATTTTTTTCTCATCGGTTAAATGGTAAGCTGTATTGATACACAAGTGCATCAGCAAAAGGATGCCGAGGTTGGATAAAAAAGACTGCAGGATAACGATCCCTCCATTCACATGAAACCATTATAATACACATATCCATTCTTAACCTTAGGGTAGTATGAAAGATATATGAATAAACCAGTTTGTTCCTGTAATTAATGACAAAAACAAGCGCCGCTTATTTATTATTGCTGTGGAAAATATTATGCCACGCAGGAATTCCAAAGATTGAAACCATTTTGGAAAAATAAAAACCAGCCCGAGTTACTTCCAGGCTGGTTATAACGTACGTCAGACAACTTTTTTCCTGAAGACGAGCCAGTAGGAGGCGAGGCCCCCGATAATGAGGATGCCTGCTATTCCGGGGAGGATGTACCCATGGATTGGTGATGGGGCTTCAACGGATTTTTCACTGGCTGGCTTATGCGTTTCCCCGCCGGATGAGGCGGCCAAGGCGATTGGCTGGCTGCTGCCTGTATGTGTAGGTGAAATTGCTTGATTCGATATAAAAAGGAACAAAAGTCCGAAAATAACTAGAATTTTCTTTAACATTGTTTTCAACTCCGATATGGTATTATCGTGATGTTTTTATTTTAACATCGAAAGGTTGCCGGAAGGGGCCGAGCGGGCATTGTTCACAATAGTTTCATATTTGATGTGAAAATTTTTGGAAATTTGCTGTCTGGGTGTAAAGTTGTGAATATTGTGCCAAACAGTGGTGTGTGCACCATGAGGCGAACACCTTGGTGGCATGGGCCAATTTTTCCAAAAAAGGCCTTGGCCTTAAATGGATTTATGGGGCAATCTTCCTTATAATAAGGACAATCAAAAGCTGAAAAGGAGCAATCTATGCTAACGATACAGGAAACATTTAAGCCATTTATACATGATGTGTGGGAGAAGTCGGGTTTCAGCCGGCCGACGTCCATCCAGGAGGCGGCGATTCCGGCGATTCTTGATGGGCGCGACTTGATTGCGGAGTCGCCGACCGGGACGGGGAAAACGCTGGCGTATTTGTTGCCGGTTCTTGAGAAGGTCGACAGCTCGAGCCAGGCGCTTCAGGCGGTCGTGCTTGCGTCGAGCCAGGAGCTGATTATGCAGGTGTACCAGGAATTCCAGAAATGGTCGGAGGGGAGCGGGATTCGCGGGGCAACTTTCATTGGCGGGGCGAATGTGAAGCGCCAGCTCGAGAAGTTGAAGAAGAAGCCCCATATCGTTTTTGGGACGCCAGGCAGGATGAATGAGCTTATCAAGCAGAAAAAACTGAAAATGCATGAGGTGAAAACGATCGTCCTGGATGAGGGGGACCAGCTGTTGGTCCGTGAACATTTCGGGCCGGTGCTTGATATTGTAAAGTCGGCTCTGAAGGATCGCCAGGTTGTCCTGTTTTCGGCGACGATGAAGCAGGAGACCGAGCAGCTTGCGAAGAATTTGACGGAAAATCCCGAGGTTATCAGGATTACGAAGGATGAAGCGATAGAGCAGGGGACGGTGGAGCACATTTATTTTTCATGCGAGCCGCGCGAAAAGATGCTCCTGCTTGAAAAAATCGCCCGCCTGGATGGGATTAAGGTGCTGGCGTTCATTAACGATATTACGGAAATCCCGGTCATTACGGCGAAGCTTCAGTTCAAGGAACTGTCGGTGGGCCTTTTGCATAGCGAGATTGGGAAAATGGACAGGCAAAAGGCGGTAAAGGATTTCCGCGACGGAAAAATCAAAATACTTGTTGCCACAGATGTTGCGGCGCGCGGGCTTGATATCCAGGGTGTTACTCATGTCGTCCACGTTGATTTCCCGAAAGATATCGACCAGTATATCCATCGCTCCGGCCGGACAGGGAGGATGGGCGCGAACGGGACGGTCATTTCGCTCGTGACGGAGCGGGAGGAGCGCGAGCTGAAGGCATATGGCCGCAAGCTTGGCGTCGCTGTTGAGAAGCGCATTTTTTATAAAGGGAAAATTGCCGTTGAAAATGCCAGGGAGCTCGAACGGGCGAAAAAACGGTAGGAAACAGGGCGTCCACGCAGGTGGCGCCCTTTATAATTTCTCGGTCTGTGGATAATTAGTTCAGTAAAGTGCTCGTACAGGGATGGCCAGCCAGTCTTTCGGTCACTAAAGGAGGATTTAGCGCCCGAACAGCAGAGGCCAGCCGTTGCTTAGGTCACTAAGGGTGTTTTACAAAAAAGGATTCATAAGCGCTTTTATCGAATGTATGTAAGCGGATGGAGTTTCCAGTCCAGTTCTGTTTTTAACCCGCTTTGTGTAAACCGCTACTCAAAAGGCTGACTGTTATATGAAACGCGATGTTTTATAAGAGTTAAAAAACCAATCGATCTTAAGATTTATTCTTATGGGTTTTTAAAGACCTGCCCGAGAATTTTTTCGAAAAAACCGGTCATTTAACAGGTAGCATTTAAAAAAAGCAGCAGGGGGAGTTTGTTTGCAAAATCCAAGATTGAAGGAACTGCATGATACGTGGCTTGAAGAAGCGACAATTGGCGATATGCAGGAAAAAATGATGGCTGGGGAACTGACGTCCAAGGAACTTGTATTGATGTATTTATACCGGATTTCCCAGAATGACCGGAAAGGGCCGGAATTGAAGTCGGTGATTGAAATCAATCCGGACGCCGTACAGATTGCGGCCGCCCTCGATGCCGAGCGTGAAGTTTCGGGAGCGCGCGGGCCGCTTCATGGGATTCCGGTGCTTATTAAGGATAATATTGATACGGGGGACCGTATGCATACGAGCGCGGGTTCGAAGGCGCTGGCGGATTCGTATGCTCCCGCGGATTCGGAAGTGGCGCGCAGGCTCCGTGAAGCGGGGGCAGTCATTCTCGGGAAAACAAACATGACTGAGTGGGCCAATTTCATGGCAATCGGCATGAAGAGCGGCTATAGTTCAAGGGGCGGCCAGACGATTAACCCATATGGGCCAGGTACGTTTGACGTTGGCGGTTCAAGTGCGGGCTCGGGCGCGGCGATTGCGGCAAATTTCGCGGCGGTAGCTGTGGGAACGGAAACTTCCGGTTCAATCCTGAATCCTTCGGCGCAAAATTCGCTTGTCGGCATCAAGCCGACTGTTGGCCTGGTCAGCAGAAGGGGGATCATTCCGATTTCCCATACCCAGGATACGGCGGGCCCGATGGCTAGGACCGTTGCGGATGCGGCGTTATTACTGACCGTGCTTGCGGGCGAGGATAAAGAAGACCCGGCGACATTGGCGAGCAGGCTCGGCGGGGTGGACTTTACAATCCATTTGGAAAAAGGGCTTTCCGGTAAAAGGCTTGGGGTTGCTAGAGAACATTATTTTTCCAAAGCGGGGGAAAAGAGGGCGGCTGTCGTCGACAAGGCGATTGAAAAGCTTAAATCTCTTGGTGCTGAAGTGATTGATATAACGATTCCTTCCGCAAAAAAGCAATGGGATTGGGAGGTCCTCACCTACGAGTTCAAGGCAGGGGTGAACGCCTACCTGAAGGGGCTCGGGTCAAATGCGAAGGTGCGGACGCTTGCTGACGTGATAAGCTTCAATAAGGAAAATGAGGCGGAAATGCTCAAGTACGGCCAGGAAGTCTTGATCGGCTCGGAGGCTACAAGCGGGGGATTGTATGAGGAAGCCTATATCCGTTCACTCGAATTCAATGAGTACCATGCGAAAGACAATGGCATCGATTATGTGCTGTATGAATATCAGCTTGATGCGATTGTTTTCCCACATGATGAGGGTGCGGATCTTTCGGCGCGCGCAGGCTATCCTTCGATTGTCGTGCCAGCGGGCTTTACGGATGGCGGCGAGCCTGTCGGGATCACATTTACCGGAACAGCCTGGAGCGAGCCGGAGCTGATTCAGCTCGCGTTTGCGTTTGAGCAGGAAACGCATGCCCGGAAAACGCCAGCCTTGTGGAAAAGCGAGGCTGCAGAGTGATTTTTTAAAAATGTCCTGGAGCTTCAAGCAGAAACTGCCACTTTTCCAAAGTGAATAAACCCGTTTCCAGTGCCCAAACTAAAGATATCCTGAAAAAGGAGACGTGGTTCGGATGGGCAGAAAGAAGCTTGGAAACAGAAATGCGCAGATCAACAACAATAAAAGTGTGGGCAAGACAAGTTCGGAGCTTGTAAAGTTTACGACCGGCCAGGACAGGCTGGTTCGGAATCGGCCGAATGATGATTGATGCTCGATTGAACTTTGGAAGCCACTTCTATTCGGGAGTGGCTTTTTGTGTGTTTCTGTTTTTTTGCAACTTAACCGGCAACAAGATTATAAGTGAATAATTTACCCCGTTCTTTTTGTAAAAGAGGATTCGTTCAGGCTGTAGAATTTGATGAGCATTCCATAAATTAAGGGTGCCTAACAAAAATGAGGCAAAGGGTCCGTCCCTTGCCTCATTTTTTCAGCCTTCCAGCTTTTTAAGATTTTCGATTGCCGGGCCTTCCACAACTTCGCCGTCGTAAGCGAAACGCGAGCCGTGGCATGGGCAGTCCCATGTCTTTTCGGCACTGTTCCACTCGCATTCGCAGCCAAGATGTGTGCATGTCGTATCAACCAGATACAACTTGCCGGTTTCGTCCTTGTAGCCGCCGGCGCGGTTGCCATCGACCAGAACAACGCCGCCTTCGCCAACCGCAAGATCGCCGGGGAACTTGGGAATATACTCCAATTTCCCTTTTACAAGATGGCCGGCTACAGACGCATTGAAGCTGACCGCTTTTTTTAACGCCGGGTCGAGTTCGAATCGGGATGGGTGATAAAGCTTTTTGTACGGGCTTTCAAGATTGAGGACATAATCCGCCAATATGTGGCCGGCGAGTGTGCTTGTTGTCATGCCCCACTTTTTATAGCCCGTCGCAACAAGGATTGTTTCCTCATCGTCCTTCAACGGCCCAATGTATGGAAGCTTGTCGAGCGTATCCAAATCCTGTGCAGACCAGCGGTACATATAGTGCCCGTTTCCAAACACATCCTCCGAGAATTTAGCGAGCGCCAGATAATGCTTCTCTGTATTCTCACTTTTCCCGGTCCGGTGGTTTTCCCCGCCGATAATTAGCAGGTTATCCCCATCATGAGGCGTATAGCGGATTGAGCGCGTAGGAGAATCGGCGCTTATGTACATGCCGCCGGGATACTCTTTGTCCGATTTTACGCCGATTGCATACGAGCGGGACGCGTACATCCTTGCGAAGTAAAGCCCTCTTTTATCAAAAAATGGCCAGTGCGAGGCGATGATCGCATGCCCACACGATATTTTCTTGTCTTCCTTCGTATGCACCACGGTTCCGCCTTCAAGGGTGATGTCCTTCGCGGTGGTATTTTCAAACACCTGGCACCCTGCATCTACGGCTTTTTTCAAAAGAGCCCTTAAATACTTAAGGGGGTGGAACTGTCCCTGATCTTTCATTGCGAGCGCATTCTTGACTTCGATGTTAAACGGTATACTTGTGCGCAATTCGTGCGGAATGCCAAGCTTTTTATAAGCTTCGGCTTCGGTCTCGATTTTCGATTTGTATTCATCGGTTACCGAGTAAATGATGGCATCCTGTTCGCTGAAGTCGCAATCGATGTTTTCCTCGTTAATGACCCTTCTGATAAAACCGAGCGCATCGGAATGGGATTCATAGTAAAGCTTCGCGTTTTCCTCGCCAAAATGGCTGATCAGTTCATCATACAAAAGGCCGTGCTGCGCGGTGATTTTCGCGGTCGTATGCCCGGTCGTGCCGTTCAGAACGCTGCCGGCCTCGATTATCGCCACCTTTTTACCTTGTTTTGAAAGCAGGTAGGCAGCCGTGATTCCCGTCATTCCGGCCCCGACGATCGCAACATCGACTTCCAGATCCCCTTCAAGCCTGCCGAACTTCGGCAGGTCAATTTCCCGCCAATACGTTCTCGGATACTTTGGCATTCTACTTTGCCCGTCCATATTATTCCTCCTTGTACCGGATAACTGCGCTTTTGCAATCTGCAATTCACTTTATTGTTCCCTTTCCGGGGAAAATAAACCAAATTGGCTGCCGAGTTTTCTCTATATGATATCTTTTGACAATTTAAAGAATTTAGAATTGCGTTGACTCACTATCCTCCGGCTGATATACTCACCCTCATACTCTGAATAAAAGGATATCTTATAGAAGAAGGTGGCTTAAATGGCAAAGGAATTCGAAACAAAAGTGTTGCATGGGGACAAAAAAGGCAACAGGGAGATTGCAAGCAAGGCCACGCCAATTTACCAGACCTCGGCGTTTACATTCAAGGATTTGGACGAGCTTGAAGGTTTTTATGAAGGCAATGGGCGCTATCTGTATTCAAGGGTCGGAAACCCGAATACGGATGAGCTTGGAGACGCGGTTGCCAGGCTTGAGGGCGCGCCTGCCGGATTGTCGGCTTCATCGGGATTGTCGGCTATCCTTGCCGGAGTGCTTGCGGTGGTTAAAAGCGGCGAACATATCATCGCGGCAGACGATGTGTACGGCGGCACCTACCATATGCTGAAGGAAGAACTGAAAGACTTTGGCATTGAGACTACGTTTGTTTCATTTACGGACCTTTCCAACGTTGAGAAGGAAGTGCGAGAAAACACCCGGTTGATTTATACGGAATCGATTACGAATCCACTTCTTCGCGTCGAGGACCTCGAGGCCGTTATTTCTTTTGCAAAAAAGAAAGGCCTGCTCACGCTCGTGGATAATACGTTTGCGACGCCGCTGCATGTCCGCCCTTATGAGTTTGGCGCCGACCTTGTTGCCCACAGCGCGACGAAGTATATCGGCGGCCACAGTGATGTTACCTCAGGGGTTGTTGTGGGAAGGGAAGACCTAATTGCAAAGGTTGCGGGGAAAATCGTCAATCTTGGAGCCAACTTGAGCCCGTTTGAAGCGTGGCTGACTTCCCGGGGGTTAAAAACGCTTGCCTTGCGAATGAAAGCCCAATCTTCCAATGCGAGAATGCTAGCTCTGGCGCTAAAAGATAACGCCGATGTTAAAAGAGTGTATTATCCATTCGAGAATGGCAAAGAAGGCTATGGCGCGATTGTAACAGCCGAGCTTTCGGATAAGGTGGATATGAATGCATTTTTCCGGGCGCTATCCTGGATTAAAATCGTACCGACACTGGCTGGAGTAGAAACAACGGTTTCCCACCCTGAAGTGACTTCACATCGGGCGCTGTCTACTGAAGCCCGTGCCGCGCTCGGTATCAACCGCCAGGTCGTCCGCATTTCGGCCGGAATCGAGCATGCGAATGACATCATCCGCCAGTTTGAATCAGCAATCAAAGAGTCCGTTAAAAGGAAATAAAATGTAAGGGCCACGCACCAGCCCAAAAGGCCGGTGCGTTTTTTATTGTCACGAAAGACCTATAGGGTTCCTGATACGCAAAAACTGCCATGTTTCAGAATCACCTCCGGGTTGGTAAATAAGTAATGGGAAGCTAGAAATTTTAAGGAGGCCAGCCAATGGCTCATAATCCAAAAGAGATAAAAAGGCAAAGAGAGAGATCCGAACGCTTTGAGGTGGCGTTCAACCAGATCCATACTGAATTAAAAAAACTCGAGAAAAATGCCGATACGGACCATTTCATCGAGCTGCTCCATAAAGTGAAGAATAGGCATGCGCCCATCCGCCGTTATTTTGACGATTTAAAAAGCTATGCAAGGCTCCGCAACGCGCTTGTTCATGAAAAGAGCCGGAAAAATTTCTATATCGCCGAACCCCATCCCGAGGTCGTTGAACAAATAGAAGCAATCGCTGAATTCCTGCGGGTCCCACCGTCAATCCTGACGGTCGCTTCAAAGCCGGTCAAAACCTTCCAAGCGGATGAAGATGTCAGGGATGCGCTTTTAGAGATGGAAAAACATGAATTTACCCAGTACCCGGTTTATCGGGGAGAGAACTTTAAATTCCTGATGACTGAAAGCGGGCTAAGGAGCTATTTCGCGAGCAGGCTGAAAGGCTCCGAAATCGACCTCGCCGGGCAAAAGCTGAGCGATGTCCAAAAGCATGAAAAGACTAATACGGTTAAGATTGTATCCAAGGATATGAACATCTTCGAACTCCAGGATTTGTACGACTCGCGTCCAGAGCATGAAAACAAGCTGGAGGCCGTCATTATTACGGAAAATGGCTCCCAAAAGGAAATGCCAATCGGAATCGTTTCCTCGTGGGATTTGATAAAAATGGATACGGACTAAATGGCATACTTCAGGATGCTGCCCATTCCTTTTTGAGCAGGTAAATGACTGCCAAGTTAATCTTAAAAACATCACGGCCGAACCATCATTAGCTGTGAAACAACACCTGTGAAACAAGAAAATTCGGGTGGTGCCAGGCACTGTTCGCATTTTTCTCCCGTGAAACACCCTGTGAAACAAGATTTTTCGGGGAGTGACAGGCACTGTTCGCATTTTCATATAAAAAACTCGCCACGGTTGGCGAGTTTTTTTACGTGTTAGCCTTTCGGATGTTCCTTTGGCGGGCCGACATCAGGGGTTTTGCTTTCATGCTCCTTTGCCGAATAGTAGGCGACCTTTTTGATGTTGACACCAACAAATGTTTCAATGACGGACTGCCCTCCGGCAATAGCGAGGATCAGGCCGAGGACAAGGAATGCTTTTGGAAAGAGCAGATAGCCTCCCCCAAGGAAAATCGCGCTCCAAATGCCCGCGCACCAATAACAGTTAAGCAGGTAGCCAAACATGTTTTTCGGGACGTCTTTAACCTCGCTCCCATGCGAAGTCTTGATCTTTTTCTTTTTCATGAATGGCTTGCGGATAAATTCTGTGATTTTATCAAAAACAATCAAGTGGGTCAGGCGGTAGCTCGCCAGAATGAGGACAATCAGTTCCAGCCACGTTAGGTTTTCCATGTTGCGCCTCCTGTAAAAACTTTCGATAGTAGTCTTCCCAAATACGAATGAGGGTACAGTACCTGTTTTCCCGCCCGTCCAAAGAATAAGCCCTATGACCCTCTTTCTCGGTATATTTTTGTGAAAAAAACACAATCTATCCCGAGGAGGCGATAAGATGAAAAAAGCTTTATTGATTTTACTTGTGTTAGTCATGGCCATTGTTGCAGTACCGGGGATTTCAAGCGCACAGACAACCCATACAGTTGTCCGCGGGGATACACTTTGGAAAATTTCCGTTCGATATCATGTGGGGCTGTATGAATTGATTAGGGCAAACCCGCAATTTAAAAATCCGAACCTTATTTATCCCGGCCAAAAGGTAACCATTCCGACAATTGGCGCGAAGTCGGTTGAACAGCAGGTTATCACCCTGACAAATCAAGAGCGCGCCAAACATGGGCTTAAGGCGCTTGCGCATGATTGGGAGCTCTCCAGGGTGGCGAGATATAAGTCAGTCGATATGAGGGACAAGGGCTATTTTTCCCATACGAGCCCTACGTACGGTTCACCGTTCACAATGATGAAGAATTTCGGCATTGCCTACAGGTCTGCCGGTGAGAATATCGCGGCTGGGCAAACAACCGCGGCGGAAGTAGTCCGGGCATGGATGAATTCACAGGGCCACAGGGAGAATATCCTGAACCGGGGCTATACGCATATCGGCGTTGGCTATGCGGCAGGCGGTTCCCAGCGCCATTACTGGACACAGATGTTCATTTCGAAATAAGATTAATTCCGGCATCCGCTTTCCAAAGCGGGTGCTTTTCTTTTTTTAAAAAAAGCCAGTCATACCGCTGGTCCGAGCGTGTCCTCCGCCTCAAGTCCTAGATGAAAATCTGGCTAGAGCACGTTATTGAAAATTCTGCTTGAAGGTAAGATAGAGACATGAAAGGAGAGGAAATGAAATGAAGAAATTTGGTTTACTCGTGGCGGGAGGAATCGCGGCCATCGTCTTGTTATCGACAATCGGTCCGATCGCCGGAATGGTCATCAGCCTGGCAATTCTGTACTTTGTGATTAAGCAGTTCCTGAAGACAAAATCGACGGCGGCGAGGATTGGCCTTGGCATCCTTGGTTTGATCGTTCTGTCGGCGGCGGCAAGCAATGCGCCTGCCCTGTTCGGAATCGCGGCGGCGTATGTGCTGTACCTCGTGTACAAAAACTGGAATGAAGCAAAGTATTCCGAACCCGTTACAGAATCGGACCCATTCGTCAACTTTGAAAAGCAGTGGAACGACCTGCATAAAAACTACTAATCGTAAGGGAGAGAAAAGAAAATGGCAAACCTATTTACTAAACTAAAAAACACAGTGATGGCGGATCTGCACGAAGCGTTGGACCAGAAGGAAAGGAAAAATCCAATTGCGATGCTGAACGAGTATCTTCGCCAGTGCGAGAAAGAAACTGAAAAAGTAAGGAAGCTTGTTGAACGGCAGCATGCATTGAAGGAGGAATTCACACGCGAATTCCACCTTGCAAAAGATATGGCCGCAAAGCGGAAGCATCAGGGGGACATTGCCTCGAAAGCTGGGGAACTAAGCCTTCAGGAATTTGCCGAACGGGAATTCCTGCAATACTCCGAGCGCGCAGCCCGGCTGGAAGAAGCGATTGCCCATGCCACAAGGCAGCACAATGAGCTTGAATCGAAATACGAGGAAATGAAGCACAAGCTGAAGGATATGAATATCCGCCGCCTGGAACTGATGGGACGGGAAAATATGAGCAGGGCCAATCACCGTATCAGCCAGGTGGTTGAAACGGGCGAACTGAAATCGGAAAACCGTTTCCGTGAAATCGAAACCTATCTTGATTCGATCGAACATGATGCAAATAACAACTATATACGCAGCACAATCGATGTAAGGATTGCCCAGCTAGAAAAACAGCTGAAAGACCAGGATGGACTGCAAAACGCGCAATAAGATTGGCTGGTAGATGCAAGGGAATGCGACTACAATAGAAATCTGGGGCGGATCCGGGAAATCTCTGGGACGCCCTATTTGTAAAATAGTGGAAGTTTGCGGAGGCAGCCCCTCCCAATTCGCAATTATATATATGTTAAAGACAACCACCAATGGTAAATGATATTCTAAAGAGGGCGCAAAGATTTATAGAACAGAAGCGGCTTTCGGGGAGGAAGAAGAATGGATAGGAAAATGACTGGGGACTACATGGGCTGGCTCATTTTTGGAGGCGGAATCATACTTTTATTGGAAATCGCGTTTTTTAACAGCGGCCTTGTTTTTTCCATTTTCCTGTCTGTGGCGTTGATTTATATCGGCAGGAAAAAGTCTCCTTCCAAATTTGGAAAGTTCCTTTTCTGGATAGGGATTGCCGTTTTAATCGCGAGCCTGATGAATATGATTACACTGAAATTAGTGCTGATTGGGATGCTCGTTATGGTTTTCATCCAGTTCATCCAGTCGAAAAAGACACCGAAGCGGATTGCCCCGGCCATCGAAGTACCCAATCCTGAGGGCGGGCCAAGACAAATGGCCAGGACAAAACCGCTTTTTGAAAATATATTGTTTGGACAGCAAAAGACCCCGGGCCATGTTTATGACTGGAATGACATCAACATCCAGGCGGGGGTTGGCGATACGACCATTGATTTAAGCTACACCGTTTTTCCAAAAGGGGAGACGGTCATCTTTATCCGGAACTTCATCGGCAATGTCCAAATCCTTGTCCCATATGAGATGGAGGTCAGCATAAACCACTCGGTGATGGCGGGATCCACGACGATTTTCGGCGAGGAGGAAGAGAAGGTTTTTAACCAGGTCTATCAGCTCAAAACAGCCGATTATGATGAATCAATCCAGAAGGTTAAAATCTTTACATCATTAATCGTTGGGAATCTCGAGGTGAGCCGGATATGAGCGCTATCCAAAGGCAAGTCATCTGGAGCCTCGGGTTCGCCTTCGTTTTGATGGGGATTGGTTCAGTGGCTTTTTTTGTCGTTTTTCCGATTTCCGACTTGTCTCAGCTTTGGGAGAGGCAGCTGATGGGCATCCCGTTCATCATTTTTTTGCCCGCGTCAATCGGCGCATTTGGAATTTTGTTCGGCTTGATTTCCGGAGTTTTTTGGAAATCGCAGCTTTCCCTAATCGGACAGTCGCTTCGCCAGATTGAGGAAGGCCATCAAGCGGAATTCAAGGATGACTGTACTATATATGAAATGCAGGAAATCCATGAACGGTTCCAAAAGCTGAATGCCCAGCTGTCGGAAAAAGCAAAGGTATCTCAACGGCTCGCCACCGAAAAAGCCGAAGAGCAGGAAGTAAGGATTCAGGAAATCATCTCCCAGGAGCGAAACCGGCTTGCCCGCGAACTTCACGACTCAGTGAGCCAGCAGCTTTTCGCCGCTTCAATGCTTATGTCGGCCGTCACCGAAACGAGAGGGGAAGAGGAAGGCCCTGAAGCCAAGCAGCTGAAGCTTGTTGAAGGGATGATCCATCAGTCCCAAATTGAAATGAGGGCGCTCCTGCTTCATCTCCGCCCGGCGGCATTGAAGGGGAAATCGCTTCAGGAAGGTATCGCTGAGCTGCTTAATGAGCTTTCACAGAAGGTAATGATGGACATTGCCTGGAGGGCGGAGGACTTTCCGATGGATAAAGGAGTGGAGGACCATCTGTTCCGGATCCTTCAGGAGTCGGTCTCGAATACGCTCAGGCACGCGAAAGCAAAGTCACTCGAGGTGCTTTTGATCAAGAGGGATGGGCTTATAATCATGCGAGTTGTTGATGACGGGGTAGGATTTGACGAAGAAGACAGGAAAGCCGGCGCGTATGGGCTGCAAAATATGCATGAGCGGGCGCTTGAAATAGGCGGGACGCTGAAGATCGTTTCTGTAAAGAATAAAGGGACGCGGCTTGAAGTGAAGGTTCCGGCTGTGTCGAATGGGGATGGGAAAAATGATTAAAGTTGTATTTGTTGATGACCATGAGATGGTTCGTATTGGTGTATCATCCTATCTAACCGCGCAGCCGGATATCGAGGTGGTTGGCGAAGCGGACAACGGGAAACGCGGCGTCGAAATGGCGCTCGAACTGCGGCCAGATATTATCCTGATGGACCTTGTGATGAAGGAGATGGATGGAATCGAGGCGACGCGCCAAATTATCGAGCAATGGCCAGAGGCGAAAATCATTATTGTTACTAGCTTCCTTGACGACGAAAAAGTGTACCCCGCCCTTGAAGCGGGTGCGACGAGTTATATGCTAAAAACATCGAAGGCAAGCGAAATCGCCAACGCCGTCCGGGCTACATATGAGGGCCAATCAATTCTGGAACCGGAAGTTACCGGGAAAATGATGCTCAAGATGCGCCAGAAAAAAGAACTCCTGCCCCACGAGGAACTCACGGAACGGGAGATGGAAATTCTGCTGTTGATGACGGAAGGAAAAACGAACCAGGAAATTGCCGACGACCTATTCATCGCGTTAAAAACAGTAAAAACCCATGTCAGTAATATCCTTTCCAAACTTCAAGTCCAGGATCGGACACAGGCCGTCATCTATGCATTCAAGCACAACCTTACGAAATAGCAGGGGTGGGAACCTTGATTATTAGAAGATAGAAAAGCTTCCGTTCTGGAGATCGGAGGCTTTTTTTATATGGAGGAGGCCTATTTTATTCAACAGGTTCGTAAACCATAATTAGGATCATAATACCTTAACTAGGTCCATAAAACTCTAACCTGGTTCATATATCTATCGAACAGGTTCCTAAAAGCTAGGAAATGCTAGCCTTTTGCTATCAATAGCTAGAAGGTTGGCCGCACATAAAAGAATCATTTCATGTGGGATTTCGCTTCTGAATGTTCCTCTAGTTTTTCATTATGCGCGTTGATTTCCGAAGCGAACTTTTCCTTGAGAAGTGATTTATCCCCGTAAAGGATCAGTTGGTCGCCAGCCTGGATTTTTTCCCTGTGCCGCTCGTGGCGGATGGCTACATCTCCCCTCCTGATAAACAATATGTTGATATCTTCCTCAGATTTGATCTTATCATTCAGTGTATGCCCAATCATATCCGATTCCTCGTGAATATGGATATCGACAAAGTAATCATCGTCATTATGCAATAGGACGTCTTTGATTGGAAGGTCTTCGAGTTTAAAGTTATGTTCCAATTCTTCCTCCAGCTTGGCAGAGAGCTTTTTTTTCAATAAAGGGAGTTTAAGGGTGGCCAAAAGCAGGACGAGAATTCCGGCTATAATGCCGAGTTCGGTTATATGAAAATTTTTCTGGAGAATGCCGCTGATAGCGGAAATGATAACAGCAAGGGAAAATGCCCCAAACAATATTAGGAATGAGCCGAGCCTCCTCCTGATTGGGTGGGAAATAATCAGCTCGGATTCACCGGTAGTAAAACCAGTACTTGTGAGCATGGAGATTACCTGGAAGCGGGCAATAGGTGATTCTAACCCTGTCAGGACAAATAAGGTCGTACATACTTCCACTACGAGCAATATAATCCCGATATAAATTAATATAAATAAATAACCCATCGCGATTTCCTCCGCCTGCAGATTGATTAGAACCAAGCGTCCAATTAATCAACAAAAAGCCTAAAGGAAGGCTCCTTTAGGCTTTATCCTGCTCGTTCTGGTTGTAATAATGGACTCCATACTGCGACCCTTCGCTAACCATTTTGTTGTCATCAAGGTCCATCGGATCGGAGAGGCCCGCTTTTGCGACAACAGGCTCATTGCTGCTTTTCCCAAATGGAAGCTTGCTTGCAACGTTATTAACCATTTCTTTCATGTTCATTTTGGATGGTTTTAACGCGTACCATAGGAGTGCCCCAATTCCAGCGCCGGCGACCATATAGCGGGTATTCTTATTCATGCAAGCCCATCTCCTTTTCGTATATTCTCTCTTGAGAGTGTAAGTTTTATTTACCCGGTGGCCAGTCCGAAAAAACATTCCTGCCCCTTTCCGTGTAAAAAAGTTTTGAAATGGCTTCCTGGGGGGATGTTTTAAATAGAGCTAATTGCCTTTTATTGAATGGAATGGGATGTGGCAGTAAATGAGACATGTATTTAAAAACGGGGCTTGGGAGTGGCTGGAGTTTCCGGAATCCGATACTGCCGGAATCAGGAAATTTGCCGAGGAAAAGCGCCCCTATAATATAGATGAATGGGCAGCTAAAATACCGAAGATGAAAACGAATAATATCATGGTCGATACATTTCATAAGGGAGAGGAATGGTTGGCCGGAACGCTCGTCTTTAAACAAAGTTTAACGGATAAGGAAGACTATCACTATTTTCATTTTTTTGTCGCGGAAAACTTCATGATTACCAGCGGCCTGGATTTTGATGTCTTTGGAAAAAAAGATTACAACCTTCTTAAAGAACAAATGGGCCATGGAGAAAATGCCCTTGAAGGCTTTTCTGTACTGATTGGGGAAATGACGACCAGCAGCCTTCTGGAAATCGACCCATTTGAGGTAAAGCTCAATGACCTTTTTTGGAAGGTAAAAAAAGAGAACAGTACCGGGCTGCTAGAGAAAATTTATCATGCCCGCCATGAACTGCTTGTCCTTAAACATCTGATGATTCCCCTTCAGGAAATAAAAATTGCCATGGAAGAAGCGTTTGGGGAAAGGGCTTCAGGAAAACCTGAATACAAAAGAACGTCCCTGAAAATTGAACGGGGATTTAATATCGCCAACGAATACCAGACTGAAATTGATACACTCATTAAACTCGAGGAAGTCGTTTCATCACACCGTGGAAATGAAATTATGAAAACATTGACTGTCCTGACTACACTGTTTACCCCAATCACCGCGCTTGGAGCTTTATGGGGAATGAACTTCCGGAACATGCCGGAGCTGGAATGGAAGTACGGGTATTTGTTTGCGATAGCATTGGTTGCCATTTCGACCCTTATCCTCTATATTGTCCTGAGGAAAAAAGGCTGGTCAGGGGATATTTTACGAGGGAAAAAGCGGAATTCCTTCTTTAAATAAGCAAAAGGCAGGCCCGGGGGAAGGCCTGCCTTTGCTATCTATTCAAAAAGGGGGAACTCATATTAATCGTCGCTCGACAAAATGCCGAATATGCGCAGCAAATTGATGAACAGGTTGACGAAGTCCAAATACAGGTTAAGGGCCATAAGCGGAACTTCTTCAGCCGTAACGCCATAATGCTTCATTCTATTAAAATCAAACAGGATGTAGCCGCTGAAAACAAGGACGCCGACGAATGAGAAAGCGAGCATTCCAGTCGAGCTAAGCGGCCAGATCAAATTGAAAATTGAAATCGCGATAAGTGCGAGCAGGGCTGCCATCAGCATGCCGCCCATCCAGGAGAAATTGCGCTTTGTCTTTGTCGCGTAAACGCCGATTCCGGCAAAAACGACCGTTGTTGTACCTAGTGCAAGAAAGACGACTTTGCCGCCAGATTGTGCCATGTAGTGGTAAATGATTGGGTATGTGGTTATACCCGAAATGAACGTAAAGGCATATAGGAATGTGTAGGAAATCGTCCGCTTCTTGCGAATCAAAAATGCGAAAAGCAGCATGCCGATTTCAAGGATAATTAGTGGCAGGAATAATGCCGGTGGAACGTATACACCAGCCATTGCGCCAAGGAGCGCGAACGCGATCGACATCGCGAAAGCCCTCATTACGGATGGCAAATGTTCCGTGCTGGTTTGTACATACATCAGTTCTTCACCTCATAGTTTTTTTGGTATAAATGTTGTACGGACGGGATGATTTGAAGGTTTCAATTTTTTTGAAAAAAATGTGATTTTATTAGCAGTGCCAGCCTGTAAAAAAAGACCTTTTGTAATGAAGTTTACAAAGGTTTTAAAAAGGAAAATGCTAGCCCCTGTCCGCTGATTGCTTTGCCTGGTCTTTGAGAAGGTCCCGGATTTCCGTCAGCAGTTCCTCGGTTTTATCGACTTTCTCTTCAATTTCCTGTTCCTCCTCTTCTTCATGTTTATGCCTGAAGTGTTGGATGATCTTTATAAAAAGAAAGATCGAGAAAGAAACAATAAGGAAGTCGACAAATGATTGAAGGAAAATTCCGTAGAGGACCTCGGCGTCTCCAACTTTAATTTTCAAGCCTTTAAGGTTGATCCCTCCCATTAGCAGGCCTATGATCGGCATCAGGATATCTTGTACGAGCGAAGTGACAATTTTTCCAAAAGCCGCTCCGATGATGACCCCGACAGCCAGGTCAAGCACATTTCCTTTCATTGCGAATTTCTTGAAATCTTGTAGCATTCCATATCCCCCGTTTTAAAAATGATATGCCTACTTTACCAGGAAAACAGGGAGTTGTCACCGTCTTAAACATAAAAGGAGAGGCCCACCTGCCCGTATAAGTAATGATAGGAATTTAGGAAAAGCTTAAAGTTTATAAAAAAACAGGCCGAGTTTGTTCAACCCCGCCTGCCTTTTCAATCGAACGTTTGATTGATTTTATGAAGTCATGCTCATTATCATGGGATAAACCATTTTCGATCAAACGTTTGATCAATTAGTTAAATGGCCCAGTTTCCGCCGCGGAAGACTGGTTCTGATTTGCCGTCCTCGGTAATTCCATCGATATTCATTTCGGCGGAACCAATCATGAAGTCCACGTGGGTAAGGCTTTCGTTCAGCCCTGCTTCTGCAAGCTGCTTGGCAGTCATTGTTTTGCCGCCTTCGATGCAAAATGCGTACGCGCTTCCGATTGCCAGGTGGTTTGACGCGTTTTCATCGAAAAGTGTGTTGAAGAACAATACATTTGACTGTGAAATTGGCGAGTCGTAAGGGACCAGCGCCACTTCGCCAAGGTAATGGGAGCCTTCATCGGTTTCCACAAGCCTTTTCAGGATTTCTTCGCCTTCCTCGGCTTTTACATCGACAATCCGGCCATTTTGGAACGTCAGGCTGAACCTGTCAATGATGTTCCCGCCATAGCTGAGCGGTTTTGTGCTTGAAACGACTCCGTTAACGCCGGTTTTAAGCGGAACGGTGAATACTTCCTCCGTTGGCATATTGGCCATGAATTCAAAGCCTTTTTCATTGATGCTGCCGGCTCCGACCCACAGATGGCCGTTTGGAAGCTCGATTGTCAAATCTGTGCCGGGAGCTTTGTAGTGAAGGAATTTAAAGCGCTTGCCGTTCAGGATACGGACCTTTTCGTGGAGGGTCTCGTCATGATGTTTCCACGCCTGGACCGGATCTTCCGAGTCGACGCGTACAGCTTTGAAAATCGCATCCCAGAGCTTTTCAACCTGCTCGGATTCCGGAGCATCAGGGAATACTTTGGCGGCCCATTCGCGGGAAGGGACGGCAATTACTGTCCAGCTAACTTTATCGGACTGAATCATCCTCCGGTAGTTGGCAAGAGCCTGTCCGGCCGCTTTCTGGAAGCTGGAAATCCGCTGCGGCTGCACACCCTTCAGCAAATCTGGGCTTGAAGAAACGATCGACATGAATGCCGCACCATTTTCGGCAAGCTCTTCTGTTTCCTTCGCCCGCCACTGTGGGTACTCATTGAATACTTCCTCTGGGGCGAGTTCATACTTTAGGCGGGATACGGTATCATCGTTCCAGTTGACGACGACATTGTATGCGCCGGATTCATATGCTTTTTTCGCTACAACCCTGACAAATTCGGCCGCGTCAAGCGTCGCATTGATAACAAGCGTCTGGCCTGGCTGGACATTCACCCCAACTTTGACCGCAAGCTCCGCGTACTTTTCCAATCTTGTTTGAAAATCATTCATCGTATGTACCTCTCTTCCTGTTTCATCCTCCTCAGTTTATCGTTTTTTTGGAAAAAAAAGAAATAATATACACGCGGGTTTTCAAAAAATTTTAGCTAAAAAAGGCAAACGAAAAGCAGCAGGCTCCGCCTACTGCTCGATATCACTGTACAATTTTATATTTAAGTAAATCCCCCAGGAAAACAGCGATGCGAATGCGATGATCCCTGACAAGGAGGTAGGAGACATCCAATCCATCATTTTCACCATCCCAACATGGTTAAGTATCTGTTAACTCGAAGTATACGCTCATTTTTTAAACAGTTCAATTAAAAGTTCACCAATTTTTCACAAAAGAATATTGACAAAAACCTTTAAAAACCGCAAGTGCCCCTGGAAGCGCCCAATGGCAGGGGAAGGCTGCCGAAAATTATAAAAAAGAAGGCAACCCAAAAGTGGATTGCCTAAATTAATCAAAATACGCCCCTGCTTCACTTGGATAGCCGAAAAGCTTGCTGGACAAGTTTTTCGAGGAGCTCGGGAAGCGTGCTGAATGAGAAGCCGAGTTCAAGCCGTTCTGTTTTCTGGTGCGGGTCAGCTCCGTAGGGACCGAGGTTGAATACTGGCATATCGAGTTTTTTGATTGAGTCAAACGGGATCGAATACCCTTGGCCATAGAGCGGCATATTGCCGGCGAGAATCCTGGCATCCTGTTCCGACATGGACGCTGAGGCATAGCTCAAGTCGCAAAGGCCGGGAAAAAAGCCTCGTTCGATAATTGCTTCATTTTCTCTTTTCACAAAAGAGGCAAGCAACTGGATGAATTGCGAATTCCTGGATGAAACAGCCGGGTAGAATGGAGGGCTGAAATAAAACACGATACAAGGCCTTGAATCCACAAACCCTGAAAACTCCTGGACGATCCTCAGAGTCTTCCCGCGTTCATCCTCCCCGGTGGCGGCAGCAAGCGCGGAGGCAATCAATTGTTCGGCTCCTTCAGCCCCAATCGAATACACTCCTTTCGCATACAGCTCGTCCCATGTATAAACGGCAATATTAAAAGGCAAACCGTGCACACCGGCTTCTTCGGCTCTTGATTGGTAGAGATCTACAATCTTTCCGGCGGCCTTTTTGGTTACCGCCAAAATCCCATTGGCCAATTCTTCAGGCTTTTTTTCCATATACAGAAGGTTATACATCACTACCGCTGAGGTTGGCGTCTGAACATTGTAGCCCGCTTTCAAATCCCGCATCATCAGGTTGGTAAGTGCTGGGGTGCGCTCTTCGCCAATCGTTTCGGCGAAGTTGCTGTTCAGTTCAAACTCCATCGTCAGCGCGGCCGCCATTAGTGAGGCGTTCAGGCCGGCGAATGGTTCCCCGACATGCGTTTCCTGGCCGATACATAAAAAGCTCGGCATCATTTTCCCAATCGTTCCGGTATACATGTATTTGTTTGTATCATGCGGGTGTTCTTTAAATGATGGCTCTGAATTCAGGCAAAGGATGTACTCAAGCCCATGTTCTTCTTTCAGGCGAAGGATTTCATCAATCGCTTTCAACATTCCCTTTGAGCTGACTTCCTCATCCGAAACGGTAACGAACAGGAGATTCCCATCAATTTTACCTTCCGCGGCTTTTTCCAGAAGGGATAGCTGCGCAACGATGCCTGCCTTCATATCCATTGAACCCCGGCCGAAAACCCATTCGCCGGACTGGAACTCTTCCCGGAAAGCGTCCGGAAGCAGCCCGGGATCATTATGGTAAAACTCAGTCAGTTTTTCCATATTGAACGCAAATTCCTTCAGTTGCCCATAATCGTCAACCCCGACGACATCGAAGTGGCTGATCATCACTATTGTCTTCTTTGACCCCTTCTTTTCCACAAAAGCAGAGAGGAATGAACCGTCTTCCGAATTATGGACATTCAGATGATGGGCATTCTCCTGGAAGTAGGGAAGTTTTTTCAGCTCAAGCGCGAGCAGATCAGGGAAAATCGCTTCTGATTCAGTCCCGGTTATGCTGGGAATGCTGACGAGCCGCGCCAGTAGATCCGATAATTGAGGTTTTGTTTGCCAAAACATGTTCTGGTCCTCCTTTTAGCCTGTAACCGCTTTTTGCTTATCATATATCCTAAAGGTCAACCAGTACAGCACAGCGCTTAAAAGCGACAGGAAGCCCAGGGTGGCGAACGTCCAATTATAGCCGATCCACTCGGTCAGCGGTATTGACAGGGGGGCGATCGTCCTGCCGATTGTATAGCGGAGGCTGGCCGCGGCGAAATATTGTCCGCGCAGGTGTTCAGGGGCAAGCTTTGAAACAAACCCTTGCTGGACGCCAGCTGTCGCAAGTTCCCCGAGGGTAAAGATCGCCATTGCAAAAATAAGTCCCCAAATCCACACGGTCTGCCCAAACAGAACAATTGAAATCGCGAATAAAATGGACGAAGCGATGAATACATGCTGTTCCTTATATTTTGTCACCCACCTTGTCACAAAAACTGTAAACAGCGCGACAAGCAGCCCGTTTTCAGAAAGAATCAGGCCAAAAGCCTGTTCCCCGTTCACCTTGAAAGCCCAGTCCCCAAAGCTCAGGACAGTCTGTGTCCCGACAAATTCCTTCATGTAAACAGGGAACAGCAAATCGAGCTGCATGAACGTCTGCGCAACAACAATCCCGGCGATGATGAACAGCAGGAAAATCTTATCGGACATGATGACTCCATAATCTTTGAACTGGCCCACGATCGCTGAATGCCAGCTGTTACGGCGGGTTTTGGCATCAGAAGATGCTGATGGCCTTGTTTCCCGAATCCATTTTAAAAGGACAAATGAAAGCAGGAGGCCGATGAAACCCGAAACAAGCAGCACCTCGAAAGGGTAGCGGACGAAAAAGATCGATCCAAGGATCGGCCCGACAACGACCGAAATATTAATCGAGGTGTAAAACACGGCGAATACTTCGCTGCGGTCTTTTTCAGGAACCAAATCCGCAACCATCGCCTGGCTGGCAGGCCAGTAAAACGAGCCAAATACCCCTGCTAGCGCGAAGCAAATAAAGCCGAGCATCGGGGAATCGAGCCACGGCGACTGGGCCATTCCAAAGACGAGAAAGGACAATCCCTGGCCCGCCGCGGACAGGACCATCATCCTTTTCCGGCCAAACCGGTCCGCGCAATAGCCTCCGATCAAGTTAGCGGCAACCGAGAATATTTGTGAAAAGACGAGCAGCAGCCCGGCTTTGCTTTTTCCGAATTCCTCGGAAAAATAGATCGCCAGGAACGGGAAGAACATCCAAAACATTGTATTAAAAGACGCCTCGGCTGCGAGCCGGATGCGCAAATTCGTATCCCAATCTTTAAGTCTCATGGTAAATCTCCATTTCTTTTTAACAGTGGACAGCTTTTTAATCATACTATCCTGGAGGAAGAAATTTCAATAATGGATTCGTTGCATACTATAATTGTATTGGCGAAAGGTTTTTCCATGAAGAATAACGAACTATACTTTTGAATGAAACAAGAGGGGGGATTTCCGTGGATAGCACGATCGACCGGATAGCAGAAGACTTGAGGCAAACGAGCCCGGAAGAAATATGGCCAGGCTTTCAATATGTTGCGTTCGCGCTTTATAATGATAAGGACGTTTTTTTGTTCAATCATCCAAACTATCCTGCGGGAGGTGAAAAGCCTTACTGCGTGTTGCCATGGACGGATTCGTTCATCGCTGAAACGATAATCCTTTTTGAAGGGCATCCAACCGCGATAGCCAATCTATCAATGCATGACAGCTATGAAGGGCTCTTTTCCACCGTGGTCCACGAACTCTTCCATGGCTATCAATATAGTAAAGGGGAAAAACGGTTTCCGAATGAACTTCTCGGAATCATGTACCCCATCCTGGGGGAAAATGTCGAGGCGAGGATTCAGGAGAGGCAAGCGCTCTATGAAGCATTCATGGCGGACAGCATGGACCTGAAGCGTGAATTTATCGGTCGTTTTATAGCACTTAGGGAAAAGCGTTCGGAACTGATTGGAGAAGCACTCGATTACGAAAACAAAATTGAAACCGTCGAAGGGCCAGCCATTTATATCGAAGCGAAGGCAAAGTCGCTCGTAAGCCCGATTCCATTTGATAAAGTTCTCGAACACTATGCGGATTTCCTCAAAGAACCTTATGAATCTTCCTTCCATTTGCGCAGAAGCTGCTATTATACGGGAATCTTTCTATGTTTGATCCTCGACAAAGTTTCACCGCGCTGGAAGGAATCTTTCATGGAATCCGATAAGACGTTATATGGTATTTTAAAAGAAGCCTTGCATGGGATGGGACTTCCCGCGGTAAAGTTATCTGTAAGCGGGGAGAGCAGGGGCATTGTCCAGGAGATTCTTGAAATAAGGGAAGAGGAATTCAACCGTTTTTATCAAAAGCCCGGGTTGCGCGTCTGCATAAAAGGAAATATGGCGGCTAAAGGCATCGACCCGATGAATATCTTCAGGCATGGGGAGAAGTTGTTGCATAACCATTACCTTAAAGCGGCGATCGGCCAAAAGGATTACCTCATCCAGCAGCCAGTGGTCGCGGTCATTAAAGAGGATTATCGCCATATAAAAGAGCTGCATCTTATTTCGGATGCCGCGCCCGTCGAAATGAAGGATGCACTCGTCCTGGCTGGCATCGGCGAAATAAAAGGGACTTACAGAAAACAGGGGGATATCCTTTACCTATACCCTGAAGAATAGGCAGGAATGAATATATGCAAAAACTGAAGCAATGGGCAAGACATCTAAAAAAGCAAATAATGATTCTTTATTTCGCGGTACGGGACCCCAGGATGCCGTGGCATGCGAAGCTAGTGGCGGCCATGGTTGCCGCATATGCGCTAAGTCCGATCGACCTGATTCCCGACTTCATCCCAATCCTAGGATACCTCGACGACGTCATCCTGCTCCCCCTGGGAATCTGGGTAGCCTTAAAATTGATACCTGAGGAACTCAGGCGGGAAGCAGCTATAAAGGCGGAAAGCGCAAAAAGGCCGGTCAGCAAGTTGGGGGCGGCCTTTATCATTTTACTATGGGCCTTGGGAATCGGCGCGGTTTTGGCTGCGCTGTTTTTAAAATAGGGACAAGCCTCCCAAGGAGGGCCTGATGCGCTTATGCGTGCCAGGCCCTTCTTTTTGATGGTCTATTCAGTAACAGGACATTCATAAAGGCCCTGAAGACCGTTTCACATTGAAACGGTTTTCCTCTGGGAATTAGTTGAATGTGAAGGACGTTTCAAATGAGAAACCCGGTCAAAACGGTCTTCATATAATTAATCTTCTTTCTCCAAAGCCTTTTTAAGCAGGTCACCGAGGCTTGTTCCGAAATCTTCCTTAGCTGTGTATTTCTGAACAAGCTTTTTCTCCTCGCGTTTGTTGACTGCTTTTTTTCTTTCCTCGGCTTTTTCTACGACATTGCAGGTTCGACATTGGAAGTACATGCCCGCTTTGCCATTATGCATCTCCATTTTCTTATGGCATTGTGGGCAGCGGCGGTTCGACAGCTTTGGATCCTTCCGCTTACGGTAGGAGCAGTCGAGGCTGGAGCATACGAGGACTTTGCCTTCCTTGGTATTCCGTTCCTTCAGGAATGAGCCGCATTCCGGGCATTTCGAACCCGTCAGGTTTGGCGGTCGGTACGATTTGTCGCTTGTTTTGATCTCGGAAACGAGCAGTTTTGTTTGTTCGCGGATTCTCTTGCCGAACGCTTTCGCATCCCCTTTGCCTTTCGCGATTTTCTCAAGCTCATCTTCCCATTTTGCGGTCAGCTCTGGCGATTTCAGATCATCATTGACAAGTTCGATCAGCTGCTTGCCTTTTCGGGTAGGGTGGAAGCGGCCGTTCTGCCTCTCTACGACTTCCGTTTCGACGAGCCGCTCAATGATTTCGGCGCGGGTTGCCGGCGTGCCCAGGCCGAATTTTTCCATCTGTCCAAGGATATCGGACTCGGAATATCGGGACGGCGGCTCGGTCCATTTCTGGTTTATGTTCGCGGAGGAAACTGCCAGCGCCTGGCCCACTTTTAACGCGGCGACGGCCGGCTTTAGCGGTACAGTCTCTTCCTTGCCAAGAACCCTTTTGAAGCCCGCCTCAATCGTTACTGTCTCTCTAGTCGTGAACGTTTCTCCCGCGGCCGCCACTTCAAACGAGATGGTTTCGTACTCGTACGCCGGGTAGAAGAGCGTGAGAAATCGGCGGACGATAAGGTCGTAAATTTTCCGCTCATCCGAATCGAGCTCGGACAGGTTCGGCCGCTCCTCGGTCGGGATAATCGCATGGTGGTCGGTCACCTTCGCATTGTTGAAGACCCGCTTGGCGAGGACTTGGCTTTTTCCCAGTACAGGCCGAGCCTCTTCCTTGTAAGCGCCAGCGACTCCGCCAAGGCGGTCAGCCATCGTTGCTTCCATGTCGGTAGTCAAGTAGCGGGAATCGGTCCTTGGATACGTAACCAATTTGTATTGCTCGTACAGGCGCTGCATCGTGTTCAGCGTCTTTTTAGCGGAAAAGCCAAAACGCTTGTTAGCGTCCCGCTGCAACTCGGTCAAATCATACGGGAGCGGCTGCGGCTCGGATTTTGTTTTCCTTTCAATCTTCACCACTTCAGCTTTGGCATTTCTTGCTTTACTGGCTATCTCTTCTGCTCTCTGCTTATCAAAAATGCGCTTCTCGCCGTTCTTTTCCCATTCAAGCGAGAGCGGCCCCGAATCAAGGGAAATCGTCCAGTACTCCTTAGGCTGGAACTTCTGAATCTGATCCTCGCGTTCAAGTACCATCGCCAATGTCGGCGTCTGGACGCGGCCAGCGGAAAGGGGATCCTGGTATTTCGTTGTCAGGGCCCGGGTTACATTCAAACCGATCAGCCAGTCCGCTTCAGCGCGGCAGACAGCTGATTCATAAAGGCTTTCGAACTGGGAACCAGGTTTCAGCTGCCGGAAACCATCCTTGATCGCCTTGTCGGTTTGGGATGAAATCCACAGCCGCTTAACGGGCTTTTTCCAATGGATTTTTTCAAGTATCCAGCGTGCGACCAGCTCTCCTTCACGCCCGGCGTCTGTCGCGATGATAACTTCTCCGACATCTTTCCGCTTGGCAAGGTTCTCAATTGCCCTGAACTGGTGGCTTGTTTGCTTCATGACCTTGATGCCCATTTTATCAGGGATGATCGGCAGGTCCTCGAGGTTCCAGTTCTTGAATTTTGTATCGTAATGTTCGGGCATCTTCAATTCCACCAGGTGGCCAAGCGCCCATGTCACAATGTATTTATCGCCTTCCATATAGCTTTTAGATGAATGCCTGCATCCAAGCACCCGGGCAATTTCGCGCCCCACGCTTGGCTTCTCGGCAAGTACCAATGATTTCACAGTATTCAATCCTTTCATTCAGGCTGGCAATTCCGGCTGACCGGCTGGCCTTTTACAAGTATACCGGAAAATGCGGGATTTTTGAAAACTAGATGAACGGGGTGAAGAAAGATCCTCTGACTTACCAAAAAACGAATCATTATCCTTAAAAGTTAATAGATGACCCAAAAAATCATGAGGAGTAATCGAAAGCGAGATGGAAACTTTGGATTGACATGGAAGCTCAGCACGCATACAATAAAGGTAATTATCGTTATTTTCTGAAAAACAAGGATGATTCCGATGAAAATAAAACATTTCGCAGGCATATACAAAAGGCTGGACCCCAAATCTTAACAGGTTTGGACGTCCAGCCTTTTTCTTTATCCTGCTAAATTGGTAGAGGTGAGAATGATGATTACATTAACAGGAAACACATTGACGCTCGCGGAAGTAAAGAAAGTCCTTTATAACGGGGCCTATGTGGCAGCATCAAAGGATAGCATGGAGAAGGCGGAGAAAAGCAGGCAGGCAGTCGACCGGATTGTCGCCGAAAAGAAGGTCGTCTATGGAATCAATACAGGGTTTGGCAAGTTCAGCGATGTGCTGATTGACCAGGCCAATGTCCGGGACCTGCAGCTAAACCTCATTCGTTCGCATGCGTGCGGCGTTGGGGAACCGTTCCCTGAGGTTGTTTCAAAAGCGATGGTTCTGCTAAGGGCGAATGCATTGCTGAAAGGTTTTTCCGGAGTGCGTCCAGTCGTGATTGAAAGGCTTATCGATCTCGTAAATACCGACATTATTCCCGTTATTCCCCAGCAGGGTTCGCTTGGCGCGAGCGGCGACCTAGCCCCGTTGTCCCACCTGGCGCTTGTCCTGATTGGTGAAGGGGAAGTTTTTTATAAAGGAATCCGCATGAATGCGGCATCGGCGCTTCAGCAAGAAGGGATTGTGCCAATTACGCTTGAGGCGAAAGAGGGGCTTGCCCTTATTAATGGAACGCAGGCGATGACAGCGATGGGAGCGGTCGGCTATCTTGAAGCCGAGCAGCTAGCCTTCCAAAGCGAACTGATTGCCAGCCTGACAATTGAAGGGCTGACTGGAATCATGGACGCATTCGCGGACGAAATCCATCAGGCGAGGGGATATGAGCATCAAATTGAAACAGCCGCAAGAATCCGCACGTATCTGAATGACAGCCAGCTTACGACGAAACAGGGAGAACTGCGCGTCCAGGACGCCTATAGCCTCCGCTGCATTCCACAGGTTCACGGCGCATCCTGGCAGGCGCTTGACTATGTTCGTGAGAAACTAGAAATCGAATTGAACGCGGCGACTGACAATCCGCTCATTTTCCATGATGGCGAAATGATCGTCTCGGGCGGAAATTTCCATGGACAGCCGATTGCGCTCGCTATGGATTTCATGAAAATCGCCGTTGCCGAGCTGGCCAATATTTCGGAGCGCCGCATTGAACGACTCGTCAATCCGCAGCTGAACGACCTGCCGCCGTTCCTTAGCCCGGAACCCGGCCTTCAGTCAGGCGCGATGATTATGCAATACGCTGCGGCCTCGCTCGTTTCGGAAAATAAAACACTGGCCCATCCGGCTAGCGTCGATTCGATTCCATCATCCGCAAACCAGGAAGACCATGTTTCAATGGGGACAATCGCCGCCCGCCACGCCTGGCAAATCGTCCAAAACGCAAGAAGGGTTTTAGCAATTGAACTAATCTGTGGCCTGCAAGCCGCTGAATTCCGGGGTCCGGAAAAATTAGCCACTGCGACACGCCATATGTATGAAGAAGCAAGGGAAATCATCCCGAGCATCACCCATGACCGTGTTTTTTCAAAAGACATCGAAGCGGCCGCTGTCTGGCTGAAGCAAGCGGAGTTTGCCGAGGCCCTGCTCCCGAAAGAAGAACAAGTGTAAAAATGCCAAATTAATAAAAAAACGGTTCCGCCAACTGCGTAGGAACCGTTTTTTATATATAGCCTGAAAACGAACAATGGGCTTGCTAATGGAACCTGTTCCCGTCCCCTTGCTCGACGCGGTTTTTAAACGCTTCTCTGACGACCAGGAACTCCTCATCGCCAATTGCTTCCTTTACATGCTTTTCGGTAAGGCTATCCTGAGGGAACTCGCCAGGATGCCCTTTCTTTTTGTGCTCAAATTGTTTGCCGCGGCCCATATTGGCACTCCTTTCACATTCAGCTGGTTTCACGAGGTTAGTTTTCCCTGCTCTTGCTGGTTTATGAAAAAGAAACACCGCTTCGACAAAGGGTTTATTCGATGATGATAGTGGAAAAATGGTATACTTATAAGAACATCAGGCGCATCCATACACATTCCCATTTGAGGAGGAAACAGGGTGGATTATTTTCAAATCATATCGGAAGACCGGATTAAAAAGGCTTATGATGATGGTGAATTCGAAAATTTGCCCGGATTCGGCAAACCGCTGCCGCCGGACGATCTGGCGGGTATTCCGGATGAATTGCGGATGGCATACCGGATCCTGAAGAATGGTGGATATACGGAAGAAGCAAAAACCCTGCGCCAGGAAATGGTCTCGCTTGAAAGCATGATTGCCCAATGTACCGATGATAGCGAGCGCGCCTCCATGCAAAAAAAGCTCAACCAGAAGCTCCTTAGGTACAATAGCTTGATGGCTAAACGAGGGGCTAAAACAAACTCATCCGTATTTAAAAACTATGGAGAAAAAGTGCTAAGGAAATTAACATAAAGTGAAAGGGACCTGCCAGCGCGGCGGGTCCCAAATCAATCCTATATCCCTGTTTGAATTTTCATTGGCTGTTTATCAGCCTGGTCCTCCGCGGGAGTTTCAGATTCCTGTAGGGCGGGGGCGGGCCTGCACATCCGATCTAGTAAAAAGCCAAAGAAAATCATAAACGCAATCGGGATTGTGTAATTTAAAATATGGATAAAGATCAATTCAATCCCTCCCAACTACCAATATGAAGTTTTCTGCATTTTCATGTTGTTTATATTATATTCAACGGAAGAAGAAAATTCAAAGAATATTCACAATTTTCGTACAACACTTTTTGAAAAGCACGGCCAAATTTCCCCTAAATATTGAATGGTTCATTCTCTTAAAAACATTCTTTCGACAATTTTTCTTCAGCTTTTTTAACATGATAAGAAAACAAGAGAAAAAAATCCAAAATATGCTGAATTATCTGAATATTAACTGTAGATTTTTGTATGAATTTATTGGGATTTTATGGTTTTTAAAAGACAAAATCTAACAACCTCCCCCAAAAGAACTATCTATAATGGATTTAGAACTACTACTTAAGTATGTATCCATGTTACTAAAAATAGAGAAGAGGGATTGTGCTTAGGTACATAACAGAAAAAGGCAAACCGCTTGAAAGGGCGGGACGCAAAGCTTCAGGTCTTCTGCAGTAACGTTGTGCAATGACGGCTGGGCTGCCTGGAATACGAAATCGTATTTTAGGGGTGAGGAAGTGCAAGTTAAAGAAAGAGGTTGTGAGGGACTGGATCAGGAGTGGATCGCACTTATCATGGAGGCAAAAGAGATAGGCCTCGAATCGGATTTGGTCAGAGATTTCCTGAGCAAAAACGACAAAGCAGCACTGAAATGATTGCTTTAGCTCAAAAAAAAA
>NZ_QNQT01000005.1 GCF_003362805.1 Neobacillus piezotolerans
AGATTTTTATTTTTTAATCTGTCTACCATAAGGGGAGCATATCAATTTGCTGCTTCTTTTCTCTTTCTTAAAATACTTTTTTCCGGTCCCGTTCCTCTTTCAGAATTTCCACAGCTTCGCGGAAGCGTTGCGAATGAATGACTTCCCTTTCACGAAGGAACCTGAGGCTATCGTTTATGTCAGGGTCATCACTCATATCAATTAGCCACTGGTACGTGGCTCGGGCTTTCTCCTCTGCTGCAATATCCTCATACAAATCCGCGATTGGATCTCCTTTAGCCTGAATATAGGACGCCGTCCACGGAATGCCAGCCGCATTGTGATAAAACAGCGCCTTGTCATGGTTCGCGTAATGGCCGGTCAAACCGGCCGCTTTCATTTCCTCCGGAGAGGCGTCTTTCGTTAATTTGTACACCATTGTCGCGATCATCTCAAGGTGGGCGAACTCCTCTGTGCCGATATCAGTAAGCAGGCCGATAATTTTATCCGGAATCGTATAGCGCTGATTTAAATAACGTAAAGCGGCCGCGAGTTCCCCGTCTGCTCCTCCATATTGCTCGATCAGGAACTTGGCTAGCATCGGATTGCATTTGCTGACTTTGACAGGATATTGAAGCTTTTTTTCATACACCCACATTGCGGTTCCTCCTTCCTGCTCCTATATTTGCCAAGGCCAGGGGGCGTCATCCCAATTCCAAGGATAGCCAGAGAAGCTGTTCCCATATTGCATAAGAGGGCCATATTGGCTTTCATATAGTTTTTTTAGCTTTTTCCTTTCTTTTGCATAATGGTTGAACTGCTGGATGGCTTCCTGGTCGGTTGGATGTGTGTCAAGGTATAAAGTTAACTCAACAAGGACAAAATCGACTGCCTGAAGCTGTTCCATGAGTTGATAAAATTCCGGCGGCATCTGTTTCACAGCGGAGTTTCCTCCCTTGCCGGTTCATTTGGGCCAAAATACGGATCGTAAAATGCCTGCCAAAGCGTCCCTTTCATCAAGGCTGTCCTTGGCGGGAATTGGGGCAGGTTGGCAGGCTGGAAACCCATATAAAGATTCGGGGGGGTTGAATAAACTTTCGCTTTCATTGGCGGGCAAGGGTCAAACGGGCTCACATAGGGATAATACGTTTTATAATGGGTGAACATTCTATCCCTCCTAAGTAAACGTCATTTAAGTTTATGAAGCTTTTTCCTCTTCATGCCACAATATTTCCGGCATGCTCCATTGCAGTCGGCAGTTTCCCGCGAATCAAATGCTAGGAAGAAAAGGGTTTAAGGTTCAGGTTGTTGAAGTATATAAAAGAAAGGATATTTAAAGGCGGGGTGATTGGAATGTTTGTCAAAAGTATCATGATTCCTAAGTTCAAATGCCATACGGTTCAAGGAGGGGAAAGTGTAAAAAACGCCCTTCAGCTGCTTGAGGAGCAGCAAATTGATGGGCTGCCGGTTTTGGAGGGGGACCTATATGCCGGGATTGTCACGAGGTACAGAATATATGAACAGTTTTTCCTTTCAGGTTTGCAAAAGGACGAGTTCTTGGAAAATACGAGAATTTCGGATATCGCCACCCATAAGGAAGATTTTCTCGAAGGCGGGGAAATTTTTGAAAATACGCTAATGAAATTACGAAACTTCCCGCTTTTGGCCATCGTGGACAAAGGGATGAAATTCCTTGGTGCTGTTACCAGGTACGATGTCATTGATCAATTCCAGAGCGCATTCGGGATGAACCAGCCGGGTGTCAGGATTGCCTTTACTTCAGTCGAGACGGAAGGGCGTATTGCCAGATTGGCTGAAATCGCGCATCAATTCCATGAACATATCATTTCCCTGGTTACCTTTGATGAGACCGATAAATTGGTTAGACGGATTGTAATGAAAGTTGAGAAGAAGGATAATCTTGATAAATTCATAAAAAAGCTGGAAGAGCACGGTTTCAGGATTCTGAATATCCATGAAGATGCTTAGGAATTGCAAGTTGAAGGATAGCCCCTCATACGTATGTATGGGGGGGTTTTTCTATGGCGGGTGTTATCATGCTGCTGGCTGTGTCGTTTACTGGCGGATACCTATTTATTGAATGGCTGGACATTGGAATGCCGTTTTATGCCCATGTGTTCATTATGGGATTAATCATGGCGCCTGTTGAATTTCTCGCTGCCGCAATGGCTTTTTTTTCCGGACTTTCGGCAAATTGGCTGCTGCTTAAGCTTTTCCTCGAAAGGAGGGGGTTTAAAAAGGGTGAAGCAATAAATGCGGTTCCCGCCATTAGTGGGATGTTCGGCCTCTTCATTGTTTTTGCTGTTTTGTTCGCTTTATCCCCTATTCATACAGTCATTTTCTTCGGCGCCAGCCTTGTTTATGGTATTATTTCTATATACGTTTAGATTTTTGGAGGGAGCTGAAGCGGATTGGCTTTATACGCATTGGCGGCGATTGCGGCTGCAGGGGTCTTCCTCCTTTTGTATATGGCTTGGCTGGCATTCGGGAACAATGTTTCAGTACATGAACTTGAATTCGACGATTTTCCCGATTCCTTCGGGGAATTGAGGATTTTTTTCATATCGGACATCCATCATAGGCTCATTTCCGATTCAATCCTTTTGGCTGCAAAAGGGAAGGCCGATATCGTTATTATCGGAGGGGACCTAATGGAAAAAGGAGTACCCCTTGAGCGGGTCAAAGCTAACATTGAGAAGCTCCGTACCATTGGGCCTGTTTATTTTGTATGGGGAAATAATGATTATGAGGGCAATTATCGGGATTTGGATGCGCTTTTGCTCGATTTGAAGGTGAAAATACTTGATAATACCGCCGTGATGTTTGAATCTGCTGAGGGTGGAAAGATAGCACTTCTAGGTGTCGATGATGCAGGCCTTAAAAAGGACAGGCTGGATTACGCTTTGCTGGATGCCGAGCAAGGATGTTTTAAGATCCTGGCGAGCCATAACCCAAAAATAATCGGAAAAATAAAACCCGATGATGGCATTTCGTTCCTGCTAAGCGGCCATACCCACGGAGGACAAATTCGGATATTCGGCCTTGGACCTTATCAAAAAGGCGGGATTGACAAAATCGGCGGAATTGTTAGGCTGATCAGCAATGGATATGGGACAACAGGCGTCCCTCTTAGGCTGGGAGCCCATTCGGAATGCCATCTCATTACGTTGAAGCCAGGCAAAAAGGAAAAGGGTGCGCAGCCATAAAGGTCTCCTTGCGCCAGGCTATATAGGGGAATTGGAAAAGGGGTGCTCGGATTGCCAATAAAGGAAGGGAAATATAATATTAAAGCCGTTTCAAAACTCCTTGGGATTCAGCCTGGTACCTTAAGGGCATGGGAAAGGCGTTATGGGGTGGTTTCCCCTGGCAGAAGCGAATCCGGACACCGCCTCTATTCGGAGAGCCAATTGGAGATTTTGCGGGAAATCATGACGATGATTGAGCAGGGCTTTACTGTAGGCCAAGCGGTGGCGCAGATTGGACAGCGGCCGACCTTACAAAGTATGGGCAAACGGCCTTTCAGCCAACTTGAAGAATTCCGGAATGCATTATTTGACGGTTTTCTTGAATTTGATGAAGTAAACGCACATAGGACAATCGATGCCTGTTTAAGCCAATTTACTTTCGAAACGGTTCTTTCCGATATTTTCCACCCTCTTTTAACCGAAATGGAAGGTTCCTTTGTGAAGGGAAGCATGAATCATGCTTGCTTCCTTTTTGGGTCAGGCCTAATTCGTTCAAGAATTGAGAACACCGCATTCGCGGCAAGTGGAAAACGCTTTTTGCCTAGAGTTGTCCTTTTGTGCGCCCCAGGTGAACAAAAGGACATATGGCTCCTACTGCTGGCAGGTTTACTAAGGCTGAAAGGTTTCGATGCAATTTATTTGGGGCCAGGCATTGCCGAAGGGGAGATTGATGGGGTGATAAAAAAAGTCAATCCCAGGTTCGCCTTTTTTTCGTGCATGACAGAAAGCGGCGCGGATATTATTAAGGGCTTGTCATACAGTTGGAAACGAGTGTTTCCCGAAATCAGGATCGGGGCCATCGGTGCAGGTTTGCGGATTGCCTCGGGCGAAAATACGGATAGCCCTTCTTTTCCACTTTATCTGGGGGATACTCCGGCGGAATGGGAGCAGTGGCTTAACAAATGGATGGACACGATATAGTGGAATTATGGGGGGCTTACCCCTTTCTTTTTGGGAAGTCTTTGGAAGGGTCTTTCTGTGCGTTGATGCCTGATACCATTCACCAACCACCCGTACTGACATAAACTGAAAATAAGAGTTCATGGCAGGGGGCGGGAGCATGCGTCTTGAACGTTTAACAGCGAATAAAATAAAAATTTTCATTACTTCGGATGACCTTTTTGAAAGAGGGTTGGCGAAGGAGGATATACTGAAGGATACATTAAAATGGCGGCAGCTATTCCAGGATTTGCTGGAGGAAGCAAGCATCGAATTAGATCTTGACATCCAGGGCGCCGTTGCTGTCGAAATATTTTCGCTCCAAGCCCAGGGTATGGTTATGATCATTACGGTTAATGGAATTGTCGAGGAAGAAGAATTTCTACATGACGGTTTCATTGAAATGCAAGTAACGGTTGAAGGCTATGAGAAGTTCCTTTTTGAATTTGAGGGAATTGAAGAAGTCATCCAGCTTGCGAAACGGCTCTCTTCGCTAGCCGCAAGTGGGGGAAGCCTATATTCATTGAAAGGCAAATACTATTTGCTTTTTGATGTTCTGCCCGATGATGCTGAACGAAACGCTTCAATAATGGCTGAATATGGGAATGCCTCTATTATTAGCCCCCATTTTCTCCAGGAATACGGTAACCAGATCATGAAAGAAAATGCGGTTGAAACAATTCTTAAGTATTTTCGATAGGCGGCAACCCTATTGTGGGCCGGCTATTTTTTTGTCCCAAGATATAAAAGCCTTGCCGCCATCACGATGAAAGTTTTAATTCTATGAAAATACCATAAAACATTCACAATTAGTAGAGAACTTACTGGACATTCACAGCCCGCTTAAATTATGCCTCGCAAATGCTGGGATTGCCTGATATAACTAGGTGTCAGCGCTTCCAATATTCTTTTTGAAATAGGGTTATACGCCACTTTTTATCCTTGCATTAATTGTCTAAAAGTGTATACTATGTCATGAAAGCCAAGAACTTTCGAGCAGTGATATCTTAGGAGGTTTATAAATGGCAGCGGGGAATGGTAGTGAAAGCAGTAATCTTGAGAAACATGATGTACTGAAATCGACACAAACGGTAATCCATAAAGCATTGGAAAAGCTTGGTTACCCTGAGGAAGTGTTCGAGCTTTTAAAAGAGCCAATCCGGATGATGACAGTTAAAATTCCAGTACGCATGGATGATGGCTCTACTAAAATATTTACTGGGTACAGGGCCCAGCACAATGACGCAGTCGGCCCTACAAAGGGAGGAATCCGATTTCATCCAAATGTAACAGAAAAGGAAGTTAAAGCCCTTTCAATTTGGATGAGCCTAAAGTGCGGAATTGTAGACCTTCCATATGGCGGGGGGAAGGGCGGAATCATCTGCGATCCCCGTGTAATGTCGTTCAGGGAACTTGAAAGGCTGAGCCGGGGTTATGTAAGAGCCATTAGCCAAATCGTTGGCCCTACAAAAGATATCCCTGCTCCGGATGTGTTCACGAATTCACAAATCATGGCGTGGATGATGGACGAATATAGCCGTATTGACGAATTTAACTCTCCTGGCTTCATTACAGGGAAGCCGATTGTGCTTGGAGGCTCCCACGGCCGTGAATCCGCGACGGCAAAAGGTGTAACGATCTGCATTCGTGAGGCCGCCAAAAAGAGAGGAATCGACCTCGTTGGCGCAAGGGTAGTAGTCCAGGGATTCGGAAATGCGGGAAGTTTCCTATCAAAGTTCATGCATGATGCTGGGGCGAAGGTTATCGGTATTTCCGATGCATATGGTGCCCTTTATGATCCGAATGGATTGGATATCGACTATTTATTGGACCGACGTGACAGCTTCGGTACCGTTACGAAGCTTTTCAATAATACAATTACAAACCAGGAATTGCTTGAACTTGATTGCGACATTTTGGTGCCTGCGGCGATTGAAAACCAAATCACCGATGAAAACGCCCATAATATCCGTGCCAGTATTGTGGTGGAAGCCGCAAACGGCCCAACCACCCTGGAGGCGACCGAAATACTTACAGAACGTGGAATCCTTCTTGTGCCTGATGTGCTGGCTTCCGCAGGAGGAGTTACCGTTTCTTATTTCGAGTGGGTCCAGAATAATCAGGGTTATTACTGGTCTGAAGAAGAAGTTGAAGAAAAATTGGAAAAGGTCATGGTTAAATCGTTTGAGAACATTTATGAGACCTCCCAAAATCGCAGGGTTGACATGCGTCTTGCCGCCTATATGGTCGGTGTAAGGAAAATGGCTGAAGCGAGCCGATTCAGGGGCTGGATTTAACCCTTTGAATTGCGAAAAGAAATCCCTTCAACATTGAAACTTCAAAGGAAATCTCCTATCATTAAATGATGGGAGATTTTTTATTCCATGATAATGGAGGAGTGACCACCATGCATAAAGAAGACGTTATCATCATCGGAGGAGGGCCATGCGGTCTGGCAGCCGCCATTTCATTAAAAGAAGCAGGGAAAAATCCCCTGATTATAGAAAAAGGCAATATAGTAAATTCAATTTATAACTATCCAACACACCAAACCTTTTTTAGCACAAGCGAAAAGCTTGAGATCGGGAATGTACCATTCATAACGGACAATTATAAACCGGTGCGGCTTCAGGCACTGGTATATTACCGGGAAGTTGTAAAAAGGAAACAGCTAAGGATAAATTCTTTTGAAAAAGCTGAAAAGATTGTTCCATCCGGTGAAGCGTACATTGTTGAGACAAACAAAGCTACCTATAACACCCCGTATGTCATAATCGCAACCGGATATTATGACAATCCGAACATGATGGAGGTCCCGGGAGAAAGGCTCCCAAAAGTATTCCACTATTTCAAGGAGGCGCATCCATATTTTGATATGGATGTATGTGTAATCGGCGGCAAAAATTCCAGTGTCGACGCTGCAATCGAACTCCATAAAGCCGGCGCCAGGGTGACTGTGCTCTATCGGGGGGATTCGTATTCGCCTAGCATCAAGCCGTGGATCCTGCCTGAGTTCGATTCGCTTGTCCGTAACCGAAACATCCGGCTGGAATTCGATGCCAAAGTTAAGGAAATAACCGAGAAATCGGTCGTGTTTGAAAAGGGGGATGAACTGCATACCATTAAAAATGATTTTGTATTTGCGATGACTGGTTATCGCCCCGATCACGGGTTCCTGAGGCGGATTGGCGTTGAAATTGATTCTGAAACCGGACGTCCAAGCTATAATCCCGATACGATGGAGACTAATATGAATGGAATTTTTATTGCCGGGGTGATTGCCGCCGGGAATAACGCGAACGAAATATTCATCGAAAATGGAAGGTTTCATGGCGGGCTGATTACAGAGGAAATCTTCCGGAGAAATCGGCCTTAATATGCCTCCTTGACTACTAGCAGTAAATAAATTTGGAACGCAGGGTGATGGGATGAGAAAAGTAGTTTTATTGACAACAGGCGGCACGATTGCAAGCAAGCCAAACAAAGAGTCCGGAAAGCTTGCATCCGGGGAATTGACGGGTGAAGAGCTCATAGGGATGTGCAATCTGCCGGAGGACATTGAAGTGGTGGTGGAGTCAGTCTTCCAGAAGGCGAGCATGCATATTACCTTCAAGGACCTTGTTTTTTTAAAGGATAAAATTGAGGGATACTTTAAAGATGAATCAATATCGGGTGTGGTTGTTACCCATGGTACCGATACACTTGAAGAAACTGCTTATTTTCTGGACCTGACTGTGGATGACAGAAGGCCCGTGGTCGTAACCGGATCCCAGCGTTCCCCCGAAGACCTTGGAAGCGATGTCTTTATCAATTTACGCCATGCCATTTATTCCGCCTGCTCCCCTGACCTGTCTGGCGTCGGGACAGTCGTCGTCTTCAATGAAAGGATTTTCGCGGCACGGTATGTAAAGAAAGAACATGCCTCCAACATCCAGGGGTTCAACTCATTCGGCTTCGGATACCTGGGGATCATTGATAACGACGAGGTATTTATTTACCAAAAACCGATAAAAAGAGAAGTTTATAAATTAAAAGAAGAAATTCCGCGGATTGACATTGTCAAATGCTATATCGGCGGTGACGGGACATTTGTCAGGGCGGCCAGGGAAAGCGGCGCGAAAGGCATTGTCCTTGAAGGGGTCGGAAGAGGGCAGGTGGCACCACTGATGATGGAGGAAATTGAAAAGGCCATTGCTTTAGGAATCATCGTAGTTATTACGACCAGCGCCGAAGAAGGGGCGGTTTATCCTACTTATGATTATAAAGGCAGTGCATTTGACCTTGTTACAAAAGGAGCGATCCTTGGGAGTGACAATGATTCGAAGAAAGCCCGGATTAAGCTGGCAGCCGTACTCGCAAGTGGTGAAGGCGAGATAGTATTTTAAGATTCCTAGACAGGAACTTGCTGATAATTCCATTTTCATTCAGGCCAAGCCATGATACCATGTAAGAAAAGGGGATTTTCTCCCATCTAAAGGAAAAGAGGGCAGTGCATGCTGGTGATCTTTTCTGCCGGGATCGCACCCGGCCTGGCATTGTTGAGCTATTTTTATTTAAAGGATGAAGTGGAATCAGAGCCTCTACCAGTGGTATTCAGGACTTTCCTGTTCGGCGCCCTGCTTGTTTTCCCAATCATGTTCCTGCAGCACGTCCTGCAAACCGAAAATGTCCTGTCTCCAGGCTGGCTTCAGGCCTTTGTGTCCGCGGGCTTGTTCGAGGAGTTTTTTAAGTGGTTTATTCTCTATTACGCGGTCTATCAGCATATTGCTTTTGATGAACCATTCGATGGGATTGTTTATGGAGCTGCTGTTTCACTTGGATTTGCTTCAGCTGAGAATATCTTTTATCTTGTAGGAAACGGAGTTGAGCACGCAATAGGCCGGGCGCTTCTTCCAGTTCCAAGCCATGCCCTTTTCGGCGTAATCATGGGGTATTATATGGGTAAGGGCAAATTCAGTGAAAAACGGACTTCCAAATGGATTTGGTTGTCCCTGCTTATCCCGGTATTCCTGCATGGCTCGTATGATTATATCCTGATTAGCCAGGAGTATTGGCTGTATTACATTATGCCTTTCATGATTTTCCTATGGTGGCTTGGCCTCCGTAAAGTAAAAAAGGCAAGGGCGCTAAGCGCCGCACACATAAAAAGCCAATATAATTCCCAAAAGCCTCTTCATACCCAGTGAAGGGGCTTTTTGATTTAGATAAGAATGTATAAAATTGTACTGCTCCATAAGATCTTTTCGACGTCATAGCTTCCCGGGAAGGAATAAGTGTCCTGTTTTTTATTAGAGAGCACGAAGCGTCGCGGGCGAACTTCAATCCCCTCGCTACAATAATTCAACTTCGATTCGCCTCTGCTCCAGTGCCAACCGCTCATCCGCTTTTATGCCTTTTCCAGCGCCGCCCTTTTTTTGAATAAAAATCCCTTTTACACAGAAAATAGCCTTAATGGAAAATGAAAAGCATTTGGAGGTATGAATCGTGAAAAAAAAGGATTTCCTTGCCCGCCTGCTTTTATGCACACTTATCATCCCTGTGTTTTTTTGGAACGCCGAAAAGACGGATGCCTTCAGTAACCAGGTAATCCAGCATGGAGCGGTTGGCGATGATGTAATAGAACTCCAATCAAGGCTGAAATTCATTGGATTCTATACGAAAAAGATAGATGGGGTTTTTGGCTGGAGCACCTATTGGGCGCTCAGGAATTTTCAATATGAATTTGGCCTCCCCATAGATGGGCTTGCGGGGAGCGACACAAAGGCGAAACTTGTTAAGGCAACGAAGAATATGCCGCGTGGAACAGCGAAAAAACAGGCACCGGCAAAGCCGAAAGCGGGGAATGTCCCGAGCGGCTTTTCAGAGAACGACATAAAGTTGATGTCAAATGCTGTTTATGGGGAGGCGAGGGGGGAGCCATATGAAGGACAGGTGGCAGTCGCCGCGGTTATTTTGAACAGGCTTGAAAGTTCTACATTCCCGAATACGATTTCGGGGGTCATTTTTGAGCCGCTTGCATTTACAGCGGTAGCGGATGGCCAAATTTGGTTAACCCCAAATGATACGGCGCGGAAGGCAGTACTTGATGCGATTAACGGCTGGGATCCTACAGGCAACGCGCTATATTATTTCAACCCTGTCACCGCGACAAGCAAGTGGATCTGGTCGAGGCCGCAAATCAAGCGGATCGGCAAGCATATATTCTGTAAATAAGAAGGTGAGCGGACATGATACGAAATATTTTAATAGTCCTCCTGGCAATTGGAGTCGCCGGCACGGCATACTGGGGCTATCAGGAACGGAAGGAGAAAAATGCCGTCCTTATAAATGCAGAGAACAATTACCAGCAAGCATTCCATGAATTGTCGTACCGGGTTGACCTTCTGAATGATAAGCTTGGGACCACGCTTGCGATGAATTCACGAAAATCGCTTTCGCCTTCACTTGCCGAGGTATGGCGAATCACCTCGGAGGCACGCCAAAATGTTGGGCAGCTTCCGCTATCACTCCTCCCTTTCAATAAAACCGAGGAGTTTCTCTCTGGAGTCGGTGAATTCAGCTACAAAACTGCGGTGCGGGACCTGGATAAGCATCCCTTGAACGATAAAGAATATAAGGCGCTGCAAACCCTATATAAGCAGTCGGCTGATATTCAGGGGGAACTAAGGCAGGTCCAGCATTTGGTACTTAAAAATAATCTCCGCTGGATGGATGTTGAGCTTGCCCTTGCTTCAGGTAAAGAGAATTCGGACAATACAATCATCGACGGATTCAAAGTAGTGGAAAAAACGGTTTCCGGTTACGAAGAAACTGATTTTGGCCCTGAGTTTGTCAGCATGAAAGAAAAGGACAGTAATTTCAAGAAGCTCCCCGGAAAGAAAATAACAAAATCCGAAGCAGTTACTACAGCTAGGAAATATATTGGCTTTGACGGGAAGGCGAAAACAAAAGTATCCGAAAATGGGAAGGGCTCTGATTTTGGTTTTTACACTGTGTCAGTCACTAACCGCCAATCCGGTATGGAAGCGAGCATGGATATCACCAAAAAAGGGGGCTATCCAATCTGGTTCCTGAATAACCGGCCGATTGGCAAACAAAAAATTTCCTTAAATGAAGCAGGCAACAAGGCCGCGACATTTTTGAAGGAAAATAAATACGAGTCCCTCGAACTGTCCGAGAGCGCCCAATACGATACGATCGGTGTATTTACCTTTGTAACAAAGCAAGGAAATATAAGGATTTATCCCGAATCGATAAAGGTGAAGGTCGCCCTCGACAAAGGAGAGCTAGTAGGCCTCTCGGCGGATGATTATTTGAAGACAAAAACCGTAAGGCAGCCCAAGAGCCCAACAGTGGGCATCAAGGACGCCAGAAATAAAATCAGCCCCAATGTGAAAATTATGGAAGAGAGGCAGGCAATTATCCTAAATGATTTAAACCGCGAAGTATTATGCTATGAATTTATGGGAACGCTTGGCGACGATACGTACAGGATATTTATCAATGCCGAAACTGGTGAAGAAGAAAAAGTGGATAAAATGAAAAATGCCGAGGAGATGTTTGATGACGCTCTCTAGGGGAGATGCTGATTGGGTAATAGCCGTGAAATGAGGTGGGAAATTATGAAAAAAGCCGAGCGGATCCTTTTGAAGGTTGCGGTCGCGCAGTTCCTCTTTCTATTGCTTGCCCAAATTTTCATCCACCGATTTGGTGTACTTCCCGAATTAATCGGAATATCCAAATATGAGGGCACGAGCAAGATGGACCATACCGACATTCTTGAAGTTTTCCGGGTAAGATAAGGGCAGGTGATTCCTGCCTTTTTCTTTTACGTTTTTTTAAGAGCCCGTACAACCTTTCCAAAAATGACCCGGTTAGGCGGAGGGGCTTGCTTCTGAAAAAATATTATTTTATAAAAGAGCATTTATTCATTATATGGTAGAATGAATAATTGAAGGCAAAAAGGAAAAACGGCCTAGAACAGCAAAAGAGCTTGAGCACGGGTGACAGGAAACAGGAGGAAACATGGACAAGAAAATTTCAATAGCGATTGATGGGCCTGCGGCTGCAGGAAAAAGTACAGTAGCAAAAATTGTCGCGGAACAACTTTCCTATATTTATATCGACACTGGCGCTATGTACAGGGCACTTACTTATAAAGCATTGAAAATGGGGGCCGATCTCGATCGGGAAGACACCTTGATCGGCATTCTGTTAAATAGTGAAATAAAGCTTCTCCCATCCGATTCGGGGCAACTCGTTTTATTGGATGGAGAAGATGTCACAAAAGAAATCCGATATTCGAAGGTAACCAACTCTGTTTCAATTGTAGCGATGCATCGGCAGGTACGGGCTGAAATGGTGAGAAGGCAGCAAGAGCTTGCTTCATTTGGTGGGGTGGTCATGGATGGGCGCGATATCGGCACCCATGTGCTCCCAAAAGCGGAAGTTAAAGTTTTTCTGCTAGCAAGTGTGGAAGAAAGGGCTATCCGCCGCCATACAGAAAATGTTCAGAAAGGGATTGATTCCGACCTTGAAACGTTGAAAAACGAAATCGCCAGGCGGGACAAGCTTGATTCCGAAAGGGAGGTAGCTCCTCTCGTTAAGGCGGAAGATGCGGTTGAAATCGATACGACATCCCTTTCGATCAATGACGTAGTAGAGAGAATAATGGCGTTAGTGGAAGAGAGAGTGAGATAAAAATGACTTTTTATTCATTTGCCAGGTTTGTCGCAAACACTGCATTAAAACCAGTCTACAAGTATGAAGTGCATGGGCTCGAACATTTCCCAAAAGAAGGCGGCGTACTGCTTTGCTCCAATCATATCAATAACTTTGACCCGCCGGTTGTTGGGATCACCGCTCCGCGGCCGGTGCATTTCATGGCAAAGGAAGAACTCTTTGCCGTACCCGTCCTTAAGGATATTATCAAGGCGTGCAACGCGTTTCCTGTGAAGCGGGGAATGAGTGATCGTGAGGCTCTCAGAAAAGGGCTTGGAGTTTTAAAAGCTGGAGAGGTTTTAGGATTGTTTCCTGAGGGAACAAGAAGCAAGACAGGGGAATTAGGCCAAGGTTTGGCAGGGGCGGGCTTTTTTGCGTTAAGATCCACCGCCCATGTCGTACCATGCGCGATTATCGGCCCGTATAAAGCATTCAAAAAGCTTAAAGTCGTATACGGAAAGCCGATCGACATGGAACGTTTGCGGGGAGAAAAAGCGTCCCCAGAAGCCGCGACCGAATTAATCATGGCGGAAATACGCAAACTTATTGAAGAACATAAAGGGGTTTCCGCTTGACAAAAAAGTCCTTTTGTAAGAAGTTATTACAAAGGAATATTTTTTTGAATATTCTAGGAATCGCAGCCGCTATGATGGGCGCCGCATGCATGAGCAGCATGCGCCGCATCTATATATTTAAAGGGCAGCCAATGGTTAAGGAGGAGTACATATGTCGGAAGATATGAATCACATTGAAGTCGGGAATTTTGAAGTTGGAGACAGGGTGAATGGACAAGTTACCAAAGTGGAAGAAAAACAGGTTCTTGTCGACATCCAAAACAGCAAACTCGATGGAATCATTCCAATCAGCGAATTGTCGAGCATTCATATTGAGAAAGCTTCAGATGCAGTGGCCGAAGGGGATACCCTTGAACTTGAAGTCCTGAAGGTCGAGGAAGAAGCCCTGATCCTATCCAAACGCAAGGTTGACGCTGAAAAGGCTTGGGATGTCCTTGATGAGAAATTCCAGAGTGGAGAAGTCTTTAATGCTGAAGTAAAGGATGTCGTCAAGGGCGGGCTGGTTGTCGACCTTGGAGTACGCGGCTTTGTTCCCGCTTCGCTTGTGGAAGCATACTTCGTCGAGGATTTTTCTGATTATAAAGGAAAAGAACTATCATTTAAAATTGTTGAGCTTGATAAAGAAAAGAACAGGCTAATCCTTTCGCACAGGGCTGTTGTTGAGGAAGAAAAGGGCAAAAAGAAGCAGGATCTTCTCGAATCAATCCAGCCAGGACAGGTGATTGAAGGAACAGTCCAAAGGATTACTGATTTTGGGGCATTCGTCGATATCGGGGGAATTGATGGCCTTGTCCACATTTCCCAGCTCTCCCATGAGCATGTCGAGAAGCCTGGAGACGTTGTCCAGGAAGGCCAGAAGGTCCAAGTCAAGGTTCTGAATGTTGACCGCGACAATGAAAGAATTTCCCTGTCCATCAAGGAAACACTCCCTGGGCCTTGGGCTGATATTGCTGAAAAGGCAGCAAAGGGAAGCGTTTTGACAGGAACTGTTCGCCGGCTTGTTTCCTATGGCGCCTTCGTGGAAGTTTTCCCTGGTGTGGAAGGCCTTGTCCACATTTCCCAAATCGCGCACAAACATATCGGCACACCTCATGAAGTCCTGAAAGAGGGCCAGGAAGTACAGGTCAAGGTACTCGATGTGAACGAAAAAGAACAGCGCCTGTCGCTCAGCATCAAAGACCTTTTGGAAAGGGACGAAGAAGAAAACATGGATTATGAGCTTCCCGAGGAATCAAAAGGGTTCCAGCTGGGAGAATTGCTTGGCGATAAATTGAAAGATTTAAAAAAATAAGCATGAAAAAAGCTTCCGGTCATGGCGGAAGCTTTTTTCATGCCTTTTTCCTTATTCATGTCAGGATTTCTTCCCGTCATTCATTTTCCTGGCTTCTTCCGGCGTCTGAAGCCCCGTTGACCCAGGGTAATGAAGCGATTGATCGCGGTCGGATTCAACCCTTCGGCTTTCCCGCAGCTTTTTTTCCTGCCTGTCTTTTCCCATCACCTATCACCTCCAATATTAAATTATTTATCAAACAAAGAAAATTAATCCTGGTATGAAAATACATGGGCTTTACCATAATGGTAAAGATAGGAGGTAGGCATGATGGATGGATATATGTTTTATTTGGCGGCATGGTGTTCGTTGATATATTTGGCGTTCCTGGCGAGCGGACGGCTTCGTTCCATGAGGGGGCTGAGGGCTTCGATCCTGCTGGCGATTATCGCATCACCGCTCCACTTTCAGGTAGGGGAATCATTGGTTTATATAGGCTGGATAAGTATATACTTCTATTCGATCATTCATATCATACAGGCAAACTGGAAACAAAAAGCATATTTTTCGGTTTGCGGCATCATCGTATCCATGTTATATAGTTCCATCCGTTTATTTGAATTGTTCGATCCGATCGTTTTTATTATTAAAAAAGAATGGTTCATTGCAATCGTTATTAGTTTGCTCGTACCTATCCTGTACCGGCCGTTTAAATGGAGGCTGCTCGTGATTATGGTCGGGATAATCCAGGGGGAATTGCTTTATGCCCTCGTCCTTGCCAAAAACTCCATGCCTTTTGATGCGGGGGGCTATGCTTTTATGGATACGCTTTCGCTGGTGGCCGCCGTTGCGTTTATTTGGAATGCCATTGAAAAATGCGCCGCATGGCTTGGGTCTTCCATAAACTCAATGGAAAGGGGCCGGAAATCATCCCAATGAATGAATACACTATGCCGATCGTTGCCGGATTGGTATCTGGGACATTAGCGAGAATATATATGCTCAGATCGGATTATAGACAGTATCCGACCTACCTTCATGGCCGCATTGTCCATATATCGGTCGGGTTTATTGCGGCCGGCCTGGGTGCTGTTGCGATACCTTCCATAATGGAAAAGGAATTCACCGCAGTCACCTTCCTAGCATTGGCTGCTACGCAATTCAGGGAAGTGAGGAACATGGAAAGAAATACCCTTACTGTAATGGATGGGTATGAGCTTGTGCCAAGGGGCAGCACGTATATTGAAGGTATTGCCATCGCTTTCGAAAGCCGGAATTACCTCGTTATTTTAACGGCGTTTTCCGTAACCCTCGCCTATTTGGCAGCGAATTTCATCATAGCCGTCATTGTGGCAATCGCCGGGCTACTCCTTTCCAAAGTTTTGATGTCCGGGGGGACAATCAAAAGGCTTGCGTATATTGAATATGTAAAACCGCATTTCGATGGAGCCGGCCTATATGTCGGATCCATTTATATTATGAATATAGGCCTTCCTGAAAGAAGAAAGGAAATTTTGGAGAACGGAATGGGTTTTATCCTTACGCCAAAGAATGCAAATTCAAAAATAACAATAGCCAATCTGGGGCAGCGGCAGGCTATTTTACACGATGTTTCAACCGCATTGGGCGTATACAGGGATTCAGGTACTCCTGCCCTCGTCCCCCTTGCAAAAAGGGATTTGAAGGACGGCAGGCTTGGCGTGTTTGTTTTGCCGCATGTGAATGATCCTGAAAAAGCAATTGATGTTATCGGCGCGGTCCCCGCCCTCGAGAATGCGATCCGGATGCCAGCGAAAAAGGGAAAGCCTTAAAGGAGGGGGAATAATGGGATGAACATTGAAAAATACATACTCGCTGTCGTCACGACAAAGATGGAAAGCGTTTCGGGAGGTGCCTGTGTATTCCATTGCGAATCGGCCCAAAAAATGGACCAGGTCGCCTCAACCCTTGAAGCGATACTTGATGGCATTGCCCATTCGCTTTCGGAGGATACATACATCATTGTCAAGCATTGACAGATGGATGTTTTCATTGCGCTATTGACATATCATTGATACTATAATTAAGTTAAGCCCTTCCACATGCCTGAAGGGTTTATTTTATAGAGTGGAAGCATCTGGCGGCAGGCAGGATATAAAGCCGCCGATTTAAAATGTGAAGTTAAGGGTGAGTTGAATGGTGAAACCAACTGTTGCGATTGTCGGACGCCCAAACGTAGGCAAATCAACGATATTTAATAGGATTGTCGGTGAAAGGATTTCGATTGTCGAAGACATTCCCGGCGTTACCCGGGACAGAATTTACAGCTCGGCCGAATGGCTGACGCATGATTTTAATATTATTGATACGGGAGGGATTGACATCGGCGATGAACCGTTCATTGAGCAAATCAGGCAGCAAGCTGAAATTGCCATTGAAGAAGCCGATGTGATCATCTTTTTGGTAAATGGCCGTGAGGGGGTTACCGCGGCGGATGAAGAAGTCGCGAAAATTCTCTATAAAACAAAAAAGCCTGTCGTACTGGCTGTAAACAAAATCGATAATCCGGAAATGCGGGCGGATATATTCGACTTTTACGCGCTAGGTTTCGGCGAGCCGTTCCCAATATCGGGTTCCCACGGGCTTGGTCTTGGCGACCTCCTTGATGAGGCGGCGAAGCATTTTCCGAAATTCGAAACGGATGAGTACCCGGAAGACGTCATTAAATTCAGCCTTATTGGGCGGCCGAATGTCGGCAAATCTTCCCTTGTAAATGCCCTTCTTGGTGAAGAACGTGTAATTGTGAGCGATATCGCTGGAACCACTCGTGACGCAATCGACTCCATGTATGTGTACGATGGCCAGGAGTACGTGATTATCGATACCGCTGGGATGAGGAAAAAAGGGAAAGTTTATGAAAGCACTGAAAAGTACAGTGTCCTCCGCGCATTAAGGGCCATTGAACGTTCGGATGTCGTCCTTGTCGTGTTGAACGCCGAGGAGGGAATCATTGAGCAAGATAAGAAAATCGCAGGCTACGCCCACGAAGCTGGCAGGGCAGTTATCATTGTCGTGAATAAGTGGGACGCAATCGAAAAAGACGAGAAGACGATGAAGGAATTCGAAGAGAAAATCCGTGATCATTTCCAATTCCTTGATTACGCCCCGATTGTTTTCCTATCGGCTAAAACCAAAAAACGTGTCCACACGCTTCTCCCAGTCATCAATATGGCGAGTGAAAACCATGCCATGCGTGTGCAGACAACAATCCTTAACGATATTATCATGGATGCCGTAGCAATGAATCCGACGCCTACAGATAACGGGAGAAGGCTGAAAATCTATTATGCGACCCAGGTGGCTGTCAAGCCGCCGGCGTTTGTGGTGTTTGTAAACGATCCGGAATTAATGCATTTTTCGTATGAAAGGTTCCTGGTAAACAGGATAAGGGATGCTTTTGGTTTTGAAGGCACTCCGATCAGGATATATGCCAGGGAAAGAAAATAAACAACAAAAGGTAGTGATCTGAATGGAAATTGCAGTTCTGGGAGCAGGCAGCTGGGGAACGGCCCTTGCCTTGGTCCTTGCCGATAATTCACACAAAGTGAGGCTTTGGAGCCATAATCCGAAGCAGGCAGTGGAAATCAATTCAGTTCATTCAAATGAAAAGTACTTACCCGGTATTAAAATGCCAGAAGCCATCGTTGCCACATCTTCAATAGAGGAAGCGCTGGAAGGCATGGATACAGTTATCCTTGCCGTTCCTACAAAAGCAATCAGGGAAGTGTGCGGAAAAATTCGGGATATAGGGAAGAAGCCGCTCACAATTGTCCATGTCAGCAAGGGGATCGAGCCGGATTCTTTACTTCGAATATCGGAAATGATTAAGGAGGAGTTGCCGGCGGAACTGATAAACGCCATAGTAGTCCTTTCGGGTCCAAGCCATGCGGAGGAAGTTAGCCTGCGACATCCTACCACTGTGACAGTATCTTCGGAGAACATGGATGAGGCGGAAAGGATTCAAGATCTCTTCATCAATCATAATTTTAGGGTATACACAAATCCCGATGTAATTGGGGTGGAGATTGGCGGGGCATTAAAGAACATTATCGCCCTTGCGGCTGGTATAACGGATGGCCTGGGGTTTGGCGATAATGCGAAGGCTGCCTTGATGACAAGGGGTTTGGCTGAGATCGCGCGGCTTGGAGTCAGGATGGGCGCCAATCCGTTAACTTTTTCCGGCCTCGCTGGTATTGGGGATTTAATCGTTACTTGTACTAGCGTCCATTCAAGGAACTGGAGGGCGGGAAACCTCCTTGGAAAGGGCAGGACGCTTGAAGAAGTCCTTGAAAACATGGGGATGGTTGTCGAGGGCGTCCGCACAACGAAAGCCGCCCATCAGCTTGCGTCCAAGTATGAGGTGGAAATGCCCATTACCGAAACCTTGCATAAAGTACTTTTTGAGGGGCTTCCAGCGAAGGAAGGCGCTGAATTATTGATGGCTAGGGTAAGGACTCATGAGATGGAAGATTTGACGAATATCCTTAATGATCAATAAAACGGGAAGGATTAATTCATAAACGTGGGCGATTGGCGATGCATTTATTTTTTTGCTGCATACAATGCAACGAAACAAACTGGTAACGTGAACGTAGTTTGGGTATCTTAGTCACTTTCTTTGAGCAGGGAAACGCCCCCTTGCTCTTTTCTTTTTGCCTTTGCTCCCGTTTGCTTTCACCCTTCCGCGGGCTATGATATAATTACTCTCGGTAAAAGGGGGGATGTGCTTTGTCACCGGCTTTAATGAAAATGTGGGTTTCTTTGGCCGCAATGGGCTTCATGTTTGTTTCAATTATTTCGATCTATCTGAGCAGATATAAATTAAAAGGCGTTTTTCGCGTCATTACAGCCTTATTTGCGTATGCATTAATGATAGTATCCGGTATTATCATATTCCTCGTTGTAATGAGCGGACCTACAGGAGAATAGCGAATATGATTAAAGAAGGTTTTTCAAAAATGAAAATTGCAAGGCTGGCTTTGCCGGTTTTAATGATCATGCTCCTAGGCGGCTGCATGTATCCGAGCGATGAGCTTGCCAAAAACCAGATTCCTTATAAAGATCAGCTTGAAATAGTCCAGGCTGCCGTTGATAGCTTCCAAAAGGATAACGATGGAATCCTGCCCATCAAAACAAAGGAAGCCGATACTCCAATCTATGAAAAGTATGTAATTGATTTTTCGAAGATTTCTCCTCGTTATTTGCAGGAGCCGCCAGGGAATGCGTTTGAAAACGGCGGAATCTTTCAATATGTCCTTATCGACGTGGAAACAAACCCTACAGTAAAGCTTTTGGATCTTCGGATTGCGGACCAAATCCGCGAAGTAAAAATGAGAATCAGCGCGAACGGCTATCCGCCATTTAAGGAGGTACTGGCTAAAAATGTGTACTCGCTTGATTTTTCCAAGCTGGGGTACAAAAACCCTCCTTACGTGGTAAGCCCATTCACGCAGCATAATCTCTCGTTCGTCATGGGGCCAAAGGGTGAAATTTATGTGGATTATAGCAGTGACCTATACCAGTTCCTGCAAAAATCATCCCGGCATTTCAAATCTGGCGAGGACATACGCTCGGTTCTGACCGATGAGTCAATGTTTGTGCCGGCATATTCACTTCCTTATACGATCGATCAAGAAACCGGTGAGCCGGTTTTTATGGAAAGTTGACGGAATGCTACTAAAATAGTAAAAACGTCTTTTTGCGTGATAAACTGTCATAACCCTTCTCCTGATTAATATATTTACAGGAGAAGGGTTTATTTCATTTCCCGGCAACCAGGGATAAAACCGGTTGAAGCACATTGAAAATCGGCAAACCGACAGGAGGTAAAAATAAATATACTCGCGATATGCATAATTCAATAGGACAACATCATAAACATGTACTGTCCAACAATACCTAAAATGGATACGATTATCCCACTTATTCTAGGATCGGGAGGGGATCTCTTGGAAAGGGTAGATATTTTTAAGGATATTGCCGAACGGACTGGCGGCGATATTTATCTCGGAGTAGTCGGGGCGGTAAGGACCGGCAAATCCACTTTTATCAAAAAGTTTATGGAGCTGGTTGTCCTGCCCAATATGAGCAATGAGGCGGATAAGGCAAGGACGATGGATGAATTGCCGCAAAGCGCGGCTGGAAAAACGATCATGACCACCGAGCCGAAATTTGTCCCTAATCAGGCTGCCGCCGTCTATGTGGATGAAGGGCTTGAAGTTAATATCCGGCTGGTTGACTGTGTCGGTTACACAGTTCCCGGAGCCAAGGGGTATGAGGATGAAAATGGGCCGAGGATGATTACAACCCCCTGGTATGAAGAGCCTATTCCCTTCCACGAAGCCGCAGAAATCGGTACCAGGAAGGTTATCCAAGAACACTCCACAATAGGCGTGGTTATTACCACAGACGGGACGATTGGTGAAATCCCGCGGACATCGTACCTTGATGCGGAGGAAAGGGTCATCAACGAGCTGAAGGAAGTAGGCAAGCCTTTCATCATGGTTGTGAACAGTGCCCAGCCGCATCATCCGAATACGGAAGCGCTCCGGTCCAGCCTCGCGGAGAAATACGATATACCCGTAATCGCGATGAGCGTGGAGGGAATGCGCGAATCGGATGTATTGAATGTCCTAAGAGAAGCGCTCTATGAATTCCCGGTACTTGAGGTGAATGTAAACCTTCCAAGCTGGGTTATGGTTTTAAGGGAGAATCACTGGCTGCGCGAAAGTTATCAGGAAGCGGTCAGGGATACCGTGAAAGACATAAAGCGGCTGAGGGATGTCGACAGGGTTGTACACCAATTCAGCGATTTTGATTTTATCGAAAGGGCGGGGCTCGCGGGAATTGAGATGGGCCAGGGGGTCGCCGAAATCGACCTTTATGCGCCGGACGAACTGTATGATGAAATCCTGAAGGAAATCGTCGGCGTTGAAATCCGAGGCAAGGACCATCTTCTTGAGCTTATGCAGGATTTCGCGCATGCCAAGGCGGAGTACGACCATATTTCGGATGCGCTAAGAATGGTAAAACAGACCGGGTACGGAATCGCTTCTCCAACCCTTTCGGATATGAGCCTTGAAGAACCCGAAATCATCCGCCAGGGCGCCCGCTTCGGCGTGAGGCTGAAAGCGGTTGCCCCTTCAATCCACATGATCAAGGTCGATGTGGAATCCGAATTCGCGCCGATTATCGGCACAGAAAAACAAAGCGAAGAGCTTGTTCGTTACCTAATGCAGGATTTCGAGGACGATCCGCTTTCCATCTGGAATTCGGATATATTCGGAAGAAGCCTCAGTTCGATTGTCAGGGAGGGAATCCAGGCGAAAATCTCCCTGATGCCGGAAAACGCGCGTTATAAGTTAAAAGAAACGCTCGAAAGAATTATAAACGAGGGGTCTGGAGGATTGATTGCCATCATCCTATAGGGCTGGCAAAAAGCGATTCCAGGGTTTTCCTCCCTCCTTCATAAATAAAATGCAATCGAAGAGGCTTACTGGCCTCTTTTTTTTTATTTACTCTCACATAATGTTTCAACTAACAATCTAGAGGGAAAAATCCAAGAGAAATAGACTGAGTTTCGACATTTTTCTCGCCGGATGGATAAAAAGTGAAAAGATTTCCACTATTTACGGTAATATTCTTGATTAGAACAATTGATTGTGATAATCTTTTAACAGAATTAGCCTTACGAAGCACGAAGCCTTTATTTCATTGGGTTTTCTTTTAGTTTTTTTATAAAAACAATTGAAATCCTTCAAGGCTTGCTATATGATTAGCCTTGTCAATTAAAATACGCTTCCGCGTATAGAATTGATGAAATTTGTTTAGAAATGTAGATAAGTAACGTATTCTACTCACTGGGCAAATTATTTGGGAGGAGGTGAATGGCATGAACAAGACAGAACTTATCAATGCGGTAGCAGAGGCTAGCGAACTTTCAAGGAAGGACGCTACCAAAGCGGTTGATGCTGTTTTTGATTCCATTTTGGAAGCTCTTAAAAATGGCGACAAAGTTTCTTTGATCGGATTCGGAAACTTCGAAGTTCGTGAACGCTCCGCTCGCAAGGGCCGCAACCCGCAAACCGGCGATGAGATTGAAATCGCTGCCAGCAAGGTACCTGCATTCAAACCGGGCAAACAACTCAAAGACGCTGTGAAATAATTACATAGAAATGTGCTTTGGGCGCAAAAAGCCATGGAGGAATCCATGGCTTTTTTCAATTCCTCCAGAAACGGCGGGTATAATCGGGTACATGATAATAAAAGCATTTCATTTTGCCTGCATTAAAATGGTTATGCTAATATGAAGAAGACTTGCATGATAACAGTAGGGGGTTAAGCTGATGGCAACCGTAAATAAGGCCCAGATAGAGGAGGCTGTTCGTTCCATCCTCGAAGCAATCGGGGAGGACCCAACCCGAGAAGGGCTTTTGGATACACCAAAACGAGTAGCAAAAATGTATGAAGAGGTTTTTAGCGGGCTGAACCAGGATCCCGGTGAATATTTTGAAACGATTTTCGGGGAAGACCATGAAGAACTTGTCCTTGTAAAGGATATTCCTTTCTATTCAATGTGTGAGCATCATTTGGTTCCTTTTTTTGGTAAAGCGCATGTCGCCTACCTTCCGAGAAACGGAAGGGTTACTGGCTTAAGCAAGCTGGCAAGGGCAGTCGAAGCGGTCGCGAAACGGCCCCAGCTCCAGGAGAGGATCACATCCGAAATTGCGAACAGCATAATGGAGAAACTCCTGCCGCACGGAGTAATGGTAGTCGTTGAAGCGGAACATATGTGCATGACGATGCGCGGTGTAAAGAAACCGGGATCAAAAACGGTAACATCCGCGGTCCGGGGGATTTTTGTGGAAAACGCAATCGCCAGATCGGAAGTATTATCTTTTATTAACAACTGATTCGGAGCCGGAGGTGACGGACATGGAAAAAAAGGAGCAACAAGCAGTGGACTTTATTGTTATAAAGGCGATTGAAGATGGCGTAAGCGTCATAGGCCTGACAAGAGGTACGGATACAAGGTTCCATCACTCGGAAAAATTGGACAAAGGTGAAGTCATGATTGCCCAATTTACGGAACATACCTCGGCAATGAAGATTAGGGGTAAAGCGACCATTCTAACGAGTGTGGGGGAAGTGGAAAGCGGGTCCGGGAAATAATATTCCATCCAGAACGGTTTCATGCGGCCGTTCTGTTGTTTTTTTACAAAAAAAACGGCTGGCCTTTATTATTTTGTGAAACTTCCCCATAAAAAAATGATTTATGATATAATGATGTCTGCTATGTTTAGGGCAAATAAAAGGATCAGCCGATTGGTTTTGCATCCTCCCGCCCAAGAGTGCTGGCGCATCTTAGGCATACCCCGGGGTGATTAAAAGTGCAGGATATGAACAGCAAAATCGCAGAAATAAAGGGTATTATCGAGAAAAAGGTCCTTCATCCCTATCTGCTAAAATACATTCAAGTCCCCATTATAGATGATGACAAGCTTATGTTGCTTGTTTCTGCTATGGAAGGACTTGACTTGACTGACCGGGAAAGGGAAAACTATGCCCTTACAGCTATGCTTGTGCAAATTGCCCTGGACATTCATGAACATGTTTCGAATACACAGTCCCTGGCCGGCACGAAGGTTCGGCAGTTGACCGTCCTTGCTGGCGATTATTACAGTGGCCTATATTATAAGCATTTGGCCGAATCTGACGATATTTTGATGATTCGCTCTCTTTCTAAAGCTATTAAGAGAGTAAATGAACATAAAACATTGTTTTATCAGAAAGAGTTCAATACTGTTGGAATGCTTTTTGAGAGTATAAAAAACATTGAGGCGTCGATTCTCGCAAAATTCTCCGGCTTTTTCGGCAAGGATGCGTGGATTCCTTTCATGGAAAGCCTCCTCCTTTTAAAAAGGCTCCTTAAGGAAAGAAATGATTATTTGCGTGATGGGATTTCCCCTTTTTTTGAAGCTTTGGGTGCAATCGTTGAAACCTCGCTGGCGCCTGGCGGCAAACAAAATTCCGATACCCTTGTCGATTTCCTTGACCATGAACTTGTTTCGCTGAGGCTTGAACTGAAGGCAAGGATGGATGCGTTAGAAAACATCAACACCTCAGTAAGAGGCAGGGTGGAAGAATTGCTAGGTGAAATTAAAATATTCGTGGAAGAAGGTTAAGCATCATGGAACGTTCTAAGGAAGAACGGGTTCATTCAGTCTTTGAAAGCATTTATGACAATTATGACAAAATGAATTCCGTAATCAGCTTCAAGCAGCATATCGCATGGCGAAAGGACACTATGAAAAGAATGAATGTCCGGCCCGGCGCGAAAGCCCTGGATCTTTGCTGCGGAACGGCTGACTGGACGATTGCCCTCGCCGATGCGGTTGGAAAGGGAGGCGAGGTTGTCGGACTGGATTTCAGCAAGAATATGCTCAAGATTGGGCAGCAAAAAATTGATGCCCTTAATCTATCCCAGGCCTCGCTTATCCACGGAAATGCAATGGAACTGCCGTTTCTGGATGATACTTTCGATTATGTCACGATTGGTTTTGGGCTCAGGAATGTTCCTGATTACATGCAGGTCCTGAAGGAAATGTATAGGGTGGTGAAACCAGGAGGGATCGCGGTTTGCCTGGAAACATCCCAGCCAACCTTGCCTGTATACAGGCAGTTGTATTTCTTTTATTTCAGGTTCATCATGCCGTTGTTCGGAAAAATGTTTGCAAAAAGCTATAATGAATATTCATGGCTCCAGGAATCCGCACGCGATTTCCCGGGAGCGAAGGAGCTTGCCGGGATGTTCGAGGAAGCCGGTTTTCAAAAAGTTTCCTATAAGCCATACAGCGGGGGCGCGGCCGCCGTCCATTTCGGGCATAAACAGTAAACAAGAAGTTTTATCAGAAAAGCAGGGTGAATGCCTCTATGAAATTAAAAATGATGACTTCATTTTTAAATTCCGATCTTATTTTAATCGAGAATACACTTGAAGAAACTATCCAGGCTGAATCCTTGCTGCTCAGGCAGGCCTCTTTGCATACCCTCCAGGCGGGCGGAAAACGCATCCGTCCTGTTTTTGTTTTGCTAGCCGCGAAATTCGGGAATTATGATATCCATGTCGTAAAAAACGCCGCGGTATCGCTAGAATTAATCCATATGGCTTCTCTCGTCCACGACGATGTTATCGATGACGCGGAATTGCGCAGGGGCAAGCCGACGATTAAGTCCAAATGGGACAATCGGATAGCGATGTATACCGGGGATTATATTTTGGCGCTGTCCCTCGAAGTAATGACTTCAATAGAAAAACCAAAAGCCCATAAAATTTTGGCGAATACGATTGTGGAGGTTTGCGTCGGCGAAATCCAGCAAATCAGGGATAAATACAGGTTCGACCAAACGATGCGGGACTATTTCAGGAGAATAAAACGGAAGACGGCCCTCCTTATCGCTGTTAGCTGCCAGCTCGGGGCGATATCCGCCGATGCCAGCGAAGAAATCAGTAGAAAGCTTTACTGGTTTGGATACTATGTCGGGATGTCCTATCAAATAATCGATGATATCCTAGACTTTACCTCAACGGAAAAAGAGCTTGGAAAGCCTGCGGGAAGCGACCTTTTCCAAGGGAATATCACGGCGCCAGTCCTATACGCAATGGCCGATTCCCATTTGAAGGAAAAGATAGTCCGAATCAATGAACATTCAAGCCGGAAAGACCTGGATGAAGTGATAGAAACGATTAAAAATTCCGGCGCCATTGAAAAGTCGCTTGATTTAAGCGATCGCTATTTGAAAAAGGCATTGGCCATCCTTGATGGGCTTCCCCAGAACCGGGCGAAAAAAACGCTGAAGGATATAGCTAAATTTATCGGAAAGAGAAAATTCTGATCCGTTCGTTAAAAGATCCATTCACGCGTTTGCTTCTTGCGATTTTTTCTAATCAATGGTACGATTTTCGTGAATTGCCTCTATGAGCAATCATGATACATATATGTTTAGGAGTGGAAATAATGGAAAAAACATTTTTAATGGTTAAGCCAGATGGTGTACAAAGGGCTGTAATCGGAGAAATCGTGGCCCGTTTTGAAAAGAAGGGTTTCCAGCTTGTTGGGGCGAAATTGATGAACATTCCCCGCGAAATGGCTGAAGAGCATTATGGGGAGCACAAAGAACGCCCATTTTTCGGCGAATTGGTTGACTTCATTACTTCCGGCCCTGTATTTGCCATGGTATGGCAAGGCGAGAATGTCATCACGACAGCCCGCCAAATGATGGGTGCCACCAATCCAAAGGATGCTGCTCCTGGAACAATCCGTGGCGAATTCGCACTGACTGTTGGCAAGAATATCATCCACGGATCCGATTCACCTGCAAGTGCGGAGCGCGAAATCGGCATCTTCTTCAAACCTGAAGAGCTAGTTGAATACACAAAACTAATAAACGGCTGGGTATACTAATCCCAAAGGGGCACTTGTCAAACGAGTGCCCTTTTTGTATACGTTTACTTTTGTTGAATATTCTGTTTTTTCCTGGTTTAATCATAGCCGATACATAGACCAAAGATAAATAGCCTAGTGACAAAACCACAAATGACCTGTAACATAGCCTTAATCATTTTTAAAAGGGGAATGAAAACATGAGATATCTAACCGCGGGGGAATCGCACGGCCCCCAGTTGACTGTAATTATCGAAGGAGTTCCGGCCGGCTTGCCAATCCAAGCTGAACAAATCAATCAGGAGCTTGCCCGCAGGCAGAAAGGTCACGGCAGGGGCAGACGGATGCAGATTGAAAAAGACACAGTGGAAATTGTTGGCGGAATCCGTCATGGAAAAACAATGGGTTCGCCAATTGCGCTTGTTATAAAAAATGATGACTGGAAGCACTGGACACATATTATGGGGCCGGAACCGATTGATGAAGAAGCCGAGTCTGAAGTGAAGCGCAGGATTTCGCGGCCTCGTCCCGGCCATGCAGATTTGAATGGCGCGATAAAATACGGGCACAGGGATATGAGGAATGTCCTTGAGCGTTCTTCTGCAAGGGAAACGGCCGCCCGTGTCGCCGCAGGCGCAGTCGCAAAGGTGCTGCTTGGGCAGGCTGGCATTGAAATAGTTTCCTATGTCACTGAAATTGGCGGGGTAAAAGCGACGGTCCCAGAGTTGTCCATGGCTGATATGAAAAAAATGAGCGAAAACTCGCCTGTACGCTGCCTTGACCCGGAAGCGGAACTAAAAATGATGGAAGCCATTGATACGGCGAAAGAAAATGGAGACTCAATTGGCGGTATTGTTGAAGTTACAGCCACGGGCATGCCAGTCGGAGTGGGGAGTTATGTCCAATACGACAGGAAGCTGGATTCACGAATCGCGGGTGCAATTGTGAGCATTAATGCCTTCAAGGGGGTAGAATTCGGGATTGGCTTTAGAGCGGCCGAAATACCTGGCTCACAGGTCCATGATGAAATCATTTGGGATAAAGAAACCGGCTATACGAGGAGAACGAACCGGCTTGGCGGTTTCGAAGGCGGTATGACAAACGGGATGCCGATTATCGTAAGAGGGGTTATGAAGCCAATCCCGACCTTGTATAAACCCCTTCAAAGTGTGGATATCGAGACGAAGGAGCCTTTTTCCGCCAGCATTGAACGGTCTGATAGCTGTGCTGTTCCCGCGGCGGCCGTTGTTGCGGAGAGTGCGGTTGCATGGGAGCTTGCTTCCGCGCTGGCTGAACAATTCAATACGGACAGGCTTGATGTCTTTCTTGAGGAAATCAGGAACCACAGGGAACGGGCGAGGTTATTCTAATGGAGTCGCTCGAAATCAACACGGGTTCAAAAAAGTACCCAGTCATGATCGGCGAGCATGCTGTGTCTCTGCTGGGGGATTATCTGGGCCAACTTTCTTTCACCAAGTTGCTGATCATTACCGACAAAAACGTCGAAAAAATCTGTCTGCCGATTCTTTTGGGGAACTTGCGGAGCTATCATCCGTGCGTTTTTACCGCGCCAGCAGGAGAACAGGCAAAATCAATCGATACTTACTACGAGGCCATGACATCCGCACTTGAAAACGGCCTGGATAGGAAGTCGATAATTATTGCCCTGGGCGGAGGAGCGATTGGCGATCTTGCGGGATTCGTCGCCGCTACTTATATGAGGGGAATCCGGTTCATTCAGGTTCCAACCACGATTCTCGCACATGATAGCTCGGTCGGCGGGAAAACAGGGATCAACCACAGGCTCGCCAAAAACATGATCGGTGCATTTCATCAGCCGGAAGCTGTATTTTATGACCTTTCTTTTTTAAAAAGCCTCCCTTCGGAGGAAGTCCGTTCTGGTTTCGCTGAGGTTGTAAAGCATGGCTTGATTGGCGATCCGTCCTTTTACCGATGGCTAAAATCAAATATTCAAGATCTCGGAAACATAAGCATCGGGCAATATGAAACGATGCTTGCGATGGGGATTGGCGTAAAGGCATCGATTGTTGCTAAAGATGTAATGGAAACAGGCATACGGGCCTTCCTTAACTTTGGACATACCCTGGGCCACGCGATAGAAGCTGAAATGGGATATGGGAAAGTCACTCACGGGGAAGCGGTGATGATTGGCATGCTATTCGCGTTGGAAGCGAGCAAGTCGGAGGCAGGGCTTGAATTTGACCTTGAAAGCTTTCGCGCCTGGGTGGAAAAGCTCGGCTTTTCCGCCTCCATTCCTTATGGCATTGAACCGGTGGGCTTGTTGAAAAGGATGAAACAGGATAAAAAGGCCGTAGGAGGGACAGTGAAGTTTGTTTTTCTTGAGGAAATCGGAAAGCCAAGCCTTAGAGACATAGATGATTCAAGGCTGGAATCGTTGTTGAATAATTTCTTACTTTCAAAAAAGTAAAAAAACGCTGACTTCTGGATTTGCCTGTGTTAGAATGAAAAGAAAAACTCACACGCACTTTAAAGCGTTAAAGCGATGTGGTGAAAACAACAACGAGGTGTTTATAATGCGCTGGAAGAAGCAATTGCTAACCCTTACCCCATATCAGCCAGGTAAATCGATTGATTCAGTAAAAAAACAATACGGCTTGGAAACGATCGTTAAACTCGCTTCAAATGAAAATCCGTTTGGCTGTTCGGACAAAGTATTGGAACGTATTAAAAACTACAGTGAAAGCCTGGCCCTTTACCCGGACGGGCGTGCCGGGGAATTGAGGGAAACCCTAGCAAATATGCTCGGGATTCCCAATGACAGGCTCATTTTCGGAAATGGTTCGGATGAACTTATCCGGATCATTTCAAGAGCCCTCCTGTACCCGGGTGCAAATACGGTAATGGCTTCGCCAACCTTTCCTCAATACCGCCATAATGCGGTACTTGAAGGCGCTGAAGTTCGTGAGGTTGAATTGGTCGATGGTAAGCACGATTTGCAAGGGATGCTTGACGCGGTCGATGAAAATACGAACGTAATCTGGATATGCAGCCCTAATAACCCAACCGGAACCTATATCCCGGATGAAGAACTTCAATCCTTCCTGGAACAGGTACCAGGGAACATATTAGTTGTTATCGATGAAGCGTACTATGAATATGTAACAGCTGCGGACTTTCATGATTCTCTCTCAATTACCGATAAATTTCCTAATGTAATAGCTTTGCGTACATTCTCAAAAATCTATGGGCTGGCAAGCCTGAGGGTTGGATATGGCATTGCGGATCCATCGATTATCAAGGTTCTCGAGCCTGCCAGGGAACCTTTCAATGCAAATTCCTTTGGACAGCAGGCAGCGAAGGCCGCTCTCTCCGACCAGGAATTTGTCGCGCGTTGCAGGGAGATAAACAGGAAGGGCCTTGAAATGTTCTACCAATTTTGCGAAACCCATGGTTTGCCATATTATCAATCCCAGGGTAATTTTATTTTGATTAATTTCAGAATGGATGCCAACAAAGTATTCCAAAGTATGCTCGAACGCGGCTTTATTGTGCGTTCAGGCGCCTTGCTTGGCTTCCCCCAATGCGTACGGGTGACGGTCGGCTCGGAAAGCCAGGTAGCCGCCTTGCTGAAGGAATTAGAAGCATTCCTAGAAAAAGAATCCAAGGCGTTTGCTTAAAGGGAGTGCGGAAATTGAACGGTAATGTTTTCATCATTGGAATGGGATTGATTGGCGGTTCTTTGGCACTTTGCATTAAAAAGGCTCATCCTGATGCAAAGGTATCAGGGTTTGATGTAAGGAAACGCCAGGCCGAATTAGCAAAAATGTTTGGGGCGATCGATGAAATTTCTGAAACAATTAGGGAAGGGGCCTCGGATGCGGATTTAATCATTATTTCCGCCCCTGTCAGGGAAACAGCGAGAATCCTGATGGAGCTGTCAACATGCGCAATTAAGGAAACGGTCATCATTACGGATACTGGAAGTACTAAAAAGGAAATATCCCGCCTCGCCGCCCCCTTAAAACAAAAAGGTTTTTCGTTTATTGGGGGCCATCCGATGGCTGGGTCCCATAAAAGCGGAATTACAGCCGCGAAGGAAATCCTTTTCGAAAATGCATTTTACATATTGACGCCCGAAGATTCCCGGGAAAAGGAAAGTGCAGCCGATCTTAAGGAATGGCTAAGGGGGACGAACGCCAGGTTCCTTGAACTTTCCCCGGAAGACCATGATTATCTGGCAGGGGCAATAAGCCATTTTCCACACATCATCGCGGCCTCGATTGTCCATCAGACTAAAAGCTTGTCAGGCAGTAATGACCTGCTCCCGAGGCTTGCAGCCGGCGGATTCAGGGACATTACCAGGATTGCGTCGAGCAGCCCGGAAATGTGGCGTGACATTCTTCTCCATAATAAAGACGTGCTGATCGAATTGCTCGATTTATGGGGTAAGGAAATGGAGCGTGTCCGCCGCCTTTTGGGGACATCAAATGAGGAGGAGCTTACCGCGTATTTTTCTGAGGCGAAACAATTCCGCGATGGGCTGCCTGTGAAAGAAAAAGGGGCTATACCAGCTTTTTATGATTTGTATGTCGATATACCGGACTATCCAGGGGTTATCTCTGAAATTACGGGTTATCTTGCGAAAGAAGAAATCAGCATTACGAATATCCGCATAATCGAAACGAGGGAAGAAATATACGGAGTGCTGGCAATCAGCTTCCAAACAGCAATGGATAGGGAAAAGGCCGAGAAATGCATCCAGGCGTGCACTTCCTATCCCACTTCCTATGAATAATAAGTTTGAATCCGGAGGTGCAGAATTGAAACAAATAAGCGTTATGCCCGCAGCAAAGGGCTTGTTGGGCGAAATCAGCGTTCCAGGTGATAAATCTATTTCCCACAGGGCGGTCATGTTCGGGGCGATTGCCAATGGAACAACTTCAGTAAGGAACTTTCTTCCGGGAAATGATTGCTTAAGCACTGTTTCCTGTTTCCGGAACCTTGGCGTGAACATTGAGACGTCAGGAACTGAAATAAAAATACATGGGAATGGTATCGAGGGCCTAAAGGAACACACTGGCATTCTTGATGTCGGCAATTCCGGCACCACGATACGGCTAATGATGGGTCTGTTGGCGGGTACGCCGTTTGTTTCCAGGCTTATCGGGGATGAGTCGATTGCCAAAAGGCCAATGAACAGGGTAGCGGCACCGTTAAGGGAAATGGGGGCGTTGATTGATGGCCGCGAAAATGGCAAATTCATCCCGATTACGATTACCGGTACTAGGCTGAAAGGGATTTCCTATTCGCTTCCGGTTGCGAGCGCCCAGGTAAAATCGGCCATCCTCCTTGCTGGCCTGCAGGCTGATGGCGAAACCACGATATCCGAAATCGCTCCCACTAGGGATCATACAGAAAGAATGATTCGCCTGTTTGGCGGGAAAATTGAAACTTCAGGCAAGTCCATCGCAATACAAGGCGGGCAAAAGCTATACTGGACCGACTTCGAAGTTCCTGGCGACATCTCGTCGGCCGCCTTTTTCCTTGCAGCAGGCTCGCTCGTTCCGGGAAGCGAAATTTTGCTTAAAAATGTTGGCTTGAATTGGACAAGGACAGGAATTCTAGATGTGTTAGAAAAGATGGGAGCCGATTTTTCGATTATTCGTACATCGGGCGATGTGTTTGAACCCTCGGGAGACATCCTCGTAAAGTATTCCCGCCTAAAAGGCACCACAATTGGCGGGGACCTTGTTCCACGGCTTATCGATGAATTGCCAATCATAGCCCTTCTTGCCACCCAGGCTGAAGGGGAAACCATCATTCGGGATGCGGCTGAGCTCCGTGTCAAAGAGACCGACCGGATTGAAACAGTCGCGGATGAACTGAGGAAGCTTGGTGCGAAAATCGAAACAACTCCCGACGGCATGGTAATTTCAGGTGAAACACAACTTGGAAGCGGGACTGTGACAAGCCATGGCGACCATCGAATTGGTATGATGCTCGCTGTTGCAGGGCTTATTTGCCAAAAAGAGATCGAACTCCATGATATCGAGGCCATTGATGTTTCCTATCCGGACTTTTTCACCCACCTTGGTAGCATTAAATAAAACCCTAAGTAATGGATGTGGCGCCAGTTCCTTGATTGGCGCCGCTTCCTGTTTCCGGGCTATAACATATTAATTTGTGCGTCATATTTTGTTTCATTCAGCATAGCTTGTCTTAAGACTTGCTAAAGGGTGATGAAATGCCGTACATTATTGAAAATGCTACTATTTTAAGGGAAGGCAAACGCTCATCCCAATCCATTTTGGTGGAGGGTGGAAAAATAACGGCTGTCCGAGATGAATTGCCTGCCTATTCGTACATGAAAATGAATGTTGACGCGTTTTTGATGACCCCTGCCTATACGATTCTTGATGGAAATCTCCCCGAAAATTCTCCTGAGGAAATAAAAGCAACCATCGAAGAAAAGTATTTAAAAAATGGGTGCACAACTCTCCTTACCTATGCGAAGGTTGACTATGAAAGGCTAATTGCCCAGAAGCTTTCCGAGGTAGAGGAAAGCCTGGCCGGAATCCCCGCCGATTATGCGATTGGAATAAAAATCCCAATCCGGATATTAAGCCCTGCTGTATTAAGAGAATGCAAAAAAAGGAAGCTTCCTGGTGTGTTTGTGGAATTTACGACTGCGGCCTCTCTTGAACAAATTCCATGGGGGTGGGTCCGGGAAGCGCTGTTTCCCTATAATTGCCCTCTTATTCCCTCGATACCCATACAGGATGAGGCGCAGAAAAGGTTACTTTTGGCTAAGTGGAAAAAGGTTATGGAGAATGAACGAATTCCATCACTGCACTATGAAGTGGAGGAGAGTGTGCCAGTTGCTTCCCAGGCGCTAAACCGGATGGGGATATTTCCCTGGAGGTCGAGCCTGATTCATAACGCGGAGCTAAGCTATAATCTATATTGGAATGAGGGAATGGGCGAAACTGATGAAAGGTCATTTTTCCTGCACCATGGCGACAAACTTGTGTTGACAGTCAGAAGAGGAAAAATTATCCGGATTGGAAGCAAGGCTGATTTTGCAGAAGGAAGTGGGGAACATATTAAAGTTAAAACCCACTCCTTTTTCGCCATATGAAAATAAAAGGGTTCGGAGCGAGGATAGATGGAAAAAACAGAGAAAATTATTGATTTGCTTGAAAATGGCCAACATAAGGAAGCTATCGAGGAATATAATGAAGTATTAAAAAGCGGGCCGCCAGAGGAAAAATTCCTCCTTGCCGAAAGGCTGCTTCAGTACGGTTTCCTGCAAGAGGCCATATCCCTGTTTGAAAATCTCCTATTGTATTATCCAGGGGAAGGGGAGATTATCGTCCTCCTCGCAGAGGCTTATGTCGATAATGGCGAGGAAGAAAAGGCGATCCTTCTTCTTGAGGAAATAGAGCCAGATGACCCCTCCTACGGGGAGGCACTAATTCTTCTGGCTGATTTATATCAGCTTCAGGGATTGTATGAGGTAAGCGAGAGAAAGCTCTTAAGCGCAAAAAAGGCGTTGCCTGATGAAACGGTAGTCGATTTCGCGCTTGCTGAACTATATAGTTCAATGGGGGAAATGAGGAAAGCAATCGACTATTACGAGGAAGTATTAAAGTCTGAGGATGAGATAGCGGGCATTAGCATCCACCAGAGGATTGCGGACTGTTTAAGCGCCTCCGGGTCGTTCGAAGATGCGATGCCATACTATGAAAAAGCGCTTGAAGGGAAGGTTGAAATCAATACTTTGTTTGGCTGTGCTTTTACTGCGCTCCAGGCGGGATATAACCGGACTGCGATTGAAAGGTTTCAGGAACTGAAGCAGCTTGATCCGGAGTACCACTCTCTATACCTGCACCTTGCACGTGCCTATGAAATTGAAGAATTGCCTGATCTTGCCCTTAAGACTGTCATTGAGGGAATTAGGCAAGATGAATTCAACAAGGATCTTCACTTTTTTGGCGGGAAACTCGCCCTGAAGTTAGGCAGGCAGGATGAGGCCGAACAGTTTTTAAGGGAGGCTATCGCCCTCGACCCGGGGTTTACAGAAGCCGCCCTTATACTTAATAAGCTGCTTTTGCATCAGGAAAGGTATGAAGATGTAATAGAACTGATCGAGGCTGTTGAAATCGTTGAACACGCCGAACCGCAATTCCATTGGGATGCCGCTTTGGCGTTTGAAAATCTTGAAGATTACGTGCGAGCGATGGAAAGTTATGCTGCCGCGTATCCATATTTTAAAAATAATGAAAATTTTTTGAATGATTATGGATATTTTTTAATTGAAGAAGGAAAAACCGCCGACGCCGCCGAAGTTTTTAAAGAGCTTCTAAAGCGCAATCCTTTAAATGAAGAATATGCAGACCTGGTTGAACGCCTTTCCCAGAAATATTAAAGTTTAAACTCGCAGAGGAGGGAAACGATTATGGCAACCCCTGTATCTGTCAACGAGAAAAAGGACTTTATCAGATGGTTTTTGAACCATTACCAGTTAAAGAGAAGAGAATGCGTGTGGATCCTGAATTATCTAATGAGCCATGACCAGTTGATGGAGAAGGTGCATTTCGTCGAACAGGCCCAATATTGCCCGAGGGGCCTGATTATGTCGGCCCATTGCACAGACAAAGTGCCGTTCCGTTTTTATAAGGAAAATATTATGACCACCGACGCGGAAAAATCTTTTCACGACATCCGGCTGAACAGGGACGAAGAAATCTATATCCAGTTGAATTTCAATGCATCGAACAAGGTTCATCAATATGCCGCGGTTCTTGAGGATAATCCTTATGTGCCAAGGCATTTGCAAGTCAATGAGAAGGATAGGGCCGATGCAGAAAAATTCCTCCAGCACAGCATCCAGCGTTTTAACCAGGAAAAACTTCTTCAGCTGATCGACGAGGCGCTCGACAAACAGGACAAGGAAGCATTCCTTGCTTTTTCCGAGCAGTTGAACAAGATGAAAAAAGATCAGCATAATGGAAGCCTGCTCTAAGCAGGTTTTTTCTTTTGGGTGTAAATTTTGCACTTTGAGGACTGTAAATTAACCCCTTTAATTTTGTTTAAAGTGATATGATAGAAGCAATGTTAAAAATGAATGCGAGGAGAAGAAAGAATGAAATGGTCCGCAGAGGATATTCGATCCTATTCCAGCGCGAAAGAATATGTGGATACAGCCATTATCCCTTTAATTGGCGTGGATTTCGGAGACGGGATAGCGCAATCCGCGTCATCGACGGAGTATATAGGCCTTCTGGCCGCGCAGCTTGAAAGGCAGTTCACAGGGAGGATTTTGTTGCTGCCTTCTTTTACATATCTAAAGGAAGAGGCACCGGCTTCTTCAGCCGGGCGGCTCAACCGGTGGGAAGAAAAGCTTGCAGATGAAGGGATTCGGCATGTCTTTTTCCTTACTTCCGACCAGTCATGGAGGGAAGAGGAGAGAAATTTCAATGGTTCGCTTATCTGGCTTCCCGCGCTTCCGCTGGCAAACATGGAAGAAAAGCAAAAAACTCTCCTGATTAACGACCAGGTTAAACAGCTCATGCAGCTTTTCACAGCGAAATGGAGGGCGGAATGACCCCTCTTGCAAAGAAGGGCAGGATAAAAAATTCACAAAATAGTATTATATTGACCTTGCCAAAAGATTGATATATCATGATAATGTCCTAGTTAATATATGTTAATTGTCCCATGGACTTAACTTGTAAACAGAGGGGGGAAGAGCATGAGTAAGCATCGAGTTTCAAGAAGGCAGTTCCTTAGCTATACATTGACTGGCGTAGGGGGCTTTATGGCCGCGGGTATGCTGATGCCAATGGTCCGTTTTGCGATTGACCCAGTGCTAAAAGTAGATGAAGCCGGTGATTTCATCGCGACATCTAAAAAAGTAGCTGATATAACCAGTGAACCGGAACGGGTGGATTTTTCTTTCAAACAAAAAGATGCTTGGTATGAATCAGAAGTTACGAACACAGCTTGGGTTTACAAGGATGACAACGGGAAAATTGTTGCCCTGTCGCCTGTATGCAAGCATCTTGGATGCGTTGTCAACTGGAACGCCAGTGAAGACCATCCAAATGAATTCTTTTGTCCGTGCCATGCGGGCCGCTACTACAAAGACGGCGTGAATGTGCCGAACACACCGCCTATGAAGCCGCTTGATGTCTATCCGTACAAGGAAAAAGACGGCTTTTTGTATCTAGGAAAAGCTCAGCCAAGAAAGGAGGCGTAATCATTGTTAAACAAAATTTACGATTGGGTAGATGAACGTTTGGATATTACGCCCCTATGGCGCGATATCGCTGACCACGAAGTACCTGAGCACGTCAATCCCGCTCACCATTTCTCTGCATTTGTCTACTGTTTTGGCGGCCTGACCTTCTTTGTTACAGTCATCCAGATTTTGTCGGGCATGTTCCTGACGATGTATTATGTGCCTGATATTAAGAATGCATGGCAGTCCGTTTATTATCTGCAAAATGAAGTCGCATTCGGGCAGATTGTCCGCGGGATGCACCATTGGGGCGCGAGTCTCGTTATTGTTATGATGTTTTTACATACGCTGCGCGTATTTTTCCAGGGCGCATATAAAAAACCACGCGAATTGAACTGGATTGTCGGCGTGCTGATTTTCTTTGTCATGCTTGGCCTCGGCCTGACCGGCTACCTGCTTCCATGGGATATGAAAGCGCTGTTTGCAACGAAAGTAACGCTGCAAATTGTTGAAGCTACGCCGTTGATCGGCCCGCAGTTGAAAGCGCTGATGGCTGGGCACCATGAAATTGTTGGTGCGCAGACAATCTCGCGATTCTTCGCAATCCATGTATTCTTCTTGCCTGGCGCATTGCTGGGACTCATGGGAGCCCACTTCCTGATGATCCGGAAGCAGGGTATCTCGGGACCGCTATAAGGCGAACGTTCCATCTGCGGTGGTTTTCCGCGGTTGGACAGCTCCGTTTTATTGTCGCCAGAATCTCCGCTATAGCGCAAATTAAGCTGCAATAAGAACCCGATTGGTTCAAACAAGCCGCTGACTCAGCGGCAAGCTTCACTGTAACTAACCTATCGGACCTTTGCGGGCAGCTGAACCCCGCCAATCATATTGATTCGTCTGTATTTTAAGGTAGGGGGCTCACGGCAAGATTTAATTGAAAGGGACAGGGCGTTTGTCCTGCTCTATGTTACGAAAGAGGAGGGGATTGTTCGATGCATCGCGGTAAAGGTATGAAGTTCGTTGGCGACTCACGTGTCTTGGCGCCATCCGAGCGCAAACCTATGATTCCTAAAGATTATTCGGAATATCCCGGGAAGACCGAAGCCTTTTGGCCAAACTTCCTCCTGAAGGAATGGCTAGTAGGCGCTGTATTCCTGGTTGGTTTTTTATGTTTGACTGTGGCGCATCCATCGCCGCTCGAAAGGATTGCGGATCCGACCGATACAGGTTATATTCCGCTTCCTGACTGGTACTTCCTGTTTTTATACCAGCTGCTTAAATATTCCTATGCATCCGGCCCTTACACTGTAGTCGGGGCAATGGTCATTCCAGGCCTTGCTTTTGGCGCGCTTCTGCTCGCGCCATTCATCGACCGGGGACCGGAACGCCGTCCGTCAAAGCGCCCGGCCGCAACCGCATTCATGCTTTTGGCGATTGCCAGCATTTTCTTTCTGACCTATCAATCCGTTGCCACCCATGACTGGGAAGCTGCGAAAAGGCAGGGGGAAATCGTACAGGGTATTGATAAGGATGTTGAAGGATATAAAATTTACGAGGCTCAAGGCTGTATCGGCTGCCACGGCGGTGAACTTCAGGGAACAGCCATGGGAGCGAAGCTGATTGACCAGGGGTTCCCGGCAGATCACGTTGCTGACGTTGCGAAGAATGGCTTTAAAAATATGCCTGCCGGAGTCTTCAAAGGCACGGATGAAGAACTTAAGAAACTTTCGGAATATATTTCTACACTGAAAAGCGAGTAGAGTGGAAAGCTGGCGATGGATTTCGCCAGCTTTTTTCTTTCCTTATTTTGTGATACGATTTTTTATACATAAACTCGTAAAGGCGGAACTATTGTGATAAAAATGTTTTATCCCTTTCTTGCATACAGGCCGTTTTTGTGGCTTCTTCTGGCAGTCAATATTGGCGGCACGGCTTATGGATATTACTGGTATGAAGGGCAATTAAAAGATACCCCGCCCATTTTCCTAGCTTTTGTACCGGACAGCCCGACAGCAAGCCTATTTTTCGTCTTCGTTCTTATTGCTTTTTTATTGAAGAAAAACTGGCCGCTCGTAGAGGCGTTAGCCATTGTAACGTTATTTAAATACGGGATCTGGGCAGTCGTGATGAACTTGCTTGTTTTGGTTGTAACAGGTGATTTGGGATGGACTGGCTGGATGCTCGTCGCGTCCCATTTTGCGATGGCGGTCCAGGGGCTCCTGTATGCTCCCTTTTACAGGATAAAATTGTGGCATTTAGTTGCCGCGGCTATTTGGACGCTCCATAATGATGTGATTGATTATGTGTTTTTCATGATGCCTAGGTATGAAGTGCTTTATTTGTACACGAAAGAAATTGGCTATTTTACCTTCTGGCTGTCCATTGCTGCCATTTTCATTGCCTGGTATTTTTGCGTAAGGCACGGAAGGAGAGAATATACTCTCCAGGCCGGGTAAACCAAATATGAATTTCTTCGCCGCCCTACCGGACAGGTTCTAGACTTGTCCTTTTTTTCATACATTCTACTAGTATGAGAGGGGTGGCTATGTATGAAGCTTAAATACTTCCTTTTTGTCCTGTTATTAGTGTCATTCCCGGTCCAGGTTTTGGCGAACGGAAGGCCGGCGGCAATAGAGCAGCTCGACACCTTATCCGATGATGCCTTCCAGATGGTCAAGAACCAGCGATATGAGGATGCCAAGAAACTGTTGAATTACTTTTCAGAACAACTTCAAACGATGAGCGCAGGACGTTTCCTGTTTTCGGTTGACGAAGCCAGGATTGTAGCAATGTCCAGGGACGAGGCAATGGAAGCAGTTGCTAGCCCCACAATGGAATACACAGAAAAAGTGAATAAAGTAACCCGTTTCAGGCTTGTTATGGACGCCCTCGCGACTTCGAGTGATCCGCTTTGGGCGGAGCTCGAAGACCAGGTAATGGGGTCTTTTTCAGGGGCGAAACAAGCGGCGGTTGAAGGAAATCCCGCCGCATTCCATGCCAGCGTTAATTCTTTTTTATCTTTGTATGACTTGATTTATCCCAGCATGAAAATCGATGTTCATGCAGATTCTATACAAAAGCTGAACGCCAAGGTGGAATTCCTGTCAGCCTTCAGCCCGTCCAAACCTGCCAGTGAGTTGGAAAGGGCCGAGCTGGATGCTTTGGGGACAAACCTGCAAAATATATTTGACGGCATAGAGGAGGATGAAGCCGATCCTTCGCTTTGGTGGGTAATCTTCTCGACTGGCGGAATCATAATCCTTACTTTGTCGTATGTTGGCTGGAAAAAATACAAAGCCGACAAAGAAACTGAACAAAAACGGTCGATTAAGCTAAAAGATTGACATTGCCCCCCAGCCCAAATAGAATTTTATACAACAAGATATTAGTAGGAGGCACATGAATGTTTATTCTTTATTTTGCATTGATCATCCTGATTCCCCTTTGGGCACAAATGAGGGTAAAGGGAGCTTTTAATAAGTACTCGAAGGTGGCGTCATCGTCAAGGAAAACAGGTGCTGAGGTCGCAAGGGAAATCCTTCAGGCCAATGGCATTTACGATGTGCGGATCGAACAGGGCACGGGATTTCTCAGCGACCATTATGATCCAAGGGCAAAAGTGATCCGCCTTTCCCCGGATATTTACCATGGCCATTCGCTTGCAGCTACTGCAGTCGCTGCCCATGAGGTCGGCCACGCCATACAGGACCAGCAGGATTATGCGTTCCTACGTTTCAGGCACGCCCTTGTTCCAGTCGCCAATCTGGGGAGCAATTTCTCTTGGGTATTGATTTTGATTGGAATTCTGGCGCACCTTCAGGGTATGCTTCTCCTCGGCATCGCCTTCATGGCGGCAGCTGTATTGTTTCAGGTAGTAACACTTCCGGTTGAATTTAATGCATCATCAAGGGCGATGGACCAGGTCATCTCACTCGGGATCATCCGCAACGAAGAGGAACGGAACACGAAGAAAGTCCTCGATGCAGCTGCATTGACTTATGTCGCTGCAGCCGCTGTAGCCGTCCTAGAGCTTGTAAGGCTGATCCTCATCTATACCGGGATGAACCGAAGCGAATAAGAAATGTTCGCTCAGGAGCCATAGCTGGACAAATTTAAAACATCCCCATTTATAGAAAAAGAGCGGGCCGCCATTAATGGCACCGCTCTTTTTCTATATTTCAAAAGGGTCTTTGTTTGCATCGAGTGTAAATCCCTCACCAAGGACGTCATGGACGGCTGTAACCGAAACAAAGGCGTGGGGGTCGACCGAGGTAATTACATTTTTAAGCCGTATAATTTCATTTTTGGGAACGACGCAATACAGCACTTCCCTGTCATTTTTAGTGAAATACCCATAGCCTTTGAGCACTGTTACGCCACGGTCAAGCTCGATAAGGATTTTCTCCGCGATCTCTGTGTTCTTCTCGGAAATAATCATCGCGCCCCTTGCGGAATATGCTCCTTCAGCCAACACATCTATAACCCTGGCACCAACGAAAACCGCTACAAGTGTATACATTGCTTCCCTGTAATTCAAATACGTCAGCAACGATGCCAGGATAACGAGCGCATCGAACAGGAACATGGTCCGGCCCATGCTGAAGCCCCAATATTTTTGCGCTACCCGCGCGATAATATCAACCCCGCCCGATGTACCGCCAAACCTGAAAATAATTCCAAGGCCGCCGCCAATGCAGACGCCTGCGAACAACGCGGCGAGAAGGAGGTCGTCTTTGAGTGGCATGTTAATGGGAACCTTTTGGAAAATCCATAAAAATACCGAAACCGCCACTGTGCCGATGACTGTATAATAAAAGGATTTTCGGCCGAGCAGCTTCCAGCCGATAAAAAACAAGGGGATGTTTATCAGAAGATTTGTATAGGCGGGATTGAATTTAAACAAAAAATAGAGCAGGATGGTAATGCCGGTAACCCCGCCTTCCGCGAGCTTGTTTTGGATATTGAAATTTACGATTCCAAACGACATGATTGCCGTGCCGAGCAGAATCAATAAAATATTTTTCACTTTAAGGCCAAATATCATATTTGGTTCCTCCTTTGCCATATTTTGCCCCATCAAAGCGGATTTAATTATAGCCGATAAAAAGGCTTAGGGCAATTGCGGCGAAAATCCCACATATGCAATAATATTGTAAACGGAAAATAATTTAGCTAACATGAAAGCTATAGCCTTCAGACAATATTCATAAACCTGAAGTTAACTACATATTGGGGTGGTTTTAATGGCTGAAAAGACGGTCGTGCAGCTGCAAAAAGAAGTGGACGAGCATATTGGGCAGTTTAAGGAAGGCTATTTCAGCCCGCTTGCCATGATGGCCAGGCTTACGGAAGAGCTTGGCGAACTGGCCCGGGAAATCAACCATTATTATGGTGAAAAACCTAAAAAGAAAACTGAAAAAGAAAAGACTGTTAATGAAGAAATTGGCGATGTGCTGTTTGTGCTGATTTGCCTGGCGAATTCCTTGAATATTGACCTTCAGCAGGCCCATGACATGGTAATGGAAAAATTCAGGACAAGGGATAAAGATCGCTGGACAAAAAAATAACGGATAGATGGAGTGGTGGGAATGGAAAAAATAAAGATTGTAATCGCTGGACCGCGCGGAAGGATGGGGTCGGAAGCCGTAAAGCTTGCCTATGAAACTCCAGGCTTTGAGCTCATGGCTGTGCTTGATCGGAAGAACAACGGCCTTACATTGGGGGAAATAGGACATTATCCTCTCACGGAAGTTCCGGTTTACTCGGATATAGAGGAGTGCCTTCAGGCGGTAAATGCGGATGTCCTGGTCGATCTCACAGTGCCAGAATCCGGTATGCATCATGCAAGGACGGCATTGGTGCACAATGTAAGGCCGGTAATCGGGACAACCGGTTTCACGCCCGAAGACCTTGAAGAGCTTAAGGAACTTTCATCGGAAAAGGGGATTGGCTGCATTATCGCTCCGAACTTTGCGATTGGGGCTGTGCTAATGATGAAATTCGCTAAGATGGCTGCTAAATATTTTGATGATGTTGAAATCATCGAAATGCATCACGACAGAAAACTTGATGCCCCTTCAGGCACGGCTATTAAAACAGCCCAGCTGATTACCGAAGAAAGGCAACCAAAGAAGCAGGGCCATCCGGAGGAAAAGGAAACCCTTCCAGGAGCCCGAGGAGCGGATTTGGAGGGGATGCGCATCCATTCTGTCCGGCTTCCCGGCCTGGTCGCCCATCAGGAGGTTTTGTTTGGCTCTGACGGTCAGACGCTTAAAATCAGGCACGATTCCTACAACAGAGCTTCCTTTATGTCAGGTGTAAAAGCGGCCGTGGAAACGGTCATGAAAATCGACTCATTCGTATATGGACTCGAAAATATTATGGAATAGGTGAAGAGACTGTGAACATTGCATTAATCGCCCATGATAAGAAGAAAGATGACCTCGTGCAGTTTACTGTCGCTTACCGGGATATTTTTGCCAAGCACTCCCTGTTCGCGACGGGAACAACCGGAAAAAGGATTGCCGAAGCAACCGGGCTCGAGGTGACACGATTTAAGTCCGGACCACTGGGAGGTGATCAGGAAATTGGCGCGCTGGTCGCAAAAAACCAAATGGATTCAATCTTCTTTTTCAGGGATCCGCTGACTGCGCAGCCGCATGAACCGGATATTAGCGCCCTGCTGCGCCTCTGTGATGTGTATTCCATTCCATTGGCTACGAATATGGGGACGGCAGAAGTCTTGATCAAGGGTATTGAGGACGGCCATTTGGAATGGAGAGCGATAGCAAGGGGGACCGAGAATGAAGGAACCATTTAGCGGGGTTGACATTCTCGCATTCGGCGCCCATGCCGACGATGTTGAAATCGGGATGGGCGGTGCGATAGCCAAATTCTCAGCGAGGGGAAAGAAAATCGTGATTTGCGATTTGACGCAGGCTGAGTTATCTTCAAACGGCGATGTGGAAACGAGGAAAAAAGAAGCTGGCGAAGCCGCGGCCATTCTTGGAGCCGAGCGGCTTGCACTGGATCTCCCGGACAGGGGGCTTTTTCTTGAGCAGGAGTACATAAGGAAAATTGTCGCAGCAATCAGGAAATACCGGCCAAAAGTGATTTTCGCCCCTTATTTGGAAGACAGGCATCCCGACCATGGAAATTGCGCGCTACTAGTCAGGGAGGCGGTTTTTTCAGCCGGAATCAGGAAGTATGAAGATGGGACGGGCTCCCCGCCTTTTAAGGCAGCTGCCCTGCATTATTACATGATCAATGGGTTCCATTCACCGGATTTCCTGATTGATATTTCGGATTACATAGATAAGAAAAGGGAAGCCCTAAATTCATATAAAAGCCAGTTTGTCAAAAGCGCGGAAAGTTTCGACACTCCGCTCGTCAATGGATATATCGAATCCATCGAAGCGAGGGAAAGCCTTTTTGGAAAACAGGCCGGCGTCATGTTTGCCGAAGGGTTTAAAACAGGCGCCCCCTTGCTGCTAGACCTGGATTTGATAGGAGAAAGAAAGAAATGAAGAAATTAAAAATAGGGATTACTTGCTACCCCTCAGTCGGGGGTTCCGGGATAATAGCTACTGAGCTTGGAAAATTGCTTGCCGAAAAAGGCCATGAAATCCATTTTATTACCTCCAGCATGCCATTCAGGCTTACCCGGATGTACCACAACATCCACTATCACCAGGTCGAGGTAAATCAATATTCGGTTTTTCAATACCCGCCATACGACATCGCCCTGGCCAGTAAAATGGCGGAGGTAGCTAACCAGGAAAGCCTGGATTTGCTGCATGTCCATTATGCGATTCCTCATGCTGTGTGCGCCATCCTTGCGAGGGAAATGAGCGGCAGGGATTTGAAAATTGTTACAACGCTCCACGGTACCGATATTACTGTATTGGGAAATGATGCATCTCTATCTGATGCGATTAAATTTGGAATCGAAAAGTCGGATATTGTAACCGCGGTATCAAACTCCCTAGTTTCCCAGACAATGGAGCTTTTAAAGCCTGATAAGGAAATCCAGACCGTTTATAATTTTATTGACGATAGAATCTATTTGCGGCTTGGTGAAACAGACCTTAAGGATAAACTTGGGATCAGCAAAGAAGAAAAAGTTGTCATACATGTTTCGAACTTCCGTCCTGTTAAAAGGGTGCCAGATGTCATCCAGGCGTTCGCCCGAGTAGCAAAGGCAATGCCAGCCAAATTGTTGCTTGTCGGGGATGGCCCTGAAATACGAAATGTGTTGAAGCTTGTCTCGGAGCTAGGCTTAAAGGAAAAAGTCCTTTTCCTAGGCAAGCAGGATAATGTTGAGGAATTATATTCGATAAGTGATTTAATGCTCCTGCTTTCCGAAAAAGAAAGTTTTGGCCTCGCAGCACTCGAAGCAATGGCATGCGGAGTGCCTTGCATCGGTACAGCGATTGGCGGAATTCCGGAGGTAATCATCGATGGGGAGAACGGTTATATTTGCCCATTGGGAGACATTGAGGCAATTGCCAATAAGGCGATTACCCTGCTATCGGATGAATCGCTCCATAGGGAATTATCATACCAGGCTTCAATCGGGGTAAAAGAACGTTTCAAAGCCGACAAGATTGTCAGCCAGTATGAAAATCTATATTATAAACTCCTGGAATAAGGGTGAGGGTAATGGAGAAGCCATTCAAAGAAGCGCTTCCGGTTCTTGATGCAATCCATAAAGCGGGGCATGAAGCCTACTTTGTCGGTGGATCGGTGAGGGATATGATCGTATCAAGGCCGATTGGCGATATCGATATCGCGACATCCGCACGTCCTGAACAAATCAAGGGAATTTTCGCGAAAACAGTTGACATCGGGATTGAGCATGGGACAGTCCTTGTTCTCTACAAAGGAAATTCGTATGAGGTGACCACTTACCGCACTGAATCCGGCTATGCGGATTTCAGGCGTCCCGATAAGGTTGAGTTTGTTACATCGCTGCATGAGGATCTCAAGCGGCGTGATTTTACGATAAATGCGATGGCCATGGACAGGAACGGTAATTTGATAGACCCTTTCGGAGGCAAGGAGGATATAGCCGGAAGGGAAATCAGGACAGTCGGCGACCCTGCCGACCGGTTTGGCGAAGACGCGCTCCGCATGATGAGGGCCGCCAGATTCGTAAGCCAGCTTGGGTTCAAAATTGAAAAAGCCACTTTCGCCTCCTTGAAAAAGTCGAATTCTTTGCTTCGCCACATCGCAGTGGAACGTAAAAGGGCTGAATTTGAAAAACTCCTCGGCGGCAAATGGAGAAAAGAAGCACTGCATATTATGATTCGGACTGGCATGATCGAATATCTGCCTGGGTTAAGCGGGAAGGAAGCGGATTTGGAGGCTTTCCTCATGCTCGATGACCGAAATCTTACTTCGGATGAAATGTGGGTCTTGCTCCTTTATTGCCTTGGATTCGAGAAGCAGGAAGCGGAAACGTTTTTACGTTCATGGAAAATGTCCAACAGGCAAATTGCCTGGCTCACCCGCCTCCTTTTTTACATGAAAGAAAGGATGTCGTCCGACTGGGATGTCACCTTGCTGTTTGAAGCGGGGAAGGAGGCAATCGCCGCCACTGAGAGACTTGTTGGTGCGGCGGGAGGCAACTCGGATGACCAAACGATGGAGAGGTGGCTTTCAACTTACGAAAAGCTTCCCATCAAGGATAAAAAGGAACTTTCAGTATCCGGCGGAGATATTATCCGCTGGGAGGGAAAAAACGGCGGCCCGTGGGTAAAGGAAAAATTGGCTGCGGTTGAACGTGCCGTTCTTCTGGGCGTACTTGAAAATAATGAAGCTAAGATAAAGGAGTGGCTGGCAAAGTGCAATCGGATATAAGGAAAAAGCTTTTGGATGCCTTCGCCGAGGCAGATGGCGGTTTTTTGTCCGGCCAGGCTCTCGCAAATCTGATTGGCTGCTCGCGCACGGCCGTCTGGAAGCATATAGAAGGCCTCCGCGAAGAAGGTTTCGTGGTCCAAGCTGTAAAAAGGAAGGGATATCGGATTGCCGAAACCCCTACCGCTTTGACAGGGGATGATATCAGGCTTGGCTTGAAAACGCGGTTTATTGGGCAATCGATCTTTTACCGTGAAACAGTCGATTCGACTCAAAAGGTTGCCCTTTTGCTTTCACAGGATAAGGCTCCTGAAGGTACGCTTGTAGTAGCCGACGAGCAGACAGCCGGTAGAGGGAGGATGGACAGGAAATGGCATTCGCCGAAAGGGACCGGCATCTGGATGAGCCTTCTCCTCCGACCCAATATCCCGCCACAAAAAGCCCCCCAGCTGACACTTTTGGCCGCTGTAGCTGTTGCAACGGCAATTGAAGAAGCCGCGGGAATAACCCCGGAAATCAAATGGCCGAATGACCTGCTAGTGGAAGGAAAAAAAATCACCGGAATCCTTACCGAACTCCAGGCGGAATCGGACAGGATCCACTCGGTCATCATTGGGATTGGCATGAATGTAAACCAGAAGATCGGCGATTTCCCGGAAGAATTAAAGGATATTGCCACTTCCGTAGCGATGGAAACCGGAAGTGAAGCCTCAAGATCAAAAATTATAAGAGAGTTTTGCGCACAATTCGAGAAGCTGTATCTTATGTATTTGGAAAAGGGCTTTTATCCAATCAAACTCCTTTGGGAAAGCTATGCCAAAGGAATCGGAGGAAGGATGAGGGCCAGGACCTATAACGGCGTGATTGAAGGACGGGCGCTTGGGATAACCGATGATGGAGTCCTGGAAATTGAGGGCGACGGCGGCAAGGTACATTTGATCTATTCAGCTGATATTGATTTCCCCCTTTCCTAGTTTTTTCTGTAGCAATGGAAAGGGGTTTTTTGCTATAATTCGTTTGGGCGGTATCCTGGTGAACTGCACCTTTTGCAAGGACAATTAAAAACGGTTTCTGCCTAGATCCGTAAAAGGACCGGGACAGAGGGATAAAACACATTTTTCGAACGGGATCCTCTGCCTTCAGCTGGATCTTTTTTCATGCTGGCGGCATGTCCGTTAACCCCTCTTCCGAAAAGAAGGAGGATATTGGATGAAGCAAACGACAGATTTTTTAAAAATGAAAGAAGCCGGGGAGAAAATCGCAATGGTGACAGCGTATGACTACCCTTCGGCGAAGACGGCGGAGCAGGCTGGAATCGATATGATTCTCGTCGGGGATTCCCTTGGCATGGTCGTCCTTGGATATGAAACAACAGTGCCTGTCACAATCAATGATATGGTGCACCACTCGAAAGCTGTCAGGAGGGGCGCCACCGATACCTTTATTGTTGTCGACATGCCTTTCATGAGCTACCATGTGTCAACCGGGGATACCCTTGTTAATGCAGCAAGGATCATTCAGGAGACGGGCGCCCATGCCGTAAAGCTTGAAGGCGCGGATGAAGTGCTTGGGAAAATAAAAGCACTGACGACCGCTGGTGTTCCGGTTATGGCCCATCTTGGGTTAACGCCTCAGTCCGTCGGAGTGCTGGGCGGCTACAAAGTCCAGGGAAAGGACGCGGAAGCAGCAATGAAATTGATTGAGGATGCGCGGCTTTGCGAAGAGGCCGGGGCATTCGCCCTTGTCCTGGAATGCGTCCCAAAACAGCTCGCAGCCGAGGTTTCCAGTAAGATCACCATTCCTGTCATTGGAATCGGGGCCGGCTCTGGCGTTGACGGCCAGGTTCTTGTTTACCATGACCTTGTTGGTTACGGATCCGGCAGGGTTCCAAAGTTCGTTAAGCAATACGGACAGGCAAGCGCAAACATTACAGAGATGCTCGGCCAGTACATCTCCGAAGTCAAAACGGGCCAGTTTCCTGAAACGATCCATACATTTACAATGAAGGAAGAAGAGCTGCAGGCCCTTTACGGTATGAAGGAATGAAAGTATTTGAAAGAATCACTGAATTTCGAAATGAGATAAATGAACATAAAAGGAATGGCCGTACAATTGGTTTCGTTCCTACCATGGGCTATCTTCATGAAGGTCATCTTTCCCTGATTGAAAAGGCGCGGGCAGAAAATGATATCGTTGTTGTAAGCATATTTGTAAATCCGCTCCAATTCGGCCCGGCAGAGGACTATGATTCCTATCCCAGGGATTTGGGCCATGACAAGGGGATTGCAGAGAAGGCGGGAGCGGATTACATATTCGCTCCTTCCGTTCCTGAAATGTACCCTACCCCTCCGTCAGTGACGGCCACCGTAAAGGAACGGACCGATGTGCTTTGCGGAAAATCTAGGCCAGGCCATTTTGATGGAGTCGCTACCGTCCTGACCAAACTATTCAATATAGTCCTTCCTGATAAAGCTTATTTTGGGCAAAAGGATGCACAGCAAGTCGCTGTTATCGAAGGGCTCATAAAGGACTTTAATTTTCCGGTGAAGCTGGTTCCCGTTGAAACGGTAAGGGAGGAAGACGGGCTCGCAAAAAGCTCCAGAAATGTTTTTTTGACATCAGCGGAAAGAAAAGAGGCCACTGCCCTCCATGAAAGCCTCATAGCGGCGCGTGCAGCCATCGAGAATGGGAACAGAGATCCCGAAACCATCATTGAATTGATGAAAAAAATTATTGAAACTCGGACCAGCGGGAAAATTGATTATATCGAAATTTACACCTATCCGGAATTGAAGCCGATCGATGTGCTTGAAGGCCGATTCATTATCGCGCTTGCTGTCCGTTTTTCGGCTGCAAGGCTAATTGATAATATGCTTTTTGATGTTTAATACCGGATTGCTTTTTTGCGAAGAAAGCCGGAATATGGAGGAGAGAAACGAATGTTCCGCACCATGATGAACGGAAAAATCCACAGGGCAAGGGTTACAGAAGCTAACCTCAACTATGTCGGGAGCATCACGATCGACGAGGATTTACTAGATGCTGTTGGAATGGCCGCAAATGAAAAGGTCCAAATCGTAAACAATAACAATGGGGCAAGGCTTGAAACGTATATCATTCCCGGGGAACGAGGCAGCGGAGTCGTTTGCCTTAACGGGGCAGCAGCGAGGCTTGTGCAGGAAGGTGACGTTGTCATCATTATTTCGTATGTTCTTGTGCCAGAAGAAAAAATCGCTTCGCACATGCCAAAGGTTGCGATAATGGATGAAAACAACCAAATTGTTGAGCTTATCCATGCCGAACCGGCCAATACGATCATGTAAATGAAAACTCCCTTCCGTGGGGAGTTTTCTTTTTCGGCATTTCGGCTACTCCTTATCGCTTAAGCGGATTTGGGCGACGCCCTTTCTGTTTCCCCCGCTTTTTATTTTTCTGTTTTTATGGTACCGTTTTGTTTGAATGAATAGTTGGGGTGTTTAAGAATGGCCAAGAAATTTGTAGTAGTCGACTTGGAAACAACAGGGAATTCGCCTAAAAAAGGCGACCGGATCATCCAATTTGCCGCGGTGGTTATCGAAAACGGAAAAATTACTGAAGAATTTTCCTCCCTCGTCAATCCGTTGCAGCCCATCCCTGCTTTCATTGAAGAATTGACCGGGCTTAGGGACTCGGATGTAAGAGATGCCCCGTTGTTCCAGGAAATAGCCGGGAAAGTATCCTCCCTTCTTAAAGGTGCATATTTTGTTGCCCATAACGTTCTTTTCGATTTGGGCTTTTTACAGGAAGAACTCCTAATGGCGGGAGAGGAAGCTTTTTCAGGGCCGGTTATTGATACAGTTGAATTGGCGCGGTTCATGGAACCGGAAGCCGATAGTTATAAACTGGCCGACCTTGCGGAAAAGGAAGGACTTTCACACGACAGGCCTCACCAGGCGGATAGCGATGCTTATGTAACCGCAGAATTGTTCCTATTATACCTGGATAGAATCGGGAAATTGCCGGAAAAAGTCCTTAATCAGCTTGCTTCACTTGCAAATGGTTTGAAAAGCGACCTGAATCTGCTCCTTCACGCAATTGCCCTAGGGAAAACTCCGGAGGCAAATTTGCCTGATACACTTGTGACCGTTAATGGCATCGTCCTGAAAAAGCAGTTTGAAACAATTATATTCGATAAGGATGGCGCGAATCATTTGATCTATCCATTCAGCGTTGAAGAAAAGCTTGGGTTAATCCGAAATTCTGCCGCTTCGCTGGAACCAAGGACTGGCCAATTCGAGATGATGGACGAAGTTTTCCATTCTTTTGAGAATGGGACCCATGCTTTAATCGAAGCGGGAACCGGGATCGGTAAGTCGCTTGGGTATCTTTTGCCTGCGGCGTATTTCGCAAAAGCAAACCAGACGAGGGTTGTCATCAGCACGCATACTATCCAGCTTCAGCAGCAGCTTCTGGAGAAGGAAATCCCGCTTTTGGAAAGAATCGTCCCTTTTCCAGTTAAATCGGCCCTTCTAAAAGGCCGGAATAATTACATATCATTAGGGAAGTTTGCCAAAAGTCTGGAAGAGGAAAATGACAACTATGATACAGCCCTTGCCAAAATGCAAATCCTCGTCTGGTTAACAAGAACGGTTCATGGCGACAAGGATGAATTGAACTTATCAAGTGGCGGACTCCTTTATTGGAATACAATCCGGAATGAAAAGGATGGCCTTCCGGTGAGCATTGCTTGGCAGGAATACGATTTTTATAATAGGGCACGGAAGAACGCCGCTAACGCGGATCTCCTGATTACAAACCATGCCCTCATTCTTTCCGACCTTGAAGCCGATGGCGCGGTTTTGCCTGAATATAACTATGCTGTTTTAGACGAAGGACATCATTTTGAAAAAGCCGCGGGAATGCATTTTGGGGTAAGGGTAGATTATTTGGGAGCTCGGCTTGCGATTGGGCATTTCGGGCTTTTTGAACAGAAACAGCTTTTCTATAAGGCAGAGAAAGCAATCAGGGCGCTGCCACTCCGCGAAAAGGTCATTCCCCAGCTAAAGCTGAACGAGCTTGTTGCTGGAACAATCGTGGAAATGGATGAATTTTTCAGGCTGGCTGTTTCCTATGCCGCGAGAAGAGGGAATAAGAGCCCATCAAAGCGTTTGAAAGTCAGAATTAGCGAATCCCGGAACCGTAATGAATGGGAGGCACTAAAAAATGCCGCAAGCCGGTTTTCATTCTGTCTTAAGGATTTGCATTCTGCGGCAAATGCGATGTTAAGCGCGGTGAAAGGATTAAATCCAAAAGAATCGTCTGGCCTCGCGGGAAGCCTCGTTGCCTTTCTTGCGGAAATTGAAGCTTTGAGAACCAGCATTGGCAGTTTTTTTACAAGCGGGCATGGCTTTGTGAAATGGATTGAAACTGATTTAAGGGCCTCCCAGAATACGACCGGGCTGATTTCGGCGCCTGTGTCGGTAGCTAATGAAATTTCAGACGAATTTTTCATGGTGAAGAAATCGGTCGTTTTAACTTCGGCTACATTGACGGTGAACAATTCCTTCCGTTTTTCCCTGGATGGTCTGGGAATCGATCCTAGCTATGTAAATTTGCTTTCAATCCCTTCGCCTTTCGATTATAGGGAGAATGTTAAATTATTCATTTCCACCGATCTGCCAGAAATCAATTCCGTTCCGCAGGGCGAGTATATTGCCGAAATTGCTGGAAGGATCATTTCGATTTGTGACGCCGCCAGAGGGAGGCTGCTTGTGCTTTTCACTTCTCACGATATGCTGAAAAAGACTTATGAATTAGTTAAGGAAAGCGGTCTTTTATCGGAATATGCCCTTATTGCCCAAGGAATTACAGGCGGAAGCCGATCAAGGCTCACCCGAAGCTTCCAGAAGTATGAAAAGGCGGTTCTTTTCGGGACAAACAGTTTTTGGGAAGGTATCGATATCCCGGGGGAAGGGCTGTCCTGCCTTATTGTCGTCCGCCTGCCCTTCAGCCCTCCGGACGAACCATTTACGAAAGCAAAATGCGAGCTGATTGAGCAAAGAGGAGGAAGGCCATTTTCCGAATATTCTCTTCCAGAAGCTGTCCTAAGGTTCAAACAAGGTTTTGGAAGGCTTATCCGGACGGGGACCGACAGGGGGGCAATCGTTGTTTTTGACAAACGGCTCGGTGAATCCTCCTATGGGAAGGCTTTTCTGGATTCAATCCCTCCAGTTTCAATCAAGAAAGCCGGGATAGTAGAAGTCATTGATGAAATTGAAAGGTGGCTGTAAGGATTTTGCCGATTTTTTCTTTTTGAAACGATTGGTTTGTTTTTTACCAATCAAACTGTAACCTGATATAATTAGTAAATACCAATCTCGCCCTGTAGACCTATGGTGAAGATTTGATGGAGGATGTTTCATGGAAAGCAAAATTGAAGTTCTTTCAACTGTAAAAATCCAAAATAGCCCAGACCTGTACAAGGTCGTGGATGCGTTAAACAGATGTTTGAAGGACAGGGACCTTATGTTTGGGCTGGCGCTTGACAGCAACGATCATTCAAAGGCGATTTTTACGATTTACCGGACGTAAAGGGGCGAAGAAGTGAAAAAAATTGTCCTATACACTATTCTAATCTTAGCATTGGCCACGGGAATTGCCGGGTGGATTTATACAAACGCGACGAGTCCTGTCAGGGCCGCGGAACAGAAGGCGGTCCAAATTGCCAGGGAAGAGGCGGGAATCACGGAAACAGGCCGTTTCTTTTTGTATCATGGCAGCGAAACAGTATACGTTGTAGAGGGTACAAATAAAAAAGGGCAGAAAGCCATCGCCTGGATACCGGAAAAAGGCGGGGAGCCCGTGGTCCGGAAGATTTCCGATGGCATCACGAAAAGCCAGGCAATCGACAAAGTGAAAAAAGAAGAAAACCCGGAAAGGATTATTGCTGTCAGGCCGGGAATGGAAAATGGCGTTCCATTCTGGGAGGTTTACTATACCTCTGGGGATGGGTTGTTGAATTACTATTATGTGTATTTCGATACTGGGGATATGTATAAATTAATTAGAGATCTTTAATCAAGCTGGAGGTAACAGAATGAAAACAACATTGGCCCGCAGGGTGCTCGCATTGTCCCCATCTCCGACATTGGCTATCACCGCTAAAGCAAAGGAATTGCAAAGCCAAGGGCACGGAATCATTGGACTTGGAGCGGGTGAGCCCGATTTTAACACTCCGGAACATATTCTGGAGGCAGCCAAGAAATCAATGGATGAAGGGCATACAAAATACACCCCTTCATCTGGCCTGCCTGAATTGAAGAAAGCAATTTCGGAAAAATTCTCCAAAGACCAGGGGATCAATTATGCGATGAATGAGATCATTGTCGGGAATGGCGCCAAGCATATCCTTTATACACTTTTTCAGGTTTTACTTGACGAGGGTGACGAGGTCATCATTCCATCCCCATACTGGGTGAGCTACCCTGAGCAGGTAAAGCTGGCCGACGGAGTGCCAGTTATCGTAGAATGCAAGGAAAACAGCAATTTTAAAATCAGCCCGCGCCAGCTTGAGGAGGCAATCACCAATCGGACCAAAGCGGTCATCATCAATTCGCCGGGAAACCCGACAGGAATGGTTTATTCAAAAGAAGAGCTCGAGGCGATCGGCGAAATTTGCCTAAAGCACAATGTGCTAATCGTATCCGATGAAATATACGAAAAGCTTGTCTACGGCGGTAACAAACATGTTTCCATCGCTCAGATTTCTCCTGATTTGAAGGAACAAACCGTTGTCGTGAATGGCGTTTCCAAATCCCATTCAATGACAGGCTGGAGGATTGGGTATGCCGCCGGCAATAAGGAAATCGTAGAGGCGATGACCAACCTCGCGAGCCATAGTACTTCCAACCCCACAACGACTGCCCAGTATGCGACAATTGAAGCTTACAGGGGAACGCAGAAGCCTGTGGAAGAAATGAAGAAATCCTTTGAAGGCAGGCTGGAAAAAGTATTTGCAGATCTCGTTTCCATTCCTGGCTTCAGTTGTTTGAAGCCGCAAGGGGCATTTTATCTTTTCCCAAATGTCACTGAAGCTGTAAAGGCGTGCGGCTATAAGGATGCAGATGAATTTTCGGAAGCGCTCCTCGAAAAAGCAAAAGTGGCCGTTATTCCAGGCTCGGGGTTTGGAGCGCCTGATAATATCAGGCTTTCGTATGCCACGTCCCTTGAAAATCTTGAAGAAGCCATCCGCCGGATCCAATCTTTTGTGGCGGAAAGGATGCAAAAATAAAACAGGAGCGAGGGAACGGGTTTCCAGTTCCCTTGCTTGAGAATTTTTACAATTGTATAATAGGGTGATACATAGAAATTGTCTTGCTAGTTTTGGAGGGAAAAAAAGTGATTAAAACGACGATTGCAGAGGTCCACAAATATGTTGGGGAAGAAGTGAAAATTGGTGTCTGGCTCGCCAACAAACGCTCCAGCGGGAAAATTGCCTTCCTACAGTTAAGGGATGGCACTGGATTCATACAGGGAGTGGTAGTCAAGAATGAGGTGTCTGAAGAGATATTCCAGGCGGCCAAAACAGTTACCCAGGAATCATCCTTGTATGTAACAGGTGTAGTACAAAAGGATGAACGTTCCCCGTTTGGCTATGAATTGAACGTTAATGGAATTGAACTCATCCAGCTTGCCACCGACTATCCGATTACGCCGAAGGAGCACGGTACCGAATTCCTGATGGATAACCGTCATCTTTGGCTGCGTTCAAAACGTCAGCATGCTGTCATGAAAATCCGGAATGAAATAATCCGTTCAACGTATGAGTTCTTTAACAATAACGGGTTTGTTAAGATTGATCCGCCAATTTTAACTGGCAGCGCGCCGGAAGGTACAACAGAACTTTTCCATACAAAGTATTTTGAAGAAGATGCGTTTCTTTCTCAAAGCGGCCAGCTTCACCTTGAAGCGGCAGCCATGGCGCTTGGCAAGGTGTTTTCGTTTGGGCCGACCTTCCGCGCAGAAAAATCAAAAACGAGAAGGCATTTGATTGAATTTTGGATGATGGAGCCAGAAATGGCATTTACGAACCATGAAGAAAGCTTAGTCGTCCAGGAAGAGTACGCGGCATATATCGTTCAATCCGTCCTGAAAAATTGCCAGCTTGAGCTTAATACTCTTGGCAGGGATCTATCGAAACTTGAACAAATCAAAACGCCTTTTCCGCGCATTACGTATGATGATGCGGTCAAATTGCTCCATGAAAAGGGCTTTGACGATATCCAGTGGGGGGATGACTTTGGGGCTCCTCATGAAACGGCCATTGCCGAAAGCTATGACAAGCCTGTTTTCATCGTCAATTACCCTACCGGCCTAAAACCTTTCTATATGCAGCCGCATCCAGACCGCGATGATGTTGTTTTATGCGCCGATATGATTGCTCCGGAGGGGTATGGCGAAATCATTGGCGGATCTGAGCGGATCCATGACTATGATTTGCTTAAAAAGAGGCTTGAAGAGCATAACCTTCCATTGGAGACATATAATTGGTATCTGGAGCTTAGGAAATACGGCTCTGTCCCTCATTCAGGCTTTGGCCTCGGACTTGAAAGAACAGTCGCTTGGATTAGCGGCGTCGAACACGTCAGGGAGACCATTCCATTCCCGCGCCTGCTGAACAGGCTGTATCCATAAAACAATATAAAACCCGCCAAATCACCTGTTTGGCGGGTTTCTTATCTCAATTTCATCGTACGGGCCGTTTTTAAAGAAAAAAAGTATTTCGGCGGGTTTATCAGGAATAGCACTCAAACAGGCACTGGTTTCCAAAAAAAGAGTCTGGCTGAACATCTTACCTGTCCGGCTCGTTCATGGTATACTGATAGGGAGGTGTCGAATTATGAAAACGGGTATCCTTGCATGGATGCATGAAGGGAATGTGACAATACCTTCCTTGCTTTTTTCTGAATATAGGAATTTAAAATTGTCTGAATATGACCTAGCCATTGTTTTGAACATACTTGCGTATGCACAAAAAGGGAATAATTTCCCCACACCGGAGGAGCTGTCCTCCCGGATGACAATTTCCATTAATGAATGCACCGATTTGCTTAGGAAAATGATTCAAAGAGGCTACATAGAAATCATCGATGAATATTCCCCGGAAGGAATCCGTTTCGAAAAATACTCTCTTGATCCGCTTTGGGAAAAGCTCGTAGACCAATTCATGCTTAACCAAAAAAACGAAAAAGAACTGGGCAGAAAATCTGAAGAATCGGACTTGTACACCGTATTTGAAAAGGAATTCGGCCGTCCGCTTTCACCTTTCGAATGTGAAACTTTGGCAATGTGGGTGGATGATGACAAACATGCCCCTCAAATTATTAAGGCGGCATTACGTGAAGCCGTCATGTCCGGAAAACTCAACTTTCGGTACATTGACCGGATTTTGTTTGAATGGAAAAGGAATGGAATAAAAACCATCGAGCAGGCTAGATCGCAAAGCCAAAAATTCCGCCAGCGCCAGCAGACAAGGCAATCTCTTTCCGACCGCCAAACCCAGCCCGCAGCAGCGGTGCCATTTTACAATTGGCTTGATCAGTAATGCCGTTTCCAGGCGAGAGAGGCTGCTTCTCTCGTTTTTGTTTTTTCTTTGGAAATTATAAGATTTAGATTATTTAAAGCAGGTGACCGATTTGCTGAACAAAGATCAGATTCGTTATTGCCTTGATGAAATGGGCAGGATGTTTCCCGAAGCCCATTGTGAACTGAACCATTCCAATCCCTTTGAATTGGTAATCGCGGTAGCCCTGTCCGCCCAATGTACCGATGTCCTTGTGAATAAGGTGACCGAGTCGCTTTTTAAAAAATACAAAACGCCGCAGGATTATTTGGATGTATCTCTTGAAGAGTTGCAGAATGACATCCGGTCAATCGGATTGTTCAGGAACAAGGCGAAAAATATCCAAAAACTCTGTTCGATGCTGTTGGAATCCTATGGAGGGGAAGTTCCTCGGGATAGGGATGAATTGACGAAGCTGCCGGGTGTCGGCCGCAAAACGGCTAATGTCGTTGTTTCCGTTGCTTTTGGGGTTCCGGCAATCGCCGTCGATACTCATGTGGAACGGGTGAGCAAACGGCTGGGGATATGCAGATGGAAAGACTCTGTACTTGAAGTGGAGAAGACCCTGATGAGAAAGGTGCCAAAGGATGAATGGTCGTTGACCCACCACCGGATGATTTTTTTCGGGAGGTACCATTGCAAGGCCCAAAATCCCCAATGCCCAACTTGCCCGTTACTGACGGTTTGCAGGGAAGGTAAAAAGCGGATGAAAGGGAAAATTTAAATGGAGCTACATGTCCCTTTCGCTTTGGATCATCCTTTTTTCCATGAATTAATAAAGAGTCCGCTGGTTATCACGGCAGATATTACATTGTTTTCAAACGAGATTTCACATTATTCCGGACGCGGCGGAAAACGGCCATGGAATGAACCCCGCCAATCCGTGCAGAGTCTGTATTCGGGATGGGTGGGTCTTGAGGAAGAAATCTCCGAAGCTTTCAAAAAGAGGGACAAGTCAGCCATACGGGCCTCGATGAGAAAGGGAACTGGGCTGTTTCTACATTTGCTTTTTTGGAGCAATGGACAAGCTGTTACACTTGCTCGATTTCCTGATATTTCGGGCTTGACGGTAAAACCGGCAAACTGCGGGGAAAGAATACAATTTTTGGTTGACCGGCCGGAATTGTTTCATTCCTTCATCCAATTGAGGGAACTTATGGATGAGCAATATAAGCATTTTCTTGTAAATCTCACTAAAAAGAAATAAATGACTAGACATATAAGAAGCGCCTGGCACAAAAGCCAGGCGCTTTTCCTTTACTATAAAAATAAATCAACCACCACCGGTACCACCGCCAGTGCCTCCACCGGTTCCACCACCGGTACCACCGCCAGTGCCTCCACCGGTTCCACCGCCGGTACCTCCGCCAGTGCCTCCACCGGTACCACCGCCGGTACCTCCGCCAGTGCCACCACCAGTGTCGCCGCCTGTGCCTCCGCCAGTATCTCCGCCGTCGTCACCGCCAGTGCCTCCGCCGTCATCACCGCCAGTGCCTCCACCGTCATCACCGCCAGTGTTTCCACCGTCGTCGCCGCCGTCGTCACCTCCGCCACCAGTTCCGGTGCCGTTGCCTTTTCCTTTGTCTTTGTCTTTTCCATCCTTATTCCCTTTATTGTTCCCATCGTCTTTCTGCTCGTCTCCAGAACTTTGCGTTCGAGGGACTTTGATGGAAATTGATGCAGGTTCGCTTGTTTTTCCATCCTTAAGGGCAGTTATCGAAATGGTATAGATGGCTTCCGGTTTAACATTCGTTATCTCAAATGATGTGCCGTTTGATTCATCCGACAATACAGGGTTGCCATTTTCAGCAACTTTGATTGCAAAGCTGGCGCCGGCTTCATCATAGCCCCAGTTTGCGGAAATGGAATTGGTTTCCTTGTTGTATTGAGCTGTTAAGCCTTTAGGAGATACAAGTTTGTCGAATTTCTGGGATACCTGCTTAGGTTTCTTTCCTTTGACAGCATATTCATAGAGTACAAGGCTGTCTGGAGTATAAGGGCTCGCCAGTTTGGCGGGAATTGAACCTTTTTCAATCCGGACTTTTTCCACACTTTTAGGCATTGTGAAGTCCGCGGTTTTCTTTCCTTTCGACACATGTTCCATCAGGTTTTTATATAAAAGCAGTGCGATTTTTTGATCTTTTCCAGGCTTTATCGGAGTGTTTCTGCTTTCATAGCCGGTCCAGACAGCGATTGTATAATCTGTCGTATATCCCGCAAACCATGCGTCAGGAACCGATTTTTCACTAATGTTCAATTTCTTCAATTCATCGTCTGTATAGTTGGTTGTCCCGGTTTTTCCTGCCGCCGGTAGTCCCGGGATTTTCGCCATGGTGCCGGTCCCGCCTGGTCCCAGGACACTTTTCAGCATATCCGTGACCATGAAGGCCGTATAATCTTTCATGACAACCTTTGTTTCAGGTGTTGTGTCGATTTCGGTCCCATCCCTGAATTGGATCTTCTTAACCGTGTAAGGTTTTGTATAAAATCCATTATTGCCAAAAGCGCTATAGGCACCTGCCATTTGGACGGGAGAGACGCCATATTTTAACCCTCCAATGGCATAGGATTCATATATTTCTTTTAACGGAATACCAAGATTGACAGCAAAATCCTTAGCCTTATCCGTGCCTACTGCCTGTAGGGTCTGTACGGCAATCGTATTCTTGGACTTTGCGAGAGCCTGTCTGATCGTCATCCAGCCATCGTATTTGTCGTTCCAGTTTCCGAATTCTTTTCCGTTCGAAAACTTGATTTCCTTGTCCTCAAGCATATGGTAAGTTCCCCACTGCTTGTATTCAATCGCGGGGCCGTAATCCAGGATGGGCTTGATCGTTGAGCCAGGCTGCCTTTTTATATCGGTCGCGTAGTTGAATCCCCGCTGTACATCCTTATTCCTTCCGCCGCCAATTGCCCGTATTTCACCAGTTTTTGTATCAAGCAGGACGATTCCCGCCTGAAACTTTTCATCCGGAAATTGGACAACATCGGTAGTGAACATCATTTTATCGACATAATCCTGGGCATCCCGGTCCAGTGTGGTATAGATGGTCAGGCCATCTGAAAAAATATCAAAATCGCCCGCTTTATTTACTTCTTCAATTACGGCGTCTACAAAAGAATCATAAGGCTTGCTATCTTTTTGCCGTTTGTCCTCGGGGATAAGGCTTGATTCTACAGGAATGCTTTGTGCTTCCTTCATTTGCTCTTTTGAAATAAACCCGTGCTGGTTCATAGGGGACAGTACAATATTCCTTCTTCTTTCAGCCCGGTCGGGATGTTCAAAAGGATTATAGTTGTTTGGGCTTTGCGGCATTCCCGCCAAAAGCGCGACCTCATGCAGCTCGAGATCCTTCAGGTCCTTGCCGAAATATTCCTTGGCCGCGGTTGCGACTCCGTGAACGCCTCGGGACATGTATATTTTGTTTACATACATTTCAAAGATTTCTTGTTTCGTGTACTTCTGTTCAAGCTGATAGGACAGCCAAGCTTCCTGTACCTTCCTTTTAATGGTTTTGTCGTTGGATAGTAAATAGTTTTTAACAACCTGCTGAGTTATTGTCGATGCGCCTTCAGCACCGAATCCATCGGTTACGTTAGCAATTACGGCCCCCCCCAGGCGAATCAGGTCGATGCCGTGGTGATGATAGAATCGGACATCTTCGGTCGCGAGGAAGGCATCTTCGACCAGTTTCGGAATATCCTTGTAATCTACGTAATCCCTCTTTATGGAGCCTACTTCCCGTATCGGATTATTATTGATGTCAAGAATTTTGGACGGGATTGGGTCCTTCAACATTTTTTTCTCTAGCTTTGGGGCACCTTGAACAAGATAGGCGAAGGTGGCCACCCCGGAAAGCATGCCGGCAATGCCAATAGCAATAAGAATCAGGAAAATTTTCTTGAAAAGGCCGTATTTTGAATTTGCCGGCTTTTTCTTTCCAGTCTTATTCAATTGTTGCCTGCGTTCCTCCCTGGATTTATAATTATTTGCCATGTGATTCCTTCCTTTCCTACATAAACAAATCTAAGATGATAGATTGTAGAGATCATCCAATATTTTTATATAGTCTATTCTCGGCTGATACCCGGCATGAATAAGCCTTCCGGTGCCAGCGATCTCTTCTTTCCTGATTGACTTCCTTCCGCCCTGTTCCATTCTGGTCCAATATTCCATCAATTGGTGCGCCTCAAGCAAGTATATCTCATCCGTACTTGCAAATCGGAGGATGACGAAGGAGATCCCTCCTTGGGCAAGGACGGCTTCCATATGGCGAATTTGATGTTCATGAAAGTTTTTTAATGGAAAGGAAGTCGGATTTTGGGTTTCCTTTGCTTCAAAATCGATATATTTCCCTTTATAAACGCCATTATAGTCTGTGGTGGACGCCTGTTTGAAATAAGCCTCCTTAATAACAGCGGCGCTCCTTTTCGGATAATCGACCTGTACAATTTGGATTGGAGTGGGTTTTTTATGGATTACCGCTATCCCCCTGCTTAAATAATATAAGTTCGTATCGTTCAGGTCATCTTCGAGGGTCATGCCCCTATTTCCGTAGGAACTGTTTGTTTTTCTTTTACCCGTGGATGCCGTAAACGCCTTTTCGGCGGTATATTTTCGGCCGTTTGGATAATTCACCATGATAAGCACCTCACAAACTAATACTTATCATATCAAAACCGGCCTGCTTTTGCTGAATAAATATGAGCCGGCAGGCAAATCAATAGTAATAAAGTCCAGGGACGTATAATGGTGCCCAGGAATCTCCCCAATAAAGGATGAAAACAATGATGCCGGATAATGCCCTGATTGAAAAAATCAAACAGGAAACCCAAAAATGGAATATTGATAATGTTACCAGAACGAATGCATATTTCCGAGTTTTTAAGCAGCACCCTGAATTGGAGTGGGCTTTTTTGGCCAGCATGGTGTCGCGCAATGGAGGGTGGAATATGTGCGACCTGGAAGGAGCCATTTTCCCCCACTTGCTGAAGCAGGGTGCGAGAAAGCAATTATTCCTCACATTCGAAAGGGCTAACTGGCTTATTTTTCATGATGCTTTCCCACAACTCCTTCTCTATCATTATTCGACGAAATTTAAACGCCCCTTGTTTCATCTATTGAAGTTTTTTCGTATATCTTCGTTTATGCAAAAGGAGTGGCCGCTCTATTGGGAGAAACAGGATGGCCGGAGGCTAACAATCGCCTTAATCATCAATGAACAGAATGTCATCCAACAGCCTATAATCGATCATCCCCTTTACAAACAAAAAGTGTTTTTTTCTCCCGAATTTTTTCTGCAGGACTGGATGCATTTCAGTTCAGTCCTTTTTCCAACCTGCGGTGGCGAACTTTATGGCGCGAGCGTGTCAGGGTTCAGGAAGGTTGCAAACCGTATTGAACTTGGAAAACGGCTTGTGGGAATCTTGTTTCACCCGCGGCTTTTTCCTTATTTTCTGGAATTCGCCGAAAGAACGGCGCATACGGGCTCGAGACACGACTTTGAACAATATTTTAAGCAAAAAGTCCCGCGGCACACTCCTTTTCTAAGGGCGACATTTCCCATTATTGAACACAATCGCCACACATACTCGGATTGGAGTAAGGGCCGCCTTTTCAATAACCCCCGATTATTTCTCCCAGCGAAAGAAAAGGGAACTATCCATCTTACAGATTGGTATATAACCAAGAGGAATCAGCTTTATTTAATGGTCGCACTGAAAAAAGCTTTTGATATTGATTGGAAGTTTTAATTTTTTTAACAAAAAAAGCAAGGGAATCCTTGCTTTTTTGTTAAAACAAAGTTGGATGCTTTGTTCGAAAGGGAGTTTTGCTGAGTGGCGGCCACTTTATTCAGCCGGCCTATTTTCACCAATCAGCTTTTTATCCCCGTAACCAACTTTTTTTGGTTCCTGTCCGTTTTGATTTTTCTTCCCATTACCCTTTTTTTTCATGGCTAAAACACCTCCAGTACTATCATGCCCTTCAGTGTGTGTTCCTTACCAGAATCCTTGTCGATTTTTTCTGATGAACACTAAAAAAAAAGAAGGAAATTCCACTACCTTTGGCGGATTTGTTCTAGTTTTGCCGTGTATGAAGGAGACTGGATTTGCACGAAGAATATCCTATATATCACATTGAAAAGGGGTGTTCCGCGTGGAAGGACTGGTTGAGCAAAAGGAATTGCTGCTTCAAAAGCTTTCTGAAATAAGCGATGGGCTAGAAAGGCTTGATGCGGCGATTGAAATGGCGTACTCTGGGTTAACCAATGAACTGGCCAGCCAGAAACAAAAGGAAATGAACGGGATTGAAGCGAAACTGTCCAACATTGAAGAAAGGGCACAAAAGCGCGGCGCCAGTGAATATCCACTCCTAAGGCTTGATTTAACGTATTCAGGAAGATAAACTAATATTAAAATTCACAGCCATCCAGCATGGCTGTTTTTTTAAAACATGAGAAAATATAAAATTTGTCTAGCTCCAGCGCTAAACGTGCGCTTACACTTTTCTTATCGGAGGATCCCATGACAGAAACACTGCAATCCCTTACCGCAAAGCTAATCGAGTATAACAGGAAGTTCGTTGAGATATATGAGAAAACACGGGAAAACAATACCGATGGGGATTTTTTTCATGAGGTAAAACCTTTTGCCGATGAGGTAAAGGCGATAAATGATCAATGGAAGGCGGAGGCAGCCCGGCAGTCGGACTTTCTTATGAGGGAAGGTATTGGGCAAAGGCAACTTGAAACAGCGGGCGAACATATTGAAAAGCTTTCCATTCAGGCATACTTTGTTAAGACAAGCCGCTATACGTTTATCAATTCGAGCAGGACAGTCGAATACACACTTCAATCTTTAATGAGTAAATTGGAAACAAGCCAAAATGGAGAACCCGCCGGTGAGGCGGGCGATTGGTTACGTTAAAGGTTTTTCTTCCGCACTGTCTGGGACTGTCGCGCCTTCCGCTTCAAGTTCGCGGATTAGTTGCCTGAATTCCATAACGGTAATTTCATTTTCAACATAGAGCTTCCTGGCATAGTCCCTTAGATCATTGGCACAAGTTTCAGCATTGCCGTGGCTCTGGATAAAAAAAGCCTTCAACTTTACAGTATCCACTCAACGCGCCCCTTTCAACGTTTTTTTTATCTTACCATGGCGGATGCCAAAAGTTCTTTTTTTCCAAAATTGAAACTTCCGACAAACAGCCCGACATTCCGACATTTGTTAATCGATGCACCACGGCTCCATCCCAACATATTGTATAGTAGATGAATACGTTTGGATGGGAGGGAAGAAGGAATGCATATGAACTGGGACCAGCCTCGCACCTATATGTTGCAGGGCATGCCACAGCAAATGGCTCCCCATCAGATGCCTAATGGATTTTACCCTTCGCAGCCTATGGGGGTAATGGGTCAGCCCTATTATCAGGGCGGATACCATCCTGCAAGCCCTTATCCAGCAGCGGGGGCATATGGCCAGCAGCAAGGTTACTATGGGGATCAGGGCAGCCACTTCCTTTTTCAAAACCCGCTTGAAGCGGGGGGGAGTGAAATGCAGCAGCCTCCCCAAACTGGCTTCAATCCGTATTTTCCGATGAATCCATATCCGAAAAATCATTTGCAGCCTAAGCAGCCTGGCGCAATGAATTCCGTCCTTAGTTCATTTAAATCACAGGATGGGTCTTTGGATATCACAAAAATGGTCAACACGGCCGGCCAGGCGATCAATGCGGTCAGCCAGGCATCCGCTCTTCTCAAAGGGCTTGGCGGGGTATTTAAAGTTTAAGGGAGGAAACAGCCGCGGCTGTTTCCTTTTTTTCTTTTATTTTTATTTCAATTATGTTACGTTGAAATATGCCAATTATTTAAATTGTGGGACATTTGTAACATTCTGATAACATAATCGTCCATTTAGGAGGGGGGAATTACATATGATACGGTTTTTCCAGCAGGGGACTATTATAGTCATCCTTATTTTATTTCTCGCGGCTTTCCCGTCATTTGTGCAAATAGATTACGGTTCTCAGTCCTTGAAATGGAATTTTGAACAGGCTCCCACGCTGTTGGTTTCCTTTTTCAGCCAAATCCTGGATGGCAGCCTGGGTACATATGAATTGGCGGGGCGGGAACGGCCAATTGCCGAAGATATCGGGGACAATTTTATGACAAGCCTCTATATCATTCTTGCCGGGGTTGGAATAGGGATAGTATTCAGCCTGATTTTCGGGATTTTCATCAGTCGCTTCAAGCTGACAAGGATTGTAAACGCCATCCTTAATATCCTTGCGGCGGTTCCAGATTTTATCCTGATTATAGTGTCACTTATATTGGCTATCAAATTTTACAAAGCTACCGGCGTCAGGATTGTATCCCTCACCCCGAACGCTAGCGCGCTAAATATATGGTTCCCGATGCTTCTGACCTCGATTGCTCCATCGCTCTATTTATTTAAGATTGTCGCTGTGAAGTATTACCAGACAAGTGGGGAAGACTTTGTCAGGACTGCTGTGGCGAAAGGGCTCAGGCCCAATTATATTAATTTCCAGCATGTATTCAAGAATATCGAACCTTTTATCAACGCTGAATTGACAAAGGTCATTTCATTGGCAGTGGGAAATTTGTTTGTCGTGGAATACTTGCTGAACGTCCCTGGCATTACGAAATTCATTTTTCAAAATGCGGAGATGCAGCCGGTTGCAATCGGGCTGTTTTCAATGCTTCTGATGTCCCTGATTACATACATTGCCGCCAGAATAATAATTTTCGTATTTAAACGGGGGTTTATTTATGAATAAGCTCTTCCGGATAAACTACTCCTATTATATTGGCGTAACATTTGTCGGTATCCTTCTCTTTCTTACTGCATTTGGAGAAATCCTGGCACCATATAGCCTGTCGGAGCAGCTGGAAGCGAAGTATGTGGACGGAACCATAATTGCGCCGCCAATTGAACCATTTACAATGAAGGAATATCCACTTGGGACGAACAGGTGGGGGTATGACCTTTTAACCCTCGTCCTTCATGGCATACGTTACACTGTGCTTGTTTCAATCGCAGTTACAGTATTGAAGATGGGGGCAGGTACGCTGATTGGGCTATACGCCGGGACGATGAAACGAGTGCCCGGTTGGTTGGAGGCATTTGAAAATGCCTGGAGCTACGTGCCGTTATTCATTATTTTGTATTTTTTCCTGATTCCCATCAGTATGAATTCGATGCTTAAACCAATAAAGTTAATAATCTATTTCATCATTGCCGCAGCGGTGATCAGCACACCGAGCATTGTTTCTTCCGTCCGCAAAAAAACGGAGGAAATCAACAAATCCGTGTTTATTGAGGCCGCGAAAAGCCTCGGGGCGGGGAGGAACAGGATTATCTGGCGCCATATTTTCCCTCAAATGAAGGAATCCCTCACAGTGATGTTCATCCTGGAAATCGTCTATGTAATTACGATTATGGGACAGTTGGCCCTCGTCAATATTTTTGTCGGCGGTACAACCATGACTATGGATCCGGTGATTTATATATCGATAACGAATGAACTAGCGGGACTGGTTGGCCAGGCGAGGGGAAATGTATACGGTACCTTTCATGTCCTTCTCGTTCCCTTGGCAGCCCTATTGATAACAACACTCTCATTCAGCCTGCTCGCAAATGGCCTGAAAAACCGGTTCCAGTCCAATTACCAGCGGATGCCGTGGATTAAAACCGGCTTTGAACCTGTTCTTCAGCCAAAGAGAAAGGAGTATGGGCAGGCGCTGAAATTGTGGCCGCCTAAAGGGGAAAAGCTTTTTTATGTGATCCTTGTTGTTATTTTCGTTTTTTCGGGCACTTTTGTTTATGCAACACGGAATAACGACATAGGCGTGAAAAATTATAGTCAGGCAAAATATGATCTAAAAATTAAAATGAGTGAATCGGGGAAGTTTACCATCTTTGCCAAAGTTACCGCGAAAAACCTTTCGGATAAGCAATGGGATAATCTTGTTTTCTATTTTATTCCGAATTCTTTCACCGAGGGCCACTCCTATGAAACCGTGAAAGGACATTCTGTGGTCAATTTCACTTCCGTTAAGATTGACGGGAAAAAGGCTGTCCATACTCTTGCGAATGATACGCTCAAGGTGAAGCTGCCAAAGAATTTAGAAAAAGGGGAGGAAACCGTAGCGTATTTCGCCTATACGCTTGAACTGCCAGAGGAAGGAAGCAGGTTGTCAAAGGTCGGGGATAATTTCTATCTGGCGCAATGGTATCCGATGCTCGCCACGTTTCAGGACGGAAAATGGAATAAAGGAGAGTTTTCCAACGGGCTTGAAACTTTCCATACGGGTTTTTCGGATTATACCGTAAAATATGAACTTCCAAAGGGGTACTCTTTCATTTCTTCTTCCGATGGCGATCCCTCTCCAAAAACAGGGAAAGGGGAAGCCAAGGCAGGAAAAGTCAGAGATTTCTTCATTGCCATCATAAAGGATATGGATGTATACAAAGCAGAATCAAAAGGGGTCTCAATCAAGCTCTATACAAAAGGGGACCACGGCAGGGATCCGAAAGAAGCGCTGAAACTCGCCAGGAACGCTCTTTCATTCTACCAGCAAAAGATTGGCGAATATCCTCATAAACAATTGGATATCGTCCTTGACCTTGGCCAAAACATGGAATATCCCGGAATCGTTACAGTGAACCCATACCATGAATTCGATAAATTTTTCAAAATAGCCCTCGTCCATGAAATCGCCCACCAGTATTTTTATGGTGTTGTCGCGAATGACCCGTTTAACGAGCCATGGATTGATGAAGGGTTTACCGAGTTTGCGACCAATATGTACTTCTACATCAAAGAGGACGAACCGCTGGGAATTGCCCAGGAACTGTCGAATAACAGGATGAGAAGTATCGACCAGGCAAATATCAGGCGCCAATATTCCAACACTCCTGTGGACAAAATCAGGCATACGGGCTTTGTATACGGACAACCCGCCATAAAGATTTTTAACCTTATCGAGGACAATCATTATGTCAGGAATGAGGGAGATGTGAAGAAAGTTGCCATGCAATATTTATCCGACTATTATAATCGATTCAAGTATAAGGAAGTCGATACAAAGGAGTTCCTTAGGTTCACCATGGACTATTTCAGAGTCCCCCGTGGTTATTTCAGTGATTGGCTTGATACTTCAACAGAATGATGAAAAGGGTGCGGCTATTGCCGCACCCCATTTTTATCCTTCAATCCGAAGCTGCTTGCCCTTGTCAATTGGAAGCCGGATTGTCAAAAGCCCATTTCGGTAGGTTGCTTTCGCTTTTTGTTCATTGACTGCTTTTGGAAAAGAAATGGACCTTGAATCAAGTTTTTTCGTTACCCTCCGCCTGAAGCTTCCTTCGGTTTCATCAGATTCGCTAAGTTCCTCCCGATTTTCCACAGCAATTACAACCCTGTCCCGGAAAATGCCAATTTGGATTTGTTCCCTGCCCACGCCGGGAAGTTCGGCGGTAAGGATATACTCATCGGTGGTTTCCTGGACATCGACATGAAAAGGGACAGCCGAGAACGGCATTTGGAAAAAATCATCGATTGACTGAAGGAAACCCTTTACAGGCGGATAGTGGAAAAAGTCATTGAATGTACGGATGACCGTGTCCAAAGGCTCGGACGGCGGCTTTGCCGGAGCTTTTCTTTGATCGTTTTTCTTGTTCAATCCCTCATCTGGCATAATGTTCCCCCATCTCTACAGTATTTTCTACAACATCTTATGTAATGGGAGCAAAGAAGTGAAAAGCAATGGAGGGAAGTATGAACGATTTTTGACATTCAAAAATATGTGATAGTTGTCACATATAGAAATGCCTTCATCGTATTATCCTAGGATAGTAGTTATCGATGAAAGTGGGGAAACACCATGTTCTGTTATCAATGTGAACAAACTCCAAGCGGAGGCTGTAAAGTCGTTGGGGTTTGCGGAAAAGACGAAACGATCGCCAGCCTCCAGGACACCATCATTTTCGCATTAAAGGGAATTGCAGCTTATCGTACGCATGCCAACCAGCTTGGCTATACAGATCCGTTCGTTGATACGGTTACGCATGAAGCTCTTTATATGACGCTGACTAATTCAAACTTCAATGTAGAGGAACATATCGAAATGGCCATGAAAGTTGGCCGTTCCGCTGTCCGAGTAATGGAAATGCTTGATGAGGCACATACAAAGCGCCTTGGCATTCCAGAACCAATCCGGGTTAGCCAAAATAAAGTTGAAGGGAAGGCCATCGTAGTAACAGGCCATAATCTTTTCGCCCTCGAGGAACTCCTCCGCCAGACGGAAGGAAAAGGAATCAACATTTACACGCATTCCGAAATGCTGCCTGCCCACGGATACCCGGCTTTGAAAAAATACAGCCATCTTAAGGGGAATATCGGAAAGGCATGGTATGACCAGCGCCGCCTGTTCGAAAAATTCCCTGGCGCCATCCTTGCCACCACAAACTGTGTCATGCCAATCAAAGGCGGCTACGCTGACAGGATGTTTTCTTATGAAGTGGCGGGTCTGGAAAATGTCCGGAAAATTGAAAATGACAACTTTAGTCCGCTGATTGAAAGGGCGCTTGAACTCCCGGAAGCAGCCATCGAATCGGATGAAACCCTCCTGACAGGCTTTCACCATGAAACTGTCCTGGGTCTAGCCCCGGAAGTGATTGCCGCTGTTAAAGAAGGAAAAATCAAACGGTTCTTCGTTATTGCCGGATGCGACGCTCCTGGAAAAGGCGGGGAATATTACCGTGAACTCGCTACATCCTTGCCTCCTGAAACAGTAATCCTGACAACTTCATGCGGCAAGTTCCGCTTCAATGATGTGGATTATGGAGTTGTGCCTGGCACCGATATTCCACGGTATATCGACCTTGGCCAGTGCAATAATTCCGGGTCGACCGTAAAGATCGCCCTCGCGCTAGCCAATGCTTTTGGCTGTGAAGTGAATGAACTGCCCGTCAGCATCGTGCTGTCATGGTTTGAGCAAAAGGCCGTCGCCATATTGCTAGGATTGTTCAGCCTGGGGATTAAGGATATCCGCATCGGCCCGAAACCGCCGGAATTTATTTCCCAGGGAGTCCTGGAAGTACTCCAAAGCGCATTTAACCTTAAGCTAATTGGCAATGCCCGTGATGACATGAATGAAATGCTCCAATTATCGGAAGTAAAATAAGGGGGGATTTTTCCCCACAAAAAAACCGCAGGCCGTTAATCCTGCGGTTTTTGCAGTTGCATAGGATTTGTGAAAAAACCTATGGGAAAAATTCTAAATATGTTAGTGTATCCAAATCCAAATGGGGGGGCTTACTTTTAATGATTTCAATGACTTCCATTTCGGAATATGGCCGTTCGCTCATCAGGATGTGAGTGACTTCCCTTCAGAATTTTGCCCGATCAATGTCACTTATCCTGGATATTCATGATCAATATATCTCCTCAAGGAGGCGTTCTGGGTCAAAGTGCATATTTCCCTGGCGGTCCACATTTATCAGGTTATCTTTCTTCAATTTTGTGAGAGTCCGGCTGACCGTTTCCCTGGTCGTGCCAATCATATTGGCAAGATCCCTGTTCGTGAACTCGGCTTTAAGGAAAATTTCGCCGTTCTCCTGAACTGTTCCATGATTTTTACCGATCCTTACAAGCAATTTAATGATTTGCTCGTTCGTGTTGTTCAGGATTTGTTCTTCCAGCCTGTTTTGAAGGTCGACAATCTTCTCGCCTAGCACTCGAAACAATTTGATGCAAAGCTCTGGATTGTCAATAAGTACCTTCTCAAATTCAGCGATTGGAACGATTACGAGGGTGGACTTTTCTAGCACTTCCGAATAAGCCGGATAGTCTCCCCTACGGAAAAAGCCGACGTGCGGGAACATATCCCCTTTTTTCTGAATGGAAACTATTTGCTCTTTCCCATTTATATCACTTTTATAAATTTTTATTTTCCCATTGGAAACGAAATAGACATTTTTAAGGGGATCGCCCTGCATGAATACATGAGTTCCCTTATCGAATTCCCTGGAAAGGGAAATTTCCGCGATTTTATCCAATTCATGTCCTTCAAGCTCCCTGAAAATTGTGAACCAGGATAAAACTTCTTTGATTGCTTCTGCTTTCAACTTATTCACCCCAAGAATTTTGCATCCTATATAATATTTTACCAGATTCAAAGGAAATGGCTATACCTTGGCAAATCGCCACCCTGCCTCCTGGTTGGAATTTCCTGTTGAATTCTTCCGGGAATAGAAAGATTTTGCTTTGTAAACGAACGTCTATTCGCTAGAATAAGAATATGGGGGGATGAACGTGAAACTTAGGAAAAACCTTCAGGAAATGCTTGAAAAACTTAAATTGGACGGTGAATATAAAGAAAATATCGTCCATTGGCATACAATTGAAGAAAAACCTGCTAAGACGGCTCGATTGCCGGAAAATATGAATCCTTTTTTGAAGGATGCACTAATGAAAAGGGGGATCGGGGAGCTTTACACCCACCAAAGGACGGCTTTTGAAAAAGCAAGGGCGGGAAAGAATATTGTAGCCGTAACCCCGACCGCATCGGGCAAGACACTTTGCTACAATTTGCCCGTCCTTGAAACCATTATCAACGATCCTAATGCCAGGGCACTCTATATGTTTCCGACAAAAGCGCTTGCGCAGGACCAGAAGAGCGAAATCAACGAACTGATCCAGGAAGCTGGATTGGATATTAACAGCTACACATATGATGGCGATACGCCGGCGAATATCAGACAGCGGGTCAGGAAGGCTGGACATGTGGTCATCACAAACCCGGACATGCTCCATAGCGCCATTTTGCCTCATCATACAAAGTGGGTATCCCTGTTCGAGAATTTGAAGTTTGTCGTAATTGATGAGCTTCATACATACCGAGGGGTATTCGGCAGCCATGTCGCGAATGTAATCCGCAGGCTAAAACGGATTTGCAATTATTATGGGAGCGACCCGGTTTTTATTTGCACATCGGCGACGATAGCCAATCCGGTTGAACTTGCCGAATCCTTAACCGAAACAAAGATGGAACTGATTGACAACAACGGCGCCCCGACAGGCAGGAAGCATTTTGTATTCTATAATCCCCCGATCGTCAATAAGCCTCTCAACATCAGGAGGAGCGCAACCCTTGAAGTAAGGAGGATCGCGGGAGAGCTTTTAAAAAATAAAATCCAGACGATTGTGTTTGCGAGGAGCAGGGTGAGGGTTGAAATCATCCTGACGTATCTCCAGGAGCTAGTGAAAAACCAGCTCGGCCCGAAATCGATCATGGGCTATAGGGGCGGCTACCTCCCCGCAGAAAGGCGCCGGATTGAAAAAGGCCTTCGTTCAGGGGACATTTACGGCGTAGTAAGCACAAACGCCCTTGAACTCGGCGTAGATATCGGCCAGCTGCAGGTGTGTATCATGACCGGCTATCCGGGAACCATTTCAAGCGCCTGGCAGCAGGCTGGAAGGGCTGGAAGGCGGCATGGTGAGGCGCTTGTCATCATGGTTGCAAGTTCAAGCCCGCTTGACCAGTATGTGATTCAGCATCCTGATTATTTTTTTAACAAAAGCCCTGAAACCGCGAGGATCAATCCGGATAACCTGATTATCCTCATCGACCATTTAAAATGCGCCGCCTACGAACTCCCTTTTAAAAAAGGGGAGGCTTTCGGAAGATATGAAACCGAAGAATTGCTTGAATACCTGACAGAGGAACGGGTCCTTTACAGGAACGGGGACAAATGGTATTGGATGAATGATTCATTTCCGGCGCATAACATCAGCCTCAGGTCGGCATCGCAGGAAAATGTGATTATTATCGACCAATCCGATGTAGCCAATGTAAAGGTTATCGGGGAAATGGATACTTTTTCAGCCATGACGCTCCTGCATGATGAAGCGATCTATTTGCACCAGGGAATCCAATATCAGGTGGAAAAGCTTGATTGGGACGAAAAAAAGGCATTCGTAAGGGAAGTGGACGTCGATTATTTTACCGATGCGAACCTGGCCGTCCAACTGAAGGTGTTGGAAGTGGATAGGATATCGGAACGGAAAGAGGCTGAGATTGGCTACGGAGATGTTAGTGTCAGGGCGATGGCCACCATCTTCAAGAAGATTAAGTTTGAAACGCATGATAACATAGGGTCGGGACCGATTTTTCTGCCAGAGGCGGAGCTGCATACAAATGCTGCCTGGATTTCCCTTGGCGAAACACATGATGGGATGGGGCAAGACCGACTGGAGCAGGGCCTGATCGGCGCAGCCCATGCGCTATCCCATATCGCACCTTTGTTTGTAATGGCGGACCCGCAGGATATTCATGTCGTTCCGCAAGTGAAAGCCGACCATAATGAAAAGCCGACTATTTTCTTTTATGACCGCTATCCGGGAGGAATCGGGCTAAGTGATAAAATTTACTCCGGGATCGGCACTGTTCTTGAAGAAGCCAGCTCAATGATCGGCAACTGCAAATGTGAAAGTGGCTGCCCATCCTGCATAGGCATGGACACGTCGGCAGAGACGGCAAAAAAGGACGCTTTAAATATCATTAGCCTCTTTCTTGAAGCTGCTAAGGAGGAACGGATTTAGGGAGATGTCATTAAAAAACAAATTGAACCGGCTGAAACCGCATCTTTCCACCGGCAAGGATGCACCGAGCCCAGAAAAAGAGAAGGAAGCAAAAGCACAGGAAATTCCCTTTGCTGACGAGTGGGCAAAGGCAGGAGTTAAACCCTATTATTTCGATGGACAATATTGTTTGATCCGGGAAGCCGCCTATCCACTGTCACATCGCCACGGCAAGTACAGATTTTGCGATTTTGTAGAAGCCGCTGTCCTGTGGGATGAAACGGGGATTCACCATCCACTCTCATCGGCTGGCCATTCACCGGGAGAGCTGTTCTTCTTTGACACGGAAACCACCGGCCTTGGCGGAGGGGCGGGCAATACAATCTTTTTGCTTGGCTATGCATTCATCAAGGGGGACAACCTCCTTGTTAGGCAGCATATCCTGCCAAATCCCGGCGCGGAAGTCCCTTTGTATCAGAGCTTTTTGGAAAATATTGATTATCGGACGCTCGTCACATACAACGGGAAATCGTTTGACTGGCCGCAGGTAAAGACGAGGCACACTCTTGTCAGGGACCATGTTCCGAAACTCCCGCAGTTCGGCCATTTCGATTTATACCATGCGGCTAGGAGGCTGTGGAAGCATAAACTCGAGAGGCTAAAGTTGTCTGTTGTGGAGAAGGAAGTGCTCGGCGTCGAAAGGGTGGATGATATACCTGGTTTCCTGGCGCCGATGATCTATTTTGATTTTGTCGAAAGCCGCAGGCCTGAAGGAATGCTTGGTATCTTGAGGCATAATGAGCTTGATATCCTTTCACTCGTCACACTGTATGCGCACCTGACCTTCCAGATTTGCGGAGTGGATAAGGGCCGTACAAACCGGGAAGCCTTTGAAGTTGGCAAATGGTTTTCTTCCGTAGGGAACCACGGCGAAGCTGCCAAGGCTTTTACCGCCTTGATTGAAGGAACAGATGAGGAAGCGGACCGTTCAAGGCTTGCACTGGGCCATGCGTTAAAAAAGGATTTCAATTGGGAGCGCGCGCTGGAGCTTTTTTGTTCAGTTGCATGTTCAAAAGATAGCAGCCTCGCGATTGAAGGATGCATTGAAGCGGCAAAAATCCTTGAACACAGGAAAAAAGATTATGCTGAGGCACTTGGTCTTTGCAAGAACGCGATTTCCCTTATCGGGGAAGAGGAAGTCAAGTTAACATCGGGTAAAGCAACGATTGAAGAACTGATCCACAGGGAGGCCAGGCTGGCGCGAAAATCGCTGGCCGCGAGCAGCAACCAGTAAAGGGGCCGGAGGAAGGCCTCTTTTTGATGAGAAAAAAGGCTGTTTTAAAAATTGTCACAAATTATTCGAAATTTCCCTTGGTAATTTCCGTTTTATTAGTTGTTTAAGATTCCAGAGGGCGGTAAAATGAGAATTTGGGAAGGTAATTTCGACATTAATCAACAAATATGGGGCTGGTTTGGATGTATAAAGCAATATTATGCCTGTTTTTTATCGTAGTCTGCCTGACGGCAATCATTTTTACAAATATGAAGGAAAGTTTTCTGGCCTTGCTCATGTAATTGGGTTAATTTCTTAGCGCGTTTAACAGGGATTCGCCATAGGCTATTAACACCTTGGAAAAAGGAGTGATTGCCATGTATGGCAAGCCGGGCAACCCAAATCCGTTCATTCCCGCTGCCCCAATGCATGTTAACCATGTTTATTCCACCATTGTCATCCCCCATATCCATCCGGTCCATGGAGTAACTCTGAACCATCAGCGAATCATCCATGAACACTATTTCCCGCACCAATTCAGCACTGTGCAAATGCCGCCGGTCCACAGTTTCAGGCAGGCGCGGCGGGAAGGCCCATGGAATTCTTTTTAGGGCGGGGGCTAAGGTTTCTTAAAAGGGCGGGCCAAACGCCCTTTTTAATTTGGTGTACACTGGAAAAAGTAAAAGGGAGGGGACTATTTGACAAAGGTAGTGGCTGTCTCGGGTTATAAGCCGTTTGAGATTGGCATATTTAAAAAGGACCATCCTTCCGCGGATTACATACGCGCCGCCTTCAAAAAGGAATTGCTTGTAATGGCTGAAGCCGGGCTTGAATGGGTTTTAATCAGCGGCCAGCTGGGGGCTGAACTTTGGGCGGCAGAAGCCGTATTTGAACTCCAGGAAAGTTACCCCGAAATCAAGCTTGCGGTTATCACCCCTTTCCTGAACCAGGAGGAAAAATGGAATGAAGGAAACAAGGAATGGTATGAGTCCATCCTGCTTGGCGCGGAATTCGTTGATTCGGTCACGAAGAAAAACTACGAAAGCCCTGTCCAATTCAGGCTGAAAAACCAGTTCTTCATCAATAAGAGCGATGCGCTGCTCCTTTTGTACGACCCTGAAAAGGAAGGAAGCCCAAAATTCATATATAAAATGGCACAGCGAAGGGAAGGGTTCCCGATAAAGCTGATCACCTTCCAGGACCTTCAGGAGATTGTCGAGGAAGAGCAGATGAGGAATTTCGAGTAGTAACCATTTGCCCTTAAATCACAAGATGAGAATAGCTTTGATAATGGAAAACCATGAAGAATTGACAAAAGGGGATATTTTTGAAAAAATAATATGTAATGATTGGCGAAGCCTGAGGTGAATGATATGTTATCGGATAAAATTAAACTTACGGCAAAAGATATTTTGGAACAGGAATTTAAGACGGCCATGCGCGGCTATAAGCAGGAAGATGTTGATAAATTCCTTGACCTGATTATCAAGGATTATGAAACTTTCCATCAGGAAATCGAAGAACTCCAGCAGGAAAACCTCCGTCTGAAAAAGCAGCTTGAGGAAACATCCAGAAGGGCTTCGCAGCAGCCTGTACAACCTGCCGGAACGACCAATTTCGATATTTTAAAACGCCTTTCCAACCTGGAAAAACACGTGTTTGGGAATAAACTGTATGAATAAGCGGCTGTGCCAGAGTTTCCTCTAATAACCATTGCTTTTCATCATGGTTATACATATAATAGACATTGTCCATTAATTGCGTTCGGGTAATCGCTGCAGCACCGTCTGCAGAGGAAAGTCCATGCTCGCACAGGCTGAGATGCCTGTAGTGTTCGCGCCTGGCGAAAAAATAAGCCAGGGCAGCCGGTTTCGGCTGACGGCCGGGAAAATGCCTAAGTCCATTGGATATGGCATGAATACCTGTAAAAGTGCCACAGTGACGTAGCCTTCAAAGAAATGCGAAGGGTGGAACGAGGTAAACCCCGCGAGCGAGAAACCCAAATTATGGTAGGGGCGCTTTCTCCAAGGAATTCAACGAGGGAGAAGGACAGGCGAACGCCTGTAGATAGATGATTACCGCCTGAGTACGAGACTCACGTCGCTTGCAGTACAAAGGTACAGAACATGGCTTACAGAACGCGCTAGTGGAAATTACCATAGAAATGAAGGCTCTCCTTATAGGGGGGCTTTTTTTGTGTATTAGAGACCCGGAGATCTTGTTTAAGTCTAGTATTTATTGTTTGGACACACAAGAATCCTTGTCTGATTCGGACACACTACCGTTGAAAACCCGTTTTACTGTCCGAATCCCAGCCTAAAATAGCAAAATTTAAACACAAACAAGAAATTCAATACGTTAGTATCCAATGGAGCCTCATGTTCATTCAAAGGGAATTGACGACGTCCTTCCTCGGTTGAGGTGGACTTTTGAAGTTTTTTATGCAATCCTGTTAACATACTAAGCATACATACCAAGGTAAGGTGAGAAAATGGGCAAGTATCAAATTATCGCGACCGCGGCAATGGGGCTTGAAGCGCTTGTTGCCAAGGAAGTTAAGGATTTAGGATATGAAGGAAGCACTGAAAACGGCAAGGTTACATTCACGGGGGACGAAGCCGCTATTGCGAGGGCCAACCTTTGGCTGAGAACAGCCGATAGAGTAAAAATAAAAGTTGGCGAATTTAAGGCTTTTACATTCGATGAGCTATTTGAAAAAACAAAAGCACTGCCATGGGAACACTTCATTTCCGAGGATGCGGAATTCCCGGTTGCCGGCAAATCGGTGAAATCCAAGCTTTTCAGCGTTTCCGACTGCCAGGCGATTGTAAAAAAGGCCATTGTTGAGAGGCTGAAAAAAGCATACAAAAGAACATCGCGGTTTGAAGAAACCGGGCCATTGGTTAAAATTGAAATATCTCTCCTTAAAGACGTAGCAACGCTTACGATTGATACGAGCGGAGCGGGGCTTCATAAAAGGGGCTACCGCGCGGGCCAGGGAGAGGCACCGCTTAAGGAGACTCTTGCCGCCTCACTTGTCTTGCTTACGAATTGGAGTCCGGAAAAACCGTTTATCGACCCGTTCTGCGGATCGGGAACGATTCCAATCGAGGCAGCACTGATAGGCCAAAACATCGCCCCGGGCTTCAATAGGGAATTCGTATCGGAACAATGGGGCTGGATTCCGGAGAAAATCTGGGATGATGCGAGGGCGGAAGCCGAAGACCTGGCAAATTATGACCAGCCAATTGACATTTCCGGATCGGATATCGACCATCGGATGATAAAGATTGCCGAGGGAAATGCATTTGAAGCAGGGCTGGGCGAATTGATTTCCTTTAAACAAATGCAGGTACGGGACCTTACCTCCGACAAGCAATACGGAGTCATTGTCGCAAACCCGCCTTATGGGGAGCGGCTTGGGGACAGGCCCGCTGTTGAAAAAATGTACCGCGAAATGGGTGAAGCCTTTGGGAAGCTTGATACATGGAGCAAGTACATACTGACGGCCCATGAGGATTTTGAAAAATTTTATGGAAAGCCTGCCACCAAAAAACGGAAGCTTTTCAACGGCTTTATCAAAACAGATTATTATCAGTACTGGGGTCCAAGGCCTCCTCGCGACAAATAGTGAAAATTTTATCAGCATGATTGAATATTCCTGTTTCCTACCGAATAGAATACAGACATCCTACACTATTCGGGAGGGAATGGGAACATGTTTCAACCGCTTGACTTTGCCAGAATTGCCAAGGCGATTGAGTCTACACAGCAAATACTAAACCAGGATACCAATCCAAAAGCGAAAACAGTCCTTCAACTGCAGGAGGCGGACAGGAACTGGAAACAGGCGCTATCGGCAAATGCCACGATAAGATAAGGCCGGGTACAGGGGAAACCCTGAATTCCCGGCCTTCGTTTTTTAGGTCATTCACATAACATATCCCTATCTTCCCAACTGTTTCAATGCCTCTTCCGACATATTTTCGGGCGACCATGCCGGCTCCCAAACAAGATGAATCATAGCGGTATCGATATCTTCCAAAGCCTCGATTCGCTGTTTTACGCCTGAAGTGATGCTGTCATGGAGCGGGCAGCCTGGGGTGGTCAGGGTCATGGTAATTTCTACGTCCCTTTCAGTGGACATCTGAATTCCATAGATAAGGCCCAGATCCACAACATTAATGTTCAGTTCCGGATCGAGTACGCATTTAAGTTCTTCACGAATTTTATCAACTGTTGCCATATGGAACCACTCCTTTATTTTTTTAACACTAGAATAATTGTCACGCTCATTGCCAAAAGTGAAATTGAAACTGCTGCCTGGCCGATGTAAAAAAGGGCTGTGGCTTTTGTAAGCATGGAAATAAATACGATTAGCGACCCGGACGCCAGCATCACAAACAAGGGCACTGCCGAGGGTGGCCATTAAAAAGAAATAGTTGGGATTTACTGCAAAAAGCGCTGCGGAAAACACATTCTGCAGCGTTTTTCAGCCGGTGAATTTTTGCAAAAGTATGATAAAATAGATTAATTAATAGTAAAGGGGTTTGGGTATGGAAAAAAATATTTCGGAAATAGAAAAAGAATTCCTCGAATACGTAAAAAAAATGGGGGCCTACAACGAAGCGCTGGGTCTTATTTATTGGGATTTACGAACCGGCGCCCCAAGGGAAGGGCATGTACAGAGGTCCGAGGTAATTGGAGTGCTTCAAAGCGAAGTTTTTAAAATGTCAGTATCCGATGAAATGGAAGCATACATAGAAAAGCTTTCAGGGAACGTGCCTGGCTCCGTGACAAATAAGGTGCTTGAAGAGTGCAAAAAGAATTTCGAACGCAACAGGAAAATTCCTGAAAGCTTGTTCAGGGAGTATGTCGTACTCCAGGCGAGGGCGGAATCGATTTGGGAAGAAGCGAAAAAGGCTTCCGATTTTGAAATGTTCAGGCCATATTTGGAAAAACTGGTCGCCATCCAAAAACAGTTCATCGAGTATTGGGGATACACCGGCAACCCTTATAATTCACTCCTCGACATGTATGAGCCCGGTATTACGGTAGAAGTACTCGACGATGTATTCGCCAAGCTGCGCGATAAAATCGTACCATTGGTAAGTGAAATAGCCAAATCGGGCAAGAAACCGGAAACAGGGTTCCTGTTCCACCATTTTCCTAAGGAATCGCAAAGGGAATTCAGCCTGGAGGCCCTTAAACAGATCGGCTATAATTTCAATGCCGGACGGCTTGATGAAACTGTCCATCCATTTGCGACCGGCCTTAATCCCGGCGACGTAAGGGTAACGACAAATTACGATGAAAATGATTTCCGCACGGCGGTTTTCGGGACTATCCATGAAGGCGGGCATGCCCTGTATGAACAAAATATATCCAAGGAACTGATCGGGACGCCTCTTTGTTCCGGTACTTCGATGGGAATTCATGAATCGCAATCCCTTTTTTATGAAAATTTCGTGGGCAGGAGCCTCGGATTTTGGAAGAACAACCTCGATTTGCTGAAAAAATACGCGGACGGCCAGTTCGATGGAATTTCGATTGAAGACTTTTACAGGGCCATCAATGAATCAAAGCCATCGTATATAAGGATAGAAGCCGACGAGTTGACCTACCCGCTCCACATCATTATCCGCTATGAGATAGAGAAGGGGCTATTCAATAATGAAATAGAGGTAAAGGAGTTGCCTGAAGTCTGGAACAGGAAATATGAGCAGTATTTGGGCATTCGCCCGCGGAATGACGCGGAAGGAGTCCTTCAGGATGTCCACTGGTCCGGAGGTTCATTCGGCTATTTCCCTTCCTATGCGCTGGGATACATGTATGCAGCCCAATTCATGAACACGCTCAAAAAAGAGATGCCCGAATACGCAAGGCTGTTGGAAACAGGCGAGTATCTTCCAATCAAGGAATGGTTTACAAAGCATGTCCATTTTTTTGGTAAAATGAAAAAGCCGCTTGAAATCCTTGTCGATGCTACCGGGGAAGGGCTGAATCCGGATTATTTGATTGAATACCTTTATGAAAAATACAGCGGGGTATATTGCCTGAATATCGATTAAAAGATAATATGATAGTTTTACTGATTGGTGGTGCCTTTGCATGAAAAAGCATCTCCCGCTGCTGCTGATCGCGGCAAGCGCCTCCCTTTGGGGATGCATCGCGGTTTTTGTAAGGGGGCTGGCCCAAATTGGTTTCAGCCCGATGGAAATAGTCGCAATCCGGGTCGCAATCGCGGCGATACTGCTGGCACTCATCGGAGGCTTAAAATACAGGGATGAATTGTCGATCCGCCTTCGTGACGGTTGGCTGTTCATAGGTACGGGCATTTTTAGCATTGTATTCTTTAATTGGTGCTATTTTACCGCCCTAAACCGAATGGACGTGTCGCTCGCGGTAATCCTATTGTATACGTCGCCGATTTTTGTATCGATCATTTCCTTTTTAGTTTTCAAGGAGAGATTTACGAAAACGAAACTGTTGGCTGTAGCGGGCACTTTTTTTGGATGTGTGCTTGTGGCAGGGTTTCGGGGTGATTCGGGAGCCGCCCCAACCGGAATTCTGATTGGCCTCGGGGCGGGTTTGGGGTATGCCCTTTACAGTATTTTCGGGAAGGCGGCGTTACGCAAGTACAAGCCCTTCACGATTACATTCTATACGTTTTTGACGGCCGCTTTGTTCCTCGTTCCTTTAACGGGGCTTTGGGAAAAGGCTGACGTTTTGCTTTCGGGGAATTCGCTTCTTTACGGAGCGGGCCTTGGGATTATTCCGACGGTTTTGGCCTATTTCATGTATACGAAGGGGCTCGAAAAAACAGACAGCAGCACAGCCGCGATTATCGCGACTGTTGAACCGATCGTCGCTACGATGCTCGGGGTTTTCCTTTACGGGGAAGGAATTGGCGTCCTGCAAATCATCGGATCCGCCCTAATTCTCATATCCGTATCGGCATCCAACTTGAACTTGGGGGAGATACGCCCGAATAAGAAAAGTCTCCAGTCGATGTGACTGGAGACTTTTTGTCCTAGTTTGAAAAATAAATTACATTACCATTTGCCCCATGTTTGCCAGCCTTTTGAGCCGATTGGCGCGTTTTGGATGATATCAATCAACGGAATTGTATAAGCGAAAAGGATTAGGGCGGCTGTAATGCCAAGCCACAGCTTCCAGTTTTCGAATACAGCCGGCGATTTTTCTTCCCCTGCTTCTGCCTCGCCGACTGGGAATTCTTCCTCTCCTTTAGGAGCAAAGAAAGCGAGGTTGATGAAAATCACCAATACGAGAATAATGCCAATGAAAAGAATCGAGCCGCCGATTGCCTGGGCAATCTGGTAGGGAATCCATTCCGCCGCCTGCGCTGAACCTCCATATTCGGAGAAGGCGGAACGGCGCGGAGCTCCCAAAAGGCCGGCCGCGTGCATCGCGCCTGACATGAACGTCATGCCGACTGTCCAAACCCATGCCTGGATGATGGCCAATTTGTTCATTGCCTTTGTCAGTTTCCGGCCTGTCAGATGCGGTACGAGCCAATACGAAATACCGAAGAACGTCAGGACAACCGTAGTGGCAAGTGTCAGGTGGAAGTGGCCTGTTACCCAGATAGTATTATGGACAACTTGGTTCAATTGGTGCGAAGCGTTGATAATACCGCCAGCGCCAGCAGGGATAAAAGCAGCCATTCCAATGAAAGGGACCGTGAATCTCGCGTCGCCCCATGGAAGTTTTTTCACCCAGCCGAACAATCCGGTTGAACCTTGGGAACGGCCTGTTTTCTCAAATGTCGCGAACATTGAGAAGGCGGTCATCAACGATGGGATGATGACCATGAAAGTCAGGACAACCTGCAGGAACTTCCATGCCGGGTCGATTCCCGGTTCGACCAGCTGATGATGGAAACCGACTGGGATGGAAAAGAGCAGGAACAGCAGGAACGAAAGCCTTGCCAAAGAATCGGAAAAGATTTTTCCGCCAATGATTTTTGGAACGATCGCGTACCAGCACATGTAGGCTGGCAGCAGCCAGAAATACACGAGAGGATGCCCGAAATACCAGAACAACGTACGGCTGACAAGTACATCCACGCGTTCAACCAAACCAAGGGACCATGGCAGGAGCTGCAGAAGGACCGTCGCCGCGACGCCAAGGGTCGCAACGATCCACATGACAGTATTCACAACAACCATGAAAGTCAGCAGTGGGCTGGTTTTACCAGGATTCTGCCTGCGCCACTTCCCGTAGGTTCCTATAAGTGCGCCTCCGGCAACCCAGCTGCCGACGATAACAAGAGTTAGGCCGATATAGAACACCGGGTGGGCTTTTAATGGCGCGTAAAACGTAAACAGGACGGATGCTTCTTTTAAAAGGATCATAACGGCCGCCATGGCGGTTCCGATTGTCATCAGCCAAAAGCCGATCCAGCCGGCAAGTCTTGCTCCGTTAGACATCGCTCCCGCAGTTCGGCTGACAGCCGCTGTCTGGAAACCCATTATGAAAAATGTGGTCAGGACAAGGCCAAGCAGAACGCCGTGGACCGTCAATACTTGATAATAATCGATTCCGAATGGAAGCTGGAACTTCCCGGACCGTACCATAACCTGCAGCAGGCCCATGAGGCCGCCTAGCCCAAGGGCGGTGAATGCAACATAAAGGTGGGCCATGGATAACTTTGCATCTCGCGGATCGACTTTCGTTGGGATTGTGGAAGCCTGCATTATTCAGTCACCTCGATTGTGGATTGCATTAAGTGATGGCCCGTGCCACAGTATTCGTTGCATACGACTAGGTATTCACCAGGTTTGTCGAAGGTTGTTGTAAACTCACTTACATAGCCTGGCTCCAGCATCATATTGATATTTGTACCGGCAACTTCAAACCCATGAATGACATCCTTTGTGGTTGCAATCACTTTTACTTTTGCCCCGACAGGGACTTGGACCTTGATGGGATTATAGGAAAATGCCGATGCCACGTAAACAAGCTGGTAGTCCCATTCCTTGCCTTCGACCTTTGTCAGGCCCGGTTTGTCAAACGGAGCGGTTGTGTCCACTTTTTCAGGGTCGATCGTCAGGTTGCAGCTTGGAGGCTGGTTGCCCATATAAAAAGCGCTTACGCCGACCACCGATAAAAACATGACGAGTGTGGCAATGCCAAATGTGAGCCAAATTTTTTCAAACTTATGGATGTGCATGTATGCTCCCCCTTCTATACTTTAAAAACGGTCGAGGAATAGGAAATAAACCCCGGCCCAAGTTAAAATTAAAAATCCACCAAGCAGGAAAACCGATAAGAGGGTCCCTTTCAGGACCGGTTCCGAATCCTGAACTTTGTGCTTCACTTTCTTTCCTGTCTTTGCCAATTCTGTCTTTGCCATCCCCAGCACTCCCTTCTAAATATTGAAAAAAATTCAATAAGTACAATTTCATAATACAAAACTATAAAAAAAGTAAAATATGGGTTCTTGAATGTTCACAAAGTGTCCATAACTGCTTTAACACTATGATAATAGGATAAACTTTACAAAACAGTGATTTAAATCACTTTTAAGAGGGGTTATATGTGTCTAAAAAGTGAACTTGAAGGAAAGCGAGTGAGAAAAGTAATTGAAAAAATTAGGGCGGCTTGCGAAATGGACGAATGAACAAAGCAGAAGCAAAAAAAATAAACTGTTAATAAAATGTGAAAGGATGCGGGGGAAAATGGAAAAATACTACTGTGAAAAATGCCGCCTGCTTTATAATAAAAAGACTGCCTGCAAGGTTTGTGGAATGCTTGCCTCCAATAAAATTTGGATCGAGGTCCAAAAACAAAATAAGGATTAAGACATGGCACCGCATATACGGTGCTTTTTTAATATTCTTTCATTATAATTAAGAGAGTTAAGACAAGCATGATAGCCAAGAAAGAATAATCAGGGCACTAAAAAGGGAGGAAGGGAATAATGTATTTACCTTCATTTCGGCTTGATGGAAAAAAAGCCATCGTTACAGGGGCGGGAAGGGGTATCGGCAGGGCGCTGGCATCGGCACTGGCGGAAGCGGGAGCTGATGTGGCAATCCTTTCACGGACAGTTTCCGACCTTGAAGAAACCGCGGAAATCATACATAACCATGGGAAGCAAAGCCTGATCATTCCAACGGATGTGACAAAACGGGAAGATGCGTCTCGGGCTGTAAAAATGGTCAAGGAAGAATGGGGATCAATTGATATTCTCATTAACAACGCGGGAATGAACATTCGCTCAAAGGCGCTCGATGTGACCGACGAGGAATGGGAAACGATTATGAATACAAATCTGAAATCCGCATTCATGATGGCCCAGGAAACCGGCAAGCTGATGAAGGATCAGGAAACAGGGGGAAGGATTATATCGGTTACATCCGTTGCGGGGCATGTAGCGTTGAGGACGGGAGTTGTCTACGCGGCAAGCAAGGCTGCACTTATCCAAATGACCAAGGTCCTCGCGCTTGAGTGGGGCAAGTACAATATCAATGTCAACGCGATCGGGCCATGGTATTTCAAGACGCCATTGACGGAAAAACTCCTCGCAGACCCTTCATATGTCAAGGATATTCTTGATGTAACGCCGTTGAAGCGGATTGGCGAGCTGCCTGAATTGGCGGGGCCAGCCGTTTTCCTCGCATCCGATGCAGGCAGCTATGTCCATGGCCAGACCTTATTTGTCGATGGCGGAATGACCATCCAGGGATTCTAGGCATGTACTGGAAATGATTGACCTATGATGCAAGATTATTTTTTGCTATAATGGAGCTGCACAACAACACCTTCAAAACAAGATGGCACCCTCCTTTTCGCAGGAGGGTGCTTTTTTTTTGTCCACTCCACTGCTGAAACCGTATACTCTCCACAAATTAGGGAATAGGCTAATAGCCGCTCCGGAATAATTTGCCGGACCGAGGTAAAAATACCTTTACTAGAGTTGAAGGAGAATGTACGATGCCAGCAGTCATTTCAATAGCGGAAGCGCTTCCCCCCTTCCAGGTCGGGCAAGAAAGGGCAGTCGAATTTGCAAGAGAGCTGTTTTCGGAATCTTTCCAGGATATAGAACGGCTTTTAACTGTTTTTCAGAATGGCCAGATCGAGAGCAGGCGTTTTGTAAGGGATATTGATTGGTTCAGGCAAGACCGTTCCTTCAAAGAACGGAATGACGCCTATATTGAAGCATCTGTGGAACTAGGGCAGGAAGCTATAACCAGATGCCTGTCGAATGGATCGTTTTTAAAAAGGCAGGTGGAATACCAGGAAATTGACGCGCTGTTCTTTGTGTCAACAACCGGGCTGGCAACGCCGAGCATCGATGCGAGAATTATGAACAAGCTGCCTTTTTCGCCGCATACCAAACGGATTCCGATATGGGGACTTGGATGCGCGGGCGGAGCCGCCGGCCTTTCGAGGGCGTACGAATACTGCCTTGCTTTCCCGGAAGCGAAAGTACTGGTGCTCAGTGTCGAGCTTTGCAGCCTGACATTCCAAAAAAATGACCGTTCCAAAAGCAATCTGGTCGGGATTTCCCTGTTCGCGGACGGAGTGAGTTGCGCGCTCGTGTGCGGGGATGAAGTAGTTGGACTTCATTCGGCCAGGGTGCCTGAAATAATTGCGACCCAGTCGACTCTTATGCCTGATTCACTGGACGTAATGGGATGGGATATTAAAAACGAAGGGTTGTATGTCGTTTTCTCAAGAGATATTCCTTCGATAATAGAAAATTGGCTGCAGCCGAATGTTAGCGCCTTCCTTGAGGGAGAGGGCGTCAAAATTGAGGAACTCCGTTATTTCATCGCCCATCCAGGGGGAAAGAAGGTTCTCGATGCGTATGCAGCCTCCCTTGGAATCGGCAGGGAGATGATAGATATCTCGAAGGATGTGCTAAGTGAATTCGGGAATATGTCATCAGCTACAATACTTTATGTGTTGAAACGCCATATGGAACTGAACCCGGAAGCAGGGGCGTACGGCCTGGCCGGAGCACTTGGGCCAGGATTCAGTTCAGAGCTTCTATTGATGAGGTGGAAGGAATGAGCCTGTTCATTGCTTTTATCGGGTTTGTTATAATTCAGCGCCTTGTCGAATTAATGGTTGCCAGGAACAATGAGAAAAGAATGAAACAGGAGGGGGCGCTTGAGTTTGGCCAAGCCCATTACCCGTGGATGGTCATGATGCATGCGGCTTTCTTTTTAGCTTTCGTTCTTGAAGTATGGATTTTTAAAAAAGGCCTTTCCCCCATATGGCCCTTATTCCTCTTGCTATTTATCCTTGCTCAAGCAGGGCGCATCTGGGCTCTGTCATCGCTCGGAAAGTACTGGAATACAAAAATCATCGTCCTTCCCGGGGCAGCTATTGTTAAAAGAGGCCCATACAAATTCATCCGCCATCCTAACTATGCCATTGTCACCCTGGAACTCCTTGTGATTCCGTTGCTGTTTCAGGCATATATAACTGCGGCCCTTTTTGCCGTCTTGAATGCGATCATGCTTTCTGTCCGCATTCCCGCCGAGGAAGAGGCGTTAAGAAACCTCTCGGAATACGGAAAAATAATAGATGGCAGCAACCGGTTCGTACCGCAAATGTTAAAGAAAATTGACAAATAGTCTTTTCGTATTGAAAATGATTATCAAACATGTTACACTTTCTTTGGAAATGAAAATCATTCTCATCAGGGAAGGTGTTACATATGGCGCTTGTTTTTGTCGGAGGAACCGTAATTGTTTATGCGGCGGTAATGAAGCATGTATTAAGCCATGTTGCCAGGCCAACTAGATAATGATGAATCTTATATACGATTTTAATTAAAACCAGGGATCCTCCTGGTTTTTTGCTTTATATATGGTGGAAATAGTAACTTCTTTATGGGAAATGAAAGAATTTTCGTATAAAATGAAAAGGATATTATTTTATTCGAAGGGGAATTTTTTTCATGGTTCAGGCAGAAATGGAGCGCATATCAGAAAGTAGACTTAAAGGCGTCATCTCCGGGCTTTATGATTATTTTGAAAAAAATGGGGATTTGGAATCAGCCCATAAAGTAAAGCAGCTAGGGTGGAAATACGGAGCGAAGGAGCAGGCAATCGCCTTCTGCGGGCACTTTTCAGCTGGAAAATCCTCATTGATAAACAGAATTGCGGGCGAAGATATCCTTCCTTCAAGCCCAATTCCGACAAGCGCGAATCTTGTCAAAGTGAAATCGGGGGAGGAATATGCCAAGGTTTTTTTCAAAAAGGACATTCCTTGGCTTTATTTGCCGCCGTATGACTATGAAGCGGTAAAGAGCCATTGCCTTGACGGCGACGAAATCGAGGAGATTGAAATTAGCCGGCAGGGTTCCTCTCTACCTGAAAATACGGTCATCCTTGATACTCCGGGAATCGATTCAGCCGACGATGCGCACAGGATTGCGACCGAATCCGCTATCCATCTCGCGGATCTCGTTTTTTATGTCATGGATTACAACCATGTCCAATCCGAAGTGAATTTCCTTTTTACAAAAGAGCTTCAGGACGCGGGCAAGGAGGTATACCTTGTAGTCAACCAAATTGACAAGCACAGGGAAGACGAACTAAGTTTTCTTGATTTTAAGGAAAGTGTTGAAGCATCCTTCCGTTCCTGGGGAGTAAGCCCTGCCGGAATTTTTTATACATCTCTGAAAAAACCGTCCCACAAGGAAAACCAGTACTCCGACCTGGAAAAGTTAATCCATACAAAGCTGGGAAGCGGTTGGAATCTGCTGGAAGACTCGACCCTGGCCTCATTGGGTAAAATCGCGCAGGATTATATCCTGAATCTGTCCTTGAGCCAGGAGGAGGAACGGGCGAGGCTTAACGAACTCCTTGCGGCGAACCCGTTTGGCGCTGAAGATTCGCTGGAGGAAAGGAGCCGCCAGATTAATGAAGAGCTTTCCCGGCTTGAGGATTCCGCCGAACAAGCATTGCGGGAACTGGATGAAAAAGCGGGGCAAATACTCAACAACGCTTATCTGATGCCGTTTGAAACAAGGGAGCTCGCGAATGCGTATCTAGAATCTGAGCAGCCGGGCTTTAAAGTCGGTTTCCTATTCACCGCGGGAAAAACAACCGCCGAAAAAAAGTCGCGCAGGGATACGTTTCTCGAAGCGGTGAGTGAAAAGACGAAACAACAGGCAGAATGGCACATCCGGGATCTATTGCTCGGCCTTTTAAAGGAAAAGGGAATAAGGGACGCCCAGCTTGAAGGGATGGCTAGAAACTTTTCGATTCCCGTCTCAATCGAGTTGCTCGAGAAACCGCTTAAGAAGGGAGCTCTTCTTTCAGGCGATTATTTGCTGACATATACGGATGAGCTGTCGGCTGAAATAAAGAAAGCGGCAAGGGACAGGATTTTCGAATTTAACAAAGAATATAGCAAGGCAATTCGCGGCATGGCGGAAAAGCTTGCGGACGGTGAAAAGCGTGAACTTGAACTCCTCGCAGAGGCCAAGAGTGCAAGAATAAGGCTGTCGGAGATGGATGCGGATTGTGAGGCCGCGAAAAACGAACTTGACACAATCATTGGACACACCCAGGAAATAGGACCGGAATTGCCGGAATGGCTTTTCCGCCGGGAGGATGAAAATGTCAAGATTATCCGCGGTGAAAGTTTTGCAAAAGCCGCCACAATCGAAAACGAGTTCCGGGAAATCCGGCAAGGGACACCGAAAAAGCTTGAAACCCAGGCTGAAACCGGGGAAGCAATCGCTTTAAGGCTTAGGGATGCCGCTCAAATTATCGAAACGCTTCCCGGTTTTGCCCATATGGCGGGCGAGCTGCGCGAAAAAGCCGGCAAGCTTGAGAAAAGTTCTTACACTGTCGCTCTTTTCGGGGCATTCAGCGCCGGGAAATCATCTTTTGCCAATGCGCTAATCGGCGGGAATATTTTGCCGGTTTCCCCGAATCCGACGACCGCTTCGATATGCAGGATCAAACCTGTGGACAATGAACATCCGCACGGCACGGTCGTTGTAAAAATGAAGGAGCCGGACAGCCTTCTCGCCGATGTCAACAAAGCACTGAAGTTTTTTTCTGGAAAGGCCGCTTCCCTGGAAGAAGCGCTCGATAAAACGAGGGAACTTGAGAAAAGGCCATTCCAGGGCGAAACAGCCGAGAAAGCGAACCTTTCTTTCCTGAACGCTTTTGAGAATGGATATTCGGCAGCCAGGGAGAACCTTGGAACAAAAATTTACGCTGGCATGGCCGATTTCGCCGATTTTGTCGCGAAAGAAGAGAAATCATGTTTCGCGGAGTGGATCGATTTGTATTACGATTGCCCGCTGACACGGATGGGAATCAGCCTCGTAGATACCCCGGGGGCGGACTCGATTAATGCGAGGCACACGGGGGTTGCTTTCAATTATATTAAAAACGCGGACGCCATCCTGTTCGTCACCTACTACAATCATGCGTTCTCAAGGGCCGACCGTGAATTTCTTATTCAGCTTGGAAGGGTTAAGGAAGTATTCGAACTTGATAAAATGTTCTTTATCGTTAATGCCATCGACCTTGCGAAGGATGAAGAAGAAAAGGAACTTGTCCTCAATTATGTGAAGGGGCAGCTCGCTAACTATGGGGTCAGAAATCCATCCTTGCATCCACTATCCTCGCTTTTAGCCTTAAAGGAAAAGATGGATGGCGATGTTAGCGCCGTTTCAGGTATTTCGGGCTTTGAAGAGCCGTTCTTCCGTTTTATCAACGAGGGGCTTGCGAGCATGGCGGCCGCCTCCGCGATAAAGGATCTTGAGCATGCCGCAAAAAGGGTGTCCTCTCTTGTTGCTTCAGCGAAGGATGCCGTTTCCAACGCGGAAGCACGGAGACGACAGCTTAAGGAATTGAAATCGGAAGCATCTTCGTTTATTTTCGCACAAACTTCCGGTCCGCTCGAACAACGGATTTCCCAGGAGGTGCAGGAGCTTGTACATTACTGCAAGCAAAGAGTCTTCCTCAGGTTCGGCGACTTTTTCCGCGAGTCCTTTAATCCCTCCGTGCTAAACAGTGGAAGCCGTAATATAAAAAAATCGCTTGATGGGGCCCTTGGCGACCTCCTTGACAGCCTTGGCCACGACCTGGGGCAGGAAATGAGGGCGACCGCGCTACGTATTGAAAAGTTCACTGCCAGGGCGGTTTCCGATTTCCGCGAGGGACTCGTGAAAGACCTTTCGGAAATGTGTGAAGGAATCAGCTTTTCAGGTTTCGATTTTCCAAAACCACGGGGAATCGAGTTTCCGGCTGGATTGTCCGATTTAGACAGGTCTAAATTTTCAAAGCAGCTGGCACTGTTTAAAAATCCAAAGGATTTCTTTGAAAAGAACGGTAAAAAAGTGATGCAGGAACAACTAGAGGCGGCTCTTAGCCCTGGGGCGGACAGTTATCTTAGCAGCCAGTCCGAAAGACTCGATGTTTACGGAAGATCTCTTGCGGGACAGCTTTTCGATTCAATAGCGGAAAACCTTCGCATGCAGGTTGAAAACCATTTCACCGCAATGTTTGAAGTTTTGGATGGCGGAATCGACGCGGACAGGCTCGAGGAGTCTTTAAAGCAGCTTCAGTCGCTCAGCAAATAAATCAACTATTTTCATAGGTTTTATGCTATAATATAGACAGGATTTTTTCAGGAAAATGCCTGTCTGCTAACAAAACCTAAAATTTCAAGGCGCATTTCTGCACCTTTTTTTATGGAGGATATTATTGATGGATAACAAAAAGGATTCGTTGATGCTCATTGACGGCATGGCGCTTTTGTTCAGGGCTTTTTACGCCACAGCCGTGTCTGGCCAGTTCATGATCAATGCCAAAGGGATGCCGACGAATGCGGTCCATGGGTTCCTTAAACATATGCTGGCCGCCGTTTCGGAATTTTCCCCATCCCATCTTGCCGTTTGCTGGGATATGGGGAGCAAGACATTCCGCACCGAACTTTTCGATAGCTACAAGGCGAACCGGGGGGAAGCGCCTGTCGAATTGATTCCCCAGTTCGATTTGGCGAAGGAGGTTGTGAGCGCCTTTGACATTCCGAACATCGGCCTCGCGGGCTATGAAGCGGATGACTGCATCGGAACCATCGCAAGGCAGCTTGGCGGTTCAATGCCCATTTCGATCTTGACAGGCGACCGCGACATCCTTCAATTGCTTGATGACGCAGTGACGGTTATTTTGCTTAAGAAAGGGTTCGGCAATTATCAGGTCCATACCCCGGGATCCTTTTTTGAAGAATGCGGATTGATACCTAGGCAAATGATTGACCTAAAGGCGCTCATGGGCGACCCGAGCGATAATTATCCGGGAGTCAAGGGCATTGGTGAAAAAACGGCGTTGAAGCTATTAAAGGAGCATGGCCATATCGAAGGCATTCTTGAAAACCTCGAGCTGCTTTCCAAATCCCATAGGTCGAAAATCGAACAGGACCTCGAAATGCTCCACCTGTCAAGGAAACTTGCGGAAATCCATTGCAGCGTACCGGTTGATTGTGACTTGGAAGCCGCCGTATTTTCTCCCGATAGGGAAAAAGTTGAATCGATGCTCTTGGATACCGGCCTAAGGGGAATCGCACGAATGGTTCCTTTTCGTTCCGAAGTTGTTTTTTAATTACGTAAAGCCAGAATACGAAAGACTGCCCGTTTCCGATAAGGAGCGGGCATTGTTTATGGGCGGGGAAGTAACTCATAGCAGTTGCTTCCCTCCAGTCCTGTCGAGCGCTAAACGGGCGCTTGCGCTTTTCTAGCTACCGGCGGGTATTGCTTTTTTTTGCCCTTTCTTCTAGTTCACTTTTTGGGTCGGGTGTGCGAGTCGCATCCTGTCCAAATCCTTGTGGATTCACGCCTGGGGCTTTTGTCCCCCTGTTGTTGCCGTCATTTTTGCTCATTTCGTCACCTCCTGTTTTCTTAGTATCCCCTCAGGGAATAATAAAAAACACGTGTTAACTTTCGAGAAGGGGTGAAGGAATTGAACAAGGGAGTCATTGTTTCATTATTAAGCATTGGGCTCGCCCAGGGCCTAAAAATACCGATCCACTATGTAAAAGAAAAGGAGTGGCGCCCGGAGCTGTTTTTCCAGACGGGAGGCATGCCGAGCTCCCACTCGGCCGGAGTTTCATCCCTGACAACTTTCATTGCGCTTAAAAGGGGAGTTCCGACTGCCGATTTCGCGCTATCCCTCGTATACGGGCTAATCGTCATGTACGATGCCCAGGGAATCAGGAGGCAGACCGGGGAACTGACTCTGAAAGTAAATTCGTTGGATGAACTAATCGATAAAATACACCATGACGAATCAACGGTAGAGTTTGAGGAAAAAACGCCAAAAAGGCTGAAGGAAATGCTGGGGCACAAACCCGAGGAAGTACTCGGAGGAGCGCTTTTGGGGCTTTTGGCAGGTTACATCGGACATCTTTTGACAAAAAATGATAGCAAAACGTCTGGTTTTACAGTAAACTAAAAACAGAATATATGTTTGTAAAATCAGGAAGGATGGGTCATAAAGGTGCAGACGGTCGACCTTTACCTGCAGGATTTGAAGGCGAAAGGCTTTCAATTGCAGGAAGATGCCATTGGTTTCATTTACTTCGGCAAGCATTATACAAACGCCCCAGATGAGGTGGCGATTGCCGCGATTGAGCTGACGCTGAAAGCCCAAATCGGGTTCGAAGGCAGCTTCTATGTTTCTCTATTGGAAACGCTTGTTTCCAATCAAATTCATACAAGGCAGGCTGCCCTTGACTATGTAAAAGAACAGGGACTGCTATTCCTTTAAGAGGAAAAAAAGCCGGGCTATGCACCCGGCTTTTCAACATTCAGTGGGATTTCCATAAGTTTTTTTTGGCGGGGGGGCAGTTCCGAGATAACCATTCCCAAGAAAATGAACAGGCATCCCGCGAGTGCCGAAATGGTAAGGATATCACCTGCCCAAAAGTATCCCGCTCCAGCGGCAAAAACCGGTTCCATCGCGAATATGAGTGCAACCCTTGTAGCCGATGTATGTTTCTGGAAGGCAGTTTGGGCTAAAAAAGCGATCGCTGTCGCGAAAAGTGATGTAACAAGGAGTGCAATCAAGACCTCGCTTGAAAAAATAATCTCGGGCTGGAACGCTTTTTGCCAGTTTTCAAAAAATAATGCCGAAACAGAAGACAGGATTCCAACAGTTGCAATTTGGACAATTGTAAGTAGAAGGGAAGGGTACAGGCTGCTGTATTTTCCAGTAAACAAAATATGCAAGGCGAAGCCGATAGCGCAAATAAAGACGAGGCCATCCCCCTTATTTAACGGAGAAACTCCTGTCATTGTCAGGAGGAACAATCCTACTGTCGCCACCAATACTCCTATTACAGCATTCCTTCCGGGCTGCTGTTTCATAAGCAGGAAAGAAAAGAGCGGGACAAGGACCACGCTCAGCCCGGTGATAAATCCGGCTTTTGAGGAAGTTGTATACAAAAGCCCGGCGGTTTGTGACGCATAGCCGACAAAAAGGAACAGGCCGAGAAACGCGCCTGATAGGATTAGACGCGGGGTCACCAGGGATAGTTGTTTCCGGTCAGCAAGCAGAAGCCATATGGCAAGCAAAAGCGCCGCTGTGAGGAAACGGACACCGTTGAATGAAAAAGGCTCCAGGGAGCTAATGGCGTTTTGGATCATCACGAATGTTATGCCCCAAATGAACGTTACGAAAAGCAAAACGGAGTCAGCGAGAATATGGCGGCTCCTATTCATTTTTCCTAATCCCTATTCTTGATAATTCGTCCGCTACTTTGTTTTCGCTCCCCGGGATCCATTTTATGAAAAAAAGATCGAACTGCCTTGTAAGTTCAAGCGCCCGGTCAAGGAGAGGCGCGTAGTTTTTATTTTTGGCGAATTCTTTTTCAACAGCATTGTTCACAAGCTCCGAATCAGTCCTGAATGAAACGGTCCTGTAGCCTTTTTGAAGGCAGATTTCCAATGCCTTGATAAACGCATGGTATTCTGCTTCATGATTAGTCATGATTCCGAGGGGCAAAGAGTACTTTTCCGCCGACCCATGGCCTTTGATGAAAATGCCTGCGCCGCTTGGACCAGGATTACCCGCGCTTGCCCCGTCGATGTATACTTCTATCAATACCCATTCCTCCATTATTGTGCTAAAGTGATTTTATCATAAAACGACAGTGGTAACAGATTATATTTTCGGAAGTAAACGTTTAAGAAGGATTGAAATGTGTATCATGAAAAGAATGGTTTTTTAATATTAATGGCAAAGATATAGGATACAAAGGAAATACGGAGGTTTTTTGATGAAATACAAACTGGAATGGCTTTTTACTATAAAGGGAGGCGGGAAGGTCCGGTTTCATTCCGACTGGCTTGAAGGGGACCTGGCGCTCGCGTCTGCAGAGGAGCTCGAAAAAATAGGGAAAGCCCATGAATTTTCCTTTGAGGATGAAATTGGGACCGAGTGGTCAATGAAGGAAATGAGGAAGCTCCTCGAGGAGACAGAAGAGGATCCCCATGATGTTGTTGTTTATTTTGACGGCGGCTTCATGAAAGATACGAATGAAGCAGGTCTTGGGGTGGTCCTGTTTTTCAGGCAGGGCAAAAAAAAGTTCCGGGTTCGTGCAAATGAGCGGATCGGTGAGATGGAAACGAATAACGAAGCGGAATATGCAGCCCTTTACTTTGCCGCCACTCTTCTTGAGGAATTCGAGATAAAAAATATGCCTTGTGAAATACGCGGTGATTCCCAGGGAGTTCTAAAACAGCTTGAAGGAGAATGGCCGTGTTATGAGGAAGTGCTGAACCGCTGGCTTGACCGGATTGAAAAGAAATTGGAAGCACTCGGCATCAAGCCTTCATTCAAGGTCATTTCCCGCTCGGAAAATAAAGAAGCCGACAAGCTTGCGAGCCAGGCGCTTGAAGGGAAGAGAATACATGCGAAAACACAGCTGCTATAGGAAGGAGGCTGCTCATGGAAAAGGAAGCGATTGGCAGAAAGCAGCTTCTGCAGGAGATAAATTGCCTGATTCAGGGTTACTGCGAAGGCTGCTTTTTGTACAGACAAAATGTTCTTGATTCAGGAAAGCGAAAATCCCATAAATTTTGTATTAGCGAGTGCACGGTGGGCGGCCAAATAAAGGAACTGGGGTGCAGGCTCGCAGGCAACAGGATGCAAAAATAAAAGGCTGGCGCAATGCCAGCCTGAAAAATCGCTTTTTATAATTAGAAATTAAAGTTTTACTACGTTGGCAGCTTGTGGCCCACGGTTGCCTTCAACGATTTCAAAAGAAACTTCCTGGCCCTCTTCAAGGGATTTGAAGCCTTCTCCCTGGATTGCGGAGAAATGGACGAATACGTCTTCGCCGCCTTCTACCTCGATGAAACCATAGCCCTTTTCGTTGTTGAACCATTTAACTTTGCCGTTTTGCATATAACCTTTTCCTCCTAAAACCTTGCAGGCATCCTTTGATGCCCGAGTTGAATATTATCATGAACCAGATGTCCAGGAACTTCCTGAAATAGTCTGAACCATGATGCATTAAATATACACGAAAAACCCCCGGCAGTCAAGGAATGAAAGCGCTATTACTTCCAGCGCTGCCAGTTTTCCGGGCAGTATTGTTCATAAAAAAATATTTACGCCATACCCTTTACTATCCAAAAAGAAAAGGGTGAGGGAATGTACAGGCTGGAAAAAGGCAAAAGGGAAATTATGCTGCGGTTTTCACGCGAATCTGCCTGCGGGGCGGCGGATCGCGAGGAGATTTGCCGGATGCTCCTTAGGAGAGAAGTCGATATTGAGAAAATAGCCGATTCCGGCAGCGGCATTTTATTCCACAATCGGCTCGGGGCTGTAGTCCTGGAAGCCGAGCAGTTTCCATCGTTTTTATTTACCGTCCGGTCGGTTGTCCCAAAAAGTGCCTGGTTTTACGAGTAAGGGAGTGCGGGGCTGCATGTCCATTAATAGAGCGGCCGATTGAGCATCACGCTGCAATAGGATAAAATGGATGTATCTCCGGTTTTTAGATTGGTGGTAGAAACAGTGAAGAAAGTCATAATATCTGAAAAGCCATCCGTGGCAAAAAACATCGCGGATGCTTTAAAAATAAAAGGCAAACAAGACGGCTTTTATGAAGGCGAAAGTTATATCATTACATGGGCATTCGGCCACCTTCTCCAGCTTTATGACGCAAAAGATTATGATGCCAAAATGGCAAAGTGGAACATGGATAATTTTCCATTCATTCCGGAACAGTTTAAATACAAGGTGAAGAGTGACCCAAAAGATAGGGATAAGGAAGATTTTGGCGCTAAAAAGCAACTGAAGACGATTTACAGCCTCATCCGAAGAAATGACGTTGACGGAATCGTTTCCGCGTGCGACTTTGACCGGGAAGGCCAGTTGATTGGCGATAGCATCATTTACAATAGCAGGACGGGAAAACAGGTTTACCGGCTGCTTTTGAATGAATGGACGCCAGCCGAGGTTTTAGACGGCCTTAAGTCCCTCAAGGAGAATTCGGAACTGAAACCGCTCCAGGATGCGGGCGTCAGCCGGCAATGGGCCGACTGGGCAATTGGTATCAACCTGACATCGGCGGCAACGCTCAAATATCAAAAAGGCTCGGGAAAAGCATTGAATATCGGCAGGGTTTTGCTGCCTACCTTGAAAATCATTTATGACAGGGATATGGAAATCGAAAGGTTTATCCCGGAAACATATTTTAAATTCACCGCGCTTTTTAAAACAGCGCGAAATGAACATTACGAAGGGACCTATCAGGCAGGCGGCGAGGAGAAGTTCAAGGACAAGGCTGAACTGGAAGCCGTCCAGGCGGCCCTAGAAGGCCACAGCGGAATGATTGCTGACAAGAAGGTAGAGAAAAAACGCGAACTCCCGCCGTTCCTTTTCAATCTATCAAACTTGCAAGGCTTTATTACGAGTAAGTATAAGGGCTGGACTTCCGATAAAGTTTTGAAGGTGGCCCAATCGCTATACGAAAAAAAATACATTACCTACCCGCGTACGGCAAGCTCGGTCCTTGAGGAAACACTTGCCGGCAAAGCAGCTAAAGTTTTGAATATTCTAAAGGAGAATCTCCCTTACAAGGACGAGGTTGTTTTTACAAAATCAAGGCGTGTTTTCGATTCGTCAAGGGTCGAAAGCCATAGCGCCATCATGCCGACATACATGATTCCAAAATCACTGACAGCGGATGAAGCGATCGTTTACAATGCGATTAAAAACCGCTTCATTATGCAGTTCATGCCCGCGGCGGAATACGAGGAAACAAAAATCATCACGTCCGTGCCTGAATCCGGGTTGAAAGGGGATTTTGTGTCCAAAGGCCGGGTCCAGCTCGTAGAAGGATGGAAAAAGGTTGAGAAAATAGATTCGAAGGAAACAACGCTGCCCAATGTCCAGCTGAACGAGCAAGTCGAAATCGCCAAAACCGATTTATCATCCCATGTAACGAAGCCGCCAAAGCATCATACCGAGAAAACGCTCCTCAGAGTTATGGAGACATGCGGAAAAGGCCATGAGGAGGAAGACAGCGAAGAGATGATGGAATCAATCCTCGCCGGCTACAGCATCGGCACCCCTGCCACAAGGGCGGAAACAATCAAGAAGCTGAAAGACATAGGATATATCGAGGCCCAAAATAAAAACCTTCTTTGTACAAGCCTTGGAAAGCGCCTTGTCGAAACGTTTCCGGTCCGGGAACTATTCGATCTCGAATTCACTGGCAGGCTCGAAAAAACACTGTCCGACATTGAAAAAAGGAAAGTGAAAAAGGATGATTTCCTTGAGATGATTTTTGGCTTTACCTCCGAATCGGTCGAAAGGATTAAATCAGGAAAGGCTGAAATCCTTCAGGAGGTATCAAGAGCCAGGAAGACGGCCGAAGTGCTTGGAAAATGCCCGGAATGCGGAACAGGTGGCATCATCGAAGGGCAGAAAGGCTTCGGGTGCAGCAATTGGAAAAGCGGCTGTAAGTTCGTTGTCTGGAAAAATGATAAGTTCTTGGCCGCTTTAAAAAAGAAGCCTACCGCCACAATGGTAAAAAGCCTTTTGAAAAAAGGCTCTGCAAATGTCAAGGGGCTGACAAGCAAAAAAGGTTCGAAATTCGACGCAATCCTGAGATATGAGAAAGACGTTGAAAAAGGCTATTACTCATGGAAAATGGAATTCGACAACAAGCCGAAAGCGGCTAGGAAAAGGAAATAAATCGAAGGGGCAGGGTAAATCCCGCTCCTTTTTTTCTTAAGGGGAAAGATATTATAAGATAGGGATAAAAATCACTCACTTCGGCCGCTGGATTTGTTACAATAGAATGGCAGTTGCCACAATTCAATCAGGGAATGCGGGGGATTTTTTTGGAAAAGACGAAGCACAAATCCGATATTGAAATTGCACAGGAATCAAAAATGCTGCCCATCGCGGAAATTGCCGCGAAGATTGGGCTTTCGGGCGACGACCTCGAAATGTATGGAAAGTACAAGGCTAAACTTTCAACTGAGGCGTTGAACAAACTCAAAACAAAGGAAGACGGCAAGATCATCCTTGTAACGGCTATAAACCCAACACCTGCCGGGGAAGGGAAATCGACGGTTACCGTTGGTCTAGGGGATGCCTTTAACCGGATTGGCAAAAAGGCGATGATCGCCATGCGCGAACCATCACTTGGCCCAACGATGGGTATAAAGGGCGGCGCCGCGGGCGGAGGATATGCCCAGGTTTTGCCGATGGAAGACATAAACCTCCATTTCACCGGTGACCTGCATGCGATTACAACCGCCAATAACGCTTTGGCGGCTCTGATAGACAACCATCTACAGCAGGGGAATGAGCTGCGGATCGACCAAAGGAGAATTGTCTGGAAACGCGCGGTTGACCTGAATGACCGCGCCCTCAGGAAAGTCATTATCGGGCTGGGCGGCCCTGTGCAGGGGGTACCGCGCGAAGACGGCTTCGATATTACCGTGGCCTCCGAAATCATGGCTGTCCTTTGCCTGGCGACAGATATGGCCGACCTGAAGAGACGGCTTTCACGCATGGTTGTCGCGTACAATGATAAAAAAGAGCCGGTGACAGCCGGAGACCTTGGCGTCGAAGGGGCACTCGCGCTGCTTTTGAAAGATGCGATCAGGCCGAACCTTGTCCAGACGATCGAGCATACACCGGCCATGGTACACGGCGGACCATTCGCGAATATTGCCCATGGCTGCAACTCTGTCATTGCGACGACAACGGCTATGAAGCTGGCGGATTACGTAATTACAGAGGCTGGATTTGGCGCAGACCTTGGGGCTGAGAAATTTTTGCATATTAAATCCCGCAGCGCTGGCATCCGCCCTGAAGCAGTTGTCATCGTGGCGACTATCCGGGCGCTTAAAATGCACGGCGGCGTACCGAAGGCCGAGCTTGGAAAAGAAAACGTCGCGGCGCTCACACTAGGATTCTCCAACCTGAAAAAACATATCGATACAATTAAGGAATTTGGCTTGCCGCCTGTTATCGCAATCAACCGCTTTGTAACCGATACGGAGGAAGAAGTGAAAGCATTGCTTGAATGGTGCGCCAAAGAAAACGTCCCAGCCGCGCTGACCGAAGTATGGGAAAAAGGCGGAGAGGGCGGAATCGACCTTGCCCAAAAGGTCCTCAAGGCTATTGAAGCAAGCGAAAACAACTTCCAGCCGCTTTATGATCTTTCGGATCCAATTGACGAGAAAGTTAGGACAATCGTCCAAAAGGTATATGGCGGTGATAATGTCGAGTTTTCATCAAAGGCGAAAAAGCAGCTTGAAGAGTTTGAAAAACTCGGCTGGTCAAACCTGCCTGTCTGTATGGCGAAAACGCAGTACTCCCTATCTGACAACCCAGCCCTGGTCGGAAGGCCTTCCGGATTCACAATCACGGTCAGGGAATTTAAGCCTTCCATTGGCGCGGGTTTCATCGTCGCCCTTACTGGTGAAGTCATGACTATGCCTGGCCTGCCGAAAAAGCCGGCGGCCCTGAACATGGATGTCGACGATAAAGGGAACGCGGTCGGATTGTTCTAATCGAGCAAATTGGATGTTTTTATGGGAGGCTCCTGATATAGGGCCTCCTTTTTAATTGGGTTTGTAAAGATGGAGTGTAAAAGGCCTGAATGGGTTAAGCTTTTCACAAGGGAGGTTTGGAAATTGTTTGATCCAACAGCATTTGATAATATGAAAGTAATTGTGGAAGGCGCCGTTTATGACCTGGATTTAGCGGGAGAAATCCTTGTTACGGACAGAAAGGACCTCGTTGACCTTGCCAGGCTTTCGAGGCTGTTCTCGGTTTCGTTCGAAGTGAAGGATACCCCTGGAATCGTGGCTGAACTTAGGCTTGTTGCCGGGCTGGAAAACCTGGCTTCGGAACTATTGCCTTCAGCGGGACGGGGGCTTGAGGGGTGCGAACTTTTTTTATTTTTCAGGGCAGAACATAGAGAAGCTCCATCCTTATACAGGACCATCGATTCATACGTGAATTCGGTATGGGGCCTCGAGCGAAAGATTATCCAATCAGCAAGCCGGGATCCGCTTTCGGAAAATGAGGAAATCAGAAATGAAATCATGGTTGATTTCAACAGGCTTGTAACCGAAGCGCAAATCGAGGAACTCAAGGAAATTCCTATTTACATGGTAGAAACGGCCAGAGGCCTGCATTCGATTTTGTATGTTTAAGAACAATTTTAACAGGGAGGGCGGAAACGGATGTCAATTTACGAGTTCAATGCGCGATTAATCGACGGCGAAGAGGTATCATTAAACCGTTTTGAAGGGAATGTCACGCTTATCGTCAATACAGCGAGCAAGTGCGGTTTTACCCCCCAGTTTGGAGAATTGCAGGAGCTGTTTGAAAAATACAATGAACGCGGCTTTACTATCCTTGGCTTTCCTTGCAATCAATTTATGAACCAGGAGCCGGGAAACGAAGAGGAGATCAAGGCGTTTTGTCAGCTGAATTACGGTGTGACGTTCCCGATGTTCGAGAAAATCGATGTAAACGGTGATGACGCGCATCCGCTCTTTTCCTACCTTGCGAAGGAGGCACCCGGCATCATGGGAAGCAAACGGATCAAATGGAATTTCACAAAATTCCTAATTGGCCGGGATGGCAAACCTGTTAAGCGCTTTGCACCAAATGACAAGCCGGGGGAACTGTCAAAAGATATTGAAAACCTCCTATAGAGGCAGTGATTTTAACGGAAATAAATACTATAATAATGGGTAATGGAAAAACCTATACATAGATTAAAAAAGTTGCTTTCCAGAAGAAAAGGGGGATTTATTTTGAAAAAGACTGCCTGGGTTACAGACAGTACGGCTTTTCTGGATGAAGAATTAAGAAACAATCCTGATTTGTACACGATTCCGTTGTCCGTCATTCTTGACGGTGATGAATTCGCGGACGGCATCGACCTTACAGCCGAGGAGCTTTACGCGAAACTGCGCGAACTCAAGACGCCTCCAAAAACATCACAGCCATCGGTCGGGGCGTTCAAGGAGCTTTACGACAAACTGGCGGAGAACTATGACCAAATTATTGCCGTGCTTCTTTCTTCAAAACTGAGCGGCACGGTTTCCTCAAGCGAACAGGCGGCCCAGCTTGTCGAGATACCAGTCACAACAATTGATTCAAAGATACTTGCATTTCCATTATCAGCCCTTCTTAAAAAGGGGATTGAGCTTGAACGTTCTGGTAAAACTGTTGAGGAAATCAGACTGGAGCTGGAGAAGCACCGTGACGAGAATGAAACGTATGTGCTAATTGGCAGTCTTGAACAGCTGCACAGAAGCGGCCGCATGGGGGGACTCCAATTTTTCCTCGGAAGCATGCTAAGCATCACACCTGTCATTTCCATTGAAAACGGAGGACTGGAAACAAAAGAGAAGGTCCGCAATACAAAAAAGGCGAAGGAAAAAATGGAAGGATATTTGAAAGCCGCCTATGAGAAACATCATTTTAAAGAGGTTTATCTCCTATATGGTCTTCACGAGGACAAGGCGCTCGAATGGCAAAAGGAACTCGAACCGAAATTCCCGGAACTCACATTCAGGCGCTGCCCATTGGGAGCCACCATTGGCGTCCACGCCGGCGAAAATACCCTCGGGATCAGCTGGTATCATAACATCGACTAAAGTGCCAATTAGGCGCTTTTTTCTTTTGCGAATGTGAAGAAATGCGAACAGTGCCTGGCACCGCCCGAATTTTGTCGAAACACGAACAGTGCCAGGCACCGCCCGAAATTTGTCGAAATGATGCGGGACTGATGTGTTTCTGTGGGCGGTTTTGAAGTCATATGATTCTGCTTAATTTGAGGAAAATCTTAATGATTAAATGATTTCCCAAAACCCTGGGTTGAGTTTGGCGGGAGGTTCACCAGGATGTTCTTTTCATGGTAAAATAGCAGGATGGAAGGGAGTGCGGATTTTGGAAAAAGTGATTGCTGAAATAGAACGGTATGTAAAGCAGGAGATGGGCGAAGACCCGACCGGCCACGATTGGCACCATGTGGATAGGGTCAGGAAGAATGCATTAATAATCGCCGCCGGGGAAGAAATTGGTGACCGGAACATCATTGAAATGGCCGCGCTTCTCCATGATATACCGGATGAAAAACTGAATGATTCAGCAGAAGCTGGCAGGAATAAACTGGACGGATTCCTAGAGACGCTGGGGCTGGATCAAACTACTAAACAAAAAATCAACGAAATCGTCTACTCGATTTCTTTTAAAGGCGGGAATGGCGAAGAGCTTCCCTCCATTGAAGCAAGAATTGTCCAGGACGCCGACCGCCTAGATGCGATTGGCGCTATTGGTATCGCGCGTGCTTTTGCCTATGGAGGCAAAAAGGGCCAGCAAATCTTCGCGCCGGAACTCGGCGTCCGTGAAAATATGACCGTCGAAGAGTACAGAAACGGAAAATCATCAAGCATCAACCATTTTTACGAAAAGCTTTTAAAATTAAAGGGCTTGATGAATACTGAAACGGCCATCAAGATGGCTGAGGATCGGCAGCTCTTTATGGAAGCCTACCTCACCCAATTTAGCAGAGAGTGGGATTGCTTAATATGAAAATGCTGACTGTTGAAAACCTCTCGAAAACATATGGGGAAAAGAAATTATTTAACGGCATTTCTTTTACCATTAGCGAAAAAGAGAAAATTGGACTGATCGGGATAAATGGAACAGGAAAGTCCTCCCTGTTGAAAATTATCGCGGGCGTCGATGATTCCGATTTCGGCGAAATTACCGCCCCGAAGGAGTACAGGATCGCGTACCTTGACCAGCAGCCTGATCTGGATCCCGAATTGACAGTCCTTGAACAGGTCTATCATGGAGATGCTCCGGTTGTCAGGACGATGAGGAAATACGAAGAATGCCTGGCGAGGCTTGAGGCCGCACCAGGGGATCCAAGGATTCAGGATAGGCTGTTCGAGCTTCAAAAGGAAATGGACTCTGTCAACGGCTGGGATGCGAGCACAGATGCCAAAACAATTTTAACAAAGCTCGGGGTTGAAGGGTTTTCGAAAAAAATCGGCGAACTGTCAGGCGGCCAAAAAAAGCGTGTCGCCCTTGCCGGCGTCCTGATTGAAGCCCCTGATTTGCTGATTCTTGATGAGCCGACGAACCATCTTGATTTCAACTCGGTAAAATGGCTTGAGGACTACCTGAAAAGCTACGGCGGGTCTGTCCTGCTAGTCACACACGACCGCTATTTCCTTGATCGGGTCACAAACCGGATTATGGAATTGGACGGCGGCAATTTGTACACATACAAAGGTAACTATGCAAGCTTTCTTGAAGCGAAAGCCATCCGTGAAGAAAACGAGGCGGCAACCCATGAAAAAAAGAAAAACCTTTTCAGGCGGGAACTCGAATGGATTCGCAGGGGGGCGCAGGCGAGGTCGACGAAGCAAAAGGCGAGGATTGACCGGTTTGAAACACTTCAGGATCAGATATCCAGCAAGCGGAGCGGTGAAAAAGTCGATATTTCTTTGAGTGGCAGCCGGCTTGGAAAGCAAGTGTTCGAGCTGAAGGATGCCAGCAAATCATTTGGAGGCACGGTTATTCTCGACCGCTTCAATTTGCTTGTGAAACCAGGTGACAGGCTCGGCATCATCGGCCGCAACGGGACCGGGAAATCCACGTTATTGAATATTCTGGCTAAACGGATCCCGTTGGACAGCGGGGAATATGAAATGGGCCAGACGGTGAAAATCGGCTACTACACACAGGAAAACGAAGACATGGATGACAGCTTAAGGATGATTGAATACATCAAGGAAACCGCCCAGGTTATTGAAACGACTGATGGCAAAACGATTTCAGCTTCCCAAATGCTTGAAAGGTTTTTGTTTCCTCCGGCTTCACACGGGACGCCGATCCGAAAGCTTTCCGGCGGGGAGAAGCGCCGCTTGTATTTGCTGAAAATATTGATGGATGCACCAAACGTCCTGCTTCTCGATGAGCCGACCAATGATTTGGACACGCAGACGCTGACCGTTCTCGAAGATTATCTGGAGGACTTTCCCGGCGTAGTTATTACTGTTTCGCACGACCGGTATTTCCTTGATAAAACAGCCGAGCAGCTGCTTATTTTGCAGGGCGGCGGGGTAGTTGGCACCTATTATGGCAATTATTCGGAATACCTCGAGCAGGAAACGGAAAAAGCCGAGCCTGCAGTAAAACCGGTAGCCGAACACCCGGCGAGGGTGAAGGAAAAGAAGAAAAAGATGACCTATCAGGAGCAGAAGGAATGGGAAACAATCGACGATAAAATCGCCTCCATTGAAGCGAGGCTGGAAGAGATTTCTACCGAAATGGCATCGACAGGCAGCAATTTCGAGCTTGCGCACAACCTTATGAAGGAAGAGACGGAACTGAACGAAGAACTCGAGAGGCTGATTGAGCGCTGGTCTTATCTTTCTGAAATCGCCGAGGGGTAATTGGTGGGTAAGTTTCCATGCGAATGAAGACAGTTTTGATTTGGAAGACCCATTGAAACTGTCTTCATCGGGTTTATGAAAACAGTTTTGGGCAGGAAAATCGGTTGAAAGTGTCTTCATCCAAAGGTAAAGTTTTTACTATACAAAAAGTAATTACTATAAATGAAATGGAAAAGCCATTATGTTACAGTAGAGGTGAGGTGAACAAAGTGAAAATCATGTCCATAGAACCGACGCCCAGCCCGAATACAATGAAAATCAACCTAGATCAGGAATTGCCGATGGGCAAGAGCCATAATTATAAGAAAGAAAACCAAGAGGGAGCCCCTCCCGTTATAAAAAAGGTGCTTGAAATTGAAGGAGTAAAAGGCGTTTACCATGTCGCCGATTTTATCGCCGTTGAACGGAATGCGAAGTACGACTGGAAAGAACTCCTTGCGAAAGTAAGGGAAGCCTTTGGCGAATCCGCGGAAAACGAGGGAAAGGCAAGCCCCGACTCCCCAAGTTTCGGAGAGATCCAAGTCCAGGTTCAAATGTTCAAGGATATACCCCTTCAGGTAAAATTGACGGATGGCAACGAAGAAAGGCGTTTTGGCATGCCTGCCCATTTCCTGGCCGCCAGGGAAAAGGCCCAGCTGGATGGCGATAATTACATACTGCTCCGTAAATGGCAGGATTTTGGCGTCCGTTACGGGGATTTTGATCATATTGGCAATGAAGTTATTGAGGAACTCACCGCCGCTTATCCTGAGTCACGGCTTGAGGAACTTGTTAATGCTGCGCAGGCCGGCGGTTCCTCCATCCAGGCAAGGCAGCCGCGAGAGCGCCATAAAATAACCGCGGATGCTCTTGAAAATCCTGACTGGAGGGTGCGTTACCAAAAGCTTGAACAAATGCCCGACCCCGAACTTGAGGATTTGCCGCTGCTCGAAAAAGCCCTCCAGGATGAGAAACCCTCAATTAGGAGGCTTGCGACTGTCTATCTTGGGATGATTGATGATAAAGCTGTACTTCCCCTTCTATATAGAGCGTTGAAAGATAAGACGGTAACCGTCAGAAGAACCGCCGGCGATTGTTTATCCGACCTTGGCTATGCCGAAGCGACACCCGCAATGGCGGAAGCTCTAAAAGACTCGAGCAAGCTTGTACGCTGGCGTGCGGCCATGTTCCTATATGAAGTCGGAGACGAATCTGCTCTCGATGCCCTTAAGGAAGCGGCAGATGATCCTGAATTCGAGGTCGCAATGCAAGCAAAAATGGCTCTTGCACGGATTGAAGGCGGCGAAGAAGCGAAGGGCTCTGTATGGAAGCAAATGACCGAAGCAAGGAAAGCGAATTCGTAGAGCAACATCGTGCTGTTACTCCACAAAATCATGTAAAAAATAAACTTGGACTTTCTGGTTTTTGAGAGCAAGGATTTTGGAATTGGCGTAAAATATAGTATCCTAACGAATAGGAATGGAGGGATTTTAATATGTCAATGGCATATGAAGAATATATGAGGCAAATGGTTAAACCGATGCGCGAGGAACTGACAAACGCGGGGTTTGGGGAACTTAACACTCCCGAAGAAGTCGATGCGTTCATGAAAGATGCGAAAGGCACTGCGCTTGTGGTAGTCAACTCCGTTTGTGGCTGCGCCGCGGGGCTTGCGCGCCCAGCCATCACTCAGGCAGTTCTGAACAGCGAAAAGAAGCCTGACCATCTTGTAACCGTCTTTGCCGGACAGGATAAGGAAGCAACCGCGAAAATGCGTGAATACTTCGGCGGTATCGAGCCTTCGTCACCATCCATCGCCCTTTTGAAGGACGGGGAAGTTGTCCACTTTATCCCTAGGCATGACATTGAAGGCAACACAATGGAAGGCGTCATGGAAAATCTATTGTCCGCTTTTGAAGCCAACTGCTAGAAGGATGCCCAAGGGCGTCCTTTTTTCACTGCTGCTAGATTTTTAAGAGTGTTTCGCACTATGGAGGATGTATCGGAAGAACTTTTCACCAAAGAAAGGAATCAGCATATGTTTGTAACAACTGCCGGCAGGGTCACTGACACAATGATTAATAAGGCAAGGTCGGTCGCGGAGGATCTGGACATCCCTTATATCCCACGCAGGAAGAAGTCGATTTCGCAATTGCAAAATGAAAGAGGCGGCGGCTGCATAGTTGCTGGTAACGAGAGCATAAGGCTGTTCGCATTTGGCGAGGAAGAGCCTTTCTTTTTCCATCCATCTTCCGCGATGTTCCGTGTGAAGCGACTCCTTGGTGGCGGCTATGACCCAATGATTGAAGCGGCTGACTTGCGAAAAGGGGATTCGTTCCTTGACTGCACACTCGGGCTCGCCTCGGATTCCATCGTTGCCAGCATGGTCGTTGGCAATATCGGAAACGTGACAGGCATCGAGGCGAATAAATTTCTCGGATATATTGTTAAAAATGGCCTGCACTCCTGGCATTCCGGTGTGGGCGAACTGGATGCCGCAATGGAAAGGATAGACGTTGTCCACAGTGTTGCCCTTGAGTATTTACAATCCCTTCCGGATGAATCGGTTGATTGCGTTTATTTCGACCCGATGTTTGATATTGGCATCGATGAATCGGAAGGAATTAAGGCGCTGCGCCATTTCGCGCTGCATGGGGGAATAGGCGGCGAGGAAATAAAAGAAGCGCTCAGGGTTGCGAGGAAAAGAGTTGTTTTAAAAGACCATTACCTAAGCAAAAGATTTGAAGACTTCGGTTTTACAGTAATGAGAAGAAAAACCGCCAAATTCCATTTTGGCTATATTGAGAAAAATTGAAAGCCGGCCCCAAAGCCGGCTTCAAATATTAATCCGCGATTGCCAAGTATACGAAATAGCCGAGCATGATCAGGCAGCCAGCTCCAACCACCCATTCCATCCCATCACATCCCTATTTTTAATTTTTATAACTATACTTTATTTTTCCCAATAAAAAACTTTAAAACCAGATTAGCCATTCATCTCCAAAAAAGAGTATAATAGATTCAATAAAGATGAAACGTTTTCGAAAGGGGGTTGGGAATATGAATAAATGGCTTAGGAAGTCGTTCGTCGTCATGGTGTCCTTGCTGACGTTCGGCCTTATTACGCCAGCCCAGCCTGGTGTTTTGGACCGTGTAAAGGCCGACAATGAGGCTTCAGAACGGGAGCCTGCCAAGACAGGACCGATTGTCACGGAGAGCGCGCAATCCGAAGAAGTCTCGGACAGGGACCAGTTCATAGAAAACATGGTCAAGCTTGCCGAAGAACGTTCCTATGAAAAATTCGGTTCGAAAATAAAGCCGGTCATCGAAAATGAATTCAGGGAAATCATCCTTCCCAAAATTGAAAATGCGATTGCCGAAACCGCGACCCAATTTCCGGATGAAGACCTGGCTAGCCTTGCCATATCCGAGCAGCCGGGAGCCGGACACTCAGAAAAAATTTTTAACCTTAAAAACAGCCAGACAGGGAAGGACGTAATCCGTTTCCATGTCAGACGGGATAACCCGCCTCATGCAGGATACTGGTTCAACTTCCATTACCATACCTTTAATGACAACTTCCAGGAGCACCATAACCTTGGAAGCATTTACTGGGATAAAAACACCCCTCCGAAATGGATGGCATAGTTTATGATGGGTTCGAGAACACTTGTGGCTTTAACCATGAGATGAATCGAACCTCTTTTTAGTATTCGAAACCGAACATATGTGCTATAATGAAGGTATAATCTTCCATAGGAGGTGACTCTTTTGAATCAGCATAAAGCCTTTCGTTTTCGTTTGTATCCAAACAAAAATCAAGAAATTCTTATTGCCAAAACCATCGGCTGCAGCCGATTGGTCTTTAACCACTTCTTGGGCAAACAGAAAGAATATGAGGCCTATTGGCACGTCGTTGAGGCAATGGTTCAAAACGGTCAACTGCCTCAAAATAATTGGAAAGGCACGTATTTTAATAAATATGACACCATCAAGGCTCTGCCTGCATTAAAAAAGCAGTACCCCTTTTTAAAAGAGGTGGATAGCATCGCCCTCCAAAAGTCAGTGGAGAACCTTGGGGATGCGTATGACCGCTGTTACAAAAAGCAAAATAAATCTCCTCAATTCAAAAGCAAGAAAAACCCTGTGCAAAGCTACACCACCAAATACACCAATGGCAATATTGCCATTGACGGCAACCAAGTCAAACTGCCCAAGTTAGGTTGGGTTCGCTTTGCCAAAAGCTGTGAGGTGGAAGGGCGTATTTTAAATGCCACGATTCGCAAAAACCCAAGCGGGAAATTTTTTATTTCCATCTTGGCAGAAACGGATATTCAAGAATTATCGAAAACGCACAAAGCTGTTGGCATCGACATGGGCATCAAAGAATTTGCGGTCCTCACCCAAGGAGACACGATTCCCAATCCTCATTTTCTAAAGAAAATGGAAGCCAAGTTAATCAAGGAACAACGCACTCTCTCACGCAGGGTAGAGGGTTCTTCAAATTGGTACAAACAAAAACGCAAAGTCGCCCTCATCCATGAAAAAATTACGAATGCCCGAACGAACTTTTTGCATAAACACTCGACGGCATTGGTCAAAAACCACGACCTCATTGCCATCGAGGATTTGCACGTTACCAATATGGTGAAGAATCGTAAGTTAGCCAAGAGCATCCAGGAGGTCTCCTGGTCGGAGTTCCGCCGAATGCTGGAATACAAAGCCAAGTGGTACGGCAAACAAGTAATTGCGATCAGTCCATGGTTTGCATCTTCGCAGATTTGTTCGGACTGTGGCTTTCAGCATAAGGCGGTCAAGAAACTGCAAATACGGGAATGGGACTGCCCCAATTGTGGAACTCACCATGACCGTGACCACAATGCCAGCTTAAATATACTAAACGAAGCCCAACGGCTTCTGTCGGTATAAATAAATCACAAGAACCGCAGGGACTGCGGAGATAGCCTACTCACCTGGTTCGCTACCAAAAGGAGCCACAGCGTAGGAATCACGTCACTTCAGTGATGTGAGGTCCAAACTAACGATATGATGAAAAGCTTGGCGGAATGCCGGGCTTTTTCTGTTTTTAACAAAAGCCCTTGTGGTTGATTTTTTAAAAGCCGTTAGGTTTAGTTAATTTCGGCCTGCCCGCCAATAGCCGCCATCTGAAAAAGGATTCTTTAGGAAAACCTGGCCCAATCGGTCAATAGACAATCTTCACCGGCTCCTTAAAAAAAGGGCCCCCGATAGTCTTTACCTTCGTAACCGACCAATAATTCCCAATAAAAGTCCGCCAACCATTCCACATACTTCCATGCTATAATTTTCATAGATTACCAGAATCTTATACGGAGAAGATGCTCTTTGAAAAAATTGCTCTATGCTGCTCTTTCGGCTTTCTTTTTCCTGTCATTCTTCAACACCTCCAAAGCAGCGCAAGAAGGCGTCGGATTTAAGGATTTACAAAATAATGAGCAGCTGATTCTTGCTTTGAATAACAAGGATGCGGACCGCCTTGTCGGGGAGATTTTTCTATTTCCAAGGGAGCCTTTTAACATAGAACAATCTGCTGGAATCATTAACACAATTACTGGCCTGCCCGAACCGCTCCTGACTAAAATCCATAAAGCTGGTATCGTGGTTAGGCTTTTTAACGGAAAACTGACTGACAATCCAAGTGCCAGGCACCTTAAGGGCGTAATACCCCGTGGATACACGAATGGGAAAACTTGGGATGAAATCCCGGGCATCGGTGGTTCTAAGGTGGTCCTTGTAAAAATCGGCGCGAGCGGCAGGGGGAGCGGCCATGGTTCAATTAACCTGGAGCTTCATGAGTTGGCCCATTCCGTAGACAAACTTGTTTTCCATAATCTCACAAAAAACCAGGCATTTACCTCGATATGGGTGAAGGAGAGAAACAGCCTGTTTCCGGAACAGGAATATTTCCTAAACTACCCGGAAGAATTTTTCGCCGAAGCGTTTGCTCTTTACTACTACAACCGGGAATCAAACCGGATTTTAAAAGAAAAAGCGCCCTCAACATATGAATTAATTAAAGGCCTGGAATAATTGAAGCTCCCGGGCCTTTTCTGTTACAATTTACGAAGATGGAGGGGTTACGATGAAACAATATTTGGAGCTGTGCCGCCATATACTTGAGAACGGTACGGAAAAAAGCGATAGAACAGGGACTGGGACAATCAGCACGTTTGGGTATCAAATGCGATTCGATTTAAGCGAAGGATTTCCGCTTATTACTACCAAAAAGCTGCACTTAAAATCGATTATCCACGAGCTGCTTTGGTTTTTGAACGGAGATACAAATGTTCGTTACCTGCAGGAAAATGGCGTCAGGATTTGGAATGAATGGGCAGATGAGAATGGCGAGCTAGGGCCTGTCTATGGGAAGCAGTGGCGGTCGTGGGAAGGCGCTGATGGAATCGCAGTCGACCAAATCAGCGAGCTCATCAAACAAATCAAGACGAACCCTGATTCAAGGAGGCTTATCGTAAACGCGTGGAATGTAGCCGAGATCGATAAGATGGCGCTGGCACCTTGCCACTGCATGTTCCAATTTTACGTAGCGGATGGGAAACTGTCCTGCCAGCTTTACCAGCGTTCCGCGGATTTATTCCTAGGCGTCCCATTCAATATTGCGTCTTATGCTCTTTTGACTTTGATGATTGCCCAGGTTTGTGACCTGGAACCAGGTGAATTCGTCCATACATTCGGGGATGTACATATTTACAAAAATCATATCGAGCAAGTAAAAGAGCAGCTGGGCCGCGAACCGAGAAAGCTTCCGCATATGGCGATCAACCCGGAAGTCAAGGATATCTTCTCATTTAAATATGATGATTTTGCCCTTGAGGGCTACAATCCACATCCACATATCAAGGGAGCAGTCAGCGTATGATCTCATTTATTTGGGCTATGGACAAAAACAGGGTGATCGGCAATGAAAATAAGCTGCCATGGCATTTGCCGGAGGATTTGAAGTTTTTTAAAAGGTCGACAATGGGCCACCCGATCACGATGGGCCGGAAAACGTTTGACTCGATAGGCCGGCCGCTCCCTGGCAGGGAAAACATTATCATCACCCGAAACCGTGAATATATCCAGGAAGGCTGTACCGTCCTTCATTCAATTGAGGAATTTGTTGAGTACAGCAGAAAGAACGAGGATGAATACTTCGTCATTGGCGGGGCGGAAATTTTCAAGGAGATGTTTCCTTACGCAGACAAGCTTTATGTCACACTCATCCATGAAGAATTTCATGGAGATACTTTTTTCCCCGAGTTCGACCTTGGCGAATGGGCTTTGCTAAATTCTGAAAAAGGGCCAAAGGATGAAAAAAATCCGTATGATTATGAGTTTCGAATATACGCAAGAAAAAGCCGATAGAGGTTTTAAAGAATAAACGAAAAACATCAGCCCAAAAAGCTGATGTTTTTCATTTCTTAACCGAGGTAGCCCATTTGCTCGTATTCCGCAAGTTTTCCCATCATGTTCCGGAAATCCTCAGGCTTTAGGAATTCCTCTTCTTGCAAGTGCGCCCTGATCCACCCGATCAGTTCCGAAGGGGTGTTGAAATAGACGCCGCTTGTGTCACTCTTCCGGACCATATACCGCCCATTGTCTTCATCAATGGTCACTTCCACAGGCAGCACGCATTCATAGCTCTCAAGCGAAAATTCCATGCAGTACACTCCCTTCCAATAGGATAAAATTGACGTTGGTTTTATTTAGTATATGTATAACGGTGCTTTGAAATTATAGAAGAAACAGGATTCCAAAATAATTTTTGACCAGCATTATCCGGGTTATTCCATTGACTATTTTTTCACTTATTGTTAAATTGGAACATGCAGAGAAGAGGCCGAATCAAGGATGCCTTTTTTCCAATATGTGAAATTCTGATGAATTTTATCACAAAACAGCCCACAAGCCCGATTAAAGTACTATAATCATAGTAGATTTATTTTACCGAAGGGGATGTTACCTACATGTTAAACAATATTGGAGTTCCTGGTCTAATCCTTATCCTAGTCCTTGCGTTAATCATCTTCGGCCCTAAAAAGCTTCCGGAAATCGGCCGCGCATTCGGCCAGACATTGCGTGAATTCAAAAAGTCCACTCGCGAACTGACAAGCGATGTAATGGAAGAATTTGAGGAAGATAAGAAAAAAGCAACAAAGTAAAGCGGCATTGCTTCTGAAACCGCCTTGCACGACAATTTATAGCCAGACAACCAAGGGTTCACGGCCTTGCTCCTGAAATGATGGGCAACGGGAGGAACCCTATTTTTAATAGTTGAAAATGGCCGCCTATGGCTCATGCAGGCCCATGTTGTTCACAATTTAGGACAGGGAGAATCATATGGAAGATAAAGAATTAAATGTAGTTGACCATCTTGATGAACTGCGGAAAAGGATTATTATTTCAGCTATCGCGTTTGTGGCCTTTTTCTTTGTGGGCTTTGCATATGTGGAGGATATCTATAAATGGTTTGTTCGTGACCTTGACGTAAAGCTGATTGTCTTGGGCCCGAGTGACATTGTTTGGATTTATTTTACCCTTGCATCGTTAATTGCGATTGCAGGCACGATTCCTGTGCTCGCCACGCAAATATGGCTGTTTGTAAAACCGGCATTAAAGCCAGTGGAAAGGAAAATTTCGCTTTCCTATATTCCGGCATTATTTCTTCTTTTCATCGCTGGTCTTGCATTCGGCTATTTCGTCATTTTCCCGAATGTTCTTTCCTTCTTGGTGGAACTGGGAGGGGATATGCTTGTCACAAACTTCACGGCTGAGAAATATTTCCGGTTTGTCATGAATATGACACTGCCTTTCGGTGTTTTGTTTGAACTTCCGGCGGTCGTTATGTTCCTGACATCTCTAGGCATTTTAAATCCTTACGTATTAACAAAGATTCGCAAGTATGCGTACTTCATCCTGATTATCATAGCGATTGTCATTACACCGCCAGATCCCGTTTCAGATTTTCTGGTAATTATTCCATTGCTTCTGCTATACGAAATTTCGGTCAACCTTTCAAAATTCGTTTACAAAAAAAGGCTTAAAAAATTGGAACTGGAAGAAGCGGAAATGGCTTCCGAATAATGTTTTGCCCCGGGTATTGTCCGGGGTTTTTTGTTGCGAAAAATTTACCTCCCGGATTCGCCGAGAAAGAGAGGCTTCACTCTTTTCGCTTAAAATTTATTACCATCCTCATTGATTGATAGCCGCTCCCTCGTCCAGATTTGGTATTTCATATACTTCCTGTACTCCACGAAGTCCTCTTTTCTCATTCCTTCTTTTATAGCAGCCAGCACCAAATCCCTCCATTCCTTGGATAATGAAAATCCGGAAGGTTCAGGGAATCTGCTGCCTTATACCGCTACTTCAAGTTACAATTTAATTATTGTTGGCGCTGGATTTATTTGCTTAGGCATATGTCTCCAATTTTATTTCCAAAAACGAAAAAAAGTTGCTAAAGATGTTTAATAGGACCTAGATTTGGATAAAGGAAGAATCAAGGTCTGTTTTTTTATGTAAATGAATATTCTTGGAAGTAAAAGATATTGAGATTTTATTGAAGGGTAAGGGAGAGTTGGGGGATGTACAAAAAAGTATGCAACGAGTGCAGTAAGCCATCATATAGCAGCTGTGAAACCGGGACTTGGCTATGTCCAGTGTGCGGGGCTGATATTACACGGGTAAATTTGCAGGCTCCGGAGACGAGGGGTATGCCGGGCCGGCTTCAATATTTGGCGACTGGATTTCCAAAAGAGGCAATCCTTTCCACGGAGCGGGAGCTGGTGTAACAATTTGCTTCCAAAAAGCAAAATATTTTAGGGAATCTGAGCATAATCAGACACATTTCGGGATTGAAGTACGGTATAATATAATCAAACGGGAAAAAAAGAGGATTGATATTTTGTTATTGAAAAGCCTGGAGTTCAAAAATGATGTTGGACAGAAGGTTAAAATTGTGGAGATTCCTGTATTGGAGGAAGGTAGCCCTTATAGTTTAATGATCCGATTCCGTTTGCAAACATTCATTGCTTCCATTTATAATGAGAAGCACCCAAGAAAGTGTTATTCCTTTAGGGATTATTTGAAGCGCGCCTTGAGATGGCCTGATTATGAGCAGCTTTTCAAGACTGAAGAATTAAAGAACAACGCATAGTGCCTTGAGGCCGGGAAACCGGCCTCATTTTATTTTCTTCCTCATTGGTGAATATGTATAATAGGAACTAAGTGCATAAGTAGGGAAGTGAAACGTTTGGCTAAAATAAAGATTGTAACCGATTCAACAATGGACATGCCCAGGGAATTAATATCCCGTTATGGAATCGAGGTGGTTCCTCTCGCAATCACAGTCGGCGGGGAGACGTATCTTGATGGGGTGGACATTGATCCGGAAACTTTTTTGGGAAAAATGAAGCATACTTCAGAGCTTCCAAAGAGCTCTCAGCCGTCGGCGGGGTCATTCCTCGAAGTTTATGACAGGCTTGGCAAGGAAGGGTATGAAGTCCTTTCAATACATATGACTGGGAAAATGAGCGGAACTGTCCATTCAGCGGAAAGTGCGGCATCGATGTCAGAAGCGAAGGTCACGGTTGTCGACTCTAAATTCATTTCCAAGGCGCTCGGCTTTCAGGTTAGGGAAGCCGCGGAAATGGCTACCCAAGGCAGAACAATGGATGAAATCGTCAAAAGGCTCGAATTTATCCAGGAAAATACAAGGCTGTATATCATGGTCGACACGCTTGAGAACCTCGTGAAGGGCGGACGCATTGGAAAAGGGAAGGCATTCCTTGGCTCCCTTCTGAATATAAAGCCGATCGCCTCGCTTGAAGGGGCCGAGTACACACCAGTCGCTAAAGTTAGAAGCCATGCCCAGGTAGTAAAGTACCTGGCCAGGCAATTCGCCGAGGATGTAAAAGGGAAAACGATCAAAGGTGTCGGAATCGCTCATGCAGGCGCGGCAGGACTAGCCGAGAAGATTAAGGAAAACATATATGAGCTTACCGGCTATGAAGGCGTTGAAACGGATTATACGAACTCAACCGTAAGCACACATACAGGGCCGGGCGCGATTGCGCTTATGTATTATTTTGATTGATGGTGGGCATATACCGATGGGAAAACCCTAGGGATTCAGGGAGCGGCCATTCTTTGCCGGTCCCTTTTTAGTGGTTATTATCAGATTGCTAAACGTGTCGGCCCTAAAAAGAATAAGCAAGCAAATCCTTTCCATGTTCACCGCTTGTTTGTTAAACTGTTCACGAATACATCGAAAAGAGATGGTGAAATCATTGAAGACAAAGAAAATACTGTTGGGCATTGCGATCGGAACATTGCTTTTGACCGCTTGCGGCAAAAAAGAGCTGGAAAACGCCCATGATTGGCCGCTAGAGGAATTTACGTATACGAATCAGGACGGAAAACAGCTCGGCCTTGAGGACCTGAAGGGGAAAGTCTGGATGGCCGACTTTATTTTTACCGAATGTGACACCGTATGCCCGCCGATGACGGCGAATATGGCTGAAATCCAACGGAAGGCGAAAGATGAGGGGATTAAAAATCTCCAATTCGTTTCGTTCAGCGTCGATCCCGACATCGATAAGCCCGAAGTTTTGAAGGAATATGGGGAACGGTTTGAAATTGATTATAAAAATTGGGACTTCCTGACTGGCTATGGACAGGAAGAGATTGAACAGTATGCAATGAAAAACTTCAAGACCATTGTTAAAAAGCCAAAGGCAGATGACCAGGTTATCCATGGAACATCCTTCTATCTCGTTGGCAAGGACGGCCTTATTAAAAAGTCTTATTCAGGAGTCAATGATGTGCCGTATGACCAAATTCTTGAGGATATTAAAATCTTGCAATAAGCCCTTTTTTGGGCTTTTTTCTTTCTGGGGGGGACCCTTCCTAGATAAAGAAGCTGTATTATAATTTAAATGAGTGGAAGGAGGGGAAATCATGTGGAAGCAATTTGCGGCGCTAGTTTTGGCAGGCATCCTTCTTGTTTCGTGCCAACAGGATATCGTGCCTGAAAGACATGCTTTTAAAAAAATGAACGTTCAAACGGAACGAACCATTCCAGATGACTTCATTCCCCGCACGCTTTCAATCGCTGCGGTCGGCGATTCCCTAACGGAGGGGATTGGCGACAGCACGCATACAGGCGGGTACCTTCCGTACTTAAAAACGCTGCTTGAAAAGGAAAAAGGCATCAGAGAAGCCGATTTCAAAAATTTTGGAGTAAAAGGGACGAGGAGCGAACAGCTTCTTGAACGGCTCCGACAGAAAAAAGTGGTAATGGGAATAAGGAATGCGGATATGGTCGTCATCACCATTGGCGGCAACGATATCATGAAGGTAGCCCGAAACAACATTTTGAATTTGCAAGTGGAAAGTTTTAAAAAAGAAGAGCAGGCCTACCTAAAGCGTCTTGACCAAATCGTCAAAAAAATTAGGACAGAAAACCCGAACGCCATGGTCGTGCTGATTGGGGTATACAATCCGTTCATGCAGTGGTTTCCTGATGTACAGGAGCTTGACCAAATTGTTTCAGACTGGAATGAAGCAGAAAAAGCGCTTTTGTCCCATTATACGGATACTTACTTCGTAGAAATCAGCGATTTGTTCGCAATTGGTGAAGAAAATCTGCTGTTCGATGACCAGTTTCATCCGAACGATAAGGGGTATCAATTAATTGCTGAGAGAGTATATGAAACGCTCGAGGACGAGGCGTTGCCTGCTTTTGCTAGAAAATCCGCCAACGCGGGCGATAAGGGAGAATATTGATGAAAAATAAATGGAAAACGGCATTTTTTGTATTATTAGGGCTTGTCTTGGCCGGGATTGTAACGATTTTCATCCTTGCCACTGTTCCTCCTGATGGCAAGGAACAGGAACAGACCAAAGTACAGGATGGCGAAATGGTCGGTTTCCTGATTCGGACGAACAGAGATGATGTGAACAAGCTAATCAACCATTATCTTCAAAAGGAAGTGGCCGATAGCCCTGTCAACTATCAGGTCCAGGTGAATGATGAGGTCGAGCTGTACGGCACAGTGCCGTTTTTCAGCCGGGAGTTGAATATGAAGCTGACCTTTGTGCCGGAAGCTTTGGAAAATGGTGACCTGCTTTTGAAGCAAAAATCCATCTCTGTCGGGCAGCTGCGCCTGCCGGTTCCATATGTGCTTGAGTTTATCCGGAAGAGCTACAAGCTTCCAAGAGGCGTAGAAATACGGTCCAACGAGCGGCAGATTTTGGTCCACATGCAGCAGCTGAAGCTAAAAAGCGACGCGAAAATCCAGGCCAATACATTTGACCTCGAAAAGGACGATATTTCATTCAAGCTGCTCGTCCCGGTAAAATAATGAGTGCCCCATGAACTTGGGGCGCTCATTTTTCTTTCAGGAAAACCACTTCCGCTCCCAGGATGCAGACGAGATAGGCTGTATCCCGTTCAAAGCAGGCATCGGGCATGGAAACAAGGATATTTTTCGTGCCTGCTTGCCTCGCTTCCAGGTTTACCGAAAACGGCGTGAGAGGCAGGGGAGCTGTGACGCTAAGATAAGTTAGGCCCGGGAAAACCACGTCTCCCTTATGGACTGATACATCCAAACTTCCGATTTCCGGTGCTAGATGGACGAATCGTGCCACAGCTTCACCTTGCGGAACGAGTGACCCGCTCGGGCAGATAAAAACATCCACTTCTTGCATTGTCCCGGTGATTGCCAGGAAAAAGTCGTTGTCTTTTTCAACTGTAACTTCGTTTGAAGCGACCCAGACGCCTTTTGAAAAAACGTCTATCTGGCACCCGCCCTCCGGAAGCGCAAAGATAAGGCTTCTTTCGTGAAAAGAAAGGCCTTTTACCAGCCTGAGGCCATTTATTAAAAGATCAATCGGCCCAATTGAAGGGTTTGCGTGAAACGCCTGGCCTACGCCTCTTCCAATAGGTTCCTGCTTCGTAAAATTCCATATTGCCTTGTTTGATTCTTGCACTTGAATCCACCCCATTATCAAATCGTTCGACTAAAACTATGGGAGGAGGAAGATAAATATGCAGAATTAGGAAACAATTTTGTTTACTTTTTGAAAAGGATTGAATATACTAAAATCATCTTATGAAAAGGCGGGTGAAGTGTAATGAGAAAAATGAGCATTGTATCCATTGTTGTCGACTCTTGCACAGCCCGTACGGTTATTTAGGCAAAGGGACCAGACTGTCCATTTTCCCCTAAAAGCAAACCGCGGCTGTGTATGCCTGCGGTTTATTTATTTTTAGGGGGAAATAATATTGAATTTATTGACGATTGGCTTAAAAGAAGATATGAAAATGGAATTGGCCGGTTTTCCGAGAACGGATTGCATACTTGGAAGAGTGGCACTCGAACATAAGCACATGTATAGGGTGTGGACGGAAGAAGGGGAACTCCTCTGTGAAGTATCCGGGAAGTTTTCATTCGAAGCAAGCTCACGGGAGGATTTTCCCGCTGTCGGGGATTGGGTTTTCCTTTCTGCCAGGAAAGAGGAGGGTGCAGGTACTATTCACGCCATTTTGCCGAGATTCAGTAAATTTTCAAGGAAGGCGGCCGGGAATACAGCCGAAGAGCAAATAATCGCGGCGAATGTGGATACAGTATTCCTTGTCAACAGCCTGAACGATGATCTGAATGTCCGGCGGATTGAACGGTATTTGCTGCTGGCATGGGAAAGCGGCGCGAATCCAGTCATTGTCCTAAGTAAAGCGGATCTTTGCGATGATGTTGCATCAAAAGTCGCGGAGGTGGAAGCTGTCGCGCTCGGGGTCCCTATCATCCCCGTCAGCGCAGAAGTAAATGAAGGGCTCGACAGCCTAAAGCCTTATCTGGGAGAAGGAAAAACAGTCGCCCTGCTCGGCTCCTCAGGGGTTGGGAAATCCACTTTGACGAATACACTGCTTGGTGAAAAAAAGCAGGCGGTCAAAGAAATCAGGGAAGATGATGACAAAGGCCGGCATACAACAACCCATCGGGAACTTGTTCTTTTACCAGGCGGCACGGTCCTGATTGACACTCCCGGAATGAGGGAGCTGCAACTATGGGAAAGCCATGACGGATTGGCGGAAGCTTTTTCCGATATTGATGAATTGGGCGATTCCTGCAGATTCAGGGATTGCCGGCATGCCGATGAACCAGGCTGCGCAGTTTGGGAAGCAATCCGGAGTGGAATTCTTGACGAAGACAGGCTGGCGAGCTACAACAAACTTCAAAAGGAACTTGCCTATATTGAGCGGAAGGCAGACAAACGCGCGCAATCCGAGGAAAAGAAGCACTGGAAAGCGATCCATAAGCAAGTAAAAGCGAAGAAAAGATAGGGAAAGGGGGCCTCGAACAAGGCCTCTTTTTCACTTTTAAAAGAATGGCCCGCAAAAATCTTTTTCGTAAAAAGTGGTTCGCCCCAAAATCTCAAGGATACACCTCTTTTTTTGTTAATCTCCGAAATAAAGGAGTTTTCTAACCAGTAGCTAGCCCTCATCTACATGGAAAATGTCCATCAACAGGCTACTTGTTTTGCTTCCTGTGAAGACTTGGGTATAATCTTCCTTAGTTAAGCCCTTAAAAATATGGGAATAGAAAAGAATAGGGCAAACTACTTTTGAAAGGATGATTGCGGATGTTTAAAAAATTATTTGGTAAAAAAGAAGAAACAAAAGAAGTAGTATTGGTTGCCCCGTTAACCGGGATGGCAACTTTATTGGACAATGTGGATGATCCTGTTTTTTCGCAAAAAATGATGGGGGACGGGCTTGCGGTTGAACCCGCCGAAGGTGTTGTTGTCGCACCGGCGGACGGAGAAATCATCCAGGTATTCCCGACGAAGCACGCTGTCGGCATCAAGGCCGAGAACGGAGCGGAAATCCTTTTGCATATCGGCCTTGAAACAGTTTCGATGAAAGGGGAAGGCTTTACAGCCCATGTCCGTGAAGGCGATAAGGTAAAGGCCGGGGACAAGCTAGTAACGTTCGATATGGGGATTGTGTCAGAGAAGGCAAAAAGCACGGTAACCCCTTTAGTCATAACCAACAGCGATTCAATGGACATCGAAATTCTCGCATCCGGCAGAGTGGAACGCGGAAATACTCCGTTTATTAAACTAACTGCAAAATAAGAAAAGCGGATGCGCCACGTTTAATTCTCCACAGGACTAGAGAGCATCTGAATTGAACTACTTTCTTTTCATATTGCTGCCGGTTCAAGACAATTTACAGGAATCTACCGTGTATCAGAAGAACCATGCCCCCTCATTAAGGAAACGCGATGAAGCGAAAACTTTTCCTTCGTCCAATATTATGCTGCCAAACCGTTCCTTGTGGAGCTGGACAAAATAAAAACCGCCTCGGGCGGTTTTTATTTTTGGGCGGAATTGGAGTGTGTTCCCTTGTTGGCCATGCCGCCGGACAGGATGAATTTCATCGCTTCCTCCGGTTTTACGTCGATGACTTCAACCTGTTCCTTTGGGATCAGGAACGTGAACCCGGCCACTTGGAAAGTTTGCGGGACATAAACGGCAACATGGTCCCCAAGCGGGCTATAGAAGCTTTCCAGGGCTTCGGAGGTGATAAAGCCGAGTGATTTCATGTCCGTCCCGGGAACCGTGACAACCGCAACCTTTGAAAATGATTTCTTTTCGCCAAGGAACGATTGAACCGTATCCTTGATGACAGAGTAAACCGTCTTGACGACAGGAATCCGTTCAAGGAGCCGGTCTATCAACCATATTAACTTTCCCGTTATATACCTTGTGGACAGGAATCCCAGAAATGTAATGAGTGCGATTGTCAGAAGCAGCCCGATTCCTGGGATATAGTCATCTTTCATATATGGCCTTAGGAAATTCCCAAGGAGGCTGTCCAAAAAAACAAACGTTTTGTAAATAACATAAACAACAATAATGATGGGGACGATGGTAATAATCCCGTTAATAAAATTCCTTAATAGTGTTTTCATGCGTCTCTCCGGCGTTTTTCCTTTATTATAGCCATTGATCCACCGGATTGAAACTATGGGGTTCCTTTTTCGGCGATGATGGCCTTGATCCGGAATGAAGGCTTTAGTACCTGGCTGCCTTGGATGGCAATTTCACCGGTATGGACGAAACGAATCCGGTGTGGTCCTTCCCCAAGCGATCCAGCGAGGAAAATATGCCTTTCCCTCTTGAACGGCCACCAGGTCGAGACTGTATCAACTTTTTTCCCGTCAATCACGACATCCACTTCTCCGCCTTCAGGGCCGCGTTCGACCGTGTAGCCAATCATTGTCCCTTTAAACTCATATTCAATGAAACTCCCCTTCTCCCGGCTGAAAAAATTCTTTCCCGATTTTACAAATCCTGATTGGTTTGATGGCTCGCCAATCTTCTTGTATTCCCGGGACAAGCCGCGGTTAATCGGAGCGGGCATCGGTGCCGCTTTTTTCCCGGATTGGACGGTTGCCTTAATGGATTTTGCGATTTCGCCTGCATAAAGTTCATAGCCGATTTTGTTAGGGTGGATAAGGTCGCGTGTAAGCTTGTCCGTATCGAGTCCGGAGTTTTTAAACGGAACCCGCATATCAATATTCATCGCCTCGTAATGACCGGAAACCTTACGGATTGTATCCGCAAAGCTTTCGTACGTCAGGCAACTCTCCGTAAATGTAATAATATCCGCATTCGGGTGGTCGGTTTTCACTTTCCTTAAAAGCTGTTCATATAAGAAGGAGAATTGCCGCGCATCCATATATTTTCGATCATTCTCCCCGAAAACGATGAACACAAGGTCAACAGGGAAGCGCGGTTTTTCATTATCATATTTAACGATTCCTTCAAATGAGGTGGCACCGCTTTGAACGATTGAATACCGTTTGCCATTGGAGCCGTAATCCCTCCTGATTTCCTCTTCGAAAAGGGCGAACCATGTTTCGTCCTTATGGCCGACGCCCGAGCCGCGTCCGATGCTGTCGCCTATGATCAGGTAATTGAAATCACGGCCCTTTGATATATTTTTATAAAAGCCGCGCGTGCTGGCGGTTGCTTCCTTCGCGGAAGTAGACGAGTTTATAAGCCAAACCAGTAGGAAAAGCATTCCTGCTGATAAAATGAGCATCCTGAAAGGTGTCTTTTTCATATATTCAGTCCTCTTATTTTGTAATCCTACTGTCATTTTAACTTAATCATTTTGAAATAAAATAAGTGGATATACCTAATTTCAAAGAAATTACAGTAAAAATTGATGAAAAATATAATTTGGGCACTGGCTGGCCGAACTGGGCGAATGCCCATACCAGGTGGGCGCATTAATCATACAGTGAGTTAGGAAAGAAAAAATTGGGGGAATGCAAATGTATGGATATGGGGGATATTGTGGATACGCCCAGCCTACCGTAGCCTGTTGCGCGCCTACGCAAGGAATTTTCGGAAATGGTTTTGTCCTGATTGTTGTCCTGTTTATTCTGCTAGTGATTATTGGAGCCTGCTGCTGGTTCGCATAGCAAAACAACCTCTTTCATTTGAAGGAGGTGTTTTAATGTGTGTTGGAACAAAACACGAATAATTAAAGTTAAATTTCCTTTAAAGTGAAGTTCCATACCAAACAATGAAAGGGGAGTTGCGGCCTGTACTTCCCTATAATTATTGAGTTGATTCGCTGCTAGTTTTTGTGGACAGGGATGAATCTTAGGAAGGATGGCTTGCCAACCTTGAAACCAAATAATAGGATTTGACATCTTTAAGTGTTCGAAGGACCGGCTGCCCACTGATGTAAGGAAACTATGTCATCGTTAGAGCCTTAAGGAGCAGGTAGTTTCTTCAGTACGGGCACTTAGTCGTCTTTTAGAGCCCGAAGGACCGCCCCTCCATCTTTGTACATATAGTTAGTCGTTCCAGCCAGCGTACTTGTTTTTTTTGTGCCCAAATAGATTCTAGATTAAAGAAACTATTTGACCATTGCCAATGTTTTGGTATGATAATGTTATTTTAAAGAGGGGGTAATGGGGATGCTTCCAAAACGGCTGGCGCCAGGGGATCAGATTAGAATAATAGCCCCTGCGAGAAGCATGGATCTAATAAAAGAAGAACAAGTGAAACTGGCGGTTGGCAGGCTTGAAGGGCTTGGCTTCCGGGTAACATTCGGAAAGCATGTCCATGGCCATGATGAATTTTTCAGTTCCCCGATCGAGCAGCGCATTGAAGACTTGCATGAAGCATTTGCGGATCCCTCAGTGGCTGGTATCCTGACGGTCATTGGGGGATATAATTCGAATCAACTCCTGAAATATATTGATTGGAATTTAATTAAAAATAACCCTAAATTCTTTTGCGGATACAGCGATATTACCGCACTGAGCCTGGCAATGTATAAGAAAACCGGCCTGATTACTTATTCCGGTCCGCATTTTTCGAGTTTTGGCGTAAAGCACGGCCTAGAGTATACGCTTTCTTCCTTCCTTGAAGCGGCGACCAATGATGCGCCGTTTGAGTTGGAACCATCCGACGTGTGGAGTGATGACCCTTGGTATCGGGATCAGGAAAACAGGACATTTATTAAGCAGAATGGGTTTCTTGCAATTCAGGAAGGAAGCGCGCAAGGGACGTTGATGGGGGGCAACCTCTGCACGATGAACCTTTTACAGGGTACGGAGTACATGCCGCCGCTTAAGGGCTCCATCCTGTTTCTTGAGGATGATATGGAATCGCACGCGCTCACTTTTGACCGTGATTTGCAATCGCTTTTACACCAGCCTGGTGCGGAAGGAATAAAAGGGATATTGATTGGGCGGTTCCAAAAGGATTCCAGTATTACCGAAGAAGCACTCATGCGAATCATACAGTCGAAGAAGGAATTACGAGGCATCCCTGTGATCGGAAACGTTAATTTTGGCCACACGCAGCCGATTGCAACGATCCCGGTCGGGGCATTTGCCCGTATTTCAGCTAGCAGCGGCGGGATAACAATCGAAATTGACCAATTCATGTAAAAGCAATTGGCTGGAGGTACACGATGCGGAAATCCTTTTACCATTTTTTAATGAAACACAGGCATCCAAAGCCAAAGGACGCTATCAGCAAATTCGCCAATTCTGCCTTTTTGGATCACGGTTTTCCGAAACATTCCGAGGACTATGGGGAGTTGAGCGCATATTTGGAACTGAATGGCGATTATCTTGAAACAATGGCCGTTTTTGATGATGCTTGGCAGGAATATGTGTCCACTGAACAATGATGAAAACACCAACGCTCTCCAAAATTTGGAGGGCGTTTTTATTTTACCCACCGTGTGCGCATAAACAGCATACGCATATACTAATGTTATCATTCGGTGACCGGGTTGGGAGGTGAAGGTAATGGAGAAGAGGAAAAATCCAAAGTATCAACTTGGCGATACTGTCGTTATCCTCATGTATGGGACCGTTGGAAAAGTGACCGATATTAAGTGGGTAGACAGCCATTATGTGTATGAAGTCAACAACAGTGAAGGCCTCTATAAGGAATCCTCGCTCCAGCTGCTATCGGAATATGATGGCATCCCGGTTGAGCAGGAGCATTTGGACATAGAATACAAGTTTTTCTTCGGCGACCTTGTCCAGGTAAAAGGTTATGGAAACGACCTTTTCAGAGTTGTGGGCGTCCGGACGGAAATTTGGCGGTATAAAGAGGATGCGTGGGAGGATGTAATTTACGAGCTTGCTAGGGTGAAGGATGGTGAATGGCTCGAAGCTGGCGAGGAAGAACTGACGTTGCTCGCGGATGCCGAACACGCCGAGACTTTCATAAACAAGTTAGGGTTTTTATCAATTGTCGGCAAACAGGATAAATCCCGAAAAAACAAATCCGTGGAGAGCCATGGCAAGAAATCCGAAGTGGAAGAGCTTGAACGGATAAAGGAACGCAGGCTGTATATCGACAGGATGCTCGACATCTACAATGATTACCGGATCCTGCATCAACTTTTCGGGGACCACGAATACTCACAGGTTATGGAGGTGATATTGAAAAAGCTGCAAGGCCTCCATAAAAATGACGGGAAGAAACACGTTTGAACGCGTTTAACCGCCTCCCCAACAAACACTCCGCGCGATCATGAGCAAATTCCAAAAATGGCCTTTATGCATGAAAAGCATTTGAGATTCATACATTTTGTAAAAAAGGAGGAGATGCGAATGAAAGAAATTGAAGTGATTATTGATACGGAAGAAATAGCGGAATTTTTCTTTCAGGAGCTAATTAGAAGAGGCTTCGTACCAACCGAGTCAGAATTGGAAGAGCTAGCGGATATAACATTTGAATACCTCCTTGAAAAGTCGATAATTGATGAGGAAAAATGAAGGAATGACCATACGGCCTGCCGGCAAAAAGGGCCGTATTTTTATGTGGAAAAGATAATTAGCCTCCGAAAATTGAAACATTTATTGTTTAAGTACGTAAATATTCCTATCAAAACTAGGGGAGGTAAAGCAATGTTAAAACAAATCCTGAAACTGTTGTTAGGTTATAAAAAACCGAAAATGTATAGGAGTTCCAGCCATGCATGGAAATACATGAAACACAAAAAACATTCTGGCTTAGGCCATTATCACTACAAGAAAAAATATAAGGGTAAAAGCTTCTCGAGTTTTTTCAGCAGCTGAAAAGCCATTATAAAGGAGATGCATTCCCTTGTTTAAAAGGTCCATACTTACCCTTTCCGGCGCCTTCGAAAGGACATTTCAAAAGGGCAAAGTAATCGGGGACAGATACAGGATTGAAATGCTCCTTGGTACCGGAGGATACGGCCACTCCTACTTAGCCTTTGACCTGGCTGATAGGGGGCTAGTGGTCTTAAAAACCCTCCGACTGCATAAAAGGCTGACGGTTTGGGGCAGGAAAAGTTTTGAAACAGAACAGTACATAATGCAGCAAACGAACCACCGAGGGCTGCCAGCTTTTTACGGGAATGGCATTTACAGGGGCATCCCTTATTTCACCATGGAGTATAAAGTTGGTAAAAATTTCGAACAGCTTATTTTTCACGAGGGTATGTCCTTCAAAGAACAGGATGCATTTGGGATTGCCTACAAACTTTTAGGGATAGTGGGTTATCTTCACGAGTTAAAAATCATCCACAGGGATATAAGGATCCCAAATGTCCTGATGGATAACGATGAAGTTTATTTGATTGACCTTGGTCTTGCACAGAAAGCGGATATGGGCCAAGTCAGTTTTCCAGGATCACACAGGAGCCTCCGGAAAGCGAAAAATCGCCCATCCGATTTCTATGGATTGGGCCATTTCCTTCTATTTTTGCTCTACTCATCCTATTCTCCAAAAGAAGGGCAGCCCGAAAAAAGCTGGGAAGAGGAGCTGCGAATTTCTCCGAAGGCGAGAAAGATTATAAGAAGGCTTTTGCTCATTGAAAGTGAATATACAGATTGTTTGGAAATCAGAAGAGATATTGAACAAATACTATGTAAGGAGGAAAATAAACATGTCGTTATTTAACAAAGTGCTGGCAAGTGTAGGTATTGGGGGCTCAAAGGTCGATACGAAGCTTGAGCGTGATTCACTCGTCCCTGGCGAATTGGTAAAGGGAGTAGTTGAAGTCACGGGTGGCAGTACTGTACAAAGTATCGATGCTATCTACCTCTCCCTAAATACAACATACCTGAAAGAATCTAATGATAAGAAATATAGTGTCTCCACGGCTATAGACCGTTTCAAAGTTTCAGACCCTTTCCAAATCAGGCCGACTGAGACTAAGCAAATTCCATTTTCGTTCAGGCTGCCGCTAGATGCACCAGTAACAATTGGACGGACGAAAGTTTGGCTATCCACCGGACTGGACATCAGGAATGCAGTTGACCCGACCGATACGGACTACGTGAGGGTGCTCCCAAACAAAGGAATGTCCGCTATTCTCACCGCTGTCGAAGATCTTGGTTTCCGTCTGAGGGAAGCGGATTGCGAACAGGCACCCTATAGGATGAGGCGCCGCCTGCCATTCGTACAGGAATTCGAATATGTACCGGTTTCCGGGAGGTTTCGGGGCAGACTCGATGAACTGGAAATAGTTATGTTCCCGGGAGAGGGTGGCGAAATTGAAGTGCTTATACAAGTTGACCGTAGGGCCAGGGGCCTCGGAGGGTTCCTTTCAGAAGCGCTATCCATGGATGAAACGAATGTAAGGTTATTGGTGATGCCATCTGATTTGCCGACGGTCCGGGAAAAAATGCAGGCGGTCATTGAACGTTACTCCTAATAGGATTGAAGGAAATGGAGCAGCACTGCTGCTCCATTTTTTATGTGTTTTTACGCTTTTTTGCGGAGTATTCTTTCGCATGCGCTTCATGCTCCGCAATGATTTGTTCCGGAGGAATATGATTGTTTTTCTTTGGCGAGTTAATTCGGTTTCTATGTTTCTTTCCCAAAAAAAGCCCCTCCTGACTGTTAATGCCCGTTTGTTTTTTGCAGCGGGCCTTTTATTACTATTCCTCATTTTTAAAGGCCCATCCCCATGGAATCGTTTTTATATTCGATAGGAATATGGTATGATAAGTGGCGGAGGTTAGACATCTAACAATTGAATTAGGAGGAAAAAATATGAGCATCCACATTGGCGCGAAAGAAAATGAAATAGCCGAAACGGTATTATTGCCTGGAGACCCGCTCCGTGCAAAATATATAGCAGAAACCTTCCTGGAGGACGCGAAATGCTATAACGAAGTAAGGAATATGTTTGGGTACACAGGAACCTATAAAGGGAAGAGGATTTCCGTACAGGGAACCGGGATGGGCATACCATCGATCTCGATTTATGTGAACGAGCTGATTGAAAGCTACGATGTTAAAACATTAATTAGGGTTGGTACTTGCGGCGCCATCCAAAAGGATGTAAAAGTCCGGGATGTAATACTCGCGATGACCTCTTCTACTGATTCCCAGATGAACAGGCTGAACTTTGGGGGCATCGATTACGCTCCTGCCGCAAACTTTGAGTTGCTGAAGAATGCATATGATGCCGGAATTAATAAAGGCTTGAACTTAAAGGTGGGAAATGTTTTCACAGCGGACCTTTTCTACAATGACAATGCCGACCATGAAAAGCTGGCCCAATACCAAATTCTTGCCCTTGAAATGGAAACAACCGCATTGTATACTCTAGCAGCAAAATATGGCAGAAGGGCCCTGTCCGTCCTGACTGTGAGCGACCATATCCTTACAGGTGAAGTTACAACATCCGAAGAACGCCAGCTAACCTTCAATGACATGATCGAAGTCGCCCTTGAAGCAGCGATCAAAGAATAATTCATCACAGGCACACTTGGCTCTTCCATCGGGGAAGGGCCTTAAAATTTTTCTATGAATGGTTTTTAAGTTTAAAGAGGGTATAATCCATTATGTTCCTTTGCCATTGAGGTGAAAAATCATCAGCCTTCCCTTGCCCTTGCCTAAAAGGACACGTATACTATACTAATCAGGAACAAAATATTCTAAAAGTCGACATTGGGTGGTATAAATGAAAAGGATTTTGCTGATTATCAGCAGCTGGCTGCTTCTGTCAGGATGCAGCGAAATGGATGCCCTCGTAAAAAAAATTCCAATTTTAAAAGATAGAATCAACACGGAAAGCAGCCATGAGCAGGAGGGAATTCAAACATCGGGTCGGAAGGAACAAGCGGAAACCGCTTCACAAACTCAGGATGGCCCTGTACTTGAAGCGGCCTATTTCAATCAGATTGCCATAGAAGGCGGCAGGAAAGAAATACAGAACCCCGACAATATCCTTGTGCTCGTTAATAAAGAGTTTTCCCTATCCGGCGAATATCGCCCGAATGATTTGGTCAAACCGGAAATCGCCTTTTCTTTTGGCGATCAGGATCTTGAAAAAAGCCTGATCAGGCAGGAAGCTGCCAAGGCAATTGAAGAGATGTTCAAAAAAGCGAAAGAAGAAAATATCGAGCTTTTTGCTGTTTCAGGCTACCGTTCCTATGACAGGCAAAAGGACTTGTTTGATGCTGAAGTGAAAGAGTCGGGGGAAGAACTTGCTACTCAAGCCGTTGCCTTGCCAGGACAAAGCGAGCACCAGACCGGGCTCACGATGGATATCGCATCCAAATCGACCAACCTTAATTTGACCCAGGAGTTCGGGGAAACGCCGGAGGGAAAATGGCTCGCCGCGAATGCCCATAAATTCGGATTCATCCTGCGTTATCCTAAAGGAAAGGAATCAATAACGCAGTATCAATACGAACCTTGGCATTTTCGGTATGTAGGTAACGAAGCTGCGAAAGTAATTTTCGAAAAAGATTGGACTCTGGAGGAATTCTTCCAGCAGGTGAAGAAAATATAGCGAGGAACCCTTTCGGGGGTTCTTTTTCATATTAATTGGCTTGGTCCAAGAATGACCAGTAAGGGAATTGGGTATGAAAATTGAGGCCCCATATTTAATAGGAAAAATCAGTGGCGGGAATTGTATGCGGGAGTCCAAATTCAAGAATATTTCTTTGTCCATTATGAATAAAAAGTGGTATTCTAGTTGATAAGGTTTATTTATTTTTACGGAAAATGGAAGTGGTGAAGGCTGTGGACGAACAGAATCAAGTACAGGAACAGGAGCAGAACTCCGGGCTGCGGGAAAAATCGCCGGTAATCCGGATGAAGAGGCCATATTTTATCATGCTTCTAGTCTTCCTTGTCATTTTTGCATCAGGGATTACAGCTTTTGCGCTATCGTTCGGGAAGGAAAGCCAGCCCATGGTAATTGGGGGCAGCTCCGAACGGGATGAATTTGCGAAGCTTTACAATGCCTATGATACCTTGAAAAAAGGGTATTATAAGGACATTGACGAGGATAAAGTCATTAATGGGGCAATCAACGGTATGATTCAATCCTTGGATGATCCTTATTCCACTTATATGGACGAAAAGGATGCGAAGGAATTCCAGCACAGCGTGTCTTCGTCTTTTGAGGGGATTGGCGCGGAAATCCAGGAGAAAGACGGCCATATCATGATTGTGTCCCCCCTAAAAGGGTCTCCTGCGGAAAAAGCAGGGCTAAAGCCAAAGGATATCGTCATAATGGTTGACGGTAAAAGCATCCAGGGAATGACATCAACCCAGGCTGTTATGCTTATCAGAGGTGAAAAGGGAACAAAGGTCGAGCTGACCATCCAAAGGCCAGGCGTAGAAGGAACGATTAAAGTCCCAATAATCAGGGATGAAATACCAATTGAAACCGTTCATGGGGAAATGGTTGGCGACGGTATTGCGAAAGTCCAGATTACAACTTTTTCAACCAATACATCCAAAGAACTTGTTGAAACGCTCAATAACCTGCAGGAAAAGGGAATGAAAGGCCTAATTCTTGATTTGCGCCAGAATCCCGGCGGTCTGCTTGAACAGGCTGTATCCATTTCCAGCATGTTCGTGCCAAAAGGAAAACTTCTTTTCAAGGTTGAAGAACGGAATGGAAATATCGAGGAATACAAATCAAAAAATGAAGGCAATCCTGAATTTCCATTGGTTGTTCTCATTGACAATGGAAGTGCGAGTGCGTCTGAAATACTCGCGGGAGCGGTTAAGGAGTCCGCAGGGGTGCCTCTTGTCGGTGAAAAATCGTTTGGAAAAGGAACCGTGCAGACTGTGCAGGATTTTCCGGACGGTTCAAACGTGAAATTTACCACTGCCAAATGGCTGACGCCAAACGGAAACTGGATCCATAAGAAAGGGATTGAGCCGGATTATAAAGTGGCGGTGCCTGACTATTACAATTTGCCATATCTCGATCCCAAATTGGAGCTTAAAAAGGGAAGTTCTTCAAATGACGTGAAGACCGCGCAGCAGATGCTTTCAGTCCTTGGATTCGATCCAGGCAGGAAAGATGGCTTTTTTGACGAAAAGACAGAAAATGCGGTAAAAGCGTTCCAGCAGGCCAACAAGCTTCAGACAAACGGAGCTATCACTGGCAGCACAACAGAGAAAATCATTGGACAGCTTCAGGAAAAGATCATCAAGGATGATCCGCAATTGAAGAAGGCCATTGAAGTCATAAAAAAAGAAATGAAATAACCCACCAAGCCCGGCTTTTGATGAGCCGGGTTTTTCCTATCAAAAAAAGCCCATAAGCCAAAGGTTTGTAAGTGTGGAAGAAATGCTATAAAATGTGTGTTTAGATAGTTCCTCATCTGGCAAGAGGGGAAACTGCCGGCGGAAAGCCGAACAGGTGAACCAAGAGTTGAAAAACGGGGTGAGAATTGTTGAAGCAAATCATCCATTTTGACGACCATCTAAAGAAAGAAATCCTGAAGCTTGAAGAAGTATGTGAAAATGTCTGCAGCACGGTCGAGAAGGCATATCAGCAGGATTTTGAGCGACATGGACAAAAATTGGTCCTGGAGCTGATTCGTTCAAAAAAAGGAAAAAAGCAGCCTGAAGGGGAATGCTTTGAAGATGATTATGAATCGTTCATAGAAATTGGCATAGAACAAGAAGATGATTATTTTCCAAACGGATATATCCCTTTATGGAAATGTAAAGAAGAGTGGTTCCAGAAAACGGGATATTTGACTGAAAAGGATGAAACAAAAATCATCGCGATGGTACGGGAAATGGTTAAAGAAATGCTTGACGAGCTGAATGAAAGCGGCAGTGAAGGGGACTAAAATGAAAAAACGGAAATATACATCCTTGCAGGCTTCCTGGGAAGCGGAAAGACAACGCTTTTAAAGAGGCTACTTGAGGATGAGCGGAAAAATGGCAGAAAAGTGGCTGTGATGATGAATGAACTCGGAAAGGTTTCGATTGATTCCGATGAAGTAGGGGATGATGTTGCCTTAAAGGAATTATTGGGTGGATGTATTTGCTGTACGATGAGCGGGCAGGTGGAGGCGCAGCTTCAAGGTTTGCTGCAGTTGGAGAAGCCTGATGCGATTTATGTTGAAACGACTGGCGCCGCCCATCCAGTGGAAGTTCTGGATGCGGTGCTGTCTCCGCTTTTCGCAAATATGCTCCATGTGAAGGGTATTATCTCTACTGTGGATGGGAAAAGATGGCTTGACAGAGGGATGATGGGCCCGCAATTGCAGCAGCTGCTGATTGAACAGGTTCGCCATGCCGACTACCTGATTGTGAATAAAGCCAGCGATTTGTCCGACAGTGAACAGGCTGAAGTTGCCATCAGCCTGCAAGGATTGAACCCGAAAGCGAAATGCGTGCTGACTAATTATTCAAAAGTCCCCGTAATGGATTTGCGCAGCCTGTCTCATTCAGGGCCGAAAGAGACCTCCCATCGGATGCATCTTCATACGAGCAGCCTTGGCCTATCTTCGTTCGTCCATACGTTCAAGAGCCCGGTCAAACGGGAAAATTTCGAAACTTTCCTTCGGGGGATGCCTGACACTATATACAGGATAAAAGGGTATGTGAAATTCGAAGGATCCTCCTACCCAGAATTGTTTCAGTTTTCATATGGCATGCCTTCCTATATGAAAGAGGATATGAATATGCCGCTTAACATGGTAATGATTGGCGAAAATATTGATTGGGCAAGAATTGCCGGGGAGCTTAGAGATCTGGAAGCGGGTTTTGCTTCTATTGAAAAGGGTATTGAACCTTAACAATTTTTAAAAGGAGTTGTTGGTTCATGCCTTGGACAAAAGAAGACTATCCGGCTTCGATGAAGAACCTTGACCCGGATGTGAGGGAAAAAGCCATCGAAATCGCGAATGCCATTCTTGAAGAAGAAAACGATGAAGGAAAAGCGATAGCGATTGGGATCGATAAGGCAAGGGAATATATTCAAAGCCATGGAAAAGATTAATCGGTACGCCTCCATTCGTGTGATGGAGGCTTTTTCTTTGAATGAATTGCATTCCCATGAGGGAAACTTTCCTTAGCAAAAAATAAAAGGAAAGGGTGGTGCTAATGGATAACAGGAAAATAGTGGCTTTAGTTTTTTTAGCATTGATTCTTTTCCAACAGTCCGAACTTCCCTCGTTTGCCATGAAACAACAAGCTAAGATGGCTCCCTGGGAAAAGGCTGATGCTATTTTTCCCAGATACTCCACCTTTACTGTCGTTGATGTGGAAACGGGCAAGAGATTCCGTGTGCAAAGGCGGGCTGGAAGCAGGCATGCCGATGTCCAGCCTTTAACGAAAAAAGATACCGCCATCATGAAGAAAATTTATAATGGAGAATGGAGCTGGAAAAGAAGGGCCATATATGCTGTCAATGGCAAGCAAAAAATTGCCGCTTCCATGAACGGGATGCCTCACGGTGCCGGAGCGCTCGAAAATAATTTTCCCGGACATTTCTGCATCCATTTTTATAAAAGTACAACACATAAAAGAAAACAAATGGATCTTTCGCATATGCTCATGGTCTATAAGGCGGCTGGGAAGCTTGAGGGGTTGCTGGCTGATGCGGACCCGTATGATACAGTCAGCTATTACGTCGCGGGAATTAAGGAGCAGGACAACCGGATTCTAGCCTTGCTGTCCACGGAAAAAATGAACCTGAGGGACATCCTTGAAAAGGTTGAAGGAGTGAAAATGACAGGTCATGAATTGCATCCTCCAAAGGAAGGGGGAGAAGGCTTGATAGCAGTTGTACCAGTGGAAATTGAATGGCATTTAAGAGGAAAAGGCAGGCAGATTGCAAAGGCAGAGATTATCTGTTTACGCGCCTCCCCTTTTTCCCCTTGGAAAATTGATCCAATGCAATTTGTTAAAGATAACGGCTTATTGGATGAGGAAGAGGCATTGCCATGAAAGGGCCTGGTAAGGTAAGTCCAGGCCCTGAACTAGTTCGGCTATATCGGCATCTGCCCGAATTTAATGAATGTTTTCTCATCCTCTATCAATCCGCAAACCCCGCACTGAATGCGGTATTCGGGTCCTGAATAAGCGATATGGTAAGGTTCCAGGCTCTCCTTTTCGTACTCGGCCCTTATTTCTCCAGTTAATGGGTCCAATTTTACTGAATGGGCCACCTGTTCAATGAGATTGAAACGGCTTCTGTTCGTTTTGCAATTTGGACATCTGTATGGGTGCGCCATAGGATCCTCCTTATAAAGTAGTTCTTCTATTTTTTGCAAACAATTCGGTAAATATGTACAATTCAAATGGATACGGACTCTTTGATGGGAGATGATTCAAATAGTGGATGAAATGGATTTTACCATGATTCTTGGCGAATACCGCAGGATCTGGAACAATCGGCTACTTGAAAAAGAAGGGGAAAGCGATGAAGCGATTTTGAAAGAGGCAATTTCAAGGGAGCTAAGGGATGAAAATTCACATCCAAGAGTAAGAAAGCCCGTGCTTTCCAAATACCACAGCGCGGTAAAAAGGATTCTAGCCACGAGTCTGCCGAAAGAATCGAAACTGGAACTTATAGCATTGCATACGGCTATGGCGGAGGAACTGGCTCAATAAAAGGCAAAAACCGTACAGCGGGAAATAGTGTACGGATGCCGGTTTTAAATGAGATTGATTTCTGACAATTGGACATCAATTGCCCGAATTAGCTTTATTTCTAAAATGCCATCCCGTACACTGGCTGTGGCCCCCTTCTTTTTGACAACAGCCGGGAGATCGTAGGACAGCTTTTCTCCCTGTCCTGGGAGATTTTCAATAATAAGTTGATTCGAAGTATGATATAGGCGGATATTTTCCTCATTCCCTTCCGATATGGGCAATCTTGCATACACATAATCATGCGTCACAAAAATGGATGCCTGGCTTTGCGTGGAAGCAGCTGGAACGGTAGTCTGCCCGTCGGGTTCTTCCCGTGAAAAATGAAAAGCATTTTCTGTCCCTTTTGGCAGATACGCTTCAATAGCATCCCGAATATATTTTTCGATCGCGTCAGGTTTCATGTCCTTCATCATTGTAGACATCTCTTTTTTAAATGGAAATGAGCCCCAGGGGAACATGCAAACCATCCTTTCTTTCTGAACGGGCTTAACAGATGCAATTATGCACTATCATACTATGAAGAAAGCGCCCAAAGGTTCGAGATGCTTACATACCAGGGGCGTTTACTAAAAGACAGAAAACACGAAATAAATGGAGGGGGTTTTGATGGTTAATAGGACGGCCCTCATTACCGGGGGGGCAGCGGGCTTAGGAAAAAAAACCGCCATCCATCTTGCGGAAAAAGGCTATAATTTGGCGATTAATTATCGGACAAGCAACAGGGAGGCTGAATCCCTGGCCGACTATATTTCCAGTGCCTTTGGAACAAAAATTATACTTGCGCAGGGGGATGTTTCGGTAAGGGAAGATTGTGAAGCCGTAGTATCTAGGGTGCTTGGTGAGTTACCCTCTATTGATATCTTGATTCATAACGCTGGCCCTTTCATTCATGACAGGAAAAGAATGACCGACTACTCATTTGATGAATGGAATGCCATTGTAGCTGGCAACCTCTCATCCGCTTTTTATTTATCAAAACTCCTGTTGCCTCAGATGAGGGAAAATGGATGGGGAAGAATCATCGCATTGGGGTTTGACAGGGTCGAAACTGCGCCTGGATGGATATACCGTTCGGCGTTCGCGGCCGCAAAAACGGGGCTTGCCTCCTTGACTAGGACAATAGCACTTGAAGAAGCTTCAAACGGGATTACGGCAAACATGGTGTGCCCGGGGGATATTACTGCCGAATGGAAGGAAAAAGGCATTGATGAAGCCGCCCGCAGCAAGGGAGCAAACGCTCCTGTCGGAAGGAATGGCACAGGGGAGGATATCGCGAGGGTAATCGGATTCCTCGCGGATGAAAAATCCGATTTTATCACCGGGAGCATCATTCCGATAACGGGCGGATTGGACGTGCTTGGTAAAATTCAAAGGATTGAATGACGTGAACAACTAGTATTCACGATAATAATATTATGTTAACAATTCACAAAAAACCAAACCGCCGAGTATGGCGGTTTGGTTTTTCATGCTTCCAGAAGCGTGTTTTCCTCCTGGGCAGATTGGTTGTTTCGGAGTAAATGAAATGTATACTGGTCCTTTGGCACTTCGTATAAATCGAAAATATTCCCTTCGGAGTTCAGCTGCTCGTACAGCGTAGGCCTTGTTTCGTTCGCCTTGACCGCGTAGGGGAGTTTTTCAGCCGCTTTAATGGAACGGACATTCGCTTTCCGGATTCGCATAAAAACAGTTTCAATCCCCAGCTCGTAAAAAGCTTCTTGGAAAAAAGCTTCTTTTGCGAGGGAATTATATCCCATGCCGTGATAAGGCTTGCCAAGCCAGGTTCCAAGAAAACCTGCGTTCGATTCAATATCGAATAGGGAAATGGTCCCGATTGGCGTTCCCCATTCGTCAAGAATTGTACGGGAAATGATTTCTCCCCGCTCCTCCGCTTCAATTGTTTGTTTGGTTAAAAAAAGGAACTCTTCATAAGAATCCGCTTTATGGCGGACAAACGGAAACACGTCGGGATGGGTGATAAGGCTGTATAGTGCATGGCAATCGTTCAGATCGCGTTTTTTCAACATAGGGATGCCCTCCAATCAGGGCAGACGGGTCCCATGGATCGGAACCTCCACCCTCGAAATTTTTTTAAGTTGCGAAAAAAATTTCGGGGTGGGAATCGAACCCACTAGGACCAGTTTAACTGGTGGCGCACCATTTGCCTTCCCAATGCTCAATATTTATAATGTTGGCTGCCATGATGACAGGAAAATTCAGTTTAACACAGGTAAAAGAGTTTTTACTAGAGTATAATACAAAAAAAAAATTAAAAAAGAAATAGGTTTTTTGGAGGAAAATTAATTTGTTTTCCGATAAATTTCAACATTATTTTTGAAAAACAAACGTCCCGTCGATCATTGTCCATTGGGGTTTGGCCAGAAAATGGAGGGGATGGAAGTTCCAAAGAACAAGATCGGCATCCTTCCCTTCCTCTATACTTCCAATACGATGGTCGACTCCGAGGTTTCTTGCCGGGAGGATGGTGATCCCTTCCAGGGCCTTCTGTTCGGTTAGGCCTTCCCTTACGGCAATGGCGGCGCAAACATTCAAATATTGAATGGGAGTGTATGGGTGGTCGGTCGTAATGGAAACCTCTATCCCATGCTTTGAAAGTTCATGATACGTAGTCCAGCTTTTGTTTTTTAATTCAATCTTCGAGCGTCTTGTCAAAGTTGGGCCAACCGAAACCTTAAGCCCAAGACCGGCGAGTTCGTTTGCAATCAGGTGTCCTTCCGTGCAATGCTCTATCCGGACATCGAGCCCAAATTCATCAGCGAAACGCAAAGCCGCCATAATATCGTCGGCGCGGTGGGCATGAACGCGGATCGGAATCTCTCTATTTAAAGCTTTTCTTAAAGGCAGGGTGCGCAAGTCGTCCGTATCTTTTCCGGCGGCGTGATAGAATGCCTCCCGCAGCATCCCCATAATCCCCATCCGGGTAAGTGAATGGTTTTTCCCGTTGCTGTGGACGCGTTTTGGATTTTCACCCAGGGCGATTTTTAGCCCGGCGTTCTGCTTTATAATCATTTCGATAATATTGGTGCCGGCCGTTTTAATAACCGAGGTCGTTCCCCCGATTACATTTGCGCTGCCTGGCATGATATGGACTGCGGTAATGCCGGCTTCCCTGGCATCTCTGAACGAAGGATCGAGCGGGTAAACCCCATCCATCGCCCGAATGTGGGGAGTAATCGGTTCAATTGTATCGTTCGCATCATTTCCGGCCCAGCCTATGCCTTCATCATAGAGGCCAAGGTGGGTATGAACATCGATGAAACCAGGCAAGAGAAACATATTGTCGCAGTCTATTTGTCTCGTTTCCGGGTCATTTGAAAGATTTTTGCCCAGCTTTTTTATTTTTCCGTTTTCTACAAGGACATCGCAGTGTGCCAATGGCTGTCTAGTTATCGGTATCAGCGTTGCATTTTTCAGTAAAATTTTCCCCATGTTTCTACCTCATAGTTGATATTTTTAAATGGACTTTATTCCTTTGACCAATATATGCAAAAGGCCCATTTTGATTTCTATCGGCAGGATATTCTTTTCCGTCCAAAGAACCTTGGGAACCACGATAGACACGGAATGAATTGGACAGGCTGGCAATAGAATAATAGAAAAAGGCTATGGGGAGCTAGAATGAAAATTGCGGACTATTACTTCCAATGTTCGAAAGCATCCTTAAATTCCAGTTTATTGTTTTTATTTCCGGGTATTATGCTAATCATTTTAAATATTCTTTTTTGGGACAACAAACAGGCAATGATGCTTTGCCTTCCATCCGTTTCGGTTAGCATCATTTATTTTCAACAACATTTAATGGACCAAAAAAAAGCCTTTAATGCCGCGCATGCTTATGGCGGTCATTTGGAGCATTTTTTGAATGAGAATAGTATCCTTTTATTTTACGAGGCGAAATTAAATCCCGGTCTGCTTCTTTTTTCAAAAAACGGAGCGAAGGTTGGCGAACTGCGGAATAACTCACGGGGATTACCTCTTTTTAGGCGGAAGTATGAATTAACGGATGGCCAGGGCTGCCTGCTTGCGCATTACATCAATACCCCTAAAGGAACACTTGTTTATGATTCAGCCGGGCGGCAATTGGGCGGCCTATTTAAAACCAAGGGAAGCTGGACAATCAGGGATCGAGGAAACCAAATTGCCTCAATTGATTCGGCTAGGCTTTTTATGGACCTGAAAATCATAGGAAAAGAGGGAGTTCAGAGAGGCAGGCTGAGGAGGGGGATGATGCCGATTGAGTGGAAGACGTTTTCCGCCGATCCAAACAGCCCCGTATTCACGCTTCACCCATGGCTTTCGGATGAGGAAAGGCTTCTGTACATGGCTGTCCTGGTGAAGGAATTTTTTGTTGACCGTTAATATTGTATTTTTACCGCTACTGTGCGATTCTGTAACTGACGAAAATATCCGGGAGGTAGCGTGGTTGGAATTTCAATTTATTAAAGTACATGGTTCAGGCAATGACTTTATACTTATCGATGAACTTTCCGGGAAGGAATTGTTTACGGAAGAGGAAAGGGCTGAAGCCGCTCGCCTTTTATGCGATAGGGAGAACGGACCAGGAGCGGACGGAATCCTGTTCATTCAAAAAAGCGACCATGCGGACGCTGTCATGAGGGTGTTCAATGCGGATGGATCGGAAGCGTCCATGTGCGGGAATGGGCTTCGCTGTGCGGCAAGGTATGTTTGTGAGGAGCTCGGCAAAGACAGTGCCGTAATCGAAACGATGAAGGCAGACCTTCCTGTTAAAAAATATGAGGAAATTAGCGAAGGGATTACGACCTACAACGTAGAGATTTCCCCTGTTTTATTCCGCCTGAAGGATTTACCACTTAACCTACCGCAGGAAACGCTCCAGAACGGAAAAATCGCCGAGTTGTCGGATGAGCTCCTTTTTACCGCGGTCGCTGTTCCGAACCCGCATCTCATAGCCATTGTAAGCGAAAAGGAACTGCGGGGAACACTGCAAAAAGAACTAAGCGAAAAAGTGAACAGACCGAACAGCCTTTTCCCGGATGGCGTGAATGTCAGCTTCGTAAAGCCCTTGGAGGCCGGACATATTTATGTTAGGACGTTTGAAAGGGGAGTTGGATTTACGAATGCCTGCGGGACGGCAATGTCGGCTTCGTCGCTTGTAACCTGCCTTAATGGAATGAATGAACTTGATCTGCCGATTACTGTTTATAATGATGGCGGAATGGTGCAATGCATCGCAAGAAAATTTGGCGAAAATTATAAAATCGAATTAATTGGCAATGCGACATTCATGTACAGTGCGACGGGTGAGGTGGATTTCTTGCTGGGTAGATGCGTGTTTTCCAATGTGCGCGATTTCGGTGAACAAGAGCTGTATAATAGCCTTCAGGAAAAGGCGCTTGAATTCATTGCCGCCCATAAATAAGGTATTCGAGTTTTTCCGATTTCAGGCAGATGGATTGGATGCCCCGTTGGGGAATAAAGCAAATGGCCGAAATCTAATAAGGGTGTTAAAAAGGCAGTTATTGTACCACTTAAGCAGGGGCCGAGTGACATCCTTTTCGAAATTTGCCCCAAAAGATGTCACTCAACTGGGGTTTGAGTGACATCTTTTTCGTTATTTGCCCGAAAAATGTCACTCAAGTTGGTTTGAGTTACAACAGGGAGCCTGTATCGGGTAAACTCCGTGAATACAACAAATAATGTAAAAACGTATTCGCTTTAGGATTTTCCGCATAAGCCACAGGATGTTATTTTAGGTTCCCGCCCGTTTTTAAAAATTCAAGGACTGGCCCGAAAGGCTGTGTTTCTCCCTCCCTGAAGTAGTCCTGAAACGGGTCGCCGAGGTTTCTGTAGCGTTTTAGGACGTTAGGCAAGTTGAAGTCTTTTGGGTCAAGCCCTTCTCCAACCTCATCCCAAAATAATGGTGCAGCCACTCCGGCATGTTTGTTTCCCCTTGTTGAGTATGGCGCGATAATTGTTTTCCCGGGCGCATGCTGGACATAATCGACATACAGCCTGCCGCCGCGGTTCTTTTTCAGGCGCTCAATTGTGAATAGTCCTGGCTCCTTTGATACAAGATAGTTGGCGATGAATTCCGTGAAAAGCCGTGTATCATCGAACGAGTATCTATCATAGGGCAAAGGGAGATACACCTGCAGTCCTTTGTTGCCGCTTGTTTTAACAAAACCGGTAAGCCCGAGGCCGTCGATGACTTCTTTTATATAAGCCGCGGCCTGTACTGCGAGGCCAAAGTCGGCTGCCGACGGAGGATCGAGGTCAAGGACAATCTCAGACGCCTTTCCCGACTCAATCGTATGAAAGGGAATGTGATATTCAATTGCTAGCTGGTTTCCAAGCCAGACAAGTGTTTTCAGGTCATTGCAAACAATATAGTTAATTCCTTCGTCCAAATAAGTTTCAATAAAGTCCGGAGCGTAATCCGGGCAATTTTTCTGGTAAAAGGCTTCGCCAAACATGCCGTGTGGATAACGGATCACGGTCAATGCCCGTTTTTTTAAAAAAGGCAGCATGGATGGCGCCACTTCCATTAAATAATGGACAAGATCAATTTTACGGATTGAAGGGTTTTCCCATACCGGTTTATCCGGGTGAGTCAACTCAATATCTCCAGTGACGTTTTTCTGGTTAAACAGAAAATTATCAAACGTACAGTCTTCTGGACGCAAATCCAGCCTGAAACGGCTGAAATGCGGTTCACGCAGCTCACTATCATAAAGTTCGAGGTATTTCACCTCAAAGCAGATGGCGGGCTCCACGTAGATAAACCTGCTGTCCTCGGCCTTGCTGTTTTGTTTAATAACCGCAAACAATGCCTGTTTTTCCTCGGGCTTAAGGCCAAAAAGGATATGGCCTATCTGAATGACTTCCCCATCCTTATAAACCCCGCAGTAGTAATAACCATTTGACTTTTCATACGCGGTAATAAAGCAATCGACAAGCTTCCAATTTTTGTATTTAACCCATTTGGTTGACCGTTTTCCTTCCTCCCATTGGCTTTCCGGGGCTTTGGCCACGATTCCTTCGCCGTCATGAAGGACTACTTCTTCCCACAGCGTAGATAAAATGGCTTGCTGGGGAACAAGCTGTAGAAGCATATCGCCGGTTGTTGTTGGCTCCATTGCCATGCCTGTTTTTAAGAATAAAGAGGCAAGCCGGCGCTTCCTTTCGAGATAGGGAAGTGAATGGATCTTCTCGCCGCTCTCAATGAGAAGATCAAAGGCCATGAGCCGGGCGGGATTTTTCTTGGCAGCTTCTGCAATCCTCTTTTCCGCTTTCAGTCGGCCCCTTGTCTGGATCGCCGAAAAATTCGCTTTATACTCATTTTCAAGGATGGCCAGCTCGCAATCGATCCTAATCGGCAGAAATGGCTGGAATGCATTCAGGTGTGCATCGAGAAAGGCCCTGATTTCCGGGAACAACGGCAAAAGAGGCTTCTCATTGCGACTCGAAAGTCTTGGACCGTCAGCATCCCAGTCAAGAATGGCACGGAATCCGTCATATTTCACTTCGTACGACCAACCTGGAAATTCGGGTGGTTCGAACTGCAAAACAGGCAGCATTGGCTTCATTTTGGGTTCATCCTTCTCTTTTTGGTTAGTGTATGACTTATCCGCTGCCACTATCATGTTTTCCAAATCTTTTATTGATAGCTGCGGAAAATTTTACACAAACTAACTTCAAAAAGAATGGAGAATCACTATGCATACAATCTGGAAAGGCAGCATTAGTTTTGGCCTTGTCAATATTCCTATTAAGCTCCATGCGGCAACGGAAGACCGGGATGTGAAACTAAGGACTTTGCATAAGGATTGCAATTCGCCGATTAAATACGAAAAAGTGTGCCCTGTGTGCGACAGGGAAGTAAAAAGTGAGGAAATTGTACGAGCCTACGAGTATACAAAAGGCAAGTTTGTGGTATTGGATAACGAGGACCTCGAAAAATTAAAAAAGGAAAATGAAGAAAAAGCGGTGGAAATCATTGATTTTGTCAAAATGGAAGAAATTGATCCCATCTATTTTGACAGGAGTTATTTCATGTCACCGCATGAAGGGGGGAGCAAAGCGTATTCCTTGTTAAGGAGGGCGCTGGATGACTCAGGAAAGGTTGGCATTGCAAAAATCGCAATTCGTTCCAAGGAGCAGCTGGCAGTTATTCGCGTTTACGAAAATACGCTTGTGATGGAAACAATCCACTACCCGGATGAAGTCCGAAAGGCAAACGACGTTCCAAACGTGCCTGAAGCCGATAAAGTTACAGATAAGGAATTGGCGACTGCCATTTTATTAATCGATCAGTTGACGACAGATTTCGTTCCAGAGAATTATACAGATGAATACCGCACCGCTCTGCTGGACTTGATTGAAGCGAAACGGGCGGGCAGGGAAGTTGTGGCCCCGACGGCAAAAGAAGCGCCGTCAAACGTTACGGATTTAATGGCTGCCTTACAGGCATCCATTGACAGGACGAAACCAAAAGAAAAACCGAAAGCAGCCCCCAGAAAGAAAGCCGCTGCCCGCCCGAAAAAACAAGCGTAATCCATGGGCCGATTCTTTACGGGTCGGCCCTGCGGATAATTGAAAAAAGGTGGCTTACATGGCAAACAGACTTATAAAATTGGCATTCTCGTATATTGGATTGGCTGCGATCGTCCTACTAGGCTTCCTGCTTGCTTTCATTGGGATTACCGAAGAAATGAGAGAACATGAACTAGAGCAGTTTGATAGTATCATTATTGGTTTTGTCCAAGGATCGGTTTCTCCTTACCTGACAAAATTGATGCTTCTGATTACTATGGCCGGCTCGGTGGCATGGATTACCGTCGCGGTAATAATCGTTATCGCAGTTTCTTTTTTAAAAAGGAAATGGAGGGTTGGTCTATTTATCGGGTTGTCATCGGGCGTTGGCTCCATATTTAATATTTTCCTAAAGGAGTTATTTAAAAGGCAGCGGCCTGATATCGAGCCTTTAATTGTTGAACAGGGCTTCAGCTTTCCCAGCGGCCATTCCATGGGGTCGATGATTTTCTATGGAGCGGCTGCTTTCCTGGTTTTTCATTATGCAAAAAAAGCAAGCACAAAGACATTCGGGTGCGGAATCTTATTATTGATAATATTCATGATCGGCATTAGCAGGATATACCTTGGCGTGCATTATCCAAGTGACATCATTGGCGGTTTTACAGCGGGAGGTGCCTGGCTGACCGTCTGCATCATCCTTTTCTTTTATTTTGAAAAGAGGAGAAAAGTCAAGGAAGGGGAGGGAAAGCAATGAAAATAGTTGTCCTGTCCGATACCCATATGCCTAAAAGAGCCAAGGCATTGCCAGAAGCCCTTATCCCGGATTTAAAATCGGCCGATCTTATTCTTCATGCCGGGGATTGGCAGGAAATTGAAGTTTATACCATGCTCGCGGCTTTTTCGAAAGTTGAAGGCGTTCATGGAAATGTTGATAGCCCCGAAGTTAAAAAACTGTTTCCGGAAAAGAAAATTATTCAGGCTGGTAAATTCAGAATAGGTCTTGTCCATGGCCACGGGAGCGGCAAAACAACCGAAAAGCGGGCCGTGGAAGCATTTAAAGGTGAAAATGTTGATTGTATTATCTTTGGGCATTCCCATATACCCGTTCATATAATTAGAGATGGTATCGTCCTTTTTAATCCTGGTTCGGCTACCGACAAACGAAGGCAGCAACAATTTTCGTACGGCATTCTCGAGGCGGGGGACGAGCTTACCGCGAAGCATGTCTATTTTGGGCGATAATCCCCCTTGGCGATTGATTAGACCAAACCCGGAAAATAAGGTATACTAATAGTCAGAAGGAAAACTTTAAATGATTCACTTCACCGTATGTAAAGAGTGGCTGCAAGTCCTTTTTGCATCGGTGATTTTTAGTTCAGGGACATCCGGTCTGGTCAGATTAAAGCCTTGAAACGGGTTGGAGCATGGCCGAATGAACAAAAATCATGGAGGTGCCTGGAATGGCGTTTGGGCGAAGGAATACGGAAGAAGTTGTAATGGAAGAGACAGAAGTATGGGAATGTACCGCTGATGGATGCAAAGCATGGATCAGGGACAATTTTAAAAGCACGGATGAGCCCGAATGCCCGATTTGCAGCAGTGCTATGAAAAAGACAACAAGGGAATTGCAGGTAGTCGCGAATACAAGCAAACGGTACATTTAGCGGCAAGGATGGTTTAATGTGGATATTATCCAGGTGGACAGCAGCAATGTCGGCGCATTTATCGATTATTGTAGAGCGAACAGGAAAAGCCTTGATGATACTTTTTTGATTGATGACGAATTGGAAAAAATGAATCCTGAAAATGAGGACCCCTCGTTTATAGCGATCGAAGGCGCAAAGGTTGTCGGTGCGGTTTCCTTAAAAATGGATCGGTATCTTCTTAGGGGAAATCGGGCAAGATTCAGGATTTTCCATAGCAATCCCGGATTGCCTGAAGTTTATTCAAACCTGTTCTCAGCGATTAGGCCATATGCGGATAAGGTTGAAAAGGTATTTTTGTTCCTTCCTGAAACAGCGTTGGAAGCAAGGGAGAGGGTTGCTGAACTTGGTTTCTCGATTGAAAGGTATGCATACCTTTTAACAAGGAAAGACCTACCCTCTGATGAAATTTCGATTCCAGGTGGATTTTCGTTCAAGGAGTTCGTACCGGGAAGCAGTGAGAAGGATTATTGCCATATTCGGAATATAGCATTTTCGGGTCTCGCCGGGTCGGAAACACCTCTTACAGAGAAGGAAGCGGGAAAAATCGCCGCCCGGGATGATTATCTTCCTGGGGGAATTCTGTTCCTGTATCATGATGGAAGCCCGGTTGGCTTGGTTCGGGTCGCCAGGGAATTCTATAACGGGAACCATTATGCATTAATAGGGCCGATCGCGTTGCTTCCGGCCTATCAGAAAAGAGGGCTAGGACGGCAGCTTCTCAGGGCAGGGCTCCAGGCGGGGAGGAAATTTGGCCTCGTCCAGGCAATCCTGAGCGTGAACGCGGAAAATGAGAACGCCATCCACCTATATAGGAGTGAAGGCTTTGAAACGGATGAATGCTTTATCTCCTATGAGTATATTATTTAAAAAAGGTATCCTTCGGCTATAAGCCGGGATACCTTTTTCTTTGTAGAAGAGACGATGAAATGTATGAGTGCCCTTGGGCTAGCACTTACTGATAATTTTCAATGCAATACTTTAGGACCATTTCTTCTTCATCATCCTCCAAAGCAAAGTCAAAAACCTTTCCGGAATCTTTTTCGAAAAAGTTGTACTGGGCAATTTTATAGGCATCGCCTTCAACTGAGAAGATTACTTTTAATCCAGTGCCCAATTCCGAGTACAGTTCATCTTCTTCATCATCAGCTATATCAAGCAGGAATTCGTAGCGCTCTCCTGCCAATAGTCCAAATGGATCTTCAAGGAATTCTACTGTGTGGCCTGTAATTTCCATTCTGATTCTTCCTCCTAATAACATCTGCCAGGTACTTGCTCCATTTAAAATACCACAAAGGAATAGTTTTTAAAAGGAGGGAGGCAGCCTGGACATGCCAAAACCATTTCCGAACAATATGTGAATAATTGAACAAAATGACTTCAAGCGAGGGGACTATTGCTAAAATGGAGGTGTGTAGAACAACTTACTAAGCAAGGTTTCATGCAAAATAGGGATCGCAAACTTTCGTGTAATTTTGTGAAAACATTCACAATGAAAGGGTTGAATTCATTGTTACGGCAGATGGACTTGGCACAGTTATTTGAAGCGAGGCGTAATTTGTATCAATTTTTGCTGAGGATGTTCCATGGTCCGCTCGATCAAAAGTGGCTGGATGCCATTTTGGAATTTGGCGATGTTGGAGGCTTGGGGGAACTAGGCAATGGCGGAGCGGATTTGCAGGATTTTTTCAAAGGGAATCCCTGCTTAAAAAAGGAAGCTAGGGAGTTTTCCAGGCTGTTCATTGGGCCGGGCACTTTGCCAGTTCCTCCGTGGGAATCATTTTATCGAAGCTGCGAACAGATGCTTTTTGATGATGTGATGTATGGAGTACGGGAGCACTACCATAGAGAGGGCTTGCAGTTTGTTAGAGAAAATAATGAACCTGATGACCATTTGGCAGTGGAATTGGAATTCATGCTCCATCTTATTGTTAAGGGAATACAAGCAAAGGAAAATGAAGAGCTTTTCAGGAATTTGGAAAAACAGCGTGGCTTCCTGGATGTGCATCTGGCGCAGTGGATAGGCGCATTTGGGAAGAGGCTGGCCCATAGCACCGACAGCAAGCTATATAAAGGTGCCGCATTATTGGCCGCGGATTTCATCGCCAGTGATTTGGATTTCTTAAATGAATTAGTGGAGGGATTGTCCCATGCCGGATAAGGAATTGGAAAAAGGGATTCTCGAAAAACAATTTAAGAGGCGGACATTTTTAAAATGGTCTGGCGGAATTGGAATCCCCCTCGTCCTCGGTGGTTTTGGGGCAAGCCAGCTGGCGGGGAGGAAAGAGCCGGACAATGTGACAAAAGCGGAAACGCCGGAAAAAATCATTTCAACCTGCAGCATCAACAATTGCGGGGGACGCTGCGTCATTAAAGCGCACGTCAAGGACGGACAGGTTGTCAGGATCAGTACCGACACAAATGAAGACGATATTCTTTCCCCGCAAATGCGGGCCTGCATCCGCGGGAGGGGCTATAAAAAAATCCTGTACCATCCGGACCGGCTCAAATACCCGATGAAACGGGTAGGCAAGCGGGGCGAAGGAAAATTCGAGCGGATTACCTGGGCGGAAGCGGTTGAAACAATCGCGAACGAAATGAAGAGAATCGGGGAGACCTATGGCCCGGAATCAAGGTACGTCAACTATGCGTCCGGCCAGTCATGGGGCCTGTTCGGAGGGGAGTTTATGGCCAGGAAGCTGCTTGCCATGACCGGCGGCTACCTTGGCTTTAGAAACGATTACAGTTCAGGTGCCGGGAATGTCGCGACGCCGTATACGTATGGGACAAATAATACCGGATCAAGCTTCGACTCACTACTCCATTCCAAGTATATTATTCTCTGGGGACAAAACCCATCGGAAAATATCTTTTCAACACCATATACATCCTATCTGCGCGAGGCGAAAAAGAACGGCGCGAAAATCATAGTCATCGACCCCCGCTATACCGATACCGCGGTTGCCTTTGCCGATGACTGGATTCCTATCCTGCCCACGACCGATAATGCGCTGATGGATGCGATGGCGTATGTGATGGTGACTGAAAACCTATATGATAAGGAGTTTGTCGATAAATATTGCATCGGTTTTGATGAAGCGCACATGCCGGATGGTGTGCCAAAGGAAGAAAACCTCCGAAACTATCTGCTTGGCAAAACGGACGGCATTCCTAAAACACCTGAATGGGCCGAAAAAATATGCGCAGTCCCTGCAAATAAAATCAGGGAAATTGCGAGGGAATACGCCACCATCAAACCAGCGGCCCTCCTGCAGGGATGGGGCCCTCAGCGCCATGCATATGGGGAGCAAATCATGCGGGGTGGCGCTCAGCTCGCCTGCCTGACAGGAAACGTAGGCAAGCTAGGTGGATGGGCCGCGGGTACAGGGTATTGGTCAAGATCTGGCATAGCCTATCCAATAACATTCGAAAACCCTGTAAAGGCGACAATCCCTTGCTTCCTTTGGGCCGACGCGGTTGAGAGAGGCACGGAACTTACAGGGGAAGACGGGCTTCAGGGCACAGAAAAACTTAGAAGCAATATAAAACTAATTTTTAATATTGGGGGCAATATGCTCGTTAATCAGCATTCGGACATCAACAAGACTATCAAGTTGCTTGAGGATGAGAGCAAAGTAGAATTCATTGTGGTGAGTGACCTTTTTATGACGCCTAGCGCCAAATATGCAGACATCCTTTTGCCGGGCACAACCTTTTTTGAAAGGTGGGATATTGGGGTCCCCTGGTGCTTCGGGGATTATGTTGTATTTGGCGAAAAGGCAATCGACCCTCTATATGAATGCCGGAATGAGTACGATGTGTTCGCCGATGTCGCTGAACATTTCGGTCTTAGGGAAACGTTCACAGAAGGAAAAACGATGCTCGACTGGGTGAAGGTATGCATTGAACGGACAAGGGCAGAGCTTGATCCGGCTTTCCCAACTTTTGAGGAGTTCAGGAAAAAAGGCGTCCACCATTTTTCATTTGACGAACCTCTTGTCGGGTTCAAAAAGCAGGTTGAGGACCCGGAAAACAATCCATTCGAGACACCGTCAGGTAAAATCGAGTTTTTTTCAAAGGCGCTTTGGGATATGGAAAAGCATGATGTAATCCCGCCGTTTGCGAAGTATGTACCCGCTTGGGAAGGGCCTGCTGATCCGTTAAAGGAGACATATCCTTTGCAGTTAATCAGCTGGCATTATAAAAGGCGCTGCCATTCCACCCACGATAACAATCCGTGGCTGGAAGAGGCAGCCCGCCAGGAAATGTGGCTAAACCCAGCCGACGCCGCTTCAAGGGGGTTAAAGGATGGAGACCGGGCGCGGGTTTTCAATGGGAGGGGCGAATTGACCATTCCTGTTAAAGTAACAAGCCGGATCGTCCCGGGAGTAGCCGCCATCCCGCAAGGCGCATGGTATACGCCGGACAAAGATGGAATCGACCAAAGGGGCTCAATAAACGTGCTGACCGCCCAAAGGCCGACTCCTCTCGCAAAAGCAAATCCGCAGCAAACAAATCTTGTCGAGGTAAAGAAAGCATAGAGGGGAGTGGCCAACGATGGCACAAATGGGTTTTTATATCAATCAAAGCCTATGCTCGGGGTGCAAGGCATGCACGGTAGCCTGCAAGGATAGGAAGAATCTTGAAGTGGGAATGAATTTTCGCAGGGTGTACGCCTATGAGGAAGGCGCCTATATCCAAAAGGGATCCTCGATTGTCCACAATATAAAAGCGTTTTACTTTTCGATTTCCTGCAACCATTGCACGAAGCCTGCATGCGTTCCAATTTGCCCGACCGGCGCGATTACGAAAAGGAAGGAGGACGGCATAACCATCATCGACCAGGATAAATGCGCCGGAACGAAATTCTGCGTATCGGCTTGCCCGTATGGTGCGCCCCAATACAATGAAAAACTTTTTAAAACGAATAAATGCGACTTCTGCTTGGATCTTCAAGAGAAAGGCGAGGATCCGGTTTGCGTGTCGACCTGTATAATGAGGGCGATTGAATTTGGGCCAATTGAGGATTTGCGACAGAAGTTTGGCACTGTTGATGAAATAAAAGGGATGCCTAGCGCGGCAATTACCAATCCGAATCTGGTGATCACTCCGCATAGAGATGCGGTGAAAATATAGCGTTAAATTTGTGGAAATCGGTGGGCAGATCCCCTGGGCACTAAAAGAAGGCTTAGCGCCTGAACGGCAGAGGATAGCCAGACCTTGGGGCACTAAAAGAAGATTTAGCGCCCGAACAGCAGAGGATAGCCCGTTATTCGGGCACTAAAAGACACGCCCGAACAGCAGTGGTCAGCATGTTATTCGTGCACCAAGGAAAAACTTAGAAAACTCCCTCGACATAACACCAAAAAAAGTGCGAAACCTTTTTCGGTTTCGCACTCTCTTATAGTTTATGCGGATGAGAGGACTTGAACCTCCACGGGGTTGCCCCCACTAGAACCTGAATCTAGCGCGTCTGCCGATTCCGCCACACCCGCAAAAGAAATTACTTTTATACTATAACATATTTTATAAAGTGCTGCACGAATTTTTTCCTTCCAAAATTAAAGGGCAGCCTTTAATCAGGCAGCCCTTATCCTCAAGCAGGTTCTTCGTTTTTGCCCGGGCGAATTTTCAGCAAGGCGACAATCGCCGATAAAATGCAGGCGCCGCTTAGAAGGACAAAAATCCAAACATCCGCTTTTTTCAGAAGGAGTGCAACAAGCGGAGGGCCGGCCGCTACCCCGATAAAACGCATTGAACTGTAAATCGATGTGATTGTGCCCCGCTCCTTTTTATCGATTCCCTCAGTAATGAGCGCATCGAGGGAAGGGAGGCAGACCCCGATTCCGACTCCGCAAATTGTAAACATCGTAAGGAGGAACCAAAGTTTAACCGAAACGTAAAGCGCCGCTATCGAGGCGCCTGCCATAAGGATCCCTCCCAGGATAAGCCATTTCATTAACACTTTATTTTTTTTGATTACTTTTCCAGTGATATAGGATGAAAGGCAAAGGGCCCCGAGTGGCAAAGCAAGGAAAAGCCCTTTTTTAAGGTCCTTGATCCCAAGCTCTTTTTCAAAAACCTCCGACAGATAAAACAGGATCCCGAAAAGGACAAACATTAAAATGCCGCCGATAAAAAAAATCGCATAGAGCCAGCGTCCTTTTTTCGTAAATGTATTTTTGATATTCGTGAAAAAAGTTTTAAAAGGAATCGGCTTTGCGGAACTTTTTGGGCATTTTACGAGAAAAACCATCAGTAAAATGGATATCGCGCAGAAGACAGGAATTAAAACAAAAGGCAAAAACCAGACAATTCCCGCCAAGAAAGCGCCTAGGACAGGGCTAAGTACTTTGCCGAACGTATTCGATGTTTCAATAACGCCGAGAGTGCTGCTCACCTCGTGGTCTTTCTTGAACATATCGCCGACAAGGGGAAGTACGATCGGGGCCGCGCCAGCAGCCCCGACCCCTTGCAAGGCCCTTCCTGCAAGGATGATCCAGTACGCATCATCTACTTTCCAGGAAGCCCAGGCTGAAATGGCACCGCCAAGGGCCGTGATAATAAGGCTTGGTATGATGACTTTTTTTCTGCCGATATGGTCGGAAAGATACCCGGCAACCGGAATCAAAAAAATTGCGACTATCGAATATACCGTAATAATCATGCTCGTTTGAAATGGCGTGATTGATAATTCCTTTTCCATCGCGGGAAGGACGGGAATAAGCATGGAATTTCCAAGCGTCATCACGAGTGGTATGGACGATATGGATAGAATAGCCCATTTCTGCTTTGCGACTTCTCCCGATTTCCCCTTTTCTTTGGTGCTTGATTGGGTTTGCTGGCATAGCTTTTCGCTGTAATCCATGATAAGCTGAACCGCCTTTGCGAAATAATTGCATAACAGGACACGGACAAAAACGCCCGCCGTATCTTTACTATTTACCAATCGCCAATATTGTAGTAAAAAGAATATATCCTTTTATTTGAAAAGTGGGCGAGGAAAATGAATCAACCAAAAATCATTCAACTGGCAATAGGGAAACCAAAGAGTTTTGAAAGAAATGGAGCGGAATACATATCGGCCATTGGTAAGGAACCAGTAAAGGAAGTATTTCTCACAGCGGAAGGATTGGCTGGGGACGGAATCGCCAACCCGGAATTCCATGGCGGCCCGGACCGGGCACTCTGCCTTTACCCATTTGAACATTATCCAAAGTGGGAGGAAGAGTTTGGGGTTCAGCTCTACCCGCCGGTTTTTGGAGAAAATATTACCGTGGCAGGTATGAGGGAATCCGATGTTTTTATTGGCGACATATTTAAAATCGGGGGAGCGGTTGTCCAGATTACACAAGGCAGGGTACCGTGTTCCACTATTTCAAAATTCAATTCAATCGACCCTTTTTTAAAAAGGGTATACAAAACTTGTTTAACAGGTTATTTTTTCAGGGTCCTGGAGGAAGGTTCGATAACACAGGATTCAAAAATCGTACTCCAGCAACGAAGCAATCAAGAAATCACTGTCTTTTCCGCGGCCAGGGCAATCCTCCATAAGAGCGGTGACACGGACTTTATTGAAAGATTGGCGGGGCTTCCTGAGCTTGCGGAAGAATGGCGGTACAAGGCGGAAAAAATTTTAGAAGAAAAGTTAGCAAAAAAGTAATGTGTTTTTAGTTGACATTCTGAAAATTCAGGATTATCATGAAAAGCAATACAAAAAGCATTGACGAAGAGTAGTAGCTTAGGCTGAAACTAAAGAGAGCTGATGGGTGGTGCGAATCAGCGTGGACGCCTTGGTGAATGGACTTCCGAGCTTCCTGACCGAACCTTTTAGAGGTGTAGGCTCAGGCGATCTGCCTGATCGTTACAACAGGCGCGCATTCGCCGATTTGGCTTGATGCGGACAAAGCGGGCTGTTCATTCAGCCAATGAAGGTGGCACCACGGGTCTCCCGTCCTTTTTTGGACAGGGGCCCTTTTTGTATTCCGGAAAGTTTTTGTCCGTAGGCAGAAAAAACAATTGTCTTTTTTTAAACAAAAGAGAATAACGATAAATCGCTGAGCAAGGGGAGTAGGCCTTCATTGCCTGATACAGAGAGCCGGGAAGGGTGGGAACCGGTACAGGGAGGTTGGCTGAATGGGCTTGCGAGAGGCTGCCTGAATGACAGTAGGGCCGCACGGGTTTCCGCCGTTAAAAGGATAGGGTATCGGATTATGTTCCCGTACCCGAAAGAGGGAGTGGATTATTCCATTCCAATTGAGGTGGCACCGCGGTCGCAGAATCGTCCTCTATACACATTATTTCTATGTGTATAGGGGACTTTTTTATTTTTATTGAATCTGAAAAGCAAGGAGTGATTGCGTTGTCCAAGGCAGCTGGAACGGCAGGAAAGGTTCAGTACATTGAAATGCAGGGAGACACCCTTACCCCGGTGGCGATTTTTCAAAAACTAAAAGGAAAGAAAAAATTCTTACTGGAAAGCTCGTTAAAGCATACGGATACTGGCCGTTTTTCCTTTATTGGCGCGGCTCCCGCTCTAGAATTGATTTCCAGCGGAGCAAAAAACAGGCTAATAACGTCCTCCGGGGAGGAAACAGAGATTGTAGGATGTCCACTTAAAGTTATGGAAGGTTTGATTCCACCTATACAAGCCGATGTTCCGTTCCCGTTCTTCGGAGGGGCGGCGGGTTATGCCGGCTACGACCTGATCAGGCTGTATGAAGATATAGGGCCTATACATGACAGCGGGCTTGGGATGCCGGATTGCCATTTCATGTTTTTGGAAGAAGTTATCGTTTATGACCATCTCGAGCAAAGGATTTACATAACGGGAGTCCCGCTTCTAGAAACGACAACAGCGGAAAGCCTGGCTGCGAGGCTGGAAAAAAGGGCAAGTGAACTTTCTTTGACAAGCGTTTGTACCGAGCCTGCACCATTTTCCCTTGGACAGTTCAGCGGGATGATGGCCAAAAAGGAGTTCATGGAAAAAGTTGACGTTGTTAAGCGCCATATCGAGGAAGGGGACATTTTTCAGGGCGTTTTATCCCAAAGGCTAAGAGCTGAGTTCAGCGGCGACCCTTTTTCCTTTTACAGAAAACTAAGGCTCGATAATCCGTCGCCGTACATGTTTTACTTTGATTTCGGCGCCTATACCGTAATGGGCGCATCCCCTGAGAGTCTTGTTAAGGTAAGCGGAAGGACGGTTTACTCCAATCCAATTGCCGGAACTAGGCCAAGAGGGATAAACAATCAATCGGACATCGTCCTATCGGATGAACTGCGGCATGACGAGAAGGAACTTGCCGAACACAAGATGCTGGTTGACCTAGGAAGAAACGATTTGGGCAAGATATGTGAATTTGGGACAATAAGGGTCAGCAAATACCTGGAGATTGAGAAATACCGGCATGTGATGCATCTGGTATCCGAGTTGGAGGGGACGCTCAGACCCGAATTTTCTTCACTAGATGCATTGGCGGCGTGCCTACCCGCGGGCACGGTTTCAGGGGCTCCAAAAATTAGGGCCATGCAGATCATCAATGAACTTGAAGGTACGAAGCGAGGCCTTTATTCGGGCGCAATCGGCTACCTGTCGGCTGGCGGGGATTTGGATTTCGCGTTAGCCATCCGGACAATGGCCATTAAGGACGGCGCTGCTTTCATTCAGGCGGGTGCCGGCATTGTCCACGATTCCATCGCGGAGCTTGAATACGAAGAAACAATCAACAAATTGAAAGCCTTTTTGGGAGGGTAATCATGATCCTGCTAATTGATAACTACGATTCATTTACCTTTAATTTATACCAGTATATTGGTGAACTAGGGGAAGGCGTCAAGGTCTGCAGGAATGACAAAATCTCCATAGGTGACATTCGGGAGTTGAGCCCTTCGGCAATTGTGCTCTCGCCCGGACCGGGTAAGCCTGAGGAAGCAGGGGTTTGCATTGACATTATCCGAGAGCTACACCGAGATGTCCCTATCCTTGGGATATGCCTGGGCCATCAAGCAATCGTTAAAGCATTTGGGGGAACCGTCAGAAAGTCGGTATCAATCCGGCACGGGAAGACCTCCACTGTCATCCATACCGAAAGCGGGCTTTTCAGGAATCTGCCCAAGAAAATCGAGGTTATGCGTTATCATTCACTCGCTGCCGAAAAAAGCGATTTACCCGGTGCATTGGTCATTGATGCCGTTGCGGAAGAAGACGGGGAAATCATGGCAGTCCATCATCGGGACTTTCCGGTATATGGAATCCAGTTTCATCCAGAGTCAATCGGAACACCGTCCGGCAAACAAATCATTGAAAATTTCCTGAATGGGATTGAAAGGAAGGATAGAGATGAAAGAATACTTGCTTCGACTATCTGAGAGGGTTTCGCTATCCGAAATCGAAATGAAGGACGCAATTGGAAACATGCTGAACGGGGAAGCGGAGGAAACCGAGATTGCCGCTTTCCTGATGGCTTTAAAAATGAAAGGTGAAACACCGGAAGAACTGGCTGGCATGGCGGAAGCGTTAAAGGCAAACTCCCTTGGTTTTGGCAAACAGGTGCGGGATGCCATGGATAATTGCGGCACCGGGGGCGATGGCGCATCGACTTTCAATGTAAGCACAACTTCCGCCTTTGTTATCGCGGGTGCGGGGGTTAAGGTGGCCAAGCACGGAAACCGGAGCATTTCGAGTAAAACCGGGAGTGCGGATGTGCTGGAGCACCTGGGCATTCACCTTGACATACCTCCCGCCGTTTCGCAGGAAATCCTTGAGGAACTGGGAATCTCATTTCTGTTTGCCCAGCATGTCCATCCCAAATTGAAAAAAATCATTGCTGTTAGAAAACAGATGAAAATTCCAACCGCGTTCAACATGATTGGCCCCCTTTCAAATCCAATCGATTTGGAATATCAGCTTGTAGGTGTATACAAACCGGAGTTCATTCCATTATTTGCAAAAACATTGAAAGTACTTGGCCGGAAACGTGCTATTGTCATCAACGGAAAAGGGTCTTTGGACGAAGCTTCCCTTGAAGGGGAAAACCAGCTCGCAATCCTTGAGGATGGAGTGATTTCTTATGTCAAGCTTTATCCCGAAGAGGCAGGGCTTCGGCGAATTAATAATTCCGAAATAAGAGGCGGCTCGGCGGGAGAGAACGCCAAAATCCTCATGGATGTTTTGTCCGGCAAGGAAAGCCCCTATAGGGAGACCGTGCTTTTGAACGCGGGGTTGGGAATTTTCGCGGCGAGGCGCGCTAAGAGCATTATCGAAGGAATTGACATGGCTAGGCGGAGCATTGATTCGGGAGCCGCCTACAAAAAACTTGAGGGACTTAGGAATATTTCTGACCGTATTAGAAAGGAGGCAATCTAATTGGAGACGATTCTCGATAGGATTCTTGCCGAAAAGCAAAAGGAAGTTGCCTATTTAAAGGAGTACGGTATGGAGGCAAGAGGGAGCCTTCCAAAAAGGAAGCCGTTCATTGAGGTACTAAAGCATTCAAATGATCTTGCCATCATCGCGGAGTTTAAAAGGGCATCCCCCTCGAGAGGGTTGATTAGCGAAAACATTCGGCCAGGCAATCAGGCGAAATTGTATGAACAGGCTGGTGCCTCTGCGATTTCGGTATTGACTGATTCTGCTTTCTTCAAAGGTTCCTTTGACGATCTGAGAGAAGTCCGGAGAGCTGTTGGATTGCCGATCTTATGCAAGGATTTCATCATTGATGAAATCCAAATCGACCATGCCTATCTGGCTGGGGCGGACATTATCCTTTTAATTGTCGCGGCACTGGAGGAATCAAGATTGATGAACCTGCACACCTATGCGAAATCCCTAGGGCTTGAGGTACTGGTTGAAATCCATAACGAAGAGGAATTTGTGAAAGCGACGAATGCCGGGGCGGAATTAATCGGTATTAATAACCGGGATTTGCGCACATTTACTATCTCATTGGAAACAACCACATCTCTCGGGCCAATGGTTCGGGCTTCTGGCGCCTGTCTGATCAGTGAAAGTGGTATGAAATCTGCTTCTGATGCGAAGCTTGCCGCCGCTGCCGGGGCACAGGGCCTCCTGATTGGGCAGACGTTCATGGAGAGCGGTAGCATGAAGGAAAGTTTTCGAAGTTTTATCGTGCCGAAGTTAGGGGTGGCTTTAGGATGAAGGTGAAAATATGTGGGATCACAGACGTGGAAACTGCTTTAAATGCTGCCGATTACGGGGCCGACGCGCTTGGATTCGTGTTTGCAGATAGCAGAAGAAAAGTTTCCCCACAACTTGCAAGGGAGATCATTGCTCAACTGCCATTGGAAATAAACAAGGTAGGCGTATTTGTAAATGAATCGAAACAAAAAATCGAAGACATTGCCGAATACTGTGGACTTACCCATATTCAGCTCCATGGAGAAGAAACCCCAGATTTTTGCAATGGATTTTCCCTTCCGGTAATTAAGGCATTCAATATAGGCTGCCATGCAGACCTTGAACTTGTTACTCATTATGAATGCGAAGGATATTTGCTCGACAGCCCAAAAGGCGTATATAGGGGCGGAACAGGAATTCCCTTTGATTGGTCGATCCTGCAAAATGGTATGCTCGATAGAAAAAAACTCATTCTCGCAGGGGGATTGAACAGTGATAATGTTGCCTCGGCCATTCGCACTGCCAATCCCAATATGGTGGATGTCAGCAGCGGGGTGGAAACAGAAGGGAAAAAGGACTTGTCAAAAATGAAAGAATTCATTCTGGCGGCAAAACGATATGGAGGAAAAGAATGATGAAAACATACATGATGCCTGACGAGAGGGGCCATTTTGGTACATTTGGTGGAAGATTCGTTCCAGAAACGCTGATGCAGGCCATCCTGCAAATGGAGGAAGCATACAAGGAAGCAAAAAACGATCCATTGTTTCAACTTGAGCTATCCAGGCTTTTAAAAGATTATGTAGGCAGGGAAACACCGCTTTATTTTGCCGAAAACCTGACAAAGCATGCTGGAGGGGCAAAGATTTATTTGAAGCGGGAGGATTTGAACCATACCGGCGCACATAAAATCAACAATACGATTGGACAGGCGCTGCTTGCGATTAGGATGGGGAAGCGGAAAATTGTAGCCGAAACCGGAGCCGGCCAGCACGGCGTCGCCACTGCCACGGTCTGCGCGCTTCTGAATCTGGAATGCGTTGTCTTCATGGGTGCCGAGGATGTCAAGCGTCAGGCGCTGAACGTGTTCAGGATGGAACTCTTGGGGGCGAAGGTGGTGAGTGTCAAGTCGGGAAGCTCCACATTGAAGGACGCGGTGAATGAAGCACTCCGATATTGGGTCGCCAATGTGGATGATACCCATTATTTGTTGGGTTCTGTCATGGGCCCACACCCCTTCCCGATGGTTGTCCGGGATTTCCAAAGTGTAATCGGCAAGGAAACAAAAAGGCAATTTGCTGAAAAGGAAGGCGGGCTCCCCGATGCAGTCGTCGCCTGTATTGGCGGCGGGAGCAATGCGATGGGAATGTTCTATGATTTTATCGAAGAAAGAGAAGTAAAGCTTTTCGGCGTCGAAGCAGCGGGAAGCGGGATCGACACGCCGTTCCATGCAGCCTCCCTAACAAAAGGCAAACCTGGCGTCCTTCATGGAGCTTTCATGTATCTTCTCCAGGACAGGGACGGCCAGATTCAGGAGGCTCATTCAATTTCGGCCGGACTTGACTATCCTGGCGTAGGCCCGGAGCATAGCTACCTGAAGGATAATGGAAGGGTCGCATATAATTCAATCACGGACGAAGAAGCGCTTTCGGCGTTTAAGCTTCTTGCAGTCAAAGAGGGAATCATTCCTGCACTTGAAAGCGCGCATGCGGTCGCTTTTGCGGTAAAGCTTGCCGCAAAAATGAATCCGGAAGAATCGGTGGTTGTCTGTTTGTCCGGGAGAGGAGACAAGGATGTCGAAACGGTCAGGGGAGTAATGGGAGGAGGAGAGACGCATGAATAGATTGGCTGAAAGTTTAAGGCAACTGCAGGCTGGAAATAAAAAGGCCTTTGTCCCGTATATTATGGCCGGCGATGGAGGGCTGGAATGCCTGGCTGATAGGCTGGTGATGCTTGAATGGTTCGGCGCTTCCTCAATTGAGGTCGGCATTCCCTTTTCAGATCCAGTAGCGGACGGGCCTGTTAACCAGGAAGCAGGCTTAAGGTCGCTTGCCCGAGGTACGACATTAAAAGGAACGCTTGAACAGTTAGCCAGGGCGAGGGCATCGATTTCCATCCCGATTATTGTGATGACGTATTTAAATCCAATCCTCGCTTATGGGATTGATGAATTTTGCCGGGACAGCAAGGAGGCCGGAATTGATGGAATAATCATTCCGGATCTCCCTATAGAGGAAGAAGGATTAATGGAACCGTCCCTTGTAAACGCGGGGATCGAATTGATCCGCCTTGTCACCTTGACCACTCCGCCTGAAAGGATAAGGGAAATTACTGATAAAGGTAACGGCTTTGTATATGCCGTCACCGTAAAAGGGATAACAGGGGGAAGGGACAGCTTTCAGGATGGCCTTGCCGCTTTTCTTGCTGAAGTAAAAAGCGTGAGCAGGCTCCCGGTGTTCGCGGGATTCGGGGTTTCAACACCGGCACAGGCGCGTGAACTAGCTTCCCTTTGTGATGGTGTCATTTCCGGAAGCCGGATTGTCGAACTTCTTCATGAGGGAAAGATGGATGAACTGGAGGAGTTAGTCTCTTGCTTTAAAAAAGAAAAAGAATCGGTTATTTAAGTGATTTCTCTCTTCCGGGAACAAAGGCAAAAACCACATCGTCAACGGTGTGGTTTTTCAGCTGTTGCGCAGACGGCAAGAACGGGATGGTCGTTTTTAAAAGAAATGCAGATGTTTTCCAGTCCTGCCTCTTTCAGGCCATGTTCCAGTTGCTCTCCTAGTTCCCTGGCAGTATGGTTCGTGTCTCCTTCCTCCCTTGGCTGGACGGTAATGGCCACCTTGCCGCCATTTTTGAGGGCATAAGGAAACCTGGCCAAAGTTTCCTGTGGGTTTTTCCATAGCGGAAAATTGTTGACTGAGAAAATCCGGTCATATTTTTCAGATGGAAAATTAAAATCCGCTATATCACCGCGCCACAGCTTGAGTTTTCCCGCATTTAGTAGATGTTCATGTTTATTAGCCGTTTCTTCCTTCATTTTCGTTGAAAGGTCAATCCCTTCAATAGTACAATCCGGACACCTTTCAGCGATAAGCCCTATCGCATAGCCGGGGCCAAAGCCGATTTCAAGAACTGTTTGCCCGTTTGTAAGCGAAAGATTATCGATTGTCCATTTATTGATTTTTTTATTTTCAAAATACATGATTTTTCCGGCGATTTTGCCTAAAAAGCCGCCTGGCACCCTGAATTGCTTAGCAAATCTCTTCACGTTCGTTTGCCTCCTTGAATACTGTTTACCCAAAAAACCGGGATTGAAAATTCCAAGCGGCATAGACGTGCGATTTGTTACAGAGAATTGTCCGTATTTTCATTATACTAAAAGAAAAACTGGCATTACTTTTTCAGGATGAGAGGGTTGAATCCATGTGGCTGTATGAGGGAATTCTAAAAATTCTTGACGAAAAAGGGCCGCTGCCGCTATCCGCACTCTGCTATGAAGCGGATTCGCTTTTTTTAGGTGATGAGTTTACCCACGGCCCGTCGGAGATTTATACTGTGTTAAATAAGGAAAAAGAATTGTTTTCCATCAAGGACGGCATGATATCCATCAACCCCGGTAAACAGCCGCTTAAGCTGTCCGTTTTTGCGGAACTGCCTGGCGTCGGTGCCCATCAATTAAGGGTGGATTTTACACGGGGCCAATTTATTTTAATAGAATGGCGGGACAAGGACAGTCCTCGTTTCAATGGTGTTTCGGAACCCAAGCAGCCTGGCGACATAGCGGCATTTAAAAGGAAGGTATACAAGTCGGCGATCTGGAACTGGGATAAAAGCTATCTTTCGGGTGAAGGTATTATACTTGATGGCTTTACTTGGTCGGTGAAGCTGAAAACCAAATCTGCAGTATATGAAAGAAGCGGCACTAATAAGTTTCCGGTTAAATGGAAAATTCTTCAAGGCGGTATTCGTGAATTGACAGGTTACCCTTTTGGGTAGGCTTTTTAGGATGCTTTGTCCATTGTTGGTGCTTAAGCTTAGTGGCGATTTATTGATCAAATCCGAAAAATTTTCGAAAAAGGGACATCTGGGGATTTTGATCTATGCTGCAATCATAACCGTATATCGGAACTGTAACATTCCGACTCAATCCCTCTCCAAAATTAAGAACTCGCACCACTAAACCAAGGTATGCACGTCCTTGCTGAGCAGTGGCATTTGCAAAAACGCCTAAATCCTATAAAATAAGAAAATAAAGTATAGCAAATAGAGGTGCCAATCCAATTTTGAGAGAAATTACGGTAGACGAATTATTTACAGCAAAAAATCCAGTCGTGATCGATGTCCGTTCACCAATAGAATTTAAAGAAGGCGCCATTCCCGGTGCTATGAATGTTCCGCTTTTCACGGATGAGGAGCGGGCAAGAATCGGGACCCTATACAAAAAAGAAGGTTCTGATGCAGCCAAGTGGCTCGCAATGGAAATTGTGTCACCTAAAATCCCTGAAATGCTTAAGACCATCCGTGAACATGCCGGCTCAACCGGAATGCCTGTCGTCCAATGCTGGCGGGGCGGGATGCGGAGCAAGGCGGTTGCGTCCTTCCTCGAATTTTCCGGACTAACGGCGAGAAGGCTTCAGGGTGGCTATAAGGCGTACAGGCAATATATTTTGAAAAGAATACCCGAACTGCTTCCGGAAAAATCGGTTGTCATCCACGGCATGACAGGCACCGGCAAGACGGTCGTGCTGCATATCCTTGAGCAAAAAGGCTATCCCGTTGTCGACCTTGAACGAATGGCCGGGCACAGGGGATCAATATTCGGCGCCATCGGCCTTGGGGAAGGCAATTCACAAAAAACGTTCGACGCGCTTCTTTTTGAAAGGCTTGCCGAATTGAACAAACCGCCTTATACAATCATGGAAGCAGAAAGCAAAAGAATCGGGCGAATTGTCCAGCCAGATGAATTAATGGATGTAAAAACAACCGGGGTCCATATCCAGATCCATTTGCCGATTGAAGTCCGGATCAGCCATATCGAAGAGGAATATATTACTCCCTACAGGGACGAGCCATGGTATCACGCCAAAGTGAAGGAAGCATTGGACCGCATCATGAAGCGAATCAAGTCGCATGAAACGAAAGCAATGCTTGAAGAGTTCCTTACCGCCAAAGACTACACCGGGATGATCAGGATTTTGCTCGAATTCTATTACGACCCTATGTATGAACATAAACAGCTTGAATACTCCGGTGAATTCAAAGACATTTTCGCGGAAACCTTTGAGGACGCAGCGTCCCAAATCGAAGACTATTTGAAGGAATTGTCACTGGGCCCGGTGTCGGTTAATTCAGGCAGAGGGTGACGTATAGGTAAAAAGCATCCTTTGGGATGCTTTTTTTTGCTTGCCAAATGAAGCAGGATGAATCTCCTAAGCTTCACAAAATTTAAACAGCCGCGGCATGAAGCCGGCGGCTGAGTCCAATTGGCGATGTTAGGTTTTAAGTTGCATTACTTTTTGAAAGGCCTGAGTCCCCTTCGCTGAATTTCATCTTTCAGGATCTTAATCCATTCTTTCTCCGTTCCAGACTTCATTGCATCACGATACGAAACGACAAGCTGCTCATTGCTCATAATTTTCATTGGTTTGTAATGCCCTCCTTGGAAACGTAGATTGAATATTCAGTTTCCAATATTGTAAAGCTTAATCTTAGTTTTGGGAAGTCTTTTTTGAAAAATAAATAAAAACAGTACAAAAGGATGGGCAATGCTACTTAATTACTAATCGGTTGCTAACTTTTCTTATTCAAAGAATTTTCTGAGAGGTTTCGGACAAATCTTTCCCGTGGTAAAGAATGAATGCCACCCTTTAGGAAAGAGGTAGAGAGAGATGATAAAAAACTACGGGTATTTTGAGTTCCGTTACGGCAGCGATCACTATAAAAATTTGCAATTTATTCGAAAAGACCATATTTGCGATACCTCCTATATGACGTTCAAGAATACACTGAACGGAGAAGTTTTTACTTTTGAAGCCGATAAGATTACGGAACTTCGATTCAAACAGATACTGGATTTTGCATTGGCCCGGTTTACTGAACCCCTTGCGGATACCGCCCCGCATTCATTATACTGATGACATATACTTTTAAGGGGGGCCATAAAATGCAGCATTTGAATTGGCAGGAAAAAGAAACGATTAAAAAAGTAAAATGCGTTCACGCCAATGCAAAAAAATACATTGTAAACAATGTTCTAACACCCGGCACGGTCTATGACGTCAAAAATGAAACAGATGAATTTTACTTCGTTGTTGACAACACCGGTAAAGTTGGCGGGTATTACAAGGAATATTTTCAGGAAAGTTAAAAAATTGCCGCCGCCAAACCGGCGGCTTTTTGCATTTAAAGTGGGGGAGTACTGAAAAATGGATTTTAGCTGTGCAGGATTGATTGTAGGGCAAAATGTTATTCTTGAGCCAATGGAAGACAGTCATTGCGATTCTCTGTGGGAGGCAGGGAAGCCCACGGAGATATGGGCGTACATGGCAACTAAAATATACACCAAATTGGAGATGGAGCAGGCAGTCGAAACAGCTTTGGCGGAGAAAAAGAAAGGCACCCAGTTCCCTTTCATCATCCGCAGAAAAACGGATGGGAAAATAATTGGCAGCACAAGATACCTTGATATTTCGCCGCAAAACAGGAGCCTTGAAATCGGCTGGACGTGGCTGAATCCTTCCGCATGGAGGACGTCTGTAAATACAGAGTGCAAATATTTGCTTTTAAAAACAGCATTCGAGGAACTGGGGTTCAACAGGGTGCAGCTTAAAACAGATGGCAGGAACCTCGTTTCACAAAAGGCAATTGAACGGATTGGAGCAACAAAGGAAGGCGTCCTAAGGCAGGAGAGGAAACTTCAGGATGGGTATTTGAGAGACACGGTTGTTTATAGCATCCTTGCTTCCGAGTGGCCATTGGTAAAAGCGGGTTTGATGAAAAAGCTTCATGAGAGCGGACAACGATAAGATTTTTATTGAATAGGAAGAATGTGGTTAATTATGGTATATGTATTTGTAGGAATCGGTGGGGCGATCGGCAGTATCTTCCGTTATCTCCTGTCATTCCTCCATACCCCGGAGACAGTAATTCCATATGGGACGCTAGCGGCTAACCTGTCCGGTTCTTTTTTGCTGGGATGGTTCACCGCAAAGTCCACCATTTTCAAAAAGCTCCATCCACAATTGGCCTTGGCTTTTTCTACAGGGCTTCTAGGTTCATACACAACATTTTCAACTTTTTGCCTGGAAATAGTTAAGTACATTGAAGCTGGCCAATACTTATACACACTTGCTTATTTAGTGATCAGCCTGGCTGGCGGAATTCTTCTCGCCTGGTTTGGATATAAGTCTGCTTTGGTGAAATTGGGGGGCGTCGAAGGATGAAACTTCTCCTGATTGCCGCCGGTGGATTTTTCGGGGCGGTCTGCCGGTTGTTTTTATCACGAAGACTGAATAAGGCTGAGGGAATTCCTATTGGGACACTGCTTGCGAATTTTATCGGCTGCCTGCTGCTTGGGTTTTTAGCGGGGAAGGCGGCCAGCGGCAACATGTTCGCACTTTTCGGTATAGGCTTTACCGGCGCGCTTACCACGTTCTCCACGTTCATGATTGAACTTGTAAAAGAGCCTATTATGCATTCCAGGCTAAAGTATCTTGCTGTTAGTATGGCTGGCGGAATTGTATTGATTTATATTGGCCTCCTTATTGGCGAACTGCTTTAAAAGAAGTATCGTATTCCGGTGCTTCTTTTTTATTTTACAAGGAAAATGAAACCAATTCGTGGCTCAGTCGTCTTAGGTGTAAGCGGAAACGGGGTGATGGCAGGTTGAACAGAATGGATGGCAATAAAAAGATAAATCGAAACGATAAAGATGTGTGGTTTGAGGAAATCATGGACCAATATGGCGACCGGTTGACCAAGCTTTGCTATAACTATACAAAAGATTGGAATCTGGCGGAGGATGTTGTCCAGGAAGTCTTTATTTCCTGCTATAAAGAATATGAAAACCTTGATCGTATTGTATCCTTCCAAGCCTGGATATTCAGGATAACCATTAACAGATGCAAGGATTTGCTGAAAAGTTCATTTTTCAAACGAGTTTTAATTAATTCAAGTTTACTTGCTATGGCAAAAACACCGGAACCAACACCGGAAATGGCGACCCTGCAGACTAGTGAAGAAGCGCTGTTGTCTGAATGTGTTATGGCGCTTCCCATCAAATATAGGGAAGTAATAACACTCTATTATTATGAGGAATTATCGGTTGAGGAAATAAGCGTGATTTTGAAGATGAATGGAAACACGATAAAAACCAGGCTGAATAGGGCAAGGCAGAAATTAAAAGTGCTGCTGGAAAGGAGGAGGTGAAATGGAGAAGGGACTAAGAAACTTGCGAAAAGCGATGAACTCTTCCACCCACAAAGGAATCCACTTTACAGAAATACAAAAGGAGAAAATCAGGAACTCACTTCACCAGGAAATGAAAAGTGCCAAAATTAAACAGTCGCTCCGGCCATACTTAATTACAGCTTTGGCGGCCTCCTTGTTTTTCCTGCTTTTTTATAAGGATATCTATAATTCTTTTTTAAGCGGTCCAAACCAAGGGGCAGAGGAAATCATTCGGGACAGCATTACGAAGCCTGAAATCCATATGGTAGAGGACGGGAGCAATACCTTCGTCATTGAGTATGGTTCCGACAATATGGATAGGGGAAACCATGATTTTCAATCAATTGATGGACTACGGAAAACAGTTATAGAACGAACAAAGGAATTTCAAAGGGGAACGATTGTTTACTATAGGTATCCAGGTGACAATATTTCCCTTAACCCACCAGACTTTTACATGGGAAGGGTAGTAGGGCTTCCTGGTGAGACAGTAGAAATCATTGACGGCCAGGTATATATAAACAGCAAGAAATTAGAGGCCTTTTACGCAAAGAAAAGAAGGGCAGGCCATGACATGGAAGCCTATCTTGCCAAGGATCTTCCAAACTCTACTATCACGGAAAAAGATTTTAAGGAAAATATGCCCCGAATCAAAATTCCGGATTCGGCCGTCTTTGTTCTGAGCGATGACTGGTTTAGAGGGACTGATAGCAGAAACTTCGGCCCATTGAATGTTTCGGCTATTGAAGGCAAGGTACTGGGCTATTTAAAAGAAGATTAAAACAAGGAAGAGCGAAATGTCCTTAAACTAATCGATGCTAAGAGGATTTTACAGGATGTATCCAACCATTTAATTGAAGTTCCATTTACCGGGCCAGGTGAAGGGGAAGAGGATTATGGAGATAAACACGACCAATACTTTAAAGCCTCAAAACATTGGAAGGAAGCCATAGCTTAATAATTGAATAAATATTAATAACCGCCCACTTTCTGATGAATGCATGAGCAAAAATGCATCCATCAAACGTGTTTTACTTGGGAAGGCTTCGTTTTAATTTTAAAACGAGGCTTTTTTAATTTCAGCATTAAAACTTTATTTAGATTAAAAAATAGTTATGAACATGAAATTTCCAAAGAAAAAATTCTTGCAAAATAACAATATCCTCGTTAAAATAAACAACATAACTTTATCTCGTTAAAGGATTAGAGAATTAGAGAATTAAAGAATCGGAGGAGAAATCATCATGAAAAAAGCATTGAGAATTTTGCTTATAATTGGAGTGGCTTTAATGGCGACAGCCTGCGGGGCAAAGCCAGATATTCCGGAAGCAGCAGATAAAGCCTCTCAAAAAGACGCTTCAAACGGAAACACGTTGGAGGAAATAAAGAAGAAGGGTGAGATAACAATTGCCGTGGATGATACGTTTCCCCCGATGAATTACCGAAACGACAAAAATGAGTTGGTCGGCTTTGATGTTGATCTGGCTAAGGCTGTTTCCGAGGAACTGGGAGTAAAGGTTAATTTCATCCCGACAGCTTGGGACGGAATCCTTCCCGGCCTTGACGCCAAGCGCTATGACATCATAATGTCCTCAATGGGTATCACTGATGAACGGAAGCAAAAAGTGGATTTCGTCGAATACTTGAGGCTGGGCCAGATTCTGGCAGTTCAGAGCGGCAACCCGCTGAAAATCCAGACTAAAGAGGATTTATCAGGCAAAATCGTCGGCGTCCAAATGGGCTCGACAAGTGAAAGCGCGGCAAAAGAGATTGCTGGGGTAAAAGAATTGAAATCATATAATGGCTACACGGATGTCTTTAATGACCTGGCGCTCGGACGTGTTGAAGGCGTCATTGTGGCTGAGGCAGTAGGGAGATATTACAAAACGCTGAAGCCAGAAGTTTTCGATGTTACTGGAGATCCCTTTTTGAAAATGCCAGTTGGAATCGCGGTCCGAAAAGAAGATGATTCTCTTGAAAAAGCATTGAATGATGCTGTCCAAAAATTACAAGAGAATGGCACCTTCTCGGAAATCAGCAACAAATGGTTTGGTGAGGATGTAACCAAACAGTAGATCCAAGGATGAAGGAGAGATAAAACAGAATGGATTATTTCACATTTACGATGACGTATCTCCCCTATTTGCTGAAAGGGGCCCTTGTGACAATTGAAATCGCGGTTATCGGGATTGCAGCGGGCAGTATAATCGGCTTGATCCTGGGGCTCGGAAGGGTATCGAAGGTTAAGTTTTTTTCAAAACTAAGCGGGTTATACGTTTGGGCCGTCCGCGGAACTCCCTTGCTGTTGCAATTATTTGTTATCCATTTCGCGATTCCTTCAATGTTCAGCGCGCTGACAATGCCGCCGTTTGTCTCGGCCTGCATCGCGCTGTCGCTGAACGCCGGCGCCTATATCGCGGAAATTGCCCGTGGCGCAATCCAATCCATTGACAAAGGGCAGATGGAAGCCGCGAGATCACTCGGGTTAAATTATCGCCAGGCAATGAAGCATGTCGTTATCCCCCAGGCTTTCCGGCGAATGTTGCCGCCGCTTGGGAATGAATTCATCGCCTTAATCAAGGAGTCATCTTTGGTTTCAACTATCGCGCTCTATGATCTTCTCCGGACCGGTCAGCAAATCATCAGCAGCACATACCGCTATATGGAGATTTTTATCATGGTAGGAGCGATCTATTTATTGCTTACAACTTTAATGACAGCTTTGGTTGGAAAAATTGAACGGCGTGTAAGTGTGTACGAATGACAGCCGCCCCACGAAATGGCATTTGCCAAAGTGGCGACAGATAGGGTAATTTTAAATGATAATGGGTTTTTGTTTTTGTATCATAAGCCCCCCGGGTCAACTCATTCGGCATGAGTACCCAAGTTATTATTTGGGAGGAAAAATAATGGCAGCTGTAAAAGCAGAACTGGCAACTATGATCAAGGAAAAAGTTGAACAATTGTACCCGAGGCTGGTTGAGATGAGAAGACAGCTACATATGTATCCAGAATTAAGCAACCAGGAATTCAAAACCACCAGGCAAATTAAAAAATGGCTTGAGGAAAGCGGGATAAAGATAATCCCAGTGAGCCTTCCAACCGGCACTGCAGCTGAGATTCAGGGAAGGGAAACAGGCCAGACGGTAGCAATCCGTGCGGATATCGATGCGTTGCCAATCCAGGAGGAGTCCGGTCTTCCGTTCCGTTCGAAAATAGACGGGATCAGCCATATGTGCGGACATGATGTCCACACCACGATTGCCCTTGGAGCTGCTATGGTCCTTCAGGAATTGGCGGACAAACTTCCCGGTACTGTCAGAATCCTTTTCCAGCCGGCTGAGGAAGCAGAAGGCGGCGCGGAAGGCATGATTAAGGAAGGATTGCTTGAAGGGGTAAAGTCAATTATCGGCTTGCATAACAGCCCGGAACTGCCAACAGGAACCGTTGGGGTTAAAGAAGGATTTTTAATGGCAAGTGTCGATGATTTTTGGATAACCATTAAGGGTAAAGGCGGGCATGCGGCCCTTCCGGAAAAAACAATCGACCCGATAGTCATCGGCAGCGCGATTGTTGGGCAGCTGCAAACAATCGCCAGCAGGACAATTTCCGCGAAGGAATCCGCGGTCGTGACGGTTGGTTCGTTCCAGGCGGGGGCGACCAATAATGTCATTCCTGATACAGCCATGCTGAAAGGAACAGTGCGTACTTCAAATGAGCAGGTAAGGCAAAAAATTGCAAACTCATTTAAACAGGTTGTGTCCAATACAGCCACTGCGCTTGGCGGTGAGGCTGTAATCGATTACCAGTTCCTTTTGCCTGCTGTCTTCAATGACGGGGAAGTGACCAGGATTGTCCGCAAGGTTTCGGAAACGGTAGTAGGCAGGGAACAGACGGTTGACGCGGAGCCATCAATGGGAGGAGAAGATTTTTCTTTTTATCAGCAGGAAGTCCCTGGCTGTTATGTCTGGCTCGGATCAGGCAATGAAGAAAAAGGGATTAGGGAAATGTGGCACCACCCGAAATTCATGGTTGATGAAGACGCAATGAAAATCGGCGTCCAATTGATGGTCCAATCCGCAATCGCACTTTTGGAAAACTAAAAAAACCTTCCCGGATGATACTCTCCGGGAAGGTTTTATTATTTTTGAAGAGAAACTTTCACTTCTGTTTTTGGCGATTGATAAAGCCGTCTACTAATCAGCGTTTGAATGATTAGGAACGTACCGCCGACTGTCCAATAAAGTGGAAGGGCTGCAGGGGCTTTCAAGGAAAACATTACGATCATAATGGGCGATAGGAGCCCCATGAACTTCATTTGTTCCTGCTGCTGGGCAGGCATGCTTGATTGGGATACCCTGAATTGCAGGTAATAGATAAGTCCGGCGATCAAGGTAATTCCAATATTAGGGCTTCCCAGGCTGAACCAAAGGAAGTTATGGGATGCTATTTCCGCTGAATTTCGGATCGCATAGTAAAAACCGGTAAGGATCGGCATTTGGATCAGGATGGGCAGGCATCCCATATTTAAAGGATTGACGCCATGCTTTTGATACAGCGCGAAGGTCTGGCTCTGCAGTTCCTTTTGCTTCGCAGGATCCTTTTCGGCCTTGATTTTCTTTTGCAAAGCGTCAAGTTCCGGCTTCAGGCTGTCCATCTTGCTTTTCATGGCCAGTTGTTTTTTATACTGCCCGAGCATAAGCGGCATAAGGGCCAGCCTGATAATTAAGGTAATAAGGATTATCGCGAGTCCGTAGTTCCCTCCGAACAGTTCTCCAAAATAATGGATGGCTGAACCGAATGGATGGACGAAAAAGCGTGTGAAAAAGCCTGTGTCGCCATTTGAAGAAGATGAGCAACCAGCCAAGGCCATAACTGCAATTAAAAGAATTGTTGACAATAAAAGACTATTTTTCCGTTTCATATTTCCTCCTGGAGTAGTTAATTTGGGTTAACTGGCAGGGAGGAAATGCGCGTCTTCCGAGTCATCATGTGAACCGTATTTAATTCGTATATATTTACCTATCCATACAAGGATGGAATTAACGTTCTGGCTTAAGTTCTTATCCTGGATCGTCGTAAGATTCAACGCGGATAAGCCGGTCTCCTGTTTTTCAATCTCAGCGAAGGATATCTCCGTTCCCATATCAATGAGAAGCTTTAGAGCAATCCCAAGATAGATACCGGTATAGAGCGCTGTCCAGGCATTCATGTCATACAGTTCCGCAAGCAAGTCTATCATGGAATCACCTCCTTCTTGCAGATGATAAAAGTATAAAGCAGAACCGGAAAACAAGCAATGTGAATGAATGGAAAAATTTGTACAGCAAGCAGGCTGCCAAGGAAAAAAGAAGCTGGAAATCAGCTTCTTTAGGCACTTTGTTTCATGTTGTTTTCCAGCGGCAATAGGAGGTTAGCTGATACCAGCCGCTTCCTGACACCGATTCCGATGGATGCAGCAAGCACTGCTTTTATGACGCCAACCGGTAAGAAGGGATAAAAACCACCTTTCAGCGCCGTGGTCCATTCAAAGCCCGCTGATAATTTCAGCCACACAGTTCCGAAGGCAAGTGTAACAATCATACCTATTATGTTGGCAACTATCGCATTTTTAACAGTAAAAGAAGTCTTTTCCATGTACCAGCCAATCAGGAAGGCCGTAGGGATAAAGCCGACAAGGTAGCCGCCGGTTGGTCCGAATAAAGGAGAAATACCGGATTTCATTTCAGCAAAAACAGGTAAGCCAACAGCACCCAGAGCGAGGTAAACGAGAATCGACAGCGTTCCATAGCGAGAGCCCAGGATTGTCGCGGCAAGCCCGATCGCCAAGGTTTGCCCCGTGATAGGCACAAGAGGCAATGGAATGATCATCTGTGCGAGTACTCCAGTTATTGCTGCAAATAAAGCAGCGAGTATCATTCTTCTTAATCGTAATTGTTCATTTGTCATCATATTATCCCCCCTTCGTTGTGTTAACCAGCTTTATGTATAGGTTGACACTGAATAATTTATAACGGGAAAAGGGGAGTTGTCAACATTTAATACTATACCCAATACGTGATGGTATCGAGAATTCCAATCATAATAAGGAAAATGCCCGCTGTTTTTTGTACGTAAAAGCCGATTTTTCTGCTTTTCCGAAGAAGGGCTCCATCAATTCCAAGGAACGAGATAATCAGTAAAAAGACGATCAGAGGAAGGGAGGTGCCGATTGCAAAAATTGGCGGCAGGAAGGCGCCATAAGATGTACTTAAGACAATTGGCATCAATGTTATAAAAAACAGAATGAACATCGTCGGACAGAATGAAATTGAAAAGGCCGCTCCCATCAGGAAAGAGCCCCATTTACCTCCTGACCGGACGACGGGGACAAAAGATAATAATTTATTAAGGAAACCCAGCTTAAACACGCCAGCCAAAAACAGGCCGAGGAGGATGATGAAAGGGCCGATTGCTTTCCTCGATGCGGCGAAGAAAGTTATCAGTGTATCCTGGAACTCCCGGCCTATCGACCAGACGGACAACCCAAGCAAGGAGAATACAATAATTTTCCCAAGTATAAAAAATACCGCATTTGCAACCTGTCCGGTCTCCTGGACGCTCTTATTTCCATAAAAAGTGATGGCGCTGATATTGCCTGTCAGTTGGCATGGCGCCAAGGCCCCGACGATTCCAAGCAGAAAGGCGGCAAGAATTGGCAACTGCCCGGATGAGTTCAGCATCGACAAAAAAGGGGTGCTCAGGAAGTTGCTGATGTCGGTAAGGACCTGGTACATAATACATTTCTCCTAACTAACGATATTCTTTTTTTAAAAATAGCACGAATTTATTGAGAAAGTGTGCAGAACATGACAGCTTACGAGATTAGTTGAACCTGTTGATGTTCAAAAAGAAAATGCTGTCGTGCTGACAGCATTTTTTAAGAGAAGGAAGGAGATTTCCATGACTTTGTAATAATCTCATAGGCTTGCTGTACTTTTTCTTCGCCAGGCGGTTCCACGTCCTTCAGCGGGTATTCATGACCAAGCGCCTCCCACTTGTAAACGCCAAGCTTATGATACGGCAGGATTTCAACCTTACGTACGTTCCCCAACATACCGATAAAGTCTCCCAATCTTCCAAGGTCTTCGACCGCATCCGTTACACTGGGGACAAGGACATGGCGAACCCAAACGGGAATATTTTTATCAGACAGGTATTTTGCAAACTCGAGAATATGGTCATTCGCCATCCCCGTAAGATTAATATGTTTTTTTCTATCAATATGCTTTAAATCAAGAAGAACAAGGTCGGTATATTCCATGAGTTCGTCAAGCTGGTCCAGGAAATGCCTCGAGCTTGAAAAACATCCGCCTGATGAGTCAATGGTTGTATGGATTCCCGCTTTCTTGCATTCCTTGAATAACTCGATCAGGAAAGGGACCTGTAGAAGAGGTTCCCCGCCGCTCACCGTTATTCCTCCGCCTGACGATTCTATGAAAGGGAGATAGGAACGGAGGTCATCCATTATTTCGGGAACGGACATCCGTCTGCCGGTTCCTATTTCCCAAGTATCGGCATTGTGGCAAAACTGGCAGCGAAGCAGGCATCCTTGTGTGAAAATGACATAGCGGATTCCTGGCCCGTCAACCGTTCCGAAGGTTTCGATTGAATGAATATTTCCGTCCATCATTATTTCTCCTTTCAATTAGAAGGGGCGGGCAGTGGCTGAGCCAGCCCCTTCATGACTTAAAGGGATTCATGGAACGTCCGGTTGATGACATCCATCTGTTGTTCCCTTGTAAGTTTAATAAAGTTCACCGCATAACCGGAAACCCGGATTGTCAGCTGCGGATAAAGTTCCGGATGTTCCATCGCATCCATCAGTGTTTCCCGGTTAAAGACGTTGACATTGAGATGGTGGCCTTCCTTGATTGCATATCCGTCGAGAATTGATACAAGATTGTTGATGCGGCTCTCGTCTTCCTTGCCCAAAGCCTTTGGCACGATCGAAAATGTATTTGAGATTCCGTCCAGAGAATATTCGTATGGAAGCTTTGCTACAGAAGAAAGGGAAGCTAGCGTTCCTTTTGTATCCCTGCCATGCATTGGGTTCGCGCCAGGGGCGAATGGTTCGCCCGCGCGGCGTCCATCAGGAGTATTGCCTGTTTTCTTTCCATAAACGACATTCGATGTGATTGTCAGCACTGACATCGTTGTCATGGAATTCCGGTATGTCTCATGTTTCCTGAGTTTGTTCATAAAAGTTTTAACAATTTCGACCGCAATGCTGTCAACACGGTCATCGTTATTCCCGTATTTCGGATAGTCGCCATTCACTTCAAAATCAACCGCCAGGCCATTTTCATCACGTATTGCTTTCACTTCTCCGTACTTAATCGCGCTTAGCGAGTCGGCGACTACACTCAAGCCCGCTATACCCGTTGCCATCGTCCTTAGAATTTCGGAATCGTGAAGCGCCATTTCAATCCGCTCGTAGCTGTATTTATCATGCATGTAATGGATGACATTCAGGGTGTTGATGTAAAGGCCAGCCAGCCATTCCATCATGTTATCAAACTTCTTCATTACTTCTTCATAGTCGAGGACATCGGAAGTGATAGGCGCGAATTCCGGTCCTGCCTGGATTTTCAGTTTTTCATCAACGCCGCCGTTGATCGCGTAAAGAAGAGCTTTAGCAAGGTTGGCGCGTGCTCCGAAGAATTGCATCTGCTTGCCGATTGCCATCGCGGATACGCAGCAGGCGATGCCGTAATCATCGCCCCATTCCGGGCGCATGATATCGTCATTTTCGTATTGGATCGAACTTGTTTGGATGGACATTTTCGCGCAATATTTTTTAAAATTGGCTGGCAGCTGAGTGGACCACAAAACAGTAAGGTTTGGCTCCGGTGCTGGCCCAAGATTATCTAAAGTATGGAGGAAGCGGTACGAACTCTTGGTAACAAGAGGGCGTCCATCAAGGGCCATGCCGCCGATCGACTCGGTTACCCAAGTCGGGTCGCCGCTGAACAATTCATTGTAGTCCGGCGTACGCGCGAATTTCACAAGTCGCAGCTTCATGACAAAATGGTCGACTAGTTCCTGTGCCTCCGTCTCTGACAGTGTGCCGTTTTGCAGGTCGCGCTCAATGTATATATCCAGGAACGTTGATACGCGGCCAAGGCTCATTGCCGCGCCATTTTGTTCCTTAATCGCAGCCAGATAGCCGAAATATAGCCATTGGAAAGCTTCTGCGGCATTGGAAGCAGGGGCGGAAATGTCATATCCATAGCTCTTTGCCAGTTCTTTCAATTCACCAAGCGCCCGGATTTGTTCGGAAAGCTCCTCGCGGTGGCGGATTGTTTGTTCGCTCATCACACTGCTGGTTGATTTTAAATCTTTCTTCTTCTCCTCGATGAGGAAGTCCACTCCATAAAGGGAAACCCTGCGATAGTCGCCAATGATGCGGCCGCGCCCATAGGCATCAGGTAGCCCGGTGATTACGCCGACTTTACGTGCGAGCATCATTTCATCAGTATAGGCATCGAATACACCTTGGTTATGCGTTTTACGGAAGTCAGTAAAGATCCGTTCAATTTCCTCATTCAATTTATACCCATATGCCTCACAGGCTGCTTTCGCCATTCGGATACCGCCGAACGGCTGCATGGAACGGTTAAACGGTTTGTCGGTCTGGAAGCCGACTACCTTTTCAAGGTCTTCGTTCAAATATCCCGGACCATGTGATGTGATTGTCGAGACGGTTTCGGTATCCATGTCCAGGACCCCGCCTTTTTCACGTTCCTGCGTTGTCAGCTCCATTACCTGAGCCCATAGTGTTTTTGTTGCATCAGTCGCTCCGGATAAAAAGGAATCGTTGCCTTCGTAAAGAGTGAAATTGTTCAGGATAAAGTCTCGGACGTTTACCTCGTTTGACCATTTTCCGGGTTTGAAGCCATTCCATTGTTCAGCTTGGGATTTTTCCTTATTGTTTTTAACCTGAGTGGCTTGTGCCATGGTTGTTCACCTCTTCAACTATTTTCAAAACTATATAACAGTTTTATTGATATCATCTTACCTCGAGTATAACAGATGTCATGTGAGGAAAATCACCCTAAAATGCCCGTAATTGTTACTATATTGTGAATCTTGGGTTTGTAGAGGATTAAGGAGGTTGTTTGATTTCTGAATTATCAAAAAGGATTAAACTGTATTAGTTCTGTTTCTCGAAATCGCAAAACTGTTATACAAGAGAAATCCTTTAAAATCAACATTATTACCATTCTGATAGTGAAAACACGCTGTTTAAAAATGGAAAACAAAAAGCTGCACGCCCCCATTGGGCATACAGCTTTTTAATTCCTAATCAACAACAATGTAGGCAATCATCGGGCCATTGTGTTCTTTATCTGGGTGGACCTCGCAGATTAGCCTGTACGTTCCTTCTTTATCAAAAGAAAGGTCCACCGCTGTTTCTTCACCTTTTTTAACCGTTCCTTTAATGGTGGTGTTTTCAATGTGAAACGGATGTTCTTTCCCATTCACACCATAAATGATTAAACGGACTTTTTCACCTTTTTCCATAAAAATCGTGCCCGGATCCCATCTGTATGCTTCGATTTTTTTCCCGCTAGGGAGCGTCGCCATGAACTCCCCAGTAACCATGTGGATTTCCCTTACAGGATTGCCGGCTGTTTCCTTAATTACAACTTTATCGCCAGCTTTTAAAAGCCACCAGCCGGCAGCAGTTACAACCGCGAAAAATGCAGCGAGAATGAGGAGCGCGGTTCCTTTTCTAATTGTTAAAAAATGCATGTTATCCCTCCCATACTTTGTCCTATTTTTAATTTATGCTGAATAGGCAGGTAAACTTGTCTATTTTTTCTGAAACTTCCTTTATAATAAAAATGGGAAGGGTTAACGGTAAACCCGGCATAACCCCCAGCATTTTTTAGCCATTCGGGAGGAGGAAGCAAAAAATGAAAGCGGAAACAAAAAACAAGGTGGTCAGGTACAGGGGTAGCGAGCTAAATACAAAAGGGTGGATACAGGAAGCCGCCCTCAGGATGTTAATGAACAATCTGGATGAGGAGGTCGCTGAAAATCCTGATGACTTGGTCGTGTACGGGGGCATTGGCAAGGCGGCGAGGAACTGGAACTGCTTTGAAGCAATAGTTTCAGCACTGAAAAAACTCGAAAGCGATGAAACACTCCTTATTCAATCAGGGAAGCCAGTCGCTGTCTTTAAGTCACACCCGGATGCTCCCAGGGTCCTAATTGCCAACTCGAATCTTGTACCGGCCTGGGCAAATTGGGACACATTCCATGAACTGGATAAAAAGGGACTAATGATGTACGGCCAAATGACCGCGGGCAGCTGGATATACATAGGAAGCCAGGGAATCGTCCAGGGAACATATGAAACATTCGCCGAGCTTGCCAGGCAGCATTTCACGGGAAGCCTGAAACATACAATTACGCTGACTGCGGGCCTCGGCGGGATGGGAGGAGCACAGCCGCTGGCGGTTACGCTGAACGGCGGGGTTTGCCTTGCGATTGATACGGATATTCACCATATCCAGCGCAGGATAGAAACGAAATATCTTGATGTTGTGGCGGAATCCCTTGAGGATGCCCTGGCGCAAGCACAGGAAGCGAAACTTCAGGGAATTGCCCTTTCTATCGGGCTTGAGGGGAACGCCGCGGAAATTTTGCCGAGAATGCTTGAGCTTGGCTTCGTTCCGGACGTGCTAACCGACCAGACATCCGCGCATGATCCGCTGAACGGCTACATTCCCGAAGGCTACTCGTTGGAAGAAGCGGCCGAGTTCCGGAAAAACGACCCGGATGGCTATGTGAAAAAGTCATGTGAAAGCATGGCTGTCCATGTTAAGGCAATGCTTGAAATGCAGAAAAAGGGAGCGACCACCTTCGATTACGGAAACAACATCAGGCAGGTCGCCAAAGACGCCGGTGTCGAAAATGCTTTCGATTTCCCAGGGTTTGTGCCGGCGTATATCAGGCCGTTGTTCTGTGAAGGGAAGGGGCCGTTCCGCTGGGTAGCGCTATCGGGCGATCCCGAAGACATATACAAGACAGACGAAGTTATCCTTCGCGAGTTTGCCGACAACGAACATCTTTGTAACTGGATCCGTATGGCAAGGGAGAAAATCCAGTTCCAGGGACTGCCTTCGAGGATTTGCTGGCTTGGTTACGGGGAAAGGGCGCGCTTCGGAAAAATTATTAATGATATGGTTGCAAGCGGAGAATTGAAAGCTCCAATCGTTATCGGCCGGGACCATCTTGATTCCGGATCGGTTGCATCGCCAAACAGAGAAACGGAAGGAATGGCGGACGGAAGCGACGCGGTTGCCGACTGGCCGATATTGAACGCGATGATCAACGCGGTTGGCGGGGCGAGCTGGGTTTCGGTCCATCACGGAGGCGGTGTCGGAATGGGATACTCGCTGCATGCCGGAATGGTCATCGTCGCCGATGGAACAAAAGAAGCTGAGCGGAGGCTAGAACGCGTCCTTACAACAGACCCGGGCATGGGCATTGTACGCCACGTAGATGCGGGATACGACTTGGCGGTGGACGCGGCGAAGAAAAATGGGCTTAACATCCCGATGCTTGATTAGCCCCTAGCGAATTGTACGGCAAGGCAACTAAGTCGAAAAGGGGAAATGATTGAATGTCCGAAACAATTTTAATAAAGAACGCCTCACAAGTGGTAACTGTAAAAGGTTATTCAGAGAAACCGGCAACTCGAGAGGAGATGGCCAATCTCTCAATCATTGAAAATGGGGCCGTCCTCCTTTACGGGGGGAAAATCGCCGCGGTTGGCACAGAAGAGGAAGTAGCCGCGGCGGCAGGAGGCCGGTTGGATGGGGCTGACATTATTGATGCGTCCGGGAAGATTGTCCTTCCCGGCCTCGTCGACCCGCATACCCATCTAGTCCATGCGGGCAGCAGGGAAGATGAATTCGGGATGCGCCTTAAGGGTGCGACCTACATGGAAATCATGGAAAGCGGCGGCGGCATCCACGCCACTACTTCCCGGACGAGAGCCGCTTCCGCGGAAGAACTATTTTTTGAAGGAATGAAACGACTTGATAGTTTCCTATTGCACGGTGTAACGACTGTGGAGGCAAAAAGCGGCTACGGCCTTGATTGGGAAACGGAATACAAGCAGCTTGTTGTTTCGAAAAAATTAAATGAAGCGCATGCGGCGGATGTTGTCAGCACGTTCATGGGAGCGCATGCAGTTCCGGCGGAGTTTAAGAGTGACCCGGATCGGTTTATTGATTTGATTATTGAAGAAATGCTCCCTAAAGTCGCGGAGGAAGGCCTGGCGGAGTTCAATGATGTGTTTTGCGAACGGGGCGTTTTTACCCCGGAACAATCAAGGCGGTTACTTGAAGCAGGAAAGAGGTTCGGTCTGACGCCGAAAATCCATGCTGATGAAATTGAGCCGTATGAAGGGGCTGAACTTGCGGCCGAAGTTGGCGCGATTTCCGCGGACCATTTGCTGAAGGCTTCCCAAACGGGAATTGAAAGGATGGCGGAAAAAAGCGTCATTGGCGTCCTTTTGCCAGGGACGGCGTTTTTCCTGATGGCTGAAAGTGCGAATGGAAGAAAAATGATCGATTCTGGAGTAGCGGTGGCCTTGTCGACGGACTGCAATCCTGGCTCATCTCCAACAGTATCTATGCCGCTCATCATGAACCTAGCCTGCCTAAAAATGGGCATGTCACCGGAGGAAGTCATAACTGCCGCCACCATCAATGCCGCTCATGCGATTGGCCGGGCAGGAAAAGTAGGCAGTATTGAAACGGGCAAACAGGCGGATATCCTTATTGCGAATGTCCCGAACTATAAAAAGCTCCAGTACAATTACGGGATGAACCATACGGATACTGTCATTAAAAAAGGGAAGATTGTCGTAAGGGATGGGGTATTATGCTAAGAAATTATCTGGAACCCACCCAGTTTGCCTGGCGGAGGGATACGGAAACGAAGGATCCAAAGGTAAAGGATTGGATTTTCCAGGCGGGAGGGGACTTTTCTTTTAATGAAGGCGGCTGGGATATTGCGGTTCTCGGGGTCCCGCTTTCCCGTTCGTCCATTTCTGTATCAGGCGCTTCCGAGTTTCCCGAAGCGTTCAGGCGTGCATGGGGCGGATTTTCTACCTACAATCTCGATTACGGCACTGACCTCAAAGAGTTGAAGGTACTTGATCTTGGCAATGTAAAAATGCATTTTACCGATATAGCGAGATCGCATGATAATATCACACAGGCAATGAAATACCTGAAGGAGGAACTGCCGGATGCCTTTCCGGTTTCCATAGGCGGGGATCATTCCGTAACGGCAAGGCTCATTTCCGGCCTGAAAGCCGCGCATCCTGGAAAAGAAATTGGTATATTGCAATTCGATACCCATCTTGACCTGCGGGATCTTGCCGACCACGGCCCGACGAACGGAACGCCTATCCGGTATTTGATTGAAAACGGGATTATCCAGGGGAAAAACGTCTTTAATATCGGTCTGCATGGCTTTTTTAACGGTCAGACTCTTTTGGCTTATGCAAAAGAACACAGTGTCAATTACATTACCCTGAGGGAAGCTAGGAAAAAAGGTATAGCAGAAACCGTAAGGGAGGCGGTTGCCGAACTTTCGGAGAGGGTTGACTTGATTTACGTGACGATTGACATGGATGTCCTCGACATTGCTTTCGCTCAGGGAGTCCCCGCGTCGACTCCGGGTGGGATGTCTTCCCATGAGTTATTAGAGGGCGTCTATGAAGCCGGCCTTTCAGGGAAGGTAGGGGCGATGGACATCGTCTGCCTTGATCCAACGAAGGATACACCTGCGCTGGCCACTGTAAAAACAGGGGTATATACATTTCTTACATTTTTAACGGGAGTCAAGAACCGGGAGGCTTAAGGATTCGGAGTTTATGGCAAAAAGGACGCTATCAGAGGAAATGACCGCGTACCCGACAGTTTTGGAATCCATGCCTTTGCCATAAAGATATCCCTCAAACCAGGAAATAAACTGCTCGGGATACATACGATAAAGGCATTCGCCATCCCGGATAAGCTCGGCGGGCAACTGAACGCCTTTAAGAAGATATTCCGGAATCACGCATGCAAAGCTCCCCTTCTCAAGGGGGGCTTTATTTTCAATCGAAAGAAGCCCATTCGGTTCGAGTATCGCCTTTTTAACTTCAGAGATAGAAAAGATACCATTCTCTCTTAATTGCTGATGCAAACCTTCTTTAGGAATTTTTACGGATGCCAGGTTTTTTTCGTTAATTTTTCCATTCTCAATCAAGATGGTGGATGGACCAGAAAGGATTTTATAAAAAAAGGGGGACCGATACGTCCCAATGGCAGCAAGATAATAGAACAGAACAAGTGTCATGAATGAGCAAAGCATCGGCAAAAATTTCAGGTTTACATTGAAGCCCATATTCGCAACGAGCGAGCCAGCGGTAATGGCCATCGCCATATTAAAATGGTTCTTATGCGCATTGATTTGCCTGCCGAACATTGCAAGGATGAACAGCAATATTAAAAACGAAACTGCTGTCCTCAAGATGGACGGAATGATTGCTTCCACGAGAGCACTTCCCAACTAGTTGATGTAGATGGCGGGTGTAGTTTTCCATGCCCGATGGGAAATATGCGGCTATCTACTTACTTTTTAATAAGGAAGAAAGATAGAGCATGATAAATGAAATCAGGATTATAACCGCCACCAGGAACCATGCTTCATCCGTCCTGCCGGATTCCATTGCCATATATATCGCAATCGGGGCGGTTTGCGTTTTACCGGGAATATTCCCCGCGAACATGAGGGTGGCCCCAAACTCTCCAAGCGCCCGGGCAAAACTTAGGATCGCCCCGGTCACAAGGGCCGTTGACGAAAGGGGAAGAGTAATATGTAAGAACGTCCTCCACGTTCCCGCCCCGTCCATTCGGGCCGCTTCTTCAATTTCCGGGTTGATTGATTCGAAGCCAGCTTTCGCGGATTGGTACATCAACGGGAATGCGACAACGGTCGAAGCGAGGGCTGCCGCCCAGGGGGTGAACATGATCGAATTGCCAAAAACCCATTCAATCATGGAACCAACCGGGCTATGTTTCCCAAACAGGATGATAAGCAAAAAACCGACAACGGTCGGTGGAAGGACAACAGGAAGCAGGAAAAGCGTTTCCAATGCTGTTTTGCCCCTGAATCGTTTGCCAGCCATTGTCTTGGCAAGTAAAACTCCGCATGGAAATGCAAGGGCAAGAGCGATAGCCGCTGTTTGAATTGAGAGAATAATAGGATTAACCAAATTCGTTCCATCCAGTCACAAATGTAGTCCCGCCTTGGGGCGACTTGTCTTTCCATTCCCGGACGGCATGGAAAGACAGTCTTAATTTAACAAAGAAAAGCGGTCCTGTCACTTGAAAAAGGAAATATGTTAACCGAGCCTGTTTTCAACAAGGCTGCATACTTCATCCGCCGATAGGCCGTTCGCCTCAATAACGGGAGCTTTTGTAACTGTATCCTGCATTCCCATAATGTTTGAGTCCAGTCCGGTAATTACACAGCACTCGCAGTCCGCGGCATCTGACTCTTGTTTCAGTTCGACCACATCATATCCCCGTTCCCTTAAGGCCTGTTGCACATTCCCAAGAGATTGTTCCACTCCTATTTTTGCCATAAACCACACCTCCTTCGACCCTATCTTGCCCTTTTTTGAATAATTGATGCGGCAAAGTGAACCCTAAAGCTGGGAGGTGTTTTAATTGGGCAAACGAAAACAGGACCCATCCACAATAGGGTTGAATTCATCCGAAGTGGAAGGGCAGGGAACCACGAACAAGGAAACTGGAAATACGAAAGCTCCCTCGTCCAGAAATAAGCAGAAACGGTCATAAACTTTTTGGTTAGGCGGAACTCTCCCGAGGGGGAGTTCTGTTTTTTATGGGGGAAAGGGCTTTTTACAAGGTGCTGGGAGTGGTAAATAGCCTTGTGAATTTTCAGTAAATTTAGATAAAGGAAAATTTATTGTTAAATGGGGTGATTAATTGAAAAACCAGGGAAATAAACTTAAATTTTGGGGTGAATTATTCTAACTAAAAATTTTTTAATAGCATAACCGAGAAAAAAGATGGGTTTATTTTACATTTTAAGCGATAATTGTGGCTATTTTTTGACATTTATTACTTTTAGCAGGAAAACACCACCATTAGTAAGAAGGAATAGTGGAGAAAAAGAAGAAAGGAGTAATTTTTTTGCTAATAAAAGCCCGCGGGATCCCAATTTGGATCCAATGCCTTGAAGCTCTCCTCCGATTGCTGCCTCAAAACCACCGAGTCATCCCAGATATCAACCGAAATCTTAAATACCGCAGAAAAGGATACAATGGTGAAAAAAGTTCCGATTACTATGCAAATCTTCTGGATAAAACCGAATTTCTTATCCTCCATGATTTATCCCTTTTCCACAATAAACTTCACTTTCAAATTGACACCCTTATTCTAACTACAAGATTTTTACTAATTATTGAAATAAAATGCCTTGAAGGAGAACTGTATTTCAATCATGAAACTGGCCAGCTCACTGTTTCCCACCACCAAACTGTAACCGGCGCGGATAATCCGCTTATCCAGGCATTGAACCATTGTACACAGCTGAAAGGATGGTTCAGGGACCGAAAAATGATTGAGGTGCCGATGGAACATCTCGCCATCATTAGCAATACGCAATCTGTAATAAGATGCAGCAACTACGAAACAGCCAGGCATGTCGGCACGGATAAGAGCCTGCCATTAAAGGTTATGGAGCTTTCCAAGCGTTATAAAAAAGAACTGCTAACAGAAAAAGAAGTTAAAAGGATTGCTAAGGCTCTTAAAAAGGTGCATTCTCCACAGCCAATAAATATTTTGGGTTTTTATAAACTAAAGCCCGAAGAACTCCTTAATTATATCGCTTGTCCTAATTGCGGGTACCGGCCGATGGTTAGATTTAGAGGGTATTGGCATTGTAAAATTTGTTATGTAAATTCAAAGGATGCCCATGTAGGTGTCATTTCGGATCATTTGCTTGTTAAAGGAAATCGTATAACAAACCTGGAATGCCGTTTGATTCTTGGTATAGATTCATTAAAATTAGCCAATAAGATGTTAACGTCAATGGATTTGAACAGGGAAGGGAAGACAAAAGGGAGGCGGTATACCTTGAAATTGACCTAATTTTCCCAAATGAAAAAACAGGAGCAAGATGCCCCTGTTTCAAAAGATTAGTACATTTTCGCGACTTGTTCCTGAAGTTCCTTGTTTTCCAGGTATTCGTCATATGTCATTTGCTTGTCGACCAGGCCGGATGGCGTTAATTCAAAGATACGGTTCGCAATCGTCTGGATGAATTGGTGGTCATGGGATGCAAAAAGCATCGAGCCCTTGAAGTTGACCAATCCATTGTTCAAGGCTGTAATCGACTCCAAATCAAGGTGGTTTGTCGGTTCATCGAGAATCAACACGTTCGCGCCGGAGAGCATCATCTTGGACAGCATGCAGCGGACCTTTTCGCCTCCGGAAAGTACGCTCGCTTTTTTCAAAACCTCTTCTCCCGAGAATAGCATCCTTCCGAGGAAACCGCGAAGGAAGCTTTCGCTTTCATCCTTAGGGGAGAATTGGCGTAGCCAATCGACAAGGTTCAGGTCGCTGTTTTCGAAATAAACTGAGTTATCCTTCGGGAAATAAGCCTGGGAAGTCGTGATTCCCCATTTAAAGCTGCCTGCATCCGGCTCCATTTCACCCATTAATATTTTGAACAGGGTTGTTTTAGCCAGTTCATTCGTTCCTACTAGTGCGATTTTGTCATCCTTGTTCATTGTAAAGCTGATATTATCAAGGACTTTCACGCCATCAATCGTTTTTGTCAGGCCTTCAACCATTAGAAGATCGTTCCCGATTTCCCTTTCAGGTGTAAAGCCGACATACGGATATTTACGGGAAGAAGGTCTGATGTCGTCAAGTGAAATTTTATCAAGCAGTTTTTTCCTTGAAGTCGCCTGTTTTGATTTTGACGCGTTCGCGCTAAAGCGCGCGATGAACGCTTGCAATTCTTTGATTTTTTCTTCTTTCTTCTTGTTTTGATCCTGGGCCATCCTTAATGCGAGCTGGCTGGATTCATACCAAAAATCATAGTTGCCGACATAGATTTGGATTTTACCGAAATCAAGATCGGCGATATGGGTACAAACCTTATTTAGGAAGTGCCTGTCGTGGGAAACGACGATGACAGTGTTTTCAAAGTTGATCAGGAATTCCTCGAGCCATTGGATCGCCTTGATGTCAAGGTGGTTCGTAGGCTCATCAAGAAGCAGGACGTCAGGCTTTCCGAACAATGCCTGTGCTAGAAGGACCTTAACTTTCTCGGAACCTGAAAGCTCGGCCATCTTTTTATCATGAAGCGATTCTTCAATGCCAAGGCCCTTCAGGAGAATCGCGGCTTCGGATTCAGCTTCCCAGCCGTTTAGCTCCGCGAATTCGCCTTCGAGCTCGGCCGCGCGCATGCCGTCTTCGTCACTGAAATCTTCTTTCATATAAATAGCGTCTTTTTCCTGCATGACTTCATAAAGGCGTGTATGGCCCATAATAACCGTCTTCAGCACTTCATGTTCCTCGTATTCAAAATGGTTCTGTTTTAAAACAGCCATCCTTTCCCCAGGGCCGAGGTGCACACTGCCCGTCTGGGATTCGATTTCACCAGATAGAATTTTCAAGAACGTCGATTTTCCCGCTCCATTTGCGCCAATCAACCCATAGCAGTTCCCTGGCGTGAATTTTATGTTAACATCTTCGAATAATTTTCTGTCTCCATACCGTAAGCTTACATTACTGACTGTTATCATAGCATCCTCCAATAGACATAATCTACAAAATTATACCATGAGCGCTGACAGTTTCAAATGTCTTTATTTTGGCAATGGTGTTTTTCTGGCTATTTCCGAGGGTAATAAGGAATCGAGCGTGCAGATTATTTGCGGAAAATTTTTCTTAAATTTTTTTAAGATTTTCACACTTTATTCATATTTTTGGTGTAAAATTGACTTGTGGAAATGCCGAGAAGAGAAGGTGAACCGTATGGCTAAGCAAAAAATTACAGAACTGGTCAAAAAGTTAAGGAAATCGGGGATCAAAGCAAGCATCACAAAACCGAAAGCTGATTATTTATCTAATCTACAGCATTTGAACAAAACTCCTTCTTCGGTTAATTAAAAGATTAGGAAAAAGCGGGTACCCTGGAATAAAGGGGTATCCGCTTTTCTTTTTTAACTATTCCAATTCATCCATAATCGCAGTTAAAACGTCTTCCCTATTAAATTCTTTTCCCATTGGGAATTTTTCAATGAATTTGTTGTTCTCATCCACTAAATAAGTGAATGTCGTATGGATGAAAAATCCGTTGCCTGGGTCCTTGTACTGGAATTGGAATGGTTCGGCCACTTTCCTGATTTGTTCGTGGCTCTTCTGTAAATTGTCCTTCTCACCAGTAAGGAATATCCAGTTCCCATCATTTTTAATTTCAAAGGTATCCATATAATTGCTCAAAACGTCAGGCGTGTCCCTGAATGGATCGATTGTAATTGTAATGAATTCAACTTTGTCGCCGAAAACACCCTTTTCTTCAAGGTCTTTTTTCAAGATGGCCATCTTCTGGGTTGTAGTTGGGCATACATCCGGACAGTGGGTGTATATGAATTCAATAAGCTTGATTTTTGTTTTATCATCACCGAAACGGTAAGCCTTGTTTTCTTGTGTAACCAGTTCGACATCATCCGGTATTTTTGCCATCGCATCCCTGACCTTAAAGAAGCTGATGCCTCCTATAATTCCTAATGCTATAGAAATCGCGCAAATAATAATAATTTTTTTCATGAGAAAATTCCCTCCCTTTACCAAAGATAAAGAAGTTTCCCCTAAATTCATATGGATAATTTGTGAACATGCCTTTTAACTCTAAATAAGACCTGAAAATTATTCAACATTGCAATATTCGATTGGGCAGTTGTCACAATTATTTTCCTTTTTTAAATATCCGATGTCATGTATGATAATCCTTTTTGAACAGACACTGATGATTTTCTTCTGTTTTAGGTCGGAAAGCATCCGGCTAACGATTTCCCTCGCTGTCCCACAAAAATTGGCTAAATCCTGGGTGGTTAAAGGAACTTCAATTGCAATGCCTTCTTTATTTTCCACCCCGTAGCTGTTGGAAAGCCTGATTAGCGTGGAATAAAGGGCTCCCTTTTTGCCATAAAGTACAAGGTCCTTGAATTTAGTCATCGTTTTCCGCATATGGTCATTCATCCAGTTTAAAAATTCAAGGGCGAGCTTGCTGTTTTTAAAAATTGCCTGTTCCAGGTTGCCAATATGCAGCGCTGCAATCCTTGCATCTTCAACAATCCGTGCGCTGAAAATATACTTTGGGTCAACGGTAAAGAGGGTAAGTTCACCAACGATGTCATTTTCCTTGCAAAGCCGTAAAAGCAATTCCTGACCTTGGGGATTCATTTTCAGGATTTGAACCTTTCCTGAAAGAATGATATATACCTCGCCAGCTTCTTGGCCTTCACGGAATAAATAGGATCCTTTTGGGCAGTCGAATGTCCTGTTCGCCGAACGCAGAAGTTCATTTAATTCGTAAGAGAGAGAGGGTTTTCCACACTCGTCCATGTTCTACACCCCTTTAATAAATGGATGTTGCTTTTTTCATTTTATCTTATTGGGTCTGCTTTTCACCCAAAGCTTTTTTACAATAATAAGAACGATTCCGGTACTGTATCTATAATAATGAAGGTTTGGCGCATACTAAGGGGCGGAATTGCATTGGAAAGACATACTATAGGAGGAGGAAATAACATGTTTTTTGGAAAAAGGAACCCGCTTGAAAAGGAAGAGGAACAACTGGTCAGCACGGAAATTTACTCCTGCAGCGATGATGGCTGCATCGGCTGGATGAGAAAGAATTTTGTTTCCGCCGACCTGTTGTGCCCTATGTGCGGCAGCTCAATGGACTCGGGTGTAAGGGACTTGCCTAAAATATAAAAAAGAGCTGAAAACAGCTCTTCTTTAAAGGTTTTCATTCTGTTGCCTGATTTCATCCCCGGTCAAAATTGTGTTCGCCTCTTCAAGCTGTTTGTGCTCCTCTACGGAGCCGCCAGGAATGCTTTCGGGATTAGGGTAGGTATCTCCTGTTTCAATGGTAAACGAGGGCCTCTTGATGGCTGGCGTGGTGTACCTTGTACTTTTCTCCATTCTCTCATCTCCTTGGAGATAAGCATTTACATCCTGAGAATTTTTTATTCCCTGTTTAATCCGGACACATTTTCACGCGGATGAAACACTTTCCTCCGCAGGTAGCCTTCATAGGTGCCCAGTTCAAGATTCAATAGCCTCTCCATCTCTTCTAAATCGGCCCTCTTCACAGGGGGATCGGCATGATGCCACTTAATGGTATAAATAAAATAATACTCCTTGATTTGCCTGAAAATGACGGTTGAGGAGGGGAATTCATCAAACAAAGCTTTAATGTTGTATTTTTTTGTATAAGCCCAGCTCACCAGCCTCATAAACAGTACTCCCTTTTAATACGGATTTATGTATTATTTAAACATGAAAAAGAAATTTCAAACAGTATTAAAAGGCCGGTCCGCCCATATCGCGGAAGCCGGCCTTTTGTTGTAACTATTCAGTCACTTTGTTTTGCAAGGCAGGAATCGCATTCACAAAGATATGATTCGGCCTGTTCCTGGATAATACTCCCGCATGAAGGGCATTCCTTCGGTGGTAGGTTGCGGAAAAATTCAATAGGATTAACCAGCATGATAAATTCGCTCCTTTTGTATGACAGAATGATAATTTATTCCCTTTTATAATACAGTTTAATCATGACTTTTAATTTTGTGACATCTTTTTTAAACATTCAGGTAGTATGTAATAAGGAAATTCAAGTAACGCTTAGGAAAATCCACTATGAATATGGGAAAAATTAAATGAATTTGGTAATATGCATAGGGAGGCTTACTAAAACCTTTTTTTTGCTTTCATAAATGTGAACTTTCTATTACAATTGTATTATAAACGCCAGAAACACGGGGGTTGGTACTTGACAATGGTTTTGACGTTCAGTCCTGTTTTGCTCATCTTCGCGATTGCTTTAACAATGATGGCTTCCTATACAGCTTTAGATATGTTTACTCTTATCCAAACATCCAAAAAAAATAAAGGCCTGCTCTTTATTGGCGGAACATTTTCGATGGGAATCGGGATTTGGGTTATGAATTTCCTTGGGCTTCTTTCGGAAGATATGGATAGATTTGCAACTTACCAGATTCCGCTTACCATGCTTTCGATGATCATTGGCGTTGCTCTGACTGGCATGGCGTTCGTTTCGCTAACCGTCAACAAGGTTAAATTCTCCAGCTTGGTATTCGGGGCCCTATTTTTGACAATGGCGGTTTTTTCGATTCACATTATCGGCATGTATTCTATGAAAATCAGCCTTGGTTTTGATCCGGTTATATTTATCGTTTCTGGGTTATTGATTTTTTGTTCTTTTTTATTTTCGCTCTGGATGCTTTTTTATTCGAAAAATTTCAATATGGGCAGTTCTGCCTGGCTCAAGCCGGTCAGCGCTGGAATCATTACCGCTGCTGTCGTACAGGGACATTTCCTCCTGAAGCGGGCGTCAAACATAAGAGATACCCCAGCGTCAAACAATGCACTCTTTCCGGATGATTCGTTTATCGTATACCTAGTAATGTTTGTTGCTTTCCTTATTTTTGGCGGATTGATTATTTCAAGCACGCTGATCAGCAAAAAGCTCGCCGCAGCGGATAGCCATCTAAAGGATATTCTGGCTGCGCTTGACGCCTCATCGATTGTCGGCATTACTGATAGGGACGGGAATCTAATTGAGGTGAATGACAAGTTTCTGGAAATAACGAAGTATACCAGAGAGGAAATTGTCGGGAAGAATCATCGCCTGATGAATTCGGGCTATCATTCCAAGGAATTTTTTAAGGAGCTTTGGGATACTGTCCAATCCGGTAAAATATGGCATGGGGAAGTTTGCAACAAATCAAAGGATGGCTCGCTTTACTGGGTTGATACGACAATTGTTCCTTTCCTTGACCAAAAAGGGAAACCTTATCAATATGTCTCGATCAGGTCGGATATTACGGCAAGGAAAAAGGCGGAAGAGGAGCTTCTCGATAGGCATAAGGAGATTAGTGATATTACATTTGCGCTGAATCAATCATCCATCGTTGCTATCACCGATTCAAGAGGCGCGATTACAAGTGTTAATGATAAATTCTGCGAAATTTCCAAATACAGCCGGGAAGAACTGATTGGCCAGGATCACCGGATATTGAACTCGGGGACGCATTCCAAGGAGTTTTTCATGGATTTGTGGAGGACAATTGGCAACGGGAATGTTTGGAAGGGTGAGATCTGCAACAGGGCGAAGGATGGGAAACTCTATTGGGTCGACACGACCATCGTCCCATTCCTAAACAAAAAGGGAAAGCCTTATCAATATATAGCAATTCGGTCGGACATCACGAACAGGAAGACCGCCGAGGAAAATCTTAAAGACTCCCTTAAGGAAATCAGCGATTATAAATTTGCCCTGGATCAGTCCTCCATTGTCGCAATAACCGATGCGCAAGGAAAAATCATTAGCGTAAATGATAATTTCTGTGAAATTTCAAAGTATTCGAGAGAGGAACTGATTGGCCAGGACCACAACATCCTAAACTCGGGGCTTCATCCAAAAGAATTTTTCAAAGAACTTTGGCGGACAATCGGCCAGGGAGATGTATGGAAAGGCGAAATCAGAAACCGGGCCAAAGACGGATCCTTCTATTGGGTGGACACGACGATTATCCCTTTCCTCAATGAGAAGGGGCGGCCTTATCAATATGTGGCGATCCGTAATGATATCACCGAACGGAAACAGACAGAGGAAATGCTGCACAGGCAGGATAAACTTGCTGCTGTCGGCCAGCTTGCTGCCGGGGTGGCGCATGAAATCAGAAATCCACTAACCTCTATGAGAGGGTACGCGGAATTCCTGCAGCTCGATGAGCGGGATCCTGAGAGGCTTGAATTCTTGAATATCATCCTCGACGAGATTGAACGGGTCAATGGAATCGTTGAAGATTTCATGGTCCTCGCGAAACCGAAGGCGGTGGAATTAGAGGAGAAAAACGTAGTCCCGGTTATCAGCAATGTCCTTTCGCTGCTGGAATTCGAAGCGCTCAAAAAGAACGTCAAACTCTTTTTTGACAATGCTCATGAAATCATCCAGATTGAATGTGACGAAAATAGGCTGAAACAGGTTTTTCTTAATTTTGTGAAGAATGGGATCGAGGCAATGCCGAATGGGGGGGAACTCCATGTAAAGACGAACATCCGGGATAACCAGGTGCAAATCGCCATTCAGGATACCGGTGTGGGAATCCCTGAGGAGAAGCTCAAAAAGCTTGGCGAACCATTCTATACAACAAAGAAAAACGGGAACGGCCTTGGCCTGATGGTCAGCTTCAAGATTATCGAAAGCCATAACGGAAAGGTTTTTGTAGAAAGCGAACCGAATAAAGGAACCACGTTCAATATAGTCCTTCCGGCAAAAATAGCCTGATTTTTACAAATAGAGGAGATTGGCCAGGCCATCTCCTTCCCTATAACATAATTTTGTAACCGCTTTCATTTTGTCGATGATTTTTCATAAATATGACAAATTATCTGCCCTATTTATGCCCAAGCGGTATGGGAAATGAATTAATATGTTTATATAAGGTTCTATGTTAAAAATGGAGGGGACGGAATGGGAGTTCAAAATCTGGTAAAAACCGTGTGCGGATATTGCGGAACCGGTTGCGGCCTGGTGGTAGAAGTTCAGGATAATAGAATCGTTAAGATACGCGGAGACAAGGATGCGCCAGTCAATAAAGGTCAAACATGCGTAAAAGGTTCTTTCGCCTATGAATACGTACATTCACCAAACCGCCTGAGTTCGCCGCTGGTAAGAAAAGGCGGTAAGCTGGTCAAGGCTACCTGGGATGAAGCGTTGGGCTTTATCGCGAATAAGCTTGGCGCCATCAAGGCGGAGTGGGGGCCAGAAGCCATTTCCATGTTCGCATGCGCCAGGACTACAAATGAATCGAATTATATTACTCAGAAATTCATGAGGGCGGTAATTGGCAGCAACCATATTGACGGCTGCAACCGAACCTGACACGCACCGAGCGTTGCCGGTCTGGCAACTGTGTTTGGAAGCGGTTTCCCTACAAATACACTTGAAGATTTTGATAAAGCCGAAGTCCTTTTGTTAATGGGTTCGAATACAAGCGAGGCACATCCGATTATTGCAAACCGAATTAAAAAGGCGATTAAATCAGGCTTGAAAATGATTGTTATTGATCCACGGAAAATCGATATGGTGAAATCCGCCCATCGCCATCTTCAAATCAATGTAGGATCCGACATAGCGCTTATCAATGCACTTATCCATGTCATCCTCAAGGAAGGGCTCTACAGCCAGGAGTTTATCGGGAAGCATACGGAGGATTTTGACGCATTGCAAAAGCGGGTTGAAATGTATACTCCTGAATATTCCTCATCCATTACCGGGGTTCCGGCCGAGGATATTATCGCTACCGCGAGGGAATATGCGTCCGCGAACGGGGCGATGATTGCCTATACACTCGGGATTACGGAGCACCATTGCGGCGTGAATAATGTATTTGACATCGCAAATCTTGCCCTTTTGACAGGTAATATCGGCAAGGAAGGAAGCGGCATCATGCCTTTGCGCGGACAGAACAATGTCCAGGGCGCGGGGGACATGGGCTGCCTGCCGAACCAGCTTCCAGGGGCGAAGAGCATTGCCGATGCAGGGTACAGGGAAAGGTATGAAAAAGAATGGGAGGTCGCGCTAAATCCGCAGGCGGGTGACACCCAGACAAGGACATTCGACCGAATTGAGGACGGCGGCATTAAAGCTTTATATATTATAGGAGAGAATCCGCTTCTCGCCGATGTCCATATGAACCATACGAGGACACTTTTGGCCAAATTGGATTTGCTGATCGTCCAGGATATTTTCATGACAGAAACAGCCGAATACGCGGATGTTGTCCTGCCCGCCCGTTCCTGGGGAGAGGTGGATGGAACGTTTACAAACACCGACAGAAGAATCCAGCGGACACGCAAGGCAATTGATGCCCATCCTGACACGAAAGAGGATTGGGAAATCCTTTGCGAACTATCCACAATGATGGGCTACCCAATGAGTTACGCTTCCAGTGAAGAAATTTGGAACGAGGTACGAAAGCTAGCCTGGGAAATGTATGGCGGCATCTCTTATGACCGGCTTGAGAAAGAATATTCAATCCATTATCCATGCCCGGATGAAAGCCACCCGGGAACATTCGTCATGCATGCCCGTTTCCATTCAGGCGCAGAGCCGGAAAGAAAATCGCCGTTCGTACCGGTCGAATACACTGAGCCGTTAGAACTTCCGGATGACGAATACCCATTTACCCTGACAACGGGAAGAAGGTATGAGTCCTACAATACCCATACACAAACACGTTACTATGCATCAGGAGTAAAGATAAAACAGACGGAAGAGACAATTGACATCCATCCTGAGGATGCGCAGAAGCTGGGTGTAACGGATGGGGATGTGGTCCGGGTGTCATCACGCCGCGGAGAGCTGACCGTTAAATGCAAGGTGACCGAACAAGTTGTTCCAGGCCTTGTATTCATGAGTTTCCATTGGCATGAAACACCAACGAATGTTTTGACATTGAACGAATTTGACCCAATTTCGGGAACAGCTGAATACAAAGCCTGCGCTGTCGCAATCCAGCCAGTATAGGTTAAAGGGGGAGCAGAGCCATCTGCTCCCCCTTTTGGTTTTGGCACATCCAAACCTCACTTTCGCCCTTTTAAAAATCAGAATATTGTTTCTATTAGTTACCTTACCGTAAACTTTTAGTCATTCTTGTTACCAAAATATCATCCGGTTGTTCTTGGGATTCTGATTTTTCATGTTAACATGTACATTGTGAGTTTGATATTAGAACTAGGAGGTACACGGAATTGAAGAAAACGTTAGGCAGCTTTATGATCGCGGCGGCAATTTCCGGTACGTTTGCAGCCAGCACACAGGCAGAAGAAATTGTTGTTAAAAAAGGAGATACCCTTTGGGGGCTTGCGGAAGTACATAATACAAGCGTTGAAAACATTAAGGTGTGGAACGGCATCGAGGAAGAAACAATCTATGCCGGTGAGACGCTGAATATTTTTCCAAAGCGTGTGTATGATGTCCAACAAGGCGATACATTATGGGCGATTGCTTCAGCCCAAAATGTTTCCCTTCAGGATCTTATTGATTGGAACGATTTGACGAGCGATTTGATCTATCCTGGAATGCAGTTGTCAATAGAGGAAAGCCGGACAGTATCGGCAGTTCCAGCCCAGCCACAAAAGCAATCCACTGGAAATAACACAACTGCGGCCCCGGTTTCGGCAAAGCCGGTTTCCACCACTCCGGTTGAGAAAAAGGAATCTGTTCCAGCCCAACAGGCTAGCGGAAAAGAGCTTGTCGTAACTGCGACCGCCTATACAGCCTCATGCAATGGATGTTCCGGGATAACCGCGACAGGCATCAATCTTAAGACTAACCCGGGGGCAAAAGTAATTTCGGTTGATCCTTCGGTTATTCCGCTCGGTTCTAAAGTCCATGTTGAAGGATACGGATATGCGGTGGCTGGGGATACTGGCGGCGCTATTAAAGGAAACAGAATCGACGTATTCATCCCTTCGCATGATGAGGCTTTGAAGTGGGGAAACAAGAGCGTTAAAGTTAAAATACTTGAATAATAAATGAAACCGCCGGAATGGCGGTTTTATTTTTGAAATCAAAAGCCGGGCAGTGCTCGCCCGGCTTTTTGGAATTCCGTATCAATTGGCTAGGATGCCTGTTTTAATGCAACGATAGCACTCTTTCTCTGATAGAAGAACCAGTTCAGTCCGAAAGAGATGACATAAAATGCGATAAAGAAGTAAAACGCTGTTACCGGAGTCCCTGTAGTATTAACAGACCATCCGAATAATTTTGGAATAAAGAACGAGCCGTAAGCGGCAAAAGCGGCAGTGAAACCGAGTACTGGAGCGGCTTCCTTTGGAACGAAAATGCCAGGTATCATTTGGAACGTCGAGCCGGATCCGATACCGGATGCGACGAACAGCACCAGGAAGCTAGCAAGGAATCCAGTGAATTGTTTTTGGCCGAGGAAGAAAATGACTCCTCCGGCGCCAATTGCCTGCACAATTAATACATAAGCTGTGACTTTCGCGCCGCCAAGTTTATCAGCAATCCAACCTCCGACCGGCCTTGCTGAAGCGGCAAGGAGCGCGCCAACAAAAGCGAGTGATACATGCTCAGGGAACTGTGACCTCAAGAGGAGCGGAAATGCCGCCGAATAGCCGATAAATGAACCGAATGTAGCTATATAGAGAACTGTCATAATCCACGTATGCTTTCTTTTTACAATTACAAACTGTTCGGAAACAGATTGTTTCGCAGCTGGAAGGTTATCCATTCCGAAATAGGCGGCGATTGTTAGGATCGCAATCGGAATGACCCAGATGAATGCGGCGTTTTGCAGGTATACCTGCGAGCCGTCCGGCAATGTTTGTGAGCCGCCGACCAGGGCGAAAGTGCCGGATGCAATTACAAGCGATGTAATAAACTGGACGACCGAAACCCCCATGTTGCCAAGACCGCCGTTAATGCCAAGAGCTGTTCCCTTTTCTTTTTTAGGGAAAAAGAAAGAGATGTTTGCTGTTGAAGATGAGAAGTTTCCGCCGCCAAGTCCGCAAAGCGCGGCCAATAAAAGCATGACACCAAATGGCGTATCGGGATTTTGCACGGCGAATCCGATTCCGATAGCCGGGATTGCAAGAACTGCGGTTGAAATGACCGTCCAATTCTTGCCGCCAAATTTTCCAACCGCGAAGGTATAAACAAAACGCAGCGTGGCGCCTACAAGACCTGGAATTGCCGCCAATGTGAACAATTGTTCTTCCGTGAAATGAAAGCCGATATCATTCAGCCGTACCGCGACCACCGACCAGATTTGCCAAACGATAAAAGCGAGCATGAGGGATGGGACAGAAATCCACAAATTCCTCCTCGCATGTTTCTTTCCTTCCTTTTTCCAAAAATCCTCGTTTTCAGGATTCCAATTCGTTATTCTTGCCATGAAAATTTCCCCCTTCGGTAAAATCCAATTAACACTATGTTGGTACTGACAATATTAATCATAAGGTGATGTTACCATCAGAAATGTGATGTTCGTCACTCTGTTTTTGAAGGAATTGTGAAAACGGGGCTAAGTTCATAAAGTTGTAAAATCTATGTTCGCGCACGTATAAATTGTTTTTATCTGTTCCTGGTTGGGTAAACTATTCCCAAACAGACAGAAAGGAAGATTGCTATGTTGTGGACAATCATCGGCCTATTGGTCCTTTTCTGGATCATCGGAATGGTATTTAATATTGCGGGAGGACTTATCCATATTCTTCTCGTAGCGGCTGTAATCGTCTTTTTATTCAACCTCTTTAAAAATAAAGCGGCGCGCTAGAAATAAAAATTGCCTCATCCCGCGGGATGCGGGCATTTTTTATTTCCGGCGTGTACCGAAGGACCGAAAAAGGGGATTAAACGTATTTGGGAACCGAATAATAAATGTGAAAGGAAAATTTGTGAGGGTACACAGAAATTTTTCCTTGGCAGTTTGCATTGGCGGATTTATGATTAAAAAGGATTGCAGCGTGGTACATTTTAATTTAAATGACAGGAAAACATTTTTATAAAAGAAGGCGAATAGCATGCGTTTCAGAAAGATTTCATTGGACCCACCGAAGGTCCTCGTCCTTGGGTTCACCCTGATTATCCTTATCGGGGCATCGGTGTTAACGCTTCCCGCCTCAACAACCGACCACCAGGGACTTCCATTTTTAAAAGCCCTGTTCACGGCCACTTCCGCGACATGTGTGACAGGACTTGTAGTGGTGGATACGGGAACGGCCTTTACCACTATTGGGCAGGTGGCCATTCTCTTAATGATTCAGGTAGGCGGGCTTGGGTTCATGACGTTCGCGACGCTATTTGCTTTCATTTTAGGAAAAAGGATTTCATTAAAGGAAAGGATTCTCCTGCAGCAATCGTTAAACAGCATCTCTATGGAAGGCATTGTTCGCCTTTCAAAGAGAATATTAATCTTCACCGCCTTTTTTGAATCGATAGGAGCTTTAATCCTTTCTATCAGGTTTTCGTTTGATATGCCAGTGGGAAAGGCCGTTTATTATGGGATATTCCATTCGGTTTCGAACTTTAATAATGCCGGATTTGATTTGATGGGCGAATTCCGGAGTTTGACTGGTTATGTTAATGACCCAATCGTTGTCTTCACGATTTGTACTTTGATCATTACGGGAGGCATCGGATTTATCGTCATAAACGAGTTATATGAGTACCCCCGGACCAAAAAGCTGTCACTGCATACAAAAATCGTCCTGGCCGCCACGGGATGGCTGCTCGCCGCAGGAACGCTGTTCATATTCCTGCTTGAGTTCTCGAACGGGAAGACGCTCGGGCCACTTTCATTAAGCGGAAAAGCTCTCGCCGCGTTATTCCAATCGGTTACCGCGAGGACAGCTGGGGCCAACACTGTAGGCATTGGCGATATGACTCATTCGGGCCTGTTTTTGATCATTATCCTAATGTTTATCGGGGCTTCACCGGGTTCGACTGGAGGCGGGATAAAGACGACAACGTTTACAACGCTTCTGGGGGCGGTGTGGTCTCAAATACGGGGGAAGGAAGATGTCGTTTTCTACCGTAGGAGGATCGGCTACGAAACGATTTACAAAGCATTGACGGTTACAATGAGCGGGCTGGCTCTCATTATCACCGTAACAATGCTGATGACAATAACCGAGAAAGGTACGGACTTTTTAATGATCCTTTTTGAGGCAACCTCGGCGTTTGCCACGGTAGGCCTGTCCATGGGGCTTACGCCGGAGTTGTCGCCAGCAGGCGAGGTTTTGATTACATTCATGATGCTCGCTGGAAGGGTGGGCCCGTTAACAGTTGCCTATGCGGTCACTTTAAGGAGGAAACAGAGTCCATTCCATTACCCTAAAGGGAAAATAATGATAGGCTAGCAAGATTGTAAGGAGTGCATAAGGATGGTTAAACAATATGCGGTAATCGGCTTGGGGAGGTTCGGGACCAGCCTTGCGGGCAATCTTTTACAGGCAGGCCAGGAAGTACTCGGCGTTGATGTGAACGAGGAGCGGGTAGAGGACGCTCAATCGGCTGTCACGCATGCGGTCATTGCCGATTCAACCGACCCGGAAGCATTGAAGTCGATCGGGATCAGGAATTTTGACACCGTCATTGTAGCGATTGGAAATGACATACAGGCAAGTATTCTTACTGTCCTTCTTTTAAAAGAAGAGGGAGTGAAGAAGGTTATCGCCAAAGCGCTAAATAAGCCTCATGGGCAGGTTCTCGATAAGGTTGGAGCAGACTGGGTCATTTTCCCGGAACGGGACATGGGCGAAAGGGTCGCCCATATGCTGCTGTCCCCGAATGTCCTCAATTTCATTGAATTGTCAAAGGAGTACAGCGTTGAAGAAATCAAGGTTCCGGCTTCAATGACAAACAGGACGTTAAGAGAGCTGGATGTGCGCGCAAAGTACAATCTCAGTGTAATCGCGATTAGGCATGGCAAAAATATCAATATATCCCCATCGCCGGATGAAACCATTGAAGAAGGTGATGTGCTTGTGGTGATTGGCGGAAACCGCGACCTGGAGCGTTTCGCCAACCTTCAATAAGCAGGAAGCGGAGCGGATGCCGGTGTACATCCGCTCTTTTTATTCCCATTTTCAGGATGCATAAGGTAAAATAAATTATAGACAGATAATTTATTCAAAGGGGATATCAAATTATATTGATTTAAGAAGCGACAGCGTCACTAAACTGACTGTGAGATGAGGAAGGCGGCATCATGGCGGAGTTGGCGATGTCGTGTATGGAGAAGAATTCACAGTAAAGGAACTTGGGAAGATACGGGGTCAGCGAGCAGGATGTCCGTACAGCAATTTCAATAATCGCAAAACTTACTTAAAAAAGAGAAAAAGTTAGGGGAGATTAGGGGTTTGATTATCAATACTAGATCAAGTGATGAACGTAAAGTCACTATGGTTGCCATTACTATCATCATGTACATTAGCAGCTTTTTTGTTCCTTTCGTAATAATCGCGTCTATACATAGCATGTACTTCTTCAAGAGGGAATATTGGTTCTTTGAAACCCCGCCAAGCTCGTATATCGCCTTCATGATAGGAATGCTTCTTTCCGCGGTATTGTTCACTTTATACCTCGCCGCCGCGTGGAAATGGGAAAGCCGGAAATTGGGAATTGCCCTGTTGGCGATGCAAATCATTACCATACCAGTCTACATTGGCTCGGTCGACAACTATTACTATGCGACTGGAGAGGGCATATTTTTCAATAAACTGGCGGGATATGGCTTGAAAAAATATGCTTGGGAGGATATGGAGCGGGTCAAAGTCGTTTACCGCCATTCGAACGGATCTGTCCGGCTCGATCAATACAAATTCACAACTAAGGATGGCGTCGTGGTGTCGATTCCTTATACTTCTAGGTTTGCGGAAAGCCAATGGAAAATCGACGGTGTAATCAAGGCGAATAAACTTACTGTCTCGGATAACTATGATAATCCTATAATGGATTGATAAATGAAAAGAGGAATCCCGGGCTATAAAATGGGGTTCCTCTTCCGTTTTTAAATTCCGCTGTCAATCGCCAATGGTGAGAGCGCTTTTGTTTGGCTTAAAAATATGAATGCATCATACCGCCTGGAAATGGAAGAAGGCACGTAGTTTCCGTACTGCTCCATATCAGGTTCATAGACGACGCCAATCGCCCTGTGGCCAATTTCCTTCGCAAATTCGTTCCTGTTTTCGTCAGAGAAAATAAGTAGTTTATCTTCATCACCAGCCTGGAACAATTCATCCTCCCAACTAAAAGCCTGGGCAGGGGGTGCATCAATTTCCCTTAGGGGCGCGCCCCATTGGCCTGCCGCGATCACAGTCCCGCGATGCGTACCAAAGCCGCAAATGAAAACATCTTCCATTCCATGCTCCTCCCTGACAATTTGGCCGACATTGACCATCCCTGCCTTTTTCATATCGGTCGCCCTTGCGTCTCCCACGTGGGTATTATGCTCCCATACAACTGCTTTTGCATTTTTGCCATGAAAGTCCATGACCGCATTAAGCGTTTCTGCCATGTGCATGTCCCGGGTGTTCCAGGAACCGGCGTCACTCATGACCATCAGCCTGTAGTATTGCTCCGCATTCCTCGCCACAAGGGCATTGATTTCAAGGTTCAGCGCATTCTCGCGATCGATTTTTTCCTTATGGGCGTTTTTCCTAATCGAAGACAGCAGTTCGATTACTTCTTTTCTGCACCCATCCGATAAATATCCCGCCGAAATTGCATATGTTTCATTGCTCCTGTTAAACGGCTCGAAACAGGAAAAGGCATCTAACGCGGCTTGCAGTTCAGAGGAGTTTATCTTTCTCAAGTAGTTGATGATTTCATCCATTGACTCCCAGAGGCTATAAACGTCCAGCCCATAAAACCCTGCTTTCTTATCTTCCGGAACCGTTTTGTTATAGTCTTTCATCCAGCCCACCAGCGAGGCGATTTCCTTATTCGCCCACATCCAGGTTGGCCAGCGGTGAAAAGCCTTAAGGACTTCCTCGGGGCTCCTTTTGTCTTCATTATCTTTGATATAGGCATTTACGGCCTGGCATGCTGGCCAGTCCCCTTCAACAGCAATGAAGGTAAAACCGTGTTCGCTAATTAACTTTTTTGAAAGCTCCGCGCGGACGGTATAGAACTCGGAGGTCCCATGTGAAGCCTCTCCTAAAAGGACATACTTTGCCTCGCTGGCTCGCATGGCCAATCCATCCAGGTCCGATATATCTTTAATGGGAATTGACCATTTTTGAATCGACTCCTTTAGTCCATTCTCCAAATCCATTCCTCCTTTCCGGCGCAAATGTTGTTGTAGACGACTGCATTTTGTCAATTCTTGTGGAAAATCAGAATGCGGACTTAGCGCCTTTTGTCAGTCTTTGCGCTTGCCTGGGAAATAAAGATTTCCCGCATGGGGCTAAAATAATTGTTCATATACATTGTTAAGCTGTTCCGCGCGTTCTTCATCTTTTTCGTCTAAGGCATACTTTATTTCTTCAGGCAGGATGGAGTTTAGGAATGTGATATCGCCCGCATCCAAATGTTCGGCGAAATCTTCCGCGGTACGATAGTGGTTTTTCAATTTATCGAAAAGTTTTTTTCCTTCATTATGGTTTTCTGTATAGTTTGAAAGGATTTCCCTTAAATAAGCAAGTGATTGGTCCATGTGTGCCATGCTCATTCCTCCATTTAAAAAGTAATAATTACTAGGTTGTTCTTATGAACCGAGCAGTGATATGATTGGCTTTACAGCTTCAGCGAGGGAAGGTGCCTTTGCATCCGCTTTTGTTTCGCCGTCCCCGATAAAGACGGTTTTGCAGCCGGCGGCTTTCCCGGCTTCAACATCCCTCTCGTGGTCGCCAACCATAACAGAATCCGAAAGGTTGATTCCATGTTTTTCTGCCAAATCGATAAGCATACCCGGCTCTGGTTTCCGGCAGGTGCACCCCTGTGTAGGCTTATGCGGGCAATAGGCGATATCGATTACTTTGCCTCCTTTTTGCTCAAGCATGGAAGTTAGCCGTTTATGGACTTTGCGCAGTTTTTCCTCTGTCATAAACCCAAGGCCAATCCCACCCTGATTCGTTACAATAAATACCGGGTAGCCCGCATTTGTAATTTCAGCAACCGCTTCCGCCGCCCCTTCCAACAAAAATAGCTGTCCAGGGTGGTTTACAAATTTTACCCTGCTCGTTAAAACCTCATTCAGTACTCCATCCCTGTCAAGAAATACAGCTTTTTTCATTCGTAAAAAGCTCCTCTTATTTTAAAATGGCATATAGCTTATTTTCACTTTTTATTGTTCCTTTTCCTTTTCGCTGTTAAACCGGCAATTATAAGCCAAATTAGAATGATTCTGCGGAAACGGGACAAAATGGGGAATATTTGACTGTTAATTAGGGAAATTAGAGGGATAGGTACGCACATCAAAGTAGGAAGGGGTGTGGCAATGCCATCTCCAGTTGTCCGGTCCTTGCCAAACTGGTTTACGATTGCGAATTTGCTCTGCGGGATTTTCTCGATTATTCTGAACATGAATGGCCTTGTCTGGCTATCCGCTATCCTTATTTTTGCCGCCGCGCTTATGGATTTGTTTGACGGCAGAATAGCGCGAAGGCTGAATGTGAGCAGTGAAGTAGGAGTGGAACTTGATTCCTTGGCGGATATTGTGAGTTTTGGTGTTGCACCTGCACTGATTGTGTATACACTCACTTCACCTTCCATGCTGGCTTCCTTCGCGTTCACATTTTATGCCGCGATGGGGGCGCTCCGGCTGGCAAGGTTCAGTGCTAGCCCAACGGTTGGCTATTTTATGGGAATTCCAATTCCAATGGCCGGCATGGTGATTGCTGGTATGGCTCTGTTCGATTACAGCAATGCCTATATTACGATCCTCCTGGCCATCCTGATGGTCAGCCCTATCCGTGTTAAAAAATTTTAGGAAAAGCGGCAATCCAATCGGGTTGCTTTTTTTCTGTCTTTGCTGCTTGTACTACTTTTGTGGAGAAACGAATAAAATGGGAGCATAAAGTGAATTTCCATAGTGGGGGCATACCCTGCTGATGGTAAGCCGCGTTCACAGCAGGGATGGGGTATATGGGTAGATTTTTAAGAAAAAGTGCTATAGTGACGGCTGGCGGCCTTATCCAGGGGCTCGGTATGGGCCTTTTTTTATTTCCGCATAGCATACCCTCCGGCGGTGCTGGCGGCCTTGCCGTCCTGCTGCACCATTTTTTCAGGATTGATATGGGATTCGCCCTTTGGATTGTTAATTTTTCCATGTTAGTCCTTGCAATCAAATTTCTTGGGAACAGATGTACAGTCTGGACGATGTTCGCCATTACAGTAACCTCGTTGTCCATTTATTTATCTCAAAGAGGCTTTACGATTCCCTATCACAATGTCTGGGTGGATTTACTGACAGGTTCATTGTTCCTTGGAGCCGGGGTTGGGCTGCTGCTTAGGCAAGGCGTATCGAACGGAGGCGTCGGAGTATTGGCCTTAATTATCTCTTCCATGAGGGGGACGCTGCCCGGACGCCCACTTTTCTGGATTAATGGCTGTATTTTCATCCTGACGGCATCCATCATAAAGTGGGAAATCATCATACAGGCGCTGCTAAGCCAATGGATTTCAACGAAGATTGTTGATGCGGTTTTTAAAATCCGCCTGTATGATGCTTACACTTACGCATTCCGAAAAAAATAACGCATCTGCCTAAACGTAATTGTAACGGAAAGAATATTTTGTTTTATCTTTTTCATCACCCTTGTTTGGAACATGGATCAAGGTTAGGGCAAGGATTCCAGCAATCAGGGTTAAGGCTGCGATGGTCAGGAACATCCCTGGTCTTGTCCATTCCATAAGCCTTGTGAATATCGGCGGGCCGATGGCAACGCCAATAAATCGGACAGAACCGTACAGGGATGTAACAAATCCACGCCTCTCCTTTCCGACAGAGCCTGTAATAAGGCTGTTCAGGCACGGGAGGACAAGGCCGGTCCCAATGCTGCTCAGGATAAGGACCAATAAAAATGGCACGAGTTTTTCGAAGAAAACAAGAAGGGCATAGGAAACTGTCATCAACCCAAGGCCAATAACAATCAGCCGCTTCATTGCCGCAGTATTTTTTCCAATCTTGCTTCCGGTAAGATAGGATGTCCCGCCCATTACCAGCAAGGGAATCGCCAAAATCAACCCTTTAATAACCCCATCAATGCCGTATTGCTTTTCAAGGACATCTGATAGATAAAAGAGGATTCCAAAAAGGGTGAATAAACAAACAGCCCCCGCCAAATAAGCAGTAAGAAGCCATCGCCCTTCAAATTTGAAAACAGAGGCCAAGCCCCTCATATATTTCCCGAAAGGGGGCGGTGCCTGGCGGTGGGATTTTTCCTTAATAAAGAACAAAGTAAGCAAAATGGATATTGCACATATTGCAGGGAATGCGAAGAATACAGCAAACCAGGCAAGAAGGCCAAAAGCCGCCCCGAGGATGGGGGAAAGGACTTTTCCCAGCCCATTTGATGCTTCTACAATCCCGAGCACCCTGCTTTGTTCCCCGCCTTTAAACAAATCCCCGGTAAGCGCCATCGCAATCGGTGCGGTGCCGGCTGCCCCAATACCCTGCATAGTTCGGCCAGCAAGGATCCACCAATAAGCCCCGGAAAAGGTTGTGGCGGCAAACCCGGCCAAAAGGCCTCCCAGCCCGTAGAGGATCAATGCGGGAAGGATAACGACTTTTCGTGAAAACCTATCCGACAAATAGCCGAGGACGGGAATAAAAATCGCTGCCGCAATCGAAAAAACCGTAATGGTCATGCTTGCCTGGAGCGGCGTCAGATTAAGTTCTGCCTTCATCTGGGGGAGAATTGGGATGAGCATTGAATTTCCCAGTGTCATTATTAATGGGATTGATCCAATGGCCGCGACCGTCATGCCGTTATTTTTACTTCCCACCGGGATTCACATCCTTTTATTTAAATGAGTCTACTTCAAATTTAAAGGTGGAACTACAAGCCAGCCTTTTTCCTTGTTTATAGCCGCGAGTTTATCCGCGTATTCTGTTTTTTGCGTCAGGAAATCGCCAAACATTTCACGAATATCAGCCCTTAAGGACAGGCCCATGATATAACTGTCCAATACATTGGAGGAAATTATATCCCTCGTAATGAGCGCCGCGACTTCCGGATCGTTAAAGCGTGCACCTGCCGGAATGTCTTCGGTTGCCACATTCGGCCTGTCCGGTGGGGCGGGCGGAAGGCGGATGCCATTTTCCTTTAATACACCCTCAACCTGCTGTTCTTCCTGTTTTATACAATTCTCCATGAAATCCTCGATAAACACTTTAAGGTCATGGTCGCCTGAATGATTTGAAAAAACCTGCAAGGCGACAAGGTATGCTTTTGTGCCCAATAAATGCGACCATAGATGAAAAACCTCCCCCGCGTGCAACGGTTCATCCTGCGGGTTCCCACTCATGATGCCCATGTCTATCACTCCATTCTCTGCATGCTTGCGGTTAGTATTTGAAGAAGCCCTTGATTTTATCATGAAAGTATTTTCCACTGATGCATTCATATTGCATTTGGCATTACTATGCGGATGCAAAAAAAGAAGCGGGCCATTGTAAATGCCCGCCTTTTCAAATTCATCTTTATTGTTTTACCCCATAAAGGATACAGGCAACGCCCGCGAAAACCCAAACCATTTTGAGTAAAGAAACCTTTTCTACTATTCCAATCAAGCCAATAGTAGTTGTTGATAGCAGGATTAGCGGTCCGATTAGAGCGAGGGAGCTATTGATCAGCAATGCTTTTTCTACTGCATTGAACTTAATCATAAGGAGGGCGGCGAATATTTCTATTCCCCCCGAGACAATCCGCAAAAACGACATGGCCAGGACGGTTTTTTCAATAACTGTAAACATAAAGCCCTCCAAATTCGACGAAGTTCTCTTTCAATATATGCTATTGCCGTAAAGGAATAGTACAATCTTCCGCCGTGAGAACAAAATTAAATGGACAGGAACGCATCTCCTTATATTTCATAGTTTAAAACAGGTAGACATATGCCCAAAATTTTGGAAAGGGTTGGATACTCTATGAATTTTTATCGCTCAAAAAGGTTTACTTATTGGTTCCTGGCGTTAATCGCGATGTTTACTTTGCTCTCTGGCTGTGCCGAAACAAAGAAATCAGAGGAGATGGCTGGCAGCAAGGAAAAGGAAATCAAGACAATCAGGATTGGATACCAAAAGAACGGCCCGCTCATTATTTTAAAATCACTTGGGACGCTTGAAAAGACACTGGGCGAAAAGGGCATTTCCGTGGAGTGGAAGGAATTCCAGGCAGGGCCGGCGCTTGTTGAAGCACTTAATGCAGGTACGATAGATTTTGGAAGGACTGGAGATTCGCCACCAATATTCGCCCAGGCAGCGGGGGCGCCATTTGTTTATGTCGCGGCTGGGAAACCAAAGTTCAATGGAAGCGCGATACTGGTCAAGAAAGATTCGCCCATTAAATCGGTAAAGGATTTAAAAGGAAAAACGGTTGGTTTCGCAAAAGGTTCGAGCTCGCATTACTTGATAATCAAAGGCTTGGAAAAAGCCGGGCTGGCCTATGGGGATATTGTGCCGGCATTTTTGGCTCCCGGAGACGGAAGGGTGGCCTTTGAACAAGGACAAATTGACGCGTGGGTTGTATGGGATCCCTTTACGTCCGCCGCTGAAATTGGTTCGGGTGCCAGAATGCTTGTAAACGGAGAAGGGCTGACGACTGACAGGGACTTTTTTCTGGCAAGCACAACATTTTCAATGGAACATCCTCAGATTATCAAACTGATCCTTGATGAAGTACAGCATTCATTGGAATGGGCGAATTCACACCATGAAGAATTAGTGGGAATGCTGGCGCCGATTTTAAAGATAGATGAACAATCGCTGGAAGTAGCTGTGAAGAGGAGGGTTTATGGGGTGGATGAGATTGATGGCCAAATAATCCAGGAGCAGCAGGAAATCGCGGACACATTCTATACCCTTGGGATAATCCCCAAGAAAATAGACGTTAGGGATGCGATGAAAAAATAGCTTGGGGAGGTGATTTGTTTGAAGGTTTTAGCGCGGATGCTGCCGCAGGTCATCCCCTGGGTTTTCCCGGTGCTTTTAGTGGTTTTTTGGCAAATCCTTTCATCGGCTGGATTGATTCCTGGCAAAATCCTTCCTGCGCCAGTAGATGTAGTGAAAGCGGCATTTGAATTGCTTGAATCGGGAGAACTGGCCAAAAACATATGGGTAAGCCTTGGGAGGGCACTGGCTGGCTTCTTCATCGGCGGGACAATCGGCTTTTTGCTCGGTTTATTCAATGGCGTATTTAGATTTTCGGAATTGCTTTTTGATACCTCGGTCCAAATGCTGAGGACAATCCCCCATCTGGCGCTCATTCCGCTTGTCATCCTTTGGTTCGGCATCGACGAGACATCAAAAGTATTTCTTGTCGCGCTCGGGGTGCTTTTCCCTGTTTACATCAATACGTTCCATGGAATAAAGTCCGTTGATAAAGGGCTTGTTGAAATGGGCAGGGCTTACGGGTTAAAGGGCGCAAGGCTGTTTTTTACAATTATTTTTCCAGGAGCCCTTTCGTCGATTCTAGTTGGCGTCCGCTTTTCCCTCGGAGTAATGTGGCTTACCCTCATTGTTGCGGAGACGATTTCAGCACAATCCGGAATCGGGTACATGGCGATGAATGCGCGGGAATTTTTCCAAATGGATGTTATTGTATTAAGCATCCTTCTCTACGCTCTATTTGGCAAACTTTCGGATGTTATTGCAAGGGCTATGGAAGGAAAATGGCTTAAATGGAATTCTTAACAGGGAGGGAATCACGTGAAGCAGGGCAAAGCTCCTTATTTGTTGCTGAAAGGTGTAAAAAAACATTACGGGGACCGGATTGTCCTCGATGGGATCGATTTTTTGGCTTCTCCCGGCGAATTTATTTCCATTGTGGGCAAGAGTGGATGTGGGAAGAGCACATTATTGCGGCTCATTGCCGGGCTTGAGGAAAAAAACGATGGTAAAATTTTCGTTAAGGGTGAGGAACTTAAAGGCATAAATACCCACGCGAGGATCATGTTCCAGGATGGAAGGCTTCTTCCGTGGAAAAGCATCCTAAAAAATATCGGGATTGGGCTAAATGGCCATTGGGGGGAAAAAGCAATCCAGGCTCTTCGAAATGTCGGGCTTGAGGACAGGGGCGGAGATTGGCCTTCAAAACTTTCAGGGGGGCAGAAACAACGGGTGGCGCTTGCCCGTGCTCTTGTGCATGAACCGGAAATCCTCCTCCTGGATGAGCCGCTTGGAGCGCTTGATGCCTTGACGAGGGTGGAAATGCAGGACTTGATTGAACGGTTATGGACCGAAAAAGGCTTTACCGCAATCCTTGTGACCCATGATGTGGAGGAAGCGGTTGCAATCGCGGATAGAGTCATCCTTATTGAAGAAGGAAAAATTGTAATGAATCGGCCAATTGACCTTCCTCGGCCAAGACAGCGGAGCCAACGCGCTTTTCATAATTATGTTGAAGATATCCTTGAACGAATATTAGGGCCAAATGGTGAAAATGGATTGAAATTAGTGGGGAAATAAGGTGGCGTGTTTAAAAGCCGCTTTATTTTTTTTTGCTTGTGCAAAAAAGCTGCGGATATTTACTTTCCGTCGTTGAACGTTATAATTAAAGGTATATAGCACACAGCATCAGTTTAATAGCTGATTGCTAGCAGATGATAGCTTAAAGTCGGGAGGCGGTTTTTTTATGGAGGAACAACGCATTCAGCTAAACGTACGGATTACAAAAGAAGTTTACGAAAAATTGGATGAGATTGTCGAATACTACCAGGAAAATACAAAAGTCGGAAGAATCTATAAAGGCGATGTGTTAATGGACATCATTGAAAAATCTTATGAAGTTATGGAAAAACAGAAGAGCCGGCAGCGTTAAAAAACATTATTGGACTGGTTTGGCAGCTTCTCTCCTCCCTATTGGGTCTGCATTGGTGTATAGGTTAAGTCCCACGCGAAACTTTCTGCAATGCTCTGGAAACCCGTCAACAACTGTTTATTCCAGAATAGGATATGAAAAGGGATTCGGAGGTGGGAAAGTGGCGGTGATCAAGGCTACCGATGCGGATATCGATCTTCTGGCGCGCCTTCTCAGGGCGGAGGCGGAAAGCGAAGGGATACAGGGAATGCTCATGGTTGGAAATGTCGGGGTGAACCGGGTAAGAGGGGATTGTTCAGATTTTAAAAACCTACGGACTATTCGCCAAATGGTTTTTCAGGAACATGCATTCGAAGCGACTCAGCACGGCTATTTTTATCAGCGGGCAAGGGATACGGAAAGAAGGCTTGCCAGGAGAGCGGTGAATGGGGAAAGGGTTTGGCCCGCAAAGTTCAGCCTTTGGTATTTCAGGCCATCGGGAGATTGTCCTTCCTCTTGGTACAACCAGCCGTTTGTAGGAAGATTCAAATCTCATTGCTTTTATGAGCCAACCGGAGAGGAGTGCCCGAATATTTATAATACATTTTAAGTATTTAGTTGGGCCGAATTAGGCTCTTTTTTTCTTTTCACAAGCCGTGCCATGCCAAATATTCCAATACTGGATGAATTGAATCAGTATTCGCCATCTCCAATACCGGATACTAAGAACGGTATCCTTTTTGGATCCAATTTTACGGAAGGAGTCCTGCACATGAATATCCAAATGGTTGCTTCCTTTTTGCGAGGGCTGACAAACGGAAAGCAGAGCAAGAGAATGTTTTGGGCTTCCCTTATTGGGCTGGGAGTCAGCGCAACTGCGATGGGGCTTAGAAAGTCCCGATACCGCAACGTCCTTCCCAAAATCCAGCAAGCAGCGGAACGGTTTATGGGGCCGCTGGAAGGCAACACAGCCATGGCAGAATTTTCTAATGAACTTTTTCCGACCACGATGGGGAAGCAAGGCAACAAATCGAATCAGTAATTGGAAAAGCCGCAAAAGCGGCTTTTTGCCGTTGTAGGCTGATACATTTTAAATAGGGCCTTCCTCAACAACCCTCGGGAATAGGATTTTATGGCCGATTGAATTAAAATATAAAAGAAATAAAATCAGGCTGTTTTGTCCCTATGTATAAAGGCAGGTGTTTGCTTCATGGTGCTTGACCATCTCAAGGAAAATCTCGATATCCTGTTTATCGGTTTCAATCCCAGCTTGCTTTCGGGGGAAACAGGCCATCATTTCGCGAATCCAAACAACAGGTTTTGGAAAATCCTTTACAAGGCATCAATCACTCCAAAGCTATATAAACCCGAGGAGGACTGGCTGCTTCCCGAAATTGGCCTTGGACTGACAAATATTGTCGAACGGCCTACTCGGGCGGCGGATGAAATCACAAAGGAAGAATACCGGCTGGGAAGAGTAGTGTTAAGAGAAAAAATCAAGGCATATAAGCCGCTTGTCGCCTGTTATGTTGGTAAAGGAGTGTATCAGCAGTTCAGCCAGAAAAAGGACATTCCATGGGGAATCCAGTCCGAATCAATGGTTCCTGGGACAGCTGATTTTGTAGCTCCGTCTTCGAGCGGGCTTGTCAGGATGAAACTCGAGGAAATTGTGAAAATTTATCATGAACTGCCCGATATTGTTTCCGGCCTAAAAGAAAAATGAAAAGGCGCCTCCAAAGGAAGCGCCTGCCTCTACCGTCCGAACTGGTTAAGTGTCCCGCAACAAGCGTTTTTCGGAAGAGGCAACGCCATTGTAACATGGGACGCGCCAAAATTTCAATCTGCTTGCCGGCACCGCTAAATATTTCATTCCCGCAATAAGAAATGGTATGATAGTTGTTATCTAATGTTAAGGAGATGTAACCATGGGAAAAAAAGGTGTTATCACAATGCAAAACGGCGAAAAAATTGAATTCGAATTATATCCGGAGGAAGCTCCTGGGACAGTCGAAAACTTTGAAACCCTGGCCAATAAAGGATTTTACAACGGATTGACTTTTCATAGGGTGATTCCTGGTTTTGTAAGCCAGGGTGGATGCCCTCACGGAACTGGAACCGGAGGACCAGGGTACACGATTAATTGTGAAACGGAAGGTAATCCGCATAAGCATGTGGCCGGCGCGCTTTCAATGGCGCACGCGGGGAAAAATACAGGCGGAAGCCAATTCTTTATTGTCCATGAGCCCCAGCCGCACCTCGACGGAGTCCATACCGTATTTGGGAAGGTAACTTCAGGACTTGAAACCGCCAGGTCGATGAAAAATGGCGATGTAATGGAAAAGGTTGAAGTATTCGAAGGCTAAAAGGGTTGCAAAGGGGTCTTCCGGTTTTATTTCCGGACAGGCCCTTCTTTTTCGTTTATAAAGTTATAAACTAGAACCTGGCGTATTAATCGAGATAAGTTACAGGCGGGACCGCATTTTTGCTTGTCGGTGCTGCCCAAAGTGCTTGCGCTTCTTGGTCTTGTTTGAAGGGGGAGAAAGAAAAATGAAACTAGTTTCATGGAATGTAAATGGAATTAGGGCTTGTGTGAATAAAGGGTTCCTGGATTATTTCCATCAAGTTGACGCCGATATATTTTGTCTGCAGGAAACGAAGTGCCAAGAAGGGCAAATATCTCTCGAACTGGAAGGCTACTATCAATATTGGAACTACGCGGAGAAAAAAGGCTATTCAGGAACAGCGGTTTTTACAAAAAGGCTGCCTCTTTCGGTCCGTTATGGCCTCGGTTCATTTGACAGTGAGCGCGAAGGAAGGGTAATCACGCTTGAATATGAAGACTTTTACCTTGTAAACGTGTACACCCCGAATTCCCAGCGCGACCTTGCCCGACTTGGTTACAGGCTTGAATGGGAAGATTCAATCAAAAGCCACTTGCTTGAATTGGAGGCGAAGAAGCCTGTCATTCTTTGCGGTGATTTGAATGTGGCCCATTCGTGGATCGACCTGAAAAATCCGAAGCCTAATGTTGGAAATTCAGGTTTCACTGATGAAGAAAGGGCTAAAATGACAGAATTGCTTGAGTCTGGTTTTATCGACAGCTATCGGTATTTTTATCCCGACCGGGAAGGCGCTTATACGTGGTGGTCATATATGAGTAAGGTCCGAGAGCGGAATATCGGGTGGCGCATCGATTATTTCATTGTTTCGAACAAGCTCGAGGAGCGTCTGAAGGGCGCGCATATTGATTGCAATATCATGGGCAGCGACCATTGCCCTGTCATTTTGGAAATAAAGTAGGGCGGTAACCGGGTATACCTGGTTTCCGCCTTTTTTATTGGCTGAATATCGATAATTTATTTCCTGAATCTACCTATTACCTCGAGGGCTTTTGTGATATGGACGAAAGCGCCTGGATCCGTCTTTTTGATGGTATCTTTTGTTTCCGATAATTCGTATTTCGTAATGACCGTTGTCAGCACTTTTTTCGGGGCATGCGTATAGCCTCCCTCGGCATCTGTCATGGTAATGCCGCGCTGATGCAGGCGAAGCAGGGCTTCATTCAGTTCATCCCATTTTTCCGTCACAATCGTAACCGCAAGCTTTGTGTGGCTCGTGTGGATTGTATCAACCGCGCGACCCGAAGCAAAAATGGTAAACAGGGTATATAAGGTTTTATCCGCTCCGAATACAATTCCTGATGTAAGGACGACAAGGAGATTAATCCAGGTAATTAGGACTCCCACGGGCATGTCCTTTTTCCGGGCAAGGATGAGGCTGATGATATCAATCCCGCCAGCCGAACCCCCAAAACGAATCAACCCCCCGATACTAGTTCCGAAAAGGACTCCCCCAAAAATGCTCGACAGCAATAGGTCATTGCTAAAGGCATCGACAGGAAATGCCTTCATCAATACCGAAAGAAGAAGGACGGAATAAACAGTATAAACGAGAAATCTCCTTCCCAAATGAAAATACCCGAGCACGAACAATGGGAGGTTGATTCCAAGGATAATCCATCCAGTGCTTATCGGCAAAAAGTTGCTGATGATAATAGAGATCCCAGCGACCCCGCCCGTCAGGACCTGGTGGGGGATTAAAAAGGAATTCAGCGCATAAGCCATTCCCGCAGTGAATATAGTGATTGCCGCAATCTGAAAAGCCGTTTTCCTCATAATTGACACCTCAATTGATAATTCAATCATACCTGTACTAGTCTATAGCCCAAAAAGGGCCAGGGCCAGTGAAACTTTTGTGGATATTTGCCCAGTGCGGTTTTTTATTGAGATTTCTTTTCGATTGGCGGGTATTGTATAACAAACCTCGATATGAAAGGAGGAGAGCGAGATGAATATCGTGTGGTACAGGCGCGACCTGAGGGTGAACGACCATCTGCCCCTTTCAATGGCGGCCAAATACGGGGAAGTGCTTCCTTTGTATATTATTGAGCCGAGGCTTTGGCAAGGGGGAATTCTCTCCGCCCGGCATTTAGCCTTCGTGCTTGAAAGCCTCGAGGAATTGTCCAATCGGCTAGCCGGGCTTGGCGGCCGCCTTTATGTCACCTTGGGTAATCCGGAAGAGGTGTTCAAGAAGTTGAGGCAGGAGTATGGCGCCACCCGTGTCTTTTTTTATAAAACGAGGGAGATGGCGGATTTCCCCTTTTTCGACAATCCGGAAAAAAGCGACATCCAATTCGAACCCACCCTGCCTTACACGTTTGAATCCAGGAACATTCCTTCGAAAGCCAAATGGTTAAAAATGATGGAGGGTGAGGACGAAATAGCCCCGCCAAAACTGGCTTCCCCAGGGAGGCTGCCCCCTTGGCTTTCGGACACCCTAGGAAAATTCCGGAGTTATCACGATGGCGGGGAGTTAATTCCTGCTGGCCAGCCAGGAGGGGAACGGAACGCGGAGGAAACGCTGCAATCTTTTTTAAAAGGAAGGTACGAAAAGTATGGAAGAAGCGAGGATGGCATTTTGAAAGCTTCGAATTATTCTAGCCGCCTTTCTCCATATCTTTCGTGGGGGAATCTATCATTAAAAACTGTTGTGAAAAAATCTTTGGGTGAATTGAGGGAAGCTAGAACTGCGGAACAGCAAAAAGCGATGACTTTGTTCCTGGACAGGCTCTACTCCAGGTTCATCGCCTGTGAAACCTGCTGCTATGAAATGGATGGATTGCCATCATCAAAAGGAATTGCCTGGAATAGTGTAGAGGAGGAGCGGATACGGATGGGTAGGACGGGTATCCCGATTATTGATGCCGCGATCCTTTCATTAAGGAAGACCGGATGGCTTCCATCTAGCCTTAGGGCTGTTTTGACAATTTTTTTATGCATTGGCCTGCGTCTTGACAAACAAATGGTAAAGGAGTTTCTTGGCAGCCTGCTGCTTGATTATGACCCATGTATTCTCACAAGGGAGGTGGAAAAATGCGCTTCTTTGAGCGGAAGGAATTTATCGGGGTACTTTCACCCAGTTCGGTCAGGGAAGAAACTTGATCGCGAAGGGGTATTTATTAAGAGACATATTCCTGAATTAAACAGCCTTTCCGCCAAGTATGTGCATGAGCCATGGAGTTATCCGGGCTTTTACACGCTGGGTTATCCGGTCCCGTTAAAAGACCCGGAGAGCATATACAAGGCTATTAAACTGACAGCAGCGGATTCGGGCAACAAATCAAACAAGAATGTGACGAATCCGGTTGGGAACTGGGAGCAGATTGTTATGGATTTATCCGAAGAATAGTATAACCTAATAGGGGATTCATATCATTTTAACAATGTGTACACAATTTAATTGGTTTTAAAGTTTCCATTTCTATTTAAATGTAATATACTAATTAAGAATAAATATAACACATTGAAAAGTAATCTTAAAAACTCTCACATTGATGAGGGCCGGGGAGGTGGGTTAAATTAAACTGTCCAAACGGCAGGAAGAAATAGTTGAAATCGTAAAGGCTTCCGGGCCGATTACCGGAAAACAAATCGCCGAAAAGCTTTCGGTTACAAGGGCTGCGCTTAGGCCCGATCTTGCAATCTTAACGATGGCCGGAACGATTGACGCCCGCCCGAGGGTCGGATATTTCCTAAGCAAGAATGCCGCTTCCCCAGCTTTCGTCAATGGAATAGAGCGAAAGCTGGTATCCGAGTATAAAGCCCATCCGATTGTAGTCCAAAAATCGGCTTCGGTATATGAAGCGATTGTCCAGCTTTTTTTGGAGGATGTAGGAACCCTTTACGTGGTGGATGAAAACGGCCATTTGGCCGGCGTTATTTCGAGGAAAGATTTACTCCGCGCTTCAATAGGGACAAAGAATACGGAAGACCTGCCAGTAAGCATTATCATGACGAGGATGCCCAATATCGTCATCATTGGCCAGAATGAGACGCTTCATGATGCCGCCAGAAAAATGATCGATTATCAGATTGACTCCTTGCCGGTTGTAAAGGAAGTGGATAAAGTGACCAATACATATTCTATTATCGGAAGGATTACAAAAACAACCATCGTAAAAGCCTATCTTGAGATTGCCGGGCTGTGAGCCTGTTTAAGGAGAGGAACGAAATTGGCGGAAAAGGAAATTGTTTACGTAATATCTGATTCGGTCGGGGAGACAGCAGAAATCGTCGTGAAAGCCGTAGCATCACAATTCAATGGAGGCCATGTTGATATCCGGAGAAATTCGTATGTGGAAGACACGGAAGACCTAGAGGAAGCGATTTTGCTGGCAAGGAAGGACCATTCGCTTATTGCCTATACACTTGTCGTACCGGCGCTTAAGGAATACCTCGACAAAAGGGCGGCGGAGGAAGGGATTACTGCGATTGATTTGCTGAACCCTTTGATGGATGCATTTGTTAAAAGGTTCAACAAGGAGCCGAGGCACCGGCCTGGGCTGATGAGAAGGCTCGATGAGGAATACTTCAGGAAGGTCGAAGCCATCGAATTTGCTGTTAAATATGACGATGGGCGTGATCCCCGGGGAATTGCCAGGGCTGATATTGTTTTGATCGGCGTATCCCGTACATCCAAAACCCCTCTGTCCATGTATCTCGCGCATCAGCGATATAAGGTAGCCAACGTCCCCCTTGTTCCGGAAGTGGCTCCTCCGGATGAGATATTTACTCTTCGGAGAGGCAAATGTGTCGGGCTTATTATAACGCCTGACAAGCTCAATGCCATCAGGAAGGAACGATTAAAAGCGCTTGGCCTTACTTCACAGGCAAATTACGCGAGTTACGAAAGGATATTGGAAGAACTCGATTACGCCGAAAAAATAATGAAGCGGGTCGGCTGCCCGGTCATCAACGTATCAAATAAGGCGGTTGAAGAAACGGCAAGCCTCATACTGGATGTTCTTAAAATGGAAAGGAGCTCAAACCGATGAATAAATTTGTTTATCTATTCAATGAGGGAAACAGTGAAATGAAGGATTTGCTTGGCGGCAAGGGTGCGAACCTGGCAGAAATGTCGAGAATCGGGCTCCCTGTCCCGTTCGGATTTACGATTTCAACCGAAGCGTGCAATGCCTATTACGATTCGGGGGAAACAATTCCAACTGAAGTAATGAGCCAGGTTTTGGAGGCGCTGGGAAATCTCGAAAAGAGGATGGGCAAAAGACTGGGGGATCCAGCCAATCCATTGCTTGTTTCCGTCCGGTCGGGTTCCAAATTCTCGATGCCCGGCATGATGGATACAATCCTGAATCTCGGGCTGAACGATGAAACGGCTGAGGGACTGGCGGCACTGACGGGCAATCCCCGCTTTGTTTATGATTCTTATAGAAGGTTCATCCAGATGTTCAGTGATGTCGTCCTTGATGTCGACACGTTTTTTTTCGAACAATTCCTGGAGGAAATACGCACTGCCAAGGGGTATTCCTCAGATCCGGAAATGAATGCCGCGGACTGGTCGGAAGTGATTGAAGGATACAAGAATATAGTTGAAAAGCATACGAGAAAACCGTTCCCGCAGGATCCGAAAGAGCAGCTATTCCTATCCATCAATGCTGTCTTTAATTCCTGGAACAACCAGAGGGCTATCGTTTACAGGCGTTTGAACAAAATCCCGGACCATCTTGGCACCGCGGTTAATATCCAGAGCATGGTGTTTGGGAATATGGGCAATGATTCGGGGACTGGGGTCGCATTCACCCGTAATCCTTCCACAGGCGAAGCCGCTCTTTATGGGGAATATTTATTTAACGCCCAGGGCGAGGATGTGGTCGCTGGAATTCGCACGCCACGGCCGATATCCACGCTTGAAGCTGAAATGCCGGAAGTCTACAGGCAGTTTGCTGAAACGTGCGAGAAGCTTGAAAAACACTATCTTGACATGCAGGATATAGAATTTACGGTTGAAAAAGGGAAATTGTATATCCTCCAAACCCGAACAGGGAAAAGGACCGCGCAGGCGGCAATCCGGATTGCCGTGGAGATGGTTGAAGAAGGCTTGATTTCCAAGGACGAAGCGCTGCTGCGTGTGGACCCTGACCAGCTCAACCAACTCCTTCACAGAAGGATTGATGATAAGTCCGACCGTGTCCGCATTGCAAAGGGGCTGCCGGCATCACCTGGGGCTGCGACAGGCATGGTTGTATTTGATGCGGATGATGCGGAAAGCCTTGCCAAAGAAGGCAAAAAGGTCATTCTTGTCCGTCCGGAAACAACGCCGGATGATATCCACGGGATAATTGCGGCGCAGGCGGTCGTAACAAGCAGAGGCGGGATGACAAGCCACGCGGCTGTAGTCGCGCGAGGTATGGGCAAAGCGTGTGTTTGCGGCTGTGAAGCATTGAAAATTGATTTGAAGAAAAGAGTTTTTTCGGCAGGGGAAACCTCAGTGAACTACGGGGATGTCATTACAATCGATGGAAGCACTGGTGAAATCATGGTTGGGGAAATACCGATGATCGAGCCTGAACTTTCGGATGAATTCAAACTTCTGCTTTCATGGGCGGACGAAACAAGGGCCATTTCCGTTAGGGCAAATGCCGATAATCCAGGAGATGCCCGGAAGGCATTGGAGTTTGGCGCGGAGGGAGTTGGCCTTGTCAGGACGGAGCATATGTTCATGGATGCGGCGAGGGTGCCGATTGTACAGGAAATGATCCTGGCCGAAAGTTTCGAGGAGCGGAGTGCCGCGCTAGAAAAATTATTGCCTATGCAGCAGGGAGATTTTGAAGGAATCTTCGAGGTCATGAAGGGCTTGCCAGTGACAATCCGGCTTCTTGACCCGCCGCTTCATGAATTCATGCCAGACAAAGAGGAACTGCTCGTCGAAATTACGAAACTGCAAATCCTGGAGCCTGATTCAGCTGAATTAAAAGAAAAGGAACATCTCCTGAGGAAAGTCCGTCAGCTGGAAGAGTTTAATCCGATGCTCGGCCATAGGGGGTGCCGCCTTGGCATGGTGAATCCGGAAATTTATATGATGCAAGTGAAAGCAATTTTCTACGCTGCCGCGTCTGTCGCAGAGAAAGGAATTACCGTAAAACCTGAAATTATGATCCCGCTCGTCGGCCATGTACATGAGCTCAGGGAAATGCGGCAGCTGGTAATTGACGCGGCAACACAAATAAAAGAGGAATCCGGCAGGGATTTTGAATATACTGTTGGTACGATGATAGAAATTCCAAGGGCTGCCCTGACGGCGGATGAAATTGCTTCGGAAGCGGACTTTTTCTCATTCGGGACAAACGACCTGACCCAGACAACTTTCGGATATAGCCGTGATGACGCGGAGGGGAAATTCCTGCAAACATATATCGAAAGAAAGGTATTGCCGGAGAATCCTTTTGCCGTCCTCGACCAAAACGGGGTTGGGAAGCTCGTCGAAATGGCAGTAAAGCTTGGCCGGACAACCAAGCCGTCGCTAAAAACGGGCATTTGCGGAGAGCATGGGGGAGAGAAGAGCTCGATTGATTTCTGTTTCAGGATGGGACTTAATTATGTCAGTTGTTCCCCATTCCGGGTGCCTTTGGCGCGGCTTGCCGCGGCGCAGGCGACTATCCGCCACCGAAAGCCAGCGGAAACAGTGGCCTTGAATGCGTAAAAATCCCTTCAGTCCCGTAAATGCTTGATATTTCGTGAAAAATAGTTTATGATTTTCCTATCTTATAGGATAAGCATAAAGGGGAGTAGCTTTTACAGCAAAGTCGTCAATTCGGGGCACTGCCTCCGGCTTTGTTGGCAGCAGCCATGTTGTTAGCAAGACCTTTACCTGTCAAGGGTAAGGGTCTTTTCTGTCCAAAAAGGGCCCTTGCCAATCGGCAGGGGCTCTTTCTTTTTCCTAAGGATAATATAAAATTGAACATTTGTGGATTACCCGAAACAAGTTGTTGTAATCCAGCTCTAGCGCCTAGCCAGTTTTCATCTTGGGAGTGCTACCTTGAGTATCTTGTAACAAATCATGGCTTGATAAAGCGATGATTTGTTACAGCTCGAGGTCGCTTCGGTCCTTCAGGTGAAGTCAAAGAGCGACTTCTCCTTCAGGCCCCCCACAAGAGTAATCGTCGGAAGCATAATCATCGCACGAAGGAAAAGCGTAAGCTTTTTCGAGGAGCGCTTGTCGGGGCTGACCAAGGCGCTTCCGCATCTTGTTCTATAGGCGCCCTCATTGCCGTTTAGGTTGCATTTTTCAATGGCATCTAAATTTAACCGTGCAATAAAGGGTAAACTAAAACAAATTCGCTGCAGGAGTCAACGAAGGAGGAATTATTCAATGGAATTTTTTTCAATGGAGTTTTTAACGGCGCTCATGGCGATTGTCATGATTGATCTGGTCCTGGCAGGGGACAATGCAATTGTTATCGGCCTTGCCGCAAGGAACCTGCCTAAAAATCAGCAAAAAAAGGTCATCCTCTGGGGAACCGCGGGGGCCATAATCATCCGCTCGCTGGCGACAATCATTGTCGTTTGGCTTTTAAAAATCCCCGGCCTATTGCTCGTCGGAGGAGCATTGCTCATTTGGATCGCCATCAAGCTTTTGGCTGAGGAGAAAGGCCATGACGTTAAAGCGGGCGATAACTTTTGGGCGGCGATCAGGACGATTATTATTGCCGACGCCCTGATGGGGCTGGACAATGTCCTGGCGGTGGCGGGTGCGGCGCATGGCAGTTTTGTGCTTGTCGTCCTTGGCCTGCTTATCTCGGTGCCGATTGTCGTATGGGGAAGTACCCTGATTTTGAAATGGGTCGATAGATTCCCCATCATCATTACGGTTGGCGCTGCCATCCTCGGGTGGACCGCCTCAAAAATGATTGTGAGCGAGCCTTTCCTGAAGGAATATTTCGCAAATCCTGTTATAAAATATGGGTTTGAGCTGCTAATCGTCGCGGCAGTCGTTTTCATTGGAAGGGCAATCAAGAATAAACAGCAAAAGGCGAATGGCACTGCTTAAAATTGTTTATGTTGGGGAACCAATCTTTATGATTGGTTCCTTTTTCTATAGTACTATCTAAAAGAGGCATTATAAGAGTAAGGGATTTACGATGAAAAGGAGTAAGATGATGGATGAAATAAAAGCGGCCCACTCAGGGGCAGTCACGAATACGAAACGCAAAATCTTGGAAGACATTTCAAAATATATGGAGACGCTGGACGACATTCCTTCCTTCGAAGCCTATTTAGCGGACAGGATTCAGTATATTGAACAACTTTGGCTGAATGTCTGGCTGAACAAGGCGACAAACGGCGTTTCGAAAATCGGGAAAAAGGAGTTCCTTGAACGAAATGGATTTGAAACGGAAGGGGTCGATCGAAAATTAATCAACAGCTTGTTCAGGAATGAAATGAGGGAATTTTGCCCTTTTAGCACGGCTGAATGGCTCCGTGGGGAAGTTGAAGTGAATCCCGGTTTATGGGAGGAATTATATAAAGAAGCAAGGGAGCGTCTTAAAAAGCGGAAGGAAGCAGAAAAGAGAATCGAAAATAGGGCCGCTCTCCTCCGTACGATGAGCGATGATGCCGAACGGATTCTTGTTGAGGGAGAATGGCTGCTTTACCTTGTTGCAAGGCATAGAGCCGCCCTCAAACTGGAATCGGACATAAACACGCGAATCCGTTATAAGAAAGTTGACCCGCTAGCCCTGGAGGAAAAGCTTATTGCCCAAGGTAGTTTCAACCCAAACGATTTCCTGAGAGCTGGAGATTTTTTCGAAGAATTAACCGGCGAAATCCACAAAACCTTTTACCGGGGCAGGATGTTTTATGAATATGAAACATATTACTTTGAATATGAACGGGCTCTCGGCGGCATAGTCCTTGAATATGCCACTCGGCTAGTCTCGGAAAAACTCCCGGAAGGTGCTTATAAAGAGTATCTATCGCTTGAAATGGATGAAGGCGATGAAAATAATCTCGCTCTTCTCGTTTCAGGGATGGCGGAGGAACTCTCCGATGATTTCCTGGAACGGATTTCCGAAGAATATCTAGAGGATTTGCTGAGGCTCGCGCCTATTCCCTTTAATGAGGAAACACATAAAGAGATGTATGAATCCGATATGGCCAAGGCCGAAGAACGGCTTATACGGGAAAAGGCGGAAGCTGAACGAAAGGCAGAGGAAGAGCGGCGGATGCTTGAGGAAGTATTCGGTAGTGAATACAGGCCTACAGCTGAAAGGAATGTAAAATACGTCCTTCATATCGGAGAAACGAATACCGGTAAAACACATCAAGCCCTAGAAGCCATGAAAAGCGCTGAAAGCGGGATTTATCTTGCCCCGCTAAGGCTTTTGGCGCTTGAGGTATATGACAGGCTCAATTCCGACGGGGTCCCGTGCTCACTTAAAACTGGTGAGGAAGAAAAAGTCGAGCCAAGTGCTGCCCATATTTCCTGCACGGTCGAAATGTTCCATGAAAAGGATTATTATGAAGTCGCTGTCATTGACGAAGCCCAAATGGTCGCGGACAGGGACCGTGGTTTTTCATGGTATAAAGCGATTACAAAGGCGAATGCGAAAGAGGTCCATATTATTGGCAGCATCAATATTAAAAATATGGTTGTTAAACTTCTTGGCAACGCGGAATACGAGCTAAGGGAATATAGGAGGGATTTGCCTCTGCAAGTGGAAGACCAGGAATTTTCCCTGAAAAAAGCGAGGAAAGGCGACGCGCTAGTGTGCTTCTCCAGGAAACAGGTCCTGGCTACAGCTGCAATACTCCAGGCTAACGGCCACAAAGTCAGCATGATTTACGGCAGCATGCCGCCGGAAACAAGAAAAAAGCAAATGCAGCTTTTTATTTCGGGCCAGACCGAGATTGTCGTCTCAACAGATGCGATTGGGATGGGGCTGAACCTTCCTATCAGAAGAATTGTGTTTCTCGAAAATGAAAAATTCGATGGTACCGCGAGGCGGAGGCTGACTTCCCAGGAAATTAAGCAAATCGCTGGTAGGGCAGGGAGAAAAGGAATTTACAATATTGGCAGGGTCGCGTTCGTATCGGATATCCAGAGGATGAAACGCGTCCTTGAAGGAGAAGATCTGCCGGTAAAGGTTTTCGCAATCGCACCTACTAGCGCGGTTTTTGAACGCTTCCAAAAATACAGCCGGAGCCTCGGGGAATTTTTCGAGCTATGGGAAAAATTCGAAAGCCCGCCAGGAACAAAAAAGGCCGAACTCACGGAAGAGCGGAACAGGTATGAACTGATCGAAGGGACAATGATTGAACGGCGATTCCCGATGATGGAACTGTATGGTTTCTTGCATCTGCCCTTCTCGGCAAAAGAGCCGCAACTGACAGAGCAATGGCTGGGAACGATGGCCGCCATCGCCGAGGGAAGGGAGCTCCCGGAGCCGGAAATCAAAAAACGCAGCCTTGAAGAAATGGAATTGACGTACAAGGCGATCGGCCTCCATCTTCTGTTCCTGTATAAACTAGGAAAGAGGACGGAAGCGATATATTGGGAGCGGGTCCGTGAACAGGTAAGCGATAGTGTCCATGAGGAATTAAAGGATGTCACAAAAAGCCAGGGTAAAAAATGCCGCAATTGCGGTAAAAGTTTGCCCCTTGATTTTGCCTACCCTATTTGCGATCAATGCCATTCTGGCCAAAATAAGAGAAAAAACCATTCAAGGAGAGGCTGGAGGCAAAAGAGAAAATTTTGACAAACTTGGGCGAAAAGACGAACTTATGTTCGTAATTTATGGGCGGATGTGATATAATTTAACTAATCGGCGGTTCTTTGAGGGTGGGCCTGAACACTCCCCGCGAAAGGGGGTGACGCCTAATGACAGTTTTCCAGGGCCTGATGCTCGCGATTTCCTTTGCAAGCCTTATCGTAGCCGTACTGTCGGTGAACCAAAAAAAATAACCCACCCTTGAGCCGGCAAGCATAATGGGCGGGTTTTCGCTTTATTCCCGATTCCACTTCCGGGAACCATCGATTAAGGGCCAGTGCATGCTGCAACATGCATTGGCCTTTTTTTAATACAAAGAATAATAAAATTTGTCCAGCTCCGGCGCTAAACGTGCGCTTGCGCTTTTCTAATCATTTAATTCATTATACCCGAAAAAAGGGAAAAAGAAAATAGCAGAGCACTTTTTGGGCGAAATCCCTCTATATCATCCTATTTTATGGGAAGTGGAACCCGTTCCTTCAGCGGTCCGCAATCCAAATGTTCCCCGCCAATCTTTTTCAAATCGTTTTCCTTTCTTTACGTATCGTTTTCCGTTAAAAATGGTATATGGGAATAAATACAATCTTTGGCAGTGTGTGTTCTAAGGTTTATATAACTGTGGTCATCACGAGAGTGCGCACCGCGCTTGTCCACCACTTTGCAATGATTCATCTTTTTTAAAAAGGTTTTTGCCAAACAGGCGTCGAAACCAAATTATAGCATGTTTATGAAGGTGTTTTTTTGGAAACTAGAATATTACTGAAGACAGGCAGGTGAATAGGATGGTCAATCATCCAACTGAGTTTCAGCTACATTTGTTTCATGAGGGGGCGCTCTTTAAAAGCCATGATTTGTTCGGCGCCCATGTCATAAACGATGGCGGGACGCTCTATACCCGTTTCTGCGTCTGGGCTCCACATGCCTCCGAGGTAAGGCTCGCAGGCGATTTCAATGGCTGGAATGGCGAAGGCTTTCCATTCGAGAAAGTAAACAAGGAAGGGGTATGGATATTTTACGCGGATGGGGATATGACCGGTTCGCTTTACAAATATGAAATTATCACCTCTTCCGGCGAAAAAAAGCTAAAGGCCGACCCTTATGCTTTTTTTTCGGAGCTGAGGCCCAATACGGCTTCCGTCGTACAGCCGCTCAGCGGGTATAAATGGAATGATAAAGCCTGGATGAGGAAACGCGCAAAAAAAGTTCCTGTTGAAGAACCCGCAGCGATTTACGAGGTCCATCTTGGTTCTTGGAAAAAGGCTGAAGATGGTTCCTTTCTTACCTACCGGCAAGCGGCGGATGAATTGGTTCCGTATGTGCTCGAAAACGGCTATACACATATTGAACTCCTGCCAATGACCGAACATCCGCTTGACGCTTCATGGGGCTACCAGTCAACCGGGTACTTTTCCGTAACGAGCAGATATGGAACGCCGCATGATTTTATGTACCTCGTCGATCAATGCCACCAAAACGGGATAGGCGTTATCCTTGATTGGGTACCCGGCCACTTTTGCAAGGACGCGCATGGGCTTTACTGTTTCGACGGCGGGTATGCCTATGAATACAAGACGGAAAAGGACCGGGAAAACCTTGTTTGGGGTACAGCAAATTTCGACCTCACGCAAACGGAAGTACTCAGTTTCCTGGTTTCGAGCGCGATTTTCTGGCTTGAGACGTACCACATTGACGGATTCAGGGTTGACGCCGTCGCGAATATCATCTACTGGCCAAATTCCGAAAAAGAAGTCAACCCACACGGACTTGCCTTCTTGAAAAAGCTTAATTCGGCAGTCGCGGCTTTTTGCCCGAATATCCTTATGATTGCCGAAGATTCGACGGATTGGCCGAATGTCACGAAGGCGCCCGCCGACGGGGGATTGGGATTTACATACAAATGGAATATGGGCTGGATGAACGATATCCTGAAATACATGGAGACCGACCCAAACCAGAGGCGGCACCACCATAACAAAGTGACCTTTTCACTGATGTACGCTTTTTCCGAAAATTTTGTGCTTCCGTTCTCTCATGATGAGGTTGTTCACGGGAAAAAATCCCTTCTGGATAAGATGCCAGGTGATTATTGGCAGAAATTTGCCCAGCTAAGGCTTCTCCTTGGCTACCAGATTGGGCATCCCGGAAAAAAGCTGACATTTATGGGTACTGAACTTGGCCAGTTTTCCGAGTGGAAGGATAAGGAACAAGTCGACTGGCATCTTGGTGAGTATGATATGCATGCGAAGCTGAATCTTTTCGTTAAGGAACTGAACAAGCTTTATAAAAAATCGAAGCCGCTTTTTCAGCTGGATTCGTCCCCGGAGGGCTTTGAGTGGATTGATCCAAACAACCATCACCAGTCCGTTTTTTCTTTTATCCGGAGAGGGTTCAATGAGGAGGAGCTCCTTGTCATTGTATGCAATTTCACATGGCAGGCGTACAGCGGTTACCGTATTGGCGTCCCGGCGCCAGAAAGGTACAGGGAGATCCTCAACAGCGATGCGAGGGAATTTGGCGGTTCGGGTGTAATCAACAAAAAGACGATCACCGCTGAAAAAGAGCCGTTCCATGGCAAACCATTTTCCATTCAGATGAACATTCCGCCGTACGGCATATCTATTTTAAGGCCAGTGAAAAAAAGAAAGGGGATTAACGCCAATGCAAAAGAAGAAAATGGTAGCGATGCTTCTCGCGGGAGGCCAGGGGAGCAGGCTAAATTCATTGACAAAAGAACTGGCTAAGCCGGGAGTGCCTTTTGGCGGCAAATACAGGATTATCGATTTCCCCTTGAGCAACTGCACGAATTCGGGAGTGTATACGGTCGGTGTGCTGACACAGTACCAGCCGCTTGTCCTGAACAGCTATATAGGGATCGGAAGCGCTTGGGACCTTGACAGGATGGAAGGCGGCGTAACTGTGCTGCCCCCTTACAGCGTTTCTTCCGAGGTGAAGTGGTATGACGGGACGGCAAGCGCGATTTTTCAAAATCTAACTTATTTGCGGCAATATGATCCTGAATATGTACTTATTTTATCAGGCGACCATATTTATAAAATGAATTATGAAAAGATGCTCGACCACCACATTGAAAACGGGGCGGATGTAACCATTTCCGTCATTGAAGTCCCTTGGGATGAAGCGGGCCGGTTCGGTATCATGAATACGGATGAGGAACTGAGAATCATAGAGTTCGACGAAAAGCCGAAAAACCCGAAAAGCAATCTAGCATCGATGGGAATTTATATTTTTAATTGGAAGCTGCTTGAGGACTGCCTGATAAGGGACGATATGAATCCCGAATCCACCCATGATTTCGGGAAGGACATCATCCCGCTTCTGCTGGAAGAAAACAGGAAACTGGTTGCTTACCCGTTCAAAGGCTATTGGAAGGATGTCGGAACGGTCCAAAGCTTGTGGGAAGCGAACATGGATTTGCTGGATGAGAGCTCGGAACTTGACCTGTTTGACCAGTCGTGGAGGATTTATTCGGTTAACCCGAACCAGCCTCCGCAGTATATTTGCCCCGATGCGACACTGACGGAGTCACTTGTGAACGAGGGCTGTGTCATTGAAGGCAATGTGGAAAGGACCGTCGTCTTCCAGGGGGTGTCAATCAAAAAAGGTGCTGCCATCAGGGAATCAGTCATAATGCCGGATGCCGTTATCGGCCAAAATTGCATTATTGAGCGGGCCATTGTATCGCCTGGTATCACCGTTCCTGACGGCGGCGTCATAAAAGGGAGCGACGGAGAGGTCTTACTGGTCTCCGAAGATACAATTGATCAGCTTTTGTCCAAATAATCCTGTTGGGAGGGGCAACAATTGAAAAAAGATATGCTGGGTATCATTGATGCTACAACATTCCATAAAGACCTCGATGAACTGACCATACATCGCTCGGTTGCGGCGATTCCTTTTGGGGGAAGGTACCGCCTGATTGATTTCATCCTCTCGAATATGGTGAATTCCGGAATCCAGAGCGTGGGGATCTTTTCAAAGTACCAATACCGCTCGCTAATGGACCACCTTGGGTCGGGAAGGAATTGGGATTTAAACAGGAAGAGGGACGGACTGTTCTTTTTTCCATCCACAAGCTTTGACAAGCCGGTTACAGGCATCGGCCCGCTTGAGGACTTTGCCGGGAACATCGATTTCTTTACACGGAGTAGGCAGCCGTTCGCTCTCATCGCGAATGCCTACACAGTATTCAATATTGATTTTTGCCCCATCCTTGATGAACATATTTACTCTGGCAGGGATATTACCGAAGTCATGAAAGACGGGGCTTCACTCGGAATCTATTTGATGAGAAAAGAGCTTCTCCTTGAGATTATTGAAGGGCGTGAACAGACCGGCTATTTGACTATCAGGGACGCGGCAACAGATCTGAACAGCCCTTATACGGTCCATTACCACCATTATGAAGGATTTGCCATCCAGGTCAATTCGATAGGGAATTATTTTGAAGCCAGCAGGAATCTCCTTAATCCAGATATTTGGAACAAGCTGTTCACTAAGGAAAGGCCCATCCTTACCAAAGTCAAGGATGAACCTCCAGCGCGCTATTCCTCATCCTCAACAGTCAGGAACTCGATGATTGCGAATGGCTGCAATATTCAGGGCGCAGTCGAAAACAGTATTATTGCCCGCGGCGTGACGATCGGCAAAGGGGCCGTGGTCAAAAACTGCATTATTATGCAGAAGTCCAGGATTGGTGAAAACAGCGTTCTGGAACACATTATTTTGGACAAGGACGTAACGATTGAAAACGGCACAGAGTTAATAGCATCACGAAAGGACCCTGCAGTGATACGGAAGGGCAGGACCCAGGGAGCGTGGAAAAACTAGTGAGAATTCTTTTTGCAGTATCGGAATGTGTTCCATTCATAAAGTCTGGTGGCCTTGCGGATGTTGCGGGAGCACTCCCAAAGGAATTAAAGAAACTTGGCTTCGATGTCAGAGTCATTCTCCCGAAATATGCCTTGATCAGGGAAGAATACAAAAGGAAGATGGAGAGAAAAGCCGAATTCACCGTCCAGCTTGGGTGGAGGAACCAATATTGCGGCATCGAAGAACTGGAGCTTGACGGAATTACCCATTATTTTATCGATAACCAATACTATTTTTTCAGAAGCCAAATGTATGGGGATTACGATGACGGTGAGAAATTTTCCTTCTTTAACAGGGCCGTGCTTGAAAGTATCGGCCATATCGGTTTTTTCCCCGATATAATCCATTGCCATGACTGGCACTCCGGCATGGTTCCATTCCTATTACGGGAGCAGTACCGGCACCGGGAAGGATATGAAGATATCAGGACCGTGTTTACCATCCATAATCTCCAGTTCCAGGGGGTTTTTCCAAAAGAGGTTATGAATGACTTGCTTGGCCTCGATGACAGGTATTTCAATCCGGGTCAGCTTGAATACTACGGAAATATTAATTTTATGAAAGCTGGCCTTGTCGCTTCGGATAAAATTACAACTGTGAGCCCTACATACCGGGAGGAGATTAAAACCGCGTATTTCGGAGAGGGGTTAGATGGCGTTTTACGAATGAGAAGTACTGACCTTGAAGGTATCGTCAACGGGATTGACTACGAGTTGTACAATCCGGAAAATGACCAGTGCCTTGCATCTCCGTTTTCCGTAGAGAATCGGGGCGCGAGGCCTGAAAATAAGAGTGCGCTCCAGGCCCAATTCGGTCTTCCTGAGGAAAGTGGAACTCCCCTTATCGCAATGGTAACACGGCTGACGAAGCAAAAAGGTCTTGAACTTGTTAGAGGGGTATTCCATGAAATTATGGCTACAGGAGCCCAGTTGATTGTACTTGGGACAGGTGACCGTGAATTCGAATACTTTTTCAGCCAGATGAGCAGCCAGTATCCAAGCCAGTGCAAGGCTTTCATCGGCTTTGATGAGACAAGCGCCCATAGGATATATGCTGGCGCGGACCTGTTCCTCATGCCGTCGAAATTCGAACCGTGCGGCCTTAGCCAGCTTATTGCAATGCGCTATGGCGCTGTTCCGATTGTCAGGGAAACCGGGGGATTAAACGATACGGTCAAGTCTTACAATGACGGGACAGGTGAAGGCAACGGGTTTACTTTCACAAATTTCAATGCGCATGACATGCTTTATACGATTGAGAGGGCTTTGTCCTTTTACAGGCGGAAGGAAGTGTGGAACAGCCTCACCCGCAAAGTAATGGAACTGGATTTCAGCTGGACCCAGTCGGCCCTGAGGTATGAGCAGCTTTATGAAGAGCTTAAAAACAAGGGGTGATCTACTTGTTTTCCAGTGTACCGGAATTCAAGGCCGCGTTTGTCAGTAAACTTGAAATGGCGTATGGCACGACCTTTGAGGAAAGCACAAGGCGGGAGCAGTTCCAAACGCTAGGCACGATGATCAGGGAACAAGTGAGCACGAACTGGATCAAGACGAATGAAATGTACCGCATATCGGGAAAAAAACAAGTTTATTACCTTTCGATTGAATTCCTGCTCGGAAGGCTGCTCCGCCACAACCTGATAAATTTGGGGATAGAGCAAATTGTCAGCAAGGGTCTTGGGGAACTTGGAATTGAACTGGACAAACTTGAAGAATTCGAAGCGGATGCCGGGCTGGGCAATGGGGGTCTCGGCAGGCTTGCCGCCTGTTTCCTGGATTCGCTGGCATCTCTAAACCTCCCGGGCCATGGGTGCGGAATCCGCTATAAGCATGGGCTCTTCGAACAGGCGATTGTGGACGGCTATCAGGTTGAGCTTCCCGAGCAATGGCTGAAACACGGCCATGTCTGGGAGGTGCGCAAAGGAGATGAAGCGGAGGAAATCCTTTTTTGGGGCCATGTCGAAAGTTCAATTGAAAACGGCCGCCTTGTTTTTCGCCACGTCAATCCGGAAATTGTCACCGCCGTCCCTTACGATATGCCAGTCGTCGGCTACCATACGAAAACAGTGAATACGCTCAGGCTCTGGAACGCGGAACCCTCCAAATTCACCGCCCATTCGGATATCCTGAAATACAAAAAGGACACGGAAGCAATCTGCGAGTTCCTTTATCCTGACGACACACATGATGAGGGGAAAATCCTTAGGCTTAAACAGCAATACTTGCTTGTCTCGGCGAGCCTTAGGGCGATCATCAAGTCGTTCAAAAAGAAAAAACGGAGCATTTTTGAGCTTCACGAGCATACAAGCATTCACATCAACGACACCCATCCGGCTCTCGCGGTACCGGAGCTGATGCGTATTTTGATGGATGACGAAGGGCTTGGCTGGGATGAAGCATGGCATCTGACTGTCAACACGCTTTCCTATACGAATCATACAACGCTTTCCGAAGCGCTCGAAAGATGGCCGGAAAGGATTTTCAGGCCGCTTCTTCCCCGTATTTACATGATTGTGGAGGAAATTAATGAACGGTTCTGCCGGCAACTCTGGGACCGGCATCCCGGCAGCTGGGAACTGATTGAAAGCATGGCGATTCTCGCGCATGGCGAGGTTAGGATGGCTCCGCTCGCGATTATCGGTTCACATAGCATAAACGGAGTGGCAAGGCTCCATACCGAAATTTTGAAGGAACGGGAAATGAACAATTTTTACAGGGTTTTCCCTGACAGATTCAATAATAAAACAAACGGGATCACCCATCGCCGCTGGCTGATGAAGGCGAACCCCAAGCTCGCCGGTCTGATCACCGATTCCATTGGCCCTGGCTGGATAAAGGATACACTTCAGCTTGAGGAATTGCTCCAATTCAAGGAAAGCGGCGCCTTCCTCGAAGAGATTGGATCCATTAAACAGGCCAACAAGGAACGGCTCGCATCGCGCATCCTTGAAAAAACGGGCATCGCTGTCGATCCGGCTTCGATATTCGATATCCAGGTTAAAAGGCTGCATGCCTACAAGAGGCAGCTGCTGAATGTGCTGCACATTATGTATTTGTACAATCGGATCAAAGAGTATCCGAATTATGACATGCATCCAAGGACATTCATTTTCGGGGCGAAGGCTTCGCCGGGCTATTATTTCGCGAAAAAAGTCATAAAGCTGATCAATTCGGTCGCGCTTAAAGTAAACAACGACCCAGTTGTGAACGGCAGAATAAAGGTTGTCTTCCTTGAAAACTATCGTGTGTCACTCGGGGAGGAAATATTCCCCGCAGCCGACGTGAGTGAGCAAATTTCAACGGCAAGCAAGGAAGCTTCCGGAACCGGTAATATGAAGTTCATGATGAACGGGGCACTGACCGTTGGGACGCTTGATGGCGCGAATGTCGAGATTACCGAGCTTGTCGGCCGGGAAAATATATTCCTTTTTGGGCTGAGCGCAGAGGAGGTCCTCGAATTCCAGCGGAACGGGGGCTACCATGCGCAGGAATATTACCATTATGACAGGCGTATCCGGACGGTTGTCGACCAGCTTATCAATGGCTTTTTCCCGGATACGGGAAACGAATTTTCCGAAATTTACGATTCGCTTCTTTCCTATAACGACCAATATTTTGTCTTTAGGGATTTCTCTTCCTATGCAGAAATTCAGGAACAGGTTGGCAAGAGCTATCTCGATAGGGCCGGCTGGCTGAAAAAAAGCCTTGTCAACATTGCGAAGTCGGGCTATTTTTCAAGCGACCGGACGATTGAGGAATATGCAAAAGATATTTGGCATACAGAACCGGTCATTATCAAGTAAGCTCGGGGGAGCCTACAAAATGGGCTTCCCCTGCCGATTTTTCGGAAAGTTATCTAATTCGGGGGAAGTGGTTATCGTTAAACGTCCGATAGTTAAAAAAGGGCTCGTTTTTCTTCTGATAGCGTGCCTCCTCTATGTGGGATTCCTGCATGCGCAAATTTACCGGCATGTAAAGGAAAACCCTGCCCAGGGCGCGGAGTACTTGATCATCCTGGGGGCAAGGGTTAAAGGGGAAACCCCATCGCTCGCGCTGCAGGCGAGAATAGACGCCGCGGCAGACTATTTGCGCAATAATCCATCTACGATCGCGCTCGCTTCCGGCGGGAAGGGGCCTGGTGAGGACATTTCGGAAGCGGAGGCAATCAAAAGGGAACTAATGCTGCAAGGGATCGCTGAAAATAGGATTATCCTTGAAAACAAATCAACATCTACATATGAGAATATTGCTTTTTCAAAAAAGCTTTTGCCTGAAGGCCTGCAAAGAGGGCTTATCGTTACGAATACATTCCATCAGTACAGGGCAAAAATGATTGCCCGGGACAATGGCCTTGAACTTGGAGGGCTTCCTGCGAAAACGCCCGCCCAGGCAGTTGTGAAATCGTATGCAAGGGAATACCTCGCGCTCACAAAATACTTTCTAACTTCCGCTTTATAGCCGGGAAAAACGGGTAAAAAGAAATGGGACAAGTTCCCATTCCAATTTTCCGGCCGGGGAGGTGGCTGAAATGAATTTGAAATTGAAGGTTTTTTCGTTCCTTTGCTTACTTGCATTTATCCTCGCGGGCTGTTCATCGGGAGGAGATGAACAAGGCGTCGGCGAGTATGCAGGTGAAGCTTCCGAGTACATGGAGAAGGTTGCGGATTTTGCCCGTGACATTCCGGAAAAAGCCGAGAAAGCCGCAAATGATGAACAGGCAAAGCAGGAATTGAAGGACAGCCTAAAAGAGATGAAGCAGGAAATTAATGAATTCGGGAAGGTCCAGGCGCCTGAAATCGCCGGCGATTTTCATAAAGAAATAGTCGATAACAGCAAAATTTTGAAAGAAAAAATAGATGACTACCTAGAACGTATCGACAAAGGCGATATTAACGAGGACTTTGTGGAAAAAGAGGACTTTTCCAAAGCCTCGGATAAAATCAAGGAGTCCTTCAATAAGCTGAAGGAACTAGGGGAAACAGAAAAATAAGAATATGGGCAGCCGGTATTGTTCCGGCTGCTTTTTACTCGGACAAGCGATATTGTGGAATTTTCGGAAAATTGCTTGCTGCCGAGAGTAAAAACATGCAATTTTCATGCTATTGTCCCAAAATAGAAGATGAGAAATTAAAGAGTGGGGTGGAGAAAATGAAAGCATTAGTACATGCCGGAAAAACTGGAATGGAAGGTTTGGCGTACCGGGATTTTGAGAAGCCCGAGCCGGGAGCGGGAGAGGTCAGGGTCAAACTAAAAATAGCCGGGCTCAACCATAGGGAACTGATTATCCTAGAGCGCCATAAGGAAACGGAGCCGCCGCTTGTCATGGGATCGGATGGAGCCGGGGTAATTGATGCAATCGGGGAAGGCGTGGCTGGAGTTAAGGCTGGGGATGAAGTCATCATCAATCCGGGTGTCGGCTGGAAAGAAAAAAGCGACGCACCGCCACCAGGGTTTGATATCATTGGTCATCCTTTCCAAGGGACATTCGGTGAATACATAGTCATTCCCGCGGAAAACGCATTGCCGAAACCTTCATTTTTAACTTGGGAGGAAGCTGGCGTTGTTGCTGTTGCGGGCCTTACCGCTTACCGCGTCCTGTTTACGAGGGCGAAGATCGGTGAAGGGATGAAGATTCTTATCCCGGGAATCGGCGGCGGTGTGGCAACGCTGATGCTCCAAATGGCAAAAGCGGCCGGCGCAACTGTTTATGTCACGTCACGTTCAGAGGAGAAGTGCAAAAGTGCCCTCGATTTAGGCGCGGACAAAGCTTTCAACAGTGATAATGATTGGGCTGAAGAGCTTGGTGGTGAAAAAATGGATGTCGTCATAGAATCGGTTGGGGCTGCTACCTTTAACAAATCGCTAAGCCAGTTAAGGCCGGGGGGGACAATCGTAACGTTCGGCGCTTCCGCAGGTGATGTGGTCGATTTTAATTTGCGGTCATTCTTTTATGGCCAGTACAATTTGCTTGGCTCGACCCTTGGAAGCGGCGAAGAGCTTGGGGAAATGCTCAAGTTTATTGAAAGGCATGGCGTCAGGCCAGTCATTGACCGGATGTTCGCGCTGGAAGAGTACAAGGAAGCGTTTGACAGGATTGAAAAAGCAGAACAGCTTGGCAAAATCGGGTTTATTATCGAATGATTATACAGTATTGGAAGTCCTTTTCTGGAAGGGCTTCTTTTTTACGATTTGTTTTGGTAAACATCAAATTTTTTATAGTCTCTGAGAAAACTGCTACTATTGAAATAACCTTGAAGGCGGGAGGAAATTGAAGCGACTTTAAGGCATTTGGAACTAAATGAATGACAAGGAGAGCCGGGGGATGATGGATAGAATGGTTCGCGGAAAATCAATCGCTGAGTGGATAAGGAAAATTCCTGTTTTAGGCGGGATAATTAAAGAGGAAGAGGTTTTCTGGACAAATCCGGGTTATGCGCGGCTGCAAAGCGAACCGCTTGGGATGGGAGATCAAATTAAAGAGGCATCGGACCGGTTAGGCCGTTTCGCATCTTTTCTCCAGGAAGCTTACCCTGAAACTAGGGAAGCTGGCGGAATGATAGAATCACCACTTGTAGAAATAAAATATTTCAAGGAGAAGCTTGGTGAATGGCACGGCGGGGAAATCGGTGGCTCGCTGTTTTTGAAATGCGATAACGATTTGCCGATTTCGGGTTCGATAAAAGCCCGGGGCGGGATTTACGAAGTGCTGAAACATGCGGAGGATTTGGCATTTGAACACCGTTTGATTAATCCAGGGGATGATTATTCTGTATTACGGGACCAGGCATTCCGGAACTTTTTTTCCAATTATTCTATCGCCGTCGGGTCAACCGGAAATCTCGGCTTAAGCATTGGCCTGATTGGATCCAAGCTTGGCTTCAAGGTAACGGTGCATAGGTCGGCGGATGCAAAAGAGTGGAAAAAAACCAAGCTGCGCTCCTTAGGGGTCGAGGTCGTTGAATATGAGTCGGATTATTCCGCCGCCGTTGAACAGGGAAGGAAGCAGGCCGAAAGCGATCCATCATGCTATTTCATAGATGATGAGAATTCAAGGAACCTTTTTTTCGGGTACGCAGTCGCCGCCGAAAGGTTGAAAAGGCAGTTCAAGGAAAAGGGAATAAAGGTGGACAGCGATCATCCATTGTTCGTTTACTTGCCTTGCGGAGTCGGCGGCGGGCCAGGGGGAATCGCTTATGGACTGAAGGAGATTTTCAAAAATGATGTCCATTGCTTTTTTGCGGAACCAATCCAATCCCCTTGCATGCTCGTAAGCCTTGCTACTGGCCTTCACGATGAGGTGAGCGTGAATGATTTCGGCCTCGAAAACCGGACCGCCGCGGATGGCCTGGCTGTCGGAAGGGCATCCGGGTTTGTAAGCAGGACAATAGAGCCCCTTTTGGCCGGAATTTTTACAGTCAAGGATAGGGAGCTATTCAGGATGCTTAGCGGCATGTGGGAAACGGAAGGGATATTTGTCGAGCCTTCAGCCGCCGCGGGCGCGGTTGGGCCAGTGAAGCTGATGCAGACGGAGGAAGGCCGTGCATTTTTACAAAACAATGGGCTAATGGGAAAAATGGACAACGCTATCCATATCGTCTGGGCGACGGGCGGCAGCATGGTGCCTGAAAACGAAAGAAAAGGCTATTTGCTCAAAAATTAAAGCATACTCGACTGTTTTTCCCATACTTTTTCTTTAGGGACACCTATTGAAAAGGGGGAAACGCTTTTGCGCTACCAATCTGCCAGGATGGACCGGATTCCGCCTTATATGTTCGCGGAACTTGGGAAGAAGAAGGCTGCGATGATCAAGTCGGGAATCGATGTGATAGACCTCGGAATCGGCGACCCTGATTTGCCGACTCCGGAGCATATTGTTGAAAAGCTCGTTGAAGAAGCTAGGAAGCCAGAGAACCTTAGGTATCCCAATTTTTCGGGCCACCCTGAGTTCAGGAGGGCTGTTGCCGAATTTTACAGGCGGGAATATGCCATCGATTTGGATCCGGAAACCGAGGTACTCGCGCTAATCGGCTCAAAGGAAGGACTTGCCCACCTTGCCCCGGCGATGATCGACCCCGGCGAGTACGTGCTCGTCCCGGACCCGTGCTACCCTCCGTACAGGATGGCTGCCCTTTTGGCAGGCGGGATGTACCACGACATGCCGATGGTGAAAGAAAATGGTTTTTTGCCGGACTTTAAAGAAATTCCCGAGGAGGTCCTTGAAAAAGCGCGCCTCATGTTCCTGAATTATCCCGGCAATCCGACGGCGGCGGTCGCGGATGGGGATTTTTTTCAAAAGGCGGTCGATTTTGCTAAAGATAAGGGCATCCTTATCGCCCATGATTCGGCATACAATAAGGTGGCATTCCGCGGCTTCAAACCCCCAAGCATTCTTGAAGCAAACGGGGCGAAGGAAGTAGCGGTCGAATTTGGGACGCTTTCGAAAACGTACTGCATGACCGGGTGGCGTATTGGCTACGTTGTCGGGAACAGGGAAGCCATCAGGGCGTTGTCCGTTTTTAAAAGCAATACGGACACTGGGGTATTTACCCCTATCCAATTGGCGGGAGCACATGCGCTTCTGTCAGACCAGGCATGTGTTGATAAGTATAATGATATTTATTTTGCGAGAATGAAAGGTATGGTTGGCGCGCTCAGGGAAATCGGGATAGAGGTTGATCAGCCGAAAGCAACATTTTTTATTTGGGCGCCTGTGCCGGCCGGGTTTACGTCGGCGGGATTCGTGGAAGCGGTCCTCGAGCAGGCTGGGGTCATCGTTACACCCGGAAGCGCGTTCGGGCCATCGGGGGAAGGTTATTTCCGTATCTCCCTTTCGGTGCCGAATGAGAGGCTGGATGAAGCGATTGGCCGGATTAAAAAGAAAATCAAGATTTGAAAATGACGGAGGTTCGGAGAATGCTACGTTATGATAATTATATAAACGGTGAATGGGTGCCGCCATTGACATGTTGTTATACACAAAATATCAATCCGGCTACCGGGGAGGTCTTTGGGGAGGCCGCCCAGTCCGGAAGGGAAGATGTTGACCGCGCGGTTGCTGCGGCAAAACGAGCGCAGAAGGAATGGCGGCTCGTCCCCGCGCCGGAAAGGGCTGAAATATTATATGAGGTTGCCCGGATTTTAAAAGAAAAAAAGGAGCATCTGGCTCAAATTTTAACAAGCGAAATGGGAAAGGTGATTGCAGAAGCAAGGGGCGAGGTCCAGGAAGCAATCGATATGGCATATTATATGGCGGGCGAGGGGCGGCGCCTGTTCGGCGACACAGTCCCGTCAGAGCTTAGGAATAAATTCGCGATGAGTGTCCGCGTGCCGGTCGGGATTGCCGGGTTGATTACCCCTTGGAATTTCCCGATTGCGATTGCGTCATGGAAATCGCTGCCGGCGCTTGTGGCCGGTAACGCGGTAGTCTGGAAACCGGCGACGGAAACGCCGTTCATGGCCGCGGAGTTTGCAAAGGTATATGAAGAAGCGGGCTTGCCGAAGGGACTGTTGAATGTTGTTTTCGGAAGCGGCGCGGCTGTTGGGAACGCGCTGGTCGAGCATCCGGAAGTGGATATCATTTCATTTACAGGCTCGAATGAAGTCGGCAAGGCGATCAACGGCCTTGCAGGGAGCCTTTTGAAGCGGACGTCGCTTGAAATGGGCGGGAAAAACGCGGTGACTGTGCTTGAGGACGCCGACATTGATCTCGCAGTTGACGGGATTGTATGGAGCGCGTTCGGGACTGCCGGGCAAAGATGCACCGCCTGCAGCCGCATCATCGTCCACAAGGCGGTTAAGGAAGAACTTGAGGAGAAGCTGCTCGCAAGGGTGAAGGCACTCAAAATGGGTAATGGACTTGATGAAACGGTCGATGTCGGGCCAGTCATTAACAAAGGTTCGCTTGAACGCATCCACGGCTATGTGCAAAAAGGGATTGATGAGGGTGCGAAACTTTTGTGCGGCGGTGAGATTCTTTCTGAAGGCAATCTTTCAGGAGGGCACTACTACGCTCCGACATTGTTTACGGATGTTTCCCCTGAAATGGCGATTGCGCGGGAGGAGATCTTCGGTCCAGTCACCTCGATCATTCCGGTCGGGAGCTTTGAAGAAGCTGTAGAAGTGAACAACAGTGTTGAATTTGGGTTGTCCAGCTCCATTTTTACAAAGGACGTAAATAAGGTATTTACGGCGATGCGTGATTTTGATACGGGAATCGTCTATGTGAATGCCGGGACGACCGGCGCGGAAATCCATCTACCGTTCGGCGGCACGAAGGGGACCGGTAATGGCCATCGGGATTCGGGGGTGGCCGCGCTCGATGTGTATACAGAGTGGAAGTCTGTGTACGTTGACTTCAGCGGGACGCTGCAGCGCGCCCAAATTGATAATAAATGATGGTTGGTTGGAAGCCCACTGTGATGTGGGCTTTTTTGCATCCAAAAAGAGGATGTATTTGTGGCGGAAATTTGACAGTTTTCGATAACCGGTCAAAAGTGGGGGATAAATCGCAATAAGTTGGCGATAAATCGGAAAAATTTTCGATAATGCCCCAAAATTTTTCGATATCCTTTCGCTCGGTTAATAGACTGGAAAAATTTCCGGTGGACAATCACCAATGCGAAGAATTTTCCGCTGTTTGCTACTTAAGCCCTCCCATTAATCATACATTGAAGTAGGCAGGAAGTTTGAATGGGCAAGGGGGAGTCGCATGCAAGAAGTGAAACAGGACTACGACACGGTTATTATCGGTGGAGGATTTTCCGGATTGACTGCGGCCAGGGAATTGCGACTGCTGGGGTATAAAGTGCTCGTCCTGGAGGCGCGCGACAGGCTTGGCGGCAGGACATGGGTCGACAGGCGCCTTGAATCCGACCTGGAAATGGGCGGTACGTATGTCCATTGGCATCAGCCTCATGTGTGGTCGGAAATAACCCGGTACGGGCTTGAGACTGTCTCAGGGCCGAAGCCCAAAAAAGTATATTGGATATCCGGCGGAAAAGCCCGCTGTTCCACAGTTGAAGAATACAGGAAAAAAATTAGGGATACAGCCGGAAAATTGATGAGTGAAAGCCTGAAATATCTCCCTTTGCCATATCAGCCGCTGCATTCCCCGCTGATCAAGGAAATCGATAAAATTTCAGCGGAGCAGTTTTTGCAGGATTACGGGCTGACGGAAGAAGAATACGATATCCTCCATGGCTGGGTAGCTTCCGATTTTTGCGGGCCTCCCGGAGAAGGGGCCGCTAGCCAGATTTTCCGCTGGTGGGTCTTTTCACAGGGAAACTGGGGAACCCATAGTGAAATGATTTCAACTTACAGGCTGAAGGACGGCACGAAGGCGTTGATTGATGCGATCGCGCGGGATTCAGATGCCGAAATTAAGCTTTCAACGCCGGCTGCAAAAATAGAACACGATGAAAGCGGCGCCATAGTTACGGCGATTAATGGAACGAAGTATAACTGCAGAGCCGCCATCGTTTCGGTACCCATGACCGTCCTTAAGGAAATTGATTTCTCGCCGCAGCTTTCCGATTTGAAGATGGCCGCTTCGAATGAAGGCCAGACATCCAGAGGAATAAAGGTATGGGCAAGGATTGAAGGACGCCTTGAACCATTTGATGCACTCGCCCCAGGGAATTTTCCGCTCAATTCCGTCCACTTGGATCGGTACGCGGGAAATGACAGCATAGTCGTCGGCTTTGGCTCGAGAGCGGACTGGCTCGACCCAAACGACAGGGAAAGGGTTGAAAATGCGCTTAGGCATTGGCTGCCGAATGTGAAGGTAATTGAATGTACAGGTCATGACTGGGTGAATGACGATTTTTCAAAAGAAGCATGGCCGATGCTGAAGCCGAACCAGCTGATGAGGTATTTCGAGGATTGGAACACTCCCGAAAATTCCATTTTCCTCGCCGGGACGACATTTGCCAAAGGCTGGGCGAGTTTCATGGACGGGGCAATCGAATCGGGTATTACAGCCGCTAGGAAAGTTGACGGTTTCCTTCGCGGGCAAAAAGCCAAAAAGGAATGAAAAATTAGAAGTGCCCTCGCGGCGGGGGCGCTTTTTTTGACAGGGAAGGAGGCATTGGATTGGGGATTTTGGCTCATTCAGAAAAATTGTTGTCGCCTGAAGAAGCTGTTGGCCTTTTACGGGATGGCGACTCGGTGATGGTTGGCGGCTTCGGTCTGTGCGGTACGCCTTTTACATTGATCGACGCAATTATTGAGCAGCCTGCGATAAGGAACTTGACAATCATAAGCAACAATCTGGGGGAGCCGGGAAAAGGGCTGGGGCTTCTCCTTCTATCGGGGCAAATCAAAAAGGCTGTCGGCTCCTATTTCACGTCCAACCGCGACGCTGTAAAGGCATGGAAGCGTGGAACTCTCGAGATCGAACTATACCCCCAAGGAACCTTCGTCGAGGCAATCCGGGCGGGAGGAGCGGGGATCGCAGCCTTTTATGTGAAAACCGGCGTCGGGACCGAGCTGGCAAAAGGCAGGGAAGAACGGATTTTTAATAGTGAAAGAAATATTCTTATTGAAGCGATCAGGGCAAAGGCAGCGCTGATAAAGGCAGCGAAGGCGGACGCCCTTGGCAACCTCATCTACTCAAAATCGGCCCGCAATTTTAATCCGGCGATGGCGACTGCGGCCGATGTCGTAATTGCCGAGGTGGATGAAATAGTACCCGCGGGTTCATTCGATCCCGAACAGGTGGTAACTCCACATAATTTCGTAGATTACCTTGTCATTAGCCGCTATTGGAAGGAAGGTGGCGTGTATGTCAAAAACACTTGATCCTAAAAAGCGGATTGCCAGCCGGATCGCCGAGGAACTGAAACCGGGTATGGTCGTGAACCTTGGCGTCGGCATCCCTACGCTCATTCCTGAGTTCCTTCAGCAGGGCAATGGCGTTTTCCTGCATTCCGAAAACGGTATGCTCGGCATGGGGCCGCCTCCTCCGCCGGAGGAACTGGACATGGATTGCATAAGCGCCAGCAAGCACCCTGTAACTCTGGAACCGGGTGCGGCAATCTTTTCGAGCAGCGACTCGTTCGGGATGATTCGCGGCGGGCACATCGATGTTGTTGTTCTTGGCGCGCTTCAGATAAGCGAAAAAGGTGAAATTGCGAACTGGGCAGTTCCCGGGACCGATATTCTTGGGGTCGGCGGAGCGATGGACCTTGTCCCCGGAGCGAAAAAAATTATAGCCGCTATGACACATACGGCAAAAGACGGCTCCCCGAAGCTTGTCAGGGAATTGGCTTACCCAACTACCGGCATCCAGTGCGCGAAGCTTGTCGTTACTGAGCTCGCGGTTTTTTCAATTAACGGGGAAAGCATGCTGCTTGAGGAACTTGCGGAAGGAACGACAATTGATGAACTTAGAGCGGTTACCGATGCCCGATTTCACGTATCAACGGCGCTGAAAACCTGGCATGACGGAAATTAAAAAGGGGGGGAAACGGATGGATTTCTCTTTTTCAGAGGATATTGAACTGCTCCGATCCGCGGTACGGGAGTTTGTGGAGCGGGAAGTCGAAAAAGTGGCGATGGAAATAGAGGAAAACGATGAAATTCCTGATCATATTGTCAGGATGTCGAGGGAAATGGGTCTATTCGGGTTGGGGATACCCGAGGAATTCGGCGGACTTGGCCTTGATATGGTTGGAAAATGCGCAATTTACGAGGAACTAGGAAAGACGCATAACGGCTTTACTACACTGATTGGCGCCCATACAGGAATCGGATCGGTCGGAATTGTCGAGCTCGGGACAAATGAACAAAAAGAGAAGTATCTCCCCAAAATGGCAAGCGGGGAATGGGTTGGGGCTTTTGCACTGACGGAACCAGGAGCGGGATCCAATGCAACGGCGTTGAAAACGAAGGCTGTCAGAAAAGGCGACCGCTATATTTTGAATGGTTCGAAGCATTATATAACGAATGCTGTCTGTGGCCATGTATTTACCGTAATGGCCGTAACTGATCCGGAGAAAGGAGCAAAAGGAATCACTTCATTTATCGTGGAAAAGTCCTTTCCTGGTTTTGTTCTGGGTACGGTTGAAAGAAAAATGGGGCTCAGGGGCTCCCATTCTGCCGAATTATTTTTTGAGGATTTGGAGGTGCCGGCGGAAAACGTCCTTGGCGAGGAAAATAAGGGCTATGTCAACGCGCTGAAAATTCTTGCGAATGGCCGCGCAGGGCTGGCGGCCCGGAACCTTGGCTCATGTGAAAAGCTACTTGAAATGAGCCTTGATTACGCAATGAAAAGGGAGCAGTTCGGCAAGCCGATTTTCGAGCAGCAGGCTGTCCAGCACATGCTTGCCGAAATGGCAGCCGAAATCGAAGTGCTCCGCTCAATCACCTATCGTGTCGCCTGGATGAGCGACCGGAAAATGCGGGTTGTGAAGGAAGCCGCCATCGCCAAGCTGTATGGTTCCGAAGTGTATAACCGTGTAGCCGACCTTGCCGTACAGATACACGGCGGTATTGGCTACATGAAGGATTATCCGATAGAACGGTTTTACCGGGATGCACGGATTACGAAAATATATGAAGGTACAAGCCAGATACAGAAGAATATTATCGCGGCTGAATTGAAAAGGGGATTGAAATGATGGTGGAACGGAGGCAGGCGGTCATTGTTGACGGGGTCCGGACGGCCATTGGCCGAATGGGAGGAACGTTGAAGGAAGTGGAAGCGGACAGCCTTTCCGAAGCAGTCATCCGGGAACTTTTGGCGAGGACAGGCGCCCACCATGGCTTAGTGGAAGAAGTTATCTGGGGCCACGCGAAACAAAGCTCGGATACACCGAATTTGGCCAGGATTGCTTTGTTAAAAGCAGGTCTGCCGGTTGAAGTACCGGGATATACCGTACATCGCCAGTGCGCATCCGGTTTGCAGGCAATAGTGAACGCCGCGCAGCAAATCGTTTGCGGGGACAGCACGGTGGTAGTGGCCGGCGGGGCGGAAAGCATGAGCACGGCGCCCTATTATCTTAGAAATGCCCGATATGGCTACGGCGCGGGAAACGGCGAACTTCTCGACCCGAATACGGAAAGCCAGCCAAGGGCCCAGCCAATTGAAGTGTATGGGCACTTGACAATGGGCATGACGGCGGAAAATCTCGCCGAAAAATACGGGATTTCAAGGGAAGAACAGGATGCATTCGCGCTTGCCAGCCAGGATAAAGCTGCGGCGGCGATTGCGGCAGGAAAATTCTCAAAAGAAATCATGCCGTTAAAGGTGCCATCTAAGAAAGGAGACTTCTTTTTCGAAAAAGATGAGCATCCAAGAGCTACTTCCTTCGATAAATTAGGACAGCTAAAGCCGGTATTCAAAGCCGGCGGGACTGTGACAGCGGGAAATGCAAGCGGAAGGAATGACGGCGCAGCCGCCCTGCTCATAATGGACGAAAAAGCCGCGGCCGCATCCGGTCTGAAGCCCCGAGCAAAAATCATCGGCTATGCTTCCGCGGGGGTGCCGCCGGAGATTATGGGAATCGGACCCGTACCTTCAACAATTAAAGCTTTGAATCAGGCTGGACTCAAGCTGGGCGAAATTGATTTAATAGAATTGAATGAAGCGTTTGCCGCACAGGCTCTTGCCGTGATAAAAGAGCTGGGAATGGATCCTAGGCGTGTAAATGTCAATGGCGGCGCCATCGCGCTTGGCCATCCAATCGGGGCGACTGGCGCGGTTTTGATGGTCAAACTCCTTCACGAGCTTGAGCGGAGCGGGAAGCGATATGGGCTTGTCACCCTGTGTATTGGCGGCGGGCAAGGGTTGACCATGATTGTTGAAAATTTACGAATTTGATAGAAGAGGGGCTGTAGCATGAAGAAACCTAAAATCCTGCAAATCCTGTCCATGTACCATCCTGAAGGGGAAAAAATACTTCTTGAAGGTGCCGATGTGATTAGGACAGACAACATTGAAACGGAAACCCTTTGCCAATTGGCCGCAGAGGTGGACGGAATTGTACTGCGCGCCCCGGCCAGGATTACGAGGGACATAATCGATGCGGCCCCTAAGCTAAAGGCCATTTCCGGAGCGGGAGTCGGTCTTGATAATATCGATGTTGCGCATGCGACTTCAAAAGGGATTCTCGTCCTTCACGCGCCATCCGTCAATGCCGTTTCGACGGCCGAGCATGCTGTTATGCTGATCATGGCGCTAGGGAAAAGCCTAATTCCGTTCCAAGCGGAAATGAGCCAGGGAAAATACGCATCAAGGACTCGTATTAAAACATATGAACTTCAAGGCAAAACAGCTGGAATCGTAGGTTTTGGCAGCATCGCGAAAGAAACCGCCAAGCGCCTGAAACTAGGATTGGGCTTGGATGTTACTGCCTGGGTCCGTAAATACGATGAAAAAAAACACGGTATTGCCAAAGAATGGGGAGTAACAATCACCGAGGAATTGGAGTCTCTTTTCAGCAATTCCGACTTTGTTTCACTCCATATTCCATTAACACACCAGACGAGGGGCCTAGTTGACAGCCAACTGCTGGCGTTAATGAAACCGACAGCGTACCTGATTAACACGGCAAGGGGAGGGGTTGTGGACCAGGCCGCACTTTATGAAGCATTGAAGGACAAAAGAATAGCGGGTGCGGGGCTTGATGTATTTGCCCCGGAGCCTCCTGAGCCGGATGATCCAATTTTGTCGCTTCCAAATATAATTGCCACCCCGCATATCGGCGGGACGACTGTTGAATGTAATTATATTATGTCAACTACAGTTGCGAAAAATATCCTCAAGGCTGTGAAGGGAGAAAAACCAGACTATGTCGGGAACCCCGAAGTATTTAAACGAAATGGGGATACAAAATGACCAGGCATTATTCAATCGCGTTTATTCCGGGTGACGGAATCGGAGTGGACGTCCTCGGGGAAGGAAGAAAAGTACTGGATGCGCTATCCAGCCTTGATGGAGGGCTAAAAATCGGCTATCAAGAGTTTGATTGGAGCTGCGAGTATTACATGAATAACGGCGTGATGATGCCGGAAAATGGGCTAGATCAGTTGAAGGGACATGATTCAATCTACCTTGGAGCAGTTGGTTATCCTGGCGTTCCGGATCATGTTTCCCTATGGGGGCTGCTCCTTCCGATCCGTCGCCAATTCCAGCAGTATATCAACCTTCGCCCAGTAAAGCTTTTAAGGGGGATAAAGCCGCCATTGGCTGGGAAGGGCCTGGAAGACCTTGATTTTATCGTAATCAGGGAAAATAATGAAGGAGAATACTCGAGTATTGGCGGGCGTATGTATGAAGGGACCGAGATGGACATGGCCATCCAGAGTGCTGTTTTTACAAGGCATGGGGTCGAACGGGTATTGCGCTATGCCTTTTCACTTGCAAGCAGCAAGGGAAAAAGGAAAAAGCTGACGGCGGCAACAAAATCAAACGGCATTAACCATACAATGCCATTTTGGGATGAGTACGTCAGGAAAATAAACAGCGAGTATCCGGATGTAGCAACGGAAATTACCCATATCGACGCGCTCGCAGCATTTTTTGTAACAAAACCGGAATCGTTCGATGTAGTTGTCGCCTCTAATCTGTTTGGAGACATTCTTACAGACCTTGGAGCAGCGATAGTCGGCGGACTCGGCATCGCGCCTTCCGCGAATATCAATCCTGAGAAAAATTTCCCTTCCATGTTCGAACCCGTCCACGGATCGGCTCCGGATATTGCTGGAAAGGGGATTGCAAATCCGACTGCCGCCATTTGGTGCGCCGGCATGATGCTTGACCATCTTGGTGAATACGAGCTGGCGGCTGTCTTGATGGAATCACTCCAGCAGGTTTTGGAAGAAGGCGCGGCTTTAACTCCGGACCTTGGAGGCAAGGCATCCACATGGGAATTCGGGGATGAAGTTTGCCGGAAAATTCTCGGGAAAGGCTAAAATTTCCGCTGATGCTGCTTTACTTTGCCGATTTCCCTATGATAAGATTGCAATGAAAACCAATATAGCCTTTTAAGGGAGTATGTTTTATGTCGGGAGCCGTTCTTAACTAATCCAATCAATTGGATACACTCATTCTGGCCGATGTTTTCCTTCAAAATGAATGTTTTGGGAAAGCTTATTTAGCTGTGGCCTGGAATGAAAGTTAAGAACAATGGCCATACAAGCATACAATCCTTTAACCGTTGTAGCTGTGTACCTTTGTGCACAGCTATTTATTTTGGTTTGGCAAAGCTCTTTTTTAACACTATAACTACCCTCCGACCGGGTTTCTATTGGGAGTTATAAGGGCTTTTGCCAAAAGGGATGAGGAAGCGGAACAGATCTGCTTCATTGCGGAGCCGCGTTGACATTGTTCAACGCGGCTATTTTTATTTAGGAGGAAAATTAATGAACGATCACACATTTACCACATTGGACTTTTGTAAAATCAAGGAGGAACTCGCAGCCTATGCATTGACAGGTGCGGGAAAATCAAGGATTGCCAGCCTGGTCCCTTCAACAAATCTTAAACAAATCAGGGCGCTACTCGACGAACTTACGGAAGCGGAGCAAATTATGGCGATCAGCACGAGTGTTCCCGTACACGGACTTGAGGGAATCGGCTCCTTGCTGGAAGGGCTGAATAAAGGAGTGGCGCTAAGGCCCGACCAATTCAGCAGGCTTTATGATTTTCTTGATTGCTGCGGAAAAATGAAGCGGTTTATGAAAGATAAGGAATTTGTCGCCCCGAGGGTATCCAGCTATATTTATGCAGTGGATGAGCTGCCCTCGCTGGCGGAAGAAATCATCCGCTGCATCAGGCATGGCGCTGTTGATGACTATGCGAGCAAAGAACTTTTAAAAATCCGGAAGCAGCTCGCCATCCAGGAGGAACGGCTCAAGGAAAAGGTACAGCAAATGGTCCGTTCATCGAAATACAAAACGTATCTGCAGGACCATATAATCAGCCAGCGCGAGGGGCGGTATGTCATTTCGGTAAAAAAGGAATACCGTGCAAAGGTTAAAGGGGCGGTGCTTGATACATCTGCTTCCGGGTCGACACTGTTCATCGAACCAGAAGAGATTGCCGCTTTCTCCGAACAGCTATTATGGCTGAGGTCCGACGAGGAAGCCGAGGTCCAGAAAATCCTTTCCTATTTGACCGGGCTTGTGGAAGCGAACGAACAGCAAATCCGTCTCGCCGTTGAAACGATGGTCCATTACGATTTCCTGTTCGCAAAGGCGAAATACGCTCGTGCTATTAACGGCAAAAAGGTTTTGGTCAATGAATCGCATGTTATTAACCTTAAAGACGTCAGGCATCCGCTGATCGGCAGCAAGGCTGTCCCGCTAACGGTAGCGCTTGGCAAGCCGGAAAACGCGCTCGTGATTACCGGACCGAATACGGGAGGGAAAACAGTTACGATTAAAACAGTCGGCCTATTGGCGTTGATGGTTCAATCGGGGCTTTTTATCCCGGTATCAGACGGAAGTGAAATCGCGGTCTATCAGAAAATCCTCGTTGATATAGGCGACGGTCAAAGCATTTTGGATAACTTGAGCACATTCAGTTCAAGAATTGTAAACATTATTGAAATCCTGAAAGAAACAAATGACCGCACCCTCGTCCTTCTTGATGAACTTGGCTCCGGAACGGATCCGGGAGAAGGAATGGGGCTTGCTTCCGCCATTCTTGAGCAGCTTTACGCAAAAGGCGCCACCTTGCTGGCAACCACTCATTACAGCGAAATTAAGGATTTTGCCAATCAGCATGACGGTTTTATCAACGGCTCAATGGAATTTGACCTTGATACGCTTCAGCCAACTTACAGGCTGACCATCGGCAAAGGGGGTAAAAGCCAGGCGTTTGCGATCGCGCTGAAGCTTGGGATGCATCCTGAACTGATTAAGAGGGCGCACCGTATCACCTATAGGGAAGAAAAAGATTATTCCGATTTAGTAACAGTCAATCGGCGTCTAATCGAGATGGAGCGGCAAATCATCGTGAACCGGCACCAGCAAAGAGTGAAGAATGAAAGGCACGTAGCGGCGCAGGCAGTTGCTTCTTTTAACATGGGGGACAATGTTGTAATATCTCCGGGGAACGACTATGGAATTGTCTATAAAGGCCCCGATGAGCTGGGGAATTACATCGTCCAGGTGAAAGGGGAAAAAAAGAAATACAACCATAAGCGCCTGGAATTAAAAATTGCAGCTAGCGAACTCTATCCAGCAGATTATGATTTCGATATTGTATTTAAATCGAAGGAATACAGGAAAGGGGATAAAATCCTCTCGAAACGGCATGATTCAGGCATAACAATTGAATACGAGGATTAAATGTGAAAAGGCATGCCGGTTTTCATGGCATGACTTACCTAATTTAGGTGTGGAGTTTTACCAAAAAGCCTGGCGGGAATTGAACCCGCTAGATGCGCATCAGCCTGCCAATTCAGGCCGCGGCTGCTCTGCCGTTGAGCTACAGGCTTTCCAATCTAGTTTGTCCAATTGGACTGGAGTTATTCGGCGGTACCTTTTTTCTTCCGTCCGGCGATTTCTTCGGATACAATGAATGCGAGGTCATCATTTCCGAACAGGGACAACGCGCCAAGAACGGTACTGTCCGGCACGTCACCGGCTTCCTCTTTTGAAACAGTGAGCTCGAGGGCTTCCCTTAAAGCATGGTTTCCTTTCTGTCCCGGGTAGGCCCTCAAATATAGTTCTTCCGGATCCAGCCCATTATTGACGCACCATTGGGCAAAAATAAGGATCATCATCTTTTCATCAGCCTGATAGTTCTGGATGATCTGTTCCTGAAGGTCTTTTTTATCCATAACGAGTCTCCAATAATCGTTTTTACTTAAGTATAAACAAATTCGGCGCGACGAAAAAGTTTTTCATCCCGTGCAGGGAAAATCCACGGAACGTCGAATTGTCCATGTAAGGAGTGAAGCCATTTGGATACAGTGATTCTAGTGACCTATAAAATTCCGGGAATGCCGATGCCTATCAAGATTGCTTCAACCATTGAACCGAATAAGGAACAAATTTATCATAAATTGACAGAGCTGGTAAAAGAGAATAACATTGAAGGCGAAATTCATTTCAGGAAACTGCTTGTAGAAAAGGAAAATTCCATGTATATATTCGGTCTCGGCGAAAAAAAGTGTATGGTGCTGGTCGAAAAACTGGCGAAAATAAAGGAATTCGATTCCTGAATTGAATGTTTGCAGGGATTAATTTGTTCTCCATTGGGAAAACAAATGATGGTACAGTATTCTTTTAAAGTGAGGGGAAGCATGATGGAAAAAATTGAAGTTGGTGAAATTTTTACAATAAGTGATGAAAATAATGAGGAAGCACAGGTTGAGGTGCTCGCAATCCTTGAAATTGAAGGGACTGAGTATGCAGCCGTCAGCTTTCTTGAGGATCTGCAGGAAGAAACCGACGACGACATCGATATTTTTTTCTTAAAAGTGGATGAAGAAGGCGACCTGGACGCCATCCAGTCAGATGAAGAGTTTGACAAAGTGGCCCGCGCATTCGAGGAATTGATGGATCAGGAAGAAATTGAAGATTGATAAGCGAGGAGGGGCGGCTTTGGCTGCCCCTCCTGTTTATTTTCTCCTTGCTGATGCTAATGAAATGCTTTTCATTTTCTCCCCAATCGCTCTGGCGATGCTCGTATCCCCTTCACTGTCATGGCCCGCTTCCCAAACCATCATCCCGCCAAATCCGTTTGCCATTGCCAGCTCCGTTTTTTTCTTTACTGTCTCGATTCCATTATAAAAATAGACGGTATCATTCATTGAAATTGTATCTTTCCCGGCGGACGATGGATCCTTTTCAACAATTGCCGCATAGGATACTTGCTTCGCTTCTGGATTCTCGGGTTGGCCATATAGCGGCACACCGAGGACAAGCTTTTCCCTTGGTATTCCAAGCTGATCGAATTGGGTGGACCAATAACGGACAATGTTTTCAGCGAAGCCATATGGAGCAAGGTTTTCAGCATTGTAGCCCCCATCCCACTGGCCGTCATACGCCATGATATTCACATGGTCGGCAGCCTTGAAAATGCCTGGTGTATACATGACAGATTCAACCGCTTCACCAGTAACGGCGTTTATTTTCGAATAAACGGCAATGGACAGTTCCTTTTTCGCGGGCTTGAGCCTTTCGCTTAGCTCTTCTGCAAGAAGTTCCAGACTGGCCGCATCCCGTTTTGTCCAGGGATGCTCAAAATCGAGGTCAATGCCATCGAGATTTTCAGTTTCCACGATGCGGATTAAATTATTGACAAGGTTTTTGCGTGCTTCCGGATTGCTGATGGCCGCCGAGAAATATGGATACGACTCGCCGCCCTGTATATGGTACCAACCGCCAACCGCCAGAATCGCCTTTGCCCCTTCTTGATGGGCAAGGGAAACGGTTTTTCTGAGATTTTCCCGCGCCATGGAGCCGTTGAACAAAACAGACCCATCCGCAGTTGGATGCGCGAATGAAAACAAAATATGGGTAAAGGCCGGATAATCGATTTCCTCAGGATTTCGGAAATCCTGGACATAGCCTATGACCACCTTTGAAGCGATTGAAGGATTTGTTTTGTCGTTTTTATTTTTCTTTCCTTTGGAGTTTGAGGAAGGGATGCTTTCATCTTTTCCGAGATTCCCTGAATAATAGATTCCCGAAAAAAATCCGCCCGCAAAGAAAGCAAGCAGCATGATTCCCAGTACGATTTTCTTTCGAGATAGCATGATAACCCACCTTATGAACATAGCTAATAAAAAGTTTAACAGAAATCAAACGCGAAAAAGGTGGGAAATAAAGGGAACGTCACGGATGAAAATAAAAAGCCAGCCGAAATTGGCTGGCGCTTCATGTCTTTTTTCTGATAGTGAAGGTATCGGCAAGCAATACCCAGTTCTGCGAAAAAGGGTAGCCGAGAACCCAATAGCTGATGCCGCGGAGGTTGTACTGTTTAACAAGATCAAATTTAGCCTGCGCGCTCCTTGCGTCTTCAAACCAAACCTCATGTCTGCGTCCCTGTTCATCCGTGTAACGAAAATATGGCGAAGCCGCGGCTACATCATATTGGATTGCCGCGCCATATTTTATCGCGCGGTTCACGGCTTCCTGCGGGCTGTACGTTTCCGCCTCTTTGCCTTGGACATGGGGAATGATCCAGTCCCGGGCATACAATTGAAAGCCCATCATAATTTTGTCCCGAGGCATTACGGTTACAGCGTAATCAAGCACCCTTCTTATTTCATTCAGCGGGGAAACAGCTTGTGGGGGCCCGAGCCGATAGCCCCATTCATAAGTCATTAGTACGGTAAAATCGGCAATCCTCCCGTGCGCAGGGTAATCATGGGCCTCGTAAAGCAGGCCTTTTTGTTCCCCGCTGATTTTCGGGGCAAGGGAAGTGGATACAAAGTAGCCGTTTTGGTGCAAAAGTGCGACCGCTCGCTCCAGGAATTGATTGTACAGTTCCCGGTCGCCCGGAAGCACATTTTCAAAATCGATGTTCAATCCACGGTATCCTTTCGCCTTCATCACGGAAAGGATATTGGCCAGCAGCTTCTCGCGGTGTTCAGCACTTGAAAGGACGGCGTGGGCGATGTTTTCGCCGGCCTGTGTCGAGGTAAAATTGGTGATCGACATCATCGGAATAGCACCTTTTTCAAGCCCGGCCTGAATGGCATCCGTGTCGTCCTTCATGTAAAGGACAAGGGACCCATCCGGCTGGATGACATAAGCGAAAGGTGCTATATACGTTAGTTCCGACGCTACTTCGCCGACAAGCCTTGTTGCTGTTTCATCGGAATGGTAGGTGAACGAGTTTGTCTCGATAACAGGTTTCCTTCTTGGGATGACAAGGACTGTTCCCGGGTAAATTAAATTCGGGTTTTGAATAGTGTTCTTCCTGATAATTTCTTCAGCTGTGGTTCCATACTGTCTTGCGATCTGCCAAAGAGCCTCTCCGGAATGGACGGTATGACGGATTGGCGGGATTCTCAAAACTGTACCAGGATATATTGACGACGGGTTTTCAATGCCATTTTCTTTTACTATCGCCTCGACGCTTATCCCGTATCGCTGGGCGATTGCCCATAATACATCGCCAGATTTCACTGTATGAAGAATATCCGGCGAAGGAATCAGCAAGGCCTGGCCGATTGCAAGCCGGGAAGCATCGGCCAATCCGTTTGCCTCGACAATTTCGGGAATGGCCACACGATAACGGCTGGCTATTTTCCACAATGTATCCCCGCGCTCGACTGTATGAATGATCAAATCAGCACCTCCCTCGGTAAAAAGCCTATATCAGGATATGAAAACCAAAGGGTAAGGGTGTTGAATATTCTTTCTTACAAACGACGTAAATGAATGGCCATGGAGGAAAGAAAAGTCCGGAATAGGTAACCCAGTGTTTTTTTATTTTTATGAAGGGGTGGATGGTATGCAAAAAGAAACGAAAGATCAAAAGAAAAGCGATGAAAAAAAGGAAGAAAAAACGTTCTATGGCCTTGAGAAGGATATAAGCCTCCTGTCAGTGGAGTTTGCTCCTCCCGAAAATCCGGATTTAAGGGAATAATGCCTCCAAAACAAGAAACCCGCCTTGGTTACGGCGGAATGATAAAAAGCCCGGGATTCGGGCTTTTTTTGCTACTACAAGTATAGGCCTGCTGCTCCTTTTCAGCTCGGGTCAACTTCATCGTAAGAAGCGATTGTAACGGAAGTGGCATTCCCTTTTCTCCTGTCCTCTTCTGTGGCGGACTGGCTTAGCTGTGCATCGGTATCAAGCCCTGGAGCAAAAGTCGGGGCCTTTTCAGCATCTTTGTTTTTGTTCATAACGACCCTCCTTGAATGTATGGACTTTATGATGGTTAGTATTTGCACTGGAGAAATTATTACACTCGCATCATTGAATTGTCCTAATAGAAATCTGGAAATTGAACAACCTAATCACAATAGGCTTTACGTGGAGGTGAAGGAATTGAAAACGAAGGATGATTTTACAAAAGGAGCGAAAGTAACTTCCGATAGCCATGTTTTCGGTCCACCGAATGGAGGAAGCGAAAATCATCATTCCCCCCAGACTGTAAAAAAGGGGACTAAAGGCGATGTGAAAAGCCGGAATCAATAATGGAGTTTGGAGGGAAAACGGTGCGAAAAGAACAATCGGACAAAAAAGGGCCAGCCCAGCAAATCGAGCAAAGCCCAACAGGGTATGGATTTGTTCCGGCTAATCCCAATAAGCAGGAAAACGGCGAAAAATCCAAAATGAAAAATCAATAAGTTCAGTTCATGGATGGAGTGGATGATTGGAATGGGTGCGATAGACAAATTTGGATACCGATTTGAGCCCGAATTCAGTGTTATAAGCCAGAACGGTGCCATCCATGTGTACAAAAATGGCGAGTTTATTGAGGAAATTAAATTCACCTTTAGCGGAAAGTTCCCGGTACTGGATGAAATAGAGCAAATCGTTGATGAGTATTGCCATAACAAAGGGATTTAATAAGGGCATTTCTCGGCAAATTGGCCCCTTTCCGGCCAAAATGGGGCTTTTTTTTCGTTACGTCGATTAGGGAGGCCGCCCAGTCACCTCAAAAACAGGCGCCAGTGAGGCATAAAAAAATCAAGGAGGTTGCCATGACAGTCTATGTTTATCAAACGTTTGAAATCAGGCAGGAGAAGTTTATGGAGGCATTTTCCAATCTTGAGAAAATCGTCAGTTATCGGAACGACCATTACAGCCACAAAGTCGAATTATTATCACCTATAGCCGGCCCGGACTATTCCTATGTGCTTCTTTCAGAGTTCGAGGGCCTTGGTGAAATGGAACTCCAAAACAGGAAAATGTTCGACGATGACGAGTATAAGAAAATATTCACGCCTTTCTTTCTTGAATATGTTGTCCAGGGGAGCATGACTACCGCCATGTACCGGACAGTTGAACGAAACGCCGGAAAACCAGTTGAGGGTGAGGAGGAAGAACAGGAATAACACCCTCCATTCATAGTTCCTGTCTTATGCGGCGAAAATTGGTGGCAAAATACCGTAAGGAGGCATTCCATGGACTTTTTTATCCCTTCAGCCAAATCTGTGCATAAAGGGGGCGGCAAAGGAAAGGGAAACCTGAAATGGTGGCAGCTGTCGTTAATTGGAATCGGGTGTACAATAGGCACCGGGTTTTTCCTGGGATCTGCCATAGGGATAAAAACGACCGGTCCATCACTTGTATTTTCTTTTTTATTGGCGGCATATGGGACATACACGGTCTACAATTTATTGGCGAAAATGACAGCGGAGGATCCCCAGGACGGTTCGTTCTGCTATTATGCCGGCAAGGCTTATGGACAATGGGCGAGCTTCAGCTGCGGATGGAATTATTGGTCCTCAAATATCCTAATTATGGGCAGCCAATTGACCGCTTTGTCCATCTTGTCGAGATTTTGGTTTCCAAATATTCCACTATGGCTTTTTGCCGCCGGGTACGCTGTTTTATCGATTTTCGTTGTCATTACCGGCAACAAGGGTTTCGATAAGGTGGAAAATTTGCTTGCCGTTATCAAGACCTCGGCCATCCTCATGTTCATCATTTTGGCGCTCCTTGCATTCACAGGCGTTCTTCAAGGAAATGTAAAGCATCCCGGGATACCGGATTCAATGGGCGGATTTTTCCCGAATGGGCTTACCGGCTTTTGGTCATCGCTAATATACGCTTACTATGCATATGGCGGAATCGAGGTAATCGGATTAATGGCGACAAGGCTTAAAAGGAGGGAAGATGCGCCGAAAGCGGGAATCATCATGCTGATCGTCCTGGTTTCGATTTACTTTCTCGCTATTGGCTTCGCCGTCGTCATGGCAAACTATTTCGAATTCAGCGACAAAGAGAGTCCGTTTGTCACGGCGATGGAACATTACCACCTATCCTTTTTTCCCCATGTATTCAACGCGGCCATCATCATGGCAGGATTTTCGACTATGACAGCTTCCTTGTTCGGTGTCACAACGCTGCTTGTTACTTTATCGAAAAGCAAGGACGCGCCCGCAATTTTTGCGAAAAAGATTAAATGGAAACAGGTACCCCTGCCATCGCTCGGATTGGCCGCGATTGGTTTACTGGCTTCAATCATTACGGCGTTGCTTCTTCCTGGCAAGATTTACGAATATATCACAACGGCAGCTGGGATTCTAATCTTGTTCAATTGGGGATTTATTATCCTTTCGGGCCTCCGTATCCTTGAAACAGGAAAAGGGGCAAAAGTGCTTGCGTTTTCGGGACTGCTGCTACTGCTTGCCGCGGCAAGCGGGACGCTCGCGGAAAGTGAGATTCGTTATGGTTTTTTTGTGAGCATCGGATTTGTCGTGATTATTGGCATAGTAACGCTCATAATGCACTACAAGGTATGGAAGAAGCAAAAACCGGCATAGGATGGAAATAAGGCTCCTTTTTGGGGGCTTTTTCTTTTGCCCAATTTTTGCAGGAAGGTGTGAATCGAACCAGAATGGGTAGATTATATGTACAGAAGCCATCATGTCATTATGAGCGGGGAGGAAATCAATTGACTATAGACACCAGGTTCCCATTTTACGATCATGTCCTTGGACTGTTAACCCCTTTTTTGCCGATGATTGTCAATGATATGTCCAGCCAGATTATTGATTGGGATGTTGACGAACCTGAGGACGATGAGGTTTACGCTGATACCGTTTATGAAACGGAAATGGACGGGGAGTTTGCTGATGAAGGGGATATCGATTACCTGAATATCGCAATTTCGTTTGAAAGAGGATTTTTCCCTGATTCACAAGTTGAGGATGCTTTCGACGAATCGCAAGAATGTGACTATGAAGTGATCATAAAGCCCTTTTTTACGATAAAGCCATACATCCTGTTCGGGCTCCACAATAACAAAACGAAGCAATTTTTTGCTGAAGTAACCGAATTTAATGATTTTCATCCAATCGAAATCCTTGAGCGTTTTGCCCTATTAATCCACGCCTTGTTCAAGGATGAATCGCTCTATAATAAAATTTTTATCATGACCAGCATGGCCCATTTGTCCATAAGGGAACTGATTGCGTTTGACGAACCTACTTATATCAAGGGGAAAAGCGGGGATATCCAATACGTTTCAAGCCCTTACTTTGAACTCGATAATCCCTCAATCCATGAATTCCTAATCAAACAAAAGCACTACAATTAAAGAGGGAGCTGCAATGCAGCTCCCTTGCTGTATTTTATTTAAGCCATTCGGTATGGAAAATGCCTTCTTTATCAATCCTTTGGTACGTATGGGCGCCAAAATAGTCACGCTGTGCCTGAAGGAGGTTGGCTGGGAGCGTTTCGCTTCTGTAGCTGTCGTAATAAGCGATGGCCGCAGAGAAACAAGGGACAGGAATTCCGTTTTGGACAGATGTTCCGACGATTTCCCTAAGCGCATCCTGGTATCCTTCGGCAATTTCCTTGAAATACGGATCGAGCAGCAGGTTTTTCAAGCCGGGCTCACGGTCGTATGCTTCCTTGATTTTTTGCAAAAATTGAGCTCGGATGATGCAGCCGCCGCGGAATATCATTGCGATGTCACCGTAGCGCAAATCCCACTCGTATTCTTCGGATGCCGCCCTCAATTGCGCGAATCCTTGGGCGTACGAACAGATTTTGCTCATATACAGAGCTTTACGGACCGACTCGATGAATGACTTCCGGTCTCCAGTGAAGGCTTTGCCGGAGGGGCCGCGAAGGATTTTACTTGCTTCGACGCGTTCAGCCTTCATGGCTGAAATAAAGCGGGCGAACACAGATTCGGTAATGATCGGAAGGGGGACGCCAAGGTCAAGCGCGCTTTGGCTTGTCCATTTTCCGGTACCTTTTTGACCGGCGGTATCAAGAATGATATCAACGAGCGGCCTGCCAGTTTCTTCATCGGTTTTTTTGAAAATATCAGCTGTGATTTCAATAAGATAGCTGTCGAGCTCGCCTTTGTTCCATTCAGCGAATACTTCGTGCAGTTCCTGGGCTGTTAATCCCAAAACATTCTTCAAAAGGAAGTAGGCTTCCGAGATGAGCTGCATGTCGCCATATTCAATCCCATTATGGACCATTTTAACATAATGGCCCGCGCCGTCCGGCCCAATATAGGTTGTGCAGGGTTCACCATTCACCTTGGCGGAAATATCCTTGAAGATCGGGGCGACAAGGTCATACGCTTCCTTTTGGCCGCCAGGCATGATGGATGGGCCTTTCAAAGCGCCTTCCTCGCCTCCTGAAACTCCGGTGCCGATAAAGTGGAGGCCTGCTTCGCTTAACTCTTTGTTGCGGCGCTGGGTATCCGCAAAGAAGGTGTTTCCGCCGTCGATGAGGATGTCGCCTTTATCGAGGAGTGGTTTCAATTGGTCAATGGTCGCGTCCGTTGGTTTGCCGGCTTTGACCATCAGCATGATTTTGCGCGGTTTTTCAAGTGAATCAACAAATTCTTCGAGGGAATAGGCAGGGAAGATGTTTTTGCCTTCGGATTCCGTCGCCATTTCGTCGGTTCTTTCCGGTGAGCGGTTGTAAACCGCGACACTGTAGCCTTTGCTTTCCATGTTCCAGGCAAGGTTCTTGCCCATGACTGCAAGCCCGATGACGCCGATATGATGTTTTGGCATAATTGAGTTTCGTCCTTTCCTGCTATATTTTAGGGAATATATAACGTAGTATATCAAAAGTTAACCCGGGTTACCCGTCAAACGGTTTTAAGGCCATGATTAGGGAGTTTGCAATGGTCTATACATACTTATTTTCAAAAAATTGGGGTTTAAAGTTGGCGGGGTTTTCCTTATTGTTATATAATTAGAATAGAACAAATGTTCTGTTCCAAGGGGGAGGACGAATTGCCAAGGAAGAAGGGGATTACAGATGAAATCATTATCAATATGTATAAAAATGGTATATCTTATAAAGAAATGAGTGAGATAAGCGGGCTTTCAGCTAGATCGATTCTTAATGTCATTACTAAAAACGGCATAAAGGCAACAAGAACCGGCCCGCCGAGGAAACATAAAGTTAACGAGGAGTTTTTTGATCAATGGAGCCATGAAATGGCCTGGGTGTTGGTGCTGATTGTTACGGATGGGAATATTTGCCCGACTAACCAATCCTTTTCAGTGAGCCAAAAGGATTCACAACTCTTGGATAAAATAGCAAACTTAATGAAATTCACTGGCGAAGCGAAAAAACGCTCACGAGCAGATTTATATACATTGACAGTTTGCTCAAAGGCTTTAAAGGACAACTTATGTAAACTTGGAGTAACAAAAAGGAAATCGTTAACAGTTACTTTTCCTAAATGTCCACAAGAATTTTTGCCTTCCTTTGTTCGAGGTGTCATTGATGGGGATGGATATGTGGATGATGGATACACGGTTACAGTAACTAGCGGCAGTTTTTGTTTCGCGCAGGGTTTATTGTCCGTATACCAACGGTGGACTCTGAGATCAAAAATACGTACAGAAAAAACTAAGAGCTTAAATTCAATTTACAGAGTCGTTGTATCTGGCAGAGAAAGTGTGAAGAAACTAGCGGATATTATATATAGGGACGCTGGATTAAATTGCGTTTTGAAGAAAAAAGAAAAAATGTTGCAAATCATGGATAAAGTTAGTCTAGCCAAATCAAACCGGGTTAAGTTCAGGACGACTGTCAGTTCAAATATTCTTGCAAAACTTGGAGAAATCGCAAAACAAAACAATACATATATAAATTATTTACTTGAAAGCGGAATGAACATTTTAATGGATGCAAAAGAGCTTAATCTTAAAAAGAATAAACGGACTGACCGTGTTCAATATAAATCCACTTTTGACCGTGAACTGCTGGATCGGGCAAAAGTTTTTGCCCAAACATATGGAATCCATGTGAGTGATGTAATTGAGTATGCCGCAGAGTTTGTTGATGTTAATGTAGCGGTCAGGGAAGGGAGAAGTCATAGGATTCAATCATAGGGATTGGATTCTATTATTTTTATTTTTTCAGTTAACATAATATATATTCTAGGAAGTTAAATATAAAAAGCTGAAATACATCTCAATACCAAAATAAACTCTTGATAGTGAGACGGAATAAAAATTTTGTTTCATTCTAGTTATTCGCAGGAATGTTTTAGAATTATTATCCGTTTTAGAATTATTATCCTGGGATCCTAGCAGTGTAGAAAATAATATAATGCTCTCTAAACCGCAACTTTTGTAAGATGGCTTTAGAGAAGATTTTATGTTCATTTTGACAATTTCCGTGTAGAATTTTGAACCTTGATTACATCTATCTTTGCTGTTTTACTTGTATCTTTACATCAAATTTCAAATTGATTCCCTTTAAATTACAACATTACAACCTTAATTAAATTCATTCTATTTAGCTATTTAGCATATTTATTTAACCAGGAATTTAATTTTTTCATACTTGGGAGGTAAATCATGAGTTCAGTCATTTCAAAGTTAAGCGGGATTTTCTTAGGTATTGGCTCGGCCATTATGGTTTATAAGGCTTATTTCTTCCCGGATCTTTTGAAGCTTGAGCAAGTTGACAGTTTCCTGGCCACTGTAAATAATGTTTCGATCCTCCTTCTTTTCGGTATACTTTTTTTGTTTCTTGGATTTATTGGAGTGTATGGCCGAATTGCATCAAAAGCAGGCGTTTGGGGACTAATCGGATTTACCTTTTTGTTTACTTATATCCTTCTATATGAAATGACTACTTACACCCTGCTTTCCTCGGTGGCACCAGTTGTTTTTGATGGGGTTGCAAGCCAGGGAGAATTTACAAAGGCTGATACATTCATGGCCAGCGTATTTGACCATTCTGTTTTTCGGTTTTTCATCTTTTTCATCCCATTGGCTTTTTTTGGAGCTCTCGGTTTTGCAATTGGCACGTTAAAATCAAAAGTTTTTCCAAAATGGCTCGCATATCTGATGTTATTGGCAATGATCACCCCGTTGCTGGGTTTCATCCCAGTGAAGTTCCTCCAAGCATTTTTTAACAGTGGGATATTCTATATAAGCCTGCTTTGCTATGGAATCGTTGCTGCCTTTCAAAAAGATGAAGCGAAAGACCGGAATTTTATATAATGGAAACCAAAAAACGGGGCTGTCCATAAAGAAACATTTTGGAACCACCTTTTGCAATTATTTCTCCATTTCTTTTTACCTTTAAAAAACAGCGAAATCCTCTTCTATAATGGATTTCGCTGTTTTTTTAAAATGTCTTTAATCGCCATTCAGCTCCCCCGCTTCTTCAAGCGCGATGACGGACAGAACGAACATCGCGTGCGACCATGTAAGCGGCATTACCCAAGCGGGCTCGCCGGTTTCTTTGTGGATCTGTTCAGGCAGAAGGCCAAGTTGGTTGGCGTTGTTTACGGCCCAATTCAAATAGGAGCGCGCTTTTTCAAATTTGCCGATTTTAATGTCAAACAAAGCCATCCACAGGGTGGTGAGAATCCATGGGTTTCCTCCGATATATACGTCCCCTGGAAAACGTTCGAGTCCGCCTGTTACCGGAGAAGTCAAAAGGTGTTCAATCGTTTCCGCCGTTTTTACCATCCGATCCGATTTTTCATCGATCATATTGAATGGGACATTCAGGCCGAGCAGGCATATGTCGATAACAGGATCCTCCATCAGCCTGAACGTCTTGTATCCTTTCCGGTCCTCTTCCACAATCGTTTCCTTGCCAGCGAGCGACGCCTCTGTATAGGTTTTCTCATCAACCGTAAGTTTCAGGGCCCTAAGATAGGAGCCGGTTTCCTCATTCCAGCAGCGTTCTTCAACTGTTTTTTTCATTCGCTCCGCCGTTCTCTCCCATTTTTCAGCCAAATCTTCGCGATTCAGTTTTCTGGCAAGCTTTGCCGAGCCAACCAAACCGCCATACACTGCCGCAGCCGAATAAAGATGTTCCCCTTCCCTCTTTTCCCAGAGGTCGTTGGTGGGAAGGGGCAAATGGGTTTCCAGGTCAATGAACATAGTCAGGTAATTGGCGCCCTTTTCCACAGATGGCCAGATTGTATTCAGGAAATTAACATCCTTGGTAATTTCATAATGCCTATGGATTCCCCAGAGAATTGAGCCGCCCTCATCAATTTGGATTCCCCAGGTCGGGGCGAGCATGCCATTCGTGTAAAATCGGTGCTCCCAGGCCCCGTCGTCCCTCTGGGTGGCCATGGTGGAATAATAGAATTTGGATACAAGGCCATGGTATCCGGCAAGGTCCGCGGCAGTGGCGATATAGGCGGCGTCCCTGCCCCAGCAATACGCATATCCCCCGGAAAAATCATAATCCTCATCCACCTCTGGCCCAGCGATGAACGCACCAGTCTCTTCATCATTTAGCAGCTTGAACGTAAGCAGCGATCTTTTGTATACCTGCCTCGTCTTTTCGTCTTCTATATGGATTTCTCGTGCCTGAAGAAGGTACTCTTCCCAAAAAAGCGCGGTCCTGTCATGAAGTTCATCGGGCCCAGCTTCTTTTGCTTCTGCAAGGCAGGCAACAGCTCCACCAAGATTGGAGCCTGCTGTAATGTATATGGTCAGCCGCCTCTCTTCGCCACCAGCCATATTCCCGAGATCCCAAGACAGGGCTCCGTCCGTTTTGTTCGTTATTACTTTGCCGCTCAGTTTGTTCAAGCGGGCCGCTTCGATCGCCGCGCCGCTCTGAAATTGTGTCGCCTCCATGCTGCTTCCGACCGCAAAAGCATATTGGCGGAAATAATGGACCAGGCAGTCGTCCACCGGGTTGAACATCACCGTGCTGTACCTTTTCCTGTCATCTACAGTGAAGTCGGAATACGCGATAAATGACACCTTTTTATCCGAACTTGAGAGATTTTTAATTTGATAATCCCGTACGAAAATATCCTTTCCGGGAACAACGAAATCCGTTTGCGTGATTTCAACTTTCAAGTCGAAGTTTCGGGCTGTGGTAACGAGGATATTTGTATCGCCGTCGTATGCCTGCAGATGTTCCCAGCCAGCTTCATGGATAAACGACGTCCCGCCTTCCCCTCCATCGCCTGTATGGATGCCGGTATAGAACTGGTTCGCGTGCTGCGGAAAGTCGATATTTGGCCAGAACAGGCGCTGGAGCTGTCCATCTTGCGTTAGCGTTACAAGCATTTTTGAGTTGCCGATAATCGCGTCCGTCAAGTAAGGTTTTTTCCTCATACAGTTGTCACTCCCAAAAAACAAGTCCTTTACCCTATCTTAACGGGCAGCAAGAACCCACCTAAAGATTAGGGGATCAATCCTATTATCTATGGTGGACCAACTGCCCGTAAAAGTCCAATTGGTTTACCTAACCATCTGTAAAAAACAACACCTGATGGAAGGTCATTTTACCCTTTTACTGATCCCGATGTCAGCCCGGACACAATCCTTCTTTGGAAAATTAGGACCAGAATGACAATCGGAATTGTTACAATAACCGTTGCGGCGGTAATGTCTCCCCAAGGAACGGTGTAATCACTTTGGTAAAGCGAAATTCCAACGGGCACCGTCCGGGATGACTCCTTCGAGTTGATTGTCAGCGCGAACAGATACTCATTCCACGCAGTTATAAAAACGAGAATCGCCGTTGTGAAAACCCCTGGCGCCGCGAGCGGAAAGATAATCTTCCTGAAGGTTTGAAAAGGAGTCGCGCCATCCATTTTCGCGGATTCCTCCAAGTCAAAAGGGATTTTTTGAAAAAATGTTGATAGCAGCCAAATCGCGAGCGGAAGGCTGAACGTGATGTAAGGGATCACAAGCCCCAAGTACGTATTCCTTAAATGGAAGTCTGTCGCGAAATTATAGATCGGCGACATAATCGCAATGTGCGGGAACATTGAAGAAGCCAGGACGATTCCCAAAATCAGTTTTTTAAAGCGGATTGGAAGCCTTGTCAGCGCATAGGCGGCGAAGGAAGCGAAAGCGATCGCTATCAACGTTGTCATAGCCGATACGATGAAGCTGTTTTTCATATAGGTTAATAACGGCCTCGTCGTTAAGGCCGATTTATACGATTCAAGCGTAGGCTGCTTTGAAAACCAGGCAAACGATGAGAAAATCTCGCCGGGAGGCTTGATTGACGTCAAAAATACCCACAAGAATGGGAACATTACAAGAAACACAAATATAACGAGAAACACATAAAAAGGGATTCCTGCACGTCTATTCATCTTCCATCCTCCTATCCCTTTACTTTTCCTTCAAAAAGGTCGGATCCAATGAAGCGAATATAAATCATGCTAATCAATGCCACAGCCAGGAAAACGATGACCGATAATACAGATCCGGCTCCGAAGTTTTGCTGGGAGAATAAAGTTTTATACGCATATACCGTAATCGATTCTGTTGAGTTTGCAGGCCCGCCTCCGGTCAGTACATAAATCAGGTCGAACACCCTGAAAGCATCGAGCGTACGGAACAGGAGCGCCACAAGGATTGACGATTTTAAGAGCGGCAGCGTAATTTTGAAAAACTGATGGTATTTGTTTGCTCCATCTACTTGGGCAGCCTCATACAGGGAAGAAGGAATGGTCTGGAGGCCGGCTAGAAGAAGCAATGACATGTAAGGAGTCGTTTTCCAAACATCGGTGAATATGATCGAGAACATTGCACCGACTGGTGTCGTCAGCAAATTCCCGGCACTTTCAACAAGATGCATTTTCTCAAAATAGTGGGCGATGATACCCGATTGGCCGTCATACAGATACTTCCACATCATCGCGGAAACAGCAGTAGGTATGGCCCATGGAATTAACACCGCGGCGCGGACAATGCCCCTGCCCAAGAACACCCTGTTCAGAAGGAGCGCGATCATAAGGCCAATGACCAACTCGATAAACACGGAAATGACTGTAAAGATTGTCGTGTTCGCAATGGATTGCCACATCCGCTGGTCCTGGAAATAATTCATATAGTTTTTAAAGCCGATAAAATTTGATTGTAGGATGGCTCCTTTCGTTTCCTTAAGCTGTTCTTTTAAATCAGCCGCAATCGCCTCTTCTTCTGGGCCAAATTCAAGCCTGTCCAATTTATTATCGGCTTTTTCCAGAACGGCTGAATAATCAGCCGCCACTTTTGATTCCAGTTTTGAATATTTGAGTTTTGCGTCGGTGACTGGCTTAAAGGAAGCGATAATATCGTTTACCTTGTTATACTTTTCTTCCAACCCCGGTTCGGCCATCAGCTTTTTATGGCTGGCTTCAATATCCGCCTTAATGCCCGCGAGCGTTTCCTTCACCTTTGGGTCTTTTCCGCTTTCTTCAAGGCTCCCAAGTGAATTGGACAAATAATAATAGTTGTTTGTATATCGTTCCAGGTCGATGTTGTCCGTCAGCATTTTCTGTGATCTGGCGGGGTCGTTGAGCCTGTAATCGAACAGGCTGTTCCAAAATGATTGGGTGATTGGCCAAATCACAACCGCGAGAATCAAAATCAGCGAAGGAAGAACCATCAAATAGCCAAGCTGCTTTTCGCTAAGGCTTCTGTTTCGGCCGGAGCCTTTTGCCATTATGAACACCCTCTCTTACAAATGGGTTTTGAACGCGTTTGCCGCCCAATTTTCGGGGTTTTAATAAAAGAGGCGGGTGCGATAACACCCACCTTCCTTTGTTCCTTTGCATTAATACCCAAAACCGGCGGATTACGGTTATTTCAAAGCCTCTTCCATCTTTTGCTGCATGTTTTTAATGGCTTCTTCAGGGGTGATTTTCTTGGTCAGCGCCTTTGATACCTCTATCTGGATGATGTCGGATACCTTTTGGTAATTTGGCGTTACGGGACGCGGCACCGCGCTGTGAAGCACATTGACGAATTCTTCTTTACCGAATAGCGGTGCAGCTTCCTTAACCTTGTCGTCTTCATACAATGCCTTTAGAGTCGGAGCCCTTCCTCCTTCGGTAGCGGAAATAAGCTGTCCCTCTTTGCCTGTCATCCATTTAACGAACTCCCAAGCCGCTTCCGGCTCATCCGTATACCGATTGATCATAGTCATATATCCTCCGAGCGTCGAAGCGGAACCCTTATCTCCGGCAGGCAGCACAGAATAGCCAACTTTATCGAGGACCTTCGAACGCTCTTTATCCGCGCCGGATTTAGACATGTACGGCCAGTTCCGGGCAAGGACTGTCTGCCCTTCGATAAACGCTGTTTCAGTTTCGGGTTCGGTGAATGTCAGGATATTATTTGGCGTAATGCCGGTATTGACGACTTCGACCATTTTCGTCAAACCCTTGATTGATTCTGGGCTGTCAATGACAACCTTGTTGTTTTCGTCTATGACCTGTCCGCCATAGGAAGCAATGAACTCAATGGCATTAACGACGAGGCCTTCATATTGGTTCGCCTGAAGAACGAAGCCAAATTTCGTTCCTTCCTTCCCCTGGCCATCTTTTGCGGCCGCAATCAGCTCATCCCAAGTTTTTGGCGCCTCTTTTACAATATCAGTCCTGTAGTATAGAAGGCCGGCATCCATGTATTTTGGCATGGCCCATTGCTTCCCGCCGAATTTTCCGGCCTGGACGGTTGCCGGGAAATAGTCATCCAAATTGATGCCATCTTTTTCAATCAGCCTGTCCAATTCCAGGGCGTAGTTCGCCTGGGCGAATTCTGCCGGCCAGACGACATCCGCGTCGAAAACATCGATTTCATCACTTTTCGAACTGAAGGCCGTTACATATTGGTCGTGCTGCTGACCGCTGCTGTTTGGCATTTCCTGATATTCGACCTTGATATTTGGATGGGCATCCTCGAATGCCTGTATCAGCTTTTCGGTGCTTCCTGTCGTATCCGCGCCCCTCGCGTACGTAATCGTTACCACCTTTTCCTTTTCGCCTTCCCCTTTGTCATCCTTTTTTGAGTCCCCGCCAGTTTTGTCGGCTGAGGACTGGCACGCTGCAAGGCTTAATGCGAGCGCGGCGGAAGCCAGATATGGAAGGAACTTCGCCTTTTTTTGCATAAGAACGCCTCCTAATGAGATTTGAAACCGGTCACCAGTATATCTTTTGCCGGGTATCTCTATGTAGGTGCTGGAACCGATTCCAGGAAAATGTAATGCTAAATCGTATTTACCCTTGTTTCGTTTAAAAAAACCGGATGTTTCCCAATCGTATGAAGGTTTCCAAAAAACGACAGCGCAGGCACAACCGTCCCGCGCTGTTACGTAACCTTTTGTTCTCGGGCAGAAGTAAGGTACTGCCTTGGCGTCCCGTAGAAAAGCACTTTTTGGAACTCCGGATAAATAGAATCAAAATGAATGTAGATGGGGGCGTCCAGGAGCCATGGAAAGCTTTTGTAAAATACTTGATCACCATAGACAATCGCCGTCAATGCCAGCTCCATTTCCTTTTTAAAAATCAGAAACCGGACCTTTGAATGCTGCTCGTCAAATTCACCTCCGCTCACGTGGACACGCCCGGACATCGAATATTCCCCCATGCTTTGGATCCACTCGGTGAAAACCTCATCCTTAGCCGTATTGGCTGTGGAAAAGCTAAATTCTGGCCCAATCGTTAAAAAGAGCTTGCCGGTCACATCCGAATGGGATAGTGTATATTTTCTTCCATCCAATGGCCTGAAAGGTGTAACCGGCGCGATATAGGCAACCGCCAAATTTCCAGGATCGAATTTAGTCAAGGCAAGCAAACTCCTTTCCCTTATACGTACCTGGTTTATACTATGCGTCCGTTACAATTCCGTGACAGCTGCCTATGACTCCATGAATGGAGCAATAAAAAAACCCTTCTCTTATATAAAAAGAAAAGGGGTTTCCTGCTATTATTTTTTAATAACATACGTACCGGCTATAAAGTCATGAAGGGTACGTTTTTCTTTCGTAAAGAGAGCCATAAGGTAGCCGATTCCTAAAATAATGGTAGACAGGAATGTAGCGAAGTACCTGCCGATTGCCCGGCCATAACTGATTCGTCCGCCATCAGGTCCGATTACCTTTATGCCCATTGCCATCTTTCCGAGGGTTGCTTGATTGGAGGAGCCCTCCATTCCCGCTTTGTAGGCAATGCCGATAATAAAGGAAAGGAAGTTTGTAATTCCCTCGTTGTCGAATGCTACGAACACCATTCCCAGGAAGAAGCCCGCAACCCCTAAAATAACGGAATCAATGATTAGCGCGACAAGTCTTTCGCCAAAGTTTGCATAGCGGACATTGCCTTCCCTGTTGTTAGCAGCGTTATAAGAACCATAATTGTGTGAAGGGCTGGACTGGAAACCGCCTCCGTTCCCGCTGTTAAGACCATTTGTATCTCCTATGGCGTCAAAGCTGCCTGTAACAGGAGCTGTCTGGGCTGGTGTGGGCCCGTCAGCGAATTTATATCCGCAGATGTTGCAGAATTCATCGCCATTTTGCCTTTCAGTGCCGCAGTCCGGGCATACTTCCAAGGCTTTCTTTTCAAGGTATTCCCCGCATTTGCTGCAATAGCGGGCAGAATCATCATTTAACGTATTGCAATTTGGACAGTACAAGTAGGTGCCTCCTTAAACAAATTAAATAAATTGCTTATATTATTAATTAGTATAATAAATTGCCAGAAAGATTACTAGATAAATTGGCTAAGATTGTCATGTTTTGTCACCTTTGGCCTTGGCGATGGCTTTTCAATACGTTGGCAGGAAGCGCCGCTAATCCATATGAGTCCCGAATCGGACAGTTAAAACAAAAGGGCCGCCGATTTTGAACTATAACCCGAATAATGGACACTTTTAAAAAAGGTCC
>NZ_QNQT01000006.1 GCF_003362805.1 Neobacillus piezotolerans
CGGTTCATACCCGTAAGGTCGGGGGTTCGATCCCCTCCGCCGCTACCAAAACTTTTAAGTTGGACATAACTTAATTGCCTGAATAAACGTTTCAAGTAGGGACCTAAAATTCAGGGATGGATACTTATAGTGATTATGTAATATGGACCTTTAGCTCAGCTGGTTAGAGCAGACGGCTCATAACCGTCCGGTCGTAGGTTCGAGTCCTACAAGGTCCATCAATATTTTCTATATAAATGGAGGAATACCCAAGTCTGGCTGAAGGGATCGGTCTTGAAAACCGACAGGCGGGTTAAACCGCGCGGGGGTTCGAATCCCTCTTCCTCCGCCATTTATATTTTTATCGTCGCGGGGTGGAGCAACGAGCGTTGCATCACAGATAATGCTGCGAGTTGTACCCATCTATGATGGGGACAGTCAATGCTCTCAATGGGCATGGCGAAATTTAATATCTTTTTATCGTCGCGGGGTGGAGCAGTTCGGTAGCTCGTCGGGCTCATAACCCGACGGTCGCAGGTTCAAATCCTGCCCCCGCAATATGGTCTGGTAGTTCAGTTGGTTAGAATGCCTGCCTGTCACGCAGGAGGTCGCGGGTTCGAGTCCCGTCCAGACCGCCATTTTTTTTGGCTCAGTAGCTCAGTCGGTAGAGCAAAGGACTGAAAATCCTTGTGTCGGCGGTTCGATTCCGTCCTGAGCCACCATTATCATATTTTGGTAATGGCGGTTGTGGCGAAGTGGTTAACGCACCAGATTGTGGCTCTGGCACTCGGGGGTTCGATTCCCCTCAATCGCCCCATTTATTATACGCGGGTGTAGTTTAATGGTAAAACTCCAGCCTTCCAAGCTGATGTCGTGGGTTCGATTCCCATCACCCGCTCCATATATGGGCCTATAGCTCAGCTGGTTAGAGCGCACGCCTGATAAGCGTGAGGTCGATGGTTCGAGTCCATTTAGGCCCACCATATTTGATTTTTTATTGTAGAATATTTATATTATTCCGCAGTAGCTCAGTGGTAGAGCAATCGGCTGTTAACCGATCGGTCGTAGGTTCGAGTCCTACCTGCGGAGCCATATGGGGAAGTACTCAAGAGGCTGAAGAGGCGCCCCTGCTAAGGGTGTAGGTCGGGTCAACCGGCGCGAGGGTTCAAATCCCTCCTTCTCCGCCATAGTTGGCCCCTTGGTCAAGCGGTTAAGACACCGCCCTTTCACGGCGGTAACACGGGTTCGAATCCCGTAGGGGTCATATTTACAAGAAAGAGCAGCGGGCATTGTGCCCGCTGCTCTTTTTCGTTGGTATCTATTATTAAATTGTACATTGCTAATATCTTATCTTTTTTTTTGTTATAATTGCGTTTAAAAGAAAAAGCTGTGGATGTAAAAAATTGTTTAGTGTCTTCAAACTCCACCTGGATGAGTGACAATGTCCGGCCACAATTCATAGGAATCGTCCTTCACCCCATTTGTGTGACATTGAACGGACAAAATCCAGAAAGAATGTCACTCACCCCCCATTTGCGTGACATTGTACGGGCGAAATCCAGAAAGAATGTCACTCAACCCTCCTTTGCCTGACATTGTACGGACAAAATCCAGAAAGAATGTCACTCAACCCCCATTTGCGTGACATTGTCCGGCCTAAATCCAGAAAGAATGTCACTCAAACCTCCTTTGCCTGACATTGTACGGACAAAATCCAGAAAGAATGTCACTCAACCCCCATTTGCGTGACATTGTACGGGCGAAATTCGGAAAGTATGTCACTCAAACTCCTTTGCGTGACATTGTACGGGCGAAATCCAGAAAGAATGTCACTCAACCCTCCTTTGCGTGACATTGTACGGGCGAAATTCGGAAAGAATGTCACTCAAACCCCCTTTGCGTGACATTGTACGTCCTAAATCCAGAAAGAATGTCACTCACCCCCCATTTGCGTGACATTGTACGGGCGAAATTCAGGAAGAATGTCACTCAACCCTCCTTTGCGTGACATTGTACGGGAGAAATTCGGAAAGAATGTCACTCAACCCTCCTTTGCGTGACATTGTACGGGCGAAGTTCGGGAAGAATGTCACTCAACCCTCCTTTGCGTGACATTGTCCGGCCTAAATCCAAAAAGAATGGCACTCAAACCCCACTTGCGTGACATTGTAAGGCCTAAATCCGTAAAGAATGTCACGCAGCCCCACTAGACCCACAAACTCCAACTAAAACAAAGTTATCTCTCATTATCCTCCTCCTTGATTGCATCAATCCACACTTCAATTTCATTTATATCAATCCTTTTATTTCCTATCTTAATGCCAACACTTTCTTTCCTATTTAAACATTTTTCATTCAAAGATCAATTAAGATCCTCTCTCTCCAACTTCCAGAAATATTCAGAAACTTTTTTTGAGAATGGGTTTTTTTATACAGAAAAAGGGTATTAGATAGAATACTTCAAAAATACAACGAAAGTTGCTTCGGTATCCTTCCTTCTCCTTCTACTGACAATTTACATAAACTTTTGTCTTTGGGCTATTCACTTCCCTGCCATTATTTTTTCGGGTTTAAAGGCGGGTTTTTATCTTTTTATGAAGGAAAATTTGTCAGGTGAAATGGCATTGAGCGGAATTCACGGGATTTTTGGAAAATTTCCCGATTTCTTGTCAAAAAAACAAGGAATTTTTATCAAGGATTTGGAGTGGATAAAGCGAATTATTCTTCAAAAATAGAATATCCATTTCAAAGGGATTTCGGTGTGAACAGCATGCGTGGGCATGCCACTCCTTTTGGAAGTAATGGGTAAAGGCAGCAAAAGCTACTGTAAGACCTATACGGGCTTTAATGGGAGAGCAAAGGGGTTCCAATCTTTCCAGAAAATATGCCGGGTATGTGAGACAAGGCCTCGACGGGATGGTTTTCATTCTTCGCAAGGGCTTTTGTTTTTGCCCGGAAGAAGAGAGGAGCAGCCATAATGGCAAAGAAAAGATGCGTGGCAATGCTGCTGGCGGGGGGGCAGGGGAGCAGGCTGAAAATGCTGACAAGGAATCTCGCGAAGCCTGCGGTTCCGTTTGGCGGGAAGTACAGGATCATTGACTTCACTTTAAGCAATTGCGCCAATTCGGGTATTGATACAGTAGGGGTGCTGACACAATACCAGCCGATGGTGCTGAATTCCTATATTGGGATTGGAAGCGCATGGGATTTGGACAGGAAGGATGGAGGGGTTACGGTCCTGCCGCCGTTCAGCGAGTCTTCCGAAGTGAAATGGTACACGGGAACGGCGTGCGCGGTTTACCAGAACCTCAATTACTTAAAGCAGTATGACCCGGAGTACGTGCTCATCTTATCCGGCGATCATATTTATAAGATGAATTATGAGAATATGCTTCAGTACCATATTCAAAATAGCGCGGATGCCACGATATCGGTGATAGAAGTTCCCTGGATGGAAGCAAGCCGGTTCGGCATTATGAATACGGATCGGGATATGAGAATTATGGAATTCGAGGAGAAGCCGGACGTTCCAAAAAGCAACCTCGCCTCAATGGGGATTTATATATTTAACTGGAATGTGCTGAAAGAAACCCTGGAATCGGATTACACGAATGAAGCGTCGAGCCATGATTTCGGAAAAGATGTCATCCCCCGCCTCGTTGAGGAAGGCAAGCGGCTTATCGCTTATCCGTTCTCGGGGTACTGGAAGGACGTAGGGACGCTCGAAAGTTTCTGGGAAGCCAATATGGACCTGCTGGATGATACGTGCGGGCTCGATTTGTTCGATAACGAGTGGAGGATTTACTCTGTCAATCCGAACCATCCTCCCCAGTTCATATCAGGTGATGCGATGGTTGTGCACTCACTTGTAAATGAAGGCTGCACCATTGAGGGGGATATCGAACACTCGGTTGTGTTCCAGGGGGTAACAATCGAAAGAGGCGCGGTTGTTAAGGATTCTGTCATCATGCCGGATGCGGTTATTGGCAAAAACACGTTCATCGAGAGGGCGATTGTCCCCTGTCACATTGAAATTCCTGAGGGCATGGTCATTCGCCCGGAGAGCGGGGAAATTGTACTCGTTAATGAAGAAATGATCCAACAGAGATATTCAGCAACTTAATTTATAGAAGGAGGGGCAGAAATGAAGAAACAATTATTGGGAGTAATCGATGCCGCCACATACCACGAAGATCTGGAACAACTACTGCTGCACAGGCCGGTTGCCGCCCTGCCTTTCGCGGGAAGATACCGCCTAATCGACTTCATCCTTTCCAGCATGGTGAATTCAGGAATCAGCAATGTTGCTATTTTTCCTAAGTCGGGATATAGATCATTAATGGACCATATTGGTTCGGGAAAGAATTGGGATTTGAACAGGAAGAGGGATGGTTTGTTCCTTTTTCCTGCTTCTCCATCGGATGCGGATAAAGAATCAGGCATAGGTTGTTTTTCTCACTATGCCGAAAATCTTGATTTCTTTTACAGGAGCTCTCAGGAGTATACCTTGATTTCGAATTCCTTTACCGTTATCAACACGGATTTCAACCGCCTGCTGGAGCAGCATATTGGGTGTGGATGTGATTTGACAGAAGTATACAAAAACGGTAGGCCTTTAGATGTTTATCTCCTTAAAACGTCATTGCTCATCGATTTGATTGAGAACAGGGCCGAAACCGGGTATACGTGCATCAAGGACGTTTTTGAAGATTTGTCCAGCCCTTATACCGTATGCAGGTATGAATATGAAGGCTACGCGAAAAGGGTTGAAACGATCCAGGGTTATTATAAAACAAGCATGGAATTGCTCGATTCCCGTGTATGGAATACGTTGTTCAAAAAGTCCCAGCCTGTGTTTACAAAAGTGAAGGATGAGCCGCCATCTCGGTATTATCCTGAGTCATCGGTGAAAAGGAGCCTTATCGCCAATGGCTGCCAACTGAAAGGGAAAATTGAAAACAGCATTATTTCAAGGGGAATCACAATCGGAAAGGGATCAATTATCCGAAACAGCGTAATTATGCAAAAGTGCCAGATTGGCGAAAACTGCGTCCTCGATTCAGTTATCCTTGATAAAGATGTAAAGGTCGAATCGGGAACCATCCTGATTGGGAGTCCGGGCAATCCAATTGTCTACAGCAAGGGCTCTGTCGTCGGACCTGCTGAAGCACCAGCCAAAACATTAATGATATTGTAAAAAAGCCAGCTCCATTTTTTTCGGAGCTGGCTTTTGGTTTGTATATTTTATTTCTTTTTATCGTCTACATAGCTGTCCTTGCGGTGATAATGGACGTCCCCCATTTGCGAGTCAAGCCCTTTCCGGTCCAGCATATTTTCCAATTCCTTCAGCTTGTCATTGCTCGGATTGTATTTCCGATTTCCGCCGTCCATATCATTGGAAACGAATTCCTCAATGTCCTCGGGCGGAGCTTCTTCGTTAATGCCGTTTCTGTATAGCTCTTCATAGCTGTTGTAGTCACCGACAAGATCCTGAGGTCCCTCGGACGTTCCGTAGTGCGCCACTTCCTCGAATGAGTCGTTTGTATCAATGACCCCACCTTTGCTTCTCCCTCTGAAGGAGTTCGGCACCGATGGGTCAAGTATATCCTCTTCAACAGGCCTGTCTTTCGCGGTTGTCCGGTCAGGTGTATGCTCGACGCAGTAGAGGGTGGAAGGTACGGCTTCCAAACGCTCGTAAGGAATTTCTTCCCCGCATTCCCGGCAAACGCCGTATGAGCCATCTTCGAATGCCGCAAGGGCTTCTTTAACCTTTTCGAGCTGTGAATCGGCGTGGCCGTCCAAGGCGAAGTTCTTTTCCCTTTCAAAAAGCTCCGTTCCGAGGTCGGCGGGGTGGTTGTCATAGGACGACAGTTCCCCGACCGTTTCGGTTTCGTCCTTGTCCCGGTCCCCATAGCCGTCCTTCATTTCCAGCTGCTTTTCCAGAGCCTTTTCTTCTTCCTTCAATAAATATTTCAATGAATTTAATTGATTAGTGGTTAACATAGACTGTTCACATCCGTTTCCATGCAAATTATCATATCTGTATTAAATTTGTTCCCCTTACGCCCTACGGCGAAACATATGCAAAGGAAGGCGGTGTCACGCTGCTTTCCGCGGTTGTGGGCCAATTTTTCAAAAAGAATAAAGCGGCTCTGTATGAATACCAACAGTTGTTTCGGGGGATTCAGGTGTATGATAGACTGGAAACCAGAGAAGCAAGTAGATTTTGGCAACCTTCGTGGGATGCAATGCGGCCGAAGGTTCGTTTTGGAGCTCGATAAAAAAAGCTCCCGCAAAAGCGGAAGCTAGATGAAATGGCCGATGAAGAGGCCGATGGATAGAAGGAATCCGAAAATGGTGTTGGTCTGGGCTGTCGATTTCATGGCGGGCATCATCTGGATTGGTACTTTGCCTGCCTTGAAGCCTTTGATTGCCTTTATTGCTTTTGGCGCGCTCAGGATGACGATTGCGGCCCATGGCGAGGCGATTCCAAGTCCTATCATGATTACGACGAGAGCGTAAGCCGCGATGAACATCGCTGCCAGGAAATTGATTGCGTTTTCCCTTCCCAATAGGATGGCGAGGGTTTTCCTCCCAAACTCTTTGTCGCCGTCATGGTCCCGGATGTTGTTGGCCAGCAGGATGGCGCCGACCAGGATGGAGACCGGAACCGATACGAAGACGCTTGTCGCCGTTACGAATCCTGCCTGGATGTAGAATGAGATCAAGATGATCAGGCAGCCCATGAAGAACCCTGCGAACAGTTCGCCGAACGGGGTGTATGCAATTGGGTATGGTCCTCCTGTATACAGATAGCCCATGAGCATTGAAACGCTGCCGATAACGGCAATCCACCAGCTCGTTTCCATGCAAATATAGATGCCGAGCAGGATGGAGAGGCCATAAAGGACCAATGCGAGCTGCATGACGGTTTTTGGTTTGATCCCGTCGCGGACAATGGCGCCGCCTATCCCGACGGAATGCTCTGTGTCGAGGCCGCGCTTGAAATCATAGTATTCGTTGAACATATTGGTAGCCGCCTGGATGAGCAGGCAGGCGAGCAGCATGGCAGTAAAGAGCCCGTAATCAATGGTTCCTTCTTGAAGCGCTAGCGCGGTTCCGAGGAAAACCGGTACGAATGCCGCTGTTAGCGTATGCGGCCTTGTCAGCTGCCACCATGCGCGGAATCCGCGGTTCGATTCGGGAATATGGGGTGTGCTGGTCTTAACTTGTGGCTGCATGATGAACACTCCCTTATATATTTTGATTCATTAAAGCTAGTATTCTTGGAAACATGGCAAAAAGCCATACCAAACTTAAGTTTATGGAATTGCCCGGAGCCTGTCAATCACTTTTTCCCGACGGTTGGAAACGAATTCCATAAAAAAGGTAAACCAGTTTCTTCACCATAAGTGCTAGTTCTTATTTTGGTGAAGAACCGAAAACGTCTTTTCCTGGGAGGTCGATGGAATTTTCCAGTGGTTTGCAGGCGGCGGTTGTCGAGCTTTGCGGTGGAATGCGTTATAATAAGGTATGAACACGGTTGGAAGTGACAAGTGTTATTGACACTCCAGCGGACAGAGTAGTATCCTAAATGGGGTTTAGGTTGAATGGACAACAGCTTTGGATGCTGTGTTGGAGGGAAATTTGTGGTTACCATTCATGAAACGGAACTGAAAGAAGCAATCCATCTTGGCATTGAAAAAGCGAGGGAACAGGGCAGGCCTATTCTTGTCAGCGAGGTGCGAAAGGCTGGCGCCATTGAAGCCCTTTGTTTTTTTGATAGCGGAAGAACGGATTTTTTTGGTGAGCGGTTTTACTGGAGGGACCCGGAAGGCGGATTTTATATCGCCGGGCTGGGTATCGCGGCGCAATTAAGCTCGGACCTGGCTGAAGGCCGGTTTTCATATATAGGGCGCAGCTGGAATGAACTTATCCAGGGCGGGATTATCGTTAATCCATATAAAGAGGCGGGGCTTGGGCCACTCATGTTCGGCGGCTTTTCCTTCGATCCGCACAAGCAGAAAACGGCGCTTTGGTCGAAATATCCCGATTCCCTTTTCCACATTCCAAGGTTTATGCTGACGGTGGCTGGCGGGGAAGCGTTTTTGACAACGAATGTCGTCTGTACGAAACATGACGGAATTTCGCTTTTCAAAAAGGTCGCGGGTGAAAGGGAATCCCTCTTAAAGAATATTGGGACCCGGATGGATGTGGAAGTGCCTAGCCTAAAAGAGATAAAAGAGATTGCGGCGGGTGAATGGAAGGGAACTGTTATGGAAGCTGTAACACAGCTTCAGGAAGGTCCGCTGAAAAAGGTTGTCCTTGCGAGGGAACTGCGCTTGTTGTTCGAAAGCGAGGTTGAAAGCGGCGCGGTACTTGGCAGGCTGGAGCTGGAGCAAAAGGCGAGCTTTATTTTTTCATTTGAATCAGGCGGCGACAGCTTCATCGGGGCTTCACCTGAACGCCTTATTAAAAAACGGGGCCGGTCGGTAAGGTCGGCTTGCCTTGCCGGTTCCATACAGCGGGGCAAAACCGGAAATGAAGATACGATGCTTGGGAACCAGTTGCTTTCAGATGAAAAAAATCTTAAGGAACATCAATACGTGGTCGACATGATTCGGGATGCGATGGAAAAGACGTGCGACAGTGTCGTTATTCCGGACCAACCCCAATTGATGAAAGTCCGTGACATCCAGCATTTATATACCCCGGTTGAAGGGATTGCGAAGGAGTCCTCAAGCCTTCTTGACATCGTTGAAAGGCTTCATCCGACCCCGGCCCTAGGTGGGCTTCCAAAAGAAGCCGCGATTGCGAAAATCCGCGAACTGGAAACGCTGGACCGTGGATTGTACGCGGCGCCGATTGGGTGGATGGATTATGCGGGCAACGGGGAATTCGCGGTCGCGATCCGCTCGGGCCTCATCCAGGGCAAGGAAGCTTCGCTATTTGCCGGCTGCGGGGTTGTCGCGAATTCGGACGCGGAGAGTGAATATCTTGAAACCGGGCTGAAATTCAGGCCGATGCTTTCAGCTCTTGGAGGAATAAAGGAATGAGCCATCAGAGTGCATTGACAGCTTATATCGCCGCTTTTGTGGCGGAGCTTGTCCATACTGGAATTAAAGATGTTGTAGTTAGCCCGGGGTCCCGCTCCACGCCAATGGCAATGGTCATGGCCGAGCACCCGGGATTGAATTTGCATATTCACGTCGATGAGCGGTCCGCCGCTTTTTTTGCGCTGGGGATTGCGAAGGCGAGCGGAAGGCCCGCGGCACTTTTGTGCACATCCGGGACAGCCGCGGCCAATTATTTTCCGGCGGTTGTCGAGGCCCGTTATTCACGCGTGCCTCTTCTTGTGCTGACGGCGGACAGGCCTCATGAACTTAGGGATGTCGGAGCGCCGCAGGCAATCGATCAAATGGATTTGTACGGGAAGCATGTAAAGTGGTTTAGTGATATGGCGTTGCCTGACGAGTCTGCTGACATGCTTAGGTATGCGAGGATGGTGTGCGGTCGCGCGGCCGCTCTGGCAATCCAGGCACCGGCAGGCCCGGTCCACTTGAACTTCCCATTCCGCGAACCTTTAATCCCCCACCTTGAAAATGAGCAGCTTTTTGAACTCGCTGAAAGGGCAGAAGGATTTGTTTCGGTAACACAGGGAAAACGCTCTTTGGACCAGGAAGCGTTGAAGAGGATCGTCTCGGAACTGGGGGCGTATGAAAATGGCATCATTGTTTGCGGTGAGCTAGACAATGAAGCTTTTTCCTGCAAAGTTGAACAGCTTGCAGAGGCGCTTGGCTATCCGGTACTTGCCGATCCTCTTTCACAGTTAAGGAGCGAAGGCAATTCCGGAGATTGGGTTGTTGATGCGTACGACGCATTCCTTCGTTTTGAGCATGCGAAACAGTGGCTCAAACCTGATGTCGTGATTCGTTTTGGGGCGATGCCCGTTTCAAAGGCACTGACGATTTTTCTAAAAGAAAACCGGGACGCTCGCCAATTTGTTGTAGATGGGGGAGGAGGTTGGCTTGATCCGCACGCCCTTTCCACAGAAATGGTTTATTGCGATGAAGCCCTGTTTTGCGAGGGGCTCCTTTCACTCATTGACAAGAAGCAGCCCACTAATTATGCAGGCCAGTGGCTAAAGCTTAATTCTCTAGCAAAAGCAGCAATGGATGCCGAAATGGATAGGGACAAGATGAATGAAAGCCTTGTTTATCGGGAGCTTCCCGAATTGCTTCCTGAAGGAGCGTCGCTTTTTGTCGGTAACAGCATGCCGATTCGCGATTTGGACAGCTTTTTCTGGCTGAATGATAAAAAAATCAACGTGATGGCAAACAGGGGAGCGAATGGGATTGATGGCGTTGTCTCCACCGCGCTCGGAGCGTCCCTGTATGGAGGGCCGATGTATCTGGTTGTTGGCGATCTGACCTTTTACCATGACATGAATGGCCTTTTGCCTGCCAAATTGTATAACATGGATTTGACGGTGATTGTCATCAACAACAATGGGGGCGGAATCTTCTCATTCCTTCCCCAGGCAGGGCAAGCACGGAATTTTGAGCGCCTTTTCGGTACCCCGCTTGATTTGGATTATACTCATGTTGTTGAGATGTATGGCGGTACATTCACGCGCGTAGAAGATTGGATTTCCTACAGGGATGCGATTTTGTCGGCGAAAAGCAAGCGAGGCCTGAAGGTGATCGAGGTTGTGACCGATAGGGAAGAAAACGCCGCGGACCATAGAAGATTATGGGCAGCGGTTTCCCGGGAAATAAGCGGGCTTGGGGACGCAGTGGAATGAAGATAAAGATTGAAGGGGCCGACTTCCATGTTGAAATGTGCGGGAATGGCACGCCGCTCTTGCTCCTGCACGGCTTTACCGGAAGCAGCGGGACATGGATGCCTTTTTGTGAATCACTGGGCCGCCATTCCTACATGATTTGCCCGGACCTGCCTGGACACGGAAAAACAGTTGTGGAGGGCGGAATCGGTTATTTCAGCATCGATTCGGCGGCCCGCGCCTTGAAGGAAATCCTTGACGGGCTTGGATTTGAAAAAGTGGATGTGCTTGGCTACTCCATGGGGGGGCGCCTTGCCCTTGCTTTTGCGCTAACGTATCCAGACCTGGTAGGCAAGCTGGTTCTTGAGAGCGCCTCACCGGGGCTTGAAAGTGAAGAGGAACGGCAAGGCAGGCGCATGAAAGACCATGAACTTGCCAATTTTATAAAAGAGCGCGGGATTGGGCCTTTTGTCGATTATTGGGAAAACATCCCGCTTTTCAAATCCCTCCAGTTGATGCCGGATACCGTTAAGCAAGCTGTCCGGAAGCAGCGTTTGGAAAACTCCCCCGATGGGCTCGCCAATTCCCTCATCGGAATGGGTACGGGGGCCCAGCCGTCCTACTGGGAAAGGCTGCCGGAACTTGAAGCAGAGGTGCTTCTTCTTGCTGGCGGACTCGACCAAAAGTTTTGCGGGATTGCGGAGAGGATGTCCGAACGCATGAAATCGGGAAAGGCTTTAATCGTGGAAGCTGCAGGACATGCAATTCATGTGGAGAATCCGGAAAAGTTTGGTACAATAGTTAGTGGGTTTTTGACACATACATAAGGGAGGTTTTATTTTGACTGTAGAATGGGTTGCGGAACGTAAATACGATGAAATTCTATATGAAACTTATAATGGCATTGCCAAAATCACCATTAACCGTCCGGAAGTGCACAATGCATTTACGCCGAAAACGGTTATGGAAATGATCGATGCTTTTGCTTATGCAAGGGATGATTCAAATGTCGGGGTGATCATCCTGACAGGTGCCGGAGATAAGGCATTCTGTTCGGGCGGTGACCAAAAGGTACGCGGCCATGGCGGCTATGTTGGCGATGACCAAATTCCGCGCCTGAACGTCCTTGACCTTCAGCGGTTGATCCGCGTTATTCCAAAACCAGTTATCGCAATGGTTAAAGGCTATTCAATCGGCGGCGGCAATGTGCTCCAAGTCGTTTGCGACCTGACAATTGCGGCGGACAACGCTATTTTTGGACAGACAGGCCCGAAGGTAGGCAGCTTTGACGCTGGCTATGGTTCCGGTTATCTTGCGAGGATTGTCGGACATAAGAAAGCACGCGAAATTTGGTACCTGTGCCGCCAGTACAATGCACAGGAAGCACTTGATATGGGACTTGTAAACACTGTTGTTCCTCTCGAGCAGGTGGAAGAAGAAACGATCAAATGGTGCGAAGAAATCCTTGAGAAGAGCCCTACGGCAATCCGCTTCCTGAAAGCAGCCATGAACGCGGACACGGACGGGCTTGCAGGCCTACAGCAATTCGCTGGGGATGCAACGCTTCTTTATTACACAACCGACGAAGCGAAAGAAGGCCGCGATTCCTTTAAAGAGAAGCGCAAGCCGGACTTCGGCCAGTTCCCGAGGTTCCCATAAACCGGAAACATGCGGGGCCTAACATTTTAAAGTAAATGAACACAATCTGCAGCTTGATGGGAATCCCATCAGGCTGTTTTACTATAGAAGGTGAAATCATGGCGCAAACAATGCCGAATTTTTTGCAAAAGCGGGCTTTCCTGACACCCGATAGGCCAGCTATTAGCTATCTCGATGAGCAGCTTACCTTTAAACAGCTTTACGAAAGAAGCTATAAGACTGCTGAAGGACTGGCGGCAATCGGGGTGAAGAAGGGCAGTTTTACAGGGGTACTGGTCAAGAACAGCCTGAATTCTGCTATTTTCCTCTATGCCCTGCAGCTCCTGGGAGCCACAGCTGTCATGCTGAACAACCGTTTATCCGAGGCAGAGCTTTCCTATCAGCTGAATGATGCAAATGCGGATTTTCTCATTTATGAAGCTTCGTTTGAGGATCTTGCTGCTGATGCTGCTTCACCTATTCCAAACATAAAAACATTTCCGTTGGAAGAACTGGATTCCGTCGAGGGAGCTGAATGTGCAATTGAAGAAGAAGTATCCCTCGACGCAATCTGTACTGTCATGTATACCTCGGGGACGACTGGAAATCCGAAAGGCGTTTTGCAAACATATGGAAACCACTTTTGGAGCGCGGCTGGATCAGCCTTGAACCTTGGACTGTCGCTGGACGACACTTGGCTATGCTCAGTTCCGGTTTTTCATATTAGCGGCTATTCAATTTTAATGAGAAGCGCCATTTATGGGATGCACATCGTCTTGCACAGCCATTTCGATGCGAAAAAATCCATTGAAGATATTGTGGAGAAAAAAGTCACAATCATGTCGGTAGTCGGGACAACATTGGCGAGAATTGTGGATGAGCTCGGGGAAGGAAGGCTCCCTGAAACCTTCCGCTGCATGCTATTGGGAGGGGGGCCAGCCCCACTGCCGCTATTGGAAGCATGCCAAAGCCGGAATATTCCTGTTTACCAAACATACGGAATGACCGAAACCGCTTCGCAATCCGTTACCCTTTCGCCGGAATACAGCCTGGCTAAATTGGGGTCCGCGGGTAAACCGCTATTCCCGGTTTCCTTGAAGATTCAACTGCCCAATGGAAAAGAGGCAGCCAACGGAGAAGAGGGAGAAATTCTGCTGAAGGGAGCGAATGTAACGCAAGGCTATCTGAACAAGCCAAAGGAAACCGCTGAAAAAATTATCGATGGCTGGCTGCATACAGGGGACATCGGACGCCTCGACGAAGAAGGATTCCTTTATGTGCTTGACCGGCGCACCGATCTTATCATCTCCGGAGGGGAAAATATCTACCCGGCTGAAATCGAAAGCGTCCTCCTATCCCATCCCGAAGTCAAGGACGCCGGGGTAGCGGGAGTGCCTGACAGCAAATGGGGCCAGGCACCGGCCGCTTTTATCGTTCCAAGAGAGGAACACGCGCCATCCATAGAGGCTCTCCGCCAGTTTTGCCTTGAACGGCTAGCAAAGTATAAAGTGCCAAGGGATTTTTACTTAGCTACTGAACTCCCGCGGAATGCATCAAACAAACTTTTGCGCAGGAAACTTCCTGATTTGATTGGAGAGCGGGGACAATGAACCTAACCGCAATAAATGCGAATATTATTTCTATGCCTTTAAAGCAGCCATTCCACACGCACCTTGGGACAGTGTACGAAAGAGAGAGCATCATTGTGGAAGCGGTTGATAAGGATGGAATAAACGGCTTCGGGGAAGGAGTCGCCTTCTCGTCCCCTTGGTATACGGAGGAAACTGTCGGCACAAGCTGGCATGTTATGGAGGAATTTCTGATTCCCCTTTTAAAAAAGAATCCGATTTCCCATCCTAAGGATGCATCAATTTTGTTTGGAAGCATCCGCCGGAACCATATGGCCAAATCGGCAATTGAATTGGCGCTCTGGGACTTGTACGCGAAACAAAAACAGGTTTCGCTTTCAAGGCTTATCGGCGGTGAGGCGGACAAGATTCCATCGGGAGTCGTCGTTGCGTCAAAAGATGAAGCAGAGGCACTCGAGCAAACAGCGATGTATGTGGAGGAAGGCTATCAGCGGATCAAGGTAAAAATAAGCCCCGCCAATGATTATCGGCTCCTTTCAAGGATACGCAACGCTTTTCCAGACTTGCCGATTATGGCAGATGCCAATTCTGCCTATACACTGAATGATGTAGACAGGCTGAAATCGCTCGATGAGCTCGGCCTGCTAATGATCGAGCAGCCGCTTGCCCATAATGATTTCCTCGAGCATGCAAAGCTTCAGTCAAAACTTACAACTGCGATTTGCCTGGATGAAAGCATCAACTCGTATGAAGATGCCGTGTTGGCTGCGGAGCTCGGGAGCTGCCGCATTATTTCCATTAAAGCAGGAAAGGTTGGCGGGCTTACGAAAGCAATCCGGATCCATGATTTTTGCAGGGATAGAGGAATCCCGGTGTGGTGCGGGGGCATGATTGAATTTGGGGTGTCGCGGGCGCATAATATCGCACTTGCCTCGCTGCCAGGGTTTACAATTCCAGGCGATATTTCATCGTCCTCCCGTTTTTGGGAGGAGGACATCATTACGCCAGAAGTTTCGGTGGAGAACGGCTGGGTCACCGTTCCTAAAAGTCCCGGAATCGGATTTGAAGTAAATTGGCGCCGCCTTGAGCAAACGACACTCAGCAGCATGGCCTTCCATTTTTGATTTTCACAATAACGATTCTGAAAATTGCAAACGTAAAAGTTGCGGATTTTTTTGCTGCATCATATAATAAAGGAACTTATTGCTAAAGGAGGTGGGATTGAGATGGAACGTTCTGTAGGATTGCAAGGCGGATTTTTAGGATTTATTTATATTTGCCGTGCAATTTTTCATGAAATTGCTTTTGACGGGACAGGTGTGCCCTCATTTAGCAATTGAATATGAAACAGAACGGTAAGAGGTCTCAATTCCAGTTCGATATAATCGGCGGCAAATGAGAGCGGAATGCTCTTTTTTTGGTGTCAAAAAATCCACGATTTAATTGCCAGGCAAAACCCCCATAATAAAATTGGTTAAAACCAAACTGTGGGAAGGAAACTGGTATTATTAATGGGTTTATCTATCGATAGCCATGGAGGATGATCCCCTTCATGGCTTTTTTTATTGCCTCTTGCCACAACCTTATGTTTGAAAGGAAGAGGAATATGATTATATGCAGCGTACAACAGATTTCAAAAATGTTTGGCGGAAATAGTATTTTTGAAAATTTATCTTTTGAAATAAAGGAAAAAGACAGGATTGGCCTAGTCGGGAGGAATGGGTGCGGGAAGACAACAATTTTCAAGCTTCTGGCAAACGAAGAGACAATCGATAAGGGACAGATCCATTTTAAAAAAGGGGCAAGGATTGGTTATTTGGCGCAGATTCCACGCTACCCTTTAGGAACAACCGGGCTGGATGTCCTTCAAACCGCTTTTTCGGATCTAATAAAAATAGCATCCCGGCTCAGGGAGCTTGAATCGAAAATGGCCGATGCTGCGGATGAAGGGATGCTTGCCAGCGATTTGGCTGAGTATGGCCGCCTGCAGGATGAATTTACCCTCTCCGGCGGCTATGAAATGGACGCCGATATTTCCAGAGTGGCAAAGGGGCTTGGGATTGAAGGGCTTCTTAAGGAGCCGTTTATGCAATTGAGCGGCGGCGAACAGACGAAGATTTGCCTTGGCCTCGTCCTCCTACAAAAGCCAGACCTGCTGCTTTTGGATGAACCAACGAACCATCTTGATATCCTTGCTGTGGAGTGGCTTGAGGGCTATTTAGCGGAATATGGAGGCACCATTGTCTGCATCTCGCATGACCGGTATTTCCTTGATAACGTAGTTTCCAAAGTTTTTGATCTTGAGGACGGGGAACTTACGATTTATCACAAGAATTACACAGGTTTTGTAAAAGAAAAAGAGGAAAGGCTATTGCAGGAATTCCAGGCGTATCAAGAACAGCAAAAGAAAATAAAGAAAATGAAAGAAGCGATTAAACGGCTAAGGGAATGGGCAAACCAGGCAAACCCTCCGAACGAAGGATTGCATAAACGGGCCAGGAATATGGAACGGGCACTCGAAAGAATGGAAAAAGTAAAGCGCCCTATACTTGAGCGAAAGCAAATGGACTTAGAGTTTGAAAAAACGGACAGAAGCGGGAAAGACGTGTTTTGCATGGAGGCTGTCTCAAAATCATTTGGAGGCAAAACGTTATTCGAAGAGGCCAGCTTGCTTGTCCAATACCTTGACCGGACAGCCATTGTCGGTCCGAATGGCGCCGGAAAATCGACCATTATCAGGATGCTGCTGAACGAGGTCGAGGCGGAGAAGGGTAAGGTGAAGGTTGGGAGCAATGTGAAAATTGGCTATCTGTCACAGCATTTTTCGCCCGCGGAGCCGAATCGGAGGCTGATTGATGCTTTCAGGGATGAGGTCCATGTTGCTGAAGGGGAAGCGAGGCACATACTTGCGAAATTTTTATTTTATGGACCGGCTGTGTTTCGTTCAGTGGGCCAGCTGAGCGGCGGCGAAAAAATGCGGCTCCGCCTCGCTCAATTGATGCATCAGGACATTAATTTCCTCGTGCTGGATGAGCCGACAAACCACCTCGACATCGACTCGAGGGAAGTATTGGAGGATGCCCTCGAAGACTTCAAAGGCACCATTCTTGCCGTGTCGCATGACCGGTACTTTCTAAATAAGCTTTTCAATAAGACATACTGGCTTTATAACAGAAAACTTTATTCTTTTGAAGGCGGCTATACATGGGCGAAAATGAAACTGGAAGAACTTAAAGGAAGGGAGGAGCCCCCGAAGGAAATGGTGCCTCCCAGACCGGTAAAGCCGACAGAGAGCAGGCCGGTGGCGCAAAATAGCGAGAAACAAATAGAAGAAATAGAAGCGAGATTGGTGAAGGCGGAACGGGAGCTGTCAACCCTTGAATCTGAGTTGGAAACAGAAACGGAGCTTGAGAGGCTGCAGGAGCTGTTCATCTCAAAGGAAAGGCTGGAAAAAGACCGCGATTCCCTGTATGAACTGCTTGCCAAATTGATTGATGGGTAAAAACAGCGGAAAGCCGGGAACTCCACACAAGTAAAAGATTGTAAATACAAAAAAGGCCGGTCCCAAAAGGAACCGGCTTTTTTGTTTCGATAAATCTAATGGCCATGAGGCTCAAATGTTTTGCAATCGGTTTCCCGGCTCGTATCCGCTGTTTCTCCGGTATGGCTAACGACATAAATTTGCTCGGCGCCGCATTTATTTCCGTTTTCCCAAAACGAACAATTGTTTACTTCGCAAAGGACATCTTTTGCCACTCGTATCACTCCTTGGAATTGGGATACGATTATAGCTTCTGAAGCTTGGAAGGAATTCATCCCTTCCAAAAAATGCGGGGTTTGACATCAGTCCGAAGCATTGTTTTTACGAAGATATTTTTTATCATGCATAAACAGGCTCCAAAAATAGGCAAACCCCGGAAACAGGATGGCAAAGCCAACGATGTATGTGGCAAAAACCGCCCTGAACGAATTAGGGTCAGTAAATGCCGAATGGATGGTTACATCGGGATAGACAAGATAAGGAAGATGCCCCCGTCCATAAACATAGCTCGCAACAAGGTATTGGGCGGTTATAGCGATGACGGCAAGACGTGGCATGCCAATAACGGAACGGCCATCCTTTTTTGATGGCAGGAAAAGCGCCAGGCCTCCGACTAGGAACAGAGCCAGGGAAAGATAGAGCAGGGAAACATTGTCCATCATCCCGCTGTAAAGCCAGCCGACCTCCTTTTTAAGTGTGACCATGATCGCGAGGGCCATCACCATCGAAACAGGTCCAAGAATAAGGGCGTCCCGCCTGTATATCCGATAGGCATGGTGCTCGTGCGAGACCTTCGAATAATCAGCAAGCAGCAGTGAAGAAAGAAATAAAGTTGAACTGATCGCGAACCCAAAGAAGGCATATTCATTTGGGCTCGTGAATAACCTTGCGAGATTAAGCGTTTGCCGCCCATCAATGGTGTCAATGTAATGTCCGTGGGTAATCGGCAAAACGCTCATTAACAGCCCTGGTATCAAAAAGCCGCAAATACCCGAAACGAAAGTCAAAGGCTTTCTGTATTCATCGGCAATATTTGAAAAAACAAGGAATGCGCTTCTTAGTGTCAGGAGGATCAGAATGATACTCCCTGGTATCAGCAAAACGGTCCCAAGCGTATAAGCCCCCTTCGGAAAAAGGCTGTACACGGCAACAACCAGGGCGACAATAAATGTATTTGTAACCTCCCAGGTCGGTGAAAGATACCGGTTGGCAATCGTTGTCCCCGATGTATTTTTCCTGTTGATATAAATCATCGACCAAAACCCCGCGCCAAAGTCCATGGTGGCCATTACGGCATAAATGAAAACAAAACCCCAAAGAATCGTGATTGCGATATAGGCATCAACCATTTCGGCACCTCCTAAGTATTCGAACTAAAGAGCTGTCCGTTGCCGCCTGTAGCGCGGTCGAGATCCTTATGGACAGGATTCTTTTTAAAAAAGTGAAGAAGGACAAAAATCGCCGCCGCCGCGAGGATGATGTACACGATGATAAAAGAAATAAAAATCGGCCCGAGGTTTGTCTGCGTTGTGACAGATTCAGCGGTTGATAGCATCCGGTAAATATTCCAGGGCTGCCGGCCTGTGCAGGCGAAAATCCAGCCGAATTCAATCCCCAGGATGGCAAGCGGGCCGGAAGCCACATAAAGCCACAACAGCCATTTCGGGTATTTGTCCTTTTTTAAAAATCTTTTCCAGAATATGCCCACCGCGGCAACGAGAATGAGAAAAGTGCCGATGAAAACCATTCCGTTAAAAAGGGTATGGATGAAAAGTGGCGGCCACTCGCTTTCAGGCCACTCATTCAATCCCTTGACAACTGTGTCGAAGCGGTTCCCGGCAAGAAAACTTAGCGCCCATGGAATTTCGATCCCATACTTTACAGATTGGCTTTCCCGATCGGTCACCCCACCAATCGCGAGCGGGGCGTATGACTGTGTCTCGAAAAGCCCTTCCGCCCCGGCAAGTTTCTCTGGCTGGTATTTGTGGAGCATTTGGGCGGATTCATGCCCGTTTACGGCTGTTAGCAGCGAAAAGATGCCGCCAATGACAAGCGATAAGGTTAGGGCCTTTTGATGGAAACGGTAAATCCTTGACCCGTGTTCGGCGCGGAGCATTTTATAAGCCGCGACCATCGCGACAACGAATGCGCCGACGACATAGGCGGATACGGCCACATGTGTCGCCGTGACGAAGAAACTTGGATTGAAAAACGCTTCCCAAGGGTTTACATTCACTATCTCACCATTGACAATTTCAAAGCCCGCAGGCGTTCCCTGAAAAGCATGGACGTTCGTAATCAGCACCGCTGAAGCCAATCCCCCGAGCGCCACAAGCACCAGGCTGGCAATTCTCATCCAAGGTTTGATCCTTTCCGCGGCGTAAACATAAATGGACATGAAAAGGGCTTCTACAAAGAAGGCATAAATCTCGATCTGAAATGGAAGGGCCATGACACGGCCAATCACTTCCATAAAGCCCGGCCATAGAAGTGAAAGCTGCATGCCGGCGATTGTCCCGGTCGGGATGCCCACTCCCAAAAGGACGGCAAAGGCTTTTGTCCAACGCTTTGCCATGACCACCCATTCAATATCCTTCGTTTTCTGATACAGAAGCTCCGCGGCGAGAATCATCAGCGGCAGGCCGACCCCAATTGTCGCATGGATAATATGAAAGCCCATTGTCGTTCCGAAAAGGGACCGGGCTATTACTAAATCGCTCATTCCACTCTTCCTTTCAAAAATGCATAGCAACAGTGTTGACCAGGCGGCCGTTTTTTAGACTGCATTTCGGCAAGAAAGGGGAGTTTTAATAATAAAACATCCGCTTCCCGTAGGGGGCAGCGGATGCTGTCGTGAATATAAGGATTAGTTCATCGCCTTGTTCAGCGTTTCAAGATTTTTTTCCATTAAGGTAAAATACGTTTCTTTATCTTTGATGTTTTTCTCGGTAAGTGTGGCCAGATTGTGCACAGGGGCAATTTCGGCTCCCGTTTCGGCCATGACAGTTTTAGCAAGCTTTGAGGAAATATTCTGTTCCACAAGGATGTACTTAATGCCAGCCTGTTTAATGGTCGAAATAATCCTTTCCATATCTTTTTGGGTTGGCTCGCTTGCAGTTGACATACCCGCTATAGAAATTTGTTTGATTCCGTACCTTGATTCCCAATACCCGAAAGCGGCGTGTGAGACAATGATTTCTTTATGTTTCGCATTAGCCGAGGCGTCCTTAAACTTTTGGTCCAGTTCATCCAGGCTGGAAACGAGTTCATGATAATTTTTTTCGAATTCTGCTTTGTTTTCCGGCTGCTCTTTGGCTAGTTCTTTTTCAATCTCCGCGGCAAGCGACTTTGCGTATACAGGATCAAGCCAAACATGCGGGTCGATGCCGGCATGGCCATGGCCATGATCTCCTCCTTCTTCATCATGGCCATGCTCCCCGCTTTCTTCTTCCGCCCCGTGGCTGTCCTCAATCCCGATATTCTTAGCGGCCGCAACCATCCTGACATCTTCATTTTTCAGGCTTGCTTTTGCTTTTTCCACAAAGCCTTCAAGGCCAAGGCCAATGTAAAAAAACAAGTCGGATTCCGCTATCGAGATCATATCCTTTTGGGAAGGTTCAAAGGAATGTTCATCCGCACCCGGAGGATAAATGGAATGAACCTCCACATGTTTTCCGCCAATTCTTTCGGTAAAATATTGAAGAGGATAAACAGTTGTGTACACAACCAGCTTATCTTTCTTTGCAGGCTCCCGCCCGGCATTGCCGCCGCATGCGGAAAGAACGGTACCTGAGATAAGGATAAAAAGTGCCAGTATTTTTTTCTTCATAGTTGTTCCTCCCCCTTAAACCGTATTGATTCCGATTTAAATTTCAAAAAAATAAATAATACGTAATGATTCCGATTTGGTTTGACTGATTTATAATACACAATATCGATTTGGAAAGCAAGATTAAAAAATTGTTTTTCCGCGATTAATTCCGGTATTCTATAAAAGGAACGTTTCTCGGCGAAAACGCCGGGATAAATCTAAAGTAAAAGGTGAGAGAAAATGGAAATGCTAAATGAAATTCTTGAATACAATAAAACATTCGTTGAACAAAAGGAATATGAAAAATACCAGACGACTAAATTCCCTAATAAAAAGATGGTCATTTTAACATGCATGGACACAAGGCTATTGGAGTTATTGCCAAAGGCGATGAATTTAAGCAATGGGGATGTGAAATTGATTAAGAATGCCGGAGCTTTGATCGCCCACCCTTTTGGAAGTATCATGCGCAGCATCCTTGTAGCGGTCTATCAGCTTCAAGCCGAGGAAGTAATGGTGATTGGCCATCATGATTGCGGGATGAGCGGGATGAAGGCCGACCCTGTGATTGAAAGCATGAAAGAGAGGGGCGTTACAGAGGAAACGCTCGAAACCCTGAATTATTCGGGCATCAACATCAATCAGTGGCTTCATGGTTTTGAAAATGTATCCGATAGTGTAAAACACAGTGTTGAAATGATAAAAAAGCATCCGCTCATGCCGGCTGATGTGCCTGTTCACGGACTTGTCATCAACCCGGAAACCGGAAAACTTGACCTTGTCGTAAAGGGGTATTAATCAGGCGGCACTGAACAGTTATTTTTTAATCGCTTCTTTCCTTTTAGGCCATTCGTCGGGCACCGGGTCTATGCCTCCTGGATGGAGGGGATGGCACTTGGCGATCCTTTTTGCAGCCAGCCAACCCCCTCGGAGCGCGCCGAAACGGCGGACTGCTTCAAGCCCGTATGACGAACAGGTGGGATAGAACCTGCATGTTGGCGGTTTTAAAGGGGAAATCACAATTTGGTAAAAGCGGATGATTCCGATGAAAAGTTTTTGCAGCATTGTTTTTTCTTCCTTATAGGGTTTTTTAAGACATTATAATAGGAAAATTTGTCTAGTTCCAGCGCCCAGCGCCTAGTGTACTTCGGTCCCCTCGCTACGATAAGTCAACATCGATTCGCTATTGCTCATCGTGTTTCCTTTATCTCCATCGGGGCCCTCCAGTCCATACGGCACTAAACGGGCGCTTACACTTTTCTCATCACTCTACCATAAAAAAGAATACTCGTCTAAAACGTGAATTTCCTAAATGTAGATGAAAATAGTCGGAATTCATGGTATGATTAGAGAAGAATGTTTAAAGGAGTGAAATGCATGCCTTCAGTTGAGAGCTTTGAACTTGACCATAATGCCGTGAAAGCCCCTTATGTCCGCCACTGCGGCGTCCATAAAGTCGGCAGCGATGGAGTTGTAAATAAATACGATATCCGCTTTTGCCAACCGAATAAGCAGGCGATGAAGCCTGACTCCATCCACACCCTAGAGCACCTTCTTGCGTTCAACATCCGTAAACATGCGGATAAATATGACCATTTTGATATTATCGACATTTCCCCGATGGGCTGCCAGACAGGCTACTATCTCGTTGTCAGCGGCGAACCGACTGTCGAGGAAATCATAGACCTCCTTGATGCTACCATGAAGGATGCTGTAGAAATTACTGAAATACCAGCCGCTAATGAAAAGCAATGCGGACAGGCAAAACTTCATGACCTAGAAGGCGCAAAGAAGCTGATGCGCTTCTGGCTCGGCCACAGCAAGGAAGAACTGAAGCAGGTATTCGCCTGATTTTATAAACTATTAGGCAGTCTGTCTGCCATGCATAAAAGATTAATAGAAAACAAGAGGCTTCCCGGGAATATATCCGGGAAGCCTTTTAATTGTTGGCGATGTTTCTGGCATTTTGATTTGCATCTTCTTTTTGATTCGGAACAGGATCCACCGTATCGACCGAATGTTTAAATGCATAGGCTTTATTTGTTACAATGACTGTTAGCCATATTACCGCAATACAAATGATGATGCTAAAAATCATAACAATGACCATTTCCGCCCCCCCATTCCATTCAGCCATGCCCGCCGGCTGTTTCTTTGCATCCATTGTAGCATAAGGGTAGTAGAAAGGCCAAAGGGCTGCAAAAAGTATGGTATTAACGGCCATGGTTTAATTCACTGGATTATTCCCCACGAAAAAAAGAGCCTGTTTCGTTTTCACGACAAGGCTCTCCTTTTCCCAACCCCTATGTATTTTTAATGTATATTTCTAGGATAGAAGGTAACGGGGCGCTGCCCGTAATCATCCCTGGCGAATTTCCCTTTAAGGCTTTCAATCAGATAGATCCCCATAAGGTCGTAAAGCTCCTGCTTGTCCATATCCTGAATAAGCGCGAGCAAATCTTCATGAGTCATTTCTTCAAGAAAGGCAAATGCAAGCATATCAATATCTTCCTCATCCCCGGTAAGCTTGTTGCGGTATAATTCATATAGCTCGTCAACCAATTTCACAACACTTCACCTCCAGACAAGAAGAAAATTTTTGCCTATTATTTTAATACCCTTTGTTAAAAAAAGTATTCCTCCATGAACGGCGCCTATGAATAATTGATTCCGGTTTGAGGGAAACAAATCATAATACGGATGAATGGGGGCTCCGCCAAATTGGAAAACGACAGGAAAACATATTATATCGCCGTAGAGAGCGGCGAAATTTCCAGGAGCGAAACAAGTTCGACCTGGAGTTTTAAAATAATGGCCACGGATGAAGAAATTACTGAGCTGCGTTCTTTATTCAATCAAAATTATGCGAATGAATGGAAGAACTTTATCAGGGCCCACATTCCGTTCGTTGAGTATCACCACGACAACGAAAATAACGCAATAGATGAAAAGCTGAAAACAATTTATCAGGCCATCCATCGTTTAGGGGATGCACAGGCAAAACAGCATATAGAAGAAATGGGGATACTGTCCGAAGATCCACTGGCATGAATGTCAATCGCCAGCAAGCATGCGGACCGAATCAGGGACAGAGATGCCCATAATATTATTAAAGTTTGAGTAGCTTCCTTCCATCTCCTGTTTCATTGTAACAGAATTGCCCGCAATGGAAAGCTCTATTTCCGCCTTTGCGTTAAAACGTTCAGGGAAAAAGCTTTTTCTGTTAACCGCAAGTTCATAATTGAAATTTTTAATGTTCAGTTTCTCAAGCAATTCCGTGTTCAGCTGAAATTCGGAAGGCATGCTTGCCATAATGATTTTTTTTAGTTCATCCATATGCTGATTGCCCGCGGCTTTTAAAGTGACGATATACTCGCGGCTAGTACTCTCCATCGAGAGAATGTCCTGGAGTCCATCTGCCTTATGGAGCTCGGCTGCGGGATTCATTTTCATGGAAGCAGCGACTGCCAGGGCTGCCTGTTCATCGGGCACCTTTTTCCATCTGGTTTCGGTTCCGTCATTTATGAACATCTCTTCTGTTGTATAGTAAGCTTCCGATGTTTGGGAAAGCCCGGTTTCGTGATTTGTCATGTTTGCTGTCTGGTGAAATGCCGCCGGTGAAGTCAGCAAATCCATGTTGATTACCGAAGAAAGTTTTTGCTTGGTCCCCGCTCCCACGTCCTCAATATACTGGATGATTTCCAAATTCACAGAAAGGCTGTCCAGGTTTTCAAAAGCAGCGTCTGCTTTGGCGATTACCTCCTCCGCGCTTATGGAGCGGGTAGTTGCTTTTTGCCGCAGGCCGTCGTTATTCCCGGTGCAGGCGGCCAGCAGCAACAAAAGGAGTATGGTTTTTCCAATGGGCAGTATTTTTCGCAAAAGAAAGACCCTCCTCCCTAAAACTTCCCTTTTCCTTTCATTTAGCCTTATCTTTTAAGCTGAAACGCAAAATTCGAAACTTTTCGCCATTAATTTGAAAGGAAGGCGAATCAGGGATACTATAAAAATGTGATAATCATGGGAAGCCCCCAATTTAGTGAGGTAGTGTATGAAGGTTTTTTTAGATGCAAATGGCAATAAAGTAGAGTTATCTTTTATGCGGCATGCCTTCCCGGAAAAGCAAGGGCACGTCCTGGTCATTTGCGTGTATAAGGGGAAGTGGCTTTTGACGGAACACGGAAAGCGAGGGCTTGAGTTTCCTGGTGGAAAAGTGGAGAAAGGCGAATCAGTGGAGGAGGCAGCCTGCCGCGAAGTCCTTGAGGAAACAGGGGCGGTGCTCACTGAATTGCATTGGATTGCCGAATACCGGGTAAGCAGTCCGGAGAATTCTTTCCTTAAAGCGGTTTTCTTTGCGGAAGCGGGTGAAATTCACGCTAGGGAAACCTATTTTGAAACGTATGGTCCTCAATTGGTCGATGGGGATCTTGAAGAACTCCGATTTGGGGATGGCTACAGCTTTATTATGAAGGACGATGTCGTCGGGGAATGCCTGAAAAGGATAAAGGAACGGAAGCTTATGGCAGAATAAGGGCTGGCGCGATTGCCGCCAGCCCTTAATGGTTACAACCGGGCACACTGCTAGTTTTTCACGATTTTCTTTTCCAGAAGGGACACGAGTTGATACATAAGAGTCGCAAAGATGGCTATGACAAGCAGTGACAAAAGGACAAGCGTAAAATTGAATACCTGGAAGCCGTAAATAATCATATAGCCCAACCCTCTCGATGAAACGAGAAATTCCCCGACGATAACGCCAACCCAGGAGAGGCCGACATTGACCTTTAGCGTTGAAATAATTGTCGGAAAAGATGCCGGCAGGATTGCTTCCTTGAAACACTGGTACCTTGTCGCCCCAAAGGTCTGCAGTACCTTGAGGTAATTCGGGTCGACTTCCCTGAAGGAAGTATACACAACAATCGTCGTGATGATAATCGAGATAATAGCCCCCATTGAAATGATCGATGTATAGCCGGGGCCAAGCGCGACAATTAAAATCGGCCCGAGGGCGACTTTCGGCATCGCGTTCAGGATGACCAAATACGGGTCAAGAATTTTAGAAAGAATTGGCGACCACCAAAGGATCGCAGCAATCATCGTTCCGAGCAGTGTCCCGAGGATGAATCCGGCAACAGTTTCGGTCAGGGTAATAGCAAGGTTTGAAAGAAGGCTGCCATCCTGAAGCTTTTCGAGCATCAGGAACCATATTTTAGATGGGGAGCTGAAAATAAGCGGATCCACCCACTGATTGCGGCTGCATAGTTCCCAGCCCGCGAAAAACACTAGGAAGATCAATGCCTGGAAAAACCGGACCTTCCGCTTTTCTTTTTTTAGTGAAAGAAGGTAAAGCGCGTGTTGGGAGCTGATTCCGGTTTCATTTTTCAAGGGACTCCAGCTCCTTCCATATTTCTTTAAAAAGCTTGCTGTAGCTCTCATGGTTTCTTGAGTCGAATGGAGTCAGCCGCCTTATGCTTTCGGGCAAATCGAAAATTTTATGGATCCTGCCGGGGCTTGGGGAAAAGAGATAAATCCTGTCACTCATCGCAATTGCTTCACCGATATCGTGGGTGACGAGGACAGCCGTTTTGCCAAGCCCTTTTAAGGTCGAAGAAACGAGGTCTTCAAGTTTCAGTTTCGTTTGATAATCAAGCGCCGAAAAAGGCTCATCAAGCAGCAGCACCTTTGGCTCGGCGGCAAGGGTTCTCGCAAGCGCCGCCCTTTGCCTCATGCCGCCGGACAGCTGTTTTGGAAGCTTCTTTTCGACGCCAGGGAGGCCGATTTCCCCAAGGAGCCTGATTGCGGCTTCCCGCCGCTTGGGAGTCAGAGCATTAGCCAGTTTCAAACCAATAAGGACATTTTCTTCGATTGTTTTCCAGGGGAACAAATAGTCCTGCTGGAGCATATAGCCAATTTCGCGGGTTGCCGCCGAAGCAGGCGTGCCTCCTATCAACACGCGCCCTTCCGTGGGAACGACCAATCCGGCGATGATGGAAAGCAGCGTCGTTTTGCCACACCCGCTTGGGCCGAGCAAAGAGATGAATTCTCCTTCTTCGACGGAAAGCCCGATATCGGAGAGGGCCGTTACTGCCATATCTTTCGTGAAATAAGTGTGGTGGATTCCTTCAATCTTAAGGAAACACATGGATCGGCCTCCTTTGCTGCTTTCATTTAACTTTTTCGGCAATATCGGTATTTACGAGTGTTTTATGGCCGATCCGCTGCGGAAGTTCGCCCGCTTCGTCCATGATGTCCTGGAGATTGTTCCACTCGTCCTCATCCAGGATCGGATCAGTGGCGAATGAACCCTGGCTCTTGTAGCGCTCGACAACGGTTTCGATAATGCCTGGGTCGGTATCTTCAAAATACGGTTCAATTGCTTTTGCAATGTCTTTTGAATCTGTTTTCGCGACCCATTGCTGCGCCTTATAAAGCGCTTTTGTGAATTTTTCGATTGTCGCCGGATTTTTTTTCATATAGCTTTCTTTCGCCATGAATGTGGTATAAGGTAGGTGTCCTGATTCAGTGCCGAATGATGCGACAATATGCCCTTTTCCTTCTTTTTCAAAAATGCTCGCGGTCGGCTCGAACAGCTGGACAAACTCCCCGGTTCCACCGGCAAACGCATTGGCAATGTTCGCGAAGTCGATATTCTGGATGAGCTTTAAATCCTTATGCGGCTCAATGCCGTGCTTTTTCAGGACAAACTCCCCTGCCATTTGCGGCATTCCGCCTTTGCGCTGACCAAGGAACGTTTTGCCTTTAAGCAAATCCCAGGAAAAGTTGTCAATTTTCTCACGCGAGACAAGGAAGGTTCCATCTGTCTGTGTGAGCTGGGCAAAATTGATGACTGGGTCATTCGAGCCTTGCGCATGCACATATATTGAGGTCTCAGACCCGACAAGGGCGATGTCTGCACCGCCAGAGAGAAGCGCGGTCATCGTTTTGTCGCCGCCCCATGTCGTCGTCAAGTTGACATCAAGACCTTCTTCCTTAAAGAAACCTTTTGCGAGTGCTACGTATTCGGGCGTATAGAAAATTGATCTTGTTACTTCCGCGACGCGGACTTTTTCGAGCTTCTTTTCCTTGGGCTTTTCCTGGCATGCGGAGAGAAGCAGCATCGAGCCTGCAAGCATGGCCAAGGCGGCCCTTAACGTCTTTTTCATAGACATACCTCCTGGGCAATAATAATTGGGCTATATTGTTCTTGTGATATCGTATGAACCGGGCGTGATTGTGTGAATGCCCATATTGTAAAAATAATCGGTAGGAGTGATACGGATGGAAATTGCGGATGGACAAATCATTGCGGAGCAGCGCTTCCCGTCACCCAATCCGGAAGTCGCCTTGTCATTGATCACCTATAACTCAGGGGGCTTAAAGGTAAAAGGGATGCTGGCCAAGCCAGTGGGCTATGAGCCGTCCGATGGTTTTCTGTATTTGCGGGGCGGCATCAAAAACGTCGGCAAGGTCCGTCCGGCCAGGATCGCCCAATTCGCATCCGAAGGGTTTACGGTTTTCGCGCCGTTTTACCGTGGAAACCAGGGAGGCGAGGGGGATGAGGATTTTGCTGGTGAGGACAGGCAGGATGCTTTCGCAGCGTTCAGGCTTTTAAAGTCGCTTCCGGAGGTCCGGGATGTTCATATTTTCGGGTTTTCGCGAGGAGGGGTCATGGCGCTCTTAACAGCACTCGAGTTCCCGGAAGCCGCCTCGATGGCGACTTGGGGAGGTGTCAGTGATATGGCTCTTACCTATGTGGAAAGGAAAGACTTGCGCAGGATGATGAAACGGGTCATTGGAGGAACGCCAGTGAAATACCCCGAGAGATATCAGTACCGAACGCCGCTCTATAGACTTGAGCATCTGAAGGTACCGGTCCTCATCATTCATGGTGCGAAGGATGGAAATGTGTCCGCGGAGCATTCGTACCGGCTGGAAAAAAGGCTGAAGGAGCTCGGAAAGCCGGTTGAGAGCTGGTATTTTGGCGAATTCACCCACTACTTCCCGCCGGCGGTCAACAGGAAAGTTGTTGCCGACGTAACGAAGTGGATGAAAAGCCATAGCCGCAAATGATATGATGGAAGTAAGATAATTCGAGGAGGGTCATAGTATGGGAATGCCTCTTGAACTGAATACGATGATTGTGACAAAGGGCAGGGAGGAGCGGCTTGAGGAAAACTTATTCCTGCTTGAAAAAGAGGGCTATCGCCTGTATCCAATCGATATTCCTGTAGATATCCGGAGGACCATCGATGCAGAATCGAGCGGTACGGCAAAAATCAGGAAGGTCGAACTTGAAGGCGGAAAAACACGGATTACATACGAACTCGTTTCGCTTAGTTCGCCGAATTGATTTGTTCCAAATTCCAGCTAAGTAGTCACAATAGCCCCGATTTCTGACAACCGAGGACCAAAATCCAGCTAGGTTGTCAGAATAAGCTTTGATATCTGACAAGCGATGCCCAAAATCGGGCTAGGTTGTCAGAATAAGCTTTGATATCTGACAAGCGAGGATCAAAATCAGGATAGGTTGTCAGAATAAGCCATGGAATCTGACAAGCGAGGCCCAAAATCCGGCTAGGTTGTCAGAATAAGCCCTGAAATCTGACAAGCGAGCACCAAAATCCAGCTAGGTTGTCAGAATAAGCCATGGTATCTGACAAGCGAGGACCAAAATCCAGCTAGGTTGTCAGAATAAGCCATGGTATCTGACAAGCGAGGACCAAAATCCAGCTGCGATGTCACAATAATCCTTGGTTCGTGGCTACGAAGCGTAAGGCAGAAACAGTAGTTCCGCCCCGTTTCCTCTGTCGGGCTCGAAAAGATAAAGAAATACAAAAGCACGTGCGGGAAAACGGAACATTTCCCACACGTGCTTTATTAATGGGGACAGCCCCGTGTTAATGATTGATTGGGCCGCCTTTTTCGGCGATTTCCGGAGCGACGCCGGAAAACTTTTTGAAATTGGCGCGGAATTTTTCGGCAAGCTCCACTGCTTTTTCACGGTAGGCTTCAGCGTCCGCCCATGTTTTTTCTGGCTGCAGGACTTCGTCAGGGACACCCGGGACATGGAGCGGAACATGCAGGCCGAAAATTTCGTCCTGGACTGTTTCGATGTTGTTCAGCTCACCTTCAAGGGCCGCATGGATCATCGCGCGGGTATAACCCAATTTCATCCTGCTGCCGGTTCCATATTCGCCGCCGGTCCAGCCCGTGTTGACAAGGAAGACTCGCGCATTGTGCTCAAGGATCTTTTCGCCAAGCATTTCCGCATAGCGGTTGGCAGGAAGCGGAAGGAATGGCGCGCCGAAGCAAGTGGAGAACGTTGCCTGCGGTGAAGTGATGCCACGCTCGGTTCCGGCCAACTTCGACGTGTAGCCGCTCAGGAAATGGTACATGGCCTGTTCCTTTGTCAGCCTGGAAATCGGAGGGAGCACCCCGAAAGCATCAGCTGTCAGGAACACGATTGTGTTCGGATGGCCCGCGACGCTCGGCGACACGATGTTCTTAATCGCTTCAAGCGGATACGCCGCGCGCGTATTTTCGGTCAATGACCCGTCATCATAGTCGGCAGCGCGGGAATTCGGTTCAACGATAACGTTTTCAAGGACCGCGCCAAAGCAAATCGCGTCAAAGATTTGTGGTTCTTTTTCACGGCTTAGGCTGATTGTTTTCGCATAGCAGCCCCCCTCGACATTGAAGACGCCGTTCGCGGACCAGCCGTGCTCGTCGTCACCGATCAGGCGGCGGTTCGGATCAGCGGAAAGTGTTGTTTTACCTGTTCCCGACAAACCGAAGAACAGTGCAACATCGCCTTCGATCCCGACGTTGGCCGAGCAGTGCATCGGCATGATTCCGGCTTCAGGCAATAAATAGTTCATGACGGAAAAAATCGATTTCTTCATTTCGCCTGCATATTCGGTTCCGCCGATTAGGACGATCCGCTTTTCAAAAGAAATGATAATGAACGTTTCCGATTTGGTTCCATCCACCTCAGGGTCCGCCTTAAAGCCAGGTGCGGAAATAATGGTGAATTCCGGTGAATGTCCATCCAGTTCCCCTTGTTCTGGACGGATGAACAGCTGGTGCGCGAACAGATTATGCCAGGCATATTCATTGATCACCTGGATTGGAAGCATGTATTTTTTATCCGCGCCGGCAAATCCATTGAACACAAAGATTTCATTTTTTTGTTTTAAATAATCAAGTACTTTATTATAGAGGGTAGAGAATGCGTTTTCAGAGATGGGCTGGTTAATCGCGCCCCAATCAATTTTGCTGCTGCTTGATTTTTCTTCGACAATGAACTTATCTTCAGGTGAACGGCCTGTATATTTTCCGGTTGAAACGCTGATTGCGCCGGTTGATGTCAGCAGCCCTTCTCCACGGCTCAACACTTTTTCAACCAGCTCCGGTACGGATAGCTGGACTAGAAGGTTTGCTTCGGTCAGAAGCTTGAACGGAGTTTCTGGATTATGCACACCAAACATGTATTGATTTCCCCTTTGCTTTTGTTTGTAAAGAGCTTTTTATCTCACAAATAGTATAGCACATTCGAGCAATTGGTCTATACTAATAACCTTCTTTTTTTATAATAAATTTTTTGGGGGTCGCTGATGAAGCTTTTAGCCTTGTATGACGGCAATTGTGTTCTGTGCAATAAGACGAAGGCCAAGGCCCAAAAACTCGATTGGCTTGGACGAGTCCAATGGATTTCTCTTCAGGATTATGAGAAACAAGGCCGCGAGCCATCTTTCAGGGCTATTGACCTTCGTAGGGAGCTGCATCTTATTGGAGAGGGTGGAAAGGTGTATAAGGGGTTTTTTGCGGCGAGGAAGCTGCTGATCCAATTTCCCGCCACTTTTTTGCCGGCATTGTTCCTTTATCTTCCGTTCGCCAAAATGGCAGGCGTCCCGATTTATAATTGGGCTGCAAGGAACAGGTATAAATGGATGGGTGAAACATGTGCAGACGGTAGTTGTTCCATTTGATTGTTTAATAACAAATTCCGCTTTAAATGGATGTTTTTTAATAAAGAATTTTCTCGGAAAAATTATTGACATGCCTCGACAGTGTGGTATGATTTTACCTTGAACGGATACTCTCTTATCCTGAGCCGGTGGAGGGACAGGCCCTATGAAGCCCGGCAACCTGCATGTGAGAAAATTTTCTCCTGGCAAAGGTGCCAAACCTGACGCAAGGCGCATGCCTTGAACGATAAGAGTGAAAGGCGCAAATTACGCGATGCAACCTTTCCTCATAAGGGAAGGTTTTTTATTTGCAGCCTTATGAATCAGCATCTTTAGTAGCGGGGTATTCATAAAACCCCCAGGTTTACTTCATACTACTTAGGGAAATGAGTACCGTGAAACCGAGGTTGCTAGGCAGGCCGGAAATGTTCCATGCAGCTGACCTCATTGTATAAAGAAGATTAAGGAGGAATCCAGATGCCATCAAAACGCCGTTTGTTCACGTCTGAATCAGTGACTGAAGGCCATCCAGACAAGATCTGCGACCAGATTTCTGATTCGATTTTAGATGCGATCCTGGCAAAAGACGCAAACGCCCGCGTCGCTGCAGAAACTTCCGTTACAACAGGGCTTGTTCTTGTTGCGGGAGAAATTACAACTTCAACTTATGTTGATATCCCAAAAATTGTCCGTGATACAATCCGTGAAATCGGCTATACACGCGCGAAATATGGCTTCGATGCAGATACATGCGCCGTATTGACGTCTATCGACGAGCAATCGGCCGACATCGCGATGGGTGTCGATCAAGCGCTTGAAGCCCGTGAAGGCAGCATGTCGGACGCGGAAATTGAAGCAATCGGCGCGGGAGACCAGGGCTTGATGTTCGGTTTTGCCTGCAATGAAACAGAAGAGCTCATGCCGCTTCCAATTTCGCTTGCCCATAAGCTTTCCCGCAGGCTGACAGAAGTGCGCAAGGATGAAACACTTCCTTACCTGCGCCCGGATGGAAAAACGCAGGTAACAGTTGAATATGACGAAAACAACAACCCAGTCCGGATTGATACAATCGTTATTTCAACACAGCATGGCCCTGAGGCGACCCTGGAACAGATCCAGAGCGACCTTAAAAAGCATGTTATCGGCCCTGTTGTTCCGCAGGACCTGATTGATGATAAGACAAAATACTTCATCAACCCTACTGGACGTTTCGTAATCGGCGGCCCTCAAGGGGATGCCGGGCTTACCGGACGGAAAATCATCGTCGATACGTACGGCGGCTATGCTCGCCACGGCGGCGGTGCTTTCTCCGGAAAAGATCCAACTAAGGTTGACCGTTCCGCGGCATACGCTGCACGCTATGTTGCTAAAAACATCGTGGCGGCAGGCCTTGCCGACAAGGTAGAAGTCCAGCTAGCCTACGCGATCGGTGTTGCCCGTCCAGTATCGATTGCCGTTGATACATTTGGAACAGGCACTGTAAGCGAGGATGTTCTTGTTGAACTGATCGAAAACAATTTCGATCTACGCCCAGCAGGCATCATCAACATGCTTGACCTTCGCAAGCCAATCTATAAGCAGACAGCCGCATATGGCCACTTTGGCCGCAATGATGTCGACCTTCCATGGGAGCGTACAGACAAGGCTGCAGCTTTGAAGGAACAGGCATCCAAATAATCGTTTAACGGGAGCTGCATGGCATCATGTGGCTCCCGTTTTTTTTGCGACGCGGAAAGAGTGTTTACCAACCTTGTTTTTGGTCTAAAATCCAAATGTTGCCGCAATTTTCCTTTAGCTCCAAGTGCCATTTTTTTCTGAAAAATGATAGTATTAAATGGTGTGGCACAACTGCAATTAAATTTGCAGATGTAATGAGGAATTTTGTCATAGTTGGCGATTAAATTCCGCAATGGGTACGCATGCTGTTTTTGAAATCAGCGTAGCGATTATCACAATCACAAAAATGCAATGATCGGAGTAGGTGAATACATAATGTGCGGTTTTATCGGATGTGTTCATGAACAGGCACAGACTTTCAGGGATGAAGAAAAGAAGATTTTTAAAAGCATGAATGATATCATCACCCATCGCGGGCCGGATGATGACGGATATTATTTCGACGAACATGTGCAGTTTGGCTTTAGGCGATTGAGCATTATCGATATCGAGTGCGGCGCCCAGCCGCTCACATATGAAAACGAGCGTTATTGGATCATTTTTAACGGCGAGGTGTACAACTACGTCGAGCTTCGCGATGAGCTTTTAAAAGAAGGGCTCGAATTTGCGACGAGTTCAGATACAGAAGTCATCATCGCCTTGTACAGCCATCTGAAGGAAAAGGCTGTCCAAAAGCTGCGCGGAATGTTCGCTTTCGTCATCTGGGACAAACAGGAGAAAACGCTTTTCGGCGCCCGCGACCATTTCGGGATCAAACCATTCTTTTATTATGAGGGCCAAGAAAGGACTTTCTTTGCTTCTGAAAAAAAGAGCATCCTGCTTGCTTTGGAAAAAGAGGAACTGAATTATGATTCGCTTCAGCACTACCTGACGTACCAATTCGTTCCTGAGCCGGAAACGATGACGGACGGAATCCATAAGCTGGAGCCGGGCCATTATTTTACAAAAAAAGCTGGCGGCAAAATGGACATCAAACGGTACTGGAAGGCGAATTTCGCGCCAGTGCTGAAGTCCGAAGATGAATTTGTTAAGGAAATCAGGGATGTCCTGTTCGATTCGGTTAAAATGCATATGCGGAGCGATGTGCCGGTCGGCTCTTTCTTATCCGGAGGAATTGATTCATCGATTATCGCCTCAATCGCAAAGGAATACCATCCAGCCATCAAGACGTTTTCAGTCGGTTTTGAGAGGGACGGCTTCAGTGAAATTGATGTGGCGAAAGAAACCGCCGAAAGGCTAGGCGTAGAAAACATCAGCCGGGTCATTACCCCTGAGGAGTATATGGCCGAGGTGCCTAAAATTATGTGGCATATGGATGATCCTCTTGCGGATCCTGCATGTGTCCCGTTGTACTTCGTCGCGCGCGAGGCCAGGAAGCATGTAACGGTTGTCCTATCTGGCGAAGGCGCGGACGAGTTGTTCGGAGGGTATAATATTTACCGCGAACCGGGCGATTTGGAAGTATTCAACAAAATTCCTCGAGTAGGGAAAGTCCTTTTAAAAGGAATTGCGGGGATGATGCCTGAAGGAACAAAGGGGAAGAGCTTTATTGAACGCGGTGTAACCCCGATGGAGGAACGTTATATCGGGAATGCCAAAATGTTCACTGAGGAAGAAAAGCGCGAACTTTTGAACGTATACCGCGAAGGACTTGATTTTACGGACATAACGAAAAAGCTGTACGCCGAGAGCCAGGGCTATAATCCTGTCGACCGGATGCAATATATTGACATCCATACGTGGATGCGGGGAGACATCCTGTTGAAGGCGGATAAAATGACGATGGCGCATTCACTCGAGCTGCGGGTGCCGTTCCTTGATAAGGAAGTGTTCTCGGTCGCTTCGAGGATTCCAGCCGACTTGAAAACTGCCAATGGGACTACGAAGTATATCCTGAGGAAAGCGGCGGAAAGCTTTGTGCCAGCCCATGTGCTTGACCGGAAAAAGCTTGGCTTCCCGGTGCCGATCCGCCACTGGCTGAAGGACGAAATGAATTCGTGGGCAAAGGACATCATCCGCGAAAGCAACACGGATCACTTGTTCAATAAACAATACGTACTTAAGCTTCTCGATGACCATTGCCTCGGAAAAGCCGACAATAGCCGGAAAATCTGGACAGTGCTCATGTTCATGGTGTGGCACCAGGTGTATGTGGAAGATAAGTATTCTTTCGGGGCCGAAAAATCGTACCAGGCGATGAATTAAGCCTAGCGAAAAATTATTAAAGAAACAAAGGAGCTCCCGCTTGGACAGGGGAGCTCTTTTCTGTACCATTCAGATTTGGCGTGAGCGCCTTATTTCTGATTTATTGGCGTAAGGCCTTTGTAATATTGGGCTTTTTCCGCGTATTCCTTTGTAATCCGCTCCATTTCTTTCACATCATCAGGAGTAAGTTCGCGGACGACTTTTGCCGGCCTTCCAAGGGCTAATGTACGGGGAGGGATTTTTTTGCCGGGCGGGACAAGGCTTCCCGCTCCAATGAACGCCCCTTCGCCAATCTCGGCACGGTCAAGGATAATCGACCCCATCCCGATCAGCGCGTTTTTGCGGACGATGCAGCTATGTAATGTGCACTGATGGCCGACCGTTACTTCATCCTCGAGAACCAAAGGATTGCCGGGGCTTTGATGTAGCACGGAATTGTCCTGGATATTGACCTTTTTCCCAATGATCGTAGGCGCGATATCCCCACGGATGACCGTGTTGTACCAGACGCTTGATTCGGGACCGATTTCAACATCTCCCGAAATGGTCACGAAATCGGCGATGAATGCCGTATCATCTATTTGCGGATACTTCCCCTTATACGGATAAATCATTTGATACTCCCCTTTATCATTATCATTCACTGAAAGTGTACCGGATTTTGTCCCCATCTTGCAAAGCAAATTGGGTATACCCGGCACATTTCTATGTTATAGTACTTTTAACGTAAGTTTTCGGTAGCTGCTTAGGAATTCATAATATGGTACTTTGTGGATAAGCACGAAATAAGTTATTTGTGCATGTCGCGCCAGGCGCCTGCGCATTTTGTTCTAGGAGGAAGGTTTTATGTGGAAATGGGAAGCAGACGGCGAGGCAAAGGCCGTCATCGTGATGGTGCACGGAGCCATGGAGCATCACCGCCGGTACGGATGGCTGATTGAAATGTGGCGTACGTCCGGGTTCCATGTGATCATGGGCGACCTTCCCGGCCAAGGGATGACGACACGCGCTCACCGCGGCCATATTGATTCATTCGATGAATATTTAACTGAAGTAAGGGATTGGATAGAGGCGGCCTACACATACGGACTGCCGGTTTTCCTGCTCGGCCACAGCATGGGCGGGCTGATTTCCATCAGGCTCCTTCAGGAAGAAAAGTTGACAATCGCTGGGGTAATCCTGTCATCGCCGTGCCTCGGGCTTGTCCATGAACCGCCAAAGTTTATCAATTTCCTTTCCTACGGATTGAACCTGGTGTTCCCGTCTCTCAGGATGAAATCGGGAATTACGGTTAAAATGGCGACACGGAATAAGGAAGTTCAGGAATTTGATTTAAACGACACTCTTTATGTAACGAAGGTTTCGGTCAGGTGGTACCGGGAGCTTCAGGATGCCATGAAAGCAGCTTTCCATGAATTAGGCCAAATCCAGGATGTCCCGGCGCTCGTCATGCAGGCGGGAGATGACTTGATTGTCAACAAAAAAGCGGTCAGGAGCTGGTTCAACCAGGCGCCGCTATCAGAAAAACGGTTCAAGGAGTGGCCGGATTTCTACCACGAAATTTTTAATGAGCCCGAGCGGGACAAAGTCTTTGAATATGCCCGCGATTTTGTTCATGGCCAGTTGCGGGAAATTGGTTATGTTATTGACTAAAATACTCAGATCGGCCGGGCGCCGGTAAGGGATTCAGGATAACGAAGCCCGCAAAAAGGCTTCTCCGTCCCTTCAAGCGTCTGTGCTATACGGATAATAGGTGATAAGAATGGCAATCCCAATTAAACCGGCCAGTTTGATGGCTACAACATACCGAAAAATTTTCCCGGCAGTGAAGGAAGAACTCTCTTACTGGAAAAAAAGGGCTGAAGCCATACCGAATTCAGAGCTTCGCAAACAGGCGCTGGCAAGCATCGAAACGAAGGCGTTTCATTGCGAAGGCGGCGCCATCCTGGGTCTTATCGCCAAAGAGGAATACCGCAAGGCAATTTCCTTTATTGTCGCCTACCAGACAATCAGCGACTATCTTGATAATCTTTGCGACCGAAGCACTTCGCTTGACCCTGAAGATTTCGCCAGCCTCCATGACGCGATGTTTGATGCTCTAATCCCGGGCCAGTCGTACGGCGATTATTACAGCAAGAGGGAAGACCGGGATGACGGCGGATACTTAGCGGACCTTGTCGGAGCATGCAATACGGTGCTCGCTTCAATGGGGAAATATCCCGTCATTAAGGACCATCTTCTTGAATTATGCGGCTTTTATTGCGAGTTACAGGTACATAAGCATGTTACCCCGGAGGAAAGGGAATCGCGCCTAAAGGAATGGTTCGCGAGGCATAAAACACGGTTGCCGGACATGGAATGGTATGAATTTTCCGCCTGCTCCGGCTCTACGCTCGGCATTTTCTGCCTTGTCTCCTATGCACTTGGGTCCAATTTTGGGGAACGGGAAGCGGAAAAGGTCATGAATGGCTATTTCCCGTATATCCAGGGACTCCATATCCTCCTCGATTATTTGATCGACCAGGAAGAGGACCGCGCGGGCGGAGATTTGAATTTCTGCTTTTATTACAAAAACCAGGAAACGCTGTTCAATAGGCTGATGCATTTTATGGAGGAGGCAGATCGGCATACGGAAGGTCTCCCGAACCAGCGATTCCACAGGCTGATCAACCGGGGGCTGCTTGGCATCTATTTGTCGGATGAAAAGGTCCGCAGGCAGGAGGGTGTCCGGAAGCTTGCGAAAAAAATCATCAAGTCCGGCGGCCCTGTCAGCAGGTTTTTCTATGTGAACGGCATCGCTTACCGGTTTTTCCAAAGGCTTATTCCAAATTAACAAAGAGGCATCCGCGAATTCCTTATTGCGGATGCCTCTTTCAATTTACCGTTTCTCAATCGCTAGGATGAAGGGCGGGTTATTTTTCTGGTTGATGAACTCGTATTGAAGGACATGGGCCTCTTTTTGGTCAAGCCCCCTTGCGAATGCGAGCAATTTGTCCCGTTCTTCCGCGCCTCCCTCATGTCCGTGGTAGATGACGAGGACAATGATTCCGCCGGGGGCCATCATTCCTAGCAGCTGACTTACCGCGGATATCGTTGTTCCTGGTTTTGTGACAATGCTTTTATCGCTTCCCGGCAAGTAGCCGAGGTTAAAAATAGCGCCCTGCAGTGTTCCATGGAAAGGATCCGGAATCAGCTCCGCAGCACGTTCATGGCCGGAGTGAAATAGAGTGGCCCAGGTTTCGGCGCCATTTTCGGCAAGCCGCTTCTTGGTCGTTTCAATCGCGTCGGATTGAATATCAAATCCGAATACCATTCCGTTTTCGCCTGTGAGGCTGGTGAGGAAAAGCGTGTCATGGCCGTTCCCCATTGTCGCATCGACGGCGGCGCCGCCTTTCATGACCGCCTTTTCAAGCAGGATCCTTGCGAAAGGAAGTACGCCATCAAGCTTCATTGCGGGTACCTCCAGGTTCTTTCCCATCAACAAGGATTGCATGCTTTTTGAAAAATTTCCCCTGCCAGCTGTTTCGCCGCTTCATTTCCGCATCGATTGCGTTCAGCACTTCCCATTTATTGACGCTCCACATCGGCCCGATCATCAAATTGATTGGCCCGTCCCCGGTAATCCGGTGGACAATCATCTCAGGCGGCAAAAGTTCAAGCTGGTCGCAAACCAGGCTCACATATTCGTCAAACTGTAGGAATTCGAGAAGCCCTTTGTCATACTGCTTGACCATAGGTGTTCCTTTCAGGAGATGGAGCAGATGGATTTTGATTCCCTGGACATCGAGATTCGCAACCTCGCGGGCGGTTTCAAGCATCATCTCTTTTGTTTCAAGCGGAAGGCCGTTGATAATATGCGTACAAATCCGGATATTGTGCTTTCGGAGCTTGGCGACTCCTTCCTTGTAGCAGTCGTAATCATGCGCACGGTTCACGAGCTGGGCTGTCCGCTCATGAATTGTCTGCAGCCCGAGTTCGACCCATAGATACGTTCTTTCATTCAGCTCGGCGAGGTATTCGACCACATCATCCGGCAGGCAGTCGGGCCGGGTGGCGATTGACAACCCGACAACGCCTTCCTGCTTAAGGACAGCCTCGAATTTTTCGTGGAGCTCGGCAACGGGTGCGTGAGTATTGGTGAAGGCCTGGAAGTACGCCATATACTTGCCTTCTTTCCACTTTGTATGCATCTTTTCCTTAATTTCATTGAACTGGGTCTCGAGTTCGTCCGCCCGCTTCCCGGCAAAATCTCCGGAACCCGCCGCGCTGCAGAACGTACAGCCGCCATGAGCCACCGTTCCATCCCGGTTGGGGCAGTCAAAGCCGCCATCGAGAGCCACTTTGAAAACCTTGTGGCCAAAATGGCCGCGTAGGTGATAGTTCCATGTATGATACCGTTTATTGTCTATTGCATATGGAAAAAGGCTGGTTTGCCCCAATTTTGTACACCTCTTTTAATTAGTTGCGTTCATTTTTTTCGGAAAAAATTCACTCCCGGACATCCGGTGGAATTTCCCCTTGTGTATCGAAAGTGAATTCCAATTTACAACCTGAATTTTAACATGAACAGCTTCTGTAGGCTATTTCAATTCTTCCCACTAATTATCAGCCCGCATCCGTGATAGTCGAAGGCTCGGTGAACAAACTAAGAATGAAGCTGCTAATTGGCAGGTTCCGGCCTATTTGCTACGGGCCGTATCATCAAGGTTAGGGGGGACTTCATTGGCAACCCGGCAATCAATTGAAGATTTCATCAGCAAATGCCAGCAGGCGGTCGAATTTGCCCAGGAACAATACAATCACACGGCCAGGCAAGAGCATTACAATGCAGATGGTTATACTGAAGCGCTTAAAGCGCTCGAGGATGCTTACAATGAAATGGCCGTTCTTGCATTAAGCGCCAATTCCCAGCAGCGTGAACGGCTGAACAGGATGAGGCTTCAGCTTCAGGGAATCCAGAATGATCTAATCCTGCAAAGGCACTAGGAGGGCGCGTGTATGAAAAAAAGATCCAAAAAGAATAATCCCGAGCAGAAAACACGTAATGGCTACAACAGCCAGGATGTTGAAGTGGGGACAGACCTTGATTTGATTGACCGAGCGAAACGGGCCTATGAAAAGACTGGCGGGCAGCCGGTGAAATCAAAAATGCACGTTGAAAACAATAAGTATTAGCCTTTGATAAATGGAACTTCCTCCCAAGGCAGCGCCCGGATGGGTGCTGTCTTTTTTCAATGGTATTCATCGAGCAGCCTATCCTCCAATGTGCAGAGCGCTTGCGCTTTTACCTCATGTTCATAAAATCTTCATAATTCCCGCACCTCTTCATCCGCCATAAAACCTTGATTTTCCTAAAACCAAAAACAGTGAAAATTTGCCGTTCACAATTTGGAAACGAGTCGTTTTAATTTTGTGATGTTGGTCACAGAAAGAGGGGATGTTCCGTGGTTTAAATAAGGTAGCAAATCAGTGGAAAATCCTTTAGTAAAGCCTCGCTACAAAGGCGTTCGGCTGGGTTTCCCTTGAAAGGAAGAGTGGACGATGGCAAAAAAAATGATCGCCTTTTTACTAATGATGGTTCTTATCCTACCGGCCGCGGCGTTTGGTGAAGAAATTGAAAACGGTACTTTGAAATTGGAGGAGCTGTCTATCCAGGTGATGCCGGAATTCGCGAAACATCCTAATGACAAAGAGACGAAGCGGCCTCCACTCCTGATTGGCTACCAGGGAAGCCTGATCAACAACACCGGGAAGGCACAAAATGGGAAAATAGAAATTCCTCTCCCAGTGAACGAGAAAAATTTCCGGATTGGGTTCGTTGCCGATTATTCCAGCGATCTTTCTCAAATGTTTGAAATCAACTATGAGCTTGATTTGGAAAAAGGGATAATCTCCTGGGAGACAAGCCGGGAAATTGCGCCAAATGACCAATATAAATTCGTGATCGAGTTTTATACAGATGCAATTAAAACAAAAGGCAATGAAAAAACGCTCGATTATTCATTTAAAAGCTTTGCCGACATCACACTTGTGAATCTGACCATACTTGAACCGATGAACGCCGGAAACGTAAAGCTTGAACCAGCGGCGACCGAAGCCCCCCATGAAAATCCATACGGTTTGAATATGCATACGTACCAAATCAAAGGGATGAAAGCGGGGCAGGAGAAGGAATTTAAACTTTCCTATGACCGGAAAGAAACGAAGACGACGAATGAGCTGCTTGAAGCCGCCGGAAAAAGTACCCCGCAAGCCAAAGCCAAGAAAACGGAAAAAATGCCCCTGGGCCTTACAGTTGCCGGCATCAGCGCGGCAAGCCTGCTCGCATGCGGGCTGCTCATTCTCTTCCTGAAGAAAAAGTTCGCACCATCATCAACCGTAACGGCATCTTTTGAGCCTGAAGCCCGAACCAAAAAAGCTCAGCTTCGCAGGCTGCTAATGGATGGGATGATTACGGAAGAAGAATACAACGAGCTCCATAAAAAACTGAACTTATAAGGAAAGGAGGCCGGCAGCGTGTATATTATCGGAAACTTAACATTAATCCTTGGAATGCTGCTGTCGGCCTATACCGTTGCCGCGACTGTCAGAGGCATCGTAAAACAAAGCCCCCAGTGGCTTGGCAGTGCGAAGGGGGCAATCTTTGGGGTATCACTTGCTTCAATATCCGCATCCGGCCTGCTTCTATATTTCCTGACGGCAGGCCGATACGAGTATACGTATGTTGCTTCCTATACTAACGATGCCCTGCCGTTCCTTTATAAGCTGTCCGCTTTCTGGGCGGGAAATGCCGGGTCGCTTTTGTTCTGGACACTTTTGCTTAGTTTGTACACTGCAATCATAGGCTTTTCAAAAAACAATAAATACAGTCCGTACGTACTCTCGGTACTGGCGCTTAACCTGTTATTTTTCTTCATCGTCATGCTTGCGCTGGCAAATCCGTTTGAAATGTCGGATACCGTGCCTCCGGACGGCAACGGCTTAAATCCGATGCTGCAAAACCCGGGGATGGTCATCCATCCCGTAACGCTTTATCTCGGCTATGTCGGGCTGGCCGTTCCATTCGCGTTCGCGATGGCTTCGCTTATGTTAAAAAGCATGGATTCGGCATGGCTAAAGCTGATCAGGAAATGGACACTTACATCATGGATGTTTTTAACCGCAGGGAACCTGATTGGTGCCTGGTGGGCGTACGTGGAACTCGGCTGGGGCGGCTACTGGGCATGGGACCCGGTTGAAAATGCCTCGTTTATGCCGTGGTTAACTGTATCGGCATTCCTTCACTCCGTTATGATTCAGGAGCGGAAAAACATGCTTAGAAAATGGAACCTGACCCTGGCTATCCTGTCATATGGGCTCACCTTGTTCGGAACATTCCTAGTCCGGAGCGGCATCCTGACAAGCGTCCACGCCTTCGCCGACAGCAGCCTTGGGACATACTTTTTCATCTTCCTGGCATTCATGGTCCTCTTCGCCTCCTACCTGGTCGTATCGAGGAACGGGCTCATCAATAGCAGGAGCGTACCCGTAACAGCATACTTTTCAAAGGAAAGCAGTTTCCTGCTGAACAACTATATTTTGCTCGCGGCAGCTTTCGCTGTCTTTTGGGGAACCATCTTCCCGCTTGTTTCGGAAACATTTTTAGGAACGAAAATCAACACCGGCGCCCCCTATTTCAACAAAGTAATGGCACCGATCCTGTTGGCGCTCATTTTGCTGATGGCAGTCTGCCCTGCAATCCCTTGGGAAAAAGCAAGCCCATCGCGCACGTTGATGCAAATCCGCTGGCCGCTTGGACTTTCTGTTGTGACCGCTGGCATTCTGGCCGCGATGGGCGTAAATGGGATGTTTGCCGTGTTCGGGTTATCTGCATGCATGTTCATGCTTGCAACACACGTGATGGAAATCACCAGGGCGGTCCGGGCGCGGAGAAGGGCGACTTCCGAAAATCCGGCAACAGCCTTTTTAAAGCTTTTTTCAAAAAACAGGCGCAGATACGGCGGCTATATCGTCCATATCGGCATAGGGGTGCTTGCTGTAGGAATCATTAGCTCCCAGGCTTACCCTTTAGAACTTATAAAAACTGTAAATCGGGGAGAAAGTTTCACGATTGGGGGTTATGAATTAACCTTCAACAGTTTTAATAAAACGAAACAAACCGACAGCGACATCATTTTTGCCGAAATGGGAGTAGCCTATAAAGGAAAAAAACTGGCGCCGGTCCACCCGGAGAAAATTTACTATGACAACTGGGCGGAGCCATCGACAGAGGTGGCTGTAAAGTCCCGATGGAACGAGGATTTATATGTTGTCCTGAGTTCGTGGGAAACGAAAAATAAAATCACCGTCCTTGCAAGGGTGAATCCGTTCATCAGCTGGATATGGGCGGGCGGATACATAATGCTGGCCGGTACTTTGGTATCACTGACAGTAGGACGGCGGACAGCTGGGATTTCTCTTGTGCAGAATCTCACAAAAAGGGAGGCGGTCCGATGAGTAAAAAAACGATCGTTCTTCTGGCGTTTTTTCTGGCGGCGCTTCCCGCCATGGTGTATGCATCCTTTACGGAGAATTCCCCGGAATTCAGGGAAGTAACAAGCCAGCTAAATATGGATGGGCATTCCGACCATGATATTTCAACCTGCAAGGTGCGGAAAGCCTATAACAGCGAAGTCATTGAAATGCTGAATAAGGACATGTCACCGGAGGATATCATTCGCTATTATACCGATGAACTCGGGACGGGGGCTCTTAAAGTCCCATATAAAGAAGGAAGCGGGCTCCTCGCCTGGCTCATGCCGGCGGCGGGGCTAGCGGCCGGCGCCGCGATAGCAGGATTGGCCATTAAAAGGATAACAAACAGGAAAGCGGAAAAGGATTCCCCGACGATTATTGAAATGCAACTTAGCGGCGGGGAGTATTCAAGCCTGGAAGAAACGCTCGACAACGAGCGGAAAAAGTATTTTTAAAAAAAGGGGTGGCAGGTTTGCTTTCTATCATACTTGTGTGTGCACTGCTTGTCGCGGCCTGCCTCTATCTTATCCTGGCCCCCTTTTTTGGGGGAAGGCAACCGGAGCAGGCAAACGGAAGCGAGGAAGGCCTGGATATGAAACTAGTGTACGAAGCGGTAAATGAGCTTGAAATGGATGCATTGATGGGCAAGATTTCTTTCGATGATTTTAAAAAAACCAAAGAAGCCTATTACCGCGCCGCTGCCGAATCCATCCATGAAAAAAGGAATGTAGACGGGGATATCCTGGAAGCGCTTGACACAATCCGCTCTGAAGCAAAAACGGCGATTACCGGAAAGAACGTATAACCCGGGCCGGGGAGTACACGGCGGTATGAATATGGTTAGAACACAAAAGGTGTTTTAATAGATAAACATTTACCTGGGGAGGTGAAAGAATGTTTAAGAAACTTTTGGCGATTGATAAAAAAATACTGATTTTCGCCGCGCTCTTCGCGGGGATTGTCCTGTCCGTCGTGACTGTGAAAACATTGGCCTATACGGACTCGCCAAATTTCTGCCAGAGCTGCCACATCATGGACTCTGCGTACGGATCGTTTACCGATTCAACACATTCGACTTTATCCTGCAATGACTGCCACCTGCCGCATGACAATGTGGCGAAGAAGCTGGTATTCAAGGGCAAGGCTGGAATGGGGCATATGTACTTTAATACGCTCGGTACCGAAAAAATTCCGAATGTGCTGCATGCAACCGAAAAGACCGAGAGGGTTGTTGAGCAAAACTGTATAACATGCCATGAAAGCACGCTGACAAACATCGAACACGATGCGAAGGAAAGCTGCACGACGTGCCACCGCACAGTGCCGCACGGAAAGAATTTTAAAACAAAAGAATTCAATAAGCCGCCTAAATCCGGCGAGCTGCTTGAACATAAAGGAGGATTTTAAGGATGTCCAAGTTCCGATTCGGAGCCTACCTGATGCTTTTGGCATTTATTCTGATCATAACGGGCTGCAGTTCCTCCAGTGAACAGGCAGCTGCCAAACCGAAAACAACAGGGCTTTCCAAAGAAGAGATTTCAAATGAAGCGTTCAATGATATGTTCCCGCTTCAATACAACAGCTATAAGAAAAATGAGAAAATGTCGGATACGAAATACAGCGGCTCCGTAAAGCGCTCAAAATTCGATCCGGACAAAGAACCGTATTTGCCGATTCTGTTCAACGGCTATGGTTTCGCGACAGAATACAACGAAGACCGGGGCCACGTCTATGCCCTTGAAGATATTAAGAGCGTTGCCAGGATAACCGATAAGTCCGTAGGTTCATGTTACACATGTAAATCGACGGCCGTGCCGAAAATGATTGAAGAAATGGGCGAAAAGTATTGGAGCGCTAATTTTAAAACAGAAATTTTCCCTAAGGGTGAAAAAATGGGCCATTCGCCAATCGGCTGTTCCGATTGCCACGACCCGCAGACAATGGACCTTCGCGTAACACGCCCAAGCTTCGTAAAGGCGATGGAGCGTAAGGGAATCGATGTATCGAAGGCTACGAAAAATGACATGCGCAGCTATGTGTGCGGCCAGTGCCACGTTGAATATTATTTCGATGCGACAACCAGTGAAGTAACATTCCCGTGGGACAAGGGCTTCAAGCCGGAAGATATGTATGAGTACTACTCGACAATCGCCAAGGAAAAAGGCTTTGAAAAAGACTGGATCCACAATATTTCCGGGACTCCAATGCTGAAGTCGCAGCATCCGGATTTTGAAACATTCATGGAAGGCACACACGGAAAAGCCGGAGTTGCCTGCGCGGATTGCCATATGCCATATGAACGCGTCGACGGAAAGCGCAAGATTTCATCCCACTGGTGGACGTCCCCGCTCAAGACGATGAAAACGTCCTGCGGAACATGCCACGGCGACAGGGATCTTGACAAGCTTGAAGCAAGGGTCATCGAAATCCAGGATACCCATATGAAACAGCTGCATAAAGCCGAGGAAGTTTCCATCAACGCCCATTACTATGTGAACAAAATGATTACCACCGGAGTGAAATCCGACAAGGTCAAAGCGGCCCAAGAGCATGTCCGGAAAGGGCAATGGTTCTGGGATATCATCGCGGCTGAAAGCTCCGCTGGCTTCCATAACCCGCAAGGCGCGATGGACTCGCTTGCCGTTTCAATCGAAGAATCGAACCAAGCCATCAATATTGCCACTGAAGAGCTTGTTAAAAAAGGCGTCGATATCGATAAGCTGAAAGAAGAAATTGAAAAGGCGAAGAAAGCTGTAACGGGAGAAAAAGATAACTTCCAAAAGAAATCACATGCCATCAATGCGCAATTCCCGGCACAGCAGCCGGTTGTTCCGGCAGTACCAAAAAAATAACTCTGGACTAAGGTTTCCGATGGCCGGAAAGCCAAAAGTCTAAATGGGAGCACTGTAGCCATGGTTACAGTGCTTTTTCATATTTGGAATAAAAACCATTGCACAGTTTTGGGAAAAGGAATAGAATATCCTTTGTGCTTGAAAAAGGACCTTAATGATTAGTGTATTAAATTTGAGCGATAGCGCTTGAAAAATAAGAATTTTATAAATTTGTCCAGCACGGCGCTAAACGGACGCATCCGGTTTTTTTAGTCGAGTTGGCGCGTGGGCTTTAAAAAGAAAGGAGAATCATGATGCCTCGTTCATTATGGCTTTTAATCATCGGAATGGTTGTCAACGTCACGGGTTCATCCTTTCTCTGGCCCTTGAATACAATTTACATCCATGACCATCTAGGGAAATCGTTATCGACTGCCGGCATAATCCTTATGCTGAACTCCGCGGCTAGCGTCGCGGGAAACCTGGCTGGGGGAAGCCTCTTTGACAGGTTTGGCGGCTACAGGTCGATCCTGCTTGGGATTGGGATTGCGCTTCTCGCTCTTCTTGGTTTGACCTTTTGGAACAGCTTTACCCCATACACGATTTTCCTTACCATTTCGGGGTTCGGCGCGGGAATCATTTTTCCGGCAATGTACGCGATGTCGGGGGCTGTCTGGAAGGAAGGCGGGAGGAAAGCGTTCAACGCCATCTATGTTGCACAGAATCTTGGGGTGGCTGTCGGAGCCGCGCTTGGAGGATTCGTTGCGGACTATTCCTTCCAACTAATATTCGTTGCAAACTTGTTTATGTATATCATCTTTATGGGTATTGCCGTTTTTGGCTATAAAAACATAGCCGAACGGAATGCCGCCCAGACTTCAATCCTTTCTGAGAATCCACCGGCGGGGATGAACAGGAAGTTAAAAGCGCTGCTTATATTATGCATCGGCTACCTTTTATGCTGGGTTGGCTACGTCCAGTGGCAGACAACGATTGCTTCCTATACACAAGAAATCAATATTACCCTTACCCAATATAGCCTTTTGTGGACCGTGAACGGCGCGTTGATCGTGTTGGGGCAGCCGGTGCTCAACGGCTTCCTGAAGCGGTTTGGCCGATCGCTTAAAACGCAGATGGTCCTCGGCATGCTTATATTTGTAGTGGCGTTCATCGTCGCGGCCAACTCTGGCAGCTTTTCTGGATTTATGGCGGGGATGATTATTTTGACAGCAGGCGAAATGCTCATCTGGCCGGCTGTCCCGACAATTGCCAGCGAACTTGCCCCTCGGGGCCGGGAAGGCTTTTACCAGGGAATCGTCAACAGCACGGCAACAGGCGGCAGGATGATCGGCCCGCTCCTCGGCGGGATTCTCGTAGATCTGTACGGCATGTCGATGCTGTTCATCATCCTGATTGGTTTGTTTGTTATTTCAATAGGAACAACTGTTGTGTATGACCGTGGCATCAAGGAAACAAAGCACTCGGTTGGTATTTAGGGATTGTCCCGCGCATAGATGCATGCGCGGGATTTTTTGCGGGGGTTATTTGTTTTTTGCCTATAATTAAACTTATTTAACCCGCGGGTTGCGGCGGCAAGTCTTTGGGAATACTTCCGCTATAGCACATTTTCGCCTTAGCGGCTTGCATCCCGAGGGAAATTAATTTAAAATAATTTAATATAAATCATTAAATGACTTTGATAAGGAATAGTAGTGATTCCGTCCCGCCATTAGAGAGCTGGCGGTTGGTGCAAGCCGGCCGGGACCATCATGAACTCGCCTTTGAGTCGCGGGTGTGAAGAACTAGTAATGCCCGCCGTTTTCCGCGTTAAGGATGAATGAAGCGAGTGTTTTCACACTAATGTGGGTGGTACCGCGGGAAGATACATATCCTCTCGTCCCTGTTTAAGGGATGGGAGTTTTTTATTTTTTCAAAGAAGATTGAGGGAGGAAATCCAGATGAACTTCAACCACAGGGAAATCGAAAAAAAGTGGCAGACGAAGTGGGAAACAGAAAAAACTTTTAAAACAGGCGAGGAAAAAGGCAAGCCGAAGTTTTACGCGCTTGACATGTTCCCTTATCCTTCAGGGGCCGGGCTCCATGTCGGCCATCCTGAAGGCTATACGGCGACCGACATCCTTTCCCGCATGAAACGGATGCAGGGCTATAATGTGCTTCATCCGATGGGATGGGACGCGTTCGGGCTTCCAGCCGAGCAATACGCGCTAGATACAGGAAACGACCCGGCGGAGTTTACCGAAAGAAATATAAACACGTTCCGCCGCCAAATCAAGGAATTGGGCTTTTCTTACGATTGGGACCGGGAAGTAAATACTACAGATCCTGATTATTACAAATGGACACAGTGGATTTTCCTGAAGCTTTACGAACATGGCCTTGCCTATATCGACGAAGTATCGGTTAACTGGTGCCCGGCGCTTGGTACTGTTCTTGCCAATGAAGAAGTCATCGACGGCAAGAGTGAGCGCGGGGGCCATCCGGTCGAACGCCGCCCTATGAAGCAGTGGGTATTGAAAATTACCGCCTATGCCGATCGCCTGTTGGAGGACCTTGAAGAACTCGACTGGCCAGAAAGCCTGAAGGATATGCAGCGCAATTGGATCGGCCGTTCCGAAGGCGCCGAGGTTACTTTTAACATAAAAGGCCATGGCGAAACATTTACGGTTTTCACTACACGCCCGGATACACTTTTTGGCGCGACGTATGCCGTCCTTGCACCGGAGCACGCGCTTGTCGAAAAAATTACCACTGCCGAGCAAAAGGAAGCGGTGGAGGCGTATCTTGAAAAAATTAAAAGCAAGAGCGACCTGGAAAGGACCGATCTTGCAAAAGAAAAGACCGGCGTTTTCACAGGTGCCTATGCGATCAATCCGGCAAACGGCGAAGAAATGCCAATCTGGATTGCGGATTACGTTCTTGCCAGCTATGGAACCGGCGCGATTATGGCCGTTCCGGCTCATGACGAGCGTGACTATGAATTCGCCAAGCAATTCGGCCTTCCAATTGTTGAAGTCGTAGCAGGCGGGGATATTGAAAAAGAAGCGTATACAGGTGACGGTGATCATGTGAATTCCGGATTCCTGAATGGCTTAAGCAAGGGCGATGCGATCCGTGACATGATTGCCTGGCTAGAAGAGAAAGGCATTGGCACGAAAAAGGTGACTTACCGCCTGCGCGACTGGCTGTTCAGCCGTCAGCGCTATTGGGGAGAGCCGATTCCTATCATCCATTGGGAGGACGGAACCAGCACGGCTGTTCCTGAAGACCAGCTGCCACTTGTTTTACCAAAAACAACCGACATTAAACCATCCGGTACTGGGGAATCTCCTCTTGCGAACATTGATGACTGGGTAAATGTCGTTGACCCTGAAACAGGCAAAAAGGGACGCCGTGAAACGAACACAATGCCACAATGGGGCGGAAGCTGCTGGTATTATCTTCGCTATATCGATCCGAAAAATAACGATAAGTTAGCCGATCCAGAAAAATTGAAGGAATGGCTTCCTGTCGACATTTACATTGGCGGCGCAGAGCATGCGGTGTTGCATTTGCTATACGCGCGTTTCTGGCACAAGTTCCTTTATGACATCGGTGTTGTTCCGACAAAGGAACCATTCCAGAAGCTCTTCAACCAAGGAATGATCCTTGGTGAAAACAACGAAAAAATGAGCAAGTCAAAAGGCAATGTCGTCAATCCGGACCATATCGTAGAAAGCCACGGGGCAGACACATTAAGGCTTTACGAAATGTTCATGGGGCCACTTGATGCTTCCGTTGCCTGGTCGACAAACGGCCTCGACGGCGCGCGCAGGTTCCTTGACCGCGTATGGCGCCTGTTCATCGAATCGGATGGAACGGTTTCCGCGAAAATCCAGGAAGGCGCGAAGGCGGAAAACCTTGAGAGGGTCTACCACCAGACGGTGAAAAAGGTTACGGAGGACTATGAAGGACTCCGGTTCAATGTCGGTATTTCACAATTGATGGTCTTCATCAATGAAGCATATAAATCCGATGTTCTTCCAAAGGAATATATGGAAGGTTTCGTAAAACTTCTTTCCCCAGTTGCGCCGCACGTTTGCGAAGAACTTTGGCAAAAGCTCGGCGGCACTGATACAATTGCTTATGACCCATGGCCAACCTTCGATGAGTCAAAACTTGTTGAGGACGAAGTAGAAATCGTTGTCCAAGTTAACGGCAAGCTGAAGAAGAAGCTTATGATTCCAGCCGATGCGACGAAAGAAGCGATGGAAGAGCTTGCAATGAAGGAAATCAGCGCCGAGCTTGAGGGCAAAACCGTCCGCAAGGTTATTGCCGTACCAAGCAAGCTTGTCAACGTTGTCGCAAATTAATAGCCTTCAATTTCTTGGCCTTATTTCTGGCTGAAAACGAGGGTTTATGGGAAACTATAGTTTGATAAACCATTTATTTCATCCCCCGGCAACCGGGGGATGTTTTTAACAAGGGGTGTAAGGATGGAACCAATTAAAACGATTTCGACGGAAGATCTGAAAAAGAAGCTTGAGGATGGAGAGAACCTTGAGCTGATTGATGTCAGGGAAGACGAGGAAGTTGCATATGGTATGGTCCCGGGCGCGAAGCATATCAAAATGAGTGATATCCCAGCACGGATTGAGGAACTGGACAAAAACAAGGAATACATCTTCATCTGCCGTTCAGGTGGACGGAGCATGAACGTCTGCCACTATCTTCAGCAGCAGGGCTTCAAGGTCATCAACATGAAAGGCGGCATGCTTGAGTGGGAAGGCGACGTCGAGGTGCAAGGGTAGCTGCTTAAATTGGCGGGTGACGGTGAATTTCATTAGCCGTTTTCATAAAAAATGCTTTTCCTGGTTAATGAGGAAAAGCGTTTTTTATTTTATTTAGTGGTAAAGGTTGTTCCATGAACCTATTTTGTCTCAGCTATTCTTAATTTAAGCGAGTATGAGTCAAATGCGAACCGATGTTTGGACAGCAAAGTGAATTTCCGAGGGTTGCATGTCCAAAGATACCCGATGTTTGGACAGCAAAGTGAATTTTTAAGGGTTGCGTGTCCAAAGATACCAGATGTTTGGACAGCATAGTGAATTTTTAAGGGTTGCGTGTCCAAAGATACCCGATGTTTGGACAGGATCCCAGGTTAACAAATAAATTGAGTCCAAAGTTGTTCCTAGAATGTGAATGGATCACATCGCCTAATAAATGTCCTCTATAAAAACATGCCTGAACATCTATTTCTTTTTCAAATTCTCCTGCGCCATTCGGACGAGCTCCTTAACCATGCTGCCGCCAAGCCTTCCGCCGACTTTCCCGGCATCCTCAGCCGCCAGCCTGCCATTATAGCCGTGCTGAAGCGGTACGCCAACTTCTTTCGCGGCTTCATATTTTGCATCCTCAGGACGGTTGGCGCCGACCACCTTCGCTTTTAATTCATCGAGTCCTTTTCTCGCTTCGGGAACAAGGATTTTGTTGCGTCTAGCCATGTTTTCCAGCCTCCTTTTTAAATTTATTTTTCCTAAAAAAATAAACCTTATCCATTCCATTTGTTAAAAAGTTGTAATTTTGGAAAAACTGATGAAAAAAGAGGGAGGAAGGCAAAATGATACAGGTAAAACTTTTCGATAAAGAGCATGAAGTAGATCTTGAAACCGATATGAATAATTTCCTAAAAGGGCTGGATGAAAAAAAGCTGCTAGATATTAAATACAATGTAGCGGCACTTCAGGAAGACGAGGATGACCAAATTTATTGCTTTTCGGCCATGGTCATCTATAGGGCTTGACCGCTATTTTTCATATACAAATAGAAGGGGGATACCCAGCATTAAGTTAAGCTTATTTATTCCGTCACGTTCATTTTATAGAGTTGGCCATGTTTTGGATCGAAGATAAATGTAACGGAGCTCCCCAGCACACGAGCCTTGCGGGGAGCTCCGTTTTTTAAAAAATTATTATTGGCCGCCGGCTGCGAATTCGGCGGCGCTGCCCCCGGCAAGCCTGCCGGTCACGAACGCTGCGGTAATATTGTAGCCGCCAGTATATCCGTGTATGTCTAGAATTTCACCGCAAAAATAGAGTCCGTCCATCATTTTCGATGCCATTGTCTGCGGCTCGATCTCCTTTACGGAAACGCCTCCTCCCGTGACGAAAGCTTTTTCAAGCGGGAGGGTGCCGTCGACCTTGAACGTAAACTGCTTGCACAGCACGCAGAATGAGCGGATTTTCTCGTGCGAAACCTCCGAACCTTGCGCGCCGGCGTCTATCCCCGATCTTTCAAGCAAAAACAGCAAATATCTTTCCGGCAAAAAGCCTTTCAGTAAATTTTTCATGCTCTTTTTTGGCTCTTCCTTAACGAGCTTCGCAATTTCCTGAAAAAGCGCTTCGCCGTTCTGGTCCGGCAGCGCGTCGATTTGCATCTCCACTTCCTTCAGGTTCCATTTCTTAATCGCTTTTACAACGAACTGGCTCGAGCGCAGAACCGCGGGGCCGCTTACGCCAAAATGGGTGAAAAGCATGTCCATCCGATGGGTGATAAGCGGTTTCCCTTTTGGATTGAGCACGCTGACCGCAACACTGCGGAGCGACAGCCCCTGAAGGATTTTACTTTTGATAAAAGGTTCTTTGGACGTCACAGGCACTTCGGTCGGAAAAAGCTCGGTAATTGTGTGGCCCGCCTTTTCGGCCCAGGCATAGCCGTCCCCGGTCGAACCGGTATGGGGAACCGATTTCCCGCCGACAGCGACAACGACCGCACCGGCTTCAATCTCCGACCCATTGGCAAGCAGAACGCCCTTCGCCCTGCCGCCCTCAAATAACAAATCCTTAACCGGCGAGTTCGTATAAGTTTTTACTTTTAACTCTTCCAGTTTCCCTAGGAGTGCATCAACAACGGATTGTGCTTTGTCGGTAACCGGAAACATCCGGCCATGGTCTTCTTCCTTCAACTGAATACCTAACCTTTCGAAAAAAGCGATAATATCTTCATTGCTGAAAATCGAGAATCCGCTGTACAAAAACCGGCCATTCCCTGGAATATGTTTAATGATTTCGTCGACCGGCAGCCTATTTGTCACATTGCACCGGCCTCCTCCGGAAATGGCGAGCTTCCGGCCAAGCTTGTCGCCCTTGTCGATCAACAGGACACGGGCTCCCTTTTCCCCTGCCGCGGCCGCGGCCATCAATCCGGATGGCCCTCCCCCAATTACGATGACATCATATGTCATAAAAAAACACCAACTTTTTTAGTCATGATATGTGGTAAACTTGTTTTCTTATTATATACATTGAAAGGCCGCCGTGAAAAGGAGGCCCGATTCGTGAAAAAAATCGAAACGGCGTGGGTGGCAGTGGCGCATTGGCGAAAAGAAAGGTACACTACTAATTAGCGTGCGGAACAGGAAAGAGTACCTTTTTAAAAATCTTGTTACCCTTAAGCGCAAGATAATGGATTTTTTAAGTGAGAAGGGATTTTATGTCGTCATCAAAATTAATCAGGGGAACATTCATATTGACGCTTGGAACGATCATTTCCAAGATGCTCGGGCTTTTTTATGTTATTCCATTTACGCGGATTGTCGGGTTGGAGGGGACTCGGCTTTACCAGTATTCGTATATCCCTTATACAATTTTTATCAGCATAGCCACGGCTGGCATTCCGCTCGCCGTTTCAAAATTCATAGCGAAATATAATGCGATGGAAGAATACTCTGTCGGACGGAAGCTTTTCAAATCGGGGCTTGTTGTGATGATGTGCTCCGGTATCGTAGCGTTTTTGGTCCTGTATTTTACAGCGCCGCTGCTTTCGACGGGAAAGGATTTGCCGGCGGAGGACATTACATCTGTCATTCGGGCCGTTTCCTTTGCGCTCATCATTGTTCCGTTCATGAGCATGATCCGGGGTTTTTTCCAGGGGCATCAGTCCATGGGCCCATCTGCGGTTTCACAGGTTGTTGAGCAGGTTGTCAGGATCGTATTCGTTATCGCCGGAGCTTATATCATTTTAAAATTCCTTGACGGAAATACTGTCGATGCTGTCAAGGCTGCCACATTTGCCGCATTTGTCGGCGCGGTCGGCGGTCTTGCTGTCCTTGTATGGTACTGGGTAAAAAGGAAGCCTGGACTTGATGAACTGCTTGAGAAGGATAAAGGAACTGTGGATATCTCCTTAAAGGAAATGTACAAGGAAATCCTGATTTACGCCGCGCCGTTTGTACTAGTCGGGATAGCGAATCCGCTTTTCCAATTCATTGACCAAATTACTTTTGAACGCGCGATGGTTTCGATTGGAATTAGCGAAACGGCAGCGGGTGATGCATTTTCAATCTTGAATTTCCAGTCGCATAAGTTGGTCATCATTCCGGTTTCGCTTGCGACAGCTTTTTCACTTACGCTCGTTCCCAGCATCACCAAGGCATTTGTGGAGAATGACCGGAAGAGCCTGAACCGACAGCTGAACCAGACGTTCCAGGTGCTTTTGTTCCTGACCTTGCCGGCCGCAGCAGGATTATCGCTGCTCGCTGAACCATTCTATACGGTTTTCTACGGCCATATGGACCTTGGGACGGAAGTGCTGCGAATGTACGCACCTGTCGCCATCTTTTTTGCCCTATACTCGGTTACCGCGGCAATCTTGCAGGGGATTAATGAACAGAAATGGACAATTCTAAGCCTGCTGACGGGCTTGCTTGTAAAATTCGCCCTCAATATGCCGCTTATTAAGCTGTTTGAAACCGACGGGGCGATTTTGGCGACTACTCTCGGTTATGGCGCGGCCATCATGATTAATTTGATTGTCATTAAAATTTTTTCAAAGTACCAATTCAGGCTTGTGGTGCGGCGCAGCTTCTTGATTGTTATATTTGGCGGGTTGATGCTTGCCGCCGCGGCTGGCGTGTACAAGCTTTTAACAGGATTCCTGTCGCCCGCATCGGAATTTCAGTCATTGATCCTCATCCTTGTCAGCGCCATTGCCGGAGGGATCGTGTATTTTTACATTTCCTTTAAAACCCGGCTTATCTACTTCCTGTTTGGGGACAAGGTGGATAAGCTTATGGGCAAGCTGAAATTGAGGGCCTAGCACATGATGTGCGCCTGCCTGTCGGGTGGGTGGTTTTTTAAAAAAAAAGAGCCCTGCAAAAGGAGGGGACGGAATGAGAATTGATAAGATGCTGGCCAACCTTGGCTTTGGGAGCAGGAAGGAAGTAAAGAAGCTTTTGAAGGATGGAGCCGTGACGGTGAATGACAAGGCGGTCAAGGATCCAAAGCAGCATGTGGATCCGGAAAAGGATGTTGTGATGCTGAATGGTGCTGTCATTGAATATAAAGAGTTTGTTTATTTAATGATGAACAAGCCGCCGGGCGTCCTGTCGGCAACGGAGGACACGCGGGATGAGACGGTTATTGACTTGCTTCAGCTGGAGGACCAGGTGTATGAGCCTTTTCCGGTCGGCAGGCTTGATAAGGATACGGAGGGGCTGCTTCTGATTACGAATGATGGGCAGCTTGCGCATCGCCTGCTGTCTCCGAAGAAGCATGTGCCGAAAACGTATTTCGCGGTCATTGAGGGCGAGGTTACCGAGGAGGATGCGGCGGCGTTCCGAAAGGGTGTTACGCTTGATGATGGGTACCACACGAAGCCGGGCGAGCTGAAAATCCTAAAGTCGGGGCTGATGTCGGATATCGAGCTGACGATTACGGAAGGGAAATTCCATCAGGTGAAGCGGATGTTTCAGGCGGTCGGAAAGCGTGTCGTGTATTTGAAGCGGCTGACGATGGGGCCGTTGAAGCTTGATGAGACGCTTGAGCTCGGCGAGTACCGGGAGCTGACGGATGAAGAGATCGAGATGCTGATGGAGTATCAGCCATGAATGAGCGGCCGGGGAAGGAAGACTTCCGCCGGCTTTTTTTATTGGTTCTTCTTGTTTGTGGGGTTTGGGCAGGGGGGCATGTATAAGGGACATCCGTGGGGCAAAAGCCAGGTCATTTGTCAGAAAAAGCCTCAATATATGACAAGCGGGAGCTGAAATCCGGGTTGGTTGTCAGAAAACGCCTGTATATCTGACAAGCGGGAGCTGAAATCCGGGTTAGTTGTCAGAAAGAGCCTGTATATCTGACAAGCGGGCGCTGAAATCCGGGTTGGTTGTCAGAAAAAGCCTGTATATCTGACAAGCGGGAGCCGAAATCCGGGTTGGTTGTCAGAAAAAGCCTATATATCTGACAAGCGGGAGCTGAAATCCGGGTTAGTTGTCAGAAAAAGCCTGTATATCTGACAAGCGGGAGCTGAAATCCGGGTTGGTTGTCAGAAAGCGCCTATATAGCTGACAAGCGGAAGCTGAAATCGGGATCAGTTGTCACAGAAGTAATGGCTCCGTTGTTAAGCCGCTGTTTATTTTCTAAGCCAAGGAGATTATAAGGATTGCCATCAAAAGTACGATATGCGTCCCCTTGCTTAACCGATAAGTCTGCATTTATTTCTGATTGTTTTTAAGTTGTTCCCGGTAAACATAATCGGCATTTTTAGTGTAAGTCCATTTGCTTATGAACATGGCGCAAAACAGGAATACGCCCATTACAATTAACGACAATTTATAAAATCCTATAAAAAACAATACAAATCCTCCAACCAGGCTGACAATCAGGAAAACCAGCAATATGTTAATAATTCTTTCCTTCTTTTTCTCCATAAGCCACCCTCCTATATCCGTATTTTTCGTAATTTTCCTATATTATACAATGAATTGTAATAAAATGTAATTAGGTTTAGTTTTTACAAAAAAGGGGGATGGCCTTGGTAAATAAAATAATCCTATTTATCTTTATGTTGCTGTTAATGGCTGGCTGTACAACTAATCCGCCAATTAAAGAGGCAAAGGGCCTTCAGGAAAATATAGCTGTCACGGATGATGGAGAAGTGACTTTTAAAATTTTTAATACAGCAAATGTGCCAGCCGAAAGAGTAGATGCCGTCAAAAAAGAACTTACACAGGCTTACAATGAGATTAGGCAAACAATTAAAACAGACTATACCCCCTCCAAAAGAATCAACATTCATCTCCTGGAAGGGAGTGAGGTCTCCTGGGGCTTTAAGGCTGATATAAAATTATACGGCGTCCGGAACGGGAAGGACCCTCTAGTACACGAACTTACCCATACCTTATTGGGATATGGCGTTAATAATGATTCAACCAGGGGGTATCTCACTCAGGAAGGTCTTGCGGTTTATATGGAAAATAGATTCGGCAAACAGAAATCCCCAGTCCACAAGGTAATGAAGTTGTTTTTAAATCTGGGGAAGGCAATTCCGTTAAATAAGCTTATTGATCTGGACAACGATGACCGCCTTTTCAGCCCAGCTATAATTGGTCCAGATGGCTTTGCTATTCAAGTGATGAGCTATTACCATGCGGCTTCCTTCGTAACATATTTGATTGATACATATGGACTTGATAACTTCGAAAAAATCTATAATAAGCCTATGCTAAGTGAAAAGTTTGCTGAAGTGTATGGCAAGAACGTGGACGAATTGGAGGGGGAGTGGCTTTCTTATATTGACAAAAATTATAATGAGCCGGAAATGGAAGAAAAAATGAAGATTGAAAATTTCTATTCACTCTTATCCTCGATTGATTCAATTGATGAGCAAATTTTTCAGCGCTGATTGGATTCCACTCCTGCTCCACTTAAACTAGAATGCAGCAGATTCACCGCTTCATAGGAGAAAATAAAGCAAATGGTCCGTCTCCTGCTTCACCAATTAAAAAAGGAAACCGCCAAACTTTAGGCGGTTTCCCGTTCTTCTATGAGGACATTTTTACTCGTTTTCGTGTGGTGGTCCATTTTCCTCTGCTTGTGCTTTGGACGAGGTCATTGTAGGCAAGGACGTTCAAGTCCCGCTGAATGGTGCGAGGAGTGATGCCGAATTCCTCTACTAGGTCCTGTGTTGTCACAGTCCCATTCTCCGAAATGAACATGTAGATGCACTTGATGCGGTTTAACATACGGTTAGTCGAAGGTTTCAAAAAACCACTCCCTATCCATTTTTCAAACCCTTGGCATTTCCTACTGAAGGCGGCAGGTTAAGATCCAGTTAAGAAATCCTTTCCTGGCAGCCACTCCCTTCCAATACATACTATAAACCATTTGTCTATATTGTATCCCTCTTTTAAGTGGAATTCTACCCTAATTAGAAAATTTACAAAATATTTATGAAAAATTCATCTTTAATATTCGGAAATTACATGAAAAATTTCATAAAATTGTTCTGTTTTTGAAAAAAATATAGTTTAAAGGGTATTTGTAAGAATATTATGGTAAAGTGTGCGCGTGAAATTGAGTTGTTTCTCCAGTTAATTGCTTCGTTTTTTTAAAAAATATTGGTAAGATTAGTGCCATACGGAAAGTCTTATTTTATGGGCGATTCCCATATACTTTCATTGGAGGTTTTCTAAGTGGGAAAGGTCAATTGGATCGATGAGGTTGAAAAAAGGAAGGACAATCTTCTAGAGGATACCCAGAAGCTTTTGCAAATAAAAAGCGTACTTGACGAGGAAGCTGTCTCCCCGGAAGCACCGCTTGGCGAAGGGATTAAGGAAGCGCTCGACTTTATGCTGAATCTCGGAGAAACTGACGGTTTTGCGGTGAAAAATACGGACAATCTTGCGGGGCATATTGAAATGGGCGAAGGTAAGGAACTTGTCGGCATTCTTTGCCATGTCGATGTCGTTCCTGAAGGCGACGGCTGGACAAGCGATCCGTATACCGCTGAAATCAGGGACGGAAAAATATTCGCGCGAGGAGCCCTGGATGACAAAGGGCCGACAATGGCCGCGTACTACGGTATGAAAATTGTAAAGGAACTCGGGCTACCGCTGAAAAAACGGGTCCGGATGATTATTGGAACGGATGAGGAAAGTAATTGGCGCTGCGTCGACCGCTATTTTAAAACAGAGGAAATGCCAGGACTTGGTTTTGCGCCTGATGCGGATTTTCCTATCATAAATGCGGAAAAAGGCCTTTCCGACATTGACCTTGTGCAGGGCGCCGGGCAGTCCGGGGAGGATGGAAAGACCCAAGTTGACGTTCTTCGGTTTGAATCGGGCCGCCGATACAATATGGTGCCGGATTATGCGAAAGCCGCACTTCTCATACATAACGGCGAAACTGAAATCATGCAAAGATTCCTCGAATTCATGGACCAGCATGGCCTCGAACGAAATTATTATGTCGATGCTGGCGAAACAATCCTTGAAGTAAATGGGGTTTCCGCGCATGGAATGGAACCTGAGCACGGCAAGAATGCCGGACTGTATCTGGCGGAATTCATCTTTTCCCTTGATGCGGATCCAAGGGCAAAAGATTACTTCGGATTTGTCTCTCGCTTCTTTTTCAAGGACTCCAGAGGCGTCCGGCTTGGTGTTGCGTTCCGGGATGATATTTCCGGCGAGCTGACAATCAATGTGGGCAAGCTGGTTTACACGAATGGTGAAGGCGGCATGCTTGGCTTGAACCTAAGATACCCGGTAACCGGAAGATTTGATGACATTAAGGCAAAAATCGAACCTGTTATACAGGAAAACGGCTTCCATATCGGCCGGTTCAGCAATGCAACCCCCCATCATGTGGATGAAAGTGATTTCCTTATCCAGGTCCTGAAAAGGGTCTACGAGGAACAGACCGGAGACCCTGCCGAATTGATCGCGATTGGCGGGGGGACGTATGCAAGGTCGCTCAAGTCCGGAGTTGCGTTTGGGCCGCTTTTCCCAGGCCGGCCGGACGTTGCCCATCAAAAGGATGAACATATGTTTGTCGAAGATCTTCTGAAAGCGGCGGCAATTTATGCCCAGGCCATCTATGAACTGGCCAAGGAAGAATAAAGTAAAACTTCCATCAGCGGAGGTTTTCAGCTGATGGTTAGTTGAACCAATCGGACCTTTACGGGCAGTTGACCCCATCCATCATCTTCGATTCCTCTGAATCTTGAGGTGGGGTCTTACTGCCCGTTAAGAGTGGGATAAAGTGAAACTTCCATCAGCGGAGGTTTTCCGCTGATGGTTAGTTGAACCAATCGGACCTTTACGGGCAGTTGACCCCATCCATCATCTTCGATTCCTCTGAATCTTGAGGTGGGGTCTTACTGCCCGTTAAGAGTGGGATAAAGTGAAACTTCCATCAGCGGAGGTTTTCCGCTGATGGTTAGTTGAACCAATCGGACCTTTATGGGCAGTTGACCCCATCCATCATCTTCGATTCCTCTGAATCTTGAGGTGGGGTCTTACTGCCCGTTAAGAGTGGGATAAAGTGAAACTTCCATCAGCGGAGGTTTTCCGCTGATGGTTAGTTGAACCAATCGGACCTTTATGGGCAGTTGACCCCATCCATCATCTTCGATTCCTCTGAATCTTGAGGTGGGGTCTTACTGCCCGTTAAGAGTGGGATAAAGTGAAACTTCCATCAGCGGAGGTTTTCCGCTGATGGTTAGTTGAACCAATCGGACCTTTACGGGCAGTTGACCCCATCCATCATCTTCGATTCCTCTGAATCTTGAGGTGGGGTCTTACTGCCCGTTAAGAGTGGGATAAAGTGAAACTTCCATCAGCGGAGGTTTTCCGCTGATGGTTAGTTGAACCAATCGGACCTTTATGGGCAGTTGACCCCATCCATCATCTTCGATTCCTCTGAAGCTTGAGGTGGGGTCTTACTGCCCGTTAAGAGTGGGATAAAGTGAACCTTCCATCAGCGGTGGTTTTCCGTTGATGATTAGTTGAACCAATCGGAGGAAATTATATGGAATATGTAGTATTCAACGGGGAAATCATTGAACGAAGCCAGGCAAAAATCGATGTTGAAGACCGTGGCTATCAATTCGGGGATGGCGTTTATGAAGTCATCCGCGTCTATAACGGAAAAATGTTCACCGCCAACGAGCATCTTGAACGGCTTGTATCAAGCGCTGAAAAAATCGGCATGAAACTCGGGTGGTCAATTGGGGAACTTGAAAGCCTCTTTGCTACATTAATAGAGAAAAATGGGCTCGGCACCGGAATTGTGTATATGCAGGTGACAAGGGGCGCGTCTCCAAGGAACCACGCATTCCCTCCCGCCGGCGTTGCCCAGACGCTTGTTGCATACACAAGGGACATGAAGCGTCCGGTGAACAACTTTGCGAACGGAGTAAAAACGATTTTGGCGGAAGACATCCGTTGGCTCCGCTGCGACATTAAAAGCCTGAATTTGCTCGGCAATATCCTGGCAAAACAAAAGGCTGCCGAAGCTGGCTGCTATGAAGCCATCCTCCACAGAGGGGAAAAAATTACCGAGGGCAGTTCCTCGAATATTTTTATCATCAAAGACGGCGCGGTAATAACCCACCCGGCCAACAATTATATCCTTAATGGAATTACAAGGCAAACGCTCGAAAAAATATGCGCGGCCAGTGGGATTCCGTTTATAGAAAAGGAGTTTACTGTCGCGGATTTGCTTGGGGCCGATGAAATCGCCGTGGGCAGCACGACATCGGAAATAACGCCGGTTGTCGAAGTGGACGGTAAGCATGTAGGCGACGGGGCACCAGGGCACGTAACGAAAAAACTTCAATCCCTGTTCGATCAAGAGATTGAAAGGCAATGCGGAAAGCTTGCCGTAAATAACTAGGCAAGGCTCCAAATTAAACAGGGGCCTGCAGGAAAGGGCTGCCCGTCAATGAATGGGCGGCCCTGTTTTTTCAAAGCATAAGGAATGTTTAACCTTATTTGGGGATGGTTTGCTAAAATAGACTTAAAGGGTGGATACAATGAGCCATTATTTTTTTGCGGCAAAAATTCCAACTGAAACGAAGGTAGCCATGGAAGACAGGATGAAAGAGTTAAGGGAACAGTTTCCTTTCCGGCGCTGGGTCCATTATGAGGATTTGCATATAACCCTCGCATTTCTTGGGGCGGCTCCGGAAGGCAAAGTGGAAAAAGCGAGTTCATTAGTCGGAGAAACACTGGCCAACTCCAAGTCTTTTCCGCTCACAATCACTGGTTTGGGGGTTTTCGGCCAAAAGGACAGCCCCAGGGTATTTTGGGCTTCACTTTCAAAAAGTGAAAAACTTGGCGAACTAAGGAACAGGGTATTTGCAGCATGTAAAGAGGCGGGGTTCCAATTGGAGACGAGGCCGTTCGCTCCCCATGTGACTCTTGCTAGGAATTGGGAAGGGGAAGCCCCATTTAATCCCGGAAAATTGGCTGAACAGCCGCTTGATCTCGACTTTTTGCTTGATGAAGTTGTCCTTTATCGGACAAATATGGAAAAAACGCCTAAATATGAATCTATACAGAGTTTCAGTCTAAACAGCACTGAACTGCAATAGAAATAGAGAATTGAATGGCAGAGGGACAGGAGCCGGCAAATGAATACATTTTATTTTATCGTGAACCCGAAGGCGGGAAACGGCAAAGGCAGGGCGGTTTGGAAAAGGGCCGAGCAAAAGCTCAATACCCTTCACATTCCTTACCGCGCTTTTTTTACCGAATATCCGGGGCATGCCATTGAATTGTCCAGGACCGCCGCGGGACTGGCGGATGGGGAGCAGGCTGTTGTAGTTGCAGTTGGCGGGGATGGAACCGCACATGAGGTTCTGAATGGTCTGGGGGCATTTGCAACTTCAGGCTTTGGTTTCATCCCCGCGGGATCAGGGAATGATTTTTCACGTGGGTTCGGAATTCCGGCGGACCCGATGGATGCCCTTGGTCTTTTGCTAGGCATTCAGGAGAGAAACCCATCCTCCACTGATTGCGGTTCGCTTAACCTAAATGGAAAGAATCATCTTTTCATCAATAGTGCCGGGGCTGGATTCGATGCGCTCGTTTCGAAAAAAGCGAATGAGTCCCGCCTGAAAGGGCTGTTCAACCGGCTGTCGCTTGGGAAACTTGTTTATGTGTACATTTTACTGAAGGAGCTTGCCTCTTATAATCGGACGCCCCTCCAAGTAACAATTGATGGAAATGTCCATAGCTTTAAGGACGCCTGGTTTGCAACGGTTTCAAACCAGCCTTACTACGGTGGCGGGATGATTATTTCACCTTGTGCAAGGCCCGATGATGGCGAACTTGATATTACGGTGGTCCATAGGCTGTCGAAGGCAAAGCTGCTGCTCGTTTTCATGAGCGTTTTTTGGGGAAAACATACTTCTTTTGAGGAAGTACATATGTTCAAGGGAAAAGAAATCAAGATCCAGACAACATCTCCCATTCACATCCATGCGGATGGAGAGTATATTGGCATGGCGAACACTGGAGAAATAATGGCGGTTCCAGGGGCGGCAAAACTGGCCCATGGAACCCCAGGAAAAGAGACTTAGAGAAAAAGGGGTGAGGCGATTGGCTTCCGATAATCGGCCATTTTTTGCATATCTCGATGCCATGGATACAATCACGGTTTTGCTGCCGCTGCCCCTGAAGGAACCAGAGCCGGCTTCTTTCACTCTTGAGAGCAGATTTGGCGGCGGCGAGGTTTCGATAGAGGAACGCCATGAAATCGAAGGATATCTCAAGTATATATGTAGATTCAAAGATCCGTATGCATTCGGAACGGAACATTGGGTCGTAAGCGGCAACGGCTCCAGGACGGACGTGCAAATCGGTGCTGTAACGAGGAGCAAAGAGTTTGACCGTGAATTCTTTTACTCAGGGGACGACCTTGGCTCATCATGCCAAAACGGCCGTACGTCCTTTAAGGTTTGGGCGCCTACAGCGACAAATGTGAAAATAAAAATATATATGCCAGGCGAGGGCCGCTTTGAATTGGTGAAAATGGCCAGAGGGGAAAAAGGCGTTTGGTCCTTGGAACTTGGCCGCGATCTTGAGTTTGCCAGGTATACGTATATGGCTTTCATTAACCAGGAATGGAAGGAGGCGGCCGATCCTTATGCCGCGGCCGTAACCGTGAATGGAACCCATGGAGTCGTGGCGCGCCTTGAGAATACAGCGGTTCCCAAAATCCCCATGCCTCCTTTCAGCCACCCGGCAGATGCGATTATTTATGAAACGCATATACGCGATTTTACTATCCATCCCGTGGGAGGGGCGGTACACAAAGGATTGTATAAAGGAGCAGGGGAAACCGGGACGACAGGGCCAGACGGAAAACCGACAGGACTGTCGCATGTAAAGGAACTTGGTGCGACACATATTGAATTTTTGCCGTTCAATGATTTCGCCGGAGTGGACGAGACAAACATTCGGGCTGCTTACAATTGGGGGTACAACCCGGTGCATTTCAATGTTCCCGAGGGAAGTTATTCAACCAACCCGGACGATCCATACACCCGAATACGGGAACTGAAGGAAATGATTGAAGCAATCCATTCAGTTGGCATTCGGGTAATCATGGATGTTGTCTACAATCACGTTTTCATTCGTGAAAAATCATCGTTTGAGCAGCTTGTTCCCGGATATTATTTCCGGTACAACGAACACGGCCTGCCCTCGGATGGAACCGGCGTCGGAAACGATTTTGCCTCGGAGCGCCTGATGGCAAGAAAATTCATCATCGACTCCATTATCCATTGGATTAAAGAATACAATCTTGACGGCTTCCGGTTTGACCTGATGGGCATTCTTGATGTCCAAACAATGGCCGAAATCCGAAATGCTTGCGACAGGCTGAAGCCGGGAATGCTGATTATCGGCGAGGGGTGGGAACTTAACACACCTCTTCACCCGGGTGAAAAAGCGACAATCCGTAATCAGCGCAGGCTTCCAACCATCGGACAATTCAATGACCGTTTCAGGGATGCCATCAAAGGAAGTACATTTAATTTGTATGAGCGTGGGTACGCATTGGGCAATGGAACGTACACTGAACAGGCAAAGGAAGCGATCTCGGGAAGTGTTGGCATATTTTCCGGCCAGCCGCTTTTTAGTGAACCTGGCCAGTCCGTCAATTATGTCGAGTCACATGACAATCATACTCTTTGGGATAAGCTGGAAGCATGCCTTGGAGATTCGGGAGAGTTGCTGAAAATAAAATGCCACCGCCTGGCGACAAGCCTTGTCCTCCTATCCCAGGGACTTCCATTCCTCCATGGCGGACAGGAGTTTTTCAGGACGAAGGGCGGCGATGGCAACAGCTACAAGTCACCGGAAAACGTAAACTGGCTGGATTGGGAAAGGAAGGCGGCCTTCCAGGATAATGTCCGTTACATTACAGGAATGATTGAAATCAGGAAATCGCTCTCCTGTTTCAGGATGAGGGAAAACGAACAAATTCGGAACACCCTCGCCGATCTTGGCCTGCCGCATCCGTTGATTGGCTTTCATTATAAGGATAACTGGGGGGAAGGCGAGGCGATCCTTCTTGTGAATCCGACCGCATTCATCCACCAGCTGCCGCTTCCGAAAGGTGAATGGGAGGTCCTTGCCGATGACCTCCATGCAGGGGTTACCCCGCTCAGATCATTCCCTCACCATGCAGACGTTGCAATCGAACCAGTCAGCATCATGGTTTTACTTAAGAAATGCAATGAAGCGGGGAATTGATTTCTTTGTTTAGCCTGTTTAGGGGAGGAATAAATGATACAATCGAGTATTTTTTCATTCATCCCCTTGACGAAAAATGGCGAAAGGGGATAAAATTTATAAGATAGCTATTGAATTGGCAATAGCTGTCTTTTTCTTTCTACTGCGAAATTAGCGATTAATTCTAACTTAAGACTTTGGCAAAATAGATCCGGGAACAAAAACCGATGGCTGCCGGACATAATGTAGGTGACTAATTTTGGACTATCTATTAGGGGAAGACTGGGAAATAACCCCGGCCGGGGGAGCCACAGGGAGAGCTTTTTTTGCAAAACACCATGAGCAAAGCCTATTTTTGAAGCGGAATTCTTCACCTTTCCTGGCGGTACTTTCAGCGGAAGGAATTGTACCGAAGCTGGTGTGGACCAGGCGGCTTGAAAATGGGGATGTCATTACTGCGCAGCAATGGAAAACCGGCCGAGAACTGGAGCCCGAAGAAATGGGCCAGGAACGGGTCGCGAAGTTATTAAAGAAAATCCATTGCTCTGAGCCGATGCTATCCATGCTCCGCAGGCTGGGAAAGGCGCCTGTCACTCCCGAAAGAATGTTTGGGAATCTTAAAACTGGCCTCGACCCGGGTGTTGCGGCAATGCCGGCAGTCCAGCAGGCAATGCTTTTTTTAGAAAAAGAAGTCGGGAATGTCCATTCGGCTGAACATGTCGTATGCCATTGTGACATTAACCATAATAATTGGCTGTTGGGTGAAGACGGCAGGCTGTATTTAATTGACTGGGACGGCGCGATGGTTGGGGACCCAGCGATTGACCTGGGGATGCTCTTGTACTGGTACATTCCTGATACGGACTGGCAAGAATGGCTGAGCAAGTATGGTGCCGAGCTGACGGAGGAATTAAAGCTCCGAATGAAATGGTACGTTGCCGCCCAGGCAATCGAGTCCGTTCAATGGCATAAAAGAAGAAGCCGTTTTGAGGAAATGAACAAATGGTCAGACTTCCTCACAGGGATTTTATAATTTGGTGGAAAATTGGTCGATCTCGTCCACCCAATTTTGCAGGTGGCCCTGATTCATTACGATGTGGTTATCTAGGTCAGCACTTTGGGCGCCATGCTGGCCATAGTAGTAGATTTCTTGAAGGATATCCTTTACATTCTGGTTGATGCCTGTATGGGCCATGAGGGATTTGACGATCCGCTCGACTTGCTCGCATTCGGCGACCGAGCCGCAGCAATCCGTCTGGTGGCTGCTTAGGATATCCCTAAGAACGGTAGCCTTGTCCTGATTGTTCAATGGCATATGCATTCATCATCCTTTCCATAATATCGATCCAACTCAACACCCTTTCCAGGGCGAAGATAAGAGGAATCCATGACTAGGTTATGGATTCCTCCGTTTGTTTATGCAGTGGGCCCGCACCGGATCTTGCCAAACCGGCTTGCAAGCTTTAGGGCTTCATGGTAAAAATAAGAAGGTATGTAATCGATGTTGAGAAATAACCAGTTGCAAAGCAGTTACCGCGATGGCGGCACGGCTTTCGGCTGGATGAGAAAATAGGAGTGTACGTATGAGATTTCGCAATAAACCGTGGGCCGGGGAAAAAATCCGGCAATACCCGCAATATGTCATTTCTGAGCCTGAAACACATAAAGGAAAATGGCATGAAGTGTTTGGCAACGCCAATCCGCTCCATATTGAAGTTGGGACAGGCAAGGGTAGATTCATTACCGGCATGGCAGCAGCCAACCCGGACATAAACTACCTTGGCGTCGAACTTCACATGGGAGTACTTGCATCCGCGCTTGACCGGCTCATTGAAGCGGAACTGCCAAATGTGAAATTATTGAATGTGAATGCAGCAGAGCTGCTATCATATTTCGCGAAAAATGACATCAGCCGCCTCTACTTGAACTTTTCGGACCCTTGGCCAAAAACAAGGCACGAAAAAAGGCGCCTGACCTATAAAAGCTTTTTGGACCTGTACGAACAAATTTTGATTGATGGCGGGGAAATCCATTTTAAAACCGATAACCAGGGGCTGTTCGAATATTCGCTTGTAAGCTTTTCCGAATATGGGATGCTATTGAAGAATGTCAGCCTTGACCTCCACAACAGCGGCTTTGAAGGAAATATCATGACGGAATACGAAGAAAAATTTTCCGGAAAAGGCAACCGCATTTACAGGTGCGAAGTACAATACCAATCATGATACACATCGCGTCCATCCATCAGGGTGGACGTTTTTTTAGCCTAAATCCTAAAAACGGAAAACACGGTACAATCATGGTAAAATGGAAAAATACGAGGAGGGGACAGTCAATGGAGCGCTTAAACGTAGGACGGCTTGAGCTTGTCTGGCTTAAGGGAGGCGTTACCCATATGGATGGCGGGGCGATGTTCGGGGTTGTTCCAAAACCGCTGTGGGAAAAGAAATACGCATGCAACGAAAAAAACCAGATAGAACTTCGCTCGGACCCTATTCTGATCCGGCACAATGGAACGAATTATTTAATTGAATCGGGAATGGGAAATGGAAAGCTGACGGAAAAGCAAAAGAGGAATTACGGGGCGACGGAGGAATCCGATCTAGAAGCGGAGCTTGAAAAAGTAGGGATGAAACCCGAACAAATCGATTATGTTCTGATGACCCATCTCCATTTTGACCATGCGTGCGGACTGACCCGGCCAAATTCGGATGGGACCTATTCGTCCGTTTTCCCGAATGCGAAGATCATCGCATCGAATGTTGAATGGGATGAAATGAGGAATCCGAATATCCGATCAAAAAATACATACTGGAAAGAAAATTGGCAAGCGCTTGAAAGCCAGGTTGAGTCGTTTGACAGTGAATGGAAAAATGGGCCATTTACAATGGTGCGCACAGGAGGGCATAGTGACGGACACTCCATCATCCTAATCGAGGATGGAGGGGATCTTGCTATCCACATGGCTGATTTAATGCCCACCCATGCCCATCTTAACCCTCTTTGGGTACTTGCCTACGACGATTATCCAATCGATTCGATTTTCGCAAAACAAAAATGGATTGGATATGGGCAGGAAAAAGAAGCATGGTTCACGTTTTATCATGACGCGTTTTTCCGCGCGGTAAAATGGGACGGTGAAGGGAAAATTGCGGAAAGTGTTCAAAGGATCCGGGAATAATCAGCGTTAAGTTGAATGGCCAGGCCATGTCAGAAAACAGCTTTTTTGAAAAAGTAAAGGAGACCTGGCAAAGGTCTCCTGGCATTTTCCCTAAAGTTTGTATACATCAAGAATTGTGCCAGTCTTTGAATCGGCGACAAATTCAAATTGTTCTCCTCCGTCGTCAAGACCGGGGGAGGTTCTCGTAATTCCGCCCCTGTACACACGATATTGGATTCCATTTTTCTCAAAAGGGACAGCTTCCATATGGATCCAAGAGCCGCTGACAGGACCAGATAGCCTGAATTGGCCCCTGGCATGGCTTAATACTTTTTGTGCCGGTACATCCATATTTTGTGAAACTGCGGTGTTGACCACGTATGCTCCGGCGGCCCCAGCCACTGCCCCAAGAAGGAAAGCCTTCCAATTCATCCAACCACCCCTTCGGTTTAAATCAACCTTTGCATCTATTTTAGTATAGCCTAGATTGGCATTCAGTTCCTATAGATTTATTCCAAAGCGGGTATGGAAACGAGCGTGAAAGTTCTGTAAAATTAATTTTGTACATAAAAAAGCAGCTATTGGCTGAAATAAACAATTAGGGAGTGCGCCATGAACGAGAGAACGTTGGAGCTTTTCAAAACATTGACTGAATTGCCCGGGGCGCCCGGGAACGAGCATGCTGTCAGGAAATATATGAAGGAACGCCTTGCGCCTTATTCGGATGAAATCATCCAGGATAACCTCGGCAGCATTTTTGGTGTAAAAAAAGGCAAGGAAGGCAGCCCGAAAATAATGGTCGCCGGCCATATGGACGAAGTTGGCTTCATGGTAACAGCAATCACTTCGAATGGCATGATTCGATTTCAGCCGCTTGGGGGCTGGTGGAGCCAGGTACTGCTTGCGCAAAGGGTTCAAATCATTACGGATAACGGCCCCGTGATCGGGGTAATCGGTTCGATTCCTCCCCATTTGCTCGATGAAGCGAAGAGGAGCAAGCCGATGGAAATCAAAAACATGCTCATTGATATCGGCGCCGATGACAAGGAAGACGCGGAACGCCTGGGCATCAGGCCGGGGCAGCAAATTTTGCCGATTTGCCCATTTACGCCGATGGCCAATCCAAAAAAGATTCTCGCCAAGGCATGGGACAACCGATATGGCTGCGGACTGGCTGTCGAATTGCTTGAAGAAGTCGATGGGGTTGAACTTCCGAATACCCTGTATTCCGGCGCGACTGTCCAGGAGGAAGTAGGCCTACGCGGCGCCCAGACAGCTGCCAATATGATTAAACCGGACTTGTTCCTTGCGCTTGACGCTAGCCCTGCTAACGATGCGGCTGGGAATAAGGAGGAATTCGGGCAGCTGGGCAAAGGGACGTTATTAAGGATTCTCGACCGTTCAATGGTGACCCATCGCGGAATGAGGGAATTTGTACTCGACACGGCTGAGACCCACAATATCCCATATCAGTATTTTGTATCCGCGGGAGGCACGGATGCGGGACGGGTCCATACTTCCCTGGAAGGAATCCCGAGCGCAGTTATCGGTATTTGCGCCCGTTACATCCATACACATGCTTCTATTATGCACGTGGATGACTATGCTGCTGCAAAGGAATTGCTCGTAAGGCTTGTTAAAGCGTTTGATAAAACAACAGTGGAAACTATTAAATCGCAAAGCTGAAAACAACGCTGAAGATAGGAACCAGAACGAGAAATATTTTTATTCCTTTCAGTTCGGTTTCATCGGGAAGGCGGATATGCGTTTTATATGAACAACTGGAATAGTGAAAGGTGCCTTCGCCGAAGATAGTGGTGAAGGCATCTTTGTTGGAAAGGGCTTTTCATGTATTTTTGGCATCACGGAGGTAAAGGAAAATGAAAATTATAATAGGATCTGAGAATCCGGCTAAGGTTGCAGCAGTCAAAAACGTGTTTGGCATGGCAGGCATGGAAATAGTGGCAATCGATGTTCCATCCAATGTTTCAGTACAGCCTTTTTCGGATGAGGAAACGAAAGAGGGGGCAATAAACCGTGCCTTGGGCGCCTTGGAGCATGGAGACGGCGACATCGGGATTGGCCTTGAAGGCGGAGTGCATATGACGAAGCACGGGCTTCTCCTGTGCAATTGGGGTGCCTTGGCAGTTCCGGGATACCCCCCATTAATCGCGGGAGGTGCGAGAATACAGCTTCCCGATGAAATCGCGGGAAAACTTCTTGCCGGCAGGGAACTTGGCCCTGTAATGGATGAATACACAAAGAAAAAAAATATTCGGAAAAATGAAGGGGCAATCGGAATTTTTACTAATGGCCAAATCAACCGTTCCGAAATGTTCACGCATGTAATTAAGCTTTTAGCAGGGCAATATGAATACCGGAAAGCCGGATCGACACAATCTTAATTCCTATTCCTGGCAATTTACTGGGAGAGGGTTGTCACCTGTTGTCCATGGGAGTATGATAGAGGAAAAAGAAGAATTTTGTCGGATTGTCTCGATAAGGGCAATTCTACTTGCATGCTCCAAACAGATGGCCAGCCCGATAAGGGTGCCTGCCGGGAGGGATTGAAAGATGAAAAGATTTACTCGGGCCGCTGTGCTCCTGATTTCATGCGCCATGTTACTCGCTGCATGCGGAAAGGCATCGTTCCAGGAAGAAAACGCGAAAGCCGTTGTAGCAGCCAAAACCGTGTTTAACGAAAATAGAAAAAAACCGAACAATAAAACTAAAGACATAGATTTCTACTTGCCCTTCGGATATGAAATTAAAAGGAATTCCCCGAACAATATCCTATTGAAAAATGGTTCAAAGACGTATATCCTGTTCTACAATCCAAATGAAGCCATGGACAGCGATGTAGTCTATAAAGCATCCGTTGCCCAATACGAAAAGCTTGAAACGAATAAGCAGTTTAAGGGGAAGGGGAAGCTCGGCTTTTTGCTGGTTGAACGGCTGGACGGAGGCATGAATACGCTGACCGTTGGCGTCGGCGGGGTAAAAATTACAACGGAAATGAAAACCGCGGACTTGGATGATGAGGCTAAAGCAATGATGCAAATTGCGAATTCCGCTAAAATCAAAAAATAGGAAGAACTTCAGCGGAAGGCAGCTGCCTCCGCTATTTGTTTGTTAAAACCGGGATTGGGGAAATATAAAGTGAAACTTTCCAATTGCCCGCTTGGGAGACGTGTTTTCGTCCATTGCGGGGCGAATGATTAGACCAGATTGAAACAGCTTGATATGATTGGAACATAGGTTTTTGCCAAATGGTGAAACAGGAGGAATTCAGATGAAACAGTTGGAGTCAATGGAGCAGTTCGAAGAATTTAAAAATGGGGGGAAACATGTTTTCATGTTTTCCGCGGACTGGTGCCCGGACTGCAGGGTGATCGAGCCTGTTATGCCGGACATTGAAGAAAAGTTCAAGGACTTTACTTTTGTTTATGTGGACAGGGACAAATTCATAGACTTGTGCCAACAGCTTGATGTATACGGAATCCCAAGTTTCATTGGCTTTGAAGGCGGAAAGGAACTCGGCCGTTTTGTCAGCAAGGATCGAAAAACACCAGAGGAAATCACAGGATTTATGACAGGCCTGCGCTAATCGGCTGCACCTCCATCCCTCATTCGGGATGGAGTTTTTTTGCCGGTGAGGGTTTGATTTGTCAGGTTTATACTTGCTGGAAGCGTTCGGTGAATGCCCGGCAAGCATACGGCCTGTTACTATAGTATGGAGGATCAATACATGAAAATGGATAGCAGGAAAATGAGGGGAATCCTCGAGGAAAGGCTGTCAAAGCCGGGGCGTGTGTTTACCTATAACAGGGACAAGGATAATCTGAGGGTCGAAAATGAAGAAAGCGGCAAGGGAATAACCGTATCCCTCCCTGGAATCGTCGCCAAATGGCACGAGAAGAAAGAAAAAGCGATTGATGAAGTTGTTTATTATATAGAAGAAGGCTTGCAGGCAATGGATAGCGAGGCAACGATAAAAGGCGGGGAGAAAAAAATCTTCCCGGTTATCCGCTCCGCGTCTTTTCCAGTTGAACCTGAAGAAGGAAATCCATTCCTTTATGACGAGCATACCGCCGAAACAAGAGTGTACTATGCGTATGATATGGGGAATTCATACAGGCTGATTGATTCGCGGCTCTTGAAGAAGGAAGGCTGGGAACCGGGTCAAATCAGGGAAATGGCCATGTTCAATGTTAGATCCCTTCCTGTCCCGCTAAAAGAAGACACAGTTGCTGGAAATACGTTTTACTTTCTGAATACAAATGATGGCTACGATGCGAGCAGGATTCTCAACAAAGGCTTCTTGGCTGAAATGAGCGCAAGGATTACGGGAACGATGGCGATTGCGATCCCACATCAGGATGTCCTGATCATCGCCGATATCCGCAATGATACTGGATATGATGTGCTTGCGCAAATGGCGATGAGTTTTTTCGCTGCCGGGAAAGTACCTGTCACAGCATTGTCCTTTTTGTTTGAGAATGGCGAACTAGAGCCGATTTTTATTCTTGGCAAAAACAAGCCACGGAAAAAACCCGAAAAATAACTCACACAGGCCTTTTGGCTTATATTTGAGGAAATGAAATTAGTAATGATTTCCCTCATCCGATACTATTTGCCCAATCCAGTGCTTTTTCGCTAAAATTCTCGGAATCCTGTCGAAGTTTTGCGAAATCCTGATAAAATAGAGAGAAGAAGTTTTTGGGAAAGAGTGATGGATTTGAGTTTTATTAAAAATTTATATAAAAGGCTGTTGAATAATCCAGGTAAATCCGAGAAGGAGGAAATGGAAGTTCAGCCGCAATCCCCAAAAAGGGATAGAATAAATAGAGAGCTTGATGTGAAAGTCATTTATGATTACCCGAAAGGCAACTTCCGGTTTCCACTCATTCCGGATGAAAAAAAGCCACTTGAGAGGAAACCACGATTCACTGAAACTGTAAAAGATACAAAAGCCAGGCAGCAGCGAAATGAAGAACCGGCAAAACAGGAACGGCCGCAAAAAAAGGTCCGCCCGTTTACTCCTACCGATGTGCCATCACCTATCTATGGTTTTTCAAAACCTGCTAAAAAGGAATATAAGGAAGATGTGGAATATGAACTGAGCGGCTTTATATCCGGCGAAGATGAGGTATTCGGGAAAACGCCAATCAAAAAGGTGGAGCCGGATCAGGCTGCAAGGCTCTTGCCGGATTCGCTAAGTGTGCGGGAAGTTCCGCGGGATATAGAGCCCGAGCTTCCAACAGAAGTTCAGCATGGAACAGAGATTCCATGGGCACCTGAGCCCCCGCAAGGAGAAGAAGTCCTGGCTGGGACAGAGATCCCGAGGGCAACAGAAGGGACAGAAGATTCAGTTGGGCCCATGGAGGCAGATGTCCATTACATACAACATGGAAAATCAGCCTTGGATGAAGGATTGACCGAGCCAGTCGGGGATGGGCAGCATCATGCAATTGAAAATGGGCAAACAGTCAATCAAAAAGATAAAGAGTTTATCCTGGAGGATGATACCCGGCTATCTTTTGATAAAAAGGAACAGAGTACACTGCCGACATATGAACAGCGTTTGGAAGAAGAAGATGCCCTGCGCAAATTGCTGAATCAGGGGCGGGATGAATTCGCGAATACGATACAGGAAGAGCCGATCGCGGTTAGCAAAGCTGCCCAAGATTCCCTGCATGCTTTTACGGCTGCCGGAAAAGGGATTGATTCCAGACCGGAAGCTAGTACTGAACCGGAAACCCTTTCCGAACCGCGTGCAGGCGTCCCATCGAGCCAAGCTGTGCCTGAGTCCAATGTGGAGCCTCAGGTTGAGGAAAAACCTTCTTCCGGGCGCTCCCACCTGCCGTTTAACGTCCTTATGCTTAAGCAGGATAAACGTAAATATCAGGAAAACAAAATTGGGAAAAGCCAGCCGGTTCAGTCCTTTTCGTTAGCGGATACGAAGCAGGCCGGAGGGGAGAGCGAGGTCGGGAATCCCGGGGTAAGTGATGGTTACAGCTTTCCAGGGCTCAATCTCCTCAATCCTCCCGTGAAAGCTGAAGGCGATCCGTGCTGGCTGGATGAAAGAAAAAAAATGCTTGATGAAACATTGTTCAATTTCAATGTTGGCGCCAAGGTTGTCAATGTGACCCAGGGCCCGTCTGTCACGCGTTTTGAAGTCCATCCCGAGCCAGGGGTGAAAGTAAACAAGGTAACCAATCTTGCGGATGATATTAAATTGAGCCTTGCAGCAAGGGACATACGGATCGAAGCCCCAATTCCGGGGAAACACACCATTGGCATTGAAGTACCGAATCCTAAATCCCGCCCTGTCCTGATCAGCGAAATCATTGGCAGCGGCACGTTCAGGGAGAACGCTTCCCCGCTGACCGCAGTGCTTGGCCTCGATATTTCAGGAAATCCTATTGTCACGGATTTAAAGAAGATGCCGCATGGGCTTATCGCAGGGGCGACCGGGTCAGGCAAAAGTGTTTGCATCAACTCGATTCTTGTGAGCCTTCTCTATAAGGCAAGCCCGGATGACCTGAAGCTTTTGCTCATTGACCCAAAAATGGTTGAACTCGCGCCGTATAATCGGATACCGCATTTGGTCAGTCCGGTCATTACGGACGTCAAGGCGGCCACCGCGTCCCTCAAGTGGGCGGTCGAAGAGATGGAGAGACGCTACGAATTGTTCGCCCATGCGGGGGTCCGCGATATTAACCGGTTCAACGAGCTTGCAATGGAAGCAAAGCGTTATTCTGAAAAACTGCCGTTTATAGTAATCATTATCGATGAGCTTGCTGATTTGATGATGATGTCCCCAGCGGATGTCGAGGAGGCAATTTGCCGGATTGCCCAGAAGGCGAGAGCTTGTGGAATTCATCTTATTATTGCAACCCAGCGCCCATCGGTTGATGTCATTACCGGCCTGATAAAAGCGAATGTTCCGACCAGGATCGCTTTCTCGGTTTCGTCGCAAATTGATTCGCGCACCATTATCGATATCGGCGGTGCCGAGCGGCTCCTTGGGCGGGGGGATATGCTGTTTTTGGAAAATGGTTCTTCCAAACCGGTCAGGCTGCAAGGAACATTCGTTTCCGACGCGGAAATTGATAAGGTTGTTTCCTTCGCAAGGGAACAAAGAAGCCCGGATTATTTGTTCGAACAGGATGAATTGCTCAAAAAAGCACAGGTTACCGAGGAAGAAGATGAGCTTTTTTATGAAGCATGCGAGTTTGTCGTTGAACAGGGCGGCGCCTCGACTTCAAGCCTTCAAAGGCGTTTCAAGGTAGGCTATAACCGTGCTGCAAGGCTGATTGATATGATGGAAGAAGCCGGATTCATTTCGGGGGCGCGTGGAAGCAAGCCGCGGGATGTCCTAATTACCGAGGCCGATTTGGAATCAATGCAGGAAGCTGGCCCTGTCCACTATTGAGATGTATGGCGCCGGGATAAGGGAGAATACTGAAATAAAAGGAATTTAGTGTTTGCCCGGCAAACATGCTATAATTCAATAATGTTAGATCTGATGAAAATGTATGGCGCATCTTACCAATTAGCAAAAGCAGTTAGGTGTCATATACTGTTTTACAGAAAGACGTTTGTTGGAGGTTCTTTATATGACTATTTACCATTTAGTAGGTATCAAGGGGTCCGGAATGAGTGCACTTGCACAAGTTCTTCATGATAAGCAGTATGAGGTGCAAGGCTCCGATGTGGAAAAGCGGTTTTTTACCCAACAGGCTCTTGAGCAATCTGGAATAAAGATCCTTCCGTTTAACAAAGAAAATATCCAGCCGGGAATGGTGGTCATCGCGGGGAACGCGTATCCTGACACACATGAGGAAATTCAGGAAGCATTCAGGCTTGGCCTTGAGGTGATCAGGTACCATCGTTTCCTCGGTGATTTCATGCAAAACTTTGTCAGTGTCGGTGTTACCGGCGCGCATGGAAAGACATCGACAACCGGGCTGCTTGCCCATGTCATGAAAGGGGCGAAGCCTACGTCCTACTTGATTGGGGACGGGACAGGCAAGGGTGAGCTCGATGCCCATTATTTTGTGTTTGAAGCATGTGAATACAGGCGTCACTTCCTGTCCTATTTCCCGGACTATGCCATTATGACGAATATCGACTTTGATCATCCCGACTATTTTGCCAATATTGAAGATGTTTTTTCGGCATTCCAGCAAATGGCCCTTCAGGTCAAAAAAGGCATTATCGCATGCGGGGATGACGAGCAGCTTCAAAAAATCCAGGCCAATGTGCCGGTGCTCTTTTATGGTTTTGGCGAGGATAACGACTTCCAGGCTCGGAATGTCGTAAAAAGTCCTGAAGGGACAACCTTTGATGTGTTTGTCCGTAATACGTTCTTCGATTCGTTTTCCATTCCGTCCTATGGTGACCATAATATCCTGAATTCCTTGTCAGTGATTGCGCTTTGCCATTACGAAGGGATAGACGTGAACCTTGTGAAAGAGCAGCTGAAAACATTTGAAGGCGTAAAAAGAAGGTTTTCCGAAAAGCAGCTCGGCAGCCAAATCGTCATTGACGATTATGCCCATCATCCAACGGAGATCAAGGCAACGCTTGATGCTGCAAGGCAGAAATACCCGGACAGGGAAATTGTGGCCGTGTTCCAGCCGCATACCTTCACCAGGACCCAGGCGTTCCTTCAGGAATTTGCAGATAGCCTTAGCCTGGCAGACAAAGTGTACCTGTGCGACATATTCGGTTCCGCTAGGGAAAAACAGGGCAAACTCTCCATCAAGGACCTTGAGGAAAAGATTGGCGGGGCGGAGGTCATTTCGGAGGAAGGCACTACCATTCTCCGGGGACATGAAGGCAGCGTCATTATTTTCATGGGCGCCGGAGATATCCAGAAATTCCAGGAAGCTTATGAAAAAGCTTATACCGCTTAACAGATGAATAGGATGACAACAAAAGGATGCAGGCGTGCCTGCATCCTTTTTTAATAAGTAGGCGATAAGGGTCGCGGACATGCTTGAATGTTACTTCAGGTTCTCCGGATTCAGCTTATCAAGTTCCGGTATGACGAACCGGCCATCTTTCCTGATTAACACATCATCAAAGTATATTTCACCGCCGCCATACTCAGGGCGCTGGATGTTGACCATATCCCAATGGATGTTGGAGTGGTTTCCGTTATACGCGTCATCATAGCATTGGCCAGGGGTAAAATGGAAGCTCCCGTCGATTTTTTCATCGAACAGAATATCCTGCATCGGAGTCTGAATATACGGATTTACGCCAATTGCAAACTCCCCGACATACCGGGCGCCTTCGTCCGTATCAAAAATTTTGTTGATGCGTTCAGAGTCATTGGACGCCGCCTCAACGATTTTTCCGTCCTTAAATGTCAGCTTGACGTTTTCAAAGGTGAAACCTTGGTATGGTGACGGGGTATTGTATGTAATTGTGCCGTTTACAGAGTCCCTGACAGGCGCTGTATAGACCTCCCCATCAGGAATATTCATGCGGCCGGCGCATTTGATTGCGGGTATATCCTTAATTGAGAAGGTTAAATCCGTCCCTGGCCCTGTAATGCGCACCTTGTCAGTTCTGTCCATCAATTCCACGAGGCTGTCCATTGCTTCAGCCATTTTGCTGTAATCGAGATTGCATACATTGAAATAAAAGTCTTCAAATGACTCGGTGCTCATTTTTGCGAGCTGGGCCATTGATGAAGTCGGGTACCGGAGGACAACCCATTTAGTTTTCGGAACCCTGATGTCCCTGTGGACCTTTTTCCCAATGGTGCTTCCATGAATTTTCATTTTTTCATCCGGGACATCGGCATGTTCACTAATGTTATCTCCCGAGCGGAGCCCTATGTATGCATCCATTTCTTTCATGACAGCCGCTTCAAAATCCGCGATCATCGAAAAGTTCTCCTTCTGCGCCCCCATGAGGAGCGCCCTGTCAACCTGGTGGTCTTTCAACAGTACGAACGGATAGCCGCCCGCGGCATACGCTTCCTTAACTAGTGCAGTTACAAGTTCGTGCTGCAGCCCGAAATTTTCAATCAGCACTTTTTCTCCCTTTTGGAGCTGGACAGAGTAATTGATGAGGTTTCTGGCCAGTTTCTCAATACGTGGATCTTTCATTTTTTTAGCCTCCAATATTCTTCTAAGTTTACTTCACTTTTTAGTTTAACCGAAAGATGCGGCAAAGTTGACCATTTAGCTTCTTTCGAATACATTTTTACATGAGGAGAAGGAAAAAAAATAGTTTTATGGAAATAATATTAGTGCGCTTGTTTATTGAAATCGGGTATGGGTAAAAGTAAGTGAAGATTAACGGAGGTGCAGTGTTTATGGAAATAATCCTTTACTTGAGTGTGGCGGTCATCGCCATTGCATTTTTGGTCCTTGTAATTTATTTGGCAAAGACTCTTAAATCGTTGCAGGGGACTTTGGAAAGTGTTTCAAAGACGCTTGTGGGCCTTGAAGGCCAGCTTGATGGAGTGACGAAAGAAACAGCGGTGCTTTTGCATAAAACCAATGCTCTTGCGGATGATATACACAGGAAATCCGAGAGCCTAAACACTGTTGTCGATGCCGTCAAAGGTGTCGGAATGTCCGTCAATAAATTTAACCAGTCAGTCCAGACGATTGTTGGCTCAGTGGACAGGCAAATCGACCAAAACAAGGAAAAAATCTCCCAAATTGTCCAATGGAGCAATGTCCTGCTTGAATTGAAGGACAAATGGAATGCGAGAAAACAGACCGCAGCCGCTTCAGCAGAAAATAGCAAGCTTCGTGACCCCCAACCACAACGGGGGAAATTATAATAAGGAGGAAATATCAATGGCGGGAAGAGACAATGATTACCGGGAATATGAAGAACGGAATAATGTTACATCAAAGGATTTTTTGACAGGGGCTGTGATCGGCGGGCTGATCGGAGCGGCCACGGCATTATTCCTCGCCCCGAAATCCGGTAGGGAATTGCGGGAAAAAGTATCTGGCCAGGCTGTGGCTCTGAAGGAAAGGACAGCCCAGATGAGGGACTCAGTTATGGAAAAGACAAACGAACTTTCCAGCATGACAAAGGAAAAAACCGCTTCGATTACCCAGGCGGTCAGTCAGCAGTCCACGAACCTGATGGATAAGGTAAAAGGCAATGGGGGCGGCCAGCCGGAAAAGGATTTGCAGGCCGATGAAACCGAATACATTCCTTTGGAAATGTCCAATAAACCTTTCGACGAATTGACCCTTTCCGACGACGCGGAGGTTAGGGAGAAGCTGGAAGAGGTTAAAGAAGCTCTTGACGAAGAGGAAAGCAAATATAGCTGATTATTCAAACTAATTAGTTGCCCAATGAGGCGGTGAAGTGATACGATTGCTTCACCGTTTTCTATCGTTTGCAGAAATATTACAAAGTGAGGGAAACATTCATATGATTAACACGCTTGAATCGATTGAACAGCTCGAGGAAATTTTGCAGAAGGAATCAAAGGTAATGGTATTAAAACATAGCAGCACTTGCCCGATATCCCATGCGGCATTTGAGGAATACGGGGAATTCGCTGGACAGGATGAAGTGCCCGCCTGGATGCTGATTGTCCAGGAATCCCGTCCGCTCTCAAATTACATTGCGGAAACATATGGCATCAAGCATGAATCGCCTCAAGCCATTCTTTTCCAGGATGGAAAGCCTATTTGGAATGCTTCCCATTGGAAAATTACAAAGCGGTCACTCACGGAAGCGTCCACTAACGCTTGATTAGGAAAGGCATCTTGGATGCCTTTTTTTAATATCCAAAACCTCTTGAACGCAGGTAAAAACCAGGAATTTAGAAAATTCAATTAAACTTTAGTGCTTAAAAGCGTTTAATTATTAAAGAAATTGTGGTGACAAAGCGGAAACAATGAAGTATAATAAACCCTATTACAAAAGCTTGTTCCACGGCAAAGGTTTCAACCTGCCATTTTATTAAATAAAATACTATCCCAGATTGTCAGATGCCCGGCTGAAGAGCCTGGCACGGAAAGGATGAATCGCCATGAATGAATTGGACAAATTAAGGGCCCGCATCGATGAACTGAATATGGATCTATTGGAAATCATCAATGAGCGGGGAAGGCTGGCGCAGGAAATCGGGCGAGTAAAGGAAAACCAGGGAGTTTACCGCTTTGACCCGGTGCGCGAACGGAAAATGCTTGACGTCATTAAACAAAAAAATGACGGACCTTTCGAAAATTCCACAATTGAACATATTTTCAAGGAAATTTTCAAGGCAAGCCTGGAACTGCAAAAGGATGATCATAGCAAAGCGTTACTTGTTTCAAGGAAAAAGCATCCTGAAAATACGATCATTGAAATCAATGGCGAAAAGATTGGTGACGGAAAACCGCATTTTGTTTTTGGGCCATGCGCTGTAGAATCATACGAACAAGTGGCAGAGGTTGCGGCCCATATGCAAAAAAAGGGACTGAGGCTCCTCCGCGGCGGCGCTTTCAAACCAAGGACTTCGCCATATGATTTCCAGGGTCTTGGAGTGGAAGGCTTGAAAATCCTGAAACGCATCGCCAGGGAATACAATATGGCCGTCATCAGTGAGATTGTCAATCCTTCCGATATTGAGATGGCTGAGGAATATTTGGATGTCATCCAGATTGGCGCGCGGAACATGCAGAACTTTGAATTGCTTAAAGCGGCAGGGGCTGCAAGCAAGCCAATCCTGCTGAAGCGAGGGATCGCGGCAACCATTGAGGAATTCATCAATGCTGCCGAATACATCATGTCGCAGGGCAATGGGAACATCATCCTTTGCGAGCGAGGCATAAGGACATACGAAAAAGCAACGAGGAATACACTCGATATTACGGCTGTTCCAATCTTAAAGCAGGAAACACATCTGCCAGTCATGGTGGATGTCACACATTCGACTGGCAGAAGGGACCTTCTCCTGCCTGCCGCCAAGGCCGCGCTTGCAATCGGAGCGGACGGCGTTATGGCCGAAGTCCATCCTGACCCGGCGGTGGCGCTGTCCGATTCAGCGCAGCAAATGAATCTGGACCAATTTGACAATTTCCTGAATGAAATTATGGCATCAAATCTTGTCCGTTCATAAGCCTTACTTTGCCTTCTGTCCATCGGCAGAAGGCATTTATATTTGTTGTTACCCGATAAGATTCAAAAATTCTTACGGCATGCCTTTCAATTTGCAGCATTCTTCCGCTTGTCGTATGATTAAAATCAATTAATATGTTTACCTGCTCACAAGCAGGATGACTAATAACTTCCAATTTGAAGTAAAATAAACTATATGGCTTGCTTTAAGGAGTGTAATGGAAAATGAATATCACCATTTATGATGTGGCCAGGGAAGCAAACGTTTCAATGGCAACGGTGTCAAGGGTAGTGAATGGAAACCCAAACGTTAAGCCCGCAACAAGGAAAAAGGTCATGGAAGTGATTGAAAGGCTTGGATATCGCCCGAATGCCGTCGCTAGGGGCCTTGCAAGCAAAAAGACAACGACTGTCGGAGTTATTATCCCTGATATCTCAAACATTTTCTACGCGGAACTGGCGCGCGGAATCGAGGATATCGCGACGATGTATAAATACAACATCATCTTGAGCAATTCCGACCAAAACAAGGACAAAGAGCTGCATCTTTTAAATACAATGCTCGGCAAACAAGTTGACGGCCTTGTTTTCATGGGAGGGGAGATTACACAGGAGCATGTGGAGGAATTTAAAAAGTCGCCTGTTCCGATTGTCCTTGCTGGCTCAATCGAACGGTCGGAGGAAATCCCTTCAGTGAACATTGATTATGAACAAGCAGTGTATGACAGCGTGAAGGAATTCGTGGACCGGGGCCATAAGGAAATCGCCTTTGTTGTCGGCCCGCTTCATGAGCCGAAAAACAGCAAGAAAAAGCTGGAAGGATACAAGCGGGCGCTTGAAGAAGCTGGCCTTCCATTAAATGAAGACTTTATTTTTGAAGGCGATTATACATACGACTCGGGTATCGAGGCGATTCAAAAGCTTATGGGGGAGGATAAACGCCCTACCGCGATCCTGGTCGGTTCTGATGAAATGGCCCTTGGAATTGTCCATGGCGGACAGGATATGGGATTTTCCATTCCGGAGGACTATGAGGTCATCACGTCGGATAATACAAGGCTCTCGATGATGGTCAGGCCGCAATTGACAACAATTGTCCAACCGTTGTACGATATTGGCGCTGTTTCCATGCGGCTTTTGACAAAGTATATGAACCATGAAAAAGTAGAAGAGAATATCGTCGTGCTTCCCCACAGGATTGACTATAGGAAATCAACCAAATAATCAATTAGTTGAAAGGCCCGGGCATAAAGCATTCCGGGCCTTTTTTTAATATGAAATGCAGCGCAGTAAAAGGCCAAGACCTCCTCCAGCGCCACGCAACGTCCCGATGCGTTACCTTTATGGCATTGATTAAAGCGCCGCTTAAAACCCGTTCCTTTTGGCTATTTGTAATCTTTATTTTGAAAAAGATGAATTGGAGCGGATGGGATAGAGCGCTTTGTCGAGTGTCAGCTGGTTTTTTTCGTCGATTTCCGCCTTCCGGGGGATGGGTTTGTACATTCCGCTTTTATCATCCCATGTATGGGGTAGTTCGACAGGAGCCTTTTCTTGCCATCGTTCCAGCCATTTCAGCGGCAATTTTCCGCTGCTGTCCCCTTTCCCGGCCATTTCCATCCAAATAAGCGCCCAGGCGCGGGGAACAACCCTCCAAATATCATAACCCCCGCCCCCGACGGCAATCCAGCGCCCTCCACAATACTTATGGGCAATTTCATGCGCCAGCCTTGGTATTTCGCGGAAAATATTCATCGTTCCATGCAGATGGGTAAGCGGATCGTAATAATGCGCGTCGGCCCCATTTTGTGTAAGGATGACGTCAGGCTTAAAAAAATCCGCTACCTCACTGATTGCGGCCGAATATGCATTCAGCCAGGATTCGTCCTCTGTGAAGGCGTCAAGAGGGATATTAAACGAGTAGCCATACCCATTCCCCTGTCCCCTCTCAGTGATGTTTCCCGTCCCAGGGAAGAGGTACCTTCCTGTTTCATGAATCGACAGCGTACATGCACGGGGATCATCATAAAAAGCCCATTGGACCCCGTCGCCGTGATGCGCGTCTGTATCGACATAAAGTACCCTCGCATTGTATTTTTCCTGTAAATACTTAATAGCGACGGAACTATCGTTATAAATACAGAACCCGGAAGCCTTTCCCCTGAAACCATGGTGTAATCCTCCGCCAAGATGGAGGGCATGCATCGCTTTTCCGGACATAACAAGGTCAACCGCGGTGAGGGTGCCGCCCACGAGGAAGGCGCTTGCTTCATGCATTCCTTCGAAAATGGGGGTGTCTTCGGTCCCGAGACCATAATTTTCGGCAATTTCACTACGAAGCTGCCCTTTTCCCGCTTGTTTTACCGCCTGGACATAGGAAGGATCATGGATTAGGCACAATTCGTCATCCGTTGCTGCCCGTGGAGGGACAATCTCCGAGTCATCCAGTGCGCCTGCTTCTTTTAAAAGATCAATGGTAAGTTTTATCCTGAATTGGTTAAAAGGATGATGGCTGCCAAAGTTATATTTCAACAGTTCATCGGAATAAACGAAAGCGCAGGAGTCACTCATATGGGCATACCTGGTATATTTGGCCATAGCACGTGGTGGCCAGCCGCCTTCAAGTCATGGATCAGGCCGACCGGGTTCATGGTCTGTACCCTGATGACAAGGATTTTATAGCCATCATCCTTTTTATCGGGATAAACGAGGATGCTCTGAATATTAGCCTTACGGTTGCGGATGACGTTCGCGATTTCAAATAGGGTGCCGGTCCGGTTCGGGACTTTTATCTCAAATTGGGATCCAGGCTGATGGGCTCCGGTTAATTCAACGAGTGTATACAAAAGATCGGTTTCTGTTACAATTCCGACCAGCTTCCCGTCCTGGACGACCGGGAGACAGCTGATTTTTTGTTCATAAAACAATGCCGCGGTTTCCTCGACGAAGTCAAGCGGATGCCCGGTTATGACGTTTTTTTTCATGATTGTGTCCAAAGATTTTTGAAGGTCTTCGGAGTGTTCCTCCCGATGGAAAATGGACGGGGCCGCCTCTTTGATATCCCTGTCGGTTACGACCCCGATTACCTTCTTGCCATCATCGGTGATCGGGATGTGGCGGATTTTCTTAGAGTCCATCAGCCTGATTGCATCTTCAATCGTATCCGAAGGCTTGAGTGTTGCGACATTTGTTTTCATGATTTCTTCAATAATCATGAGTTTCCCCCTCAATACATGAATCTGTTCATAAACCGGAGCCGGTCAAATTTCTGGATTGATTCGCTTTCAACCCGCTTGCCGATGCGGGCCATCAGGCAATTGGCAGGGTGCGAGCAGATTTCCGGGTCATCGGTCGCATACCATTCAAGGCCCCCGGCATTCATCATCTTTTCCATCACTTTTCTATATTCCCAGACGTTCAGGCCTGTTCCTTTCAAATCCCAGTGCCAGTAGTATTCTGTTGTTATTGTGATATAATCTTCCATCGCATCATCCATCATAGAAACTTTTAATAGGTTTTTCGCGACGGATAATCCCCTGAATTCCGGGATGACTTCGATGGCTCCAAGCTCAATCAATTCTTCCATCTTTCCTTCCGACCAGCGTTCAAGGGGATCGGGATACAGATACGTTACATACCCTACAATCATGTGGAGCCTTCGCGCAATGATGATGCGCCCTTCCGGCAGTGAGGCGATTTCAATTAAAGCCTTGTGCTGCTCCCGGGGCTGGCGGAAGGCTGTCAAATGCTCATGGAATTCATAGCCCGCCAGTTTCTCCGGTGAAATGGGCCCTTCAATAATGACATTCCCGTTTGGAGTTTTAAGCTCTTTCGCGTTGTACGTTTTTTTATGTTCCACTGGGTCACCACCTGCAAATGCTTTGGATAATACTTCTATTATACATAAAATCTATGAGGATGAAGCGCTTTCACTAAATTTTCTGAAAGCAATTCATGAAAACAGTGAATTTTAGCAGGTTTTATAGTGAATGGCCTGGTGAATATTTTAAAAATTGTGAATAGGCAATGTTTATACTATAATAATATAAACTTACGTAAGGGGGAGATAAAGCGTGAAAATGGAAGTGCTGCCAGTCATCGAAGGAGATTACAATCTTAAAAACTATCCCGAAACATATAGCAACTTCGATTGGAAGGAAGCCGAAAAAGAGTTTTCCTGGCATACGACAGGCCTCGTCAACCTTGCCTATGAAGCGGTTGACCGCCATGCCGAAACCTTCCGAAAGAACAAGGTGGCTCTATATTACAGGGACCAGAAGCGCAACGAAAAGTATACTTTCAAAGAAATGAAAGAATTGTCCAACAAGGCTGCAAACGTTTTGAAAAGCTACGGGGATGTCGAGAAGGGCGACAGGGTTTTTATCTTCATGCCCCGATCGCCTGAACTTTATTTTGCGGTTCTTGGCGCCATCAAACTTGGGGCGATTGTCGGACCGCTGTTTGAAGCTTTCATGGAAGGCGCTGTAAGGGATCGCCTTCATGACAGCGGTGCCAAGGTAATTGTTACCACGCCAGAGTTGCTTGAAAGGGTTCCAACTGACCTGCCAGATTTGAAATACATATTTGTTGTTGGCGACGGTGTGGAGGAAACTGGAAATATTATTGATTTTAAAAAGAGGTTCGCGGAAGCGGGCAAAAAATTGAAAATTGAATGGATGGACAGGCAGGATGGACTCATCCTCCATTACACATCCGGATCGACCGGAAAACCAAAAGGCGTCCTCCATGTCCATAATGCCATGATCCAGCATTACCAGACAGCCAAATGGGTCCTTGATTTGAAAGAGGAAGATGTTTTTTGGTGCACCGCCGACCCAGGCTGGGTAACAGGGACTTCATATGGCATTTTCGGTCCATGGCTCGCAGGGGTATCAAACGTAATCGTGGGCGGGAGATTCTCTCCGGATACGTGGTACAGCATGATTGAAGAATTCGGCGTAACTGTTTGGTACAGCGCGCCGACGGCGTTCAGGATGCTGATGGGCGCGGGTGATGAGATTGTTAAAAAGTACGACTTGAGCAGCCTTCGCCATGTCCTGAGTGTCGGGGAACCGTTGAATCCTGAAGTTGTTAAATGGGGGATGAAGGTATTCAACAAGAGAATCCATGATACATGGTGGATGACCGAAACTGGAGCGCAGCTCATTTGCAACTATCCTTGCATGCCTCTGAAACCTGGTTCGATGGGCAAGCCGCTGCCTGGCGTCGAGGCGTCGATCGTCGATGACAGGGGAGAGGTGCTTCCTCCGTACAGGATGGGGAACCTTGCAATCAAAAAAGGCTGGCCGTCGATGATGTACAAAATCTGGAACAATCCTGAAAAGTATGAATCCTATTTCATGCCAAACGGCTGGTACGTGAGCGGCGACTCTGCTTATATGGATGAGGATGGTTATTTCTGGTTCCAGGGAAGGATTGACGATGTTATCATGACTTCCGGTGAAAGGGTTGGCCCGTTCGAGGTGGAAAGCAAGCTTGTTGAGCACCCGGCTATCGCGGAAGCGGGAGTTATCGGCAAGCCGGATCCTGTCCGCGGTGAAATCATCAAGGCTTTCGTCGCATTGAGGGACGGTTATGAGCCTACGGATGAACTGAAGGAGGAGATACGTCAGTTTGTTAAAAAAGGGCTCGCGGCCCATGCTGCTCCTAGGGAAATCGACTTCCGCGATAAGCTGCCGAAAACGCGGAGCGGAAAAATCATGCGCCGTGTCCTGAAGGCTTGGGAACTGGATCTTCCAACCGGCGATTTGTCGACTATGGAAGATTAAAACAAACAGCTAAAAAACCGTACCGGGTGCATGCCGGTACGGTTTTTCTCATTATGGCTTTCCATAAATTATTCAGCTGAGGATAAACAGGCGCTATCGCTTTTCTTTGTCCAGCTCCATAAGGAAAGCTTCGGCAGCATAGCATCGCACGAAGGAAAAGTGTCCTTCTTTTCCGAGGAGCGCCCAGCGCCTAGTGTCTTCGGTCCCTCGCTACGATAAGTCAACATCGATTCGCATTCGCTTATCGTGTTTCCTTTATCTCCATCGGGGCGCCTCCAGTCCATACGGCGCTAAACAGGCGCTTTCGCTTTTCTTTGTCCAGCTTCAGCGCCCAGCGCCTAGTGTACTTCGGTCCCCTCGCTACGATAAGTCAACATCGATTCGCATTCGCTCATCGTGTTTCCTTTATCTCCATCGGGGCGCCTCCAGTCCATACGGCGCTAAACAGGCGCTTTCGCTTTTCTTATTCCCAGCCGATGGTGATGTAATTGGATGGCGCGGATTCATTGCCGGCAATATCGACGGCAGTCACATAGTAATTGCCTGGTGCCGCCGGGTAGGAGAGGCCTGTTCCGGCACGGATGCTTGCTGCCTTTATGCCGCCCGCCCAGTAAACACGGTAACCAATAATATCACTTTCATTAACAGCCTGCCAGGTGAGTGTGCCGCCCGAAGCCGAAAGTGAGACAGCCGCCGGGATCTTTCCGTTTTCCGGAAGTTTGGCATCCGGAACAATTACATTGGACCATCTTTGAAGCTTTGGAATGAGAGCCGCGGCATCTTTGAAATTCGTGCCGGCCAGGCTAGATGCATAATCAGGGTTCAACAGCAAGCCTGATTTCGCAAAATCGCCAGGAGTCGAGTCGCCTGCTAAATAATTCCTGTCTCCAATCCTGACATATCTTCCGGCTCCGAAACTGTTGTCCACCTGTGTCGGAACGTATTTAACATTGAATAAATCCGTTTCCACAAGCCCCGCCCTTTGGCAGGTTTCCGATGGCAGCATACCGGAAATCGCACAGAACGTTTTCTTCACAATACCGCCGGGCATTTTGAATTGGGCCTTCGGCGCGACCACGGATGGATTGACATCGTATGCCGCGTTCAAAAGTGAAGCCCAAAGGTAATTCGTTCGCTGGCTGTACGTCAGATTCCCTTTCGCCTGGAGTGATTTTGGCGTATCATATCCTGTCCAAATTCCGAATGTAACGTTCGGATTCGAACCAACAATCCACGAGTCATGGTATTCGACGCCCGTGCCTGTCTTTCCGGCCCAATCCGTTTTGAATTTCAGCTTTCCGGGAACGCTTCCGGCGGTGCCATATTTGAATACATCCCGCATAATATCGACCGTCAAATAAGCTGTCTGCGGGCTGAATACAGTCACAGGTTTTGCTTTGTGCTCGTAGACTGGCTTTCCATCTTTGTCGGTTATTTTTTCAATCATGTAAGCATCGATAAACTTTCCGCCATTCGCAAACGTCGTGAAAGCATTTGTGTTTTCCTCAACCGTTACGCCATTCGCCATGGAGCCGAGCGCGGTTGATGGGTTCACAAAATCATCCTTGAGCAGGGATGTGAATCCCATTTTTTCAAGATACTCCGCTGGGCGGTTTTTCAGGATTTCGGTGTACAGCTTGACTGCAGGAACGTTATACGATTTCGCCATTGCGAACCGGGCGGTGGCCAGCCCGCTGAATCCCCCACCGTAGTTTTTCGGCCAGATCCTATCCGGGTCGTGGGGATCAAGGTGCAAAGGCACATCCGGCAGGATTGTTCCCGGAGATGCTTTTCCGAGCTCGAATGCCGGTGCGTATACAAGCAGCGGCTTCATGGTGGAGCCGTTTTGCCGAATTGCCCGAGTGGCATGGTTCAGTTCCTGTTTTTTGAAATCCCTGCCGCCTACAAAGCTGAGGATTTTTCCAGTCTTGTTCTCAATCAGGATGGCTCCTACCTCAACGGGTTCCATCACAGTGATTTCTTCCTTGGTGTCCGGGTCTTCTTTCACTTGTGGTTTATCCGGGCCAAAGTTTGGGTATTTATTTTTTGCTTCTTCCATCGCGTCGTACATATCTTTGTTGATGGTAGTATGGATGCTGTAGCCATTCTGTTTTAAGTCACGTTCGGCGAGCATATAGTATTTGTTATAAAGTTCTTCCTTCTCGGCTAGTTCTTTTTCGGAAATCCCAGCTTTTTCGGCAAGGATTTTCGCAAGGATGTCAACTGCCCGCTTTTCCGCCTCGACCATCACCCATGGGTATTTTTCCAGCGGGTCAGCGGATGGCTTCGCGAAATCCTTTGTAATGTCATAGGCAAGGGCATCCTTGTATTGTTTTTCGGTAATGTAGCCCCCGTTATGCATCCTTTTCAGGACCACCTTCATCCTGTTAAGGCCGGGCTGAAGGTTTTTCTTTATTTGCTTATCCCTTGTAAAAGGAGTGTACCCAAATGGGCTTTGCGGGAGCCCGGCTATGAAGGCTGACTGGGGAAGATTCAAATCCTTGGCGTCAATCCCGAAAATCCCTTTCGCCGCTGATTGCACGCCCGCGATGTTTCTACCCGAGGAATTCCGGCCAAAGGTCGCCATGTTCAGGTACGCTTCCAGTATTTCATCTTTTTCAAAGAACCGTTCGAGCCGGAGGGCAAGCAGGATTTCCTTGGCCTTCCGTTCAAATGAGACTTCGTTCGTTAAAATCTGGTTCTTGATTAGCTGCTGGGTCAGCGTACTGCCGCCAGACGCGTTAGCGGAATTGGTTACTTCCTGGACAACTGCCCTCATGATTGCTTTTGGGACCACCCCATTATGTTCATAGAAATACTGGTCCTCAGTGGCGATGATGGCATTGACCAGGTTTTCGGAGACATCGGTTAGCGTTACTATTTCCCGATCCAGGTCGCTCCTTAGCTTCCCGAGGTAGACATCATCGGCAAAATACACATCCGAAGTTTCGGTATAGCTGTAAATATCCCTTTCCATGCTCTCGAAGCTCCGAATGGGTTCGTCCTTGACAAGGGATGCGAAATATCCCGCCCCCGCCCCGGCCGCGAACACTCCCCCGGCAACGCCGATCGTCAAAAAAAGAAGAAAAAGGTTCCAGGCTACGCCGTAAGCAATTCTTGCCCGTTTAACGGTTTTTTTATTTGTGAGGATCGTCCTTGCTTTCCTGAACGATTGCCGCTTATTATCAGTCATATTATCCCTCCAAAATCACCTACATTATAGCATAAACCGGCAAGGAATATTGCGAGGCTTGGAATATTCGTATAATTGGAAAGGCATTTGACAATAAAGGGTCAGCTGTGGTAAAAACAGTACTATAGCTTAAATTTATTATCCTAAAGGCTGTGAAAGGATTAAGTAGTTTTTCCATCCCTGGCTCTAGAGAGCTGCCGGCAGGTGAAAGGCAGACCACATGGAAAAATGAATTACACCCCGGAGCTTTTGCCAAGGCCATTTTTGGCCACCGGCGACGGACATGGGCCGTTATCCCTTGAGGAGGGGGAACTTTTTCCCCAAGCCGGGTGGTACCGCGCGATATTACGCGTCCCTGCATTTTTTGCAGGGGCGTTTTTATTTTGTCAAAAAACAGGAGGATGCATGATGAATTTATTGGAGGATTTGCAGTGGAGGGGCATCATTTACCAGCAGACGGATGAAGAAGGGCTAAGGGACACCCTTGGCAGCGAAAAAATTTCTCTGTATTGCGGAATGGACCCGACCGGGGATAGCATGCATATCGGGCACTTGCTGCCGTTCTTGACGTTAAGGAGGTTCCAGCAGGCGGGGCATCGGCCGATCGTCCTCGTTGGAGGGGCGACGGGGCTCATCGGTGATCCGAAGCCAAATACGGAAAGGACGCTTCAAAGCCTTGAAACTGTGCAGCATAACGTTGAGTGCTTGACAGGGCAGCTGAAAACCATATTTGAATTTGAAGGTGAAAATGGCGCGGCGATGGTCAATAACTATGATTGGACAAAATCGCTGGATATCATTACATTCCTGCGGGATTATGGAAAACATGTCGGCATTAACTACATGCTTTCAAAGGACACAATCGCGAGCAGGCTTGAAACCGGTATTTCCTTTACCGAATTTACCTACACAATCCTTCAGGGGATGGATTTTAAGCACTTGTATGAAAACCATCAGTGCAGGCTGCAAATTGGCGGCAGCGACCAATGGGGCAATATTACGACTGGGCTTGAGCTGATTCGGAAAATGGTTCCGGACGGCCCGAAGGCATTTGGGATGACGATTCCGCTTGTTACGAAGGCGGATGGCACTAAGTTTGGGAAGACCGAGGGCGGGTCGGTGTGGCTTGATCCTGAAAAAACAACGCCTTATGAGTTTTACCAATTTTGGATCAATACAGCGGATGCGGATGTCGTTAAATATCTGAAATACTTCACTTTCCTATCACATGAGGAAATTGAGGAGCTTGAAAAATCGGTCCAGGAAGAACCGCATCTCCGCAAGGCGCAAAAGACCCTCGCCGAAGAGATGACCCGCCTCATTCACGGGCAGGATTCGCTTGACCAGGCAATCAGGATTTCCGCCGCATTGTTCAGCGGAGATGTAAGGAGCCTGAACGCTTCAGAAATCGAGCAGGGCTTCAAGGATGTTCCTTCTTACAAATTTGCGGGAGAAGAAAACCTTGTCGAACTTCTTGTGGCCGCGAAAATTTCACCATCGAAGCGGCAGGCTCGCGAAGACATTTCAACCGGTGCGGTTTCGCTCAACGGTGAGAAAGTCACCGACTCCGCTTATGAGCTGGTTGAAACCGACAGGATTGATGGCCGATTCACCATTATCAGGAGAGGCAAAAAGAAATACTTCCTCATTCATTATTAATCAGAACAGCCGCGGGCGCACTTGCCCGCGGCATTTTTTTAACCATTCCTTTGGGCGGCAGCATTATCTTCTGAGCCGTTTTATCCAAAGCGGAACCTTTCGTTTCCATCAGTCCTATAATGGAAAGAAGGGGAGGGTTGGCGAATGAAGAAGTGGGTTTGGAATCTTATTTTTCTTATACTTTTTGCCCTGGTAACCTTTTTTGGCGTTGGGCCTTTGCTGCTGGCGGACGGGGTCTGGATTGAAAGGGTTTTGCCCGCAATTATCGTCCTCGCTGTCTATATTTATCTCAGCTATCTGTATCGGAAAATTGTGTTGGACAAGAAAAAACCCCGGTCCTGAACGGATCGGGGTTTTTCAAAAGGCCGATTAACGGCTGTAAAATTCGACGATAAGAGTTTCGTTGATTTCAGCTGGAAGCTCGGAACGCTCAGGAACACGAGTGAATGTGCCTTCAAGCTTGTCAGCATCGAAAGTCAGATAATCAGGAACAAAGTTGTTCACTGACAAAGATTCTTTCACAACATCAAGGTTGCGGGACTTTTCACGCAGGCTGATTGTTTGGCCTGGCGCTACGCGGTATGACGGAATGTCAACGCGGGATCCATCAACAAGGATGTGGCCGTGGTTTACCAGCTGGCGTGCCGCGCGGCGTGTGCGGGCAAGGCCTAAACGGTAAACAACGTTGTCAAGGCGGGATTCAAGAAGAATCATGAAGTTTTCGCCGTGAACGCCTGCCATTTTGCCGGCTCTGTCAAACAAAGTGCGGAATTGGCGCTCGTTCACTCCGTACATATGACGAAGCTTTTGCTTTTCCTGAAGCTGCAATCCGTATTCGGAAAGCTTCTTGCGTTGGTTAGGACCATGTTGTCCTGGTGCGTATGGACGCTTTTCTAGTTCTTTTCCTGTACCGCTTAGGGAAATTCCAAGGCGGCGGGAAATTTTCCAGCTTGGGCCGGTGTAACGAGCCATGAGAGACTCCTCCTTGTGTGTGTTTTTATTTGTAAAATAAAAACCGTATGAATCATCAATATGGGCCATTTTGTTTTCATGCACCCTCGCCCCAGCAGCATAGGGTTACAAGATGCACCATCACATTTGTTGTTCATGATGTCTAGCGCGGACCGCTAAGCGGTCGCTTCTGCTTTTCATGTTGTCTAGCTACAGTGACGTAAACGGTCACTTGCGGTTTTCTAGTGTGAGGAACAAAATGAGAGCCATAATGGGTTCACATAGGCTGCGATATTTTACACAAAGAGTATTATATAATTTTTCTTGTTGTTTAGTCAAGCCGTAATTTCGAAGGCAAACATTTTGCTTCCATCTTTCCTGTTTTTCACATATTCTGTAGATAGGTAGTTTGTAAGCGTTTACATAAGGAGGAGTAGTTTATGCAGGAGAAAGACCTTCAATTGGAAACACGCATGATCCACTCGGGCTATTCGCCCGCGGAACACAAAGGCAGCCTTGTTCCACCCCTTTTTCAGACGTCCACATTTGTATTCGATAACGCGGCCCAGGGCGGAAGGAGATTTGCAGGGGAAGAAGATGGCTATATTTATACCCGCCTTGGAAACCCGACTGTAAAGGCGCTCGAAGACCGTATCGCCGAACTTGAAGGAGGAGAAGCGGCGCTTGCATTCTCTTCGGGGATGGCGGCTGTATCGGCTATCCTGTTCACGCTTGCAAAAACAGGAGGGCACATCCTTTGTTCCCAGGGTGTTTATGGCTGCACATACGGACTTTTGAAATTAATGGAGGAAAAATTCGGGATTTCCCACAGCTTTTCAGACATGGAAACTCCTGAACAGGTGGAAGAAAGCATAAGGGACTCGACATGCTGCATTTTTATCGAGACGCCAATTAACCCGACAATGAAACTGGTCGATTTGAAAATGGTCGCCGATATTGCCAAAGAGAGAGGCGTTCCGGTTGTTGTCGATAATACGTTTTCATCACCTTATCTTCAAAATCCCCTTGCCCTCGGCTGTGATGTTTCGCTCCACAGCGCGACGAAATATATTTGCGGGCATGGGGATGTCATCGCCGGAGTGGCCGCGGGAAAAGCCGATTTTATGAAAAAGGTTGCTATGTCCGCCCAAAAAGATATCGGAGGGGTCATTTCCCCATTCGATGCCTGGCTGCTGCTCAGAGGAATTAAAACCTTGGCTGTTCGGATGGACCGCCATTGCGAAAACGCCAAACTGCTCTTTACCTATTTAAAAGAACATCCAAAGGTATCATCCATCCACTACCCGGGTGACCCCGAGCATCCAGATTTCCACATCTGCGAAAAGCAAATGAAGAAACCAGGAGGACTCATTTCCTTTACTGTTGAAGGTACGAAGGAAACAGCCCAGGCTTTCATGGACCAACTTCGCCTAATCAAAATAGCCGTCAGCTTAGGGGACGCCGAGACGCTTGTCCAGCATCCAGCGTCAATGACCCATTCCGGCGTTTCTTCGGAAGACCGGAAAAAAATGGGGATATCGGATACAATGATCAGACTATCGGTTGGGCTGGAAGCATGGGAAGACATCCGGAATGATCTGGAGCAAGCCTTTTCAAAAATGTGAAAGTAATTTTTAGGGCTAATGGATTGGATAGCGTAAAAAAGGCAGGGCCGGGCCGATCCGGTTTCCTGCCTTTTTGAATCAATTTACTATCCTGTGAATTTCCTCTAAGCTATCTTGCCGGAATCGCCCTGATAATTATAGATGGGCTACAAGCGAGGCGGTGAATTCTTCAAGCTTTTCCTGGTCAAGCGCGTCAAAGCGATTCTTCTCGGGAGAGTCGATATCAAGTACTCCGAGTATGCGCCCATCCTTAATGAGGGGAATCACGATTTCGGATTGGGAGGCCGCGTCACAGGCAATATGGCCAGGGAACTGATGCACATCCTCTACCCGGATTGTTTCCTTTTTCGCAGCGGAAGATCCGCACACGCCTTTTCCAAATGGAATCCTGACACAGGCAGGAAGACCCTGGAACGGACCAAGAACAAGTTCGTTTTCCCCGTCCACAAGATAAAAGCCAACCCAGTTGATTCTGTCGAGGAACTGGTTCAAAAGAGCGGAGGCATTGGCCAAATTGGCAATCACATTTTCTTCCCCGTCAAGCAGGGCGTCAAGCTGTTTTATGACAAGTGCGTAATTTTCTTCGCGTGATCCGCTATACATTTGGACATTGAACATTCATTTTCACCTTGCCTTCGGAAGTTTTCTACTCATTTTAACAAAAAATGAGCCGCTATGGGGGAAAATGTCGACAAAATTATAAAGGAAAGCAACGGGGAGACAAAGAATGAAACAAACAGGGAAGTCCGCGAGTTAAGGATTCCATAATCCGGGAGGTCGGCAAAATGCGGAAAAATTCAAAGGAAACGATTGTATCAGCTGCTGTTTCACTTTTTAATACAAAGGGTTTCGCCGGGACCTCAATCCGGGATATCGCCGCGAAAGCAAACGTAAATCCCTCCAATATCGGATATTATTTTGATAATAAGCTTGGGCTGCTGGAGCACTGCCTAACCACCTATTTCGAACAGTATCTTAAACAGCTTGAATCAGCCCTTCCCCTGCTGGACCAAAGCCCATCGGCCTGTTTAAAAAAGGCGATGGAAAATATCCTGTATTTCCAATTTTCCAATATTCACATGTCGAGATTCATTGTCAGGGAAATGTCCCTTGATTCCCAGACAGTCCGGGAAATCATGTCAACCTATTACCAAAAAGAGAAATATTACTTCCATTTGATCTTCGAAAGGGGTATCGAGAAAGGTGAGTTCCGGAGACTTTCCCCCGCATATGCGATGATCCAGATAAAAGGCCAGCTTTCCATGCCGTTTCTGAATCCCCATTATATAACGGAAGTGCTGCATGTATTCCCGCACGAACGCTATTTCGCGGAAAAGTACCTGGAGCAGCTCCATTCCTGGATTGACGGGGCTGTTCTGGAAAAGACGCTTGTGGCTCCGTCCCGTGTGTAATTGAGGCGGAAAGGGATGCGGGCCGCCATACCCTAAAGCTAAACACTGCCCACTCGTACCCGGGCGGCGGACGAAAATCCCTGGACCCCCGGGGTTTTTTGTTGTTGCGGAAATCAGGTTATCATTTGCATTTCCGGAAACGGTGTAGTTGAATGAACATATCTTTTTGATGAACGGTTATGTTTAACAAGTCCCAGAAAGGGATTTTTTTAAAAATATTTAAATTAATAGTCAAAAATTGTCGCTTACATGGTATCATAAAGGCAATTAAACGAGTAAAATAGGCGTTTTTTTATCATAATCGACATTCTGTTGTTCATATATGAAGCAGGGGGATACTATGGAGTATATTATTGGATTTATTTTCCTGGCAATCGCATTGTTTATTGCGGGATATTTTATAAAAAGGAAGCATTATAAGGAAATTGACAAGCTTGAAGCATGGAAGCTTGATATCATGGACAGGCCGGTCCTTGCCGAAATGTCCCGGGTGAAACAGCTGAACATGACCGGCCAGACGGAAGAGCTGTTTGAACGCTGGCGGAGCGAATGGGATGAGGTTGTTACGGTTATGCTGCCCCAGGTGGAAGAAATGCTGTTCGATGGGGAGGAATACATAGACAAGTACCGTTTCGGCAAAGCGAAAGAGGTCCAGCGCGGAATCCAATCAAAACTGGAAGAGACCGAAGAATTTATTAAAAGGATTTTGTCCGAGCTGAATGAATTGGTTGGCAGTGAGGAAAAAAACAGGACCGAAATTGAAGAACTCAGGGAAATGTACAGGGAATCGAAGAAAAACCTTCTCGCACACAGGCACAGTTTTGGAAAAGCGGAAAAGCGACTTGAGCAAATCCTTGATGAGGCGGCGGCCAGGTTTAAGGAATTCGAGGAGCGGACCGCCCATGGCGATTACCTTCAGGCAAGGGAAACGGTTATCCTTCTTAGGCAGCAGCTTGAGGATGTCAAACTTCAGATGGGCCGTATTCCTGAACTATTGATTGAGTGCCAGTCGCTCGTCCCATCGCTGATAGCAGAATTGCTGGGGGGATACAGGGAGATGGCTTCCCAGGGCTATTACCTCGACCATCTCGAATTTGATGGGGAGGCGAAAAAGCTTGAACAGGAGCTTGCGGTTTACCTTTCAATGGTCGAAGAAGTCCAGATTGAAAAAGTCGAGCAGGGGATTAAAGGAATCCGCGCCCGGGTTGAGGCCCTTATGGATCTGCTTGAACAGGAAGTGAACGCCAGGCAGTTCATCAAGCAGAACCAGGAAGATTCCATGGATGTACTGGAAACTGTCCTTGAGACAAATAACGTCATGAAATCCGAAGTAGCCCATATTCAGGAAACATACCATTTATCGGAAAAGGATCTCGCCGTCCAGAGGAAATTTGAAAAGAAACTTTCCGAACTCACCAAACGGTTCGAAATCCTGATTGAAAAAATTAAATTGAATGAGACGGCCCAAACCTCCTTGAGCGCAGACCTTGAAGAAATCAGGAAGGAGCTGGACGCCCTTCATGAGGACCAAAAGGTTTTCTCAACAAAGCTGAGCGACTTGCGCAAAGAAGAGATGGAAGCAAGGGATACGGTAAGGGAATTAATCAGAAAGATTGGCGAAACCTCGAGGTTGGTCGCAAGGAGCAATATTCCAGGGCTCCCGGAAACGTATACGTACCTGCTTGAGGATGGGAATGAAAGCATTAGAAATGTCCAGATGAAGCTTGAAGAAAAACCGCTCGATATGGATGCTGTCAAACAGTATCTTGAAATTGCGGAATTGACGATCGAAAAGCTTGCCGAAACGACCAAGGAAATGGTGGAAAATGTAATCCTGGCGGAAAGGGTTATCCAATACGGCAACAGGTACCGTAGCAAATATCCTTCCGTCGCAAAGGGGCTTTTAGAAGCGGAAAAGCTGTTCCGCAATTATGAGTACGAGGCGGCCCTCGAACAAGCAGCCACGTCAATCGAGGAAATTGACCCGGGCGCCATCAAAAAAATCGAAATGCTTATTTCAAATGACTAACCCATTGGGACCGTCGCGCGGCAAAAAGCCGCCCGGTCCTTTTTTGCTGAAATTCTTAAAATCAGGGTTGGAAGTTTTTTTATTGTAGGATATGCTAAGAAAGGTTTCGCTGGATTAATCGCCTTTTTGGGGCTTACATTATAAATACAAAACGATATTCCGTTAAAGGGAACGGAGGCAATCCATGATTTACTTTGACAATAGCGCTACAACAAAACCATATAAGGAAGTACTTGAATCATTTTGGAAAGTATCGGAGGATTTTTTCGGCAACCCTTCGTCGCTCCATGGGATCGGCGGGAAAACAGAACGGCTGCTCTCCCAGGCAAGGGCGCAAATCGCTGGCTTGCTTGGCGTGGATGCGGAGGAGATTACGTTTACCTCGGGAGGAACCGAAAGCAACAACCTCGCGATAAAGGGAACAGCCTTCGGTTACAAAAACAGGGGAAGGCATTTGATCACGACAGCTGTCGAGCACGCTTCAGTCAGGGAATCGATGCACCAGCTTGAAAAACATGGATTTTCAGTGACCTTTGTTCCAGTCGACAAAGAAGGAAGAGTAAACCCTGAAGATATCAGGAAATCGATTACGGACGAAACGATCCTCGTTTCGGTCATGCATGTGAACAATGAGGTTGGCACCATCCAGCCGATTATGGAAATCGGGGAGATCGTCCGCGCCTATCCAAAAGTCCTTTTCCATGTCGACGGCGTCCAGGGGGCGGGCAAACTGCCTCTCGACTTGAAAAAAGCGGGCGTGGACATGTACTCCTTTTCCGCCCATAAATTCCATGGGTTGAAAGGCAGCGGTGGGCTTTATGTAAAAAAAGGCATCAAGCTGGAGCCAGTTTTATCCGGAGGAAGCCAGGAATCGGGCCGGCGCGGAGGAACCGAGAATCCCGCTGGAGCGGTGGCCATGGCAAAGGCTCTCCGAATATCGCTCGATAAACGGGCCGATAAGTACCCGGTCCTGCTTGAAATTCGAAAATCCCTTGTCGAGGGCTTGGGGAATATGGCCGGGATTATTGTCAACACGCCGAATGGCGGGGCGGCTCCGCATATCATCAATTTTTCCGTGCCGGGCATTAAATCTGAAACGTTTGTTCACGCACTCGAAGAACAGGGCATCTATTTGTCAACGACAAGCGCTTGTTCCTCGAAAAAAAAATCGGCGAGCAGCACTCTGATTGCCATGAATGTTCCGGACGATGTGGCGGGAAGCGCGGTCAGGATTAGTCTTTCGTATGAAAATACACTTGGTGAGGCGATTGAAGTTTTAAAAGAAATTGAAAAAACAGTTTCAAGACTGGGAAGGGTTCTGAATTAAATGAAATACGACTTGATTATTGTACGATATGGCGAAATATCAACAAAGGGAAGGAACAGGGGGAAATTCGTAGAAAAGCTGAGGAAGGGGATCAAGCACGCCCTTTCCGCGCACCGCTCCGTCAAAATAGATGCCGGAAGGGACAGGATGCTGCTTCTTTTAAATGGCGAAGACAGCATAGAGGTTTCCAAAAAATTAAAAAATGTGTTCGGCATTCAGTCGTTTAGCCCGGCAATCAGGGCCGAACGTGATTTAACATCCATTAAGGCCGCCGCCCATGGACTGATGGAATCTGTTTATGAGGAAGGGAAAACTTTTAAGATTACAGCCAAAAGGTCGGATAAGACCTTTGAACTTGATACTGATGGCATCAATCAAATGTTTGGCGCATTCATCCTAACAAATTTCCCAGGGCTAAAGGTTAACGTAAAAAAGCCCGATATTAATCTCCTGATAGAAGTAAGGAAGGAAGCTGTTTACCTTTCCTGTGAAACGATACACGGGGCCGGAGGCCTGCCGCTCGGCACAGGCGGAAGGGCTATGCTCATGATCTCTGGCGGGATTGACAGCCCCGTGGCGGGTTTCATGATGATGAAGCGTGGAGTGGAGCTGGAAGCGGTCCATTTCCACAGCCCGCCTTTCACGAGTGAAAGGGCAAAGCAAAAGGTAATTGACCTTGTGGAAAAGCTGTCCGAAGTCAGCGGGGAAATTGTATTGCACATCGTCCCTTTTACAGAGGTCCAGCAGACAATCAAGAATCAAATACCCGAAAACTATTCAATGACCGCGACGCGAAGATTCATGCTTAAGATTACGGATGCAATCCGGGAGAAGCAGGGAGGCTTAGCGATTGTTACAGGTGAAAGCCTGGGCCAGGTGGCCAGCCAAACACTGGAAAGCATGTATGCCATCAATGACGTGACAAATACCCCCGTCCTGAGGCCTCTGATTACGATGGATAAAACCGAAATCATCAAAATAGCCGAGAACCTTGGTACTTACGATATTTCCATCCTTCCATATGAGGATTGTTGTACGATCTTTGTTCCATCATCGCCTAAAACGAAACCAAAGAAAGATAAAGTGATCCACTATGAAAGCTTTGTCGAATTTGAACCGATTGTAGCCCGTGCGATTGAGGGAATAGAAACAATCAGGGTGACGCCTGGCTTTAGCGGCAGGAATGAAGGGCTTGACGATCTGTTCTAAAAAGTGGTTAGCCTTTGCTCCTGCCAAAGGCTAGGCAGCCTATGTTTAGCTGGTGGCAAAGCTGCAAGGAAGTAACTCAAAGCAGTTGCTTCCCTCCAGTCCATACGGCGCTAAACGGGCGTTTGCGCTTTTCTTATCACTGACAAAATTACTAATTTTTTGTGAACAATTACCAATGAATGAATTGAATGAAGCCATGTGAGATTACACATTATATACTCACAAGGAGGTGAAATCACATGGCTAACAACAACAGCAACCAACTTCTAGTTCCAGGAGCTGAACAAGCTCTTCAACAAATGAAAGTTGAAATCGCGTCAGAATTCGGAGTTCATCTCGGTGCAGAAACTACTTCTCGCGCTAACGGATCTGTCGGTGGTGAAATCACTAAGCGCCTCGTTTCTATGGCTCAGCAACAACTTGGCGGAGGCTTTGCCAGGTAACAAAATTTAATATATGGCTACAGGGAGCGGGTAAAACCGCTCCTTTTTTGTGATCTAGGAAGGGTTGGAAATTTAAAAAGGTTCAGAAATTTTATATAATGAAGTCGATAGAGAAATTTGGGAGGGGAACATTGATGAACCGGGAAGACTTGATTGCTCCACAGCAGTACAATCTTGTTTCGGAAGCCGAGCGTTTTTCAGGTACCGGCGATAAAATCGCGCTCATCTGGGAAAACGAAGCGGGAGACACCAAAAGGGTTACATACAGGGAACTAATCGAAAAGGTAAATAGGGCCGGCAATGTTTTTCTTGGCTCCGGACTGCAAAAGGGAGATGCTGTCCTTGTCGTTATTCCCCGGCTGATTGATGCGTACATCGTTTACCTGGCGGCATTGAAAGCCGGACTGGCGGTTATCCCAAGTTCCGAAATGCTGCGGGAAAAGGACTTGCAATACCGGATTGCCCATGGCGATGCAAAAGCCGTGGTCAGTTATTACCCCTTCACCGGAGAATTTGCAAACATCGCCGAGCCAGGGCTGAAAAAGTTTTCGGTTGGCAAACAGGTGGATGGCTGGGAATATCTCGACGAACTAATGGAAATGGCCTCTCCCGAGTTGAAGGCGGCTAATACGTCCCGCGATGATATGGCGTTTTTGTCCTACACGTCCGGAACGACAGGAAATCCGAAAGGGGTTGTCCACACACATGGGTGGGCATATGCCCATTTGAGGACGGCCGCTGAACATTGGCTCTGCATTAAAGAAACGGATACTGTCTGGGCAACAGCCGGCCCGGGATGGCAAAAATGGATTTGGAGCCCGTTCCTATCCGTACTTGGGTCAGGGGCGACTGGTCTCATATATCATGGGAAGTTCGAACCGAAAAAATACCTGCAGCTTCTGGAAAAATATGAAGTGAATGTCCTGTGCTGCACGCCGACGGAATATAGGCTCATGGCGAAAGCGGACAATCTGGAGAATTACAGCCTGCCCAAGCTTCATAGCGCCGTGTCCGCGGGGGAACCTTTGAATAGGGAAGTTATTGATACGTTCAGGAACTATTTTGCTATCAATGTCCGCGATGGCTATGGGCAGACGGAAAATACACTTTTAATTGGAATCACAAAGGATATGGAACTCAGGCCGGGATCAATGGGCAAGCCTACCCCCGGCAACACAGTGGAGATCATCAACGAGGATGGGGAAAGATGCAAGCCGGGTGAGGTAGGCGATATCGCTGTCCATATTGATTCCCCAGCCCTGTTCAAAACTTACTATAAAGATCCGGAAAGAACTTCAATGCAGTTCAGGGGCGATTATTATATTACCGGCGACAAAGCAAAAAAGGATGAGGATGGCTACTTTTGGTTCGAGGGCCGAGGTGATGATATCATCATCAGTTCCGGTTATACAATTGGGCCTTTCGAGGTGGAAGACGCGCTTGTCAAGCATCCGCTTGTCCAGGAATGCGCGGTAGTCGCAAGCCCCGATGAAATTCGCGGGAATATCGTGAAGGCATTTGTTGTCCTGAAGGAAGAACCTTCGAAGTCGAGCGATGAATTAATCAAGGAACTGCAGGAGCACGTCAAAGTTCTGACTGCCCCCTACAAGTACCCAAGGAAAATTGAATTTCTTGAGGAACTTCCAAAGACGACTTCAGGAAAAATCCGCCGGGTAGAGCTGCGGCAAAAGGAAATGGCTTCAACGGGAAAGAAATAGGAAAGCAGTAAAGCAGGCGGGCCAGCCGCCTGCTTTACGATTGAAAGGGAAAAGGAGCTGTATGTATGGCAACACTATGGCATGGAGGGCCAATTTATACAATGGCCGCTGATGGGGATAAAGTTGAAGCGGTCCTGACTGAAAATGGCAGGATCATCGGCGTGGGAACGCTTGCCGATCTTGAAGGGCGGACTTACGCAAGTATAGATAATCGGATTGATCTGGGAGGCTGTACGATGATACCCGGCCTGGTAGACAGCCATATCCACCTGATTGGCCATGGGGAACGGCTTGTAAGGCTGGATCTTTCCACATATAAAACAAGAAAGGAAACACTTTATGCGGTAAAGGAATATTCACTTGGCCTGAAGGAAGGGGAATGGGTCATTGGGGAAGGGTGGAACGAAAATCTTTGGGAAACGAACGAGCCGTTGAACAAAGATGAACTTGATGAGATTGTTGCCGACAGGCCCGTCCTCTTGAAGCGGACCTGCCGCCATGCTGTCGTGGCCAATTCGGTTGCCCTGAAGGCTGCCGGAGTGGATGAAACAACTGTATCGCCTCCGGGCGGGATGATTGATAAAAGTCCTGATGGGCGGCTAACGGGGATTTTAAAGGACACTGCCCAGGAACTTGTTTATTCAATTATGCCGGAAGCTTCAGAATCCTATATGGCCAGGGCGATTAAAGCGTCCATCAGGGATTTGTACAGCTTGGGGATAACGGGGGTACATACGGAAGACTTGAATTATTACGGGGGCTTCTCCAAAACATATGGCGTTTTCAAACGGGCCATTGAGGAGGACGGGCTGAAGTTCCGGACGCATCTCCTTGTCCATCATGGCGTGCTGGACGATTACATCGCGGATGGGCATACGTATTTGTCCGGAAATGAATGGATAGAGTTTGGCGCGATGAAAATATTTTCCGACGGTGCCCTTGGAGGCAGGACGGCGCTATTAAGCGAACCCTACAGCGATGCGCCCGGAACAAACGGGGTTGCCATTTTTAGCCGGGAAGAGCTTTCGGCGCTCGTTGGAAGGGCACGGGAGCATCAAATGCCGGTAGCCATCCATGCCATCGGCGACCTAGCCTTTGAATACTGCCTTGACGCGCTTGAGGACAATCCACTCAGAGGGACAGGAAGGGATCGGCTTATTCATGCCCAAATCCTTCGCGAAGACCTTATCGAGCGGGCAAAAAAACTGCCGCTCGTCCTTGATTTGCAGCCAGTATTCATGCTATCGGATTATCCGTGGGTTATCGACAGGGTCGGCATTGATAGAATGCGGTATTCCTACGCATGGAAAACTCTTTTGGAAAGCGGTATTCCATGTTCTGGAGGTTCCGATGCACCTATAGAGTATCCGAATCCATTCCTTGGCATTGACGCGGCTGTAAACCGGACAGTAAACGGGAAGGAATATGGGCGGGAAGAAGCTCTGTCCGTCTTTGAAGCGGTCAGCCTCTATACGAAAGGAAGCGCGTATGCGGCTTGCCATGAACAGGATAGAGGTATGATCGGCGAGGGCTTGCTGGCAGACTTTACAATACTGGACAGGGATATTTTTATAATACAGAAGGATACCATCCGTGAAACAGAAGCAGTCATGACCGTAATTGGCGAAGAAATCGTTTATACCCGCACCCTGAAATGAACGTACCCGGAAAGTTGATTCATTGATTTTTAAAAAAAATAACCCCATGTCCACGTATTTCGTGTATAATGTGTAGTATTTCGAAACTAGAAAGAATAGAGGCACGAAAGATATGGGGAACAATGAAATCAAGACTGGTGTTTTGCAGGCCGGCTTTTCTTATTTAATCTGGGGCCTGCTGCCGATTTACTGGAAGCTTCTCGGGAATGTAGGCCCGATTGAAATCCTTGCCAACCGGGTATTTTGGTCGTTTATTTTCATGCTTGCGGTCTTGGGGGCCGCGAAAAAGCTTCCTTCTTTTTGGGGAGTCCTTAAAAGCTTTAAATCGCAAAGGAAGCAGCTGTATGCATTGGCGATTGCTTCCATATTGATCAGCATTAACTGGTTTGTCTATATTTGGGCGGTAAATAGCGGCCAAATGATTGAAGCGAGCCTTGGGTATTACATCAATCCGCTTGTAAGCGTGCTTCTTGGCCTGTTTGTCCTGAAAGAAAGGCTCAATGGCGTTCAATATGCGTCATTCACCCTCGCGCTCATTGGGGTGATTATCATTTCCGTTTCCTATGGACGGGTTCCTTGGATTGCCTTGACACTGGCGGTTTCCTTCGGGCTGTACGGGTTGGCCAAAAAGCTTATAAAAGTTGACTCCGCGGTCGGACTGGCTCTTGAAACGATGGTTGTAACGCCGATTGCCGCGGTTTACCTGGTCTTCCTTTTGGGAGAAGGGACGTCCGCTTTCCTTCATTTTGGAGTAGGAACCCATTTGCTACTCGCCGGTGCGGGAGCGGCAACCGCGCTTCCGCTCCTTCTGTTTGCGGGCGGAGCGCAAAAATCCCGCTTTCCATGCTCGGTTTTCTCCAGTACATCGCGCCTACTCTCTCGCTTATGCTTGGCATTTTTGTATATGGGGAGCATTTCAGCGGCCTTCAGCTGTTGTCGTTCATTTTTATTTGGTCGGCGCTTACCCTTTATTCCCTTTCGAAGACAAAGCTTCTCTCTTCATTTGGGATGAAAATCCGCAAACAGTCATAAAAATGCATCCGCCGTTAAGTAAGGCGGATGCTTTTTGCGCTTTCCCTTTTACAAAAAGCTGCGTTTTACCTTTTCCCAGAATGAATTGTCCTTCAGCTTGACTGTTTTAATGATTTTATTGCTCAGTTTAATTTCGACTTTTTCGACATGCTGGATACTCAAAGCCTCATTATCCATCCCCATTGTCGGGTAGTCGTTTCCATTTTTCCCAACTTTTAATGTCAGGGTCCGGTCGCCGCCCAGAATGAAGGAAGAGCCCAATGTCCTGAATCGATTGTTGTTGACCGATGCAAGCTCGCTTACCTGGATGCATGGCAGGAGAGGGTCGACAATCGCGCCGTTGATTGATTTGTTATAGGCCGTGCTCCCGGTTGGGGTCGAGACAATCATGCCGTCCCCCATGAACGTTTCGAAGTGGAGGTCATCCACAAAGACATCAAGTACGAACGTTTTGATAATTGCCGACCTGATGCTGAATTCATTCAGGCATTGGAATGTGGTTTCCCCATCCACGGTAACGTCGATGGTTGGGTAGCGCCTGACTTCTATTTGTTCGTTCGATACCACTTCAATCATTTTGCCAATGTCGTCAATGTGGAAATCGCAATACATGCTTAAACTGTCTGAAGTTGTAATGCCGGCATACAGGCAATCATCCCTGAATCCAGTTTTCCTGACAGCCTGGAGGAAGGTCCCTTCTCCCCCGATACTTGTAATGATGTTTGCATCCCGGTAATCATCGACAAGTGTAAAGCCGTATTCTTCGGCCAAATCATAAAGCGGAGCCGCCTTTTTAAGCAATTCCGCATCCCGCTTATGGTAAAAAAATAAATTCTTCCGATTAGCCATCCCGAGTCCTCCTCTTACAGCCATTAGTTTAATTGTACCCTTTAAGCCAATCATTTGGTAAACTGATATTGGTTCTTATCAAGTTTAGCATTTCTTATCGCATTTTGAAATAATCAGCAATTGAGCGTTGCAAAAGGGGGATTAGTGGATGAGCGGAAAAAGATGGGCGGCTCTTGGGATTGCCGCAGGCCTGTTTATCATATCTGTGGTGGTCAATTTTTTGTCAGCCTTTGCGATAAAAGGCGTCGAAAGCGACTTTGGTGATTTATTCGCTGCCACCCAAAAAAGCTATGTGGAAGAAGTGCTGGAAGAAGGCGATGAATTTGAAAAGATTGCCGTCCTCGATGTGAACGGGACGATACAGGATACAGGGGAATCGATGCCGCTTTTGGGAAGCCAGGGCTATAACCATAAGACCTTTATGGAAAAGCTTGAAGATGCCGGCGACGACGCGAATGTAAAGGGGATTATCATCAGGGTCAATTCACCTGGTGGCGGGGTTGTCGAAAGCGCCGAAATCCACGATAAGATCGTTTCGATCCAAAAGGGAAAAAAGAAACCTGTGTACATATCGATGGCATCCATGGCCGCGTCGGGCGGCTACTACATATCGGCACCGGCGGATAAAATCTTTGCAAGCCCGGAAACGCTGACTGGTTCTCTCGGGGTTATCATGCAGGGAATGAATTACGAAGGCCTGGCAAAGAAATACGGAGTCGAATTCATGACAATCAAAAGCGGCCCATACAAAGACATTATGAGCCCTGCGAGGGAAATGACGGAGGAAGAAAAGAAAATCCTCCAAAGCATGATCAACAATTCCTATGAGGGGTTTGTAAAAGTTATTTCCGAGGGCCGGAAAATGCCGGTTGACCAGGTCAAAAAGATTGCGGATGGCCGAGTCTATGATGGACGCCAGGCAAAAGAACTAGGGCTGATCGACGGCTTCGGCTATCTTGACGATGTCATAGCCCAGCTGAAAAAGGACAAAAATCTAAAGGGAGCGAAGGTTGTCAGGTTTACAGACGGGATTGGATTTGGATCTTTGTTCAGCATGAAGGCAAAAAGCTTTTTAAGTGGCGATGCCGAACTTCAGGGGCTTCTTCAGTTCCTATCAAAGACCAATTCGCCGCGCCTGATGTATCTATATTCCGAGTAAGGGGGATGCCGCATGGAGCACAATGAAACATTGGAAAATCAAAGCATTCACCCCGAATTTAAGGATGAGGCAATGGAATCCACTTTAAAGAGGGATGGGGCCGCGATCAAAAACCCGCCGCTTCGCTTTGCTGGTTTTTGGATGAGGTTTTGGGCTTATTTGCTTGATTTGATTGTAGTAGGCAGCCTGTTCCGGCTTCTGGCCAAGCCAATCTTCCGGATTCTCGATATTGAGCCCTCTGGAGGGCTGTTCTCAGCGGGGACGATTGTCTCGGCTATGATATTTTATTTGTATTTTGTCCTCATGACTAAATACTTCCGCCAAACGCTTGGGAAAATGGTTTTTGGCCTGGCCGTCATCGGTATAAATGGAGGCAGGCTCACTTGGATGGACATTCTTTTCAGGGAGTGGATAGGCAGATTCATTTCCTCGACCATCGTAGTCCTTTACCTTATCCCGGCTTTCCATCCAAGAAAACAGGGACTGCATGATTTATTTGCCGATACGGTTGTAGTCCATACAAGAAGATAACTAGACGAATTGACCTACGTGATTTCAACGCAGGTTTTTTCTTTTTTTGGAAATGATAGAAGTAAACACCTTTAAATGAAAGTCATATAGAATTTTCGGATGCAGAAAGGAAGTGGGCAGGTTGGCATGGATTGTATGGATTGTAGCCATTATCACCTGTGTGATTCTCCTTGCTTCCATTCTTTTTTTATTGAAAATAACCGTAACAGCCAGGTTCAGGTCACATGGGGGACAGAAGGAACTCACGATTGAATGCAAGGCATTCTTTGGACTTTTAAAATATAAAAAAACATTTAACGATTTTAGCGGCCTTTTCGCCGAAACGCCTGACGACACCATAAAAAAGGAGAAGGAGGCCGTAAAGGAAAAGACTGAGGAGAAGCGAAACCCGGACAGTTTGTTGAAGGGGATAAAAAATGGTAAGGAAACCGTGGAAAAACTCCTTCAAGCCCACCAGGATGTAAAAGGATTTCTAAAAACGGTCGCAATTCGGCGATTCGAATGGTACACCGCCGCCGGGGCGGGCGACGCGGCGCTGACAGGCATTATCGCGGGAGCCATATGGGCGGCCAAAGGGATGATTATCGGGCTGCTTTCGGAAACAATGAAGCTAAAAACAAGCCCTGCAATTGTGGTAACGCCATATTTTCAATACACGGTTTCCGCAACCATGCTTTCATGTATGTTTACTTTCCGGGCAGGGAAAGCTATTTCAGCAGGTATGAAGATTTATAAATATGTAAAGAAAGCCAGGCATGGGCGGATTCCCAATGGGATGCCTCTGGATTACGATTAGCGCGCTAGCTGCATGAGATAAGGAGGAGCGAAAGTATGTCTGACCATCCAATCCAGGGATTGATGACGACGGCGATGGAGAGCCTAAAGGAAATGATTGACGTGAACACGATTATTGGCGATCCAGTTGAAACGCCGGATGGAAGCGTCATTCTAACAGTTTCAAAAGTAGGTTTTGGCTTTGCGGCAGGGGGGACTGAATTCGGAAGCAATGGGAGCGGACAGGATTCGGGAGGAAAGCACCCTTTTGGCGGAGGGAGCGGAGGAGGGGTTTCCATTACCCCGATCGCATTTTTGATTGTTAATTCGCAGGGAGTAAAAATGCTCCATCTCGATGAGAACACCCATCTGCTTGAACGGATTCTCGAAACAGCTCCGCAGGCGGTAGACAAAGTCCAGCAAATGATCTCAAAAATGTCCCAATCGTCCGGGGGCGGACAGGATAAAAAGAACAAAGACAGCGGCAAGGACACAAATAAAAAAGGCAGCAAGGGCAATGAAGACCAGGACGGCGAGCAAAAAAAGAAACAGGACAGCGCTGATTTTGATATATGAATAGGAAAAAGGACAAGCAGGCTCTTGTCCTTTTTCCTATTCAAATCCATATTCGCCTTCGCCAATATGAAGGGTTGTCCCTTTTAATCCTGGCGCTTCTGTTTTAAAAACGATGCGGGAGAGGTTATTTTTCGTCCCTTTGGCGAAAATGAGAGGTTTCCCATCAACCGTCAATACCGCTGAATCTCCGCCACTTTTGATTTCGGCGGGGAAGCCGAATAATTCGCTCCACCTTAGTGCTGTTTCCGACGGATCGGATACCTCGAACACCGCACTGCCAAATTTCACATTTCCGGCGGGATGGGGTTTGATAATCCCCGCTTCGGACATTGCACGGAAGCGTTCTTGGTCGTCCACTTTCCATTGGATGATAAACGGAAATACGAGGCCATTGATATTCCCCTCAATCATCATCATGCGCCACTCAATTAATTGGCCTTGGGCATTTAGGCGCTTACCATCTTTAATGGGGGTAACAGCCGCGCCTTTTGAAGCGAGTGAGGCCGCGAGTTCTTCAATATTTTGGGTCCTGAAGGCAATCCTGCCGAAAGTTTCCCGACCGGGCAGGAATTTCACTGCGTCCTCGACCAGCAGGTTCGGTTCTTCAGGGTTCTTCGCATATTCTGGCCTTTCAATCCCGAGCAATTCTACATAAAACAGTCCAAAGTAGCAAAGAGCATTGTGCGTCCCCCACCTCGTGTGGGAGCCTCCCCTGAACGCATCCAGCCCCGCGTCCGTAAATAACTGGATGCCAGCACCCAAATCATTGACATAATGGACTATATGATCCAATTTAAGTTCCGGCATAGTTTCGCCTCCCATTTCATTTGCTTCAATAAAATCATACAACCTATTTCCCCGAAAGGAAAAAATTCTGAATCCCACGCTAATTTTCCGAGACAACTTTGCAGTGTATATCCTTTGCAAAAGCATATGCAAAAAGTTATATTTACACTGTACATAGTTGGACAAAGGAGGAAATTGGGAATGGCATCCATTACATTTAAAGGCAATCCAGTAACGCTTCTAGGCAATGAAGTGAAGGTGGGGGATAAAGCACCTACATTCACTGTCCTTGCTAACGACTTATCAGAAGTGACACTTGAAGATTCGAAAGGGCAGGTAAGGCTTATTTCTGTCGTTCCTTCACTTGATACGGGAGTATGCGACGCACAGACTCGCCGTTTTAATGAAGAAGCTTCCGGACTTGGAAACGTAAAAGTACTCACTGTCAGCGTAGATCTTCCTTTCGCGCAGAAACGCTGGTGCGGGGCGAATGGCATCGAGAATGTGCAGACGCTTTCAGACCACCGCGACCTTTCATTCGGTGAAGCATTTGGCGTTGCCATCCAGGAATTAAGGCTCCTTGCCCGCGCGGTATTCGTTGTTGATTCAAATGACACGGTCACCTACGCGGAATATGTAAGCGAAGCAACAAACCATCCGGATTACGAAGCGGCCCTCGAAGCTGCTAAAAAAGCTGAATAAAAGTAACTCGGCCCCGGGCTTCCCGGGGCTTTGCTTTTTCTAAATAAAGATGGCCGCTGTTTCATCAAACTTGTGGCGCGCAACAAAAGAAGCTAAAATGGGAAAAGAGAATTGACCCGACGGAGGAACGAAGATATGAAACCATCTCCGGTAGAACGTTTGTTTACTGTTTTTAACGAAACCACTACCATCATTCAGGATGAACTTTCCTGCTCCTACCTGGAAGCCCTTGCCGAAACAGGGGAAAACCTTTTCCATGGCACAGTTTTGCAGGATGAAATCAGTGAATTGAACGCCAAACGGCTTAAGAAAAGTTACGAGGCAATCAAACTGGATGCCTTTTCGAAAGAAGAAATCAGGAAGGCCTTTCAGCTTGCCATTTTAAAAGGGATGAAGGAAAACGTCCAGCCGCATCATCAAATGACCCCTGATTCTGTCGGAATGCTGATTGGGTACCTGGTCCTGAAATTTGTCGGGAAACCAGCAGTCAGGATCCTTGACCCGGCAGTCGGAACAGGCAATTTGCTCGCGACAGTGATCAATCACCAAGTACAGAAGCAAATTGAAGCAGCTGGCCTCGAGATTGATGATGTCCTGATCAAGCTAGCTTATGTGAATGCAAACCTGCAGGAGCACTCAATCCAGCTTTTCAACCAGGACAGCCTTCAACAGGTTTTTATCGAGCCTGTCGATGTGGTTGTTTCCGACCTGCCTGTAGGCTATTATCCAGATGATATCAGGGCGGCCGATTATGAATTGGCAGCATCGGAAGGACATTCGTATTCACATCATCTATTCATTGAACAAAGCATGAAACTGACAAAGCCGGGGGGCTACCTCTTTTTTATTATTCCGAATGGCTTATTCGAGAGTCCGGAAGCTCCGAAACTCCGTGAGTTTTTGAAAAAAAATGCCCACATACAGGGAATTCTGCAATTGCCCCTTTCATTGTTTAAATCCAGCCAGGCGGCCAAAAGCATTTTAATCCTGCAAAAGGCTGGTGAAGGGGTGAAACCGCCAAAACAAGCGTTGCTTGCCGAACTGCCTTCCCTTTCAAATCAGGCTGGCACGGAGAAAATCCTTTCCCAAATCAACGGATGGATTGCTGATAATAAATGATAAAAAGAGCAGAAGCTTTTCATTGAAAATGCTTTTGCTCTTTTTATGAATTGTGCAAACTGCCTGAATATATGGACATTTCCCGCAAACTTTACTATTTGCCCATATATGTTGAAATGTCATCTATGAAGTGGGTAAACTGAAATCGAGATATATCCAGTTGTCTATTTGCAGGCTCCGGCTAATCATAGCTGAAAGACCAAAATCGACCTTCGTATCGCGCCCGGAATTCCTGCAGGCAATAACTGTCATCAAAGGAGAGGTTGGAAAATGCCCAAAATATTAGCAATAAATGCGGGAAGTTCATCATTGAAGTTTCAGTTGCTCGATATGCCAAGTGAAAAAGTCATAACAAAAGGCATTATCGAAAGAATCGGCCTTGGCGATTCACTTTTCACCATGGAAGTTTCAGGTGAAAAATTAAAGGAAACAACAAACATTCCCGAGCACGAAACAGCTGTAAAACTATTGTTGGACAAGCTGACTTCCACAGGAGCAATAACCTCGCTTAACGAAATATCCGGGATTGGCCACCGTGTCGTGCACGGAGGGGAAGAGTTCAGCGATTCAGCACTTATTAATGAAGATGTCCTTCGGAAAATCGAAGAATTATCGGAATTGGCGCCTTTGCATAATCCGGCGAACATTACAGGCATCCTCGCGTTCCAGAGGGTTCTGCCAGATGTTCCTGCGGTTGCCGTATTTGATACGGCCTTCCACCAAACAATGCCTGAAAGTTCTTTCCTTTACAGCCTTCCATATGATTATTATAAAACATATGGAATCAGGAAATATGGTTTCCATGGAACCTCGCACAAATACGTATCTAGAAGGGCCGCCGAACTGCTTGGCCGCCCGGTGGAACAGTTGAGGCTTCTATCATGCCATCTCGGAAACGGAGCGAGCATCGCGGCAATCGACCGAGGCAAATCACTTGATACCTCAATGGGCTTTACGCCGCTTGCCGGGGTTACAATGGGGACGCGTTCCGGGAATATCGACCCTGCGCTGATTCCATTTATTATGGAGAAGACAGGGATGTCTGCGGATGAAGTTCTTGAGGTACTGAATAAGAAAAGCGGGATGCTCGGCGTATCAGGGTTTTCGAGCGACCTCCGGGACATCGAGACCCAGGCGGCGGAAGGGAACCCAAGGGCTGAGCTCGCTCTGGAAGTATTCGCTGGCAGGATCCATAAATATATTGGTTCTTATTCGGCACGGATGTCCGGGGTCGATGCCATTATCTTTACCGCGGGCATTGGAGAGAATAGCGAAGCAATCAGGGCGAGGGTCCTTAAAGGCCTCGAGTTTATGGGCGTTTATTGGGATCCGGCCCTGAACAAGGTCCGCGGCCAGGAGGCATTTATCAATTACCCATATTCACCTGTAAAAGTAATGGTCATCCCTACGAATGAGGAAGTTATGATCGCCAGGGATGTCATGCGACTTGGGAATATCCAGTAAATATTAGCGAAAGTTGGCTGTACCTCTAAAGGGGGTGCGGCTTTTTTTCTTGGAGACTCAGATTAGGCGGGAAGTCCGGCTGCCTGGTGAGTGACAAAGATGTCCGAAGCCCGGAAAGTTGGCACACAAAGTCTTTAGTGACAACCACAGGTGAAAATCGGGCAGGGTAGTCAGAATGAGCCCGGATATCTAACAAGCCACAGGCGAAAATCGGGCAGGGTTGTCAGAATAAGCCCGGATATGTGACAACCGCAGGAGAAAATCCGATTTAGTTTTCTTTTCAAACTCGGCTGAGTGACAATGGCCGAATCAAATCCAAAAGAATGTCAATCAAAATTAGAATTAGGATTAGGCCGAACGGGACCAAGGCATGTTGGACGTATCGGATAACAGATATATCTGCCTGTAAGTTTCCGATATCTTTTAAATTACCAACTTATGCTATACTGTAGGAAAGTTTTCGATAGGAGGGCCATCCATGCCGCTGACAGACAGGGAAATGACTGTCCTTGCCGAGATCAAGGATTGGGAAAAGAAGCTTCTCGACTACGAACCGAATGACCTTCAGCTTACGTACGAAAAGTATTTGGAGTCTGGTTTTTCAATGCTTCCTGAAGAAGCGCGCAGCCAGTTCTTCGCTGTTGTTGACAATTGGCTATTCCATCTGAATGCTATGATTCAGGGCGCCCAATTCCAGTTGGACGCGAAGGAGAGAATTCTAGCTGCCGCGAGGGTCTTCGACAGCGGGGTTGGAAGAATTGAAGACATGAAGCATTTGGAAATAGACCAGTTAAATTATATTGCCCAGCAACAGATTGCAAGGCACAGGCTCTATTCTTTTGCCCAGGGCGGTATGGCGGGTACGGGGGGAGCGCTTCTGTTAGGAGCAGACCTACCAGCCATGGCAGTAATCAATCTCCGCGCGGTACAGCTTTTGGCGATGACGTATGGTTATGAAGTGAATACTCCATTCGAGATGATGACATCCCTAAAGGTTTTCCATACCGCGACATTGCCTCCAAGGCTGCAGGGAGAAAGCTGGAATCAGCTTTTAGAGGATTTAAAGGGGGAACGGGACAGGTATTTCTATGAAGGGAATGATCAACTGACAGATCCATCCTGGCTGGAAATGCCTATGAGGCAGGTTTTTAAGGGTGCCTTCATTACCCTTTTCAGAAAAAGAATGGTCCAAGGCATCCCGCTCGTAAGCATGGCGATCGGCGCCGGTGCAAACTATCAGCTTACAAGAAGGGTGACCGATTTTTCACATAACTATTACAGGCTCCGTTATTTAATGGACAGGGAGGAACGTTAATGAGTGTTCAGGAGCATAAAAAGGAAGCGCCACGGTATGTTTCATGCAAAGTCATTACTGTCAGTGACACAAGGGATGAGAACACCGACAAAAGCGGGCAGTTGATTATGTCCCTCCTAGAATCCAATGGTCATAAAGTGGCGGGTTACGCCATTGTAAAGGATGAAGGGGAGCTGATCAAGGCGGAGGTCCTTAGCGGCTGCGCCGACCCGGAGATCGATGTTGTCCTTACCAATGGCGGTACTGGGATTGCTGTTAGGGATGTCACAATCGAAACCGTCAAGAAGCTTTTTGACAAGGAGATTACCGGGTTCGGGGAACTGTTCAGGATGCTGAGCTACCAGGAAGATATCGGCTCAGCTGCAATCCTTTCCCGGGCAGCCGCGGGAGTTGTCAACAATCGGGCGGTCTTTTCCATCCCGGGTTCATCAGGCGCTGTTAAGCTCGCCATGAACAAACTGATCCTTCCGGAAATCGGACATGTCGTCAGGGAGCTTAAAAAAGACCTCGCTTAAATGAAAGAAGAAAGCTCCCGATGAATTGCGCGGGAGTTTTTCTTTAAGTATGCATTTTTTCTTCCACAACAGCGTCTGTAGCCCTGTACCATAGCCACAAATCGTTGATAATCGACGCAAGCCCGGCAATTTCAGTGTTTAATTCACAAGACTTCTCGAAGTTGCTTTCATTGGATAGCGCGGCCTGCTTTTCGTTTATGGAATGCTCTAGTTCCTTGATCCGGTCAGGAATCGAACCGCGGATCTGTTCCCATGAAAATAGAATTTTCTCTTGAATCTCCGGGCTGTATTTATCAAGGCTCTTCTCCATATCGGGTATCGGAATGCCAAGGCGGCTATCATATGAAAAAAATTGTTCCATGCTATTTCCTCCACTTTCCCTCACGTAAACTCTTTTTCAGATCTGACAACAAGCACATCACATGGCGCGTGCCGGCTAATATGTTCTGAAACGCTGCCGATTAAAAACCTTTCAACCGCGTTAAGTCCCGTTGCGCCGCAAATAATTAAATCGATGTTATGCTTTCTCGCGATTTCTTTTGGAATCATTAACTTTGGGGAACCAAATTCAACAAGAAAAGAAACATCCGACAATCCGCTGTCCAGTGCCTGTTGCCTATATTTTTCTAGCAAATCAAGGGCGTATTGGTCAGCACGGTCCGCAATGGCCTGGTCGTATGCTTCGACAATCGCGAATGTCCTAGTATCAATGACATGGACGAGCAGGAGTGATGCCTGGTTCCTGTCGGCTATGCCTAGTGCTTTCCTGAACGCTAGTTCCGCTTCCTTTGACCAGTCAACCGCTACCATAATTTTTTGATAATTGGTCCCCATTGCCTTTCCCCCTGTCAAAAGAAATTTAAACAAATAGGTGCCAGTTAGCCTTTTACCCAAATTATACATGAAAAGTGGCGGCATAGAAGGACCATCCCTATGAAAAAATATTATTTGTTAGACAGCTCTGTATCTTTAAAATAAAACAAGAATAGGAATGGTGCGGAATGCAAAAGAAAAATCAGGAACAGCGTCCAGCTTATAGCTATGAGGAAAAAGGGATTCAGGAAGTAAGCGCCCAAATCATGGATGCCTATAACAGCGGTTTCATGGGGGAAGAGGAGGCACGGGAACGAACAGACGAATATCCGGTTATGAGAGGGGATCTCGAATAACGAGGCGTTGTGGACATCCGGATATCTGAACGGTACTCCGTATAACCCCCATTTCCTGCGTGCAAGTTTGGACTGTTTACCCAGGAAATTTATAATAGCGGGGCAATAACCCAAGACCCTCCTCCTTTCGACGCATATCCTTTAGTGTATTTAAAAATTACAGAGGAGGAATTACCTTGTACAACGAGTATCAATTTGCGGGTGGACAGCCTGTTCATTTTACAAACCACAATATGATCGGCCCGAATGACGAGCGATTCGGCTTTGGGAGGCCTTGGGGCTTCGGTTTTGGCAGGCCGTGGGGCTGGGGCTTTGGTGGTCCTTTCGTAGGCGGCCTTCTTGGGGGCCTTGCAGCCGGAGCGCTAATTAGTCCATTTTTATACGGATATGGATATCCTTTTTACGGGGGATTTGGTTACCCTTACTTCTGGTAAAATAATATGTGAATCAATCGGGGCGCCGGGCTTATGCCCGCGCCTCCTTGGCTGTTTGGCCCAGATTGCCGGAATGTAGATTAATTGTTTCCGTTGATAGTTTATTTTGGTAAAATGAAAGTGCTTGCATAACAGTACATATTTTGTGGGAGGCATTGAATCATGAGGATTGGGGTACCAGCGGAAATAAAAAATAATGAGAACCGTGTCGCTATGACGCCTGCCGGTGTTGTAAACCTGCTCAATTTCGGCCATGAAGTTTATATTCAGTCCGGGGCCGGGCTTGGTTCGGGCTTTACGGATGAAGATTACGAGACGGCCGGCGCGAGCATTGTCAAAACGGCTGCGGAAGCTTGGGACAAGGATATGGTCATGAAGGTAAAGGAACCTCTTCCGGAAGAGTTTAAATACTTCTATGAAGGTTTAATCCTGTTTACGTATCTTCACCTTGCACCTGAGCCTGAATTGACGAAGGCGATGATGGAAAAGAAGGTTGTCGGAATTGCGTATGAAACCGTTCAGCTGCCAAATGGCGGCCTTCCGCTCCTTACGCCGATGAGTGAGGTAGCCGGGAGGATGGCAGCGCAAATTGGCGCGCAATTCCTGGAAAAAGTCCACGGCGGTAAAGGAATCCTGCTATCTGGCGTTCCTGGAGTCCAAAGAGGTACTGTAACGATTGTAGGAGGCGGTGTTGCAGGAACGAACGCTGCTAAGATGGCGATCGGCCTCGGAGCGAAAGTTACAATCATCGATTTAAATCCGGAAAGGCTTCGCCAGCTCGATGATATTTTCGGTTCGGACATCACAACACTTATGTCCAATCCGTATAATATCGCGGAAGCTGTAAAGGAATCCGATCTTGTTATCGGAGCCGTCCTGATTCCGGGCGCGAAGGCCCCTAAGCTTGTCACAGAAGAGATGATCGAATCGATGACTCCTGGCAGCGTCGTCGTCGATATCGCCATTGACCAGGGAGGCATTTTCGAAACGACCGACCGGATTACCACCCACGACAATCCAACATATATCAAGCATGGAGTCGTCCATTATGCTGTTGCGAATATGCCAGGTGCGGTGCCGAGGACATCGACGATCGCACTTACGAACGGAACCGTCCCTTACGCAATCCAAATCGCCAACAAAGGCTACAGGCAGGCCTGTCTTGATAATGAGGCCCTCCTGAAAGGAATCAACACCCTTCATGGCCATGTTACCTATAAAGCGGTAGCCGAAGCACAAGGGCTTGAATACGTAAGCGCGAAGGAATTGCTTGGACAGGAATAGGAAACACAAACTCCGTCCCGCGCTTAAGCCAGGAAACTTTAATGGCTCATACTAATTAAAAAGCAGGCATACCGTCACGCGGTAGCCTGCTTTTCCTATATTGGAAGCTTTATTTTATGATCTGAAGTTCCTTCGGATACTTTGTCAAAATTTCAAGCCCTGACGCTGTTACGTGGACATCATCCTCAATCCTTACGCCGGCGACGCCCGGAACATAAATGCCCGGTTCGATTGTGAAGACCATTCCTTCTTCCAGCTTTAAAGGATTCGTTTCAGTTACTGACGGGTATTCATGGATGTTGATTCCAAGTCCGTGCCCGAGGCGATGCGGGAAATATTCGCCATAACCTGCCTCTGTAATAACGCTCCTTGCGGCAAGGTCAACAGCGGAACAAGGCGTTCCGGGCTTTCCTGCTTCAATTGCAGCCAGCTGGGCTTTTAGGACCGTATCGTAAATTTCTTTTTGCTTGTCGCTGACATCCCCGTAAGCAAGTGTGCGGGTAATATCGGAGCAGTATCTGTCTACGACGACTCCCAGGTCAAACAGGACAAAATCTCCTTTTTTGATTTTAGTCTGACCTGGATTTCCATGTGGTGAGGCGGCATTTTGGCCGGCCAGTACCATCGTGCTGAAGGACATTTGGCTGACGCCTTTTTTCTTGAGTTCAAACTCGATGGCAGCGAGGACTTCGAGTTCGCTTTTTCCTTCGCTGATCTCACTTGCCCCGACTTCAATCGCGTAGTCCGCCAATGCGGCCGCTTCCCGCAGTGCCTTTAGTTCATTTTCGTCCTTTACAAGCCTCAACGACCGCATTTTTTCTTCAGCCGAAACAAACTGTTTGGCGTCAGGGAAAAGCTTCATGAGCTCCTCATAGCGCTCCACATTCAAATGCTCTTTTTCGATTGCGACTTTCGAAGCGTTTTTTTGTAGGCGCTTCGCGGCTGCGGTATGTACCATTTCCCAAGGGTTTTCAGTGTCCGTGAAACCGATGATTTCGTGGGCCCATCCGGATTGGAGGGCATCATTTTTTTCCATGGCCGGCAGGACAAGGAACGGCTCCTCATCCTGGAAAACCGCAAGGCCCAAAAGGCGCTCATGTGGGTCCGTAAAATAGCCGCTCAAATAAAATACGTTATCCGGAGAAGTCAAAAAACATACATCTATGCCGTTTTCCTTCATCCAGGAAGAAAGTTTCTTCAATCTTTCGTTCATTCGAATCCCCCTCGCAATGTGTTTGGAAACAGTCTTATTATATCAATAATGGGACGCTGATATAGGTTATTCGCATTAAAATGATGTTAAAAGTATAGCATGGCAGGAAATATAAAAAAAGAATGGAACCTATTAAGTAAATACTTTTATGGGAAGGGGATTGTAAAATGAAAATATCCTATCATGGACACTCTGTCGTCAAAATCATTACCGGGGGGAAAACGATTTTAATAGACCCTTTTATTAATGGGAATAGGCTTACCGATTTGAAGGCAGAAAATGAAAGCCCGGACGTGATCATCCTATCCCACGGGCACAATGATCATGTAGGGGATACGGTCAGCTTGGCGAAAAGAAATAATTCCCTCGTCATAGCAAATGCTGAAATTTCCGATTTCCTCGGCTGGCAGGGCGTCAAGACCCATGCGATGCACATCGGAGGGTCCTACCAATTTGACTTTGGGAGAGTAAAACTCACCCAGGCATTCCACGGCTCCAGTTATGAAACCCCTGATAAACAGCTGATCTATTGCGGCATGCCAGCTGGGATCCTGTTGATGGCCGAGGGCAAAACGGTTTATCACGCAGGGGATACCGGGCTGTTTTCCGATATGAAATTGATTGGCGAACGTCATCCTATCGATGTGGCCTTTCTGCCTATTGGCGATAATTTTACAATGGGGCCGGAAGATGCGGCCTACGCGGCGAAGCTCCTCAATGCAAAAATGGTAATACCGATGCATTACAATACATTCCCGCTAATTAAACAGGACCCCCACTCCTTTATTGAAATGCTCGAAGCCGGAAACGGTAAGGTATTGGACCCGGGTGATTCAATAGAAGTGTGATGGCCTAACCCGTTTGAGGACATTTTCCCTTCCTACGCGCATAAAATGGAACAAGCTTATGTAAGGGGGGAAAAACTGTGGCAAAAAATAGGTACATGCTTTGCTTTTTACTGGCAATCTTCCTCATCTATTACGCGGGGCCAAGGCTACCGTTTGAATTTGGCGGCGCCGGAGGAATATTCACGGCATCATGGACGGTGCTGGCCCTCCTGGTGCTTGGCGGAAATTTAGCGGGCACGATTCGGGCAAAAGAGGCAGCCGGGCCGCGTCCCGCGCGTATGCCAGGGCAAAAAAAGAGGATGCGTTCCCGCTATTGACTGCCTTTGCACCGCTTTTCGGCTATCCTGCATTGAATCGGGCATTTTTTAACCTTATAATAAAAATAAAATGACGTCCTTAATTGATAGCGGGGATAGGATAAAGGGTGAAGGTCTTGGCAACAAAGCACGAACAAATTCTGCAGTATATAGATGAGCTTACCATTGGGGATAAAATTTCCGTGCGCCAGATCGCCAAGGCGATGAATGTGAGTGAAGGGACCGCCTACAGGGCGATAAAAGATGCTGAAAACAAAGGATATGTCAGTACCATTGAAAGGGTAGGGACCATCCGGATTGAACGGAAGAAAAAAGAAAATATTGAAAAACTGACATATGCGGAAATTGTCAATATCGTGGAGGGCCAGGTGATTGGCGGTAAAGCGGGCCTCCATAAAACGTTGAATAAATTCCTGATTGGCGCAATGAAACTGGACGCGATGATGAGATATACGGGCGCGGGCAATCTCCTCATAATCGGAAACCGGACAAAGGCGCATGAGTACGCGCTGAAAGCGGGGGCAGCCGTGCTGATAACCGGAGGCTTCGATACGGAAGAGCATGTAAAGAAGCTTGCCGACAAACTGCAGCTTCCGATTATATCGACAAGCTATGATACCTTTACAGTCGCAACGATGATCAACAGGGCGATTTATGACCAGCTTATCAAAAAAGAAATTATCCTTGTCGAGGACATCCTGACCCCTTTGGAAAAGACAGTTTACCTCAGGACATCGGATACGGTCAGCCAGTGGCACTCAAACAACCGCGAGACTAAACACGGTCGCTATCCGGTAGTCGACCAGGGCATGAAAGTACAGGGGATCGTTACTTCAAAAGATATACTGGGCCAGGAAATGGATACACAGATAGACAGGGTAATGACGAGGCATCCAATGACTGTCGGCGGCAAAACGAGCGTTGCGTCCGCCTCGCATATGATGGTCTGGGAAGGCATCGAGCTATTGCCTGTAGTGGATGACTCAAACCGGCTTGAAGGCATCATCAGCCGCCAGGATGTCCTGAAAGCCCTCCAGATGGTCCAGAGGCAGCCTCAGGTGGGTGAAACGATTGATGACATCGTTACAAGCCAAATGCTTCTTACCCAAGGGAAAACAAAAGGCGAAGATTTTTATAAAATTGAAGTTTCCCCGCAAATGACAAACCACCTTGGGACCGTTTCCTATGGAGTTTTTACGACGGTTGTCGCAGAAGCGGCAAGCCGGATTTTAAGAGGCTATAAAAAAGGGGACCTTGTAGTGGAAAACATGACCATTTACTTCCTGAAGCCGGTACAGATCGACAGCATCCTGGAAATTTATCCGAAGGTGCTTGAAGTCGGCCGCAAGTTCGGGAAAGTGGATGTCGAAGCGTTCAGCGATGGATTGATGGTCGGGAAAGCCATGATGATGTGCCAGCTGATTGATCGGCAATAACCGCTAAGAAAAAAACTGCGCCTCCTTCAGGCGCAGTTTTAAAAAATGGCTTTGGACTCAGTTTTTGCCTTCCGCCTCTTCAATCGCATATGGCAAATAAAACTTGTATGCCTTTATTCCCGACCAAATATTGATTCCGCCAAGAAGGACAAAAACGGCGGCGATGATGAAAGACACCTTGGACTGGTAGATATACAACTGGTTGATGCCAAAAGCGAGCACAAACAATCCAAGAGCAATCCCGGATTTCGAGGAAATCCACTTGCGCTCGACGGGTTTGTTGCTCCTTACATATTTTATTTTATAGAACACGTAAAAGGCCAGGGAAAATACGATAATGGTTACAAGTATTGGCATTTGGAAGAACCCCCTCTTTCTACTACGATTTCAATTGTAGCCGGAAACGACGACAAATGCCACAATCCTGGTATTATTTTGTTTGTAATCATCTGATTTTAAGGAGACCATTTATGGAAAACAAAATTTTTGATGCGATTGAACAGCATGGAACAATCATCATCCATAGGCATGTCAGGCCCGATCCGGATGCATACGGTTCACAATGCGGGCTTGCTGAAATATTACGTGCTTCCTTTCCCGGAAAGGCTGTATATTCAGTCGGCAAGGATGAGGACACCCTCTCTTACCTCTGTGAAATGGATAAAATCCCCGACAGCGCCTACGAGGGGGCCCTTGTCATCGTCTGTGATACCGCCAATACGGAAAGGGTATGCGATGAAAGGTACAGGCTGGGGAAAACATTGATTAAAATCGACCATCATCCGAATGAGGATCCTTACGGAGATGTAATGTGGGTGGATACAACCGCAAGTTCGACGAGCGAAATGATATATGAACTGTACCTTTCCGGAAGGGAACGCGGCCTTGTCCTGAACGATGAAGCTGCAAGGCTTTTGTATGCGGGGATTGTCGGGGATACAGGAAGATTCCTCTACCCGAGCACAACCGACAAAACCTTTGCGTACGCGGGCGAATTGATCCATTACAATTTCTCAAGGACCGATCTGTATGACAAGATGTACGAACTGAGCCCGAATATCATTAAGCTGAATGGATTTATCCTGCAAAACTTTGAAATGCGGGAAAACGGGGTCGCATCCGTTATTTTGACAAAAGAACTCCTTCAGGAACATGGCGCGCTTCCATCCGAGGCTTCACTTCTTGTCAGCGAGCTTGGAAATGTAAAAGGAATAAAAGCATGGGTATTTTTCATTGAAGAGGATGACCAGATAAGGGTTCGGCTAAGGTCGAAAGGTCCGGTCATCAACGGGGTGGCTAGGAAGTTCCACGGTGGTGGGCATCCGCTAGCGGCAGGGGCGTCGATTTTTTCGTGGAATGAGATGGATGATGTCATCCGTGAAATGAATAAAGCATGCGAATAGGTTTTTTCGATTTTTAAGGGCCGACCGGTTTGAAACGCTGGACGGCCCTTGTTTTTTTACTGGAATTATCACGCGTCAAGGGTTAGATGGAGGACGATGGTGATGTTTGTGAAAAATACCAGTTCTTTTACCTCGAGCCTGTACTTTTTACCGTTCAGCGATACAGACCTGTTTTCGATGACCCTTTTTATTAAATCCCTGTTTTTATAAACGGTTTCAATATCTTTTGCCTTTAGTGTCTTTAAATCTTCCAGGACGGCTTCCTCTGTCTCGTGGACGCTGAGAAGGTCGAGCCCATATTTTTGATGGTTTGTTATTTTAACCGTTATTTGCTGGACTAGAAGGTGCCCGATGTTTTCTTTGTTCAGGTTTTTGAACTCCTCTTGCCAGATTAAGATGTCGCCCCTCAATTCCTGTATGGTATCTTTCTGCTCCTGGATAAGCAATGTCTGTTTTTCCTGAAGGACTCCATTCATATAAATGAACAGAAGCCAGCTGATTACGCCCCCGATGGCCATCCCCGCGAAAAATCGCTGCCACGACTTGTCATTGTAAAAGGCGGGGACCCTCATGAAGAAATGAACTCCTGGGTAAACCATTCAATAAGGAGAGCCCCGGTCTGCGCTCCGCCTAAAGCGGATAAAATCAATAGAATTTGTTTGAAGATATCTTTCGTTTGGCCGTCGAAAATTCCCTTTTCAAATTCATAGATGGGATCGAATGTACCTCCTATCGCGGCTACGATGGCCCAAATCCTTAAAGAGGAGGATAGCCTCGATATCACGGTAAGAGCGGGCTGCCCTGTAAGGAAGGCCGCGATTCCCCCGATTAAAGCCCCTCCAAGGAGGACTCCCAGAGCGATAAAATAACTTTCAATGAAAGAAGAAATGAATCCTGCCTGGTTCATGGCATCAACCCTTTTCATGACATAGCCTTCCTATTTCAATCTTATGGACAGACATTCCGATTTATGAATATAGGGAAAATCCGCAGTGCTGAGAGTTTCCCTTATAGAAGGCATGAAAAAGGGGAACATATTTTCTTTTCCATGCTGAAGCTCTATAATAGAAGAAGGACGCAATAAGGGGGAATGAGAAAAAATGTCTTTTATCCACCTTCATACATATAGCGCGTACAGCCTGCTTACCAGCACCGCTTCAATCCCATCGCTTGTTGCGGCAGCAAGTAAAAAAGGCTTTAAGGCGATTGCCTTGACTGACCGGAATGTCCTTTATGGAGCGATTGAGTTTTACAAGGAATGTAAAAAACGCGGCATAGCCCCCATCCTGGGCCTGACAGCCGATGTCCTGTCCGAACGGGAGGAGCGTGTCGCATTTCCTCTCGTATTGCTAGCAAAAAATAACGCCGGATTCAGGAATCTCCTTAAAATTTCAAGCGCGATCCAAACAAAATCCCGGGATGGCATACCGCTTAAATGGCTGAGGCATTACGCCGCCGGGCTCATCGCGATTACTCCCGGAGTTGAAGGGGAAATTGAACGATTACTGCTTGAAGGAAAGAAAGAGGAGGCGGGGACACTCGCCCAATTATATAAAACTATTTTTGCCGGGGACTTTTATTTTTCCATTCAAGACCATGGGCTTGAGGAAGAAAGGGACCTTCTTGGCATAATTCCTGAATTCGCCGAGCCGCTTGGGATTGGGCTGGCCGCTACCAATGCGGTCCATTACCTCGAAAGCGGCGATGCGCTCGCGCATGAATGCCTTCTGGCAATTAGGGACGGAGCCAGGATGCAGGACGAAGGCCGTTATAAGCTGTCAGGGGAGGACTATTACCTCAAATCGGCGGAGGAGATGGCCGGGTTATTCGGTGATTTCCCGGATGCGCTCGAAAATACACTGGACATTGTGGGAAGATGCTCGGTATCGATTGAATTCGGGCGGTTCCATATGCCGAAATATCCCCTGGAACCTGGAACGGAGCCTGGCCAAATGCTTGGGCAGCTTTGTTTTGCCGGATTAAAAAAGAGGCGTCCGGAATATGGGGATGAATACTCGGAAAGGCTCCAATATGAGCTTTCGATCATCCACAAAATGAATTTCAATGATTATTTCCTGATCGTTTGGGACTTTATGAAATATGCGCGGGAACGGGGAATCCTTACCGGTCCAGGGCGCGGCTCTGCTGCCGGATCGCTTGTGGCCTATTCCCTTTATATAACCGATGTCGACCCTTTGGAACATGGGCTTCTTTTTGAACGCTTCCTGAATCCGGAGCGGATTTCGATGCCTGATATCGATATCGATTTCCCGGACACCAGGCGCGACGAAGTTATTGAATATGTCGCTCGAAAATATGGAGAGCTCCATGTCGCCCAAATCGTGACATTCGGGACACTTGCTGCGAAAGCGGCAATACGCGACGTCGGCAGGGCGTTCGGCCTGAATGGGAAAGAACTGGATTCGCTTTCAAAAGCAATCCCTTCAAGGAACGGGATCACCCTAAAGGATGCCTACCGTGAATCGGCAAGGCTGCGTGAGTTTGTTTCAGGGAGTCCGTTCAATGAAAAAATTTTCGAAACAGCCCTTAAGATTGAGGGCCTTCCAAGGCATACGTCCACCCACGCGGCTGGCGTTGTCATCAGCGAAAAGCAGCTTGTTGATCTGGTCCCGATACAGGCAGGGCACAACGACGTGTTCCTTACCCAATATTCCATGGAGCACCTCGAGGAAATCGGGCTTTTAAAAATGGATTTCCTTGGCTTGAGGAACCTTTCCCTTCTGGAAGGGATTGTTGCATCGATCAACCGGGAAGGCAGAAGGAAGATCGATATAAGGACGATTCCCCTCGAGGACGAAAAAACGTACCAACTCCTGGCCAAAGGAGAAACGACAGGAATCTTCCAGCTCGAATCGGAAGGAATGAGGAAGGTCCTTACCCGTTTAAGGCCAACAAGATTTGATGACATTGTCGCCGTAAACGCCCTTTACAGGCCAGGGCCGATGGAAAATATCCCTTTATTCATCTCAAGGAAGCATGGCGGTGAAAAAATCGTCTATCCCCATATAGACCTTGAGCCTATTTTGGAAAATACATACGGGGTTATTGTTTATCAGGAGCAAATCATGCAAATCGCCTCCACAATGGCCGGATTTACGCTTGGGGAGGCAGATTTACTGAGGAGGGCCGTCGCCAAAAAGAAGAAAGAGGAACTAGACAGGGAAAGGGAGCATTTCGTGGCCGGGGCGGTTAAAAAGGGATACGGCCGAAGCGTTGCGGATGAAGTCTACGATTTGATTGTGAGGTTCGCGAACTACGGCTTTAACAAGAGCCACTCGGTAGCTTACAGCGTCATATCCTGCCAACTAGCCTATCTAAAGGCCCATTTTCCCGCGCATTTCATGGCGGCTCTGCTTAGTTCCGTAACCGGAAACGATGTGAAAATAGCCCAGTATATACGGGAGTTAAAAGCGTTGGACATACCCGTTTTCCCGCCATCAATCAACAATAGCCTGTTTTCATTCAAAGCTGAAAATGGTGGGGTCCGGTTTGGGCTTGGAGGGATTAAGGGCATTGGCGGGTCGGTTGCAAGGGAAATCCTGCAAGAAAGGAAACGGAAGCCTTTTGCCGATCTTTTCGACTTCTGCATCCGCCTGCCGCAAAAAACAGCCAGCCGAAAAACGCTTGAGGCTTTGGTCCATTCCGGCTGTTTTGATGAATTTGGGAAAGACAGGGCCACTCTGCTGGCGAGCCTCGATATCGCAATCGAACATGCCCAGTTGATGAGTCCGGGTGAAGATGGGCAAACAGGGCTGTTTTCGGATCATTCGCTTATGCCCGCGCCTAAATATATGGAAGTCGATCCAATAAGCCTTGAAAACAAACTCGCTTATGAGAAGGAGGTTCTGGGGTTTTACCTTTCAAGCCATCCGATATCCATGCATGAACAGAATCTCCTGGAGGCGGGAGCGTCCCCGCTCGCGGATTTGAAGCCTGGGACCAAATTCTGGAATGCAGGGGTTTATATAAATGCAGTAAAGAAAATCCGGACAAAAAAAGGTGAACCAATGGCTTTCCTCACAGTAAGCGATCCAAGCGGGGAAATGGAGGCGGTCGCGTTTCCCGAGGTATTTAAAAAGCATACGGCCCTTCTAAACCAGGGCGGATTGGCTGTCATTGAGGGCAAGGCTGAAGAGCGCGATGGAAAAGCACAATTCATCATTCGCAAGGCTGGGGATATCGACAGTTGGCTCAAGGAGAATTCATTGCGGCGCCTGTATTTGAGGCTCACCGATGAAAATCAGGAACCATCCCGGCTAGAAGCACTGAACAAAATTCTCTCGTCAAGCAAGGGGGAGGTTGAAGTCGTGCTTCACTATGACGGCGGCAAGACAGTCGGCCTAGGACCCGGGTATGGGATTCAACCGACAGATTCGGTGCTCCGCCTCCTATATGATTTTCTTGGGAAATCGAATGTTATTTTAAAATAAACAGCTTGTAATTTCTTGCTTTACATCGATTCAAGATGTGTTATAGTTGTAAAGGAAAGTGTGGTCTGACCACCGTAATAACCATGTCCTTCCATATCCTAAAGGAGTGAATATCTTGACATTGCGTGAAGAAGCACTGCATATGCACCGAGTAAACCAGGGGAAGTTGGAATCAAAATCGAAAGTGGAGGTAAGGAACGCCAGGGATTTAAGCCTTGCTTATTCTCCGGGGGTAGCCGAACCTTGCAAGGAAATTTATGATAAGCCCGAAACGGTATACGACTATACGATGAAGGGCAATATGGTAGCGGTGGTGTCAGATGGAACAGCCGTGCTGGGGCTGGGGAATATCGGGCCGGAAGCAGCACTCCCCGTTATGGAGGGAAAAGCTGTACTGTTCAAGAGCTTTGCAGGAGTTGATGCGTTTCCAATTTGCATTAACACAACAGATGTTGAAAAAATTATTGAAACAGTCAAGCTTCTTGAGCCGACATTTGGCGGGGTGAATCTTGAGGATATCGCCGCTCCTAAATGTTTCGAAATAGAGGAAAGGCTCAAAAAAGAAACGAATATTCCAATTTTCCATGACGACCAACACGGAACAGCGATTGTTACTGTAGCTGGACTAGTCAATGCGCTGAAGATTACCGGCAAAAAAATGACTGAAATCAAAGTGGTCGCAAACGGTGCGGGTGCAGCGGGGATCGCGATCATTAAGCTTCTTTACAGCTACGGTGTCCGAGACATCATAATGTGTGATACAAAAGGGGCGATTTATGAAGGCCGCCCTAGCGGAATGAACGCCATCAAGGATGAGGTTGCCCGGTTTACTAACAGGGACAGGCTTCAAGGGAACCTTGCGGACGTTATCAAAGGGGCTGATGTGTTCATCGGTGTTTCGGTTGCTGGCTCCTTGACTAAGGAAATGGTTGCCACGATGAATGACGGTCCAATCATCTTCGCTATGGCCAATCCGGTACCGGAAATTATGCCGGAGGAAGCCAAAGAAGCTGGAGCGCTTGTCATTGGAACGGGACGTTCGGACTTCCCGAATCAGGTCAACAATGTCCTTGCTTTCCCTGGTATTTTTAGGGGAGCCCTTGATGCTCGGGCTACCCACATAAACGAGGAAATGAAAGTAGCCGCGGTTGAAGCAATCGCAAGCCTGATAAGCGATGATGAACTGAATGAGGATTATGTCATCCCGGCCCCATTTGATGAAAGAGTCGCTCCAGAGGTCGCATCCGCGGTAGCCAAGGCAGCGATCGAAACAGGGGTTGCCCGCCTTCGTGTCGATCCGGAAGAGGTAAAGGAAAAGACAAAACGCCTTTCATTGATAGGTAGAAATAAGTGAACGATTCTATAAAGAGCAAATCCCAAAACTCAAAGGTATATATCGAAATTGTCAAGCAGCTACGGGAAATGATAGCTGCCGATGGACTGAAAACCGGGGACAAGATACCTTCCGAGCGGGAATTGTCCGAGCGCCTCATTGTGGGGCGCTCCTCTGTTAGGGAGGCTCTCCGGGCACTGGAATTATTGGGACTTATTGAGACAAGAAGGGGAGAGGGCACTTTTATCCGTGACTTCCAGGGAAACCAGCTTGTCCAGCTCCTTAGCACCTTCATCCTTCAGGACGAAAAAGCCAGGCGGGATGTGAAGGAAACGAAATACTGTATCGAAATGGATTCCCTGAGGCTTATTCTCCAAAAAGCTTCTGGTTTAAACCTTGAAGATATATTCGGATTGGTCGGAAAAGCGAAAATTAACGATGATGAATTTTTCCATCATCTAATCGTGCTGGCTGACAACCATTTGGTATTGCGCATATGGGTCATTTTAAAGGACTATTACCATTCCCAGGACTTTGAAAAAGAAATTGCCCGCCCCGAAGATTACAGGGCTCTCCTCGAGGCCCTCTCGGCCGGGGATGAGGAACTGGCAATAGAGAAATATAAGGTATTGAGAAAAATGTCTAAATCCTAGCGACAGAAAGCGGCATCTTTTTTTAAAAAAGTGCCCTATAGTATGGACAGGCAAGCCTTGGCTATCCGGGCCATTTTTAATCTTCAAGTGGTCTGGCCACTGTTGCTGCTACGCATCCGGAAAGTTTTTCGCTATACTATAGTATGACGAAAATGCCGATGCTCATCCACCAAAGTGGAATGCCAGGATCCCGGCCTGCCGGAAGACGGTCAATAAATGCTTAAGCATTGCAGTTCCCGGCTTCAATCCCACTCTTAAAACTAGGGAGGTACTAACTTGCTAAAAGAGCTATTTAATAAAAAACCGAAGAAGAAAAAATATGCCGCAATTCCCTCTGAAGCAGCAAAGCAGGACGTCCCTGAAGGCATCATGACAAAATGCCCTGGTTGCAAGAAAATCATTTATACACGGGAGCTTGCAAAAAACCTGAAAGTTTGTTTTCATTGCGGTCGCCATTATCCAATGAATGCGCGTGAGAGGATTCAAAGTTTCCTTGATGAAGGAAGTTTTGAAGAAATCGATGCAGGCATGATTTCGGAAAATCCGCTTGGATTCCCGGAATACCTGGAAAAAATTGAAAAAGATAGAATCAAAACAAAAATGAATGAAGCCGTGGTCACGGGAACCGGTACCGTGAACGGCATTAAAGTGTCCATCGCGATTATGGACTCAACGTTCCGTATGGGTAGCATGGGCTCGGTTGTCGGTGAAAAAATTACCCGGGCTGTTGAAAAGGCCGGGGAACTTGGCGTGCCATTTATCATATTTACAGCTTCAGGGGGAGCCAGGATGCAGGAAGGCGTTTTAAGCCTAATGCAGATGGCTAAAACGAGTGTGGCCCTGAAGCGGTTTAGTGACAATGGCGGGCTGATTATTTCCTTTATGACCCATCCGACAACGGGAGGGGTATCCGCGAGTTTTGCTTCCCTGGGCGATTACAATATAGCTGAGCCAGGCGCGTTGATCGGCTTCGCTGGAAGGCGGATTATCGAGCAAACCATCAGGGAAGAACTGCCCGAAGATTTTCAGACGGCGGAGTTTTTGTTAAAGCATGGCCAGCTTGATGCGGTGATTGACAGGCATGAGCTAAAGGGCCAAATTGGAATAATTCTTGAACTTCATCAGCGTGGAGGTGAGCTTGTTTGGTAGGGGAACTGGAATTCGAAAAGCCGATTATCGAGCTGAGAAAGAAGATTAGCGAACTTAAGGATTATACTAATAAAACGGATGTCGACCTTTCTTCTGAAATTGAAAAGCTCTCGGCCAGGCTTGAGAAGCTTGAAAATGATATTTACTCCAATATTAAGCCGTGGGACCGTGTGCAAATCGCGCGCCATCCAAACAGGCCAACAACCCTCGATTATATCGGATATTTATTCGACAGCTTTATGGAATGCCATGGCGATAGGTTATATGGGGATGATGAAGCGATCGTGGGCGGGATTGCGAAGTTTAAAGGCGTTCCCATTACGGTGATTGGACATCAGCGCGGAAAAGATACGAAAGAAAACATCAGGCGTAATTTCGGGATGCCCCATCCTGAGGGATACCGGAAAGCTTTGAGGCTGATGAAACAGGCTGAGAAGTTCAGCCGCCCAATTATTTGTTTTATCGATACAAAAGGGGCTTATCCTGGTAAAGCGGCTGAGGAGCGCGGCCAAAGCGAGGCCATTGCCCGCAATCTGTTTGAAATGGCAAGCCTGAGCGTACCGGTTGTCTGCATCGTTATTGGTGAAGGCGGCAGCGGCGGCGCCTTGGCACTTGGCGTCGGGAACCATATCCTGATGCTGGAAAACTCCACGTATTCCGTTATTTCGCCTGAAGGGGCCGCGGCACTCCTGTGGAAAGATGCTTCCCAGGCGAAACGCGCCGCCGAATCGATGAAAATTACCGCCCCGGATCTGAAAGATCTCGGAATTATTGATGCGATCATTCCTGAAGTGCGCGGCGGAGCCCATCGGAACGTCGAGGCGCAGGCGCATGAAATCGAAATGGCCCTTTTCCGATCCCTGAAAGAGCTATCAAGGCTTACAGGAGCGGAACTGAAGGATCAGCGGTATGAAAAGTATAAGGCGATTGGCGAGTATTCGTTTTTAAATGATTATATAGGGGTAAATTAAAAGCGTGCTTTTCGAAGCACGTTTCTTTTTTTGGACGGGTGCAATACTTCATACTTTGATGCATCAAAACAAATACTAATTGAATAGTTTCATACGTCCGGGCCATTCGATTCGTTAAAAAGTCCAAGGATTTTTTTATTAAACGCTTACACTGGATTCCTGTACCGTTTTTTGCTTTTTTCGCGCCGATTAAGTTGTTAGACCTCTTCCTTAATGGTATTTTATAAATGACCAGTTTGTTACCCTTATAACAATTTGAAGGTTTACAACAACAATTGTCTAGTGAACGAGTAAAGATATGGGGTGAAAAGTTCAATGAATAAAATTGGAGTTTTGACAAGCGGCGGGGACTCCCCAGGTATGAACGCTGCCATCAGGGCAGTTGTCAGGAAGGCAATCTTCCATGATATCGAGGTTTACGGAGTTTACGGTGGATTTGCCGGATTAATCAATGGGAATATCAAAAGGCTTGGATTGGGTTCCGTCGGGGATATTATCCATAGAGGCGGCACAATGCTCCAATCCGCTCGGTGTGCTGAGTTTAAAACGAAAGAAGGCCAAATGAAAGGGATAGAGCAGATGCGGGAGCATGGGATCGAAGGCCTTGTTGTAATTGGCGGGGACGGATCTTACCGCGGAGCCAAGGCACTTACCGAACTTGGGTTTCCGTGTGTCGGCGTGCCGGGAACAATTGATAACGATATCCCTGGAACCGAATTTACAATCGGATTTGATACTGCCTTGAATACAGTCATTGATGCAATCGATAAAATCCGTGATACTGCAAGTTCGCATGAGCGGACTTTCATTATTGAAGTAATGGGCCGGGATGCGGGGGACATCGCTCTTTGGGCAGGGCTTGCCGGAGGAGCCGAAACCATCCTCATTCCAGAAGAAAACTATGAAATGGATGATATCGCCGACAAGCTTCACCGAGGGAATGAACGCGGGAAGAAGCACAGTATCATAGTCGTGGCTGAAGGCGTATGCAGCGGAGTCGAGTTTGCCCGGAAGTTGAAAGAGGCTGCGAATATTGATACACGGATTTCCGTACTTGGCCATATGCAAAGGGGCGGATCGCCTACCGCGGCAGACCGTGTCCTTGCGAGCAGGCTTGGCGCCAGGGCGGTCGAGCTTCTACTTGATGGCCAAGGCGGCAGGGCTGTGGGGATCGAGCGGAACCGGCTGGTCGATTATGATATTATCGAGGCGATTGAAGAGAAAAAACATGTGCTTGACTTGGATTTGTATAAATTGTCCCAAGAACTATCTATCTAATGGCTGACAGGAGGATATAGCATGCGTAAGACAAAGATTGTTTGTACGATCGGTCCCGCAAGTGAAAGTGTTGAAAAACTAAAGGATTTAATGGTTTCAGGCATGAATGTCGCCCGCCTCAATTTTTCGCATGGCGATTTTGAGGAACACGGCGCAAGGATTGCGAATATCAGGAAAGCGGCTGAAATGACCGGAAAGACCGTCGCGATTCTTCTTGATACGAAAGGACCGGAAATCCGTACCCATAATATGAGGGATGGCGCGATTGAACTAATTGCCGGAGAAAATGTCGCCGTTTCAATGAAAGAAGTTGAAGGCAGCCCCGATATGTTCTCCATTACATATCCAGGCCTGATTGAAGACGTATCGAGAGGATCAAAAATTCTATTGGATGACGGGCTCATCGGGCTTGAAGTAACAGACATTGATCAAGATAACCAGCTAATCCATACAAAAATATTGAATACTGGAACATTAAAAAACAAAAAGGGCGTTAATGTTCCGGGGGTATCGGTCAATTTGCCGGGAATCACGGATAAGGATAGGAAAGATATCCTTTTCGGAATTGAACAGGATATTGATTTCATTGCTGCTTCGTTTGTCAGAAGGGCGAAGGATGTCCTTGAAATCCGCCAGCTGCTTGAGGAAAATAATGCATCGCATATTCATATTATTCCTAAAATCGAAAACCAGGAAGGGGTCGATAACATCGATGAAATCCTTGAGGTTTCGGATGGCCTTATGGTTGCCCGCGGCGATTTGGGCGTAGAGATTCCGGCTGAAGAAGTGCCTCTTGTGCAAAAGATGCTCATAAATAAATGCAATGCTGAAGGAAAACCAGTCATTACAGCGACACAGATGCTCGACTCCATGCAGCGGAACCCAAGGCCGACAAGGGCGGAAGCTAGCGACGTCGCAAACGCCATTTTCGATGGCACCGATGCGATTATGCTTTCCGGTGAAACGGCAGCAGGGCTTTATCCAGTTGAGGCTGTCCAAACGATGCACAATATCGCCTCTAGGGCTGAAGAAGCATTGAACCATAAAGAAATTCTTCAAAAGAGGAGCCGGGATACTGAAACCAATACGACAGACGCGATTGGGCAATCTGTAGCCTATACAGCTCTTAACCTGCAGGTGAGTGCAATCATTACTCCTACAGTCAGCGGCCATTCGGCAAGGATGGTTTCGAAGTACAGGACGAAAGCGCCTATCGTTGCCGTAACCTCAGACAAGGGCACTCAAAGGCGTCTTTGCCTCGTCTGGGGAGTGTATCCTCAGATTGGCAGGAAGGTTAAGACAACTGACGAAATGATGGATATCGCTGTTGGCGAAAGCCTGAACAGCGGCATTGTCCAACATGGCGATCTTGTCATCATTACTGCTGGGGTCCCTGTCGCGGAAGCCGGGACAACGAATTTGATGAAGATTCACATTGTCGGGGATATACTTGCCAAAGGCCAGGGAATCGGCAAAAAATCCGCGTATGGGAAAGCGGTTATCGCTCGGAATGCGGAAGAAGCATTGGCGAAAATAACACCTGGTGACATTCTGATTACGATTGGCTCGGACAGGGAAATGGTTCCCGCGCTCGAGAAGTGCGGCGCGCTGATTGCCGAAGAAGGCGGTTTGACAAGCCATGCGGCCGTTGTCGGCTTGAATCTTGGTATACCGGTTATAGTCGGAGTGGAAAATGCGACAGACGTTTTAAAGGATGGACAGGAGATTACGGTTGATGCGACAAGGGGCGTTATCTATAACGGCCACGCAAGCGTACTGTAATTGATTCGAAAAGAAGGGAGAGGCATCCCTTCTTTTTGTTTAAACGGCCGCTTGCTCTTTTCTAAAAAGAAGTGAATGTATGAAATTTGTCTAGCTCCAGTGCCCAGCGCCTAGTGTACTTCGGCCCCCTCGCAACGATAAGTCAACATCGATTCGCCTTCGCTCATCGTGTTTCCTTTATCTCCATCGGGGCCCTCCAGTCCATTCGGCGCTAAACGGCCGCTTGCGCTTTTCTATGGGGAGGTTGGGGATATAATGTTCCGTACTTATTTATTTTTGCTCATTATTCTTGTTCCAGCAGCAGAAATTGGGATATTGCTTTGGTCCGGAAAAACGATAGGCGTGCTCCCCACTGTCTTTATGATTTTATTTACCGGGGTGATGGGGACATATTTGGCCAAGAGCCAGGGATTGAAAGTCATCCGCCAGGCGCAGCAGCAAATGGCGTATGGCCAAATGCCCGGGGAGGCAATCTTGGACGGCATATGCGTTCTTGCCGGGGGTATCCTGCTCCTTACACCGGGATTTGTCACCGACCTTGCGGGGCTTCTCCTTCTGATTCCGGCAACCAGGAAGTTTTTCAAATATTGGCTGGCAGCAATTATAAGAAGATGGATGAACAAGGGAACAATCAGAATCATAAGATAAAGCCATGATAAATGGTTTTGTGCGGGACGCCAACCACGGGCAATAGGAAAAACGCCGGCTTCGGAAGCCGGCGTTTTTCCTATATTTTTGTTTCATTTCCTTTAATGAAATTCCATAGGTCTTCAAAGACATTAGCGCGTTTAAGGGTATTGAATATGACCAGGACGACTGGTCCGGCTATCAGGCCGAGAAATCCAAGCAGCTTGAAGCCTACGAAAAGGGCGACTAGGGTTGCCAAGGGATCCAGGCCGATGCTTGATGAGAGGATTTTGGGCTCCATAACTTGCCTTTGGACAAGTACAACGATATAGAGGACGCCTAGCCCAATCGCGAGGCCCATATCCCCCGCAATCGCCTCATACAGGATCCAGGGGACGAAAACGGTACCGGTGCCTAGATATGGGATGATATCGACAATCCCGGCAACAAGCGCGATGGTAATTGCATAATCGACGCGAAGCACCAGCAGCCCAATCAGGATGATGACGGTGGTGATTGAGATAAGGGTCAGCTGGGCCTTGATAAAACCGAAAAGTGCCTTTTTAAGGTCGGTGAATACGGTCCTGCCGCTAGCCCTTGCTTTTACAGGCATAAGCCGGCCTCCCATGGCGGACAGTCTTTGCCAGTCCTTGCTGATAAAAAAAGTTGCCAATAAAGAGAATATTAAGACTGTCGCAGCATTTGGAAACCAGGATAAAATCATGGGAATGTTCCCGAAAAATCCATTTAGGAATTGCCCGACGGTTGAGCCGACCCTTTGGCCAACATTCTGGATATTCTTCATAATTGTTTCCTGCTGGCCGGCATCTAGGTTGTTGAATAAGCCTGTGAGCTGATTGTACAGAGGGATGATCTGTGAGGCGAACATGTCTTCACTATACCGGATCAACGTGTTTAAATGCTTTGGAAGGACATCCGCTAAGTAAGTGGCGCCGCTGACAATTTCGGCAACCAATAGGGTTACAAGCCCCGCGAAAACCGCGAAAATAATAACCAATGTGATCAGGACCGCCAACGATCGCGGCATTCGTCCCCTCTTTTCAAAAAACTCGACCAGGGGATTAATCAGGAAGGCGATGGCAAAAGCAATTAGGAAAGGGTACGTTACCGCCGATATGTAATAGAACGCGATAAAAGCGCCTATCACCAGGCCCACTACCAAAAGCAGCCTGGCTGTCCGGGCTAGATAGACAGGATTCAATCCTTGGATTCCTCCTTCAGCTTAATCAGATAGTTTAAGTTTAACATTTTGCAAATGAATGTGCATTAAGGCTATACTTTTAAAAGGCGGAATCGAGACGGTTCCGGAAAATCCGCCATTCTTTGCCGGGATCTGCTATTTTCTATTAATATAATATTTTTTATTTTTCCAATTCCTTTTCATTCACAAAAATCTGACAATTGGTTATAATAAGACATGTAAGCGCAATCTTTTTTACATATGTTTTATTATTATGATTAAATAATTGTGTATAGTGTAAAGTGAAGGGATTTTTTTCAGCTTAATAGGCTTCTAGTGTGTGGCGGGGGAAGTGGCATTTGCTTCAGGGGATTGCAGATGCTCATTTTTTGGAAAGGTTCCGAGCAAGCGCTCATGCAATTAGCCGAGCAGTCCGGACTTCCAACTACACTATAGGAAAAGGGTATGGGGAAATTACAGATTGCAAAGGAGAGGTTTGGGATGTCAGTTACACGTGGACTAGAAGGGGTTGTGGCAACAACTTCCTCAATCAGCTCGATCATTGACGATACATTGACTTATGTCGGCTATGACATTGATGATCTTGCAGAGAATGCTAGTTTCGAAGAAGTCATTTATTTGTTATGGCACCGAAAATTGCCTACAAAGGCGCAGCTTGAGGAACTGAGGGACCAGCTTTCCGCCGAAGCGGGGCTGCCTCAGGAAGTGCTCGACCATTTCAAAATGTATCCGATCAAGTCTGTCCATCCGATGGCCGCTTTAAGGACGGCCGTATCGCTGCTGGGCCTGTATGATGATGAAGCGGATGAAATGAGCCAGGAATCCAATTACATGAAAGCTGTCCGACTCCAAGCAAAGATTCCAGCACTTATTACTGCTTTCGCGAGAATCAGGAAAGGGCTTGAGCCAATTGCACCGAGGAAAGACCTTGGCTTTGCGGCAAACTTCCTTTACATGCTGACAGGAAATGAGCCAGAGCCGATTGCGATTGAAGCTTTTAACAAAGCGCTCGTTCTGCATGCTGACCACGAATTGAATGCTTCGACCTTTACTGCAAGGGTTTGTGTCGCTACACTTTCCGATGTATATTCCGGAGTTACCGCCGCGATCGGCGCCCTTAAAGGCCCGCTACATGGCGGAGCGAATGAAGCGGTCATGAAGATGCTGTCGGAAATTGGATCCCCTGACAATGTCGAAGCCTATGTAAGGGGCAAGCTTGATAATAAAGAAAAGATCATGGGTTTTGGCCACCGAGTTTACCGTAAGGGAGACCCACGCGCGAAGCACCTGAGGGAAATGTCACGGAAACTGACCGGGTTGACAGGGGAACCGCACTGGTACGATATGTCGGTGAAAATTGAGGAAATAGTCACCAGTGAGAAAAATCTTCCGCCGAATGTCGATTTTTATTCAGCTTCTGTATACCACAGCCTTGGCATTGACCATGACTTATTCACGCCAATCTTTGCCCTGAGCCGTGTTTCCGGATGGCTTGCCCATATTCTTGAGCAATATGACAATAACAGGCTGATCCGCCCGCGCGCCGATTACACTGGGCCAGGAATGCAGAAATACATTCCGATTTCGGCACGCTGATCCGCCTGCGAATCGGTTTACTTTTCCATAAGAAATTGATGTAATGAATAGAGCGGGAAAGCCAAAGGATGGCCTTACCCGCTTTCAAAGGTTAGAAGCAGGCCTTCTAGCCTTTAGGTGTGGTTAACGTAGTTTATATCCTAAAAGGGTTCATCAGTGGAGGGAGAAATGACAATGCAAGGTGAAAAAATTACAGTCCAAAACGGGGTATTGAATGTCCCTAACAATCCAGTTGTCCCATTCATCGAAGGAGACGGAACCGGCCCGGACATTTGGGCGGCTTCAGTAAGGGTGCTTGATGCAGCAGTTGAAAAGGCATATAAGGGCGAGAAGAAAATCGTCTGGAAGGAAGTGCTCGCTGGAGAAAAGGCGTTCAACAAGACCGGCGAATGGCTGCCGCAGGAAACGCTCGACTTGATCAACGAATACCTGATCGCGATTAAAGGGCCTCTCACAACCCCGGTTGGCGGCGGAATCCGTTCACTTAACGTCGCGCTTCGCCAGGAACTTGATTTGTTCGTTTGCTTGCGCCCTGTTAGATGGTTTGAAGGCGTGCCTTCTCCAGTAAAGCGCCCGCAGGATACCGACATGGTCATTTTCCGTGAAAATACGGAAGATATTTATGCCGGAATTGAATATGCAAAAGGATCCGACGAAGTTAAGAAACTGATTGCATTCCTTCAAAACGAAATGGGTGTAAACAAAATCCGTTTCCCTGAGACTTCAGGCATCGGAATCAAGCCGGTTTCTGAGGAAGGAACAACCCGCCTTGTCCGTGCGGCTCTTAATTATGCAATCAAGGAAGGCCGTAAGTCGCTTACCCTGGTACATAAAGGGAACATTATGAAATATACAGAGGGAGCATTCAAAAACTGGGGCTATGAGCTTGCCGAGAAAGAATTCGGAGACAAGGTCTTCACATGGGCCCAATATGACCGGATCAAGGAAGAAGAAGGCACTGAAGCAGCCAATAAGGCTCAAGCCGACGCGGAAGCAGCAGGCAAAATCATCGTAAAAGATTCAATTGCTGATATTTTCCTCCAGCAGATCCTGACACGCCCGAAGGAATTCGACGTTGTTGCGACTATGAATCTTAACGGCGACTATATTTCCGATGCGCTGGCGGCGCAGGTTGGTGGTATCGGCATCGCGCCGGGAGCGAACATCAACTATGAAACTGGGCATGCCATTTTCGAAGCGACTCACGGCACAGCCCCTAAATATGCCGGCCTCGACAAGGTAAACCCTTCTTCCGTTATTTTGTCAGGCGTGCTTATGCTTGAGCACCTTGGCTGGAACGAAGCTGCCAATATGATCGTGAAATCAATGGAAAAGACAATCGCTTCCAAGGTAGTCACGTATGATTTTGCCCGCCTGATGGATGGCGCGACTGAAGTGAAAACGTCCCAATTCGGCGACGAGCTTATCAAAAATATGGAATAGGCGGGGCAGATTGCCCTCAACCCAATTTGCATTTCATGGCGACGGGCGGCAATGCTTCCCGCCGGCATCCCAGTTTAAAACGATAACCAGGGAGGAAACGACATGTCAATGAAACGCAAAAAGATTTCAGTCATCGGGGGAGGCTTTACTGGGGCGACGACCGCATTCATGCTCGCCCAAAAAGAGCTTGGAGATGTGGTTCTTGTCGATATTCCGCAAATGGAAAATTCGACAAAGGGTAAAGCTCTAGATATGCTGCAGGCAAGCCCTGTCCAGGGATTTGATGCAACCATTACGGGAACATCAAATTATGAGGACACAAGGGATTCCGATATTGTTGTCATTACCGCGGGAATCGCACGGAAACCGGGCATGAGCAGGGACGACCTTGTCCAGACAAACCAAAAGATCATGAAGAGCGTCGCTGGGGAAATAGTGAAATATTCACCGGAATGTTTCATCCTTGTTTTGACCAACCCTGTTGATGCCATGACTTATACAGTTTTCAAGGAAAGCGGCTTCCCTAAAAACCGTGTAATCGGGCAATCAGGCGTACTTGACACCGCCAGGTTCCGTACGTTTATCGCCCAGGAGCTCAACCTGTCAGTAAAGGACATTACCGGTTTCGTCCTTGGAGGGCATGGCGACGATATGGTGCCGCTTGTCCGCTATTCCTATGCGGGCGGCATTCCGCTTGAGACGCTTATTCCAAAAGACCGCCTTGAGGCAATAGTTGAGCGCACCCGTAAAGGCGGAGGCGAAATCGTAAATCTTCTTGGCAACGGAAGCGCATATTACGCGCCGGCAGCCTCCCTGGTTGAAATGTGTGAAGCAATCCTGAAGGATCAGCGCCGCGTTCTTCCATCAATCGCCTATCTTGAGGGCGAGTATGGATACGAAGGCATTTATCTTGGCGTGCCAACCATTCTTGGAGCAAATGGCATCGAGAAGATAATTGAGCTTGAACTGACAGAGGACGAGAAAGCCGGGCTTGATAAGTCGGCTGATTCAGTACGCAATGTCATGGCTGTGCTTGCGTAATAAAATAAACCGAATTCGGGGGAGCTTCCCCCGAATTTTTTCGCTAAATTGGAAGTTGCCCCTTATTTGATATAGGGAAATAATAGTTTGTGGACCGCTTAGAAAAGCGGCCAATAAGGAGGGCAGAGAACATGCTTTTAGGTAAAAAAAGAAAGCTTGGCAGAAGGATAGAAGAAATGTCAGTCGGAGAAAAACTTTCCCTTACGGAAAAAATAGAGGACAAGGACCTTCTTCTCTACCTTGGACTCACGAATGATGCGAATCCCTTATACATACAGCATGATTATGCGTCACAAACTCCGTTTGGGAAACCGGTTGTGCCGGCCATCATGCTGACTGGAATTATTACATCGGCCATTTCAAAATATCTGCCGGGACCTGGAAGCCATATCCTGGCGCAGGAACTGGAGTTTCCCAAACCGGTTTACCATTATGGAACTGTCGATTTTCTTCTCAAGGTAATTGATGTGGACCCAAAATCACATACTGTCACAATTTCGGTAACCGGAAAAAACGAAAATGAGGAAAACGTAGTTACGGGAAAAGTAAAAGTCTGCCCTCCCCATCGCCTCTCAAGGATGGATGGCAGCGCGCTGGAAAACTTTTAAGGGCAGCCCATAGCTGCCCTTTCGCCATTCTTGAAGGTAAAAAATATTTACTATAGTATAGTAATAGGGGAAGTTATAAATATATAGGGGATTTCTTATTTACGGAGGTTGTTATGAGGAAAAAGGTACTAGTTGTAGACGATGAACAATCGATTGTCACGCTGCTTAAATACAATCTGGAACAAGGGGGATACGAAGTCATCACGGCGATGGATGGAGAGGAAGGCAGGGAGCGGGCGATAAATGAAAGCCCCGACATGATAATCCTTGACCTTATGCTTCCCAAAATCGATGGGATTGAAGTTTGCAAGCAGCTCCGCCAGCAAAAGGTGATGATTCCGATCCTGATGCTCACGGCGAAGGATGACGAACTGGATAAAATATTGGGCCTGGAGCTTGGCGCCGATGATTATATGGTCAAGCCATTCAGCCCCCGTGAAGTTTTGGCGCGTGTAAAAGCGATACTTCGCAGGACAGAGCAATATCAGGAAAAACAACAGGAAAAACCGGAAGAGGAAGATGCACTCCTGGTTGGGGATTTGAAAATTTTCCCGGATAGGTTTGAAGCTTTTTTCAAAGATGAATTTCTTGCGCTTACGCTAAAGGAATTTGAACTCCTTAATTGCCTTGCGCAAAATAAAAACAGGGTGCTGACAAGGGACCAGCTTTTAAGCACTGTCTGGAATTATGATTTTGCCGGCGATACACGAATTGTCGATGTACATATTTCACACCTTAGGGAGAAAATCGAGGCAGACTCCAAAAAGCCTGAATATATCAAAACTATCCGGGGATTGGGCTATAAAATGGAGGAACCGAAGACCGAATGACAAAATACAGGACAAGGCTTTTAATTGCAATGGTTCTCCTTACTGTCGCGGTGCTACTTGCCCTCGGCATCCTGCTTGGCCAGCTTCTTAAAAATTATTACCTTGATTCCTATTATGAGAGGCTAGAAAATGAAAGCAGCTTGCTCCGTATGTATATCGAGGATTACGGAGGCATGCTTGGCGTGGACAGGAATGAGCTGGGGAAGTTTGGCGATAAGCTGGGGGCAGGCATCTTACTGGTGGACGTCGACGGAGCCATCCTGTATAACAGCAAGAATAATATCTCCACGCCAGAGGACCTGATTACGGATATTGTCTCGGGTGGAAACAAAAAAAAGCGGTTTTTTAAATTGAAGGACAGGCAGGAAGTCCATTATTATTGGACAGAATTGAAAGTGGGGAACGATACTGAAGGATACTTGCTCCTTAGCCTGGCTTCTAGCCAATTGAAGGATGCGTATAAAAATATTTGGTGGTTTATCTCCCTTACCCTAGGCCTTGCCCTGGCAATTATCGTGCTGCTGGGAATGAGGATTACAAGAAAATATGCCAAGCCCATCGAATCGGCGGCGAATGTGGCCATGGAACTTGCGAAGGGGAATTACCGCGCAAGGACTTATGTAGAGGAAAACATTGATGAGACCGGGTTATTGAGTACTTCCATTAACGTCCTTGCGAGAAACCTGGAGGATATGGCAAAGACGAGGGACATGCAGCAAGAGAGGCTGATGGCCCTGATCGAAAATATCGGCAGCGCCCTTGTGCTTATCGATAGCCGCGGTAATATTAGCCTCATCAATCGTGGATACAGGGACTTGGTTGAGGTGGAGCCGGCGGATTTGTTATATCGGCCTTACTTCGAGGTGATTCCTTTCAGGGAAATCCGTGAAATGATTGAAGAAATCTTCATGACTGAACAGGAGCAGAGGAGGCAGTTCATTTTGCCTGTTTCAATCGAAAGAAAGTATTTCGACGTTTCAGCCCTGCCGATAATTGGTACGAACAACGTCTGGAAAGGCGTACTGCTGGTTTTCCATGATATAACGGAACTGAAAAAATTGGAACAAATGAGAAAGGACTTCGTGGCGAATGTCTCGCATGAGCTAAAGACGCCGGTCACTTCAATCAAGGGATTTGCCGAAACGCTGATTGATGGCGCGATGAGGGATGAAAAGGCGCTACAGGAGTTCCTTTCCATAATCCTTAAGGAAAGCGACAGGCTCCAAAGACTGATCCAGGACCTTCTTGAACTTTCAAAATTGGAACAGCATAATTTCGTGCTTGATATCTCGCCATTCAGCCTCGATCCTATTGTAAAGGAAATTTTGGCCATCCTTGAAGGAAGGGCCTTTCAAAAAAATATCAGCCTTGTGGTCCATCCGTTTCCGGTCAAAACCGAAATGGAAGGAGATCCATTCAGGATAAGGCAGGTATTGATCAACCTCCTTTCAAATGCAATAAATTATACGCCGTCTGGCGGGAAAGTTGAATTATCCGTCCAAGAAGCTGGAAGCGATATTGTCATTTCCGTGAAGGATACCGGCATAGGAATTGAGGAGGACGAGGTACCGAGGATTTTTGAACGCTTTTACCGTGTAGACAGGGCGAGAAGCCGAAATTCCGGAGGCACTGGCCTTGGTCTCGCGATTGTAAAACATATCGTCGAAGCCCATCGGGGAAAGATTACAGTAAAAAGCAGGCCGGGAAAAGGGAGCGAATTCATTCTTGAATTCCCAAAAAGGGCGCGGAAAGTTTAACAATTTAAGTGGACCGATTTTGCAAAAGGGTTTTTACAGTTAGGGCCGGTTTTGCAAAGGGACAGGAGGAATATTTGTGGAAAAAAAGAAGCTCGTTTTAATTGATGGAAACAGCATTGCCTACCGCGCTTTCTTTGCATTGCCCCTACTCAATAACGACAAAGGCATTCATACAAATGCTGTGTACGGGTTTACAATGATGCTGCAGAGGATCCTTGAAGATGAGAAGCCGACTCATATGCTTGTCGCATTCGATGCCGGAAAAACGACATTTCGCCATACAACATTCAGTGAATACAAAGGCGGAAGGCAAAAGACGCCGCCAGAGTTGTCCGAACAGTTCCCGTTCATCCGTGAATTATTGGACGCTTACCAGGTTTCAAGATATGAGCTTGAAAATTATGAGGCCGACGATATCATTGGAACTCTATCGCTTGAAGCTGAAAAAGAAGGTTTTGAAGTGAGGGTGATTTCGGGGGATAAGGACCTTACACAGCTGTCATCTGACAAAACGACAGTCGGCATTACAAGGAAGGGCATTACCGATATCGAAGAATACACTCCGGAGCATATACAAGAAAAGTATGGCCTTGAACCTTGGCAAATCATTGATATGAAGGGCTTGATGGGTGATGCATCAGATAATATCCCAGGAGTTCCAGGTGTCGGTGAAAAGACGGCTATCAAGCTTTTGAAGGAATTTGAAACTCTCGAAAACCTGCTTCAATCCACAGACAAGGTAAGCGGGCAGAAATTGCGTGAGAAACTTGAGGAATTCAAGGGCCAGGCAATCATGAGCAAGGAGCTTGCGACAATTACAAGGGAGGCGCCAATTGAAGTAAAGCTTGATGAAATATCCTATGAAGGCTTTGACAAGGGTAAGGTCGTGTCGATTTTCAAAGAGCTTGGCTTCAATTCACTGCTTGATAAACTCGGCGAGGATATTGGCGGAGATGAATCGGAAGCGGATCTGGCTGAAGTCAATTTTGAAATACCGGCGGAAATAAGCGGAGATATCTTTGGGGATGAAACAGCCTTTTTTGTTGAAATTCTTGAAGATAATTATCATTACGCTGACATAATCGGAATGTCTGCAGTAAGTGAAAAGGGTCGGTTTTACCTTCCAGCGCAAAAAGCGCTTGAGTCCTCTGAATTCAAGCAATGGGCGGAGGATGAAACGAAAAGGAAGGTTGTGTATGACGCCAAGGCGACCGAAGTGGCCTTGCGAAGGCGCGGCATTCATCTCAAGGGGGTCATTTTCGATGTGTTTATCGCCGCCTACATTATTGACCCTTCCGCAAATAGTGATGACCTTTCCACGATTGAGAAGAAATATGGATTTCGCAATGTCCAGGCCGATGATGCGTTTTATGGAAGGGGCGCGAAAAGGAAAGTTCCCGATGAGGCGGATCTGGCGGGGCATCTAGTCAGAAAGGCAATTTCGACAGCGGAACTTAGGCCGCTGCTGGAAAAAGGACTGCGTGAAAACAGCCAGTACGAATTATTTACTGAGCTTGAGATGCCGTTGAGCCTAGTCCTCGCCGATATGGAATCAACGGGGATAAAGGTTGACCTTGCCAGGCTAAAAGCTATGGGCAGTGAAATCCACGAAAAATTGGAAGTCATTGAACAAAAGATCCATGAAATGGCCGGTGAAAAATTTAATATCAATTCCCCGAAACAACTTGGCGCCATTTTATTTGAAAAGCTGGGTCTTCCTTCGGGCAAAAAAACAAAAACAGGATATTCAACCTCGGCCGATGTCCTTGAGAAGCTTGCGGATGAGCACGAAATCATCAGGCTAATCCTTGATTACCGGCAGCTTGGGAAACTGCAGTCCACTTACATTGAAGGGCTCCTGAAAGTGGTGGATCCCAAAACGGATAAGGTCCATACCCGCTTCAATCAGGCTCTAACGGCAACTGGAAGGCTAAGCTCAACGGACCCGAACCTTCAGAACATCCCCATCAGGCTTGAAGAGGGCAGGAAAATCCGGCAGGCTTTCATCCCGTCCGAGGAAGGCTGGGTCATTTTCGCGGCGGACTATTCTCAAATTGAGCTAAGGGTGCTCGCCCATATCGCGAATGATGAAAAACTGATTGAAGCATTCCAGGAGGGCGAAGATATTCATACAAAGACGGCAATGGCTGTTTTCCATGTCGGGGCGGATGAAGTAACCTCGAACATGCGCCGCCATGCCAAGGCTGTCAATTTCGGGATTGTATACGGAATCAGCGATTTCGGCCTTTCCCAAAGCCTTGGGATTACAAGAAAAGAGGCCGGGAAGTTCATAGAACGGTACCTTCAAAGTTATCCGGGTGTTCAGGATTATATGGAAGATATCATAAAAGTCGCCAAGCAGAACGGATATGTAACAACCCTTATGCACAGAAGAAGATACATCCCTGAAATCACCAGCAGGAATTTTAACCTGAGGAGCTTTGCCGAGAGGACGGCAATGAACACGCCAATCCAGGGAAGCGCGGCCGATATTATTAAAAAAGCGATGATTGACATGGCTGACGCGCTTAAGGAAAAAGGTCTAAAATCCCGCCTGCTTCTCCAGGTTCATGACGAATTAATTTTTGAAGCGCCTCGAGAAGAAATTGAAACACTTGAGACACTTGTTCCTGAAATTATGGAAAATGCCCTCGAGCTAAACGTCCCTCTAAAAGTGGATTACTCATACGGGCCAACCTGGTATGATGCAAAATAGGCGCGGGCGGCAAAATGGAAAGGTGGGCTTGGAATGCCGGAACTGCCGGAAGTAGAAACCGTCAGGAGGACGCTTGAACAGCTGGTAATTGGAAAAAGGATCAGCAATGTATCCATCTTTTGGCCAAAAATGGTGAAAAATCCAGAGGACACAGCTCAATTCACCGATGCATTAAGGGGTCAAAGTTTCCTTGAAATCGGCAGGCGGGGAAAATTCCTGATTTTTTATACGGAAGAGTTTGCCCTTATTTCCCACTTGAGGATGGAGGGAAAATATTCTTTGAACAAATCCGGCGACCCGACGGATAAGCATACCCATGCGATTTTCTTTTTTGAGGATGGAACCGAGCTTAGATACCGGGACGTCAGGAAATTCGGGACGCTTCATTTGTTCCTGAAGGGGACGGAATTCAGCCAGCCTCCACTTTTCGGCCTTGGACCGGAGCCTTTTTCGGAACAGTTTACCGCGGGGCATTTGGCCGAAAAGCTCGGGAAGACGAACCGGAAGGTAAAAACCGCGCTGCTTGACCAGCGGGTCCTTGTCGGGCTTGGAAATATTTATGTGGATGAGGCGCTGTTCAGATCTGGCATCCATCCGGAGCGGCCCGCGAACACGCTTGTCGGGGAAGAAATAGAAAGATTATATGAAGAGATTGTGGCCACACTTGGCGAGGCCGTTGAAAAAGGCGGCAGCACAATCCGTTCCTATGTGAATTCACAGGGACAAATGGGAATGTTCCAGCTTGAATTGTTTGTTTACGGCCGAAAAGGCGAAGAATGCAAAAACTGCGGGACGCCTCTATCCAAAGGAGTTGTCGGCGGCAGGGGAACCCATTACTGCCCGAATTGCCAAAAGTTATAGCCGCGATTTGTAAGTTTTAAGGCGGTTGCCTTTGGAGCGAAGCAATCCTTCTCGGACTTGCCCTGTCCCTTGATTCGTTTGGGGCAGGGATTGGGGCGGCTATGCTTGGCCTGTCCCCGATTTATCTTTCATTGGCAGCAGCAGCCATGAGTTCCGGATTCGTCTATGCCGGAATTAAATGCAGTTCCTATTTTTCGCATTGGCGCTGGTTTGAGAAGATCTCGTTTTTCCCTGGCGTGCTGCTCATTATTTTGGGGATTTGGAAATTATATAGTATCGGGGTAATCATTATGGTATTGACTATCGGGTTAACCGGCGGAATCGCCAGCGGAAAAAGTACAGTAGCAAATATGTGCAAGGAAATGGGCATACCGGTCATTGACGCGGATATAGAGGCACGCCTTGCTGTCGAACCAAGTGAGCCCGCATACAGGAAAATTGTAGAAGCTTTCGGCCCTGGAATCTTGCTGCCCAACGGGGAATTAGACAGGCAGGCGCTTGGCGCTCTCATCTTCCATGACGTAGCAAAAAGAAATCTGCTGAACGGGATTGTCCACCCGGAAGTAAGAAAAAGGATGGCTGAAAAAAGGGAGGCTGCGGAAAAGTCCGGAGCGGAAGTCATTATCCTCGACATCCCTCTCCTTTTTGAAAGCAAATTGACACATTTGGCGGATAGGACACTCGTCGTCCAAGTCGACTGGGAAACCCAGCTTTCCCGGCTAATGGCAAGGAATTCTTTTTCAAAGGAAGAGGCGGAAGCAAGAATCCGTTCCCAAATGCCCTTATCTGAAAAAGCGGCCTTGGCAGATGCTGTCATTGACAATAACAAGGGAATTGAAGAAACAAAACGCCAGCTGCTTGAAATACTTGCGCGCTGGCGGGCGGAACACGTCATATAGCTGGTTTTAGGATACAGGGACCCACAGGTATGGGTGCCTGTATTTTTTTGTCTATTATTTTTAAAAAAACACATTGAAAAAGGTAAAAAATCAACGCATTAATCATCACAATTTGTTTTAAATATGTTATACTAATTGTGTAAAAATGCGGATATAAGTATAACATAGTGTGGAAGGAGCCAAATAATGAAGGCGAGAATTGCGATCAATGGGTTTGGGAGAATTGGAAGGATGGTTTTCCGGAAAGCCATTCTGGAAGAAAATATTGATGTGGTTGCTGTCAATGCCAGCTATCCAGCTGAAACACTGGCACATTTAATTAAATACGATACAACACATGGCCCTTTCAATGGGGATGTGGTGGCTCTCGAGAACGAACTGATTGTAAATGGAAAGCGTGTTAGTCTGCTTAGCAACAGGAACCCAGAACAGCTGCCATGGAAGGAATTGAACATAGATATTGCAATAGAAGCTACAGGGAAATTCAATTCACGTGATAAGGCGGCCCTCCATCTTGAAGCGGGAGCGAAGAAAGTCATTATCACAGCTCCGGGAACAGATGAGGATATTACAATTGTAATGGGCGTAAATGAAAGCGCATTAAATATTGAAGAGCACAGCATCATTTCAAATGCCTCCTGCACGACAAATTGCCTTGCGCCGGTCGCGAAATTGCTTGATGCGAAATTTGGAATTGAAAACGGCCTGATGACGACCGTGCATTCATATACAAATGATCAAAAGAACATTGACAATCCCCACAAGGATTTAAGGCGTGCGAGGGCTTGCGGCCAATCCATCATCCCGACCACTACTGGTGCCGCCAAAGCGCTAGCCCTGGTGCTTCCGCAGCTTAAGGGGAAGCTGCATGGGATGTCACTCAGGGTTCCGACCCCAAATGTATCCCTTGTCGACCTTGTTGTTGACTTGAAAAAGGATGTTACTGTTGAAGAAGTCAATGCGGCATTCATTGAAGCGTCCAGGGGGGAAATGAAAGGCATACTCGATTTTACAGATGAGCCACTCGTTTCGGTCGACTTCAATACCAATTCGCATTCTGCTATCATCGATGGCCTGTCGACAATGGTCATGGGCGGCAGGAAAGTAAAAGTATTGGCATGGTATGACAATGAATGGGGCTATTCGTCCCGCGTAGTCGACCTGGCGCTTTATGTCGCCAAGCAAATAGCTTCCAAATCGGAAATCAAAATAGGATAACGTGAAAAGCCGCCGTGTTGGCGGCTTTTCTGCTTGTTTGGGGTACATTGAAGTTCGCGAGTCTTTCAGCTTTCTGGGAGCTGTTTTTTATTCAAAACTAGGTCGCTGAGTGAGAAAGATTAAGCTATTGAAAAAAGATATTCGGAATCAATGACAATGTTTTCATATTCGTCAAAGGAAATCACTCAAATCCCGTTGAGTGACATTGATTGGGCACAATTTGAAAAGGAAGTCACGCAAATCCGTTAACAGACAGGCGTTTGTAACCCTGTAAAAGCATTTCGCTTCCAGATACTCCCTATATACCAAGGATAGCTACCAAAAATCAGCCAAAATCCGCTCCCGTTGACGGTCGCTTTCTTTGAATTAAAAATCATTTTAATAGGTTGCAAAAAGAATATAAACAAAGTATACTAGTCATCGTGAACTTCTTGAAATTAGGTAGCGATTAATTACTTAAAGGGTTAGGACCTCTCTGGACTAACTTTCCCCCGTGGTAATTACCGGTTACCGTCAATTGTATGGTTTCAAGAATGAAGCGAAAATGTTTGAGGGGGATAATTTAATATGGAAACTATGGGACGACACGTGATCTCCGAACTGTGGGGATGCGACTTTGAAAAGCTGAATAACATGGATTTTATTGAAAGAACTTTTGTTGAAGCTGCTTTAAAATCAGGAGCCGAAATCCGGGAAGTGGCATTTCACAAATTTGCGCCACAGGGAGTGAGCGGGGTAGTCATTATTTCCGAATCCCACCTGACAATCCACAGCTTCCCTGAACATGGGTATGCTAGCATCGACGTTTATACGTGCGGCGATTTGAATCCAAATGTTGCCGCGGATTACATCGCTGAAGCGTTGAATGCACAAACACGCGAGAATATCGAACTTCCTCGCGGCATGGGCCCTGTGCAGGTTAACCAGGCGAAAGCCCTTTAATTTCATACTGACGAAACCAAAGAGGCGTGAATGCGCCTCTTTTTATATTTGTCCACGAATAAATCAAATTAAACCTTTTAGATAACTCGAAACAAGTTGTTGTAATCCAGCTCCACAAGGAAAGCTGCGGCAGCATAGCATCGCACGAAAGAAAAGTGTTTTTCTTTTCCGAGGAGCGCCTAGCACCTCGAGGTCGCTTCGGTCCTTCAGGTGAAGTCAAAGAGCGACTTCTCCTTCAGGCCCTCCAGCGCTTGTCGGGGCTGACCACTAAGGAAAGCTCCTGAGAATAATCATCGCAGGGACAGGCGGTCTTTGCCTGTCACGAAGGCTCTTGCGCATTTTGTTCTTTTCCTAAATGTTGTACACTGGATATAGTTAATGTTCAACCTGCCTTCAACAACCCGAAGGCAAGAAAAAAAGCGGTGGGGGAAGGAATTGTGTTTAAGAACTTGGTGCAGCGTTTTTCAAATGTATGTGAAACGAGCGAAGGTAATTCCGATGGCGGGCTTCGGACGCGTTATTACCGTACAGGCAAAGACCCGTTGTTCACAAGCCTGGAAGGGGTCCTCAGCAAACGGCCGGGATTCAGGATTGTGGATTCATCGAAAGAACGGGGGGAAATCGCCTGCGAGCTTTCCGAACCTATTCCCTCCTTCCTGATCATCACAATTGTGAATGTCAGGCCATTTGAAACAGCCGTGGATTTCCATCTTTCAACCGAACGCCCCGCTATATTGGGGAACTATAAGAAACTGAGGGGAATCGCGCTTGATTTATACAAGGTTCTGGACAAGACGCATGCATATATTGGCTCCGGGAAAAACAATGAATAATCCTTGTACAAAAAGCCTCTTTTATATAAGATTAAAGATGATGGGAATACAATTTCAACCCGGCAACGATTGTGAGTGATGCCGGAAACAATTTGGAGTTGATTGAATGAAATGCCCGGCTTGCCAAAATAGCGGTACACGCGTGCTTGATTCAAGGCCTGTCGATGAAGGGCGTTCCACTAGGAGAAGACGTGAATGCGAGGAGTGCAGCTACCGTTTCACGACATTCGAAAAGGTGGAAGAAATCCCCCTGATTGTTGTTAAAAAAGAAGGCACACGTGAAGAATTCAGCCGCGATAAGATATTACGCGGTTTGATCAAGGCATGCGAAAAGCGCCCGGTCGCACTCCATCAACTTGAGGAGATTACAAGTGATGTGGAAAAAGAGCTGCGCAGCCAGGGAACTTCCGAAATAAACAGTGAAGTGATTGGTGAAATGGTGATGGACAGGCTTGCATTGGTCGACGAGGTCGCCTATGTCCGTTTTGCCTCCGTTTACCGACAATTTAAGGATATTAATGTATTTATAGAAGAACTGAAGGAATTACTAAAAAAAGAAAAGGGTTAAAGGCAAGTGGATGGAACTCCATTACATATGCCAGGACTTAGGCATTCGCTAAAAAGGAGCGGATGCCTCATTTTTCTAAAATGGAAAAGAGGTTAAGGTTATGGCCCAGCACTGGCAGGAACTTGTACCGGTTGACAGATATATAGTCGCCTCAAACGGCCTCCTTCATGAGTATGATAGAAAAATACTTTCTTTTCTCTATCAGCCCCTGATTGGGTCTGAATGTTTCAGTGTGTATATGACTCTCTGGAGCGAACTTGAGGAAAACCGTTTATGGTCCGAAGCATCTTCCCACCACTTTTTAATGAACCTGTGCGGCTTGAACCTGAAAAGGATTTATGAGGCTAGGCTAAAACTTGAAGGAATCGGCTTGTTAAAGACCCGTGTAAAAAACGAGGATGACATCCGGTCGTTCATCTATGAACTGCAGCCCCCGCTAAGCCCGCAACAATTTTTCATGGATGGGATGCTGAACGTTTACCTGTACAGGAAAATCGGCAAAAACCATTATCTTAGGCTGAAACATTTCTTTTGTGACGGCACAATGCCGGAGCATGAGGGGTATGAGGAGATTACAAAGCCATTCCAGGATGTGTTTGTTTCAGCTCCATCGAACTCCCTTCAATATTTGCAGGACCATTCTGAAGAACTTGACGCGGAGGACGGGAAACAGTTTATTGGCCGGCAAGCTGCCGCTCCCATTCAGCTTCCCCACCATACGTTCAATTTTGATCTCCTTGTCTCGGGATTGGGGGATTCCCTCGTTCCAAAAAGGTCCCTAACCCCGAAGGTGAAGGATGCCATTTGCAACCTCGCCTTCCTGTATAATATTGATGCGCTTCAAATGAAAAACATCGTCCTTAGCGCTGTGAACGAGAAGGATGAAATAGAGATAGAAGAGCTGAGGAAGGCGGCCAGGGATTGGTACCAGTTCGAGAATTACGACAAACTGCCCGCATTGGTTCAACGCGTCCATCCTATGGCCGACAGGGTCCAGCACGAGGAGCCAAAAACCCAGGAAGAAAAGCTCATCAAGTATTTGGAGACAGCTTCGCCACTTCAAGTTCTGAAAGACCTATCCGGCGGGGCGGAGCCTTCAACCGCAGATTTACAGGTTATCGAGGGCGTCATGCTGAACCAGCAGCTGCTTCCAGGGGTAGTCAATGTGCTCATCCAGTTCGCTATGCTGAAAACCGACATGAAGCTGACGAAGGGATATGTTGAAAGGCTGGCGGGCCACTGGGCGAGAAAACAAGTCAGGACGGTTAAAGAGGCGATGGAACTGTCAAGGCAGGAACATGCCAAATACATTGAATGGAGTTCTGGCAACGGGAAACCATCCACAAAAAAGCAGTCGAAGCAGAAACCGATCCGTACGGAAATGCTTCCGGAATGGTTCGATAAAGAAGGAAATCCTTCAAATGGGGATACAGGCGGTACCGAGGAACTTGAAGCAAGGAAGAAAGAAGTCGAAGAAATGCTGAAAGCGTTCAGGGATTAGAAAGGAGGGAACTGAATGGAGCGGATTAACCAAACACTGAAACGGCTTGCGTCAAATGAAGATTTCATGAAACGGTATGAGCAAATGAAAAGCCAAATCATGAACGACAGGGATGTCAGGGAATTTATCCAAAAGAACAAAGACAGCATTACCGAAAACATTATTGAAAAAAGCATGGTTAAGCTTTACGAATATACGAATCAAAGCAAGCATTGCCAGTTTTGTGAAAGCCTTGATAAGTGCCGGAACATTATGCAGGGCTACCACCCAGGGCTTGTTTTGCAGCGGGATTCCATTGATATTCAATATGAACGGTGCCCTCGTAAAATAATGGCGGATGAAAAGAGGAAAAATGAACGGCTGATCAAGAGCCTGCATGTGCCCAGGGAAATCCTCAATGCTTCATTTTCATCCCTTGATGTTGAAGGCCTACCGGGAAGATTGGAGGCAATGAAGAAAGCCGCCTCATTCGTCATGGAGTACCAGAACGGGGAGAGGCCAAAAGGGCTCTATTTATATGGGGAATTTGGGGTCGGAAAATCATTTTTGCTCGGCGCGCTGGCCAATGAGCTTGCAAAGAAACAAATCTCTTCGATGATTGTTTACGTACCCGAGCTTCTGAGGGAAATGAAAAGTGCGATAGGGGACCACACCCTCAATGAAAAAATAGATGCATTGAAAAAGGAACCAGTCCTGATGCTGGACGATATTGGCGCTGAAGCTGTGTCGAGCTGGACAAGGGATGAAGTGCTTGGCCCAATTCTCCAATTCAGGATGCTGGAAAATCTGCCAACCTTCTTTTCCTCCAATTTCAACCACAAGCAGCTGGAACACCATTTAACTTACAGCCAGCGAGGGGAAGAAGAAAAAATGAAAGCCCGCAGGATTATGGAACGCATAAAGTATTTGAGTGAGCCTGTGATGCTTGATGGTCCGAACCGCCGCCAATAATAAGGTAATACCTTTCAGGAAGCCGCTTCTAAAGCGGCTTCTTTTGCTTTTTCAAAAAGGCCGTGGTACTTCTAATCCCACTATGTCCCCCATATACATGATTATAGGAACCAGCGGGACAGGGAGGGATATGGTTGGGAGAAATCATCTTCGAGAACGGGCCTGATGCCAGGGGCTTCTTTACGCGGGTACAAAAGCAGTTTCAGAATGCCGGGCACGGTATCGAACTTCAGATTATAGAAGACCGCCATTGCAATAAAATACTATTTGGGTCCCTTGATGGGAATTCAATTGATAAATTAGCGCAGGCTTTCTGGTTGTACCTTGCCGAGGCCAAATGGGACGAGTGGTTCAGGGGGATTTTGCGGGACACATATTATTTCAGCGACCCCTCAGAGCAGCAGCACATTATTGACATAATGCACTCCATCCTTGAAGGTGACAGGAGGGAACTGTTTGTTTTCCTCGGGAAAAATGGTCCGGAAAGCTATGTAAAAGAATCAATCGGGCAGATGTTACGGGAAGGCACGAGTTTTTCGTTTGATTCATTTGTAAAATTCAGGCTCCGCCCTTTTTTTGACTATATGGAGGAAGTGGCTGCCCTATCTATCGATGAATATAAAATGGAGCAGGAATACCTTATTTTTATTGAGTCGTTAAGGGAGTTTGTCCAGGGCCGCCCCGCGCGCATGAACCTGCTTCACGTTCTGGCGGGTGAAGAAATCACATTTTACGATGAACAATTGGCCGAAGTAAAAAGGGCTGAACTTGTAAAAATGATTGACAGGAAGCTACTGAACAACCACCCGGTATATGTGGATTCGTATTCAATCGCGCCGCTTCTCTCGATTGCCCCGGCTGCAATCCACCTATACGCGGAGGAACCGGAAATACCACTTATCAGGACGATTTTGAACATTTTCGAGGAAAGGGTCGAGCTCCATAAAACGGATGAGTTTCCGGCCAGGGCTTAGGGGCAGGGAAAATGATCTGGCCGCTTGATTTTTTTATGGCAAATCCTTATAATAACGTACATAGCAACTATCGAAGCAAAAGTGATGATAAGGACATGGGTGTTTCTTTACGGCTTGCAGAGAGGGAAGGATTGGTGGAATCTTCCCAGCACGAATGGAATGCTTACCCCCTTTAAACTCCAGCCGTGAAAGTGGACATGAGTAATTGCTGGCGGCCGCAGCCGTTATCTGTATAAAGTCATTTTTTCAAACGGGCCGGTGTGCCTGTTTAAATGAAAAATTGGGTGGAACCACGTGCGTAATAGCTCGTCCCTTTTCCAGGGGCGGGCTTTTTTGTTTTTTCAAACCAGCTTGGCGGAATTTCGCCAGGTTTATGAATAGAAGGAGGAAAATAACATGGCAGAATTAAAAATTACGTTCCCTGATGGAAATGTGAAAGAATTCGCGAAAGGTACTTCAACAGAAGATATCGCCGCATCCATTAGCCCGGGATTAAAGAAAAAGGCAATCGCGGGCAAGGTGAACGGGAAAATGTACGACCTGAGGAGACCGATTGAAGAAGACGCATCGGTGGAAATCATCACCCAGGATTCCCCTGAAGCGCTCGAGGTGCTTCGCCACAGCACGGCCCACCTGATGGCACAGGCAATCAAGCGCCTGTATCCTGAAGCCAAATTTGGGGTTGGCCCTGTAATTGAAGGCGGGTTTTATTACGACGTAGACCTTCCTGAATCGTTGACTCCGGAAGACCTGCCGGCCATTGAAAAAGAAATGGCTAAAATCGTGAATGAAAACGTTGAAGTGAACCGCAGGGAAGTCAGCCGTGATGAAGCGGTTGCTTTCTTCAAGAAAATCGGTGATGAATACAAGCTTGAGCTCATCGAAGCGATTCCTGCAGAGGAGACAGTCACAATTTATGACCAGGGCGAATTTTCCGATCTTTGCCGTGGCGTTCACGTCCCATCAACAGGGAAAATCAAGGAATTCAAGCTTTTGAGCATTGCCGGCGCTTACTGGCGCGGTGACAGCGATAATAAAATGCTGCAGCGCATTTACGGCACCGCATTTTTCAAAAAAGAGGATCTTGCGGAACACCTCCGCCTGCTTGAAGAAGCGAAGGAGCGCGACCACAGGAAAATCGGCAAAGAGCTAAACCTGTTTACAAACTCGCAAAAAGTCGGACAGGGGCTACCAATCTGGCTTCCAAAAGGCGCGACAATCCGCCGGATTATCGAGCGCTATATCGTTGATAAGGAAACAAGGCTTGGTTATGATCACGTCTACACACCTGTCATGGGAAGCGTTGACTTGTACAAGACTTCCGGCCACTGGGACCACTACCAGGAAGATATGTTCCCGGTTATGGAAATGGACAATGAACAGCTTGTCCTCCGCCCGATGAATTGCCCGCATCATATGATGGTATACAAGAATTCCATGCATAGCTACCGCGAGCTGCCAATCCGTATTGCGGAGCTCGGTCTGATGCATCGCTATGAAATGTCCGGAGCCTTATCCGGTTTGCAAAGGGTGCGCGGCATGACGTTGAATGACGCCCATATCTTCGTACGCCCGGACCAGATCAAGGAAGAATTCAAGCGTGTCGTCAACCTGGTCCTTGAAGTTTATAAGGACTTTGATATCAACGACTATTCATTCAGGCTTTCCTATCGTGACCCAGAAAACACTGAAAAGTATTTCGATGATGATGAAATGTGGGAAAAAGCGCAGGCTATGCTGAAGGAAACGATGGATGAGCTTGGCCTTGAGTATTTCGAGGCGGAAGGCGAAGCCGCTTTCTACGGACCTAAGCTTGACGTCCAGGTTAAGACGGCGCTCGGCAAGGATGAAACATTGTCGACTGTCCAGCTAGACTTCCTTCTTCCGGAGCGATTCGACCTTACTTATGTCGGCGAAGATGGCAAGCAGCACCGCCCGGTTGTTATCCACCGCGGAGTTGTATCCACAATGGAACGTTTCGTCGCGTTCCTGATTGAGGAATACAAGGGAGCATTCCCAGCTTGGCTAGCGCCAGTCCAGGTTCAGGTTATTCCTGTATCACCGTCCGCCCATTACGAGTATGCCCGTAAAGTCCAGGAGCAGCTTCAGATGGAAGGGTTCCGGGTTGAGATGGATAATCGCGATGAAAAAATCGGCTATAAAATCCGTGAGGCGCAAATGCAAAAGATTCCTTACATGCTTGTCGTTGGTGACAAAGAAGTGGAGGAAGGCGCCGTCAACGTCCGCAAATACGGCGAACAAAAGTCGGAGACAATGCCATTTGATCAGTTTGATGCACTCTTGAAAGCGGATGTAACACGATAATGAAAAACAGCTGCCGGAGTTCATGCCCGGCAGCTGTTTTTTGTTTTTAGAAACGATCGTTGCGGCCGTTGTCCAACACGTCTCGTTTTCCATCGAAATCTCTCTCATCATCCGTTTCGATATGCGCCTCTTCACGCTTGACGTTTTCAACAACCCTTTCGGTCGACTGCACTTCCTTTTTGCCGATTACGAGTTCTTCCGTTACGACCGGCCTTTTCGTGACTTCTACTTTTTCTTCCACAATTGGCACGCGAATCGTTTCATCGCCCCCGATTTCCCCGGCGTCGGCATCAAAATTGTCAACCTCGCGGCGTTCCACGTAGACCTCTTCGCGGGATACAGGGACATATATAGACTCCTGTTCTTCGACTACGTCCTTGTGAACCTTCACTTCGCCTGTTTGGACGCGGTCCTTTTGGACGTCGAGCTGTTCTTCACGAAGCTTAAGCGTACGTTCATCATCGGAATCGAGCCTGTCCCGGTCGAACCCGGTTAGATTTTGGCCTGTATCTGTGAAGCGTGTTTGAGTATTTGTGGCCTGTCCGGTAACATCGGTATCCTCGAAAAGGATAATCCGTCCCGCTTCTAAATCGCCGACGTACTCACGGGCTTCGCTTTCACCTAGTCCCAATCCTACGAGGCGGTCGTAATAGGTAACTTCGCCTGTGTCGTCGGGATCATCAAAGGCGGAAGCAAGACTTTTGAAAAATCCCCGGTTGTCCGTTCCGGCATCCTCGTTCAATGTTTCCTCCCGCAAGCCCGTCAAATTTCCGAGGTGTGACATGGTCCCGTCTGTATTTCCGAATACGGACAGGTTGTTCAGCGTATTGCCTTCTGTCTGGTAACGGTCAATAGCTTCAATCAATTCTTCTTCATTGTTATAAACTCCAACTACTCGTTTAGCCATTTTTAATCACCCTCCATATTTTTTTGGACGTCCCTTAAAGCAGGGCGTATGTGCCGTTTTCCCGCTATGCCGGGAGTGAAAACAAATAAACGGTGGCAATTCCGGGTTATTTTGGAAATAGTTTTCGTGGTTTCCAAAAAACAGTGTTGAATTTTGTTGGATGGTCTGGTAGAATAACTAACGTTGCCATCAAAAACAACATGATTGACACCCTTGCTGGTGTGTGATATAGTTACAAAGGTGAAATTGAATACGAAAATTTGGGAAAGAAGAAGCACCCGCTTCTCACCTGGCTGACGCCTAGGCAGTTGGCAGGTTTTACGTAACTGGTTTTTTTAAACCTTTTTCTGTTCGTAAAAGTGTGGGTGTGTGCATCCGCGCTTTTTTTATTGCAAAAAACCTGTCCGGCCTGGAGCTGGAAGCCCTTTGCCCCGGACAACGTATTCGTTATTAAACCTTGGAGGTGGCTAACTATTAGCAAAGACCAAATGTTGTTGAACGAAGGCATTCGCGCCCGGGAGGTTCGCCTGATTGACCAGAACGGCGAGCAGCTTGGAATCAAAACGAAATTTGAAGCTCTCGAAATCGCAGGCCGTGTAAATCTTGATTTGGTGCTGGTCGCACCGAATGCAAAGCCGCCGGTAGCCCGGATAATGGATTACGGCAAGTTTAAATTCGAGCAGCAAAAGAAAGAAAAAGAGGCGCGCAAGAACCAGAAAATCATTACAACAAAAGAGGTTCGCCTCAGCCCGACCATTGATGAGCACGACTTCAACACGAAGCTTCGCAATGCGATCAAGTTCCTTGAAAAAGGAGATAAAGTAAAAGCATCAATCCGCTTCAAGGGCCGTGCAATCACCCATAAGGAAATCGGCCAGCGAGTTCTGGACCGTTTTTCTGAAGCGTGCAAGGACGTTGCGACGATCGAATCCCATCCAAAGATGGATGGCCGGAGCATGTTCCTGGTTTTAGCACCTAAAAACGACAAGTAACAAGGAGGACATCCCAATGCCAAAAATGAAAACTCACCGCGGCGCTGCCAAGCGTTTCAAAAAGACCGGATCTGGTAAACTGAAGCGTGACCACGCTTATACAAGCCACTTGTTCGCGAACAAGTCTACTAAAGCAAAGCGCAAGCTTCGCAAATCTGCAATGGTTTCTAAAGGTGACTTCAAACGCATTCGCCAATTGTTGGATAATCTTAAGTAATATCGAGCGATCGATTCATATAGGAGGGAAATTACATGCCACGTGTAAAAGGCGGTACTGTTACGCGCAAGCGTCGTAAAAAAGTTCTTAAATTAGCAAAAGGTTATTTCGGTTCAAAACATACACTCTACAAAGTTGCAAACCAGCAGGTTATGAAATCCCTGATGTACGCATTCCGCGACCGTCGCCAGAAGAAGCGCGACTTCCGCAAACTTTGGATTACCCGTATCAACGCGGCTGCACGTATGAACGGCCTTTCCTACAGCCGTTTAATGCACGGCCTTAAGCTTGCGGGCATCGAAGTAAACCGCAAAATGCTTGCTGAGCTTGCTGTCAGTGATGCAGCGGCATTCGCAGAACTTGCAAATGTTGCAAAGCAGCAATACGAAAAATAAGAACAATTGTAAAGCCATTTCCTAAAAAGGGAATGGCTTTTCTGCTATATTAATTAGGTGTGGACTTAGTAAAGTACATTTCGCTTTTTGGGGGAAGGATATGGCCGCGGTATACGGATATATTTTTGTTGTGAATATTGTCGCTTTTGCGATGATGGGGATTGATAAAAAAAGGGCGAGGAACGGAGAATTCAGGATCAGGGAGAGATCTCTTTGGCTGGCGGCGCTCGCCGGGGGAGCAGTCGGGGCAACATTTGGGATGAACTTTTTTAGGCATAAAACAAAGCACACCACCTTCAGGTTCGGCTTTCCTTTTTTGGCGCTCCTTGAGACCACCCTGATCCTTTATTTGGTGTTGTTTTATTGATAAATCGACATAAGCTTTCTCAAATGCTCCTTCGCCGAGCCATTCCATTCGATTGAAGAATGCGGATAGGATTTCGCCAATTCACTTTGGATGAACAGGAAGTCTTCATGTGTCATGCCATTAAGCTTGACGGCTTCTTTCGGCCAAAGGGAAATAGAGATAACGCCAAAGGAATCACCGGTAATTCCCAGATACTTTTCTCCTTCAAAAACCGCCCCTTTATAAGTAAGGAAAAAATTCTTTCTAGGGTTTGAAATATCGTCCAGGAGGAAAAACCGTTTCTGGTTTTTCGCGGACGCAAGTTTCCTCGGTCCACTGAAAATAATCCCGGCAATCCAGTAAATAATGGAGGCTACTAAAACGAGCCCTGTTAGACGCAATGCTAAGATCATATTTACGCCCTCCTGGCATTGGATGCATTTCGTTCCGATTTATAGTTATGCGCAGCGCTTCTATCCTGGTCCGGGGAAATTTTTACTGGAAATCCAGGCGTGCTGTTTCTTGATTTTGCCGAAAATCTTCTGGATTCAAGCGGATAAAGCTACTCGAGCCACTATTTTTGGATTCAAAACCTTTTTGTATCCTATACATACGAAGCAAAAGGAAAAAGGTTCCCAATTGGAGCCTCGATAACAAATTAGACACCGAACATAGATTACAGAGTCGCGTTTAAAACCAGCATGACCTTCATTGAATGGAAGTGTGGTGTAAAGGCCGTTTCGCGGGGTTAAGTCCATCGAAAAGGTCTTAAGAGGAGGCATAAAGGCCGTTTCACTGGAAAAAGCCCATTGAAACAGTCTTAAGAGGTATTGTTTACCAGGGGGCTATCTTATCAACAACAGGGAGGACAGTTATGAATCTTAAAAAATTATATGAAATGCAAAAAGCACTTGATTTCCACATCGAAATGAAGCATGGTTTGGAAAATCAGGATCTTTTTGACCAAAAGGTTCTTGCCCTTTTAGTCGAAGTCGGCGAATTGGCCAATGAAACCCGCTGTTTCAAATTTTGGAGCAAGAAGCCTTCATCGCCGCGTGAAACCGTCCTTGAGGAATTCGTGGATGGCATCCATTTCATCCTTTCGCTTGGGATCGAATGCGGTTTCACTTCGGAAATTGAATTCATGGGCGAATCTAAAGGGAGTATAACTGAACAATTCAATGACGTTTTCAGGACGATTTCTTCTTTTCAAAAAAGCAGGTCGGAAAGCGATTATCGAAACCTGTTCCGTTCATTTATGAATCTTGCGAACCTTCTAGGTTTTGCAACAAACGATATTGAAGAGGCATACCGCGTGAAAAATGAAGTAAATTATGAGAGACAGCAAAACGGCTATTAGCAGAAAATTTTTACAAATCTAGAGCCGTTTTGTATAATGAACTGGTCAAATACATAAAAAAAGGGAGTCATAGATATGGCACAACTGGATGAAACATTGCAAATGCTTAAAGCGCTCACGGATGCAAATGGAATTCCGGGAAATGAGCGGGAAGTACGCGAAGTCATGAAAGAGTATATTACTCCTTATGCAGACGAAGTCACAACTGATGGCCTCGGCAGCCTAATTGCCAAGAAAACCGGCAAGGAAGGCGGCCCTAAAATCATGGTCGCCGGCCACCTTGATGAAGTTGGGTTCATGGTAACCCAGATCGATGAGAAAGGATTCATCCGCTTTCAGCCTGTCGGCGGCTGGTGGAACCAGGTAATGCTTGCCCAGCGTGTCACGATCGTTACCCGCAAAGGAGATGTAACCGGCGTAATCGGTTCGAAGCCTCCACACATTTTGACAGCGGAAGCGAGAAAGAAGCCTGTTGAAATAAAGGATATGTTTATCGATATCGGTGCGACGAGCAGGGATGAAGCATCCGAGTGGGGAGTCCGCCCTGGAGACATGATTGTTCCGTACTTTGAGTTCACAGTGATGAAAAATGAAAAGATGCTTCTGGCAAAGGCGTGGGACAACCGAATCGGCTGTGCGATCGCCATCGATGTCCTGAAGCAGTTGAAAGGTGAGGATCATCCAAACGTCGTTTACGGCGTGGGGACGATTCAGGAAGAAGTCGGCCTGCGCGGAGCCAGGACAGCGGCAGCTAAAATCCAGCCTGATATCGGCTTTGGTGTCGACGTCGGGATTGCCGGAGATACTCCAGGGGTTACTGAAAAAGAAGCGCTTGGAAAAATGGGCAATGGCCCGCAAATCATCCTTTACGATGCGTCTATGGTCTCCCACAAAGGATTGCGTGATTTCATAACCGATACAGCCGATGAACTGAATATTCCTTATCAGTTCGATACTGTCCCAGGCGGCGGAACCGATGCAGGCGCCATCCATATGTCCCATAATGGCGTTCCATCTTTGGCGATTACAATCGCAACCCGCTACATCCATTCGCATGCGGCGATGCTTCACCGCGATGACTACGAAAACTCAGTCAAGCTGATTGTCGAAGTTATCAAACGCCTTGACAAGGAAACCGTCGAGAAAATTAAATTAGGCTAAAAACAAAGCTCCCCTGATAAGGTCATGGGGAGCTTGTTTTATCATGATTTTTTCAATCCGCCTTCAAGGGCCTGAAGCATTTCTTTTTTCTCGTTTTCCGAAGAATTGTTCCAGATGATTTCAAATAGGACGCCAAGTCCCGGAAGCATTTTTTCCTCGCCATTCTGGATGGCGTCGACAATTGTGTCTTCTAGTTCCTGCTGGGTATTTTCGTGAATGTTATGGATAACAGCAGCGCGTAAATTAAGGTCCATTATTCAATCCTCCTTTTCAATTTTCATTCATCCCTATCTTTTTCTATTTCAGGTTTTAATATGTATGGGAGTTAAGCTATAATAGGAAAATGAGTGATTAAGAAAGGGGGGCAGCTGTGAAACATATCCAATCCGCCCAAAACCCTCAGGTGAAGCAATGGAAGAAGCTGTCCATGAAGAAAGAAAGGGACCGATCCGGCCTGTATTTGGCTGAAGGGTTCCATCTTGTTGAAGAAGCAATCAAAAGCCCGGGTACAATCGCTGAACTGATTTTATCCGAAGGAACCGACATTACTCCCCGGTTTGATTATAAGGATATTCCCATTACCCTCGTAACGAAGGATATTTTTAAAAGCCTGTCAGAAACAGAAACACCACAGGGAATCATGGCGGTATGCAGGCAGAAATCCAGCCAAGCTGCTTTAGAAAGCGCGGAGACGTTTCTATTGCTTGATGCTGTACAGGACCCAGGCAATCTTGGGACGATGATCAGGACCGCTGACGCCGCGGGAATTGATGTTGTCATAGCAGGAACAGGCTGTGTTGATATTTATAATCCTAAGGTGCTTCGTTCAGCGCAGGGAAGCCACTTTCACCTGCCAGTCGTGACCGGGAGGCTTGAAGAATGGATTCCTAAGCTTATTGAAAAAGGAATCGCCGTATACGGAACCGCGCTTGAAGGGGCCAGCAATTATACGGAAGCAACGCCAGCGAAAAGGTTCGCGCTTCTTGTCGGGAATGAAGGGAATGGTGTTTCCAAAGATCTTTTGGAAAAAACAACTGAAAACCTGTATGTCCCGATTTACGGAAAAAGCGAATCGCTGAATGTCGCCGTCGCGGCAGGGGTGCTGTTATATTATTTGCGGACGCATCAAGCCCAATAAAAGAACAATTTTCAGAAAAACCCTCGCAGCGGTAAATTAATTCCGCTGAAAGAGTTTGAAACAAATGCGAAAATACGCTATAATAGCTACTAAATTTATACAAGAAAAACAATGACGGAGAAAAGTACCTTGACCGTAGCCTTTTAGGGAAAAAGTGCCCTGGACTGAAAGCACTTTTAGGCAAAAGCAAGCGAAGTTCACCTCCCGAGTTGGCACCGGGACCATCCACAATGGATATAAAGGTGCGCCGGCAGAAGCCGTTATCTCAATGAAGCGAACACGAATGTTCTATACATACGTGTTTACAAGGGTGGTACCGCGAACACAAGCCTCGTCCCTTATTTGGGATGGGGCTTTTTTTGTTTTTTAGGCAATTTTAAAATCGAACATTGTGGGCAACTCGAAATAAGTTATTGTAATCCAGCTCCAGCGCCTAGCCCCTCGAGGTCATAAGCCGGTTCCCTCCGGAGGGCAGGCCCGTCCTGCGGGCCCCGTCTTATGCTTGTCGGGGCTGACCAAGGCGCTTGCGCATTTTGTTCTTGCCTGAAAGTGCACTGTACTTAGCCCTGATTGATAAAAGGAGGAATATATCCATGCAGGAAAGATTGACGGAATTGCAAAATGAAGCCATTGAAAAAGTGGCCCAGGCGTCAAGCCTGAAAGAACTGAACGATGTCCGCGTCGCCTATCTCGGCAAAAAAGGGCCGATTACAGAGGTGCTGCGCGGAATGGGCAAGCTGTCCGCGGAAGAACGCCCCGAAATGGGGGCGCTTGTCAACGAGGTGCGCGAAGCGATTGAAGCGGAAATTTCCGCCAAGCAGCAACAGCTTGAAGAAGCGGCTGTCAATGAGCGTTTGGCTTCGGAAACAATCGACGTGACATTGCCAGGCAGGCCGGTCAAGACCGGAAGCCATCACCCATTAACGAAAATTATTGAAGAAATCGAAGACCTGTTCATCGGAATGGGTTATCAAATCGCCGAAGGGCCGGAAGTTGAAAAGGATTATTACAACTTTGAAGCCCTTAACCTGCCAAAAGGCCATCCGGCGCGCGATATGCAGGATTCCTTTTATATTACTGAAGAAACATTGCTTCGCACCCATACTTCGCCTGTCCAGGCAAGGACGATGGAAAAGCAGGGCGGCGAAGGCCCAATCCGAATCATCTGCCCGGGGAAAGTGTATCGCCGCGACAACGATGATGCAACGCATTCTCATCAGTTCATGCAAATCGAAGGGCTAGTTGTCGGTGAAAATATCCGGATGAGCGATTTGAAAGGAACGCTTGCCGAGTTTGCGAAAAAAATGTTCGGCGATGACCGCGAAATCAGGCTGCGCCCTAGTTTCTTCCCGTTCACCGAACCATCCGTGGAAATGGACATTTCATGCAAGATTTGCGGCGGCCACGGCTGCAGCGTCTGCAAAGGAACCGGCTGGATTGAAATCCTCGGCGCTGGCATGGTTCATCCGAACGTCCTTGAAATGGCCGGCTATGACTCGAAAAAATATACAGGATTTGCATTCGGCATGGGACCTGAGCGGATTGCGATGCTGAAGTACGGAATTGACGACATCCGCCATTTCTATACGAACGACATTAGATTCTTGAAGCAATTTTCAAGGCAGGAATAGATTCAATTTTTGAAAATGGGAGGCTTTAAACATGTTTGTTTCATATAAATGGCTCCAAGATTATGTCGATTTATCCGGCGTAACGGCTGAAGAGCTTGCTGAAAAAATTACGAAGAGCGGAATAGAGGTTGAGGGTGTAGAAACTCTTAACGAAGGAATCACAGGTGTCGTAATCGGGCATGTCCTCGAGCGCGAACAGCACCCTAATGCGGATAAGCTGAGCAAATGCCTTGTTGATATTGGCGAGGAATCCCCGGTCCAAATCATTTGCGGCGCGCCGAACGTTGCAAAAGGGCAAAAGGTAGCCGTCGCAAAATCTGGAGCGGTCCTGCCAGGGAATTTCAAAATTAAAAGAGCGAAACTGCGTGGCGAAGAATCGAACGGAATGATCTGCTCGCTGCAGGAGCTTGGCATGGAAGGCAAAATTGTCCCGAAGGAATACGCGGAAGGTATCTTCGTTTTCCCGGAAAGCGTGACGCCTGGTGAAGACGCCATCGCGGCACTTAACAGGGATGACAAGGTCCTTGAACTCGGACTTACTCCAAACAGGGCGGACTGCCTAAGCATGCTTGGGGTTGCTTATGAGGTCGGCGCAATTTTGGGAAGGGAAGTAATGTTCCCTGAAATCAAGCTGGACGAAGCAGGCGAAAAAGCTTCCGATTACATTAAAGTAACCGTCGAAGCGACGGAAGATAATCCGTTATACGCGGCGAAAGTAATCAAGAATGTCAAAATCGGTCCGTCGCCTCTTTGGATGCAGACACGCCTTATGGCAGCAGGCATCCGCCCGCACAACAATGTTGTCGACATTACAAACTATATTTTGCTTGAATACGGCCAGCCACTCCATGCGTTCGACTATGATAAGCTTGGCTCGAAGGAAATCCTTGTCCGTCGCGCGCATGATGGCGAAACGATTGTTACGCTCGATGATGCGAAGCGGACGCTTACAACAGATCACCTCGTTATCACAAATGGAACAGAGCCTGTCGCCATTGCAGGCGTGATGGGCGGAGCGAATTCGGAAGTGGATTCAGCTACAACGACTGTCCTGCTTGAGGCCGCCTATTTTACAGGAGGCACGATCAGGAAAGCGTCGAAGGACCACGGCCTTCGCAGCGAAGCAAGCGCCAGGTTCGAAAAAGGCGTTGACCCAAATCGGGTGCGCGAAGCTGGTGAAAGGGCAGCGGCACTCATGTCCGAGTACGCCGGTGGCACTATCCTTGAAGGCACTGTCGAAGTTGATGCACTAAAAGTGGAACCGGCTGTCGTTTCAATAACAATGGAAAAACTGAACTCCTTCCTTGGAATGCAGCTTTCAATCGATGAAGTGAAAGATATTTTCGCTAGGCTGAAGTTCGACGCATCTGTTGAAGGTGATACCGTGACTGTCGTTGTTCCGACCCGCCGCGGCGATATTACGATTGAAGAGGACTTGATCGAGGAAGTTGCCCGCCTTTACGGATACGACAACATTCCGAAAACCCTTCCGGCTGGCGAGCAATCTGCCGGGAAATTGACTTCTTACCAGGCGAAACGCCGTGTGGTACGCCGCTATCTTGAAGGCGCCGGGCTATACCAGGCTGTAACCTATTCACTAACAAGTGAAGAAAAGGTTGCCCAATATGCGCTTGAAAAAACGGATGCGATTAAACTTGCGATGCCGATGAGTGAAGAACGGAGCCTGCTGCGCCTAAGCATCGTGCCGCAGCTTCTGGAAGTATTGAAATACAATGGCGCGCGCCAGGCGGATAGCCTAGCCGTTTATGAAACAGGAGCCGTGTTCCTTTCCAAAGGTGAAGAGCTTCCGGTCGAAGAAGAACACCTCGCGGCCGCTGTAACAGGGCTTTGGGTTTCAAACCCATGGCAGGGCGAAAAAAAGCCAGTTGATTTCTACGTCCTTAAAGGAATCCTAGAAGGTCTTTCCGAAAAACTTGGCCTTGATGGACGCGTTGAGTTCGTGCAAGTTCAGCTTGACGGCATGCACCCTGGAAGGACTGCCGACATTTTGCTCGATGGAAAACGCATCGGCTTCATCGGCCAAATTCATCCTACCGTACAAAAAGAGCTTGATTTGAAGGATACGTACGTGTTCGAATTGAAGCTAGGCGAATTGCTGGAAGCTGGAATTGAGCCGCTTCACTATGAGCCAATACCAAGGTTCCCGTCCATCACAAGGGACATCGCGCTTGTCGCCGATAAAGAAACGCCGGCAGGAAAACTGCGCAGCATCATCCTCGAGGCGGGCAAGCCGCTATTGAAGGAAGCATCCGTGTTCGACCTTTACGAAGGCGCGAATATGGAAGCCGGCAAGAAATCGATTGCCTTCTCATTGAAGTATGCGAATCCTGAACGGACGCTTACGGATGAAGAGGTAACAAAGGTGCATGAAAAGGTGCTTGAAGCTCTCAAGGAGCAGGCTGGCGCCGTCCTGAGGGGATAAATTTAAAAAGTTGAAGATAATGATTGAACAAAAAGAGCCGCTACCCGCTTGGGTACGGCTCTTGTCATTTTAGCTGGCATCGGCTAAAACTTTCCCCTTCTTTTGGCAACCAGCGCCATAGCTTTTTGTGTATTCGCAAAATGCAGTTTGACGAAATGGGGCAGGGCGGATTGCCCTTTGGCCAAAATTAGTTTGGCGGCTGCTTCGTCCACTTTTGTGCCAGCTCCCTTTGGAATGGTAAACCCAGTCTCTTCACCGAGTTTCTCAAAGTGCCGTATGAACGCATATCTTGCTAGGATCGATGCTGCTGCGACTGAAAGGTGCAGTCCCTCTGCTTTAGTGCTGAAAAATACATTTTCGCGGACAACTGTTTTTTGCCCCCTAAGGTGGGCGTAGTAAATTTCAGGCTTGGCAAACTGGTCGACAAGGATCGCTTCCGGTTTTTCGGGGGCGATTTTTCCAAGAAGGTGGTTCAGCGCCTGATTGTGAAGGATTGCTTTCATTTTCCCCTGCGTCATTCCCGATTGCTGTAGCTCGTTGTACTTTTCATTATGTAGGGTGAGCAGGCTGAACGGAATGACGTTCTTTATGTCCTTTGCAATGGAAATGATCTTTTCGTCGTTCAGGTCTTTTGAATCCCGGACCCCAAGCTCCTTCAGAAGGGGAAGGTCCTGTTGTCTCGCATAGGCCGCTACCACGGTAATTGGCCCGAAGAAGTCGCCTGTTCCCACTTCGTCAGAGCCGATGACGGACAAATGGCCAAAATTGGGGGGTAAATGCGAACCGGGCGCTGGCTTCGATGCAGTAGTTTTTTTAGCAGCGGCTGACTGAGAAGGCATGAGGCCGTTCCATCGTGCCGCCTCGCTCTCGGCCGCTGCCCCTTGGAAAAGGACCTTGCCGGATTTGTAGGCTGTAATCGTGCAGGAAGGCGTTTTTGCCGAAAACACGCTGCCGGTGGGGAGTTTATCCAGTAAGAATTGCGAATAATGCTCTTTCAATTTTGCTATTTCAGTTTGTGAAGCGAGAATGACAGCGTGGCCCAAAACGTAGCACCCCTTTTGGAAAATTCACTTATATGGTTGAAATAAATTTATACACACTATTTATTTGGAATGTAAGTTGATTGGAGCGGAGGGCACCGACTCCAGCGGGATGTAGCGGCAAGGTGGAGACCCCACAGGCGCTAGCGCCGAGGAGGCTCCACTGACGCCCCGTGGAAAGCGTGTGCCCGTAGCGGAAATCAACCGCAAGGTTACATTAGCGGATAAATTTTTTGGTTCAACCTATTTATCAGCTTATTTTACCATACTTTCGCGAGTCCTAAATGGCAGTCCAATTATCGACAAACCCCGCGTGTGTCCCTTCAAGCGGACTGGCTTCTATTTCGCTTTTCCAGCAAAGCCCGTTCATGTTATGATAAGGAATAGGATTCTTTGAATGGAGGCAACTACGTGTCGAATATCAATAAAAACCGGACAACGGTCGATATATATGGCCAGCAATATACAATTATTGGGCCGGAAAGCTCGAGCCATGTAAGGCTTGTCGCGTCGCTCGTCGATGATAAAATGCGGGAAATCGGTTCCAAGAATCCTTCACTTGATGTGAACAAACTGGCTGTCCTTACCGCAGTGAATGCTGTCAATGACTTTATTAAACTGAAAGACGAGCTTGAACGGCTTAAATCAGATTTGGAAAGGGAACACGAATAAAAATGCTTGATTTGGCACTTATCATTCTTTTCATTATGGGCTTTTTAATCGGCCTTAAACGCGGGTTTATCCTGCAGTTGTTTCATCTGGCAGGGTTTGTCGTCGCCTACATAGTCGCCTATATGTACTACGATAGTTTCGCCCCGAAGCTGAAGCTGTGGATTCCTTATCCTTCACTTGGCGATTCTTCCCCGCTTTCAGTATTTGGAACTTCCGGCAATATGGAAGAAGCCTATTACAGGGCGTTCGCTTTTATCGCCATCTTCTTTGCGGTAAAAGTGCTCGTTCAAATCATCGGTTCAATGTTCGACTTCATCGCTCATCTTCCCATCCTAAGGACGTTGAATGTTTGGGCTGGCGGATTGCTTGGAGCCGCGGAGGTGTATTTGGTTCTCCTATTACTCCTTTATATTGCCGCGCTTGTCCCGATGGATGTCATCCAGAAGCCACTTGAGGAATCGGTCATTGCGGAAGCAATCATCAAGCATACCCCGGTTATTTCGCAGCAATTGAAGGAATTGTGGATAGAATATGTAGCTGCTTGAACTTCTCTGACAGCAGGGGAGTTCTTCTTTCTTTAATGGAACTTTATCCTGGTATTTTCGTACAACTGATAAGGCAGGTGCTGATTGGGATGGAAAAAAATAAAAAAGACGTCATTGCCCTTCTTGAAACGATTGCTGTGTATCTGGAGCTGAAAGGGGAAAACCCGTTCAAGGTTTCGGCATTCCGGAAAGCCGCTTTCGCCCTTGAGACGGATAACAGAAGCCTTACGGGCATTACGGATTTTACCGCCATTCCCGGTATTGGGAAAGGGACGGCCGCGGTAATCGAGGAATACATCCAGGAGGGCGGTTCCTCCGTTTTAAAAGAATTGCAGGAAGAAGTTCCCGCAGGGCTTGTTCCCCTGCTGAAGCTGCCGGGGCTTGGCGGCAAGAAACTGGCCAAGCTCCATGAAATGCTCGGGATTGAAGATATCGCGGACCTGGAGGAAGCCTGCCGGATGCATAAAATATCCGAACTGCCGGGCTTCGGGAAAAAATCGGAAGAAAAAATCCTTTCAGCGATTGAAAAGGCTGGCGAACGCCCGGAGAGGCTGCCGCTCGCCTATATGCTTCCGATTGCGGCAAAAATCGAAGCGCAATTGGCCGAGATGGATGGCATTGAGCAATACTCGAAAGCAGGCAGCATCAGACGATGGGCGGAAACGGTCAAGGACCTTGATTTCATCATCGCGACAAACAGCCCTGAATCGGTCAGGGAACAGATACTTTCGCTTCCCGATATAAAGGAAGTTATCGGCGCGGGGGATACAAAAGTATCGGTAACGTTCGGATTCGAATATGATATCTCCGCGGATTTCCGAATGGTCGCACGCGAAGAGTTTGCAACCGCGCTCCATCACTTCACAGGTTCAAAGGACCACAATGTGCGGATGAGGCAGCTTGCAAAGGAGCGCGGCGAAAAAATCAGCGAGTATGGGGTTGAAACTGAGGACGGGATAAAAACTTTCGATTCGGAAACTGACTTTTATGCCCATTTCGGGCTTCCTTTCATTCCGCCGGAAATTCGGGAAGATGGCCGTGAGGTAGAAATTTATTCACCTGATATGGGGCTTGTGGACATACTAGACATAAAATCGGACCTTCATATGCACTCGACATGGAGCGATGGCGCCCATACGATTGAAGAAATGGCGGAAGCCTGCAGGGCCATGGGCTATTCGCACATCGCCATCACTGACCACTCCCAGTTTTTACGGGTTGCGAACGGCCTGACTCCGGAACGCATCCGTGAACAAATTGAGGAAATAAAACGCCTTAATGAAAAATATACCGATTTTAAAATCCTGACTGGAATCGAAATGGACATTCTCCCGGATGGGTCGCTCGATTACGATGATGATCTGTTGAAAGAGCTTGATATTGTCATTGCGTCGATTCACTCCGCTTTTTCGCAGCCCCGTGAAAAAATCATGATGAGGCTGAGGGCGGCACTTGAAAATCCGAATGTTGATATCATTGCCCACCCAACAGGCAGGCTGATCGGCCGGAGGGACGGCTATGATGTGGATATCCCGATGCTGATCGACATTGCAAAAGAAACGAATACCGCGCTGGAATTGAATGCGAATCCGCATCGGCTCGACCTCTCGTATGTCCATTTGAAAAAGGCGGAGGAGGCCGGAGTTAAGATCGTCATCAATACGGATGCGCATAAAACCGCGATGCTTAGCCATATGGGCATCGGCGTCGCGGCGGCCAGGAAAGGCTGGATTAAAAGCAGCTCTGTACTGAATACTTACAAATTGGATGATTTGCTCCAATTTTTGCACCACAGAAGCTGACAACACACTTAGGCAAAAAGGAGAGGTTTCTCCATGCAGGAAAGAACGTTAAAAGTCCTTGAGTTTTTCAAAGTCAGGGAACAGCTGATGGGCCATGCGGCTTCACCGCTCGGCCGCGATAAAATTTCCAGGCTTATCCCGTCTTCCGATTTTGAAGAAGTCCAAAGGCTCCAGGAGGAAACGGATGAGGCAGCAACGGCGCTTCGCCTGAAAGGCAATGTGCCGCTGTCGGGTATCCATGATATACGCGCGCATATCAAAAGGGCGGAAATCGGCGGGACGCTAAGCCCGGCAGAACTCGTCCAAATCGCAAGCACCATTTCGGCGAGCAGGCAAATCAAACGATTTATCGAAAACCTCCATGAGGACAGAACCAATGTCCCGCATTTGCTCGACTACACAAATAGAATCATTCCGCTCGCGGAACTGGAACAGGCAATCAAAATGGCAATTGACGAAAGTGGGGAAGTGCTCGACACAGCGAGTGACGCTTTAAGGGCGCTTCGCCAGCAGCTCAGATCGAACGAGTCGAGGGTCCGTGAAAAACTTGAAAGCATGATCCGTTCATCCAGCGCACAGAAAATGCTGTCCGACGCAATCATCACCATCCGGAACGACCGATTCGTCATCCCGGTCAAGCAGGAATACAGGGGCCATTATGGCGGAATCATCCATGACCAAAGCTCATCCGGCCAAACGCTGTTCATTGAGCCTCAGTCGATTGTCCAGCTGAACAACCAGGTCCAGGAAATCCGGGTAAAAGAGCAGCTTGAAATCGAACGGATCCTTTCGGAACTCTCGGCGAAGGCCGCGGAATACAGTGCTGAATTAAGGGTCATTTCCGATGTGCTTGGCGAACTTGACTTCATTTTCGCGAAAGCGCGCTATAGCCGGACGATTAAAGGGTCGAAGCCAACAATGAACAATGAGGGCCGAATTGCGCTGTACAAAGCGCGCCACCCATTGATACCAATGGATGAAGTCGTCCCGAATGATATTATGCTTGGAAAAGAGTATACGACAATTGTCATCACCGGGCCGAATACAGGCGGTAAGACGGTAACGCTGAAAACAGTCGGCCTATGTACACTGATGGCGCAGTCGGGCCTTCAAATACCAGCCCTGGACGGATCGGAGCTTGCCGTATTCAACGCGGTATATGCGGACATTGGCGATGAACAGTCCATCGAGCAGAGCTTAAGTACGTTTTCTTCCCATATGGTTAATATTGTCGACATCCTTAACAATGCGGACTATAACAGCTTTGTGCTTTTTGATGAGCTTGGGGCAGGAACCGACCCGCAGGAAGGGGCGGCGCTGGCGATTTCCATTTTGGACGAAGTCTACAAGCGGGGAGCGAGGGTGATTGCCACTACCCACTACCCTGAATTGAAAGCGTACGGGTATAACCGTGAAGGTGTCATGAATGCAAGTGTCGAATTTGACATCGAGACGTTAAGCCCAACGTATAGGCTTTTGCTTGGCGTCCCGGGGCGAAGCAATGCCTTTGAGATCTCGCGCAGGCTTGGACTGAATGAACGTGTCATTGAAAATGCGAAATCCCAGGTAAGCGAAGACAGCTCACAAATCGATAATATGATATCGAAACTTGAATCGAGCAGGCGGGATGCCGAAATCGAACTTGCGGAAGCCCACGAATTACGAAAGCAGGCAGAAAAGCTCCATGCCGATTTGCAGAAACAGCTTATCGAATTCTATGAACAGCGGGACACCATGATGGAAAAAGCCGCCGAAAAAGCCGGCAAGCTTGTCGAAAAAGCAGCCGAAGAAGCGGAAGAAATCATTGGCGACCTAAGAAGGATGAGGCTTGAGAAGAACGCTGAAATCAAGGAGCATGAACTGATTGACGCAAGGCAGCGGCTCGCCGGGGCTGCCCCAAAGGTGAAAAAGACAGAAAAGCCAGGTGCGAAAAAAGCCGCCCTGCATGCCTTCTCGCCTGGCGATGAGGTCAAAGTCATCACTTTTGACCAAAAGGGAATTCTTCTGGAAAAAACGTCCAACAACGAATGGCAAGTACAAATCGGCATCTTAAAAATGAAAGTTGCCGAAAAGGACCTCGAATACATCAATACGCCAAAACAAAAGGAAGTAAAGCCGATGGCAATCGTCAGAGGCAGGGACGCCCATGTCTCGCTTGAGCTGGATTTGCGCGGCGAACGATACGAAGATGCGCTCTTCAAGGTCGAAAAGTACATTGATGACGCGCTCCTCGCTGGTTATCCAAGGGTGTCCATCATCCACGGGAAAGGCACCGGGGCTTTAAGACAGGGAGTACAGGAATACTTGCGGAACCACCGGTCCGTCAAAAAAATCCGGTTTGGCGACGCCGGTGAAGGCGGGACCGGTGTTACAATCGCCGAGTTTAAGTAACGGTTGGGGAGAAATTGTTTAAATTACGGTTGGGGAGCTAAATGGTATGGAAAGCTTTTGGCAAAATGAATTTATCCAGATCGCAGCCTACTATAGCCTTGTCATACTTTGCCTTGTCCTATTTCTGGCTGCGTTTGAACTGGTTACGAAGTATAAGAATTGGGAGGAAATCAAAAAGGGAAATGTGGCCGTGTCCATGGCGACCGGCGGTAAAATTTTCGGGATCGCGAATATTTTCAGGCATGCGATTGAGGAACATGCTTCGGTCCTGGCAATGATTGGCTGGGGCGTGTATGGTTTTTCCCTCCTGCTGGCCGGCTATTTCATTTTTGAATTCCTTACCCCAAAGTTCAATGTCGACGAAGAAATTGAAAAAGACAACCGCGCCGTCGGGTTTATATCAATGGTGATTTCCATCGGACTATCGTTTATAGTCGGAGCTGGAATCTAAACGGAGGATACAAAGTGGAAACACTTGCGAAAGTATTGTTGGGCCTTTGCGGCTTATTTGTGCTGATTGGAATCATTTATATGGCGTTTTTCGCGTAAAGTAGGGACCGCTGATGGAGCAGCGGTCCTTTTTAATGTGAAGATGAGGCATCTGTTTGTGGATTTGGGCTGGATGGATTATAATGGAATAAATAGATGGAATTTTTAAAAAATTTGCATTACCAAGGAGGTACCCATGATTGAGATAAAGCCTTGGCTCAAGCATTATCCGGAGGAAATCCCCGCATCCATCGAGTACCCGACAGATTCACTGCAGAGCTACCTGATAAAATCCGCCGAGGAATTCCCGGGAAAACCGGCCATCCACTTTATGGGAAAAGAGCTCACATTCAGGGAAATAAGGGAAAGCGCTGAAAAATTGGCCGCCTACTTGCAAAAGCTCGGGATTAAAAAAGGCGACAGGGTCGCTGTCATGCTCCCAAACACTCCCCAGGCAGTCATTGGATTCTATGGAATTCTGCTTGCTGGAGGGGTTGTCGTGCCAACAAACCCTCTATACATGGAACGCGAACTGGAATACCAAATGAAGGATTCCGGCGCGCTTGCGATTATCACCCTCGACATATTGTATCCGCGTGTTTCGAAAGTCTTCCATAAGACTGATTTGAAGCACATTATTGTAACCGCTATCAAAGACTTTCTCCCATTCCCGAAAAACCTTGTGTACCCTTTCATCCAGAAAAAACAATACGGGATCGTTGTTAAGGTAAAGCATGAGGGAAGCAACCATTTACTGACAGAAATCCTGAATAAGCCGGCAACCGACATTGAAGAATATCCAATCGATTTCGACGAGGATCTTGCCCTCCTCCAGTATACGGGTGGTACGACGGGTTTTCCGAAAGGAGTCATGATTACCCATAAAAATCTCGCCGCTAATGTGTTGATGTGCAACAGATGGCTGTACAAATGCCGGCCCGGCGAAGAACGGGTCCTAGGAATTCTTCCATTTTTCCATGTATATGGAATGATGGCAGTGATGGTCCTCTCAATCATGCAGGGGTATAAAATGATCCTGCTGCCTAAATTCGATCCGGACACAACGCTCAAGACGATCCAAAAGCAAAAGCCAACCCTATTCCCCGGAGCGCCGACCATCTATATCGGCCTTCTGAACCATCCGGACTTGAATAAATATGATTTGTCATCGATTGATTCGTGCATCAGCGGCTCCGCTCCGCTCCCTGCTGAAGTTCAGCAGGAATTCGAGGAAGTGACAGGCGGGAAGCTCGTTGAGGGATATGGACTGACGGAATCTTCACCGGTAACCCACTCAAATTTCCTTTGGGATCGGCCAAGGATTAAGGGAAGCATTGGCGTCCCATGGCCTGATACGGACGCGGTGATTTTTTCGCTCGAAAACGGCGAGCGCCTTCCGCCCGGAGAAATAGGCGAAATTGCCGTTAAAGGCCCACAAGTAATGAAGGGATATTGGAACCGTCCCGAAGAAACGGCCATGACGCTCAGGGATGGCTGGCTTTTGACCGGCGATTTGGGTTATATGGATGAAGACGGCTATTTCTATGTTGTCGACAGGAAGAAGGATATGATTATCGCTGGTGGCTTTAATATTTATCCAAGGGAAATTGAAGAAGTCCTTTATGAGCATCCTGCCATCCAGGAAGCGGTCGCCGCGGGCGTCCCAGACCCGTATAGGGGCGAAACAGTCAAGGCGTACATTGTCCTTAAGGAGGGCGCCACCGCCTCAGAAGAGGAACTGGACGAATTCGCACGCAAGCATCTCGCTTCATTCAAGGCACCGAGGATTTATGAGTTCAGAAAAGAACTGCCCAAGACCGCTGTCGGTAAAATCCTCAGGCGCGCACTCGTAGATGAAGAGAGGAAAAAGCTTCAGGAGGATGAACAAAAGCATGCATAGAAGGGGAGCCGCTTGACGGCTCCCTTTTTCCTTTTACCGGATTTCCCTTTTTTTCGGGTTCATTATATGATAGAAGTATCAGCGGCCCCATATCGCGGAACATCGGCTGCTTGACAGAAAAATCAAGGTGGTTTTATTATTAAATTATGAATGATTGTTCATTCATTTCATGTGTCGTGTTCTTCGGAGGAGGGTAAATAGTGGTGAAGAAAAACAGGCCCAAATACATGCAAATCATTGATGCCGCTGTTTCCGTTATTGCCGAAAACGGCTACCACCAGGCTCAGGTTTCGCGGATTGCGAAGCAGGCGGGAGTGGCGGACGGGACGATTTACCTGTATTTTAAAAACAAGGAAGATATCCTCATTTCTTTATTCGAAGAAAAGATGGGATCGTATATTGAAAAAATCGAGCCTGTCATAGCAGGAAAAGAGTCGGCGGCAGAGAAGTTATTACTATTGATTGATTCCCATTTCCGGATGCTTTCCGAGGACAGGGACCTTGCGATTGTCACACAGCTTGAATTGAGGCAGTCGAACAAAGAGTTGCGGCTTAAAATCAACGAGGTGCTGAAAGGGTATATGAAACTCATCGACGAAATCCTGCTTGAGGGCAAACAAAATGGAGAATTTTCCCGATCGCTCGATATCCGCCTCGCGCGACAGATGATTTTCGGGACAATCGATGAAACGGTCACCACATGGATTATGAATGAGCAAAAGTACGAGCTGAACACATTGAGTATTCCTATCCATGAACTGCTTTTGAATGGATGCGGAGCGGGCACATCCGGGCCTTCCGCCAGCCAAGTCTAATGAGGGGGGATTTGTTTGGAATTTTTAAAATGGTCAAATGAGGGCGGCATCGCGGAGGTTGTAATCCAGCGACCGCCGGCAAACGCACTATCATCCCACGTTTTGAAAGAGCTTTCATCCATCCTGGACGAAATTGAAACGGATAAGGAAATTAAGGTTCTCCTGCTTCGCGGTGAAGGAAGGTTTTTTTCCGCAGGGGCGGACATAAAGGAATTTACAACGATTACATCCGCTGAGGACTTCTCCGACCTTGCCCGCCTTGGACAAAATTTGTTTGACAGGATGGAGAAGTATTCAAAGCCGATTATAGCGGCCATCCATGGGGCTGCGCTCGGTGGCGGGCTTGAACTGGCCATGGCCTGCCATTTCCGCCTTGTCAGCGAAACAGCGAAACTCGGGCTTCCCGAGCTTCAGCTTGGCCTAATTCCGGGCTTTGCCGGTTCTCAAAGGCTCCCTAAATTTGTTGGAACGGCTCGAGCGGCCGAAATGCTGTTTACTTCCGAACCCATAACAGGGCTGGAAGCTGTGCAGTTTGGACTGGCGAACCACGCCTATCCTGAGGAAGAACTTTTGGACCATGCCTTCACAATGGCCAAAAAGATCGCCAAAAAAAGCACTGGCTCGCTAAAAGCAGCCATTGAGCTTTTGAACTATTCAAAGACGGAAGAATTTTATCATGGTGTTGACAGGGAAGCGGAGCTGTTTGGCCAGGTTTTCATGTCGGAGGACGGCCAGGAAGGCATCCGGGCGTTCATCGAAAAACGCGAACCGGAATTCAAAGGCGAATAAAACCTTAAACCGGGATTCCTACCCGGCTTTCAGGAAATTTTGAAAGCGTTTTACCGTTATAAAACATCTATTCTATCAAACACGCAGAAATCAACTGAACTTTGGGAGGGGTAAAAAGTATGAATATTTTTGTGCTGATGAAAAGGACATTTGACACGGAAGAAAAGATTTCGTTGTCCGGCGGCAAAATCAATGAGGATGGCGCGGAATTCATTATCAATCCGTATGACGAATACGCCATCGAAGAAGCAATCCGGGTGCGTGATGCACAAGGCGGTGAAGTAACTGTTGTGACAGTCGGGACTGAAGAGGCTGAAAAACAGCTGCGGACCGCATTGGCAATGGGGGCGGATAAAGCCGTCCTGATTAACACGGAAGATGATGTTGAAAACGGCGACCAATTTACAACAGCGAAAATTCTCGCCGAATTTTTAAAAGACAAGGAAGCTGACCTCATCCTTGGCGGGAATGTCGCCATCGATGGCGGGTCCGGACAGGTTGGGCCCCGAGTTGCGGAACTACTGGGCATCCCGTATGTAACGACCATCACCAAGCTTGAAATTGACGGAGGAACCGCGAAAATCGTCCGTGACATCGAAGGCGATTCCGAAGTGGTTGAGGCATCCCTTCCTTTGCTCGTGACCGCCCAGCAAGGACTGAACGATCCACGGTACCCATCGCTTCCGGGAATCATGAAAGCAAAAAAGAAACCGCTTGATGAACTGGAATTGGATGACCTTGATCTTGAAGAAGACGATGTCGAGGCGAAAACAAAAACAATCGAAATCTTTATGCCGCCAAAGAAAGAAGCAGGGCGCATCCTTCAAGGTGATTTGCAGGATCAGGTAAAAGAACTTACCCAGCTCCTTCATTCCGAAGCAAAAGTCATTTAAACCTCACATATTTCGCCGAGGCGAAAAACGATTTTAGGACTAAATTAAATTTGGAACCCAAGCTGAATGATAAAGCGCAGGAGGTAGAGGATATGGCGAGAAAAGTGTTGGTATTGGGAGAAGTACGCGATGGTTCGCTTAGGAATGTTTCCTTTGAAGCAATCGCCGCGGCTAAAACGGTAGCCGAGGGCGGGGAAGTAGTCGGCGTTTTGATCGGAGATGCTGTAAGCGCTTTAGGTACTGAGCTTTATCAATATGGAGCGGATAAAGTGATTGCAGTCGAAGACGAAAAACTGAAAAATTATACGCCGGACGGTTATTCGCAGGCGCTTTTGGCGGTTCTTGACTCAGAAAAGCCAGAGGGCCTGATTCTTGGACATACGGCTATGGGCAAGGACCTGGCACCAAAAATAGCCGCAAAACTTGGCAGCGGGCTCATTTCCGACGCCATCGCGGTCGAAGCCGCGGGCGGGAATCTTGTTTTCACAAGGCCAATATATTCCGGAAAGGCTTTTGAAAAGAAATTTATCACCGATGGGCTGATTTTCGCGACAATCCGCCCGAATAATATCGCTCCGCTTGAAAAAAATGAAGCCGCAAGCGGAACGGTGGCGGCGGTCACGGTGGAGATCAAGGATTTGCGCACGATCGTTAAAGAAGTTGTCCGGAAAGCAAGCGAGGGAGTCGACCTTTCGGAGGCAAAGGTGGTTATCGCGGGAGGCCGGGGTGTAAAGAGCGCTGATGGTTTCGAACCGCTGAAGGAGCTAGCCAAGGTTCTCGGCGGCGCGGTTGGGGCATCAAGGGGCGCATGTGACGCTGATTATTGCGACTATTCACTTCAGATCGGCCAAACAGGCAAGGTGGTAACGCCGGACCTTTATATTGCCTGTGGGATTTCTGGAGCGATCCAGCACTTGGCAGGGATGTCGAACTCGAAAGTGATCGTCGCCATTAACAAGGACCCTGAGGCGAACATCTTCAAGGTTGCAGACTATGGTATCGTCGGAGACTTGTTCGAGGTCGTTCCGCTTTTGACGGAAGAATTTAAAAAGCTGAAAATCCACTCCTAATATTGGAGCTCGAAAAAGGGCGGCGTAACCCGCCCTTTTTCCTTTTAACGACTTCAGCCACGGGAATATCCCTGCCATGGCCCGGGAAGGCTAAAGCAGAAACAAATTATTAGCATGCACCTCCGAATGGTGGTATACTTTCGGTAGATTTTAGTATCAATTTAGGAGGCTATTTTTTATGGCAATTTCAAATGTAACAGACCAGAATTTCGCTGGCGAAATCGGCTCAGGCCTTGTTCTTGTAGATTTTTGGGCCCCATGGTGCGGACCATGCAAAATGATTGCCCCGGTTCTTGAGGAAGTTGATTCCGAAATGGCCGACCAGGTGAAAATTGTAAAGCTTGACGTTGACCAAAACCCTGAAACTTCCGCGAAATACGGCGTTATGAGCATCCCGACTTTGCTTGTTTTCAAAGACGGAGAACAAGTTGACAAGGTTGTTGGCTACCAGCCGAAGGAAAACCTTGTGAGCCTTCTGCAAAACCATTTGTAAAATCAATTCCCCGGCGGATTTTCCAGCCGGGGTTTTATTTTTGCCGAAAAGATGAACGAAAAGCTGCCAATTTAGTCAGTTTTGTGAATTTGTCCACTAAACCGTTGACGATGAGAATCATTCTCTTTTATAATCATAAATAGAAATGATAATCATTTTCAATTAAATGTCATCAGGAGGAAATCGAAATGTCTTTAAAGGTGAAATTGGTAGCATCACTCGCTGTATTATCACTTATCCTTGGCGCTTGCGGTTCGAAAGAAGAAAGCTCGTCATCTACAAAATCCAATACTGAACAAAAAGAAACAAATAAAAAGGACGAATCGGCTGAAAAGGAAGAAATCTCATATGGAGATAGCTTTAAAGAAGCCGTGGCAGAATTGGAGAAGGCCAAGGAAGGAAAAGAAGTCGATTTTGATAAGGTAACAAAAATCTATGAAGAAAATCTAAAAGGACTTGTCCAAAAGAGGGACCAGGAGCTTGAAGATAATATTGACCAGACAATCACCACAGCGCTTCAGGCTGGCAAGGACGGCTCGCTGGATAAAGTGGTTGTAAAGCAGATTTTTGATAAATTGATGCAAAAGGTATTCTATACATCTATGAAACATGAATTCTCCGAAGTTGCCGAAAACTGGGGCAAGGCGGATGAAGTGAAAGAAGAAATGGAAGAAGCAAAGGAATTTTACGGCATCATTCAATCCACTGTCGAAAAGAGGGATGCGTCTTATGGCACATCCATGAAAGACGCGATTTCCGCTGGTTTCGATGAAATGGAAAAGGCAATCGGGGCCAATGACCAGCTTGGCTTCCAGCTTGGGAAACAGGTTGTCGATAAAACATTGATGAAAACCTTCTACCTTGCAACAGGCGCGCTCCCTAACGGCTATGCAACAAAGGCTGCTGACAAAGCAAAAGAGGATGCCGAAGCTGCAAAGGTTGAACAAGCGGAAGGCTGGGCGTTCTTCCAGGCGATCAAATCCTACATTATGAAGCATTCTCCGGAAGAAGGGGCATTCATCGAAAAGCAATTCGATCTTCAATCCGATGTGAAGGCAATCGATCCGGCAGCAATCAACAAAGCGTTTGTGCGCGGGTTTGCAAAGGTAGCCATTGACGAATATACTGAAAGCATTGAGAGCTGGGGCGAGGACAAATCGGTGATTACGGCCCTTGAAGGCGCATTGTTTATCGATGTCATTAGTTCCGACCTGAAAACATCGCTTGGTGAGCAAGGCTACAATGGCCTTGTTGAAAATGCCCAGGCATATGTGGACGCTGCGAAAGCCAAGGACAAAGCAGCCGGGGAAAAGCTGTTTAATGAATTGAAAGCATCCCTTCAATCTGTAATTGACAGCGCCAAATAATCCGCGTTAACCAATCCGGAAAAACCTTGTCAGCCAAGCAAGGTTTTTCCTGTTTTCATGTTTAGCGGCAACCATTACATAGACGAAAGAGGCGTTTGGCCAATGAAGATCATAGTGACGGGCGGTGCCGGGTTTATCGGCTCTCATCTTGTCAGGGCCCTGCTGAAGGAAGGCCATGAGCTTGCTGTTATTGACGAACTGCACCATTATTATCCTCCTGAAAGGAAAAAGGAGCAGCTCGAATTTGCCAGGGAGGCGGGGAGCTTTGTTTTTTTAAAAAAAGGCCTCCTTACTGATGATGAAGAAGTGGGATTGCTATTTAAAAAGTTCCGGGCGGACTGCGTCATCCATTTAGCCGCGATACCCGGCGTCCAAAAATCGCTCACGGCTCCACTTGAATATGTCGATTATGATATAAAAGCGACTGTCAATGTCCTGAAATTTTCAGGGGAAACGAATGTCAAGCATGTGTTGTTCGCCTCTTCTTCTTCAGTTTATGGCGACCTTCCCAACAGTCCTGTAAAAGAGGAAATGGCAGCAGGACGGGTCGTATCTCCATACGCAGCAGCAAAATACGGGGCGGAATCCTTTTGCCATGCGTATGCTGCGCTGTATGGCTTCCAGATGACCATCCTCAGATTTTTTACAGTATACGGACCATGGGGAAGGCCGGATATGGCAATACCGGGATTTATTAAAAATTTGATCCGTAACGAGCCAATCACTCTTTTTGGCGGGGGAACTGCAAGGGATTATACCTATATTGATGATTGTGTCGGCGGGATTCTTTCCGCGGTTAAAAGTGCCAAAGGAAATCAAGTGTATAATCTCGGCTCCGCGCAGCCGATTTCCATTGAAAAGGTCGCCGATACACTGGCAGGGCATTTCCCCGACGCAAAAGTGTTGAGGTCCGGACGGCGGGTAGGCGACGTCAACTTCACCTGGGCTGATATAACGAAGGCAAAAAGAGAGCTAGATTACTCTCCGCGAATTAGCTTTGAAGAGGGCATCGCCAGGACGGTGGAGTGGGCGAAAAGCTATGAAAAATAGGCTGTGGATAAAAAGGATCCTGTACGCGGGCGGGGTATCACTCGTGTTGTTTTTCCTATACTTGTCTGCAAGGCATTTTAGCGGGGAAGCGGTGAGGGCTGCACTGGCGGATTTTTTCGTTGAGAACCCGCTGATCATCATTGCGGTGACAGCTGCATATTTCCTGTCATTCTCCCTAAGATCTGTGGCATGGAAGCTATACCTTGGAAACCGGGCAAGATTCGGCAGCTGCCTACAGGCGATATTGCTCAGCTTGGCAGTCAACCACCTTTTCCCTGTCAAAATCGGTGACGCTTTTAGAATCGGGATGCTGAGCCATAAGGAAAAACACATAAAGGCTGATGAATCCGCGCATTCGGTCATTGTCCTCCGCTTATTGGATATTTTTATCCTCCTGCTGTTTTCCGCAATAGGCATCTTTCTTTTAAAAAAGAGCTTTGTTGTCGCGATTCCAGGATGGGCATTGGGTTTGGGATTCCTTTTTGCCACCCTTTCCGGCTATGCGGTTTTTCGGCTTTACCCATTGCTTTTTAAGAAACACGCCGCCATGCTGAAGGAGGCTTTTACAGGAGGAAGGTTCATCCCTGTTGCATTTCTTACCGCCCTTAGCTGGCTATTGGAAGGGGCGGTTGTCCTCGGCGTCACGGCCTCGATAGGGAATCAGCTTGGGCCAATCCAGGCAGTCTGGGTCAATTCCATAACAGTCGGCGGCCAGATTTTCCAAATCACCCCGGGCGGGATCGCGACGTATGAATCGATAATGGCAATCGCTCTCGCAAGCTTTCATTTTCCGGCGGACAAGGCCTATTTGGTTGCCTTGGTTAGCCATGGTTATAAATTTGTATTTTCATATGCCGCGGGGCTGGCCCTGTTGATTTTCACGCCTTTCAAAACAATCAGGCAGCTCCGCAAAAAGGGTTACACTGGAGGAAATGCTTAATGAAACAAGCTTCTGCTTTTGAAAAATTCGCGGCCAGGTGTTGGAATCTACTAAACGAGGGCAAGCCGTTCACACCGATTTTCACGATCGGCACGATGCTGATTTACAGCCTTCCCCGCTTTGGGCAGGACGGATATTTGACGGAGTTGCTAATCGGCTTTTTGGCTGTCGTTCCGCTGCTCGTTCTATATTTTGTTTATGATTTCCCGTTATTTCTTCGGAATTATATCTGGATGCCGGTTATGGCGTTCCTAATGGTTTGGCATCATGTGAATTATCCGCTTATTTTCCTTGCGGTGGGGCTTTATTTCTTTTTCACAGTCTTCTTTTGGGGCACGCTTTATTATCACCTTAGAATTGGGACAGACTGGCTGAATTTTACCCGCTTCTGGAAGCTGGTCCTGAAAAACAGCGACTCCACAAGCGGAAATGCGCAGGAACAGCTTCCAAAATTCCTTCTGATCCTTCTTGCCTGGGACTATGCGGCGGGACTGCCCGCGCGAGGGCTTGGAGAGTTAGGCGGCCTCTTCCTGTTTTATGCAGCGATTCTTCTGTTCGCGTTCATTTTACACAGGTATTTGTTTGACTGGAAACCAGTTCCATACTCCTCGTATACAAGGGATACTGAAAAGCCGGCAACCGGCCCGATAAATAACAGGGTCATCGTCTTTGTGATCGATGGCATGCGTAAGGAACGGTTCGACCAGGCGAACACTCCATTCCTTGATAATTTGCGAAAAAATGGCACAGACTACAGCCTGATGGAAACGGTCTATCCCGCAAGGACTGTTGTCTGTTTTTCATCGATGTTTACCGGTACATACCCATTCGAACATGGGATTACCTCGAATATGGTTTGGAAGCTTGGCCTCAAAGTAGAGAGCATTTTTGATTCCCTCCGGAAAGTCGGGAAAAAAGGCTCGCTGCTTGGCATTGCCCACCTTGTCGATTCCTTCGGCGAAAGGGACGTTGATACAGTTACCGCGGTCATGCATAAAGACAAGGCGGACAGGAATATTATCGAACGGGCGAAAATGATCATGGATGAAAAAGACCCGGATTTACAAATCATCCAGCTGATCGGTACAGACCAGATTGGGCACAGCCGCGGCGTTCTGTATGATGAGTACATTGAAAAGATTGAAGAAGCCGATGCGCTGGCGGAAGAATATTTCAACTGGCTGAAACAGAAGGGGAAACTAGAAAATGCAACCTTCATTGTATGCGCCGATCATGGCCAGGCAGATGGTATCGGGGGGCACGGCCATTTGGATGAAGGGGAAAGGTATGTGCCATTCTTTATGCACGGACCAGCCATCGAACAAGGAAAACGGATTGATGAGAAGCGGAGCCTGGTTTCGCTCGCCCCGACAATCGCCTATCTCCTTGGAGCGCCGTTCCCTTCCCATAGCCGGGGTCCAATTTTGATGGAGTCAATCAGAAGGGACACCAGGAAATGAAAAAGAAGATTATTGTATTTTTGCCAGCCCATAACGAAGAAGAATCGATACCGCAAGTGATTCGAAAAATTCCGAGGTACTATCATCCGTCGGTTGAAGTGGAAGTGCTCGTCATTGACGACGGGTCAACCGATGCGACAGTCGCCATTGCGAAAGAATCTGGCGCCGACCATGTTTTTTCTTTTAAAAAAAATCAAGGGCTTGGTGCAGCTGTCCGGAAGGGCCTTCAGCTTTGTGTGGAACTTGGCGCCGATATCGGGGTCATGATTGACGCCGACAATGAGTATCCTGCCGACCAAATTCCTGACCTGGTGGCACCGATTCTTGCAGGTGATGCCGACTATGTAACGGGCTCCCGTTTCCTCGGTACAATAAAGGGGATGCGCTGGAACAGAAGGATTGGGAACTATTGCTTCACCCTTTTGCAATCCATCCTGCTTAGGCGGTGGATTTATGACGGACAATCGGGGATGAGGGCCTTTTCCAGGCTCGCGATGGAGCATGCCGAAATCGAGCACGATTACAATTATGCACAGGTGATTACGCTGAATCTACTAAGGAAGGGATTCAGGATGAAAGAAATTCCGATCCGTTACCAGGTAAGGGAAACAGGGGAATCCTTCATTAAATTCAAGGCCTACATGACATCCGTGCTGCCAGCGATTATCCGTGAAATGAGGAAACCTGTATTAAAGGTAGACCAGGTTTCGGAGCAGCAGAAAGTTAAATATGGAAAACATGTGACCGAAAAATATGAAAAATAAATGACAACGACTATTGTTACATTGACAATGATGTTGATAATCATTATCATTGTGATTGGGAGGGACAGATTAGATGAAACGACTTTCTTTTTTTTGCCTCGTATTGATTTTCATTCTCAGTGGATTTCCGGCGAACGGAGTCCAAGCCTATTCGTATGGAGATCCAAACGAGGAAAAGGTAGCCGAAGTATATAAAGAAGTGGTTGTAAAATTAAACGAAAACCCTCCGAATTATATAGATGCTCTTGCATTGTTCGGTACAGTGAAGGAAGAAATTGATATGCATATGGGCCCTGAGCCTGGAAGCATCATTCAAGAGAACCTGGAAAAGGAACAAAAGGTCCAGGCGATTGAAAATATGGAAAAGCTCCTTGTCCTGAATATAGCCAGGAGGCTTGAGAGCATTGAAAAGAACTTCAGCGAGTTTGATACGAGCAAAAAGCTGCTTGCCAAAGGCTTTGCAACCTATGAGGCGATTTCGCCAAAGGTAGAGGCGAAGGACGCTTCTGCTGATAAAGAAATACGCGATGATTTCAACGCGGCGCTTGAAGCGCTTGGAAATCCCGGCCTGTTTGGGGTTGGGAAGAAAGAACCTAACCTTGATGAATTTAAAACTAGAAAAGACGAAATTCTATCCGCGCTCAAGGAACAATTCGAGATAAAGAACCTTGAAGTCGGCCATTTTTCCGAAAGCGCGAGCGAAGTGGAAACGAATAGCGGAAAAAAGGATTGGACCGATGTTTCCAACCTGAGGAACTGGATTCCAATCATCCTGATTGCCGCTGTCATTGTTGGAGTAGTTCTTTATACAGCAAGAAAGAGAAAAAAGTAAAGCCGCGCCTGATGGCGGAGTAATCGACGGCAGGAGGAGAAACAGCTGTGGAAATTCAAGCATTATTGATCACCTTCCGTGAAGTATTGGAAGCCTTGTTGATTGTAGGGATCATTACGACTTACCTTAAGAGGGTCGGCCAGAAGCAATACACTAAATATGTATGGCTTGGAGCCGGGCTTGCCGTCGTGGCGAGCATTGGGATCGCGATGCTCTTCCAGGTCGTGTTTACCGGCTTTGCCGCGATGGGAAGCGAGATTTATCTCAAAATCGGCATCATGGTCGTCTCGACAATCCTGTTAACCCAGATGGTCTTCTGGATGGCTGCCCACAGCAAGGATATAAAAGGCAATGTGGAAGGAAAGATGAACAAGTTCATTTCGACTGGTAATATCATCGGAATGGTCATCCACTCATTCCTCGTCGTCCTCAGGGAAGGGATCGAAACAGTATTCTTCTTCGCCGCGATTACCGGCGGTAATATCGGAGCCGCAATGCAGGGCTGGGGTGCAATCTCCGGTGCTCTGATTGCAGCCGTTGTCTGCTACTTCTTCTTCCGCGGAACAATGCGGGTCCCGCTGAAAACCTTCTTCAAGGTTACGGGCGCGTTCATTATCCTGATTGCAGCTGGCCTGCTCGTCCAGGCGATTTCGATGATGCAGGATATTAATCTGATCGGCAGCGTCATGCCGCATGTGTACGATATCACCTGGTTCATGCCGGAGCATCCGATTGACTATGCGCACTATCTCCGTGATACGGGGACGTCACCGCTAATTTCCGGCGATGTCGGCATCTTCCTGAAAGCATTGTTCGGCTATTCCTCCATGCCGTCGATTGAGGAAGTAATGGCCTACCTCGGTTATTTTGCGGCAATCTATTTGCTGACGTCCTCCGGCGAAAAGAAAGCCCCTGCCAGGGAAAAGCATTTCAATACCGCGGGCACAACGGAAGCCCAGGCGAAATAATGGCGATATTAAAAGTACAAGGCGGCCGCCTTGTACTTTTTGGTCTTTTTAATATTAGGCGGGGATATTTGATGTTTGGACTGGTTTTGGGAAATTTGGCGGGTAAGTGTCCAAAGCTGCCTGATGTTTGGATAGCAAAGTGAATTATCGAGAGGTGTCTGTCCAAAGAAGCCCGATGTTTGGACAGTAAAGTGAACTTTTAAGGGGTATCTGTCCAAAGAAGCCCGATGTTTGGACAGCAAAGTGAATTTTCAAGGGGTGTCTGTCCAAAGAAGCCTAATGTTTGGACAGCAAAGTGAATTATCGAGGGGTGTCTGTCCAAAGAAGCTCGATGTTTGGACAGTAAAGTGAATTTTCAAGGAATGCGTGTCCAAAGCCGCCCCTATTTCTGACAGCTTTTCAGAAAACTGATGCAATCGAGTCAGAAGTTTCTTAAGTTTAATAGGCAGCCCAATTATTCTTATTTTACCTTCAAAGATGGTGATGTATTGAAAGTGTCACATTCGTTGGGAGAGAGAGCCCTTCAGCTGTATTCTCTCCTGGCAATCCTCATTGCGGCATTCGCACTTTTTTATTATATAAATCCTTATATCTCTTCTTTTGATGCGGCTGATTTCGCGCTGGCCATCAACAGGTTTGACCTACTGGCGATGCAGCCGCATTTTCCTGGATATCCATATTTCATCCTTGGAGGAAAAATAATCTCTTTTTTTACAGACAACCCGGCCAAGGCGCTTTCGCTTTTCAACGGGCTTTTTTATGTAACTTCTTTATACCCTGTCTATAGGATGTTCAAGTCGCTTGGTACAGGAAATTACAGCATCCTCGCTACCGCGGCTCTGTTTACATCCAGTTTCCTGCTTGTGTCCGTCAACCAGCCGATGTCGGAAGGCGCCGCCCTTGCGTCATTATGGTGGTTCCTTTGGAGCCTGCAAACCGCTTTTTTAAAACCGGCAAAAAAAACAATTATCCCCACTTTGTTCTGGCTGGGAATCCTCCTTGGAATCAGGCTTTCCTATATTCCATTCGTATTGGGACCCGGCTTGTTGTTGTTGCGGGAATGGCGTTCCCGGGGCTTGAAGGCTGGAGCCCTAATCCGGTACGCGGCAATTGCATTCCTGTTCCAGCTAATTTGGGTTGCGGGGCTGATTGCCACTGAGGGAAGCATAAAGGGATTTTTTACTCTAGCGCTTTCGTTTACGGGCGGACATTTCGAGGAATGGGGCGGAACCGCGGCGAGTTCTTCTGCGCCTATTTGGGAGAGGTTGTATACCCTTGCGGCAGGGAACATGTTTTGGACAGGCATGTCCGCACATTCCATCTTTCTTGCCTGCCTATTTGGAATCCTTGCCATAATAGGATTGTATCAAATAACGATTAGCAAACGGCTCCCGGATCGTTTTGCCATAATTCTCATCTGGCTGTTTTCCGCGTACTTCCTTTGGGCGCTTTTTGCGCAAAATATTGAGAAAGCCAGGCATGCCCTTCCGTTATCGGGGATGGCCATCATCATTTTGATGGCGGTTCTTTTAAAAGAAAAGCCTGGCAAAGTAGTCACGATACTATGCACCTTGCTCGTCGCCGCCCAGGCCTATACGGGGATAAAATTGCTGCGGATGCAGTCCGCGGAGCCCCCGGCTGTTTATCAGGTGGCTGAGTATGTGGGAAGCATGGGGGAAAAAGTAATGGTGTACACACATGAAGAGTCACGCGTTTTCGATTACCTTCGGGTTCCATTTTCACATAAGAAAATTTTCACCTATGATGTATTCTTGTATGATTCAGGGTTATATGAAGATTATACAATCCTGCTGACGGGGAAAGTGGCTGAAGGCTTTATGGAGCAGGGAGTGGACATCCATGGTAAAATTGAAGAAGCGGGGGAGTTTCATTCAAACCCGCTATTTGAGCCGATCTACAACGATATAACCTTATATAGATGGAAAAAGAATTGAGAGGGGGCGGCCGGCCAAATGAATGAAATTATCAAGCAAAAACTCGCGCTGCTGCCGGACCAGCCTGGATGCTATTTGATGAAGGACAGGCAGGGGACGATCATTTATGTGGGAAAGGCAAAGGTCCTGAAAAACAGGGTGCGCTCGTATTTCTCGGGTTCGCACGATGCGAAAACGCAGCGTCTTGTAGGGGAAATCGAGGACTTTGAATACATTGTCACTTCATCCAATATTGAAGCGCTCATCCTTGAACTGAATCTGATTAAGAAACATGACCCCAAATACAATATCATGCTCAAGGATGACAAGACGTATCCGTTCATCAAGCTGACGGCCGAGCGGCATCCGAAGCTGATTATCACAAGGAAGGTGAAGCGGGACAAAGGGAAGTATTTCGGTCCCTACCCGAATGTCCAGGCGGCCAATGAAACGAAAAAGCTTCTCGACCGGATTTACCCGCTCAGGAAATGCGCGACACTCCCCGACCGCGTCTGCCTTTATTATCACCTTGGGCAGTGCCTTGCGCCTTGCGTAAAACAGGTGCCTGAATCGGAGTATAAACAGATGACCGATGAAATTACAAGGTTCCTGAATGGCGGCTATAAGGAAATAAAAAAAGAGCTGACCGAAAAAATGTCCCAGGCCGCGGAGCAGCTTGATTTTGAACGGGCCAAAGAATTCCGCGACAAGATAGCGCATATCGAAGCGACAATGGAAAAACAAAAAATGACGACGACCGATTTTACCGACCGGGACGTTTTTGGATATTTCGTCGATAAAGGCTGGATGTGCGTCCAGGTGTTCTTTGTGCGCCAAGGAAAACTGATTGAACGGGATGTCTCCCTGTTTCCCGTATACGGTGAGCCGGAGGAGGAGATGCTGACATTCCTGGGTCAGTTTTATTCAAAGGCAAACCATATTAAGCCAAGGGAAGTCCTCATCCAGGACAGCGTCGACTGCCCGATGGCCGAGCAGCTTCTCGAAGTAAAGGTTCTTCAGCCGCAGCGCGGGCCAAAGAAGGATCTCGTCAAGCTTGCCGTGAAAAATGCACAAATTGCCCTCAATGAAAAATTCTCACTCATTGAACGAGATGAGAACCGGACAATCAAAGCGGTAGACAATCTTGGCGCGCTCCTTGGCATCCACCCCCCGAACCGGATTGAGGCCTTCGACAATTCAAACATCCAGGGCACGGACCCAGTATCTGCGATGGTTGTATTCATGGATGGGAAGCCGTATAAAAAGGAATACCGCAAATACAAAATCAAATCGGTTAAAGGCCCGGATGATTATGAATCGATGCGGGAAGTCGCGAGGAGACGATACACCCGGGCATTGAAGGAAGGCCTACCGCTGCCGGACATGATTATCATCGATGGTGGAAAAGGGCATGTCGAAGCGGTCCGGGATGTTCTAGAGAACGAGCTTGGGCTTGATATTCCGCTCTCTGGACTCGTAAAGGATGAAAAACATAAAACATCCCAGCTTCTGTTCGGAAATCCATTGGAAATCGTCCCGCTGCCGCGCAACAGCCAGGAATTTTACCTGCTGCAGCGAATCCAGGATGAAGTCCACAGGTTTGCTATTACGTTCCACAGGCAGCTCCGCGGAAAGAGCGCGTTCCAATCAATTCTTGATTCCATACCAGGGATAGGCGAAAAACGGAAAAAGCTCCTTCTTAAAAATTTTGGTTCGGTGAAAAAAATGAAGGAAGCGACACCGGAGGAGATCATTCGTCTTGGCATACCGGGGCCAATCGCCGAAGAACTCTTGAAAAAATTGAACAGTTAGGGTTGGCGAATAAAAAAAAGCTGTGCTATAATGATGGTTAATTTCATATACTATCACTTTGAATTCTAAAGTGAAGGTAGAGGCGCGGGCTTCAAGAGTATAAATCCGGAGAAGAATGGATTCCATGAAGGATTTTGAAAGGGGAGACCGCCGAAGCGGCGAATGGATCCATTCCGGACGCTTGCTGGTCCTGCATTGAATAAGTGCAGGATTGTCAGGGTTTACTAATCCTGGAGGGCTATCTCACATAGATGCGTAGAACAATCACGTATCCGGGCAATGAGATGACTCTCATTGCCCTTTTTTATTTGTGCAGATACCTTACTTCAAAAAATGAAAACAGCAAAGGAAAGTAGGGGGAACAGTGGCGATTATTGTACAGAAATTCGGCGGCACCTCTGTGGGAACGCCGGAACGGATCATGAACGTGGCAAGGCGTGTAATCGAAGAATGCGAAAAAGGCAACCGTGTTACGGTCGTCGTATCGGCGATGGGGAAAACGACGGATGAACTTGTGGGACTGGCAAAACAAATTACCTCGTCCCCTTCAAAAAGGGAAATGGACATGCTCCTTTCCACCGGTGAGCAGGTGACCATTTCACTGCTATCGATGGCGCTGAATGCGCTCGGTATGGAGGCAGCTTCATTTACAGGCTGGCAGGCCGGGATAAAAACTGAAGATGTTCACGGGAACGCGCGCATTATGGATATTGATCCGCAACGGGTGCGGGAAGTGCTTGAGGCTGGAAAAGTGGCCATCGTCGCCGGGTTCCAGGGGGTTACATCCCACGGGGAGATCACGACGCTAGGACGCGGCGGTTCGGATACGACAGCCGTTGCCCTCGCCGCAGCCTTGAAAGCAAGCCGCTGCGATATTTATACGGACGTTACAGGTGTATTTACGACAGACCCTCGGGTTGTGAAGAATGCGAGAAAGCTGCTTTCTGTATCCTATGACGAGATGCTTGAGCTAGCCAATCTCGGTGCGGGTGTCCTTCATCCAAGGGCCGTTGAATTCGCAAAGAACTACGCCATCCCGCTTGTCGTGCGATCCAGCATGGTAAAAGAGGAAGGGACACTTATTGAGGAGGAAGTATCCATGGAAGAAAATTTAATTGTTCGCGGTGTTGCATTTGAAGATCAAATTACACGGGTATCCGTAATCGGGCTGGCGGAATCGCTGAACGGCCTTCCCGCAATCTTTGCTTCACTTGCCAAGAATGGCATTAACGTGGATATTATCATCCAAAATATTACCGGCAATGGGACGGCGAACCTTTCCTTCTCTATCAAAACTGAAGATTTAGAGAAAACGATCGAGGTGCTGGAAGCTAGCAGGAAAGCTTTGGGCTATGGAAAAATTGAAACGGAAACCGGCCTCTCGAAGGTATCGATTGTCGGGTCCGGAATGGTATCGAATCCGGGCGTAGCCGCGCAAATGTTTATCGTCCTGGCGGATAACGGAATCCGTGTAAAAATGGTGAGCACATCGGAAATAAAAGTTTCGGTTGTAATCGAAGATAAATTCATGGTTCCCGCGGTTGAAGCTTTGCATGATGCCTTTGCCCTATCAGGCAGCGAAATCCATGCATAGATAAACGGAAAAAGCCCCCTTCTTAATGTGAAGGGGGCTTTTTCACTATGCTCCGATGGGATCCTTGCTATCCCACTTTACAGTGAAAACAGCGATACGGGAGCGTTTGACTGGATGCTCAAAGGCCTCCGCGGTAACGCCTTTTTGCATTTCGATCTGCTGGGCGAGAAATCCCGCTTCGAGCTGGAAATATGCCTCGGCTTTGGACGGTACCCGGGAAGGAAGCATCACGGCTTCCAATTCGAATTCCATTTCATTTTTTGATTCTTTTCGGATGTCCAGGCTGCCCCAGGAGGCTCTCACAAAAAAGGCCTTTACTTCATCAATTGTTTTAAGCGGATATTTTCTGGCAAGGAGTTTTCCTGCCCAATAAAGAAGTTCAGGGGCGTTTTTGCCAAGTAGTTCAGGCAAAAGGATTTCCCTGATCAATTCATAGCCAAATTTGCTTACAGTTTCAGTTGGCACAGTTTCAGTCGGCTGCAATTCAGAAGCGGTATGTTCTTTCAAAGGACTCCCTCTCTTTCTATCATTCTATTATATACATTTTTTCAACGCAGTAAGCCTAAAATTTATAACCAATTCCGTTTTTGGACAGTTCCTCCGGATGGAACCACAAATACCATTTGGCAAAAACATAACCCGCTAAGCAGAGGATTGCCGCAACACAAGGACAACCCTATATTAGTATATTTTCAACTTTTCTTTTATGGAAGAAATAATGTATACGTTTCCTTGACGCTCCCATCCAGTGGGAGTAAAATGAACATGTCACACGAATGTAACGGAAGGTTCATAACTTTTTCACAATGATGATAGGTTTATATTCTATGAGGGGAGCCTTCATCGTATTAACTAGGGGGTATGATTATGGCGGGTAACAGAGAGTTTTTTAACCGCAGGCTGCATTCGCTTTTGGGAGTCATTCCGGTTGGGATTTTCCTCATGCAGCACCTGCTCGTGAACTATTCTGCAACAGGAGGTCCGGAGTCCTTCAATAAAACTGCAGACTTTATGGGAAATCTTCCTTTCAGGCTTGTCCTGGAAACCGTAGTGATTTATTTACCTTTGCTATACCATGCAATTTATGGACTTTATATCGCTTTTACAGCAGACAATAACCCGGGCAGATACGGTTATTTCCGTAACTGGATGTTCACGCTCCAGCGTATTACTGGTATAGTTACGCTGATATTCGTCAGCTGGCACGTCTGGGAAACCAGGGTTGCGGCGGCATTTGGCGCGACTGTAAATTATAACATGATGGCAGACATTTTAAGTTCTCCTTTCATGGTTGTTTTTTACTTCTTGGGCGTTATTTCTACTATTTTTCACTTCGCGAACGGGCTCTGGTCATTTTTTGTCAGCTGGGGAGTCACTGTGACTCCACGCTCACAAAGGATTTCCACCTATTTTACAATTGGCCTATTTTTTGCCCTTTCCTTTGTCGGGATTCGCGCCTTGCTAGCGTTTATGTAATCTGAAAAATTAGGTCGGACCTGATAGATTAGGAATTAATTAGGGAGTGAGTCAAGAATGGCAAAAGGAAAGATCATTGTTGTCGGAGGCGGACTTGCAGGTTTGATGGCCACCATCAAGGCGGCTGAAGCCGGGACACAGGTGGAATTGTTTTCGCTTGTACCGGTAAAGCGTTCCCACTCCGTTTGTGCACAGGGCGGCATTAATGGCGCCGTCAATACGAAAGGTGAAGGCGACTCCACATGGGAGCATTTTGACGATACTGTCTACGGCGGCGATTTCCTCGCCAACCAGCCTCCTGTAAAAGCAATGTGCGACGCGGCGCCTGGCATTATTCATTTATTCGACCGCATGGGGGTTATGTTCAACAGGACGCCTGAAGGTCTTCTTGATTTCCGCCGATTCGGCGGCACACAGTACCACCGCACCGCATTTGCCGGAGCGACAACCGGCCAGCAGCTTCTTTATGCGCTCGATGAGCAGGTCCGGCGTTTTGAAGTGTCCGGCCTTGTAACAAAGTATGAGGGCTGGGAATTCCTCGGTGCCATCGTTGATGAAGAAGGGACTTGCCGCGGAATTACGGCGCAGCAGCTTACTTCCATGGAAATCAAGGCGTTTCCTGCGGACGCCGTCATCATGGCGACTGGCGGGCCAGGGATTATTTTTGGAAAATCGACGAACTCGATCATCAACACCGGTTCGGCAGCGGCGATTGTTTACCAGCAAGGCGCTTACTATGCGAACGGCGAATTCATCCAGATTCATCCGACAGCAATCCCGGGGGATGACAAGCTTCGCCTGATGAGTGAATCCGCCCGCGGTGAAGGCGGCCGGATTTGGACATACAAGGACGGGAAGCCTTGGTACTTCCTTGAAGAAAAGTATCCTGCATACGGAAACCTTGTTCCAAGGGATATCGCGACGCGTGAAATCTTTGATGTGTGCGTAAACCAAAAGCTTGGCATTAACGGCGAAAACATGGTCTACCTTGACCTTTCCCATAAGGATCCGCATGAACTTGACATCAAGCTTGGAGGAATTATCGAAATCTATGAGAAGTTCATGGGCGACGATCCACGCAAGGTTCCTATGAAAATTTTCCCTGCGGTCCATTATTCAATGGGCGGCCTATGGGTTGATTTTGACCAGATGACAAACATACCTGGCCTATTCGCGGCCGGGGAATGCGATTATTCCCAGCACGGCGCGAACCGCCTCGGCGCTAACTCGCTCCTTTCGGCTGTTTATGGCGGAATGGTTGCGGGGCCGAATGCTGTTCGCTATATCAACGGCCTTGAAAAGAGCGCGGATGCGGTTGAAGCATCTGTGTTCGATAGCCATGTCCGTGAAGAAGAAGCGAAGTGGAACAACATCATGTCGCTTAATGGAACGGAGAACGCCTATGTCATCCATAAGGAGCTTGGCGAATGGATGACGGACAACGTAACGGTTGTACGCCATAACGACAAGCTGCGCCAGACGGATGAAAAGATTCAGGAACTTCTTGAGAGATATGACAATATAAATATCAATGATACGGCAAAATGGAGCAACCAGGGGGCCGCGTTTACCCGACAGCTTCAGAACATGCTCCAGCTGTCCCGAGTCATCACTATCGGGGCATTGAACCGTAACGAGAGCAGGGGGGCCCACTTCAAGCCTGAATTCCCTGACCGTGACGATGAAAACTTCCTTAAAACAACGATGGCCAAATTCACCGGCCAAAAATCGGCTCCGGCTTTCCATTATGAAGAAGTCGACACTTCATTGATCAAGCCGCGCAAGCGCGATTACTCGAAACAGAAAGGGGAGTAGAAACGGATGACTGAAACTATGGCAGCCGAAAAGGCTTCAGCAGCAGTGAAGACAGTTAAGTTTATCATCACACGCCAGGACACACCGGATTCCGCCCCTTATGAAGAAACGTTTGTCCTGCCTTATAGACCAAATATGAATGTTATTTCCGCATTGATGGAAATCCGCAGGAACCCGGTCACTGAAGACGGGAAAAAGACAACCCCGATCACTTGGGAAATGAACTGCCTTGAAGAAGTTTGCGGTGCCTGCTCAATGATCATCAATGGGAAACCGCGCCAATCGTGCACCGCGTTGATCGACAAGCTTGAACAGCCGATCCGTCTCGCACCGATGAAGACATTCCCAATTGTCCGCGACCTTCAGGTTGACCGGAGCAGGATGTTTGATTCCCTTAAAAAGGTCAAAGCATGGATCCCGATTGACGGAACGTATGATTTGGGCCCTGGACCGCGCATGCCTGAGACAAAGCGCCAGTGGGCATATGAATTGTCAAAGTGCATGACGTGCGGCGTCTGCCTTGAGGCTTGCCCGAATGTGAACAGCAAGTCGGACTTTATTGGCCCCGCCCCGCTGTCCCAGGTGCGCCTGTTTAACGCACATCCAACTGGTGAAATGAACAAGGCGGAAAGGCTGAATGCCATCATGGGTGATGGAGGGCTTGCGAACTGCGGCAACTCGCAGAACTGTGTCCAATCCTGCCCGAAAGGCATTCCACTTACGACCTCAATTGCCGCGCTTAACCGCGAAACAACATTCCAGTCGTTCCGCAACTTCTTCGGAAGCGACCGGGCTTAAGAGAATAGGAAACTTTAAAGCTGTCCCGGCATGGTGGGGCAGCTTTTTGTATTTCGGACAACTGAGGGCGTTATTGGCAAGGTTATGGGCGGCGGTATGCCGATGACGGCCATTTTGTTATAATTGAAGAAACAAAACCGGGAAGGGGGAGGCATTTGAAAGGAAAGACGATATTTCCAATGATGTTTATCATCGCGGGCATCGCGGTTATCATAGTTGGCGGTTTTCAACTCGCCGAGACCCAGATGGAAAGCGGCCGGTCCCTTGAGGAGGCTAAAAGGCTCGTCACAAGCGGGTCGTTTGAAGCGGGGGCGGATAAGCCCGGGGATGTGCCGGCAGTGGAAACTCCCAAACCCGGTTTCGGGGAGATTGTCGGCCTTCTCGAAATCCCCGCAATAAACTCCGAACTTGCGATTGTCGAAGGGACCGACCCAGATGACCTGAAAAAAGGCGTCGGCCATTTTCAAGGTTCCTACTTCCCCGGAGATGGCGGCCAGATTGTTCTTTCAGGCCATCGGGATACCGTATTCAGGCGGCTTGGCGAGCTGAAGGCAGGGGATGTTTTAAATATCCGAATGCCCAAAACAGAAACACTATATGAAATCACAGGAACGAAAATAGTCGATGCGGATGACCGGACAATTATTACACTGCAGGATGACATGGAAGAATTGATCCTAACCACTTGCTATCCTTTTAGCTATGTAGGAAATGCCCCAGAAAGATATATCATTTATGCAAAGCCAGCAAACGGCGGCTGACCTATTAGATTTCATAATTCATACTGTCTTGCTTCCTAAAGTGTCCATTGAATACTATAATGAAATGAATGAGCATTCACTTTAAAAGGGGGATGGACATGGCGAGGATTGGCTATATTGCCTCCATGCAGGAATGGGAGCAGGAATTCAAATTTTACTCTCCGGTAAAGGTCCGTTTTTCGGAAACCGATATGTATGGGCATCTGAATAATACAGTTCCCTTTACGTATTTTGAAATGGCTCGGATTGAATTTTTCAAAGAAATCGGCTTCATGGGGAACTGGCTGAAACCTGGATATCCCTTTATTCCCGTGGTCGCTGATCTTCAGTGCGATTTTCTCAAACAAGTATTTTTTGATGAAAAATTAAGGATTTACGTAAAGGCCAACAAGATCGGCAATTCGTCCGTGGATCTCCATTATATGGGTAAAAATGAGGCGGGAGAAGTATGTTTCACCGGCCGGGGAACAATGGTTCAGATTTCACGGGAAACCGGCAAAGGCGCGCCATGGACGGATGAAATGAAAAACCTTATTTCCAAAACGTAATCCGCTAAACTTCAAGTAAAATCAGTCACTTATGAAGCATTGTTTACATACTATATCGTGACTAAATATATACCCATCCCACGGTTCACAACTGGCGAAGGCAAGGAGGGTTACAATACTTGAAGGATAACGGATTCAGCCATAAACCATTACTCACCAAACGGGAAAGAGAAGTTTTCGAGCTGTTGGTACAAGACAAAACAACAAAGGAAATCGCTGGTGATCTTTATATAAGCGAGAAAACGGTTCGGAACCATATATCTAACGCCATGCAAAAGCTTGGTGTGAAAGGGCGTTCCCAGGCAGTTGTAGAGCTCCTGAGAATGGGAGAACTTGAACTGTGATACTGACCGGCTATCCGTCCTGGAGGCCGGTCTCAATTTTGAAAAACGCAGTTTCCCTTGAATTTTTATCGGAAAAAGTAGAAAATAAAAGTAACCATGGGGATTATAAGGCAAAGCTGCTTCCCCAAGGTTCCATGATGGGAGTGGTCAAAAATGAAACAGGCTGAAACGGAAAAGCTTGATATGAATATAGTCGCAAGCATCGAGAAGGACCTTCGTTACATAGCGGGCATTATTAAGCAAAAGGGCAGGGAGATGCTCAGCAATTACACAATTACACCGCCACAATTCGTCGCGCTTCAATGGCTTCGTGAAGATGGCGATATGACAATCGGCGAGTTATCGAACAAAATGTACTTGGCGTTCAGCACCACGACCGACCTAGTCGACAGGATGGAGAAGAACAGCCATGTAATGAGGGTAAAAGATCCAAAGGACCGCAGGGTTGTAAGAATCCACCTTCTTGAGGAAGGCGAAAGGATTATCGATGAAGTTATCAAAAAACGCCAGGATTACCTGGAGGATATATTAAAGAACTTTACATCGGAAGAAATTCAGCTTTTACACGGCAACATGAATAAATTGCATCATGAAATGCGCGGAAAATGAGGCGAGAGGTTTGGAACAGCCAATAGGGATCATTGATTCCGGGGTAGGCGGCCTGACAGTCGCCAGGGAAGTGATGCGTCAGCTTCCCAAAGAAAAGATTATTTACCTTGGAGATACGAAAAGATGCCCCTACGGACCACGCCCGGTCCATGAGGTGAAAAAATTCACGTGGCAACTGACGCGTTTTTTGCTTAAAAAAAACATTAAAATGCTTGTCATCGCCTGCAACACCGCGACCGCAGCCGTACTGGATGATATCCGCAGGGAGCTCGACATCCCGGTTGTCGGCGTTATTTACCCGGGAGCGAGGGCGGCAATCAAGAATACCGATAACTACCACATTGGGGTCATCGGGACGATTGGTACGGTAAAGAGCGGAGCGTATGAAAAAGCGCTTAAATCGCTGGTCAGCAGGGTTTCGGTCCAAAGCCTCGCCTGCCCAAGGTTCGTTCCGCTTGTCGAGAGCGGTGAAGTGGATGGGGAACTGGCCAGAAGGGTTGTTTCCGAGACGCTTCAGCCTTTGGTTGGTGAAAAGCTTGACACGCTCATCCTCGGATGCACCCATTATCCTTTGCTCGAGCCTCTTATTAAGGAAGTAATGGGCAGTGGCGTGAAGGTGATCAGTTCCGGGGATGAAACAGCCCGCGAAGTGAGTACGATCCTTGATTACAGAGGGATGCTTGAAACAGGTGAAGGGCAGCCAAAACATGAATTTTATACAACAGGTTCGGATTTGATTTTCACACGGATTGCATCCAGCTGGCTTGGCTATGATGTGGAAGGCGTAAGGACAATCAAATTGGATTAGGGACAAGCTTCCGGATTAGGGGGCTTGTTTTTTGTTGAGGAGCTTTTTCGTCGTGACATTCGAGGGGCAAAATCCGGATTTGATGTCATTCAAGGCGTGTTTGTGTGACATTTGAACGGCAAAATCCGGGGTAGATGTCACTCAAACCCTGTTTGCGTGACATTCGAAGGGCAAAATCCGGATTAGATGTCACTCAAGGCGTGTTTGCGTGACATTTAATCGGCAAAATCCGGATTGGATGTCACTCAAAACTTGTTTGCGCGACATTCGAAGGGCAAAATCAGGATTGGATGTCACTCAAACCCTGTTTACGTGACATTCGAAGGGCGAAATCCGGAGTAGATGTCACTCAAACCCTATTTGCGTGACATTTGGACGGCAAAATCCGGATTGGATGTCACTCATACCTTGTTTGCATGACATTCGAAGGACAAAATCCGGGGTAGATGTCCCTCAACCCCTGTTTGCGTGACATTTGAACGGCAAAATCCGGGACAGATGTCACTTAATACTGGATACAGCAGATTTATTTATTTTTCCTGGACAGGAATTTCTTTTTGGGGCCTGGTCTATTTTTCATAAGGGCTCGTATACATGTAGTACAAACTGTCTCAGGAGGGATTCTCATGTCCAATAATAAAAAAGCAGTCCTGGCATCGGCTGTCCTCGTATCTTCAATCGCGTTATCGGGGTGCGGGCTGTTTGGAGCGGAAACGGTGAAAAAAATCGACCCGCCAAAAAGTACGGCGTATACAAAGGACAGCGGCCTGGCAAGCTCCACCAAGGACAATGCGGCCCCTGTAACCGAAGAAACAGTCAAAACGGAACTCTATCTCATCGATAAAAATGGATATGTCGTTTCGCAGACCTTGAACTTGCCGAAAACAACCGCCGTTGCGACCCAAGCTGTCAAATATCTTGTCGAGAACGGGCCGGTCTCTGAAATGCTGCCTAATGGGTTCAGGGCTGTTCTTCCAGCCGATACGGATGTTTCGGTGAACATCGCGAAGGATGGAATAGCGACTGTGGATCTTTCAAAAGAATTCAAAAACTATCAGCCGGAAGATGAGCAGAAAATCCTTCAATCCCTGACCTGGACGCTAACACAGTTCGATTCCGTCAAAAAAGTGAAACTGAAAATGAACGGCCATGAACTTACTGAAATGCCGGTTAATGGCACTCCAATCAGCGATACCTTATCACGGGAATCCGGCATCAATATCGACTCGTCCGGAGTATCGGATCTTATGAATACAAGGCCGGTTACGGTTTACTATATCGGCGGGGAAGAAGGTTCCTACTATTATGTGCCGGTGACACGCCGCGTCAGCAACACTGTTGGCAATTCAATTGAAGCCGCTGTGATGGAACTTGCGAAAGGCCCATCCTCCACCAGCCTGGACAGCCTTTTTATGAGTGATGTTAAGCTTGTCGAAAAACCAAAAGTTGAGGACGGGAAGGTTACACTGAACTTCAATGAGGCGGTTTACGGCGCCTTTGATAAGAAAATCATTTCCCAGCAGCTCCTTGATGCACTCGTATTGTCACTGACGGAACAGGAAGGAATCAAAGAGGTCGCAGTCCAGGTAAACGGAAAGGCGGAGCTTGTCCGGGAGGATGGGAAAAAACTCGCGGAGCCGGTAACGCGCCCTGAAAAAGTGAACACTGGCAGTTTTTAAATCAAGAAATTTGTTATACTATATAATGAAATGAAAGAGGTTGGCCTAAAAAAGCCGCCTCTTCTTTATTGATGAAACACAAACCGGGTACGCAGGGAGGAAATGGAATGCGTTTTGATGGCAGAGAGCCGCTGCAATTAAGGCCGATACATATTGATACAAATTTTTTGAAACACCCAGAAGGGTCTGTATTGATTTCGGTTGGGGATACAAGAGTCATCTGCACCGCCAGCATTGAAGAAAGGGTTCCTCCCTTTATGAGGGGCGAAGGAAAGGGCTGGATCACAGCCGAATATTCCATGCTGCCGCGCGCGACAGAGACACGCAACATCAGGGAATCTTCCAAAGGAAAGGTTTCAGGGCGGACAATGGAAATCCAAAGGCTGATTGGCAGGGCGCTCCGCGCGGTTGTCGACCTTGAAGCGATTGGCGAAAGAACGGTCTGGATTGATTGCGATGTCATTCAGGCGGACGGCGGAACAAGAACCGCGTCAATCACAGGTGCCTTCGTTGCCATGGCGGTCGCGTTAAATGGCTTGGTTGAGAAAAAAGCGATGGCCCGCTTCCCGATTACCGATTTCCTGGCCGCAACAAGTGTCGGGATTCTGGCGGATGGACAACCGGTACTTGATTTGAACTATGTCGAGGATTCTAGCGCTGCGGTGGACATGAATGTCGTAATGACGGGAAATGGGGAATTTGTCGAATTGCAGGGAACTGGGGAAGAGTCTACTTTTTCCCGCGCCCAGCTTGCGAAAATGCTCGAGGCGGCGGAAACAGGTTTGCTGGAATTGTTTGAAAAGCAAAGAGCTGCGCTTGGCGAAGCCATTTCGGGTAAAATAGACAACAGAAGGAATAAGTAGGCAGGGAGGAGGCAGTACGTTGAAAGAAGTAATTATTGCAACAAAAAATCCGGGGAAGGCGAAGGAGTTTGAAGCCATTTTTGCCGAAAGAGGGATTCAGGTCCTGACGCTTTTGGACTTCCCGGACGCCCCGGATGTTGAGGAAACAGGAACAACCTTTGCGGAAAATGCCATCCTGAAAGCGGAAACTATTTCGCAAAAGCTTAAAAAGGCCGTAATTGGGGATGATTCGGGTTTGATTATCGATGCCCTAGATGGCCGTCCCGGCATTTTTTCGGCGAGGTATGCGGGAGAACAGAAAAACGATGACGCAAATATCGATAAAGTGCTTTCCGAACTGAAGGGAGTTCCCGAGGATAAGCGGACAGCCCGTTTCTTTTGCGCGCTTGCCATGGCGGTGCCCGGAAAAGAAACGATAACGGTCGAAGGGACATGTGAAGGCAGGATTCTGGAGGAACGCCGGGGCACGAATGGCTTTGGCTATGACCCAGTTTTTTATGTACAGGGATTGGGCTGTTCGATGGCCGAACTTTCAAAGGATGAAAAAAATGCAATAAGCCACCGCGCCAATGCATTGAAGGCCCTTGAACGTGTCCTTAATTCTGCGGAAGCAGCAGAAAGGTAATGAGGAAGGTTCTTGTTGTAAGCGACAGCCATGGTTTGGAGGAGCCGCTTACGGCCATAAAGGAAAAGCACCCCGATGTGGACGTATTCATCCATTGCGGCGATTCGGAACTGCCGAAAAATGACGAAGCATTGGAAGGCTATATTACGGTTGGCGGGAATTGTGATTTTCACCCCGGTTATCCGAACGAGGAACTGGTCGAAGTGGACGGACTCAAAATTTTCGTCACCCATGGACATCTTTACTCGGTGAAATCCACGCTGATGAACATCCAGTACCGGGCGCGTGAACTAGGCGCAGACATCGCCTGTTTCGGCCATTCCCATTTGCTTGGGGCTGAACTTTCAGGCGGGATCCTGTTCCTGAACCCAGGAAGCATCAGGCTCCCAAGGGGACGGAAAGAGAGAACCTATCTCATCTTGGGAATCGATGGCCGCACTGTTGATTTATCTGTTCATGATTACGAGAGAGGGGAACTTCCTGATCTTCACAGGGTTTTCCAACATGAGCTGTAAAAGGAAGGGGCAGATTTTGCCCCTTTCCCATCAAAAATTCGTTGACAACTAATTGCTTGCCTACTATAATAATAAATGTTGTCGCACTTGCCGGGGATGTAAATTTTCTATGCCAGAGCGATGAAGGAAATTATTTTTCATGTCCCAGTAGCTCAGTCGGATAGAGCATACGCCTTCTAAGCGTACGGTCGGGAGTTCGAATCTCTCCTGGGACGCTTTTAAAACCGGAAGCCGGCCATCTCATTACGAGGTGGCCGGTTTTTTTTGTGAAATCGGCCTAGTTGGCAACTAAAAACGATAAGAGACTTTGTCTAGGCAAAATCCGGAGAGGAAGCCACTCAAATCTGGATGATTTCTATAATATCGATGTGTTCGCCTCCATTTAAGAGTACGACCGTCCAAATTGTTTTTTGCCCTATGCCATGCTAAACTTTTTTCAACAACTACCTAAGGATGATCTGCCATGAAAAAGAAAGGCCGCGAGAATATTGTCTTTTTTCCGGATGTGGAAAGGCGGCTTGCAGAAAAGGGAATTGAGGCGTTACACGAAAAGCGATTTAATGAAGCAATTTGCCTTCTTGAACAGGGGCGTGAACTTGATCCCTCGAATAGCGATATCACAGCCGCATTGGTTCTTGCCTACTTTGAAGCGGGAGCGCTGCGAAAAGCGAAAGAACTTTGTAAGGAAATGCTGATGGAAGGGACAGGCGATTATTTTCAACTTGTCGAAATGTACATCACCATCCTGATCCAGCTTCATGAATACCGGGAAATAACCGAAGTACTCGAAGCACTGTTTGATGAGCGAGAAGTTCCTGCGGAAAAGCGCGAGCACTTTCTGACAATCCTGCAATTTTGCAAAAGGTTGGCTGACAACGACCCGATTCCAGCCCAGGATTCCGAATTGGAAGACATCGAAGAACATAGTATTGAGGAACAAATCAGGCCTGGGGAAGTAGATTTTTTAAAAATTAACGACCTTAAGCAACAGGTGCAGATAGCTGGAAGGCTGGCCGGCCAGAACATCCAGCCGTTCATTCCCGAAATCGCCACATTCCTGAATGATGAAAAAGGGCATCCGTTTTTTAAAACGATTCTTTTGAACTTGCTTAGGGAGCAAAACATTGACAGCGATCTCGTTATAAGGAAGTTTGGAGTTGCTGAAAAGGTCAATCCGGTATTCATGCCAGCGCTGCACGAGCTTCATCAGGAGCATGAGACAGGGAGAATCCTCTCGGAAGAACTTGAGCACCGTGACCCTGTCCTGCTCGAGAATGTCCTTAGCCTGGTTCAGCGCTATTTCTTTGCTTCGTATCCATTTGAATTGGAGCCCGGTAACCCGTCGGCATGGGCGGCTGCTTTCCATATCATTGCCATGTCCTACCTGGGATCCCCGCCTGACCTGCAAGGAATGGCCAGGATGTATAAGGTGAAAAAAGAGGAAGTCGATAAAGCCATCGATTGGATTCGCAAGGTGGAGGAAATTTCTTATCCGATAATTTAGCCGCCAGAGTTGAAAGAACAAAATCGTGTGTTATAATGTAGTGGTTGCAATATGTAAACATACATTGCTTTACATAAAAAGTGCGATTCTACCATAAGGAAAATTAGGAAATAGATAGCTGGAGGGAACAAAATGTCTGCTAAGTGGGAAAAATTAGAAGGGAACCGTGGGGTTCTTACTGTAGAAGTTGGCGAAGAAAAAGTTAAGGAAGCATTGGATGCCGCATTTAAAAAGGTTGTTAAGAAAGTAAATGCGCCTGGTTTCCGCAAAGGCAAAATGCCTCGCCCGATTTTCGAAAAAATGTATGGCGTCGAAGCATTGTACCAAGATGCAATCGACTACCTTCTTCCTGAAGCATATTCAAATGCAATCGACGAAACCGGCATCGAGCCAATCGACCGCCCTGAAATCGATGTTGAGCAATTCGAAAAAGGTTCCAGCTTTGTTTTCAAGGCAACTGTTGAAGTAAAGCCTGAAGTAAAGCTAGGCGACTACAAAGGCATCGAAGTGGAAGAATTCGATACAACTGTTACGGATGAAGATGTCAACAAGGAAATTGAAACTCTTCAAACACGCCATTCCGAGCTTGTTGTAAAAGAAGAAGGAACTGCTGAGAACGGCGATACAGTCGTAATCGACTTCAAAGGCTTTGTTGATGGTGAAGCGTTCGAAGGCGGAGAAGCCGAAAATTATTCCCTCGAACTTGGTTCAGGCTCCTTCATTCCTGGTTTCGAAGAGCAGCTTGTAGGAGTAGCTGCCGGCGAATCCAAGGATGTTGAAGTAAGCTTCCCTGAAGAGTACCATGCTGCCGAGCTTGCTGGAAAACCTGCAACCTTCAAAGTAACTGTCCATGAAATCAAAGCGAAGGAACTTCCTGAGCTTGATGACGAATTCGCCAAGGATGTTGACGACGAAGTTGAAACCCTTGATGAGCTGAAAGCGAAAATCAAGTCCCGCCTTGAGCACGACAAGAACCACGAGAAAGAACACCATGTACGTGACTCCGTGGTAGAAAAAGTAGCTGCAAACGCGGAAGTTGAAATTCCGGAAGTTATGGTCCGCACCGAAACTGACCGTATGCTCCAGGATTTCGAACAGCGCCTGCAAATGCAAGGCATGAACCTTGAACTTTACTACCAGTTCTCCGGCCAGGATGAAGAAGCCCTTCGCGGCCAAATGAAAGGCGATGCTGAGCAGCGTGTACGCGCAAGCCTTGTTCTTGATGCAATCGCGGAAGCTGAAAAGCTTGAAGTTACCGAAGGAGACATCAACGCCGAACTTGAAAAAATGGCTGAAATGTACAATATGACTGCAGATAACATCGTTAAGGCGCTTGGCGGAACAGAAGGAATCAAATCCGACTTGCAAAAGAATAAAGCCGTAGACTTCCTGATTGAAAACAGTAAAACTGTTGCAAAATCAGAATAATAACAAAAATGGGGCCGCGCAGCCGTGTTTGCCTGTCAATGGCCTGAACAACCCGGTGATGCCGGATCTGTAATTCTTTACGATCCTCTTTTATTGTGGCGTGAATGAAAAGATACAAATAAAAACAAGGCGCGATTTATTCGTGCCTTGTTTTATACAATTTTTAAGGAAACATATTATAAAACATATACATAAAAAGAAAATATGGTCTTTTTGGTTATTGAGGCTTAAGCAGAGGTAAAACTGGATAAGCTTAAAGGAGTACATATCTTTAGGGAAACGAATCGGCAGGCTGGATAAAAATGGTCATATCGAATAGAGGATTTACAGAGAGTTATTATTTCCAGTCCACATACAAAATGTGGTACAATGCAATACATAACGCTACTTTGCTTTTTGGGATTTTTAGCAATTTCCATATGAGCTTGCCGGTAGATGCAGCTTTTAGAATAATGTTAATTCGTTCTTTGAGGGGTGAAAGGTTTGTTCAAATTTAATGATGAAAAAGGGCAATTAAAGTGCTCCTTCTGTGGAAAAACACAGGATCAGGTAAGAAAACTTGTTGCCGGGCCTGGTGTATATATATGTGACGAATGTATCGAATTATGTACTGAAATCGTCGAAGAGGAGCTTGGCACCGAGGAAGAAGTTGAATTCAAGGACGTCCCGAAGCCAAGGGAAATCCGAGAAATCCTCGATGAATATGTCATCGGGCAGGAAAGAGCGAAAAAATCGCTGTCTGTTGCGGTATACAACCACTATAAGCGTATTAACTCAAACAGCAAAATTGATGATGTCGAGCTGTCCAAGAGCAATATCTGCATGATTGGGCCGACCGGCAGCGGGAAAACCCTCCTGGCCCAGACGCTCGCGCGTATCCTGAATGTGCCTTTTGCGATTGCCGATGCGACTTCACTTACCGAAGCGGGTTATGTCGGGGAGGATGTTGAAAACATCCTTCTGAAATTGATCCAGGCCGCGGACTATGATGTCGAAAAGGCTGAAAAGGGAATCATTTATATCGACGAAATCGATAAGATCGCCCGAAAGTCCGAAAACCCATCGATTACACGTGATGTTTCCGGTGAGGGTGTCCAGCAGGCGCTTCTGAAAATTTTGGAAGGCACTGTGGCGAGTGTTCCTCCACAAGGCGGAAGAAAACATCCGCACCAGGAATTCATCCAGATTGATACGACGAATATCCTCTTCATTTGCGGTGGAGCATTCGACGGGATCGAACCAATCATTAAGCGCCGCCTTGGCCAAAAGGTTATTGGCTTTGGCTCCGATGTGAAGCAGCAGGAAATCAGCCAAAAGGAACTCCTTTCAAAGGTTCTTCCTGAAGATCTTCTAAAGTTCGGCTTGATTCCTGAATTCATCGGCCGCCTTCCTGTAATCGCTAGCCTCGAACAGCTTGATGAGGATGCTCTGATTGAAATTTTGACAAAACCAAAGAATGCCCTTGTGAAGCAGTACCAAAAAATGCTTCAGCTTGACGAGGTTGAACTTGAATTCGAAGATGACGCGCTTGTTGAAATCGCCAAAAAAGCAATCGAGCGCAAAACTGGGGCCCGCGGACTCCGTTCAATTATCGAAGGCATCATGCTTGATGTCATGTTCGATCTGCCGTCCCGTGATGATATTACAAAGTGCATCATTACGAAGGAAACGGTCGCGGACAACAGCATTCCAAAGCTGATCCTTGAAGATGGCACCGTTATCGACGAAGAGCGTAATTCAGCCTGATCCTATTTTAAAAATCCAGACTAGCTGCCCGGAAACTTTCCGGGCAGCTTTATTTATTTGCGCGAAAACGCTGGCAATGCGGCTTTTCCCTTCCTGGCCAATTCGGGAAATTGAGTTTCTTTCGGTTTTTTGTTTAGTGATTCCTTTCAACGGAAATACTATCAAATATCGGAACTATGTTTTATCAGGAGGGAAAAGGATGAGTTGGACCGGAATCGCTCTATTTATACAACTCTTCTTTGGGATTATAATCGGGTTGTATTTTTGGAATTTGTTACGAAACCAGCGGACCCAAAAAGTCTCAATTGATAAGGAATCACGCAAGGAAATGGAGCAGCTCAGGAAGATGAGGGCCATTTCGCTCACTGAGCCGCTTGCTGAAAAGGTTCGGCCGGCAAGCTTTGACGATATCGTTGGCCAAAAGGAAGGTATCAAGGCGCTGAAGGCCGCGCTATGTGGGCCTAATCCCCAGCATGTCATCATTTATGGGCCGCCCGGAGTCGGAAAGACAGCAGCGGCGAGGCTTGTGCTGGAAGAGGCGAAAAAGAATGCAAAATCCCCATTTCAACAATCCTCCGTCTTTGTGGAGTTGGATGCGACGACAGCGAGATTTGACGAACGCGGCATCGCGGACCCCTTGATTGGCTCTGTCCATGATCCGATTTACCAGGGTGCCGGGGCTATGGGCCAAGCAGGCATACCTCAGCCAAAACAGGGCGCTGTAACAAATGCCCATGGGGGCGTACTGTTCATAGATGAAATCGGCGAGCTCCATCCCATCCAAATGAACAAGCTCCTTAAAGTGCTTGAGGACAGGAAGGTATTCCTTGAAAGCGCATACTATAACGAAGAAAATGGATCAATTCCAACCCATATCCATGACATTTTTAAAAATGGACTCCCGGCTGACTTCCGCTTAATCGGGGCGACGACCAGGACTCCGAATGAAATACCGCCTGCGATCAGGTCACGGTGCATGGAGGTTTTCTTCAGGGAACTAAGCCAGGAAGAGATTAGTACAGTTGCGAAAAAAGCCGCCGATAAGGTCGGGATGGCGATTCCGGAAACCGGGCTTGAAATCCTTTCGAATTATGCCAGGAATGGGCGCGAGGCCGTCAACATGGTTCAAACGGCAGCGGGGCTAGCGATTACAGAAGACAGGAACAATATTAAAGAAGAGGATATTGAATGGGTCATCCATTCCAGCCAGGCGACCCCTAGGATGGAACGGAAAATCAATGACATTCCTTGCATCGGACTAGTGAATGGGCTGGCTGTTTACGGCCCGAATTCAGGGGCACTGCTGGAAATTGAAGTGACTGTCATCCCGGCGAAAGAGAAGGGATCGATTAACGTAACTGGCATCGTTGATGAAGAAAGCATCGGCGGGCAGGGGAAATCAATCCGCCGGAAATCGATGGCGCGCGGATCGATTGAAAATGTCATTACAGTTCTCAGGACAATGGGAGTCCCTGCGGATGAATATGATATTCATGTTAATTTTCCTGGAGGAATTCCAATTGATGGGCCATCGGCAGGCATCGCGATGGCAACAGGGATTTATTCCGCCATTTACCAGGTACCCGTTGATAACAAGGTTGCCTTGACGGGTGAAATTTCAATCCACGGAAATGTAAAACCGATCGGCGGCGTTTTTGCAAAAGTGATGGCGGCCAAGAAAGCCGGGGCGAAAACGGCCATCGTGCCAGCCGAGAATTTGCAATCAATCCTAAAGGAAATTGACGGGATTAAAATAGTACCGGTAACCCATTTAAGCGAAGTGTTCGAAATCGCGATTGCAAAGGAAGCGCCAAAAAGCGCGGCATCTCCTAAAGGAGTCACCAACCTCCTTCCCGATCTCGGCGAGGGGAATGTAATAACCGCATCGAACCAGCTTTCCAAGAAAGAATCCGTATAAACCATTCCTTTTCCAAAATGGTGATTCGGGAATATAGGCAGGAAAATCAACATGGAAACTTCGGTTGCATTGCAGGGCCGAAGTTTCTTTTTTCGGATAAAAGGACATATTCCCAAACACCCAAAACGATACTAAGCACTATACGGCCTTATTTTTTAGCAAAAGGAACAGTAACGATATATTAGACACGCTTTCCCAAATAAGATAGAATTGTACAAAGACAAATCCTAACTTTAGGATAATTGAATGCATTTTGGAGGTGCAAGGGTAATGGCGGAAACGAATGAAAAAGACGTCCCCCTTTTGCCGCTTCGGGGTTTGCTGGTTTATCCAACAATGGTTCTCCACTTGGATGTAGGCCGGGAGAAATCCGTTCAGGCACTCGAAAAAGCGATGGTTGATGACCATCTGATTTTTTTAACTACCCAAAAAGATATTTCGATAGATGAGCCATCCGAGGAAGACCTTTATACGATTGGAACGCTCACCAGGGTCAAGCAGATGCTTAAACTTCCCAACGGGACTATTCGGGTATTGGTAGAGGGGCTAAACCGGGCCAAAATTGTTTCATTCGAGGACTTGGACGATTACTTTTCCGTTACAGTGGAACTGTTTGAAGACAAGGAAACCAAGGATGTTGAAGACCAGGCTTTGATGAGGACGATGCTGGATTATTTCGAACAGTACATAAAGATGTCGAAAAAAATCTCCGCTGAAACATACTCCTCGGTCGCAGACATCGAAGAGCCCGGCAGGATGGCGGACATCATTTCCTCCCATCTTCCTCTTAAGCTTAAGGATAAGCAGGAAATCCTTGAAACCATCGATGTGAAGGAACGGATGTCGAAGGTTGTTGACATCATCCACAACGAAAAGGAAGTCCTGAACCTTGAAAAGAAAATCGGCCAGCGCGTGAAGCGGTCGATGGAACGGACGCAGAAGGAATACTATTTGCGCGAGCAAATGAAAGCCATCCAAAAGGAACTTGGCGAAAAAGAGGGAAAAACAGGCGAAATCGCCGAATTGACGGAAAAAATCGAGCTTGCCGGCATGCCTGAAAATGTCAAGGCGACCGCGTTCCGCGAGCTCGACAGATATGAAAAAGTCCCTTCAAGCTCGGCGGAAAGCGCTGTTATCCGCAATTACATCGATTGGCTTGTGGCACTGCCATGGACGAAAAGAACGGATGACGATCTTGATATCGATCGTGCTGAAAAAATCCTGAATGAGGACCATTATGGCCTGGAAAAGGTCAAGGAACGGGTGCTTGAGTACCTGGCTGTCCAAAAGCTGACCAATTCCCTGAAAGGCCCGATTCTTTGTCTCGCGGGCCCTCCGGGTGTCGGAAAAACGAGTTTAGCGAGGTCGATCGCACGGTCCCTGAACCGGAATTTCATCCGTGTCTCGCTCGGCGGGGTGCGTGATGAATCGGAAATCCGTGGGCACAGAAGGACGTATGTCGGCGCGATGCCAGGCCGGATCATCCAGGGAATGAAAAAAGCGGGAACGATCAATCCTGTCTTCCTCCTCGATGAAATTGACAAGATGTCGAGCGATTTCCGCGGCGACCCGTCCGCGGCAATGCTTGAGGTGCTGGATCCGGAACAAAATTACAATTTCAGCGACCATTATATAGAAGAGCCATACGACCTTTCAAAAGTTATGTTCATCGCCACGGCGAACAACTTGGCGACGATTCCCGGGCCGCTTCGTGACAGGATGGAAATCATTACGATTGCCGGCTATACCGAAATCGAGAAGGTCCACATTACAAAGGACCATTTGCTGCCAAAACAGATCAAGGAAAACGGCCTTTCCAAAGGCACTTTGCAGGTTAGGGAAGACGCAATCCTGAAAACCGTCCGTTATTATACAAGGGAAGCAGGGGTAAGGAGCCTTGAGCGCCAAATGGCGACGATTTGCCGGAAAACGGCGAAAATCATCGTTGCCGGCGAAAAGAAGAAGGTTGTCGTCACGGAAAAGAACCTCGAGGAATTCCTCGGTAAACCAAAGTTCCGCTACGGCCAGGCCGAGCTTGAGGATCAGGTAGGCGTCGCGACAGGCCTTGCCTATACGACGGTAGGCGGCGACACACTGCAAATCGAGGTTTCCATCTCTCCGGGGAAAGGAAAGCTTGTCCTCACCGGAAAGCTTGGCGATGTCATGAAGGAATCCGCCCAGGCGGCGTTCAGCTATATCCGCTCAAAGGCGGAAGAGCTTGGCATCGAACCGGATTTCCATGAAAAGCATGATATCCATATCCACGTTCCGGAGGGCGCGGTGCCGAAAGACGGCCCATCAGCCGGGATCACAATCGCTACTGCTCTTGTTTCGGCGCTTTCAGGCCGGCCGATCCGCCGCGAAGTCGGAATGACAGGCGAAATTACGCTCCGTGGCAGGGTGCTGCCGATTGGCGGATTGAAGGAAAAGACGCTAAGCGCTCATCGCGCGGGGCTCACGAAAGTGATTTTACCTAAGGACAATGAAAAAGATATTGATGATATACCTGAAAGTGTGCGCAATGAAATGCAATTCGTGCTGGTTTCCCATGTTGATGAGGTGCTGAAGCACGCACTATCGGATGGGGGAAGAGCATGAAAGTAACAAGCGCGGATATCGTAATTAGCGCGGTAAAGCCGGATCAGTATCCTGATTCGGCTTTGCCGGAGTTTGCCCTTGCCGGCCGTTCGAATGTCGGCAAGTCGTCGTTTATCAATAAGCTGCTGAACCGCAGGAATCTTGCCCGGACTTCGTCAAAGCCGGGGAAGACGCAAACGCTGAATTTTTTCCTCATTAATGAGGAGCTTTTTTTCGTCGACGTTCCGGGGTATGGGTATGCGAAGGTGTCGAAAACGGAGCGCGAGGCGTGGGGAAAAATGATCGAGACGTATTTTACGTCGCGCGAGCAGCTGAAGGCGGTTGTCCTGATTACCGATCTTCGCCATCCTCCGACTTCCGATGACAGGATGATGTATGATTTCCTGAAGCATCACGGCATCCCGTGCATCATTATCGCGACTAAGGCGGATAAGATTCCGAGGGGAAAATGGCAGAAGCATTTGAAGGTGACAAAGGAAACGCTTGAAGTCGAGAAGGATGACCCAATTGTCCTTTTTTCTTCTGAAACGGGGGAAGGAAAGGACAAGGTGTGGGCGCTTTTCCAGGAATATATGGATTGATTTGATTGTAGAATAGTACAGGAAAGGCCTGGCAGCAAGGATTGGAGAACAACCCTTTTGCCAGGCCTTTTTTAATAAAATGTTCTGCCATTTTATTTGGAAGTTCCCTTAGATTCCGCGTGAGGTCGGTCACTTCCTTCTTGCGAATACAAACCAGGCGCCGATTGCGATCAAAATGATGGGCCAGAATTTCCAGGCGAGGGACATATTGTTTTGGACTAAACCAAACCAGGCGCCAACTTTGTCAGTGAACAGGAGCAGGATGGTGACCAGGAGGAAAAGGAGCCCCTGAAACAGGCCGTTCCCTGTCTTTTGGTAGCGGAGCAGGAAGCCAATGGCGATAATGGCCATGAATGACCCGATATGGTCCGGCCAAAATGGCACCTTGCCGGCTATATGGAAATGGAGGCCGAATCCGGCCAGGATCGTTCCGGGAAGGATGGCGTCATGGTCCCTTGTAAAATAGCCCTGGCACAGGAAAGCCACTCCGACGATAATGAGGAGCGTCGGCCATGTGTAATAGTTTTGAAGGAAAGAAACTCCCGATTGCTGGAGAAAAAAATAAGCCCCGAAACCGATCAGGACAATCCCAGGAAATAATTGCTGGTTCTTCATCGTTCCTACACTCGCTTCCAGTAAGGTTCTCTTGATATATGTTGGTATATTTGCTAATGTACATAAGGATGGACTAAATAATTTTACGCGTTGGCTGGCCCTTTTTTCTATGGGCTAAACGGCCGCTTACGCTTTTAATGATATCTAGCTCCGGCTGCCAGCGCCTAGTGTACTTCGGTCTCCTCCTTACGATAAGTCAACATCGATTCACTATGTTCATCGTGTTTCCTTTATCTCGTTCGGAGCCCTCCAGTCCATACAGCGCTAAACGGCCGCCTACGCTTTTAATGATAACATACAGTTTCGGTTTCTGTTCACATTTTTCGGGCAAACAGAGAAATAGCTCGTGATATAATCTGAGTAGTTAGTTACGCGATTACGTTGGGGGTGTTATTAACTAGATGCATATTTTAGTGGCAGGAATCAATTACAAAACCGCCCCAGTTGAAATCCGTGAGCGGCTTACCTTCAAACAGGATGAACTTCGGGAGGCGGCAAGGACGCTTAAGGGAAAAAAGGCGATTCTTGAGAACGTCATCCTTTCGACGTGCAACCGGACCGAGATCTACGCGGTCGTCGACCAAGTCCATACAGGCAGGTATTATATAAAGGAATTCCTTTCCGAGTGGTTCGGGCTTGAACAAAGCGAGTTTTCTCCGTTCCTTTTCATTTATGAAGGGGACGGTGCTATTGAACACTTGTTCAATGTCGCCTGTGGCCTGAATTCGATGATTCTCGGTGAAACACAAATACTTGGCCAAGTCCGTTCAAGCTTCTTCCTTTCACAGGAAGAAGAAGCGACCGGGACGGTTTTCAACCATCTCTTTAAACAAGCTATTACAGTTGCTAAACGTGGCCATGCTGAAACCGAGATTGGCGCGAACGCGGTATCTGTGAGCTATGCGGCAGTCGAACTGGCGAAAAAAATCTTTGGATCGCTCGAAGATAAGCATGTGTTAATTTTCGGAGCCGGGAAAATGGGCGAACTCGCCGCGCAGAACCTGCATGGAAACGGGGTTGGCAGCGTTACCGTCATCAACCGGACATTTGAAAAGGCGCAGCAGCTTGCAGGGCGTTTCGGAGGCAGGGCGAAACTGTTATCCGAGCTGCAATGCTCGCTCGTTGAAGCGGATATTGTCATTAGTTCAACTGGTTCGGACAATTTCGTGATTACGAAGGAAACAATGGAGCAGGTCGAAAAGCTGCGCAAGGGCAAACCGCTGTTCATGGTGGACATCGCCGTGCCGCGCGACCTCGATCCACGGATTTCCGATTTGCAGAACGTCTTTTTATACGACATCGATGACCTTGAAGGCATTGTCGAGTCAAACCTTCAGGAACGCAAAAAAGCGGCAGCCGTCATCATGATGATGATTGAAAAGGAAATTGTCGATTTCAAACAATGGCTTGGCATGCTTGGCGTCATCCCGGTCATTTCCGCGCTCAGGGAAAAGGCCCTTGCAATCCAGGCTGAAACCATGACAAGCATCGAACGTAAGATTCCAAACCTTTCCGACAGGGATAAAAAGGTATTGAACAAGCACACGAAGAGCATAATTAATCAGCTGCTTAAAGATCCGATCCTCCAGGCCAAAGAGCTCGCCGCGCGGCCTGACGCCGAAGAGGCGCTGGATTTGTTTATGGCAATCTTTGATATTAAAGAGCTTGTCGAAGATCAAAACCAATCGAAAGCAGCCGAAACCAATAAAGAAATGGTTCATGCACCGCAGGCTTCCTTTCAGTCATAAGAGGGGTAATGTCTATGTTTGACATTTATCTGGCGCGACTGCACGAATTGACGGTTCTTGTTTATGCCTTTAGCGTGCTGTTATATTTCTTTGATTTTATCCACCATAACCGGAAGGCGAACCGCATTGCCTTCTGGTTACTTGCATTTGTATGGATTTTGCAAACGGTTTTTTTATTTTTGTATATGGTAAAAACAGGGAGGTTCCCGGTTCTTACAATAATGGAAGGGCTTTATTTTTATGCTTGGGTGCTTGTGACTTTGTCTCTGGCGATCAATCGGTTGCTGAAAATGGATTTCATCGTTTTTTTTACGAATATCCTTGGGTTCATCGTCATGGCAATCCATACTTTTGCGCCCCTTCAGTATGAGTCGCATGTGATGGGCGAACAGCTCATTTCGGAACTACTGCTTATTCACATTACAATGGCGATCCTTTCGTACGGGGCTTTTTCAATGTCATTCGTTTTTTCATTGCTGTATTTGGTCCAGTACGATTTGTTAAAGAGGAAGAAATGGGGGACAAGGCTTGTCCGAATTGCGGACCTTTCCCGCCTGGAGCAATTTTCCTACCTTCACGCCGTCATCGGCGTACCGATGCTTTTATTAAGCCTGATCCTTGGCATGCAATGGGCATTCATCAAAGTGCCCGACATGCCCTGGTACGATATGAAGGTCATCGGATCCTTCCTGCTGCTGACCGCCTACAGCATTTATTTGTATTTGCGGATAGCGAAAAGCATGGGCGGCAAATCGCTGGCCCTGTGGAATATCGCTTCCTTCCTGATTGTTTTAATTAACTTTTTCCTGTTTGGCAAATTGTCGTCATTCCACTTTTGGTATTCGTAGACTAGGAGGCTTTTTATGAGAAAAATAATAGTAGGTTCCAGACGCAGCAAGTTGGCATTGACACAGACGAATTGGGTCATCGAGCAATTGAAGAAAATCGCCGGCCCTTCCTTTGAATTCGAAGTGAAGGAAATTGTGACTAAAGGGGACCGAATCCTTGATGTAACGCTATCAAAAGTTGGCGGAAAAGGCCTTTTCGTAAAGGAAATCGAACAGGCGATGCTTGATAAGGAAATCGATATGGCTGTGCACAGTATGAAGGACATGCCGGCTGTTTTGCCGGAAGGCCTGACAATCGGCTGCATCCCGTTCCGTGAGGACCACCGTGACGCGCTCATTTCAAAGGGCCATGTTAAGCTCGACGAACTTCCTGCAGGTGCTGTCGTTGGTACAAGCAGCCTGCGCCGCAGCTCACAGCTTTTGCTGAAGCGGCCTGACCTTGAAATTAAGTGGATCCGCGGAAATGTAGATACCCGTCTTGAAAAGCTTAACAATGGCGAATATGATGCCATCATCCTCGCGGCCGCGGGCCTTTCCCGCCTCGGCTGGGCAAAGGAAGTTGTCACTGAATTCATTGATGCGGATGTGTGCATCCCGGCTGTCGGCCAAGGCGCGCTTTCAATCGAATGCCGAGAAGATGACCGTGAATTGCTTGAGATTTTTGAAAAATTCACCTGTAAAAAAACTGCCCTTGCTGTCAGGGCTGAACGTTCCTTCCTTCAAAAAATGGAGGGCGGCTGCCAGGTTCCAATCGCCGGATTCGCGACAACTGAAGAGAATGGCGATATCACGCTGAAAGTGCTTGTCGCTTCCCCGGACGGGCAAGAAGTATACAAGGATACCGTTACCGGCCACGATCCGGAAGCGCTTGGCGAGGAAGCCGCCGGCCTTTTGATAGAACGAGGCGCCAAAAAATTGATTGACCGGGTAAAAGAGGAGCTGGACAGTGAATGAACCGGCCGCTGCCCCTGAGCAATAAAAAAGTGCTTGTACCAAGGGGAGCCAGCCAGGCCAAACCGTTTTCCAGGCTCATTGAAAAGCACGGAGGGATTCCAGTCGAAATCCCTCTTCTTTCCTTTCGGCCGGTTCGGATGGACGAAACCCTGCACCATATGCTCGCCACGGTTGAAGAGTATGACTGGATTGTGTTCACAAGCAATGTGACAGTCGAAACCTTCCTGTCCTTTTACGGGGATAGAAAGCGCCCTCGATTGCCAAAGATTGCGGTGATCGGCGAAAGGACGGGCCTTTTTTTAAAAGAAAGAGGGTTTGAAACGGACTTCATCCCAAGTAAATACGTTGCCGAGGTGTTTGCCGAGGAGTTTATCGCGCATATTAACAAGGGCTGCAGGGTCCTGATCCCGAAAGGAAACCTGGCGAGGGAGCATATCGCGAACATGCTGAGGAAGCATGGGTCCATAGCGGATGAAATCGTTGTCTATGAAACGTACTTGCCGGAAGAAAGCAAACAAAAGTTAAATGAGATGCTGTCCAAAGGGGAGCTTGATATCCTTATGTTCACCAGCCCCTCGACGGTCGACCACTTCATCGAGGCTACCGGCGAGAAAGGGCTTAAGGAGCTGGCGGCCCGCTGCGTTGTGGCGTGCATCGGGCCGGTGACGGAAAAACGGCTGAAGTCCCTCGGGATACCGGTCCATGCGAGCCCCGACCAGTACACAGTAGAGGATATGGTTAACAGCACTCTCGAATATTTGGAAAGCCTCAATAAACAAGATAAAATGTAACAAGAAATAAAAATCTGGCGATTGGCCAGAAATGTCCGGAGGTTAGCAGAATGGAACTTCAATTTTCACGTCACCGCCGCCTGCGCACAAGCGCGAACATGAGGGCTTTGGTAAGGGAAACACATCTTCACGCCGAGGATTTTATTTATCCACTTTTCATCATCGAAGGGGAGAACATCAAGAACGAGGTGCCTTCGATGCCTGGCGTCTACCAGCTTTCGATGGACCTGCTTGGCGAGGAAATCGACGACATCGTGTCGCTTGGCATCAAGTCCGTCATCCTGTTCGGGGTGCCTTCAACGAAGGATGAATGCGGTTCAGGAGCATACCACGACCACGGAATCGTCCAGGTGGCGACACGGTTTATCAAGGAACGCCATCCGGAGATGATCGTTGTCGCGGATACATGCCTTTGCGAGTATACGAGCCACGGCCACTGCGGCGTTGTGGAGGGGGACCGCGTCCTGAATGACCCATCGCTTGAGCTTTTGGTGCAGACGGCTGTCAGCCAGGCGAAAGCAGGAGCGGATATAATCGCTCCTTCCAACATGATGGACGGATTCGTCGCGGCTATCCGCGCCGGCCTGGATGAGGCTGGTTTTCAAGAAGTGCCAATCATGAGCTATGCCGTCAAATATTCATCCGCGTTCTATGGACCGTTCCGCGACGCAGCTGACAGCACGCCGCAATTCGGAGACAGGAAAACGTACCAGATGGACCCCGCGAACAGGATCGAAGCGATGAGGGAAGCGGAATCCGATGTGCTTGAAGGAGCGGACTTCCTGATTGTCAAGCCGGGCCTTCCGTACCTTGATATTGTCCGCGATGTGAAAAACAACTTCAATTTACCGGTTGTCGTTTACAATGTCAGCGGCGAATATGCAATGGTGAAAGGCGCAGCACAAAACGGCTGGATCGATGAAAAAGCGGTCGTCCTTGAAATGCTGACAGGCATGAAGCGCGCCGGTGCCGATTTGATCATCACCTATTTCGCGAAAGACGCCGCCCGCTGGCTGAAAGAACAGAAATAAAGATTGTTTTGAGATTTCCACTGGGTACGTATTCGGTTCACGCCCATCCTAAAATAGAAAGAGGGAAAGCCCATGCGCTCATACGATAAATCAATCGAAGCATTCAAAGAAGCAAAAACTCTCATGCCAGGCGGGGTAAACAGCCCTGTCCGCGCCTTTAAATCAGTCAATATGGATCCGATTTTCATGGCCCGAGGCAAAGGCTCGAAAATTTACGACATCGATGGCAATGAATACATCGACTACGTCCTATCATGGGGCCCGCTAATCCTTGGCCACACGAATGACCGTGTCGTCGAAGCGATTAAAAAGGTTGCCGAACTGGGCACAAGCTACGGCGCGCCTACATTGATGGAAAATGAATTGGCGAAGCTTGTGATCGAGCGTGTCCCATCGATTGAAATCATTCGGATGGTGTCCTCAGGCACCGAGGCGACTATGAGTGCGCTCCGCCTGGCGCGAGGCTATACGGGAAGGAATAAAATCCTTAAGTTTGAAGGCTGCTACCATGGCCATGGCGATTCCCTGCTGATCAAAGCCGGTTCAGGGGTCGCGACACTCGGCCTGCCGGACAGCCCTGGGGTTCCTGAAGGCATTGCCAAAAACACGATTACCGTGCCTTACAATGATATGGATAGTGTCCGCTATGCGTTCAAGGAGTTCGGTGAAGATATCGCCGGCATCATTGTCGAGCCGGTCGCGGGCAACATGGGCGTTGTCCCTCCTGTCCCGGGATTCCTGGAAGGATTGCGTGAAATCACTACCGAATATGGCGCATTGCTGATTTTTGATGAGGTTATGACAGGATTCCGCGTCGATTATAACTGCGCGCAAGGATACTTCGGCGTTACTCCTGACTTGACATGCCTTGGCAAAGTCATCGGCGGCGGCCTGCCTGTTGGAGCATATGGCGGACGCGCGGAAATCATGGAGCAAATCGCGCCAAGCGGACCGATTTACCAGGCAGGCACACTGTCGGGGAACCCGCTAGCGATGACGGCCGGTTACGAAACATTAAGCCAGCTGACTCCAGAAGATTATGTAGAGTTCCGCAGGAAAGCCGATTTGCTTGAAAAAGGCTTGACTGAAGCCGCTGTTAAACACGGCATCCCGCACCGGGTTAACCGCGCCGGTTCGATGATCGGCATCTTCTTCACAAACGAAGAGGTAATTAATTACGAAAGGGCCAAGACATCCAATCTTGAATTCTTCGCACAGTACTATCGCGAAATGGCCGACCAGGGAGTCTTCCTGCCGCCATCCCAATTCGAGGGACTGTTTCTGTCAACCGCCCACACTGATGAAGACATTGAAAAAACAATCAAAGCAGCTGAAACAGCGTTTTCGAAGCTTAAATAATACTGCAGCCCTCGCCGGTTCTTTTTACCGGCGGGGGTTTTTATATTAGTGGGGTGATACCAGGGTGCGTGATAAGTTGAAAGTGTCTTCATACTCCTGACTGAGGGGTATCGGATGTTTTTGTTAACACTTGTTATTTTGGAAAAAAGAAGCAAGTGACACCCACTCAAAAACCTCCTATAATTCTATTATCTGACATAAAGGGGACAAGGAAATCATTGAACCACCAAGAACCAGCACCAAGAGATTTAATTTACCGAAAAGAGAAGGTTTACTTTTGGATTGTTTTGTCTTTCAGCATTCTTTCCTACATCATGTTTGCTGCTTCAATCATCGGGATTGCAATCCTAATCGGCCTGCTGATTTTTTCGTTTTTCCTGCACGGCATCATGATGGGCCATATCCGCACGAATGGAGTAAAGCTGTCTCCTTCCCAGTTCCCGGCCGTATACTCGAAAGTGGAGGAGCTATGCGCCAAAATGGAACTGAAAAAGGTCCCGGATGTGTATGTGATGCAGTCCGGAGGGGCCTTGAACGCGTTTGCTACACGTTTTTTTCGAAAAAATATGATCGTGGTCTACTCTGAAATTTTTGATTTGATTGAAGATGGGTGCGAGGAAGAATTAACTTTTGTCCTTGCCCACGAGCTTGCCCATATTAAAAGAAATCATTTAGGGAAAATGGCGTTCATATATCCTTCCATGTGGATACCGGGGCTTGCAGAGATGTACATGCGCGCCTGCGAATATACGTGCGACCGTTATGCAGCCTATTACAGCGGTAATCCCGGTGCGGCGAAAACAAGCCTTGCGATGCTTGCTATTGGCAAGAAAACATTCTTCCATGTAAATCAGCAAGCATATATGGATCAAATCAATCAGGAAAAAGGGTTCTTCGTTTGGTTGAGCGAAATATTATCTACACATCCACACCTTCCTAAAAGAATTCACGCAATCGAAACTTTCTTTGGCGGAGTGGAATCTTCCGTTGTTTTTCAAAAAAGAAGCTTTCGTCATTTTGGCTTTGCTATAATAATCGTTTTCTTATTTGTCGGATTTGTTGCCTCCATTTGGACAAGCTTGAGTGCTTTTGGTTCTCTTGATCCCTTCCCGGATGCCGAAGAGGATTCATGGAGCGGGGAAGAAACATCGCCGCTCATCCAGGCCGTTATACTGGGAGACATGGCAAAAGCGGAAAAGCTCATAAAAGGTGGAGCGGACCTTGAATTTGAAGATTACAGCAGCTACACGGCAATGGATTGGGCGATTAAATCGGGTAACACTGAAATGGTCAAACTCCTTCTTGATGAAGGGGCGGACCCAAACTATGAAACTGGCTATTCGATGACGCCGCTTATGACTGCGGCCGAAAAAGGCAATCCTGAAATGGTTCGTTTGCTTAAATCGGCTGGGGCCGACGTGAATTACCAGGAGTCCGTCGAAGGCATGACTGCTCTCATGTACGCGGCAATGGGCGACGATGAGGAAACCGTTAACCTTTTGCTGGGGTATGGCGCCGACCCGGAAATCAAGGACTATCAAAGCATGACAGCATATATGCGAGCGCTTGATACAGGGTCTGAAAGTATCGCCATTCTGTTAAAACCGCATACAAAGTAAACGCATGGGCCTCCATGCGTTTTTTTGATACGTTACTGGCAAATGAAGTGAGCAAAGCCCGGTCAATTTATAAGAGGATTCAAAACTATCCATTATTTTATTTAACTTATCCCACTCATCTCCGTTTCCAGCCGAATTTTTATCATAAAGCCTTTCCGCTCTTCATAAAGTGTAAGTGACATGGTGATTTTTTAGAGGAGATGAAAGGAGGAGTCGCTTTGTCCCAGGAGAAGCAATCGTCTTTACGATTTTCTTTGGAGGAATCCTTGTGGTTTCGGAAAGGACAGGAAGTCGATGAATTGGTGTCGATTTCACTGAGCCCGGATATTACGATCCAGGAAAATGACCAGTATGTCAACATCCGCGGCGCGCTGGATTTGTCTGGGGAATATGTTTGCCAGTCAGGCGGCCTTGAGGATTCCGAGGGAGCGCCTGGCCTGAGATATGTCCAGTCAGTCGGGCAACGGGAAGAGGGGATATGCGAATTTGCCCACCGCTTTCCGGTTGACATAACCATTCCAGTAAACCGAATCGCGAGCATTTATGATATCGATGTGATTGTGGACTCTTTTGATTATTCTTTTACAGAAAGAAGCTGCATGAAGTTGACCGCGGACCTGATTATCAGTGGAATTTACGACGGCCAGAGCCCTGAAGTGGAAGAAGAGGCTAGGGATGAGCCGGAGGAAATTGTACTCACCGACCGGGTATTTGAGAGCGTCCAGGATGCCGAGGAAGAGGAAGAAGAAGAAGGGTATGCAGGATACATTGCGGAAATTCCCGAGGAGGAATTGATATTTGAAGCGGAAGCAAGGCGGATTCCAGAGGAAGATCCGGCCGATAACCCGGCCGCTTTTTCAGCATTCCCCTTCCAATCATATTGGAATCAGTTCCATGGAGTCCTTCCGTTCAATCCCGCGCGCAGTGAAGACCTCCAGTCTGATATGAATGCCATGCCAGTTTCGCAACAATGGCAGGAGCAGGAATACGAAGCACAAGAGACCGCAGCGGAACACCATATGGAAGCAGAAGCCGAAAATGCCGCCGAAGAAGCTGAATCTTCGTCCTCTGTCCCGCAAAAGCAGAAAAAGAAGAAGAGCAAGAAAAAGAGCATGTCCCTGACTGAATTTTTCGCCCGGAAGGACGAGGGGGATGAGCAGGCAAGGATGAAAGTTTGCATTGTCCAGAAAGGGGATACATTGGACCGCATTTCCGACAGGTATTCCGTGTCCATCCAGAATCTTCTCCGCTACAACCGGCTTGACCTGAACCAGGATGTATATGAGGGACAGGTATTGTACATCCCTGCCGCCATTGTTAAAAAATAAGCAATCACAAGCAGTTGAGCGGGCGCACACTCGCTCTCTGTTTGTTTTTAAAATGGAGGAAACCCTAGGAAACTCAAATTCTCTGTTTGGATCCAGGCTTCATTTGGACACGAAACCATGAAAATTGACATTCTCTGTCCAAATCCAGGCATTATTTGGACACGAAACTATGAAAACTCACATTCACTGTCCAAATCCAAGCATTATTTGGACACGAAGCCATGAAAACTGGCATTCTCTGTCCAAATCCAGGCATTATTTGGACACGAAACTATGAAAACTCACATTCACTGTCCAAATCCAAGCATTATTTGGACACGAAATTATGAAAACTGGAATTTTCTGTCCAAATCCAGGCATTATTTGGACACGAAACTAAGAAAACTCACATTCACTGTCCAGATCCAAGCATTATTTGGACACGAAGCGATGAAAACTGGCATTCTCTGGCCAAATCCAGGCATTATTTGGACACGAAACTATGAAAATGGACATTCTCTGTCCAAATCCAGGCTTCATTTGGACTTGAAACTATGAAAACTGAATCCAGGCTTCATTCGGATTTGAAACTCCAAAAAGCGAGCTGAATTCCAATGAATGAAATGAACCGCCTAAAGGAATTCGCCGAAATCCTGCAGCCATACAGTATCAATCCNAATCCAGGCTTCATTCGGATTTGAAACTCCAAAAAGCGAGCTGAATTCCAATGAATGAAATGAACCGCCTAAAGGAATTCGCCGAAATCCTGCAGCCATACAGTATCAATCCCTACTATGTGGAGGATTATGGCAAACTAAAAAAGGTGTATAGCAACAAAGGGACGTTTGCCCTGAAATGGATTGATGCCCATGAAGGAATTGATTTTATCCGGCATGTCCATGATTTATACCAGCGCGGCTACAATCGGATTGTACCGATTTATCCAGCGATGGACGGGAGATACGGAATTCTTTCAGGCCAGAAGCTGTATTACCTCATGCCCTGGCTGCCAAATGACATTAAGGAAGGCCTCGACAACCGGAACCTGCAAATGGTCCGTGAGCTGGCCAGGCTTCATACGCTGTCCGCCCGTGAAGTCAAAGTCGGGAAGGATATGAGGCAGGACCATTATGATAAAATGGTGGCCCAATATGATAAAAATCAGGAGTTCCTGGATGGATTTGTCGAGCAATGTGAAAAGAAGGTCTATATGTCACCGGTCGAGCTTCAATTTTGCTTATATTATAATGAGATTTCACAGGCTTTAAGGTTTTCTAAAGAGAAACTTGAAACGTGGAAAGAGGAAAGCAAGGATCTGGAGAAGGCCCGGATGGTCATCACTCATGGAAAATTGTCTCCAGAACACTTCATTTACAATGAAACGGGGCAAGGTTATTTCATCAATTTTGAACAATCCGGATATGGCTCGCCGACCCACGACTTGCTGCCCTTTATGTCGAGGATGCTTGAAACCCAGCCGCGGAGGAGCGAAGAAGCCGTTGAATGGGTAACGCATTACTTCAAATACTTCCCGTTGAAATCGGATGAAAAGCTGCTGTTTTACAGCTATCTTTCCCACCCGCTTCAGATTACAAAAGTGGCGGAAGCCTATTTTTACCGGCGGGGCCCGAGGAACGAATTCAGGTTTTCAAGAAAACTTCTGAAGGAATATTGGCATCTTAAAAATACAGAATATGTGGTCATGAGGCTCACGGAAATAGACCGCATGCAGCAGGCCGCAAAAGAAGGAGCCCAGTGATAAACCACCGGGGCTCCTTAAAAAATTTCCATATAAATAGCGGTAGCAATTAAAATGAGAACGGCCAGTAAAAGCGCATCGAATGTAGTAGGGAAAATGATCACCCTGATTCCCTGGAATATACAAAACGGGATGCAGAACTGCGCGGCTATCGCTCGACATCTCTTCAGCCACGGAGGATACATAAAACGGTTGAATCTTTTCATGGAACATCCCTCCCGGTGCATGGTACACCATTATATGCGGGGAGAGCCCAGATTGTGTTGGCCCATTTTTCCAAAAAGGGGTTAAAACCGAAAAAATTTGGCCATCTTGATTGACGTAACGCCATCTTTTTGGGTAGTATAGAGTATAAATTAATAACAAAAAGCACTGACAGGGAAGAGTACAATGCCCCGTTGCTTTCCAGAGAGGGAAATTTACCAGCTGAAAGGTTTCCCAGGCAGCCCATTGGAATGTCACCCTTGAGCTTCTTCCGCCAAAGGCCGCGTGCCCGGTAGTGGAAGACGGATCGACTCCGTTATTCAATCAAGTGCCGGCATGATTTTGCCGGAAAAAAGGTGGTACCGCGAGCGCACTCCATTCGTCCTTTTATAGGATGAGTGGAGTTTTTTTATTGAAAAGCGGAAGCGAGCAATGCTCGCTGAAGCTAGACAAGGAAAAGCGGAAGCGGCGATAATCGCCATAACCAGTTTTAAGAGCAAATCAAGGAGGAATTATGATGGATCAAAAGGAACTCAGCATGCCGACGAAATATGACCCGCAGTCGATCGAGCAGGGGCGCTATGACTGGTGGGTGAACGGCAAATTTTTCGAAGCGAAGGACGACGAGACTAAGCAGCCGTACACGGTTGTTATCCCGCCGCCGAACGTAACTGGAAAGCTGCACCTTGGCCATGCATGGGATACAACGCTTCAGGACATCATTACCCGGATGAAAAGGATGCAGGGTTTTGACGTTCTTTGGCTGCCGGGGATGGATCACGCAGGTATCGCGACCCAGGCGAAGGTTGAGGAAAAGCTTCGCAATGAGGGGAAAACCCGCTATGACCTTGGCCGCGAAAAATTTGTCGAGGAAACATGGCGATGGAAGGAAGAATACGCCGGCCATATCCGCAACCAGTGGGCGAAGGTGGGTCTCGGCCTTGATTACAGCCGTGAACGCTTCACGCTGGATGAAGGGCTTTCGGACGCGGTTAAAAAGGTCTTCGTCACACTTTATGAAAAAGGTTTGATTTACCGCGGCGAATACATTATCAACTGGGATCCGGCCACAAAGACAGCCTTGTCCGATATTGAGGTTATCCACAAGGATGTCCAGGGCGCGTTTTACCATATGAGGTATCCGTTGGCGGACGGTTCCGGCCACATCGAGATTGCGACAACCCGCCCGGAAACGATGCTTGGCGATACTGCGGTTGCCGTCCATCCGGAAGATGACCGCTACAAGCATCTGATCGGTAAAACGGTGATCCTGCCGATTACTGGCCGCGAGATTCCGATTGTCGGTGACGATTACGTTGATATGGAGTTTGGTTCAGGCGCTGTTAAAATTACGCCTGCGCACGACCCGAACGATTTTGAAATCGGCAACCGCCATAATCTTGAGCGTATCCTCGTCATGAACGAAGACGGCACGATGAACGCGCGAGCCGGCAAGTATAACGGCATGGACCGTTTCGAATGCCGCAAGCAAATCGTCAAGGATTTGCAGGAAGAGGGCGTTCTTTTCAAAATTGAGGACCATCTGCATTCGGTCGGCCATTCCGAGCGGAGCGGCGCGGTTGTTGAACCGTACCTTTCAACTCAATGGTTTGTTAAAATGCAGCCGCTCGCTGATGAGGCAATCGCCCTGCAGGCGAAGGAAAACAAAGTCAACTTTGTTCCGGACCGCTTTGAAACCAACTATTTACGCTGGATGGAAAACACCCGCGACTGGTGTATTTCACGGCAGCTTTGGTGGGGCCACAGGATTCCTGCCTGGTACCACAAGGAAACTGGCGAGGTTTATGTTGGTGAAAATCCACCAGCGGATGAAGAAAACTGGAAGCAGGACAACGATGTTCTCGATACTTGGTTCAGCTCGGCGCTTTGGCCGTTCTCGACGATGGGCTGGCCGAATGAGGATGCCGCGGATTACAAGCGCTACTTCCCGACCGATGTTCTCGTTACCGGCTATGACATTATCGGTTTTTGGGTATCGAGGATGATTTTCCAAAGCCTTGAGTTTACAGGGGAGCGTCCGTTCAAGGATGTCCTGATTCACGGACTCGTTCGTGATGCGGAGGGCCGTAAGATGAGTAAATCGCTTGGCAACGGCGTTGACCCGATGGATGTTATTTCCCAATACGGGGCGGATTCATTAAGGTATTTCCTTTCAACTGGAAGCTCGCCAGGCCAGGATCTTCGCTACAGCACAGAGAAGGTTGAAGCAACCTGGAACTTTGCGAACAAGATTTGGAACGCGTCCCGTTTCGCGTTGATGAACATGAACGGCCTTAAATATGAAGAAATCGATCTAAGCGGCAAAAAGTCGACCGCGGATAAATGGATATTGACTAGGCTTAATGAAACAATTGAAACAGTGACCCGACTGTCAGAGCGTTATGAATTCGGTGAAGTCGGCCGCGCGCTTTACAATTTCATTTGGGATGATTTCTGTGACTGGTATATCGAGATGGCGAAGCTTCCGTTGTACGGCGAAGACGAAGCCGCCAAAAAGACGACCCGTTCCATTTTGGCATACGTTCTAGACAATACGATGAGGCTGATGCACCCATTCATGCCATTCATCACTGAAGAAATCTGGCAGCATTTGCCGCATGAAGGCGAATCGATTACAACCGCCGCATGGCCACAGGCAGATGTCTCGCTGACGGATGAACAAGCGGCCGCTGAAATGAAGCTGCTCGTTGAAATGATCCGTTCGGTACGGAATATCCGCGCTGAAGTGAACACGCCGTTGAGCAAAAAAATCAAGATGCTTGTTAAGGCGAAGGATGAAACAATCCTTGCCATGGTTGAAAAGAACCGAGCGTACATCGAGCGCTTCTGCAATCCGGAAGAACTCCAGATGGGAACGGACATCGCCACTCCTGATAAGGCGATGACAGCCGTCATCACTGGCGTTGAAATCATCCTTCCGCTTGAAGGGCTCATCAACATCGATGAGGAAATCGCCCGTCTTGAAAAAGAAAAGGCGCGCCTCGATAAGGAAGTTGAAAGGGTCCAGAAAAAGCTTGGCAACGAAGGCTTTGTTAAAAAAGCACCTGCCAGCGTCATTGAAGAAGAACGTGCCAAGGAGAAGGATTACTCCGAAAAGCGTTCAATCGTCGAAGCCCGGATCAAGGAATTGAAAGGGTAAACGTTGTTTGGATAAGTCAGCTGGAGGCGAATCTCAAATGGGATTCGTCTTCCGGCTGTTAGCATGAGGAATTTTTGCGTGTTGGCGCGATTAAGATTTGATGATTGGACTTGATGGACACTCTAAAGGCCGTTTCGGCCAAGAACCTTTGTTGAATCGGCCTTAATCTTGGTTCTAAAGTTATTCCGGATTAGAATCCGTGACGAAACGGTCTTAATAAAACGATCATCAGCCGAACCGCACTTTGACTATAAAAACAAGATAAACACATACTGGTTACGGCGCCCAGCACTCAGCATTGACGGGCGCCTCCCTTTTCCATTGGAGGCAGGATAGATGTTTCAAACTTATGATGAAGCGCTTACTTGGATACACGCAAGGTTGAGGCTTGGCATCAAGCCTGGCTTGAAAAGGATGGAGTGGATGATGGAGCGGCTCGGGAATCCCGAGCGGAAAGTAAAAACCATACATATCGGCGGCACGAACGGAAAGGGGTCGACTGTTACATTTTTGCGGTCAATCCTTGAAGCCGCGGGCTATTCTGTCGGCACGTTCACTTCACCTTATATTGAAAGCTTCAATGAACGGATCAGCGTAAACGGCACGCCTGTAAACGATGACGAAATCCTTGAATTGGCCAACAGGATTAAGCCGCTCGCGGACGAATTGGATCATTCCAATCTTGGTGGCCCGACTGAATTCGAGGTCATTACCGCAATGTCGTTTGTTTATTTCGCAGAGATGAAGACGGTTGACTTCGCCGTTTACGAGGTGGGGCTTGGAGGCCGTTTTGACTCGACGAATATTCTGACGCCGCTTGTTTCTATCATTACCAATGTTGGACTTGACCATATCGCCATCCTTGGCGATACATACTCGGAAATTGCTTTTGAAAAAGCCGGAATTATCAAGGAGGGCATTCCCGTCATCACAGGCACACAGCAACCCGAAGCACTCGAGGTGATTACCCGGCAGGCAGCCGAAAAGCATTCCCCAATCTACAAGCTGGGAGAGGAAATACTAGTCACTGGCCATGAGAAAATTAGCAGGGGAGAAAGATTTTCGGTTTCCACCCCATTTGGTGAATTTCCGAATCTTGAAGTTTCGATGATAGGCATTCACCAGACTGCCAACGCTTCTTTGGCTGTGGCGGCCGCACAGCATTTGAATGAATACGGCTGGATAAAAGCGGGGGAATCTGAAATTAGGAAGGGCCTGAAAGAAGCATTCTGGCCGGGGCGGCTGGAATTCGTTTCGGAAAATCCGGTTGTCATCCTTGATGGGGCGCACAATACCGAAGGAATCGAATCGTTGGCAAGAGAGCTATCTTCCCGTTTTACTGGTAAAAAGGTCCACATCGTTTTTGCGGCCCTCAAGGATAAGCCTCTCGATAGCATGATTTACCGCCTTGAGGAGGTTTCCGACAGGATGACATTCGTATCCTTTGATTTTCCGCGGGCGGCAAGCGCGGATGATCTTTTTGCGTTAAGCATAGGTTTGAAAAGCAGCAAAGAAGATGATTGGAGGAGCCTCCTGGCTAAAGAAATTAAAGGAATGCCAGAAGGGTGGATTCTAGTTGTCACAGGATCCCTTTACTTTATATCGGAGGCCAGACGTTATATTTTGGAAAAAATTTTATAAAAACTCTTCCTAAGTGTGACAAGCTTGTTTTTATTTGGTAAAATATATTTAAATATTGTGACTATTTTACTAGAGGAGGGAAAGCGTTGACTGTATCTCCGGCCAAGAAAAAATGGATATTGTTATGTTGGCTGCTGCTTGTCCCTCCCGGCCTTGTGATTACATATAATGTATTTCCTCCCCCAGCCGGCCTTAATGCGATAGATGTGTTTGGCTTCCTTGTTCTTTCCGCTGTTGTCGCGTCCATGCCGATGGTAATTAACGGCATTCCCATCTTCATGATTCAATGGGTGTCTGTCGCTGTTTTCCTTAGATATGGCGTTTTCATAGAAATGATTACAGTTCAGCTGTCAATCCTGATTCTGCTGCTGAAGCTGCGGATTCCGAGGGAGGGAATGTTCAGGCTTCCTTTGAATTCAGCGATGTTTTTCATCGTTTCGTTCCTGAGTGGGGCGTTTTATTATTACCTAGGCGGCACCATCGTTCCGGACTTTAAGGAAGGGATGGGGCCGTTCTGGCTAGGACTTGCCTATGCAGCCGTTTATTACGTCCTTAATCAGCTGATTTTGATACTGAATCAAAGGGTCATCTACCGGAGCACAGAGCCCTTTTTCGGAAAGGATTTCGTCTGGGAAACCGTTACAACAGTCATTACCCTCCCGCTTGGATTCGTTTTGTACATGCTCCATCGGGACCTTGGCATTATGGCGCTGCTATTCATTGGGGGGCCTTTTGCAAGCATATCCCTTATCCTGAAAATGTATGACTCGACTCAGCATGTGAACGAGTATCTTCAAAAAGCGGCCGAAATAGGCCATCAGCTTGCCGAACGGGTCAATGTAAATGAGGTTACGGATCTGTTTTTGCAAAAATTGACTGAAATGCTTCCCATCGATTACGCATATGTCCTTGAAATCCAGGATAACGATGACATTAATTTGGCTCGGCGGGTCGAAGATGGGATGGTAATGCCAAATACCCATATGGGACTCAGAAAAAATCAAGGCATCAGCGGGACCGTTTGGGGGACCGGGAAACCTGTCCTATTCGGGTCGAGAATCGAGTGGCGGCATATCGTGAGCGCGAATATACCTGTCGACGCCGAGAGCATCCTGGGCATCCCAATGACGAAAAACGGGAAGATTGTCGGAGTAGTCGTCCTTGCATCAAGAAGGAAGCGGGCATATGAAAAATCTCAGCTGATGATTGTGGACATTTTATGTTCCCATTATGCAATCGCCATCGAAAATGCCCGCCATTATGAACAGACAAAGGAAGAGAGCGAACGCTGCTCCCTGACAAAATTGCATAATTACCGTTATTTCGAGAAAGTCCTGTACAGGGAATTCGAAATGCTCGAAAAGAACCTCCGCGAAAGGCTTGCGCTGATTATATTGGATATCGACCACTTTAAGGCAGTCAATGATACGTATGGCCACCAAAGCGGAAATGAAGTGTTGAAAGAACTTGCTTCAAGAATTGAGAACATAGTAGGCGATTCCGGCTCGGTTGCCCGGTATGGCGGGGAGGAGTTTGTCATCCTACTGCCTGAAGTGACGAGCCGTGAAGCATACAACCTCGCAGAACTGATCAGGGAATCAATCGCTAACTGGCCGTTCATCCTCTCCCAGCATCTTGAGGGAAACAGCCACAGTCTGTCGATTAAAATTACAGCATCCTTCGGCATCGCGACGGCCCCGGAAGATGCGGATGACCCGCTGGCCCTCATCCGCCACGCTGACCGCGCCCTGTATGTTGGCGCGAAAAGGGCGGGCAGGAACAGAGTCGCCGCGTATGTGAAATAAAAAGTCCAACAAAAAAGCTGGTTTGGTCTTGCCCCTGTCAAGTAGACAACTAAAAAAAGCTATGCAGC
>NZ_QNQT01000007.1 GCF_003362805.1 Neobacillus piezotolerans
ACTATATTATTGTTTGTTGACGCTTGTTTGTTTAGTTTTCAAAGAACAATATTGCCTTCACTGTGAATTTCATTTTACTAGCAAATTCACCGTATCGCATTGAGGCGACTTTTATAATATATCATAACCTCGTATGCTGTGTCAATAATTTTTTTATCCGCCGCCAGCGAACTTTTAAGTTGTTCGTTTCGCAGCGACGGATATTAATATAACAAGATTCCACATAAAGGTCAATACCTTTTTACTTTTTTAAAATAATAATTTCCCCTTCATTAAACAACCTTGTAATATCTATGATACAAACCAGGGCTTTTTGTTTCAACCGGAACAGTTTCAATCATATGCTTTTCAGCGAGGTATTCGAGAAGGACGCTTAAATCAACCGAATAGTGAATGAGTTCCTCATCCTTCATGATTTCCCCGATTGTCCAAGTATCCTTCTTTTTAAGAACACTCAACAGATGGCTCGCCCCCACCTGTGTCCGGGAGTGTATCAGAAATTCACTCGCGAGGAACAAAAGCTCAAGCCGTTTCTCCATTGTCTCTTCGCTTGTAACCAGTTCTTCATAAAGCTTGAACAGCTGTGGGTCAATTTGCTTCACCTGGTTCCATACAGTCAATTCAGGATGGAGGCCGCTTTCGATGACCGCTAGCCGTGCTAGGTGGTGAAGTGAATGGACAACATGATTATAGGCGTCAAGGTATTGGCCATTTTCAAAGAATGCCTTGCCGTCCAAATAGCGGCGGATCAGCTTTGCAAATTCTATTCCCATTTTTATCTTGCGGCCATAAAAAGGAAAGTCCCTGAATTCCGTTAGCAAATTTTTAATGTACTCATTTCTGTCAAAAACAACTTTGGCGCTGTATAGCCATTCGAAAATTTTCCGGTTCGTGCCAAGGAGCATCCACTCCCTTAACTTATCCTCGGTTATTGTATGAAGGGCGGCTTTTTCTTCCTTATAGGAATAATGTTTTATCGTTATTGGTTCTTCTGCTTCATTGACAATCACGAGAAGGATTGCGTCAAAAAAATCGGTGGAAGGGCTGTACTTTTCTTTTTTTTCCACCAATAAAATCCCAAGTGTATTCGATTGGCTGGCCCTTTCCTGGTAAATGGGGCGAAGGATATCTTCCATGGTCTTTCCTCCAAAACATTGATAGCTATAGTTTCGACAATTATTTCTTTTTTTCCTTCCACAAATATAAACCAATTTTCCTTCTTCCTAAAAAGCTTATCCCAAGTTCCGCCAAATGAGCTTGTATGGTATAGTTAAGAATCGGGAGGGAATCGTATGGGGAAGTATTCAAGTAAAATCAATAAAATTCGCACTTTTGCGCTTAGCCTTATTTTCATAGGATTTATTGTCATGTATGGCGGCATCTTTTTCCGGACATCACCGGTTATAATGACAATATTTATGCTTGTCGGCTTTTTATTTATTATCGCGAGTACAATTGTCTACTTTTGGATCGGGATGCTTTCAACAAAAACAATCCAGGTTGTTTGTCCGAATTGCGGAAAACATACGAAAATGCTCGGCAGGGTTGACATGTGCATGTACTGCCGCGAGCCGCTTACTCTTGACCGGGATCTCGAAGGAAAAGAATTCGATGAAACCTATAATAAAAAGAAGCTTTAAAAAACAACGCCCGGATCTGCTGATCCGGGCGTTTAAGTATGGATTTGGAATTAGTGCGCTTCCTTAGCGGAGCATTCAGGGCATTCCCCGTAAATCTCCATCCTGTGGTGGGCGACTTTAAAGCCTGTCACATGGGAAGCGAGATGTTCGACCTCGTCCAGGCCAGGATAATAAAAGTCGACGATTTTATTGCATTTTTCGCAAATGATGTGATAATGTTCGGATGTTTTAAAATCGAACCTGCTTGAAGCATCGCCGTATGTCAATTCCTTGACGAGCCCCACTTCCTTGAAGACGCGGAGGTTATTGTAAACCGTCGCGACGCTCATGTTCGGGAATTTTCCTTCAAGCGCTTTATAAATGTCATCGGCAGTCGGGTGCGACATGGATTGAATTAAATATTCCAGTATTGCATGACGCTGTGGAGTCATTCGTACACCAGTTTCTTTTAAAACTTCCAATGCTTCCTTTAGATGTTGCGGCACCGACATGCACCTCTCTTCTATACATAAATTCTTAAATTATAATTGTTATAATTAGTTTATATGCAAAAGGGCGCATTTGTCAATATGCCTGCTCCGATAGGCCTATATCCAATCACTGCGATTGATGCAATGTTTTTTCCTCCGCCCCAAGCTTCATGTTCACGTATCTGGCCGTCACAAAAAGGAAATCGGAAAGCCTGTTTAAATAAGCGAGCACCAAAGGATTCACTGAATCACCCAATGAAACAGCCGCCCGTTCTGCCCGCCTAGCTACAGTCCTCGCAACATGGAATGCCGCGCCAGCCGGATGGCCGCCCGGAAGGATGAAATTCGTTAGCTGCGGCAGTTTCGCATCCCATTCATCTATCTGTTTTTCCATTATTTCAATATCATCCCCGGAAAGTGACCATTTTACTTCCTTTCCTTCAGGAGTCGCGAGTTCCGCGCCAACATGAAATAGCTGCGTCTGAATCTTGTGGTACACGGCAACGATTTCATCCTTGCCTTCAAAAAATTCATTTTGTAAAAGCGAGAGGGCGAGGCCAATCGCGGAGTTCGTTTCATCACATGTTCCGTAAGCTTCCACCCGCGCATCATCCTTAGAGACCCTGCTTCCATAAATGAGGGATGTCGTTCCTTTATCCCCGGATTTCGTGTAGATCTTCAACCTTAATACCCCCTCGACAAATCAATTACATTTATATAGCTACCGTGGTTATTCCGGTAAGCTTCGAAATTATGCCTGAAAATTTCGAGCGACCGAGGCAGATAGTTTTCCGTAATGCTTGAAATGTGCGGTGTAACTGTAACATTATCCATTTTCCAAAAAGGATGGCCTTTAGGCAGCGGCTCGGTCTGAAAAACATCGAGATAAGCGTGCGCGATAATCCGCTCCTTCATTACTTTAAGAAGAATTTCTTCCTCTACGAGATTCCCCCTGCCAATATTGATGAAGACTGCCGTTTCCTTCATCAACCGGAAATGCTCTTCATTCAGCAAATGGTATGTTTCGTCCGTGCTTGGCAGGACGGAAACGATGAAATCGGCGTCAGGCAGATACGCTTCAATATTTTGAAATGTATCGGTTTGGTCTGCATCTTTATGTTCTCTGCCGCTTCGGTTGATTCCTGTGACCTTCATTCTGAATGCTTTTGCCAGTCTGGCCGTTTCTCCGCCGATGGCGCCAATCCCAAGGACGAGGAGATGCTTTCCGGCAAGTTCGCCGACTTTGACCTTTCTGTCCCATTCTTCCCGTTCTTCATTTCTCCGGATTGCCGGGAACTGCTTGACATGCTGGAGCATCGTGCCGATTGTAAATTCAGCCATCGGGATCTTATGGATTCCCCTAGCGTTAGTCACTAGGATTCCCCGCCTGGCGCAGGCTTCGAATGGCATTTTTTCCATACCTGCCGACATGATCATAATCCATTTCAGCTTTCTAGCTTTTTCAATATAGTCCTCATTTAAATCTTCCCCGTATGTAACGATAATTTCAGCTTCCGGTAGAAAATCCGCTGCTGAACCAATCCTGCTGAAGTGAATCGCAAAATCGGAATATTCTTGGCGAATGCCTTCCTGGACGGTTTCAGGCGGTACGAATGTAAACAATATGTTCATAAAAACACCCCTGTTTTTTCTCAATCATACCATTCCCAGGTGATTTCTTGAAATATTCAAAACGATTGCAAAATAAAAAAAGAGAGCCGGATTATCCGGCTCTAAAGCTATTGATCTGAGGAGGTATGCCCTACTATAACGTATTCGCTTACAGTCAAATTGCATGGACAGTAGCCTTTTCCTGTAAAAATAGGCCTCAGGCGTTTGCCCTGACAAATTCGAGCGCTTCCTCAACATGTCCCTTCACCTTGACTCCGCGCCACTCCTTGGCAATCCTGCCTTCTTTATCAATTACAAACGTGCTTCTTTCGATACCCATATATTCTTTGCCAAAGTTTTTCTTGAGCTTCCAAACGCCAAATGCCTCCGCCACACTGTGGTCCGTATCGGCCAGCAGCAGGAATGGCAAATCGTATTTGTCGATGAATTTCTTATGGCTTTCGACCGGGTCGGGGCTGATGCCGATGACCACTGCATTCACATCTTCGAAACTTTTGTGATAATCGCGGAAATCACATGCCTGCGTCGTGCATCCAGGTGTCATGTCTTTTGGGTAAAAATAAAGGACTACATTCTTCCCCTTGAAATCCTCCAGGCTTACCTGGCTGCCATCCACTGATGAAAGGCTGAAATTCGGTGCTGCTGCTCCTGTCTGGACAGTCATCACATTCACTCCATTCAAAAATGATTCTGCCTTTAGACTAACCAAATAGAAGTATTTGTACAACTTTGATGCCTTTGAGGCCAGGAAATCCAATTCAAAGAGAATTCATTGTCCCCTATTCCCTTTCCAAAACCGCCCTTGCCACAAAAGCGGCTGGAATCGTATAGCCAACAAGTGCTTCGAGGATTGCAATAAACCGGCCAGCGCCAAGAGGCACCACATCGCCATGGCCAACGGAAAAGAGGGTCATGGCGCTAAAATACACGGCCATTCCCGCTTTTTGCAAAAAGCTGACGCCGCCATTACCGTTCGCCTCCGTTATGACCGGTTCAGCATACAGGCCGAATATGAGGTACACCATCCCAAATCCGACCAGGACCGTAAAATATACCATCCCTAGATAGAGGAAGTTTTCAAGCGATAGGAAATTTCCGCCCCTCATCCTGTTTGGAACGAACAATGTCCGAAGGCTCATAAACAAGCAAACCCCCGTCCCGACCATCAGTGCAAAATACAATAGGTCCACCACCCCAAAATTCTTCAGCCACTTTATCCCACTCTTAAGGGACAGTAAGCCCTAAAGGGCAACTGTCCCTAAAGGTCCGATTGGTTCACCTAACCATCAGCGGAAAAACATCGCTGATGGAAGGTTCACTTTATCCTATGCAAACTTGTCCGGGATTAGAGCCGTTATGGAAGCATAATGGCCAACACAATCAAAGAAAAGCAAAAAGCCCGTTTCCGCCTAAAGCGGAAACAGGCCAACGTCATCCTGTTCATATTACCAATCAAACCCTTGTTGCTCCATCTGCTTGCGAAGGCGCTTGATGGCCTGCTGGTGCAGCTGGGAAGCCCTGGATTTATGCACCCCTAGAACGACGCTCACATCCGTTAGGCTCAGGTTTTCATAATAAACAAGCGCGAGGGTAAGCTTTTCCCTTTCAGGCAGAGAGTCGATCATCGAAGCCAAAATCTGTTTGCGTTCCTTTGACTCGACCCACTCATCCTGCCTGACCATTGATTGGTCTTCAACTTGCCGGAGAGGAGCGTCCTCGTCCCGGTCGGACGGCTCGTCCAATGATTCTTGGTTGATGAAGGAAAGCTGCATTTGGGTTTGTTCAAATTCCTGCTGGCTGATGCCGAGATACTTGCTGACTTCCGTTGTTGTCGGCCTGCGCAAATATACCTGTTCCAATTCCTCGACCGCCTTGCGGATTTTCTTTTCTTTCGTTCTTAAAGTACGTGAAACATGGTCCGTCTGCCGAAGCCCATCAAGGATTTCGCCTCTTATTCTTTGTACGGCGTATGTTTCAAACTTCACGCCCTGCCCCGGGTTATATTTCAGCCCCGCATCCCAAAGCCCTGTCATTCCAAAGGAAAACAGTTCACTTTCATCCGCTTTGTCCGATAATTTCCTCTTCATTTGGGATACAACCATATGAACCAATGGAATATATTGATTTAATTCCTTTTCCGCATTCCAAGTCAATATGCTTCCCCCTTTCCATTGATTCCGAGAGTCCATTGTCTTCAAAGTATGTTTAGCCATCATTAGTGCAGTAATTTTGAGAGGCTTCGGATAAAGCCTTTTATGCCGCCGCTTTCCTGCTGATCAGGGATTCCGTTAACAAACCGTTCAGCAAGCTTCTTTAGCATAGCCGAAGCTGGGGAGCGGGGATATTCTAGATAAAATGGCACCTGCTTCAACACCGACTTGGTAACATGGGAGTCATCCGGCATGGCACCGAAGATTTTTAATTCTTTATTTAAAAAGGATTGGACAGCCATCTTGAATTTTCCGGCTGCTTCCATCCCTTCCCTTTGATGTGAAACCCGATTGACAAGAAGGTGGAAAGATAGGGATTTTTTTTGGCTGTGCAGGATTTTAACGACCGAATAGGCATCCGCCATGGAAGTCGGTTCCGGAGTCGTTATCAGGATGATATCATCGGCCGCCAGATGGCATCGCTGCGCTTCGATAGTCAGACCCGCTCCTGTATCTATTAAAATGACATCAGCATAGCCATGAAGTTTTCCGAGCTCTTCGAAAAAATAGTCCCGTTCTTCGCCTGTCATTTGGAAAAGGCTATGGAAGCCTGAACCACCAGCCAAATATTCAAGCCCAAGCGGGCCTTTCTCCAAAACGGACCAAATGCTTTTGCGCTCTCTGATCATGTCCATCAAATTGGCCTTTGGCGCGGCTCCCATTAAAATGTCCAGATTTGCCATCCCGATATCGAGGTCGATGACGACAACTTTTTGCCCGAACTCCATCAGGGACAAGGCAAAGTTCAACGTAAAATTGGATTTTCCGACTCCGCCTTTTCCACTCGCAATCGTTACAACCCTGGAATGTTTCTCTTTTCCGGGCTTGAGGGTATTAGACAATCGCCTTAAATGATACGCCTGGTCCTGCAGCATTCTCTTCGACCCCCAACAATTTTTTCGCCATAAACTCCGCTTCGGCGGGCACAATGTCCTGCGGAACTTCCTGTCCTGTGCAAATAAAGGCTAAAGGGTACGGATAATGGTATGCCATATTGAGGGCTGCCCCGTAACAGGCCGTTTCGTCCCATTTCGTTAAAATCAATTTATCGATAGGGACTGCTTTCATTTGTTCAACGATGTTCTTCATATCTCTCCACCTTGATGTCATGCTTAAAACCAAGTAATTTTCCTGGCGGGTATCGTAACGCAAAAACTGGCTTACTTCATTAATATATTGTTTCTCCAAATAGTTCCGCCCCGCGGTGTCCATGAAGACAACATGGCGGCCTTTCATCGCTTTCATCGCGGTTTCAAGCTCATCTTCCTTCATGACCACTTCAAGAGGGATATTCAGAATATCGGCATAGGTCAAAAGCTGTTCCACCGCCGCGATCCTGAACGTATCCGATGTCAACAAGCCGACCTTCTGTTTTTTCTGGAAGGCGCGGGCGGCGGCCAGTTTGGCAATGGTCGTTGTTTTTCCTACTCCGGTCGGGCCGACTAGCGTGATTAATGACGGCTGGCCCGCGGTGGCGCCTTTTTCAGGTTCAGTCGCCAATCCTTCCCGTAATAGCTCTGTGACGATTTTGAAAACCAGCCTTCCCATCTCTTCCTCACTGGCTTTTTTACCCGTCTGTTCCGCTTTTTTTACGATATACTGGATAACCTCCCGATCGACTTCCTGGTCCTCCAAGTGTTGCACCCACTTATCGAGGGGCCCTGGCGCCTTTTTCTCTTCGGGAGCATTTTTTATCATGGAATGAATGAGGCCCTTCATCTCGGAAATTTCCCTCAGCACTTCCTTTTCCGGGGGAATTTCCGTTTTGGCGGTATCCGCCGCCATAAAGAAATCCATTCGCTGGGACTCATGTTGCGGTTTTTCCTCAGCGGTAGGGGTTTCTTTCGAAATGTCCGCGGCAGCGACAACCTCGACTTGCTTCCTGCCAAACCATCCAAATATGCCTCCTGACCTGATTTCCTTTGAATTCAGGATGAATGCGCTTGTGCCGAGGTCTTTAAAAATAAGCGGATAAGCCTCAGTCAGATTATTGACGATATACGTTTTTATTTTCATGCCTTCACCACTCCAACACTTTTCACTTCAACGGTCGGCTCGAGTTCATTGTAAGATAGGATCGGAATATCATGGAATGCCCGTTCAAGCAGCTGCCGGACATACATCCTGATTCCCGACGATGACAAGATCACCGGGCGGATGCCCATTTCCGCCATTTGCTGGATTGATTCCGTGAATGTCCCAATCAACTGATTCGCGGATTCCGGATCGATTGCCAGAATGTCTCCCTGCTCGGTCCGCTGAATCGATTCAGCAAGCTTTTTCTCGATTCCCGCCCCGACCTGGATCGCATGGATTACCCCATTTTGAACATGCTGGTAGGTCAGCTGGCGGGACAGCGACTGTCTTACATATTCAGTCAGGATATCAGTGTTTTTCGTATAGGACGCATATTCGGCAAGCGCCTCGAAAATAACGGAAAGACTCCTGATCGAAACATTTTCCTTCAACAGCTTTTGAAGAACCTTTTGCACATCCCCAATGCTAAGGACATTCGGGATTAGCTCCTCAATTAGCGAAGGATGCGTTTCCCTCACATGGCTGATCAGCTGGCTCGTTTCTTCCCGGCCCAAAATTTCATGGGCGTATTTTTTAATCGTTTCAGACAGATGGGTACTAATAACGGAAGATGGGTCAATGACCGTGTAACCGAACAATTCAGCCTCTTCCTTCTGATCTTCCGTGATCCACAAGGCGGGTAGCCCGAATGTTGGCTCTGTTGTTTCAACTCCTATGATTCCATGTTCCTCATCAGCCGGGTTAAGCATGAGGAAATGGTCGAGGAGTATTTCTCCACTTGCAACCTGGTTGCCTTTTATTTTTATTACATATTCATTGTGCTGAAGCTGGATATTATCGCGGATGCGGATGACTGGGACGACGAGTCCAAGCTCCATCGCGATCTGCCTGCGGATGGCCACCACCCGGTCTAGCAAATCGCCTCCCTGGTTTGCATCGGCAAGCATGATCAGCCCAATTCCAAATTCGAATTCAATTGGGTCCTCGCGCAAAAGGTTGAAGACGTTTTCCGGCTTCCGAACTTCTTCAAGTTCCTGTTCAACCTGGTGGCCTTCCAGTTCCGTCTCCCCATTCATCTGGCGTTTTTGGATTTTATAGCCGGCGAACGCAAGCAGACCGGCCATCCCCCATGTAAGGATAATCCCGATTGGCGTCAGCAATCCGAGTAGGGCGATGACCCCCGCTACGATGTAAAGAAGGAAAGGGTAGGAAAACATTTGCTTCGACAAGTCGTCTCCAAGGCTTCCTTCCGATGCTGCCCTTGTGACCATGATTCCCATCGCTGTTGAAATGAGCAAAGCGGGAATCTGGCTGACGAGTCCGTCCCCGACCGAGAGAAGTGTATAGGTGCTTGCCGCTTCCGATAAATCCATACCGTGGGTTGTCATGCCGATTGCAAATCCAGCCGTAATATTAATAATCAGGATGATGATCCCGGCAATGGCGTCGCCTTTTACAAACTTGCTGGCCCCGTCCATTGACCCGTAGAAATCCGCTTCCTGTTCAACTTTCTTGCGGCGCGCCCTTGCTTCCTGGTCATTGATCATTCCCGTGTTCAAGTCGGCATCAATGCTCATCTGCTTCCCCGGCATTGCGTCCAGGGTAAACCTGGCCGCAACCTCCGCGACACGTTCCGATCCTTTTGTTATAACAATAAATTGAATGATTACAAGAATAAGAAAAACAATGAATCCAACAACCGGTTTTCCGCCGATGACGAAATTCCCAAATGCTTCAATGACCTTCCCCGCGTGGGCCTTATCGAGAATCGACCTCGTGCTCGATACGTTCAAGGCGAGACGGAACAAGGTGGTCAGCAAGAGAATGGATGGGAAAATTGAAAAATCCAGCGGTTCCTTCGTGTTCATCGTAATCAAAAGGATCATGATGGCCATCGAAAGATTCAATATAAGCAATATATCCAGCATAACTGTTGGTATCGGGATAACCATCATTACTACAATCAGTATGACAGCCACCAGGACACCCAGGTTTTTCATCGTCATTCCGTCACCCTCTACTTGCTTAAAGTTCCTTTAACCCGATAGACGTAGGCCAATACTTCCGCTACTGCCTTGAAAAGTTCTTCCGGTATTTCTTCGCCGACTTCGACCCCCGCGTAGAGCGACCTTGCCAGCGGCTTGTTTTCCATAATGGTTACACGATGTTCTTTGGCTATTTCCCTTATTTTTAAGGCAAGAAAGTCGGTGCCCTTGGCCACAACGACCGGAACGGCCATTTTTCCGGCTTCATAGGCAATCGCAACCGCGTAGTGGGTAGGGTTCGTGACCACTACCTGCGCTTTCGGAACATCCTGCATCATCCTCGCGCTCGCGATTTGCCTTTGCTTTTCCTTGATTTTCTGCTTTATTAACGGATCGCCTTCTGTTTTCTTGTGTTCATCCTTGATGTCCTGTTTTGACATCCGAAGGTTTTTCGCATGCTCATACCTTTGATAAACAAGGTCCGCCACCGCGAGCACCAAATAAACGGACGACACAATCATTCCCATCTTGAAGGTTAGGCTGGCTAACGTTGAAACAACCAAAAACGGATCCATCTGCGGGAGTTTCAGCACGACTCCCCGCTGATTCCAAAGGTACATCCCGGCAACAGACGCGATCAACACAACTTTAAGGATCGACTTTAACAGTTCGACAAGGCTTCTCATTGAAAAAATCCGCTTCGCCCCGGAGATGGGATCGATTTTTTTCAGGTCGAACTTAATCGACTCTCAGGTAATCAAAAAACCTACCTGGGATATGGTTGAAACGATAGCGGCAAGCCAGGCGATAAACACTATCGGCGCCGCAATCAAAACCGCATCGACCAGGATGTTTTTAAAAAGAAGGGCGGTCGATTCTTCAGTTAAATCCCAAAGAAGGCCGTCTGATAACCCGCTCGTGAAAAGTCTGAGTATCCTTGGCCCCGCGAGTTCCCCATAGAAGGACAGGAATGAAAATGATCCCAGCAGCACCAGGGCATTGGATAAATCCGTACTCTTGGCAACCTGGCCTTTTTTCCTGGCATCCTGCTTTTTGCGGGGTGTTGCTTTTTCGGTTTTCTCGGCGAAACACTGCAAATCAAGCCGTAGGAGCATGATGACCTTCCTTTAAGTGCCCAGGATTTTGAAAATACTTTCAATTGAATGGGTCATGGTGCGGATTAGCTTTCCCATTACAAAAAAGAATACGGGCATGGTTATGAATAACACTATATAGTGGACAAGAAGTTTTATCGGGATGCCGACAACAAACAGATTCATCTGCGGCACCATTTTTGAGAGCATGCCAAGCGCGATATCGACCATGAAAATCGTTCCCATGACCGGGGAAGCAATCAAGACAGCTATCCAAAACATGTTTTTCGTAATGGAAATAGACAGTGCCGCCATGCTTCCCGCCGCTCCCGCCGGCAGCCAAAGCTCCGCCGGTATCCATTGGAAACTTGCCACCGCGCCTTTCAAAAGAATATGGTGGCCGTCGACCGACAAAAAGAACAACATCGCCATGGCATAATAGAAACGTCCTGTAATAGGTTCCTGAACCCCCGTCTGGGGATTGAAGAGCGTTGACATCGCAAGCCCGCTCTGAAGGTCGACAAAGCTTCCCGCGAGCTGGATGGCGTAAAGCAGGAAAGCAGTTAGCATGCCGAGGGATATCCCAACCACGGTCTCTTTCAATACAAGCAGAAGGTAGACTGAATCCAAATCCGGTATATGGGCCGGCTCCACTGTCCCCGCAACCATGACGGTTACAAAAAACGCAAACCCGATTTTAAACTGCGGCGGAATTTGCCGATCCCTCCAGACAGGCGCCGCCAGAAAGAAACTGGCCAGCCGGACAAATACCAGGAGCCAAAAAGGTAGATAATTCATCATTTACACATCACTACCCTATATAACTTGTCAGGTTGGACAGGATATTCCTCGTAAAATCCACCAAATGGGTCAGCATCCATGGACCAAAGAAAAGAAGGCTTACAAATACGGCAACGATTTTCGGCGTGAAGGCGAGCGTCTGCTCCTGGATTTGGGTGACCGCCTGGAAGATGCTGACCGCCAATCCGATAACCAGCGCCACCCCCAAAACGGGCGCCAAAATCATCAATGTCAGGTAAATCGAGCTTTGGGCAAGCCCCATGATGCTGTCAGGTGTCATAGCAATTCTCCTTAACTAAAACTAACAAACAATGATTTTACGACCAGATGCCAACCGTCGACAAGGATGAAGAGGAGGATTTTAAACGGCAGGGAAATGAGTGAAGGCGGGACCATCATCATCCCCATCGCCATTAAAACGCTGGCAACGATCATATCAATTATGATAAATGGAATAAAAATCAAAAAACCCATCTGGAAAGCTGTTTTCAATTCGCTAATGGCGAATGCCGGGACAAGGGATGTAAGGGGTATATCCTCGATGCTGTCAATCTTTCCTGTATCCCTGTATTCAAGAAAAAGCTTAAGGTCGGTTTCCCTCGTTTGCTTTGCCATAAAGACCTTAATTGGGCCGGACGCTTTTTCGAACGCCTCTTCCTGGGGCATGTCTCCGGCCAAAAAAGGCTGAAATGCTTCCTTGTTGATTTCCTGGAATGTCGGCCCCATGATGAAAAACGTCAAAATCATGCTCAGGCCCATGATGACCTGTGCGGGCGGCATAGTCTGCGTCCCAATCGCGGTCCTAACGAAGGACAGGACAATCGCGATCCTCGTAAATGAGGTCATCAACAACAGAATGCTCGGCGCCACCGAGAGGACGGTCAGCATAAGCAAAAGTTTTATGGAAGTCGCGGCGCCGTCCTCGGCCCCTGATCCGCCTATCTCCAAATTGATTCCTGGAATTGGTGTCTGAGCAAAAGCAGTATGCTGAACCAGAAAAAATAGGCACGGGACGAGAATAGCAGCTTTTTTAAAAATTCCTGTTGTATTCATTTTTCGCCGTTCCCCTTGCCTGAATTTGGCTTCCCATCCTTCAGCTGTTTAAGAAGGAGTTCATTCCATTTTTCCTGTGATGTCTTTTTCAGCTTCGCTCCCCAATCAGCAATCGGGTCGCCCTGTTTTTCGGCCACCATTTCAAGCAGGCGTTTTTGTTCCTCACCGGGAGGAACCATCCTTAACAGATTGATAGATTCTCCGACCCCTAGAATGTAGAGCGTGTCCCCTACCATCAATAACTGGACAGAACGGTTGTTGCCAAGGGAATGCCCTCCGATCCCATGGAAGGGCCCTCCCTGGTTAAACTGATTCGTCTTTTTTGAAAGGTACCTTAATACGAAATAAAGAAGGGCTATTATTAATAAGAAAGAAAAGATAAATTTCAAAGCATATGGAAGCACGGATGTTTCTTCCGGCTCATTTATTTGAACACTTTCATTATTTTCATCGTTAGATTTCTTTTCCAACACATCATAAATGCTTTTTTCCTTGGCTGATGCTTGGCTTAACGGCACAAGCAGGAAGAGCAGGCCCGCTGCCAGCAATAAAATCGTTTTTCTCCAACTCACAAGTCCTGATCCTCTCACCTGATCTTTTTCTCTTTATCACGTTCTGAAATGACTTCGGTTATCCTTACTGCAAATTTGTCATCCATTACGACGACTTCACCTGTGGCAATCCGCTGATTGTTTACCAATACATCGACATATTCTCCGGCCAGCTTGTTCAGGCCGACGACCGAGCCTTTCTTGAGCTCGAGTATTTCCCTTACCGTTTTTGTCGTCCTTCCAAGTTCGAATCCCAATTGAAGCGAGACATCGGTAAGCATTTTGATTTCATTATTTCCCGCGGCAGCCTGAGGCTGTTCAATGATCGGCGAGAATTGGACTGATTGAACAGAGCCGTATTGGCCTTTTCTTTTTTCCGCCATGCTCCTTTTCTCCTTTCGCCCATGGGCCTTGCCCAACCTGAATCAGGCTTCCCCTTTTTCTTATAAAGATAGTCTTTGGTGATAATGCCGGATAGCGGCTATTTCATCTAGCGAATCCTGTTCGATTTTTTTCTGTTGTTCCATGTATGAATCCAATGACTTTTCCCGGAGGAGATGCCAGGTTTTTTCTTCCTTTTGCTTTAAAAGAAGCTCTTCCTTCTGTTCGGCAATATCCTGTTCGACTGCCTTTAATTCCGCTTCCAATCGGGTGATTTTCAAATCAAGGAAATCAAGGTATTCATTTTGCTGGAGGATATCCGAAATGAAAGTGCCCCCCTCGACCTGCTCCCATTGGGAGATGCAATCATGCCGCTTTTGCGCGAGGGAATGGAGCTCCTTCTCGATTCCTTCTTTTTTGATTATCAGTAAACCCATCTCGGATAAGGAAAGGTCCTTCTCCCTTTCTTTAAGCGAAAGAATATGCTCGTATGGAAAATGGAACGTCATTGGCTATTCACCCCGAATTGATATAGTAGCTGATTGATCGTCGAATCCATGCTTGAGTTTTCATCGGTCCCCTGTTTAAGGAAACCGTCGATCCAGCCTTTTACATCGATGGCCTGATCGATTTCGCGGTCCGTTCCCCGTTTATAGGCGCCAATCTGGATTAAATCCTCCGCCTTCCGGTAAACGCTCATATGCTTTTTTAACGTTTCAGCGGCGCTCAGATGTTCCTTGCCGACAATATCTTTCATGACGCGGCTGATGCTTGATAAAATGTCAATGGCGGGATAAATGCCTTTTTGGGCAATCTTCCTGTCAAGTACGATATGACCATCCAAAATACCCCTGACCGTGTCAGCGATTGGCTCATTCATGTCATCCCCATCAACAAGAACTGTATAAAACGCGGTGATGCTCCCGTTTGCGTTTGTACCCGCCCGTTCGAGAAGGCGCGGCAGCAAGGCGAATACAGAAGGTGTGTAACCCTTTGTTGTCGGAGGCTCGCCAATCGCCAGCCCGATTTCACGCTGGGCCATTGCGAACCGTGTGACCGAATCGAGCATAAGATTTACATTCATTCCCTGGTCGCGGAAAAATTCGGCGACGGCTGTCGCGATCATCGCGCCTTTTATCCTGATCAGCGCTGGCTGGTCGGAAGTCGCGACAATAACCACAGATCTTTTAAGCCCTTCTTCGCCGAGGTCACGCTCGATGAAATCAAGCACTTCCCTTCCCCTTTCGCCAATCAGGCCGATGACATTCACATCCGCTTCCGTGTTCCTGGCGATCATGCCAAGAAGCGTGCTTTTTCCGACCCCGCTTCCTGCGAAAACCCCGACCCTTTGCCCCTTCCCAACAGTCATCAGGCCATCGATCGACCGGATTCCGACACTTAAAGGCTCGGCGATTCGCGGCCTTGCCAATGGATTAGGCGGCAGGTTGTCCGCGCCCGCTTCAAGGAGTCCGGATGGAAGGCCGCTGCCGTCCATCGGATTGCCAAGTCCGTCAAGCACTTTTCCAAGCAGGTCCATCCCTACCTTTACAGTCAGTGGCTTCCCTGTCGAGACGACATCGCAGCCGGGCGCGATTGAGTGGAGTACATCGAGCGGCATCAGTAAAACTTTGTGGTCCCGGAAGCCGACGACTTCGGCTTTAATTGGCTTATTCTGCTGGGGAGAGTAAATATGGCAAATGTCCCCCAACTTGACATCCGGGCCTTGCGACTCGATGGTCAAGCCAATGACCTGGGTCACTTTGCCGTTCATTTTAATTGGGTTGACTGTTTCAAGAACATCCCGATATGCTTTAATATCCCATCTACTCACTTGTCCTGACCTCCTGCTGATAGGAAAGGAGTGCTTTTTTAATCTCGCTTAGCTGCATATCAAGGCGGGCGTCAATGCTTCCGGATGACGTCCGGATAATGCAGCCCCCCTGTTCGACTGAGTAATCGGGAAAGATTTTAACTTCGACTTGTCCATTGTCGACTGCCAAAAGCTGTTTTCTTTGCTTTTGGACAAAAGGGAAATCCTCCGGCGCCACGCCGATTGAAAAGGCGTCTGTCTCGTATACATCGGCAAGTGTTTGTTTGATCAGGCCAATAAGTACGTCCGGGGCTGTATGCAGCTCCTGCTGGAGGACTTTTTTCGCGATATCAATCGCCAGTTCGATCACAAAAGGCTCAGCTTCCCGTATTAACTGTTCCTTCTCTTGATAGGCCAAATCCAAAATTGATGCAGCTTTCTGAAGTTCCGATATAAATTGTGCCTTTGCATCGTTTCTTCCATCCTCAATCCCAAGCTGGTAGCCTTCCTGATAGCCGCGCCTTTTTTCTTCCTCCAGCTGAATCAGGAACCTTTCGCGCTCACTGCTTATCCATTCTTCCAGTTCAATTCTGGTGTCTTCCCTCTGCTTTTCAAGTTCAAGCGAGATATCCTCGAACACAGCCTCGGGCTGTGCCGTCGCTTCCGGTTCCGTAGAATGACCCATAGGAACGGGAGCGGGAATTCCAACAACAATCCGGGATGTTTCCGTTTTGACATTGAATGATTTAAGAAGTCTAGAAGACAAGGTCTTTTGCCCCATTTCGAGAAATGATGATTGTTCCTTCCTCTTCCAGCTTCCTTATGACAGACACAATCCGGCCCTGCGCATCTTCGACATCCTTCAGGCGCACCGGTTCTGTCGAAGATAGCTCTTCCATGAGGCTCTCCTCACGGCGCTTGGAAATATTCCGGAAGATTGTATCCTTGACTCCTTGTGACGCTGCGCGCAGCGCGAGCGGAAGATCCTGGTTCTGGACATCCATAAGGATACGCTGGATCGAGCGGTTATCCAGATAGGCAATATCGTCAAACACAAACATCCTTTGCTTGATTTCATTGGCTAGCTCCGGCTCTTCCTCCTGCAGCGTGTCAAGGATGTTCTTTTCCGTACCTCGGTCAACGCTGCTCAGGATGCTGACAATGGAGTCGATTCCATTTTGCGCGTCATGCATTTGCGAGCTGGTCATGTTCAGCTTCTCCTCTAAAACCTCTTCGACCTGCTGGACAATAATCGGCGAGGCCGTATCCATCATCGCGATCCGCATCGCAATTTCGATCTGCCGTTCGGATGGGAAAGCCGACAGTGTCGCGGCTGCCTTCTCAGGATCAAGATAGGACAGGACGAGAGCGATTGTCTGTGCATTTTCGTACTGGAGCAGATTGAAAATCTGCATCTGCTCGACATTTTGGATAAATTTGAACGGCTTGTCATCGGCGCTGCCGTCCATCCGCTTCAGGAAGCCCGCCGCCTTATCGGGGCCAAACGTCCGTTTAAGCAGGTCGGTCGCAATATCGATCCCGCCATAAGATACAAGGTTCGCGTCAACGGCAAGCTGGTGGAATTCTTTCATGATTTGATCCTTTACATTAGATGTCACCTTGCGAAGGCTGGTAATTTCCTTTGTAATCGCCTCAATCTCTTTTTCATCCAGGTTTTTCATGATTCCCGCCGAGACGTCCGGCCCTACTGAAAGCAGTAAGATGGCTGCCTTCTGTGTATTTGTGTACTTTTCCATCTTATCGCCCCTTAGTCACCGGAAAGCCAATTCCTGAGCAGGCCAATAAATTCATCAGGCTGCTCTTTGGCCATCCCCTCAATTTGTCTCTTGATAACAACTTTTTGATCCTCAACAGAAACGGCAGCTTCCAATCGGGCAGCTTCAATTTCTGGAAATGGATCATTTTCTTCAAATTCATGTTTATTCCTTCTCTTGACGAGGTATATAACAAGGAGGGCCATTAACAAAACGGCGCCAATAAGGGCATAAATTGCCCAGGCCGGGAATGGACTTCCTGTTTCTTCGGCTTGCGGCAATTCCGCTTTTCCGCTGAATTCCCTTGCGAAAACAGTAATCCTGGATTCAATATCCTGGTCCTGAAGAGAAGGATTATCGCTCAATGCCGTCCGCACAACGTTCCCAAGAATTTGCTGGATGCTTCTTTGCGTGACAAGCGTCAATGAATCCGGATTTTTCGGATCCGGCGGTTCGACGCCGACGTTGATTGTAATATCTTCAATTTTATACGGGCTTTGGACGATTTCATTGGAAATCCTGTTCACTTCATAGTTGACCCGTTTTTCCAATTCCTCGGAACTGTTTTCCTGCCCGCCTCCTGGTGTGGCATAACCCGGTATGTCTGTCTCTCCGGTTCCGGTCGTTGCCGGCGCAGCGTCTCTTCCGTTATATTTTTTCGATATTTCTTCGACGCTGATTGCGATGCCTTCCTTGGACGCATCGTTGGCTGGCTGGACAAGATCTTCTTTTGTCTTGACCTGGTCAAAGTTCAACCTTACATATGTCTGGATCAAAACTTTGTTCTGGCCGATAATCGTCCCAAGCATTTGCTGCAGGCTTGATTGAATATCCGTTTCAATATCCTTTTGGATTTTTCGTTGCATTTCATAGTTGTCGAGTACTTTTGTTGATTCATCCTGGACATTCAGTCCGCGCCCATCCTGGTCCGTCATGACAATGTTTTCTTTCGGAAGGTTGGGAACGCTTTTTGAAACAAGATGGTAAAGCACCTGGACTTGCTGCTGTTCGAGCTGGTAGCCCGGCTCCATTTCAATGACAACTGATGCAGATGCGGACTTTTTATTATCCTCACGGACGAACAGGCTGTCCTGAGGCGTGGAAATAACAACAGCGGCGTTTTTCACGCCATCGACATGCCTCAAGAGATCGGCGACTTCGCTCTGAAGCGCCTCACGTTCCATCGCATCAAGCTGGCGGTCCGTCGCTCCGAACTGAAGGTCTTTGGTCATATCGAAAAAACTGATCGACCCCGTTTTCGGGAGGCCTTTCGCGGCCATTGAAACTTGCAGGTCCGCGGCGTTTTCCCTAGGCACCATGATCCGGGTCCCGCTTGTGTCGAGCTTATAGTCGGCAAAGCCTTCCTTGTCAAGGGCCGCCTTTATGTCACCGATTTCCTTCTGGCTCATTTCATTGCTGTATAAAGGTACATAATCCGTCCGAGTCAGGAAATAAATCGTCAAAGAGAGAATCGCGATAATACCAATAAAAGAACCGATGTATAAATACTTCTGTTTTTTGCCGGTTGCATTCCAATGTCCCTGATATTTTTGTTTGAATTGCAGTAATTGTTGATTCATGGCCGCTCCACTTTGCTACATATTTCCATGATTAGATTTGCATTCTCATGATTTCCTGGTATGCTTCCACAGCCCTGTCACGTACCTGGGCTGTAAGGGCAACCGCGATATTGGCCTTTTGGGCCGCGATTGTTACATCGTGAAGATTTACGGCTTCGCCCCTTGCAAGGGCCGCCGTTTTCCCTTCGAAATCCTTGACTGCCAGATTGGCGTCCTGGATGTATTGGTTCAGCATCGTCCCGAATGAAGCTTCATTTGAGGCGCCTTGCTGCTTGTTAATAGTCAGGAAATTGGAATTGTATGGTTGGATGCTGGAAATATTCATTGTTCAAAATCCTCCTTATCGGCCTATCTCAAGTGCTTTGACAAGCATTGATTTGCCGGCGTTGAACGCTGTTACGTTCGCTTCGTATGCCCTGGAGGCGGACATCATGTCCACCATTTCCTTTGTGATGTCGACATTCGGCATGAATACGTATCCCTGTTCATTGCTGTCGGGATTGGTTGGATCGTAAACGGCTTTAAAAGGTGTCTGGTCTTCGACAATCCTTGTCGCGCGTACGCCGGTCAGCTCTTTCTGCAAATAGTTGGCGAAGGAAGGAGAATTCCCCTGGGACACTTCGACCATTTTTCTGCGGTAGGGCACCCACTCGCCGTTGACGAACTCTCCCCTTGTTGTATTCGCGTTCGCAATATTCGAGGAAATCACATCGAGCCTTAAACGCTGTGTTGTCAATGCAGAGCCGCTAATTGAAAGTGATTGGAAAATGGACATTGCCTAATTAGCTCCTTCCCCTGATTGCGGTTTTTATGAGATTGAACTCCTCATTTATCCCGTACGTCAGTGATTGATACCAAATCGTGTTTTGGCTCAGCTGCGACATTTCATAGTCAATGTCAACGCCGTTGCCGCTATTTTGAAAAATATGACCTTCCTGTTTCAGTTTCGCTGACGGAATCCCGCCCTGAGCACCGATTGCGAAATGCCTTTCGTCGGTACGCTTTCCTGAGAATCTGCTATTCATTTCCTTCTGAAGTATTTCTTCAAAGGCAACCCTTGAAGCCCTAAATTTCGGGGTATCTACGTTGGCTATGTTATTGGATATCGTTTTTTGCCTTAATGCGGAAGCATCAAGCGCGCTTGTTATAAGGCCTATCGTATTCAACTTTTTCACCTGCCGTCCTTATTTCGGGCCGCCGATAACGGCTTACACCGATTTTGCCTGCTTCATTGCCTGCGCCCATGTCGTCCGCAGCTCCTGGAACATGCCTTCTATTTCATTGAGTATCTCTGAATCTTTTGCCATGTTTGCTTCAATCAGCCTGCGCTTCATATATTCGTATAAAGGCAGAATGGTTTTTGAGATTTCATAGTCCATGTTCAGGGTCACCATCAGTTCAGTCACAATATCCTGCACCCTGGTAATATGGGAATGCGCCTTTGCGATATCTTTCTTATCAATCGCGGCCTTCGCCTGCTGCAGGAATTTAATTCCCCCATTGTACAGCATAAGGGTCAATTCCTCCGGCCTCGCTGTTGTAACCTGATTCCGCTGATAAATCTCGCTTGGATTCACACTATTGCCTCCAATCAACTTTTTTTATCGTAAAAATAGCCCTCGTTTGCCGGCATCCAATCATCGTACTGCTTTGTCACATATTGCTCCTGCCTGACATCCCGGATATTTCTGGACATTTTCCGCAGCGTTTCTTTGAATCTGCTATTCAATTCCTTTTCCTTTGCCGATAATTCCTTTAGGAGAAGTTCGACACGGCCATCCGTGAATGGCCCCCCCGGTTCTTTGTCCAGCCCGCTGATGAAGGAAATGCAGGCATCCCTTTCTTCCAGGAGGGAAGCCACATTCTCATTGCTTCCGTTACTGAGAGCTTCGAGCAGTTTGTCGGAAATGGAGCCAAACCGCCTAAGCTGGGCCAGCTTTTCCTCTATTTCGCCACTCATCTTTTGCCAGCTTCTTTCACGGCTGGGCGCATGATTTCCTTAATCCGCACCCCGAAGTGTTCATCAATGACGACAACCTCGCCAATCGCGATCAATTTATTGTTTACATAAACGTCCACCGGCTCGCCGGCCATTTTCTCAAGTTCCACAATCGACCCGCTTGTCAATTCAAGAACTTCGCTTATTTTTTTCTTCGTCCTTCCCAATTCAACGACCACTTCGAGTGGAATATCGAGGAGAAGTTCCATGTTCATGCTATCATCGAAATTCCTGCCTACGACATCAGGCTCCAGTTCGCTGAATTGGAATGCTTCCCCGCCCGTATCACCAAGCAGGGCGTCTATTTCATCTTGTGTGAGTTTCCCATTTTCCGTCATTATTCGTATCTCCTTCTATCACCTTCTCGATTTTCGCAGCGACACGCGACTTCCTCATCCCCGGATGGGCCAGGAATTTCGTTTCCTCATTTACCTTTACATGGAGGGGATCATCGACGAGCTGGTTCAGCTGGATAACATCGTTTTCCGAGAGTCCCAGAAGCTCCTCCATAGTAATCGCCGCCCGGCCCAATTCAACGATGAGAGGTACGGCCAAATGTTCAATCCGTTCCTGCAAATACTCGCTTTCTTCCTTGCTTTTCACCCATTTGTTATGGCCATACCAGTTATGGGATGACAATTTAGGGATAAACGGCTCCAGCAAAATGTATGGAATGCATAGCCGCATTGATTCAATCTTGTTTCCAATGGTTATTTGAAAAATGACAACGATGACCGTTTCTGTCGGTATCGCAAGCTGCAAAAATTGCGGGTTCGTTTCGAGGTTTAATAATCTAAGCTGCAAGGTGATAATGTCATTCCACGCTTTTTGGAGGGTTTTAACAACCCCTTCCAGCAAATGTTTCAAGACATTGGTTTCAATTGGAGTCAAGGAAGTACGTTCTACTTCTTTAGGAGCACCCTTTCCTCCCAAAAGGCGGTCAATCATTCCGTATGCCATTCCGGGATTCATATCAAGAACCATCCGGATTTCCTGCTCCTTCGCTTCAAACACACTCAAGATCGTTGTTGCGGGAAGCTCATTGATGAATTCCTCATAAAGCATTTGTTCAACTGAACCCACTTCAACCTGAACAATCGAACGCAGCTCGGCGGAGACAAATGATGCAAGCTGGTAGGCAAAGTTTTCGTGAATTCTTGTTAAAACCCTTACCTGTTCCATCGAAAAACGCAAGGCCTTTTTAAAATCATAGACTTTAATGGCTGCTGTTCCATCCGGATTCAAACCTTCGTGAGACTGGGAAATTTTCAAACCCACTCTATCAACCTCCTGACTTCAAAAAATAAAAAATAATCTAGCATCAAAAAAGGGCAAGGCTATCCCGAAGAATAGCTTCGCCCTTCGAATTTTTCAGGACTAACCTAATTTCGGCAGCTGGCTAGCATACTGTTTATTAACAATTTAGCCCCTTTAGCTTTGCGTCGCTGGATTTCTCCAGGTTTGCCATTATCGAATTTTTTTTGAACTTTTTAATACAAATTAGAATTTTTTGTGACTTTTTCCAACTTTTTTTGTAATTTAACTGAAATATATCACCTGGTAAAAAATTTTTCAATGGCGTTTTTAAAAAAACGGTCATAAAAACACGAAATGAATCGAATGATATACATATTTTTGACATTTTCTATGAAAATACTCACAAAAAGGGTGACACCAGCTCACGGTGTTCACCCTTTTTACATAATCTTAACGTTTTAGATTCACCAATTCTTCAAGAACGGAATCGGAAACTGTAATTATTTTTGCGTTCGCCTGGAAACCGCGCTGCGCTGTAATCATATCCGTCATTTCCTCGGAAAGGTCAACGTTTGACATTTCAAGTGCGCCGGAAATGATTTGGGCTGTCCTAGGCGCCGTGGCATTTATCTTGGCATTTGGTGTTTCGGAATATAATGAGCCGCCAACCTTACTTAATCCACCAGGATTATCAACTTTAACCAATTTAATTTTACTTGGATACGTGGTGGCTACTCCGTTTGCGTCCACCCCGACAATCGATCCGTCCTTGCTTATTGAAAATGAAACATCGGTCGCATTAATTGTGATGGGATTGTTCGCCTCATTCAAAACGAGCATCCCATTTGGATTAACAAGCTGCCTGTTTTGATCAAGCATAAAATTTCCCGCCCTTGTTAAGTAAGGCTTGCCTGATGCATCTCTTACCTGGAAGAATCCGTCACCATCGATATATAAATCGGTTCCCACGTTCGTTGTCGAAGGGCTTCCAGGAGTGGAAACCGTATCGATGCTCGCTACCTTCGTTCCAAGTCCTACTTGAATTGGATTTGTACCCCCGGATTGGGGTGTAGCGGTTGGGGCACTCGCACCCTTGACCGTCTGGCTAAAAATGTCCTCGAATACGACCCTGCTTTTTTTGAAACCGACTGTGTTGACGTTCGCGATGTTGTTACCAATGACATCCAGCTTTGTTTGGAAGGCTTTGAGGCCTGAAACTCCAGAGTTTAGTGAGCGTAGCATAATGTTTTCCTCCTGTTATTTTTCCAATTCCATGGAAGTGATGGCACTTGACAGAATTTCCTGATCGCCGACTTTGAAATAGACAAGATTGTCTCTATAGTGAACTCCTGTGACAACTCCGCTTTCCTGCGCGTTTGTTTCCGGGTTTGTCCAGGTTACCTTATTTCCCATAACGTATGAGTATTGGCTTATGTTATTTGATGATTCCAAATAGGCTGTAAGCGACTTGTTTAAATTTGAAAGCTGTTCGAGAACACTCAGCTGGGCCATTTGCCCAATGAACTCGCCGTCTTTCTGCGGCTGGGTCGGGTCTTGTTGCTGGAGCTGGGTAACCAATATTTTCAGGAATGCCTCTTTTCCAAGCTCCTGCTTTTTAACAGCGCCTGCCCCTGTAGCTGAGTAGGAGTTTACCGATTGAATCGATGCCAAGTCTCTTCCCCCTTAGGCTGTCGTATTTATTTGTGAATAGGATTCCATATCCAAACCGTAATCCTGGTATTTTTCGTTTGCGGGGATTTTTTCCTCGCCGCGTTTCCTTGATTCCTGTTGTCCCTGTCTCGGGTTAGTATCGCCTCTTTGTGAAAAAGCTCCCATGAAACCTGAACTGGTTTGCTGCTGAATATCAATCTTTCCAACCTGAAGCCCCTGAACTTCGAGGGCTGATCTTAATGCATTTACATGGGTTTCAAGCAGGTCTTTTCCCTGATGAGTGCTAGCAAAAAATTCTGCTTTTACTTGTCCATCCTGGAATTTCACCTTCACCTCGATATTCCCTAAATGCTCTGGCGAAAGTTTGATAATTGCTTCAGTTCCATCCACAAGCTTTTGAAAACTGACGGCCTGTTTCATTCCGTCCTTTCCTTCGGTAGCAGCTTGCTGCTGAAGGGCGGATTGGAAAATTTGTTTAATGTCCTGTTCGAATTGGTTTGCCCTTAGGACCGGAACATCGCTGCCAAAGAGATGCTGCGGTGTATGTGCCGGACGTGAATCATTGGAGTGAATCTGGCCATCCGGATCGGCAACCGCAGGGGCTTCAGCTGCCACATCAGTTTCTGATGGTGTGAAGGCTGCTGCTTCTTTCCCTGTTTCAGCGGAAAGTTTAAACCCTTCCGGAAGCAGTTCCGCTTGATGTTTTTTCCCATTTTGGAAACCCGTCTCTTTTTGCGGGACAACCTGGCTATCCGGTTTCTGCTCAGTCTCTTGCTGGCCAATCGTGATGGATGAGCCATCTGTTGGCCGGTAACCCTCCAGGTCCTGTACCAGTTTTTCAACCGGCACTTTTTGCAGTTCCGCAATTATGGCAACATTGGCATTTGGCATGTTGGCGTTAGGCGTGTTGGCGTTGACATTTAAAGCAGGACCGGTGGCATTTGTGAGTTTGTGCAAAACGGAAAGATTCCACTGCTTTTCGTTCTGCGGGGCAACCTCCTCTTTTGGCTGAAGCCTCAAGAGCCCGGCTTCCGCTTCCGCTCCATCCTGGCCTGTGGCCTTCGTTTCCGCCGCAATTGGCGAAGGATTAGCCTGCGCCGCTAGATTCTTCGGCTGGTTGGCAAGGAGGAATGGAGCTAGCATATCAACCAAACCTTCCCCTGCATCCATCGCTTTTTGTTCCCCCTCGGCTTCCCCGCTTGCCATCTGGAGAAGGAGATCGAAGGACGCCGTGGCGGACGCTTCCGTTCCCTGAGCCTTACCCGGAGCGGCTTTATTTACATTTCCCAATGCAGTTGGCTGTATCATCTTTTCACCTACTAATTGAAATTCCAATGGCAGCAACAAGGATACTAAGTATAGTAATCCACTTCACATAATATGACAATAGTGTAATTTTTTAATAGAGCCTGTTGATTTTGGAAGAAAACAAGTTAAAATAATAGCAGACTAACATGAAGGAGCGAAAATCATGACTGTCGGACCTTTATCCAGCAATTGGTTTTTATATAAAACGCTTATGGACACAGCCCTTTTTAATCAAAGCAGCCGCCTTGGCGCGTTCGGATTATCAAATAGCGCGTTCCAAATTCTTTTGGAGCAGGCCCTTCTTAAAGCCCAGGGCAATCAGATGGAACCCGGGAATGCCGGGATAGCCACTCGCCTTCCGGAGAATCCTTCTTTCGGGCCACCTACTTTGGAAAATGCCCCTGCATCCGGTTTAAGCGGCGCGCAACAGAATCTGGCCAGCACGGGGGTTGAGGCTTCGGCACTCAACAGCCGCCTTGGAGGCATCCTCGAAAACACAGGCGAATTCTTCGTTGAGGCCGGCCGAAAATACGAGATTAGCCCGGCGCTTCTTGCCGCCATTTCCATCCACGAAACCGGGAATGGGACCTCAAACGCGGCGCGGTTTAAGTTTAACGTTGCCGGGATGATGGGCAAGGATGGGTTGAAAACATATCCTTCCGTCAAGGAAAGCATTTTCGATATGGCGAGAAACCTCCGCCAAAATTATCTTGATAAAGGAAAAATGACGATTGCGCAAATTGGCGCGAAGTACGCCCCGATCGGCGCCGCCAATGACCCTACGAACCTGAACAATCATTGGGTGAAAGGCGTTAATAAGCAGTTTGCAGCTTTAACATCTGAGACCGATTTTGCATAAATCGGCCTCTTTTTTTATCCGATTATTCCCTAGCCATCGCCGGAAAGCAGCGCTAGTTGAATGGCAAATTATGCTTACATGCCGCCGGACTGCTGGTACAGCCAGGAGCTTTGCGAGTTGAATTTAGAAATTGCTTTTTCCATTTCGGTAAACTGCCTGTAGTATTGGTCTTCTTTTCGGAACAGCCTGTCGGTTTGGCGGTCAATATCGTTTTGGATTCTGGCCAAAAGCCTTCCGACCGTGCTTTGATCCATTTGCGAACTTCCCGTCACTCCCGCTTTTTTTGTCAATTGGGAAATCGCCGTTTGCATTTCGTCGGCCAGCTGGTTGACAAAGCCGTTTGTGCCCGCGGCCGTATCCCCTACTTGTGAAAATAGCTTTTGAACCGCGTCCGGGTCCGCCTGGATGGCGGCGGTTAATTTTGCTTCATCGATATATAACTTGCCGCGATCCTGATAGCTTTTGGAACCAATTCCGATCGAACTCAGCGAATTATAGGAACTTCCCGTGCTGACAGTTGAATTCATAATGCCGCGCATCTTATTGAGCAACCCGGTTAGAATACTGTCATTCCTGAACAAACCGCTCTTCGCTTTTTCTTCCCATTTCTCGATTTGCTTTTCAGACATGTCCGTTTTCTGGTCATCTAGAAGGGGCCGGTAATCCCGATAAACAGGTTCATTTACAAGCTTATTCAGGCGATCGAGCAGGGAATTATATTTTTCTACAAAATCTTTTATATTCTTAACTTCCGCTTCTACGCTGCGGGTAACTGTGACATTGCTTGTCTGAACGTTCCCTGAACCGTCAAGCGTTGTACTCTTGAAACTGAAGTTTATCCCCATAATGGTCGCATTGTTTGTGGACAAATTAGTTATGTCTTTTCCGTCAAAAATGATGTGTGCATTCTTGCCGGTTGCAACGGGTTTTGTTGTATCCAAACCAAGAGTTTTACCAAGAAAATCAAGGCTGGCCTGATTTGTATTGCCGCTCAGGTCTATTTTTGCCACTTCACCTGTCGCTTTTGTCCTCATTGTGAACTGTTTAAGATTAGCATCGTAAAAAGCCTGGAGCCCTAGGCTTTTTTTGCTTGTATCGTCAATAGCGCCATTGATTTTTGAAACAACATCACCAATTTTATCTGTGGTTAGGATTTTAATCGTCGCCGTTTGGACCGTTGAAGGATTCGCCGGGTCGGTTACGCTTACAGTAAACGAAGTATCCTGAGTAAGTTGGCCAAGCTCCGCCATTGTTTTCGTTGGATCCAGCTGGACATTATTCCCCGTGAACGCCGCCTGGCTGGCCAATTGTTTCACTCCGATTGAGTAAGAACCCTGGACCGAACTTCCTGTTCCTGTACCGGTAATGGCATTCGGGAGGCTGGAGCCCACTTCATAAGTATTGTAGGAGCTTGAAAGTTTCATGTTGAACAGTGTTGAATTCCGGAATGCAAGGAAGTCGGAATTCAATTGGCGGTAGGAGTCGAGAAGCCACGTCTGCTTCTGCTGTTTCTGCTTAAGCTGGTTAAGCGGAATCCTTTCAACATCCATCAGTTTTTTTACAATCGATTCAGTGTCCAATCCGGATGCAAGCCCGGTAATTCTCGTAACAGAGGATGTGTTCATCCACCTTCACCTCGCGCAAAGTGTCTTTTAACTACGTGTATCGGCATAAAAGTTTTGAAAGTAGAGGGGAAAACCGAAAATATTTATGGTCAGGTATTTTTTTGAAAAAAAAGCCCCGGAAAGATTTCCGGGACCCAAGGTTTATTTAACTTTTATTGTTGTTTTCGCTATTACCAAATAGTTATTTTCCAGGTAACCGCGGAGTTCAACGATCAGATCGCCCTTCTCCCATTTGAAATCTTCCCGTTCAAACTTGAAGTGGCCTTTTTCCGCCTGTTTTTGCAAGCCGTTGTTATCCGCTTTTGGAATAACGCCATTCAAGGTAACCGATTTGACATCAAAGTTGAGAGACTGGAATTCTTTCGGCAAGTCCGCTTTTACTGTGAAGATGCCTTTATTCCCTGTGATTACTTTCGGAAGCACTTCAATGGAAATCGGAATGAACACAGTGAATGTTTTTTCCTGGGTGGTTGTCCATCCAGCTGCATCGGTCACCGAAAGCTGGATTTTGTATTCCCCAGGCTGGTCAAGTGTGATGCGGTTACCCTTGGAATATGTTTTTCCATTAACCTTCAGCACATTTGAGGCTACTTCCGAAATTCTGTCAAAAGCCGCATAATCCAGCGTTAAAACAGAACCAAGTTCGTATTCTGTTTCCGTGAAAATCGCCACTTCTGGAGAAGATTTATCGATTTTCACCTCGGCTGTTTTGATTTCTTCGGCATTTTTGGCTTCATCAACAGAATAATAAGCTATTTTCGTAATTCCTTCTTTGCTGATTTTAAAAGAAGTGCCTTCAACAAAATCGGAACCATCGATTGAGTAGTACGTCTTCACATCTTTGCTGATGTTGTCGGCGGAGGTTAATGACACGAGAACATCGTTTTTCACCCAGCCTGAAGGAAGAGTTGCTGTTGTCACAGGTGCCGTTTTATCAATTTTGATTTCAGCTGTTTTGGCTCCTTCCCTGTTACCCGCTAGATCGACCGAGAAGTACTTAATCTTATTGACTCCCTCTTGCTCTACTGTAAACAAAGTGCCCTCGATGTATTCAGAACCGTTAACCGAATAGAACGTCGCTTTAATTCCACTTGCCTCATCTGCCGGTTTTAGGGAAACGCTGACAGCCTCATTTACCCATGAAACTGGGATTTTAGTTTCAGTTGTTGGCGCGGTTCTATCAATTTTCACTTCTACTGTTTTTGCTTCTTCCCTATTCCCCGCCTGATCCACTGAGAAGTACTTAACCGTATTGACACCCTCTTTTTCTACTGTAAAAGAAGTGCCTTCGATGAAATCGGAACCGTTAATTGAGTAGAAAGTATGGCCTATTTTGCTGAGGCCATCGAATCCTGTCAACTCAATTGTTACGCTCTGTGAAAATTCCGGAATCGAATTGATCGCAGTTTCAGGCGCGGTTTTATCAATCCAGACATACGCTGTCTTTACTTGTTCCATGTTTCCGGCATTGTCTACAGAGTGATAGGAAACTTTATTGTAGCCTTCCATTGTGACTAAAATCGATGTTCCTTCTGTAATAGGCCCGTCATTCAAGGAGTAAAATGTCCTTTTCACTCCTGTCTCATCATCGGTAGGATGAAGAGTCACCGAAACATTATCCGTTGACCAGCCCTCTGGCCCTTCAAAAGCAGTTTCTGGAGGCTTTGTGTCAACAATCAGCTTTGCAAGCAAAATTTCCGACGGATCCGATTCCCCAAATGAATTGCTGTAAGATGTAACAACGTATTCGTGATTCGCATATGTCAGGTTTTGCAGCGTGTAGCTGAGGTTGTTGATTTTCCCTGCTACCAGGACTCGTTCTTCGCCAATTAACTCATAGATATTATAACCGTTCGCGTAAGTGACGAAATCCCATGTGATCAGCGCGCTCGTTTGACTTAGCAGTTTCAGGGATGCTGTAGGAACGCCCATAATCGGATACACAATTTTCTGCTCCAAGCGGTTTGAAGGGATGGATTCCCCAAAGCGGGTACTATAAGCCGTTACTTCAAAGGAATGAGTTTCCTCTGTCAGGTTATAAACCTTATAAGTTAGCGCTGGCCCTTTGTAAAGGAGCTCTTTAGTATCTCCCTTAACTTTATAGACCCTGTATTCGTTCGCCCATGTAGCAGATGGCCACGAAAGGGTAATGTTGTTCGCGTCAAACACATTTCCGCTCAGCAATTTAGGTGCCTGGACGACCGGCCATGTGAGATTAAACGTGACGGAACTTCCTTCCGGAGACTCCCCGAAACGGTCACTGTATGAATGGACGACGTACGTATAATCGCCCTCTGGCATATTTGTGAAGCTGGTCGATGTGCCAGTCACGGTTTTGACTAAACTCTTTTCGCCGTTACGAATCTGGTAAATCCGATAACCATTCGCATAAGTGGATCCATTCCAGCGGAGCGAGAAGTCATTTCCGTTTGATATCGTTTGTGTAAAATTTGTTGGCGCCTGCATGACCGGGAAAATGATTTTACTATTTACCGCACTTCCTTCAGGGGATTCACCGAATCGGTCACTAACGGAGTGGACAACATAGGTATAGTCTCCCTCTGGCAAGTTCGCCAATGTCAGTGTCGTGCTCGTTACTGTCTTGGCCAAAACCTTCCCGCCATCGATAACTTGGTAAACCTTATAAGAGGTTGCGTGTGTGGCAACATTCCATTTTATTGTAATATCGTTGCCGTTTGCTATAGTTGCTGTTACGTTGGATGGCTTATCCATAACCGGAAAGATAATTGTACCTTTCATTTCAGCGCTATACGGAGAATCACCGAGCAGTGTTGAATAAGCCCTAACACGGTAAGTGAATTCCCCTTCAGGCAGGTTCGTCACGGTAGTAGATGTCGCGGTAAGTGTGCGAATCAATGTTTCCTTTCCATCCGCCACCTGGTAGACCTTATAGCCGGTCGCATATTGGACGGCTGACCATTTAATCGTTATGTCATTTCCGTTTGCTACTGTAAAAGAAATCGTATCTGGAGCCTGCAGTGCCTGCTCATCCACTTTGACTTCAAAAGAAGTGCCGATTTTCGATTCTCCAAATCTTGTGGAATACGAATAAACTTCATAGCTGTATGGCCCAGGGGCCATGTTGCTGAATGAAACAGTTTTACCCGTTACAGTATTTTTAAGCACTTTTTGTCCATTAACAATTTGATAAACTTTATAGTTCGTCGCATAGTCGACTAAATCCCAGCCCAGCGTAAATGAAGTAGGGCTTGTCATTGTTACCACCGGGTTTTGAGGAGCCGCCATAACAGGGTAATTAATTGAAACGGTGGCCGATGTCCCTTCACCTGATTCTCCAAAACGGGAACTGTATGCATAAATCCTGTAATCATGCACTCCTTCAGGCAAGTTTGTAAGTGTGCTGGAAGTGCTTGATACGGTTGCTTTTAAAATCTTTTTGCCATCGACAACTTGATAGACTTTGTAACTGTCAGCAAACACTACAGGAGACCATGTGAAATAAACATCATTTACATTCTTGAGCTCATACGCCAGGTTTTGCGGCGCCTGAAGGATGATTTGATCCAATGTAAAAGAAATCGTTGTTCCTTCAGCAGATTCACCGAAACGGCTGCTGTTCGCAGTTACAACTATGACATATTCCCCAGCGGCCTGGTTTGTGAAAGTAGTTGTCGTCCCTGTAACCGTCCGCAGCAATGTCCTTTTGCCATCGGCAATTTTATAGACATTGTAATTTTCGGCATTGGCGGCAACGGTCCAATTAAGCACAAAATCATTGCCGTTTTGCACCTTATAGGTTACATCCGCGGGAGGCTGAATTTGAACGGCATCGATTGTAAATGAAACCGCGGCTCCCGTTTCAGACTCGCCAAATTTATCGCTGAAAGAGTAGACTTCGTATTGATAGCTGCCAGCCGGAAGCTTCGAATACGTAATAGCCGTTCCGGTCACAGTGCTTTTCAGAATCCTTTCGCCATTCACAATTTGATACACTTTGTAGGCTGTCGCATATGCTGCGGATGTCCAGCTGAGAGCGGCGTCATTGATATTTTGAATTTTTACTGTCGCACTCCCTGGAGCCTGCATCACGATTGTGCTGACCGTAAGCGTTACCCCGCTACCTTCGGTTGATTCCCCGAATCTGTCACTGTATGAATGCACAATGTAGCTATGGTCTCCCGCTGACACGTTTTTTAGTGTAAGGGAAGTGCTGGTAGTTGTATTCAGCAATTGTTTTTGACCTTCAATCACTTCGTAAACCTTGTAGTTCACTGCATAAGAAGATGCCTGCCATTTTAGCGTTACATCGGTTCCATTGCTGACTGTAAAGGACAAATTCGCAGGAGCCTCCATTACAGGGTTGGTAAGATCTACATTAACCGAATCAGACACCGGTGATTCACCGTACAGGTTATGTGATGCAGAAATTGCAAAAACATAGTTGCCCTCTTGGGCTTTCGTCAGTGTATAAGTCCTGGAAGCCGTGGAAGTAAGTAAGTTTTTCTCTCCCGCTTCATTGATTTGATAAACATTGTAGCTGGTTGCATATAGGGATGCGTCCCAACTAAGTGAAATATCATTGCCATTACGGATGGATGAAGTCACCTTGGCAGGCGCCGCCATATTCGGGTACACAATTTCCACACTTACAGGAGCGGATGGACCCGATTCACCTTCACTCGTTAATGTTGAAACGACATAACGGTAAGATCCTTCCAGTTGGTCATTCAGACTGTAGCTTGTTGAGGACGTAGTACCAAGAGGAACGATTTGGCCATCCTTAATTTCATAGACTTTGTAGCCAGTCGCGCCGAAAACTGTATTCCAGGTCAACCTTCCATCATCTGGAGTGATAGATTGATATGCGAGATTGCTTGGCGGAAGCACGCTTGTGTTAGCAAAAGCAGTCGCATTCCCAAACGGTAAAACCAGTTGGTAGAGGAGAATCAATATTAGTAAAAATACGGGAATTTTTGAGCTTTTCTTTCCCATGGGTTTTGCCTGCCTTTCGTTAAAAAGTTGTATGGTGATGAGGTTTTTTATACATTTTATTTGAATTTTATGTAAAAAAGGGTATAAAAAACGGCCATCGGAAACCCAATGGCCATTTTAAATTAAAATTAACGTAGCAATTGAAGAACGCTTTGTGGCTGTTGGTTAGCTTGAGCAAGCATTGCTTGTGCAGCTTGAGCAAGGATACCGTTCTTGCTGTTTTCAACAACTTCCTTAGCCATGTCAACGTCACGGATACGGGACTCAGCAGCTTGAGTGTTTTGAGAGCTGGAGTTCAGGTTGTTGATAGTGTACTCCAAACGGTTTTGTACTGCACCTAGGTAGGCACGCCCAGTAGATACTTTGTCAATCGCTCCATCAAGAGATGTTAATGATATAGCAGCTTTTGCAGCATCTGTAACATCAAGAGCTTTAACAGTAGTAACAACACTTGCTAGTTCAACACTTTTTGTTGCAGTAAAATCTACAGTGACTGTTTCAGCGCTATTTGCACCAGTTTGAAGTGTAACTACTCCTGCGTTACCCACAGCATCAGCATCAGTTCCACCTGCTAATAGTTTCTGACCATTAAACTGCGTTCTATTTGAAATATCTTCAAGAGTTTCAGCTAGCTGATCAAGTTCACCTTTAATTGCAGTTCTTTCATTATCAGAGTTAGTATCATTCCCTGCTTGAACAGTTAATTCTCTCATACGCTGTAGGATTGCATGCGATTCGTTCATTGCACCGTCAGCTGTTTGAATCATCGAGATACCATCTTGAGCGTTTTGTGCTGCGCGATCCAGGCCGCGGATTTGCGCGCGCATTTTTTCGGAGATTGATAGTCCTGCAGCATCATCCGCGCCACGGTTGATCTTAAGACCGGAAGAAAGCTTTTCCATATTTTTTGCCTGGTTAGTAGTGTTGATGGACATTTGGCGATGAGTGTTAAGAGCTCCGATATTGTTGTTGATTCTCATTTTTATGTACCCTCCTTTTATTGAGGAAATATTTTCCCTCTGTACTTCTATGTATCGACAGTGTTTTTAAAAGTGTAGAGGGTTTTCGATAAATTTTTTTATTTTATTGATATTTTTCTTCTGTTGTTTTCGATGGCGATGATTTCTTTTATGAGCCGGTTTCCATCCGCTTCGGGCATGTCAAGAAACTGGATTCCATAGAGTGAGTGTTTCCTTCCGAGACTTTCGATTTTCCGGACAATCCTGCCGTTGAATTTGAATTGCTCATGGTTCAAAGAGAAATGGAGTATGACGAATATCTGATCCTTTAGAGGAAAATCCTCCTCACAAAAGACGCCCGCCCCTCCCGCGCTGATATCAACGAGTTTACATGTATATTCCTTGTTCACACTATCCGGGCCTATTTTTTTGACCACCATTAACGAATCGTCCTCGTCCACATGGACCCTGAAGTTCTCTCTCTTATTTTCTATTTTTTCCTCATTTTTTGCCTCTATCGGGCTAGTAGACTTTCTGTTTTTTAAAAAAAGAAAAATAGCCGCAATGAGGAATAAAACCACTAAAGCTCCTACTATGATAAGCTGTTGATCTTGCATGCCCAGCACTCTCCCCATAAGGTTACCTAAAAATAAAACATCCCCACTCCTAGTTGGCTGGATGGGGATGTTCACACTATTAAACCGTATTCCCAGTTCCTGCCCGCTCTGCCGAGTGATTAATTTAGCGCAGGAAATCAGCAAGGCTTAGCTGCATCATTTTCGCACCGGCTGAAAGCGAGGCTTTAATCGCCGATTCCTGTAGTGATAGTTCAGTGAATGCTTTGGCGATATCGGTTCCTTCCAATTCGGTCAGCATTTTCTCCGTCAAAAAATGAGCCTGTTCCAACCGGCTCGACGCCTGCTCCAGAAGTTTTTGACTGGAACCGACTGTGGCCCGTTGAGCCAGGACATTGTCCAAATGACCATCAATTTCCGAAAGGAAGTTCTCCGAATTCCCCCCTATTTCCAACTTATCAGCAAGGTCCGTCATCATTTGGAAAAGATCCCTTCCGCCTTCTGTATGGCCGAAAACCGAATCGGCGCTTACCTTCACTTCCGCATTCAAACCTTTGCCAATCTGCCACTTCATGCCTTCCGCACTTACTGGTTGCAAGGCGCCATTCGAAAATGGCTGGCCTTCAATGTCGGTCCCGGAAAACAAATAACCGTTGCCAAACCGGGTGTTCGCGATGGTTCCCGCCTGATTAAGGAGCGAGCGCATTTCGATTGCGATGTTCTTCCTGTCCACCGGGCTGAACGTATCATTGCTTCCTTGGAGTGCAAGCTCACGGACCCGTTGCATAACCCCGGTCACGTCATCGAGCGCGTCATCCATCGCGAGGCTCCAATCAATTCCGTCCTGGGCGTTTTTCTGGTATTGTTCGAGTTTCGCCAAATCGGATTTGTGTGAAAGACTCTTTAAAGTGGCTCCCGGGTTGGATGAAACTTTATCATGAAGTTTTCCTGAAGCGATTTGCCCTTGAATCGTCTCGACCGACCGGTTGTTTTTATGAAGATTCTGTAGGAATTGATTGTTTATCATTATTTGTGTTACGCGCATCCTAATCCTCCTTTCAGCAAAACTTTACTTCATCCCGTTGATCAGCACATTCAGCATGTCGTTCACAGCGGATACATAGCGGGCCGCGGCATTGTACGCCTGCTGGTACCGGACCATATTCGTCAATTCTTCATCAATGGAAACACCGGAAATGGACTGCCGTTGATTCTCAGTCTGTTGGACCATCGCATTCGCGTTAGCGCTCCGATTATTTGCAGCCTGTATGTCGGTCCCAAGATCCCCGATAATTGTCTTATAATAATCGCCAACTGAAGCGATTGTCCCGCCAATTGTTAGTTTTCCTTGAAGCATATCGCTCATCGCTTTAGCATTCGAGCCATCACCGATATTCTCGATGGCGGCCGCGGCAATCTTCGCCGGGAAATCCTTCAGAAGGGGGTTGACCATGATGCTGTCCGCGCTTGAAGGCGGCTGTGTCGGATCGTTTTTATCAACAAAGAACAGCAGCTTATCAGGCTGTACTGTTGGATCGTTTTTCTTTTTATCAAAATACTCCAGGCTTCTCGCATCATCACTTGCATGGATTCCATTGATGCTGTCAGCGATAGCCTTTGCGAGATCATCCAGCTTCGTCTTTAGTGCGGGGATCGTACCGACCGTAGTTCCGCCCGTTGTATAGCCATGGGTTTCAAGCAGGCCCTGAACTTCTCCGCCTTTTAATGTGACAGGAGCTCCCCCCATTGTTGGCGTCTTGGTAATTGGATCAATGGCAAAAGACTTATCCAGGTTGCCGCCATTTATCAATTGCGATCCGCCTATCAACACATTCACTTGGCCATTCGGCCCAGGGTCCGCTTCAATATCAACAAGCCTTGAAAGCTTATCCAAGAGTAAATCACGCTTGTCGAGCAAATCATTTGGCTGATTTCCCCCAGCGACGACTTGGGCAATTCTCAAATTGAGGGAAGCAATTTCCTTCGCGGTGGTATTGATTTCGTTCGCCTTCACACTTAGCTGGTCAGCGATACTCGTTTCAATCATCCCGATATCCGAATGGATTTGGTTGAGCCGGTCGGCAACTTCCTTCCCTGATGCGGCCGCGACAACCCTGGCCGATAAATCGTCCGGCCTTTTCGCAAGCTCCTGCAGGCTTTGCCAGAAACGCTGGATTGACCCATCAAGACCTCCGTCTGACAAATCATTGAAAATACTCTCAAGAGCGGATAGGCTTCCGGATTTTGCATCCCATTTGCCCGCCTCTTGGTTCAGGTTTTGGAATTGCTTATCGAGGAAACCTTCCCTGATTCTCCGGAATTCGGATACTTCGACTCCTGTTCCGAGCTGCATTGGAAGCGTCCCGTTTTGAATGCCCGGAGAGGACAGCGGCGTTGTTGCCCCTAGGACTGCTTCCTGCCTTGTGTAACCTTTTGTATTCGCGTTCGCAATATTATGTCCTGTGACGGTAAGGGCCGTTTGCTGTGAAAGGATGGCCCTTTTCCCTACTTCCAAACCGTGAAAGGTAGAATACATTTCGTTCTCCCCTATGCTTTTGCGTCAAACAGCCGAACGGATTCGTTCATTTCCTTCGGGTTTGCCCCTGCGCTGTAAAGGCCTGGTCCTTCTGATGCAGGCAGGATTTGATTGATCATGTATTGTGTATATGTGAGCGATTGTTCGAGTAGCTGCTGGTTCAAATGGTTGACCCGGCCGATTTCCTCGAACCGCTGCTGAAGTACGCTTAATATCGATTTCAATTTTTCTTTCAGGTCGCCCTCGGGCTGCTGCTCGATCAGCCTCGAAAATGACAGGTTCACATCCTCACCGAGCGCTCTTGTGCGCTCTTCCTCTGCCTGTTTGATTCGTTTAAGGAGCTTGGACTCCTCGGAAATCAAAGGGAGAAGCTGCTGTATGTCCCCTGAAATCAAAATCTCCTGTTTCCTTTTTGCTGTATCCAGAAGCTTGTTATGCAAATCCGCCAATAGCTGCAGTACTTCCAGAAGCTTATTCATCCAGCTTTGCCCCGGAATTCCACAGCGAAATCAATTTATCGGCGATTTTTTCGCTGTCCACTTTGTATGTGCCGTTTTCAATTTGCGATTTCAATTGCTGTATCCTTAATTCTTTATCTTTTTGAATTTGAAGCTGCGCCTCGTTTGATAACTCTACTGTATCAACCTTGTCCTTCTTTGTTCCTTCCGCGCGGCTGGGCTGATTCTTCCGATAAGCCTGATAGGCAGCATCGATTCGGTTGGATGGATTAATTTTCATTACGGCCCGCTCCTTTCAAACTTCTCTTACCTCATGTATCGGCCTGCTATCTTTGGACGACTAGGGGGTTTTCACTGTTTTAAGAAAAAAAATAAAAAAAACGGCGGGCACTATCTTTAGTGCGAACGCCGTATCGTTGATGCTATGTCCTCATGATTCCATTCGCGATTCCCATCATCTGGTCCGCATAGCTAAGCGCCCTTGAGTTTGCCTGGAAACCTCGCTGCGCCTTGATCATATCGGTCATTTCCTGGTCAAGGCTGACATTCGAGCCTTCCAGGAATCCCTGCCTGATCATATACGAATCACCCGGGGCCATGAAAACATTTCCGCCGGTCAGCCGGTAAACGCCACCCTCGTTTTTAAGGAGCTGCGGATTCGCAAAACCAACGAGCCCGATTTGCTGGCCGGTTCCTTCAATCGTGCCGTCGGCTGCTACTGTGAAGGCGCCGTTTTCATTCAGTTCAATCGGATTACCGTTGCGTCCGAGCAGGACATCGCCTTGCGCGTTGACTAGCTGGTATCTCCCCGGACCTACTGGCGATTTCTGAAATGCCCCGTTTCTTGTGTATAAAATTTCAGTCCCGGTCCCGGATGCGCGGCGAACCTGGAAGTAACCGTCGCCCTCAATCATGAAATCGAATGGCTGGTCCGTTTGCTTCGGCGCACCCTGCGCTAGATCCAAAGGCGTCGAGGCAATCCGCGAACCATAGGAAACCCTCAGCCCGTCCGGCGACAGGCGCCCCACTTCCTTCTCCGTTTCCGGCTGGTGCCGGATGGATGCGGCCAAGTTTTCGGAAAACGCCGCTTCCCTGCGCTTATATCCGGCCGAATCAACATTCGCGATGTTGTTGGCAATTGTATCAAGCTTACCCTGGTATGCCTTGATTCCCGACGTTGCGATAAAGAGTGATGAGCTCATAATTTTTTATACCCTTCCAATCGTATTCAACTGCTCTAATGATTTGTCGTATGTCTGGAGAACTTTCTGGTTCGCCTCGTACAAGCGGATGTTGGCCATCATGTCCGTAATGGTCTGCGATAGATCGACATTCGACTGCTCGAGCATTTTCTGATGCAGCTGCACGCCGGCGGGCAGATTGCCTGTGACCATCACCATTCCCGGTTCATCAAGCTCGAATTGTCCATTGGCTCTTTTAATCAGCCTGTTCGGATTTTCAACAATCACCATCCCAATCGATCCGATTGTCCTCGTCCTTTGCGGATCATTCGGAAAAGCGATGATATCTCCGTCCGAATTGATTGATACATCCTTCAACTGCGGGTCAAGCCCCGTAATCCTGTTTCCGTTTTTCCCTAAAACAAAATCCCCCGTGGCCGTAACAAGCTCGCCGTTTTCATTGACGGAAAAACGGCCATTCCGGGTCAGCCTCATAGCACCATCCGAAGTTTGGACCGCAAAAAATGCCGTTGGCTTTACAGTCCGCCCATCCACCTCGATTGGCGCGATTCCCTGATCGCTTATCGCCACATCAAACGGCATGTTCGTTTCCGTAAGCGTCCCCTGTAAAAACAGCGGCAGCGTTTCCTGGTTGTATACGCCCATCGATAAGGTTCCCATCCTTGCCTCCGCCACGCTTTCCTTGCCGCGGATTTGCTGAAGCAAAACCTCTGGAAAAGAACGGAGCGGGCTCGCGTCCTGTTTAAAGCCGGGCGTTTCCGCGTTGGCCAGGTTGTTCGTCAGCGCATCCTGCTTCCGCTGGAGCGCGATCATTCCCGACGCCGCGGAATCAATCCCTCTAAGCATGTTGTCTCCCCCTTTTTACATGTAAATATTTACCAATAGTCCTTTTATCTCGCCCAGTTTGTCAAGCAGGCTTACAGTCGTGGTTTGCTTGTCAAAAACCTGGTCGGATAATTCGAGCAGGTGGGTGTCCACCTGTTTTATTAAAATCAGCTTTTTCTCGCGGCCATTCTGCTGGAAGCTGTGATGTTCCTCGAGGGAAAACCCATTTTGGACAACTTCCTGAAGAAATTCCTTGATTGTCTGCTTGTACGCAAATAAATCCTGGATCGTTCTTGAAACCGCAAGCCGATTTCCATTTCTATCCAATTGGACCAACAGGGTCTGGAGCCGCTCCTGGCTCAGACCAGCTTGCCTGTCCACGAAAATTTGTTGGAATGAGGGCGTTTCCCTGCCCCGTTCCCTTACTGTCAAAAGGCGTTCCTGGCCGATTCCGTGGCTTTGCTGTATCTTCAATTTGGCCCTCCTCTGTCACGCCGGTTTAAAATTTTTTTTAAAAAATACAATTGTCGAATTTTCCCTTGTCCTTTACAATGGCTAGTATCACGTTAAATTAAAGGATAAACCAAAGGAGAAATTCATGTCTAGTATTTTTGGAATTATTTTGGCATTGCTGGCTATTGGTTTTGGGATGGTTTTAAAGGGCGCTCCACTTGCTTCCCTGAATAACCCTGCCGCATTTTTGATAATTTTTGGGGGAACGGCGGCAGCCCTGTATATCGCATTTCCTTTCAGGGAAATGAAAAAGTTCCCTAAATTGTTGAAAATTGCGCTTTTCGAACCAAAGCTTCCTTCCAAAGCAGAAACAATTGCAAAATTAATTGCATGCGCAGAGATTGCCAAAAAAGAAGGCTTTCTGGCGTTGGAGGGAATTGCCGAGTCGACAACGGATCCTTTTTTTAAAAAGGGACTGGAAATGATCATCGATGGATACGAAGCTGAATTTATCGAGGAAGTTTTATTTGAAGAAGTCGAAGCCATTCAAATGAGGCACCAGGCCGGGGCTCTTATTTTTACCCAGGCTGGAACCTATGCCCCTACTCTAGGCGTTCTGGGCGCAGTAGTCGGGTTGATTGCCGCACTTGGTTCCCTTTCGGAAATTGAAAAAATCGGTCATTCTATCTCGGCCGCTTTCATCGCTACCCTTCTTGGGATTTTTTCAGGTTATGTCCTCTGGCATCCGCTTGCAAACAAACTGAAGCGCATTTCTAAGCGTGAACAGGACTCGAAGCTTATCATTATCGAAGGGCTGTTGGCCATTTACGAAGGAATTTTACCCGGCGCGCTGGAGAAAAAGCTGACCGTCCATATTCCTTTGTCGGAACGGAAAGAGTATGAAAACCTGGACAAGGGCGCATTGCTTGAGGAGAAATCGGCATGAGGAAGCGCAGAAAAAAATTTGAACATGGCGATGACGGGCACATCGATGAATCATGGCTTATCCCTTATGCTGACTTGTTGACGCTTTTACTCGCTTTGTTTATCGTTTTGTATGCCGCAAGTACGATTGATGTCGCCAAATACCAGTACCTTATGGAATCGTTCAAGTCTGAACTGACCGGGACGAAGATTCCCGATAAGAACGCGGGGCTGTCACCGCATTTACCAACTCCGGAAACACCAGTGATTGAACCGCCAAAGGAAGACAAAAAAGATACTGAGCTTGATGGGTTGAAAATAAAGCTTGAAAATTATATTAAGAATAATAAATTACAGGCCGTTGTTTCGCTGCAAGAATCTAAAAAAGGGATTGAAGTTTCTTTGAAGGACGTTATCCTTTTTGACTCAGGGAAGGCTGAATTGAAGCCGCGTTCCTTTAAAACCCTCGACGGCATGGTCGGCCTAATCAACACCGTTCCGAACCCGGTCAGCATTGAAGGACATACCGACAACGTGCCCGCCACCAATACGATTTACAGGACAAACTGGGAACTTTCATCCGCAAGGGCGGCGAGCGTCCTTCATTATTTCGAGTCGAAAAACGTAAAGGCCAGCAGGCTTCAGTTTTCCGGTTTCGGGGAATACCATCCCCTGGTCCCTAACGACTCGGATGAAAACCGCCAGTCCAACCGCCGGGTGACAATCGTCATCTTGAGGCAGTAGGATCAACTGACGTTAAAGCTTTTTCAAAATAACAAAACGCCTCCCGATTTGCTAATTCGGAAGGCGTTTTTCTTTTAGTAATAATAGCCGGTCCATACGGCGCTAAGCGGGCGCTTCCGCTTTTCTTGTCTAGCTGCAGCGCCCAGCGCCTAGTGTACTTCGGTCCCCTCGCTACGATAAGTCAACATCGATTCGCTCCGCTCTTCGTGTTTCCTTTATCTCCATCGGGGCCCTCCAGTCCATACGGCGCTTAACGGGCGCTTCCGCTTTTCTAGTTCCCCGCACCCCTATATTGCTTTACTCCCTGATTCCACATGAGTACAGAAACCGCAAAGAAGATAACTCCCATAACCGGCGTGAGAAATGCGTAGCCGTACCACTCTTCCCTACCGAGAAAAAAGGCTGCTGGGTATACGCCGACGAACGCGAACGGCAAAATCCATGTGAGCACAATCCGGATCGCCTTGTTGTAGATGTCGACCGGATAGCGCCCGTAATTCCCAATGTTGTACATCATCGGCATAATCGAGGTCCGGGCGTCGGCCCAAAAGCTGATGCAGGCTAGCATGACAAACACGCCCCCATAAATGAGCGCTCCGCCTGCCACAAACAGCAGGAAAATGAACGGATCGGCCCATGACCATTGCAGGCCGAGATTGTGGCCAGCATAGAGCATGACCGCAATGCCGGTAACCGCGCCAAAGAGCCCTTCAAGTTCAAGCCGCTCCAGGATTATCTGGAACAGGCTATGGATTGGCCTCGTCAAAATCCTGTCCAGTTCCCCTTTGACAATGTACCGCTCATTGAAATCCCAAATATTGAAGAACGCCGAAAAAACCGCATAAGGGACGAGGAAAAAGCCATAAATGAAGATAATTTCATCCCTGGTCCAGCCGTTTAGTAGCGATGTATGGCCGAAGACGACAAGGATGAAGATAAAGTTTACAGCCTGGGACAATAGGTCTGAAAAAATTTCAACTAGGAGGTCAGCCCTGTATTGGAGCCTTGTTTTCATATACTGCGCGGCATATTGAAAGAACATTGATGCATAAAACACGGTCAGCCCCCCTGAATAACAAGCTGTTTTTTGGCAAGCTGCCACAGAATGAAGATTGGAACGAACAGGATGAGCACCCAGACAGCCTGCTGGAGGATCGCCTCAAGCGCCTGTCCATGTGAAAAACCCTTGGTGACAATCATGCTCGGGATATAGCTGATCCCCTGAAACGGCAAATACTTCATGATTTCCTGGGCCCAGCCCGGAAAAAAGCTCATTGGCAAAAGCAGGCCCGAAAACAAATCAATAACCACACGTTTCGCTCGAATCAGCCCAGCATTATTATATAAGAAAAACGTCGTTATCCCTGTTAAAAGATTGATTTGCGTGTTGATAAGGAAGCTGAATAAAATCGATACAGCGAACAATCCCCAGACAGCGGGGTCCCACATCAGCCTTACCGGGAATATGAGCGAGACGATTACCATCCCGGGCACTGAGAAAAACAGCAGCCGGAAAATCCCTTCGCCAAATCCCTGCATTGTTTTCATGCCAAGGTAGCTGTAGGGCCGGATCAATTCTATCGCCACTTTTCCTTCCATGATTTCCAGCGCCATTTCACGGTCCAGGTTATTAAAATAAAACGCCCTCGCCATCCAAGCAATCGCGACGTAGGTTGTCATCTGGCTTACGGAGAGCCCCTGTATGCTTTCCTTGCCCCCGTAAATCGCGGTCCAAAGAAAATAGTACGCGCCAAAATTGATGCTGTAAATAAGTATTCCAGTATAGTAGTTTGTCCGGTAGGCCAGCATCATCAAAAACCGCATCCGAACCATTTCAAGATACTTATCCATCTGCCGCCTCCTATGCAGAACCTTTTTCGTAAATATTGCGGATGATTTCTTCTGTGGATATTTCGTTGATTTTAATATCCTTTATTTTAAATGAAGAAACAACTCTGGAAATTACCTGGGAAATGACTTCGTCGATATCATCTGTCTGGGCAGTGAACACCTGGCCTTTTTCGTCCATTTCCCATTTGACAGGCATTCCCGTAGTTACATGCTGAAGTGCGGACAAATCAACTTTTTCAAGAAATTCGAATTGAAGCTGTTTGCCTTCCGCCCATTTTTCCTTCAGGTCGTTCAGCGGCCCGTCATAAATTATGCTCCCCTCATCAAGCATGATGACCCGCTCGCAAAGAGCCTCGATATCGGAAAGGTCATGGGTCGTCAACAGGATGGTCGTGTTGTATTTTTCATTGATTTCCTTTAAAAAATCGCGGATTCGCAGTTTGACGAGCACATCGAGGCCAATCGTCGGTTCATCAAGGAACAACAGCGGCGGGTTATGGATCAGCGCGGCCGCAAGCTCGCAGCGCATCCTTTGCCCAAGGGATAGCTTCCGGACGGGCTTGTCCAGCAGCGGCCCGATATCAAGTGTTTTGATGACATGGTCCATATGAGAATTGTAATCCGCATCGGAGACTTTATAGACTTTTTTCAAAAGCCGGAACGATTCCTGGACGGCTATATCCCACCAGAGCTGGGAGCGCTGGCCGAAAACGACGCCGATTGTCTGGACGAACCGCTCCCGTTCCTTATGAGGATCCATCCCATTGACGATGATTTTTCCGGAAGTTGGCGTCAAAATACCTGTGAGCATCTTGATTGTCGTCGACTTTCCGGCTCCGTTTTCGCCGATGTAGCCAACCATCTCCCCCTGCTTCACATTGAAGCTGATATCATTCACGGCAGGCACGATTTTATAGTTGCGTGTAAACAAGTCGCGGAAAGCACCCGCGAGGCCGGAACGGCTTGAGTGCGATTTGAACTCCTTCCGCAACCCGGCTACTTCAATAGCATTATGTTGATTCATATTCAGTCCTCCAAAAAGCTGTGCTCTAACAAATCAGTTTATCCAATCACAGCCCACAGTACAACTTTCCCGCATTATTATGAAATATGCGGATATACAATGAATATAGGTAACTTTCTTAAAATTTCAGCTTATCTTAAATTCTGCTGAAAATTCAGCGATGTGAAGAAAACAATGCTATTATAGGAAAGTAAATGACGAGGAGGCTTGCACAATGAACTTTTCCAATTCTGAAAAATTACATAAGGAAGCGCTTGAACATATCGTCGGCGGGGTGAACAGCCCTTCCCGTTCCTATAAGGCGGTTGGCGGAGGTTCCCCGGTTGTGATGGAGCGCGCGGCCGGAGCATACTTCTGGGATGTCGACGGGAACCAGTACATCGATTATCTTGCGGCGTACGGGCCGATCATCGCCGGGCACGCCCACCCGCATATCACGAAGGCAATCAAAAAAGCGGCGGAGAGCGGCGTATTGTATGGAACTCCGACTCCCCATGAAATCACCCTTGCACAAATGCTGCAGGAAGCGATGCCCGGAATGGACAAGGTGCGCTTCGTGAACTCGGGCACGGAAGCGGTCATGACAACAATCCGTGTCGCCCGCGCCTTCACCGGCCGGGATAAAATCATCAAGTTCGCGGGCTGCTACCACGGGCACTCCGACCTTGTCCTTGTAGCGGCAGGCTCTGGCCCTTCCACATTGGGTACCCCTGATTCCGCCGGCGTGCCAAAAAGCATTGCCCAGGAAGTGATCACCGTTCCGTTTAACGAAATTGAACCTTTAAAGGACGCGCTTGAAAAATGGGGCGACAAGGTCGCGGCTGTCATGATTGAACCGATTGTCGGCAACTTCGGCATTGTCGAACCGAAGCCCGGTTTCCTGGAGCAGGTAAAAGAGCTTACCCACGCTGCTGGCGCTCTTCTCATTTTTGATGAAGTTATCACCGCGTTTCGTTTTATGTACGGAGGCGCGCAGGACCTTCTCGGCATCACGCCTGATTTGACCGCGCTTGGCAAAATCATTGGCGGCGGGCTGCCAATCGGCGCGTACGGGGGCAAACAGGAAATCATGGAAAAGGTTGCGCCGCTCGGGCCGGCATACCAGGCAGGGACGATGGCCGGAAACCCCGCATCGATGCTCTCCGGGATTGCTTGCCTTGAAGTCCTTAAACAGGATGGTGTGTACGAATACCTTGACCGCCTTGGCGAAATGCTTGAAAACGGCATACTTGAAGCGGCAAAAAGGCATGGTGTGCCAATTACAATCAACAGGCTAAAAGGCGCGCTGACGATTTATTTTACAACAGAAAAGGTTGAAAACTACGAGCAGGCGGAAAACACGGACGGCGAAATGTTCGCGCGGTTCTTCAAGCTGATGCTGCACCAGGGCATCAATCTGGCCCCTTCCAAATACGAAGCGTGGTTTGTTACCATCGCCCACACGGCAGAAGACATCGAGGCGACGCTCCATGCGGTTGACAATGCGTTTTATTCACTAATGAATGAGTAATTATCGAAACCAGAAGCTATTGCGGCTTCTGGTTTTTTATATCCAGAAACCCACTTTTAATAAAAAATTTACTTGCTTTGCTTCCGTTCCCATAGTATAGTACAAAATTGTTTAACACGAATAAAATAGAGAAAAAGTAAAGGAGAGCCTGCTTCTTTTCAGGGCAGACCGCCTTTTTTACCACAAAGCTGGACAGTAAATTAATATCGGCTATACTTGCTGTAATAGAGAAATGTAGTGAAGGGAATTTTTCCAATGAAGTTAGGTGCGCGTATTTTAAAGACTGGCATCGCTATTATGCTATCGCTGTTGCTCAGCGAGCTTCTGAACGTGCCGTCGCCGGTAATGGCCGGGATTGCCGCCATTTTCGCGGTACAGCCAACAATCTATAGGTCCTACCAATCCATCCTTGAACAGGTACAGGGGAATTTCATCGGGGCGTTATTTGCGACAGCCTTTGTTCTCGTTCTTGGCAATCATATCGTCGTAATCGGCATAGCTGTCATTATAGTCATTACAATTAACCTTAAACTAAAACTTGAAAATACAATCGGACTTTCGCTCGTAACACTCATTTCGATTATGGAGTCACCTGGCGACCAGTTCCTTGAATTTGCGGCAATCCGGTTTTTGACGATTATGCTCGGCGTTTTCTCGGCGTTTGTTGTTAACCTCGTTTTCCTACCGCCGCGGTATGAAAACAGGCTGTACCATAAAATATCCGATGCGACCGGGGATATTATCCGCTGGATCAGGCTGACTGCCCGGAACGCATCCGATCATAATTTGCTTAAAAACGAAATCGATAAGTTAAAGGAAACCCTTTCGAGAGCGGACCTCATTTATACGATGTATAAGGAGGAAAGGAAGTATTTCAAGCGCGATGACGCCGTCAAAGCGCGTAAGCTTGTCATCTACAGGAACATGATTTCCACTTCAAGGCGGGCACTGGAGACGCTAAACCGGCTTCATCGCTTTGAAAATGAATACCATCTGCTTCCGGACCATTTCAAGCAGTCAATCCTGGAACAGCTTGACTGCTTGATTACGATGCATGAACAAATCATGCTCAAATATATCGGGAAAGTGCGTCAGGAGGCTGCGCAGGACGGCCAGGTCCAATGCCTCGACAAACGTGAAGTTTTCCGCCTTTTCATCACAAGGCAAAAGGAGTATGAGGAAGAAGACGATAACCACCTTTACCATACGATGCAAATCTTTTCTGCCATCCTTGATTATGGAGAACACGTCGAGCATCTGGATACGCTTGTAACAAGCTTTTTGTCCTATCATCAGGGCGAAAACGAAGTCGCAATCGAGGAACAGGTTTTGGAATAGTATTTTTGTTGAATGTGAGCACCAGGGTAACCTGGTGCTTCGTTGTTTGAAAAAGGCTAATTTTTTAAAAAGTGTGCCTTCTGATAGGGATCTTTGGACACGGATACCTTAAAAATTCACTTTACTGTCCAAACATCAGGTATCTTTGGACACGCATCCCTTGAAAATTCACTTTACTGTCCAAACATGCGGTATCTTTGGACACGCATTCCTTGAAAATTCACTTTGCTGTCCAAACATGCGGTATCTTTGGACACGCATTCCTTGAAAATTCACTTTGCTGTCCAAACATCGGGGATCTTTGGACACGCATACCTTAAAAATTCACTTTGCTGTCCAAACATCGGGCATCTTTGGACAGACAACCCTTGACAATTCACTTTGCTGTCCAAACATCGGGGATCTTTGCCGTTCGCCGACCTTCGTTTCATAGCCCTCCGGCAATCGCGGTCGCCCTTTGGACACGAATCCTTGAAAATTCACTTTGCTGTCCAAACATGAGGCACCTTCTAATTTACAATTAATTAACCACTCTTGCATTTCAAATACTTTTGCTGTTAATTCAATCTTCGGCATTCCGACCAAACGGAAACCACCCACCACAAAAAAACCAGTTCGGAGCCATTACTCCGTTCCGGTTTTTTGTTCGAGCTGCTGGACCTGGAAAAGTCGGTAGTAGCTGCCTTGCTTCTCCATTAATTCTTCGTGGGTGCCGATTTCCATTATCCGGCCATGTTCAATGAGGACAATTTTATCGGCATGGGTAATTGTCGACAGGCGGTGCGCGACGATGAAGGTCGTCCTGTCCTTCGCGAGCTTTTCTAGCGCCTCTTGGATTTGGTGCTCGCTTTCTAGGTCGAGTGCCGATGTGGCTTCATCGAGGATCAAGATTGGCGGATTTTTCAGGAATACACGGGCAATCGCGATCCGCTGCTTTTGGCCGCCGGATAGCTTGACCCCCCGTTCGCCGACCTTCGTTTCATAGCCCTCCGGCAAATTCGCGATAAATTCCGTCGCGTTGGCTGCCTGGGCCGCCGCTTCCACTTCCTCGTCACTTGCACCCGGCTTTCCAAGCAGGATATTCGACCGGACCGAGTCGCTGAAAAGGATATTATCCTGGAATACGACCCCAATTTTATCACGTAGTGTCTGGACCTTGAATTTCCGGATATCCGTTCCATCGAGCAGAATCCGTCCTTCGGTTACATCATAAAACCTTGGAATCAGACTGACGAGCGACGACTTCCCGCCGCCGCTCATCCCGACCAGGGCAATCGTTTCTCCTTTGTTCGCTTCAAGATTAATATTTTTGAGGACCATTTCCTCCCCTTCGCCATAGGAAAAACTCACATTTTCAAAGGAAATATGCCCGTTGACCGATGTGCAGTCAATCGCTCCCGGTTCATCGACGATATCGTATTTTTCATCGGCGAATTCAAATACACGGTCCATCGAAGCGAATGACTGGGTTATCGTTGTCGATGAGTTCACCAGCCTCCTAAGCGGATTATAAAGCCTGTCAATATAGGCGATAAAGGCGACCATCGTCCCGACCGTCAGCTGTCCTTCGATGACAAGGTAGCCCGAATAGCCGATGACGATGAGCGGAGCGATGTCCGTAATTGTATTGACCACCGCGAACGCTTTGGCGTTCCAGCTTGTATGTTCAAGCGCCTTTTGTAAAAAATTCTTGTTTGTCCGGTCAAATTGCTTTTGTTCATGCTCTTCAATCGCGAAGCTTTTAATAACAGCCATTCCCTGTACGCGTTCATGGAGATAGCCCTGGACCTCCGCGAGCGCCTGAGACCGGTTCCTGGTCAGGCTCCTCAGATTTCCGAAAAAATACTTTACAGATATTGCATAGAGCGGGAACAGGACAAGCGAAACGATTGTCAGCTTTATATTCATTGTAAACATAAAGCCAATGGCGATCAGGATTGTGGCGACATCAAGCCACAGGTTCATTAAGCCCGAAATAACGAATGCTTTCGTCTGCTCCACATCATTGATGACACGCGAGATTACTTCGCCTGCTTTTGTATTCGAGTAATATTTGAAGCTAAGTTTTTGCATGTGGGTATACAATTGGTCCCGTATGTCATAAAGGATTTTGCTGGAGGTCCATTGGGCGTAATATTGGCGGTAATACTCGATTGGCGGCCGCATAACGACAAAAACGACAAGCATGATTCCCATGATCCAAAATAGCTTGTCCAGCTTCTCCGATTTTGGCATAGTTCCGCCAACGATATCATCGACGACATATTTAATAAGCATCGGAATAATAAGCGGAATGGCAAATTTAATGATCCCGATTAGTATTGTCCCGATTATTTGCCATTTGTATGGTTTAACATAGTGAAGATATCTCCGGATGCTGCCCAAACTGGTTCCTCCCCCTTTAAAACAAAATGCGCGAGCGCCTTCACGACAAGCAAAAACCTGTTGATTTAATCAACAGGGCTTTATGGCTGCCTATTTCCTGAATGAGAGATAGCGTTCATACCATGTGTCGATGAAATCCGGCGCGAACGGCCCTTTGCGCTGGCGGATCCACCTGATCAGCTTCTCGACGTTCCTCTTCAGGATTTGGTCGATGACATCAGGATAATTCATTTCACGGCGGTGACGCTCATATTCATCCTCATCAAGCAAATTGAAGGTCATATCCGGAAAAACTTTAATATCGAGGTCATAATCAATATACTTCAATGATTCCCCGTCAAAAATGAACGGTGAACTAATATTGCAGTAATAATGAACGCCATCCTCGCGGAGCATCCCAATCACATTGAACCAGCATTCCGAATGGAAATAGCAAATGGCCGGCTCCCGCGTCACCCATGTCCGTCCGTCGGATTCCGTGACAACCGTCCTGTCGTTGCCGCCGATTACTAGGTTTTGTGTTCCCTTCAGAATTGTGGTTTCATCCCATATGCGATGGATATGCCCATTATGTTTATAGCTGTGTATTTGCATTGGTTCTCCTTCAATGGGTAAACCCATGAATCTCCCCTACTTTCATTTCCCGAACGCTTTGCAACCTATGATAAACCAAAAAAACGACAAAAGGCAACAAAAGGCTATTCCTGTTTTCTCCTATTATAACGGTTTAAGGGTGATTTTAAAACAAAAGAGCCATTATCCGAAGCAAAATGGCCCTTAAAAATATTTCGTTTTTCCCATCAACCGGATACCTCTTTCACATCGCTGTTCCCATGTTGGTAGGAACGGATAACCTCCTCGGTCTGTTCCTCAAATATTTTTTGTATTTCCCTCAGTTCCACTTTCATCGCCCTGATTTCATCCTGGATGGAATCAAGCTCGGTTTCATTTTGCAGGATTTGCAGCTGCGCCTGGATCTCCTGGCAACGTTCCAGTTCTGCTTGCAAATAAAGGAGTTTCTCCATTGTTCTCATTTGTTCGGAAACCATTTGATTGAATGTTTTCAAATTACCACCGCCCCGCTTTAGTCGTTCCCTTATGTATTCTTGATTACAGCCCTATCTCCTTTGACTAGTTCTGTTGCTTCAACGGAAGTTTTGTCGAAGGTAAAAGAGGATCTGTCACCGGAAACGCGGAACTTTTCAGCCCACTTAGAAAAGGAAAAGGCACCCCGTAAAGGGCGCCTCATCGTACATTTTTCGATTAGCTGTTTTGATTTTTATTACCTTCAGCTTGCTGGTTTTGGCGCCTTACTTCCTGAGCGTTTGTTTCGCTCCCGAACTCAGTGCCGTATTGGCCTTGTTGGCCTTGTTGGCCTTGCCCAGCTTGCTGGTTTTGGCGCCTTACTTCTTGAGCGTTCGTTTCGCTCGCGAATTCAGTGCCGTATTGGCCCTGCCCAGCTTGAGCATTTTGCTGCCTTACTTCCTGGATGTTTGTTCCGGAAGAAGTCCTGTTTGCCTGTTGGTTGAATTTTGCCATTGTAATCACCTCCACGATTATTAATTTGTCCATGAAGGGCTGGCTCTATCCTGAATATTTTGCAGGTAAAATTTTTAAACGAGCAGGGAAATTCCGCCGTCAACGATGATGGTCTGCCCGCAAATCATTTTTGACTGTTCGGAGACGAGGAACATGATGGTATCGACGAGGTCATCGATTTCGACCATTCTCCTGGCTGGCGTTTTTTTCCTTGCTTCCTCCAAAAGCTCCTCCCTGTTCGGGAAATGCTTAAGCGCCTCCGTATCGACCGCTCCGCCGGATACCGCGTTGACAATAATGTTTTTCGGGGCGAGCTCGACAGCCAAATAGCGTGTGAGCGCTTCAAGGGCGGCTTTTGATACTCCGACTGTTGTGTAATTTTCCAGATAGCGGATCGACCCGATCGAACTGAGGCTGACGATTTTGCCGCCGCCATTTTTGTCCATTAACCTTGCAGCTTCCTGGGCGCAAAAAAGAAGCGCCTTGCTATTGATGTTCATCGTCCAGTCCCAATGAGACTCCTCGAGTTCCATGGCCGGACGGAGCACACCAGAAGCCGCGTTATTGACGAATACATCAAGGCGGCCGAACTCTTCCTCAACTGCGGCGAACATCGTGCGGATTTTTTCCACATCCCCAACGTTTGCTTTGATGATAACGGCTTTTCGCCCGAGAGCCTCGATTTCAGCGGCGGTTTCGAGCGCGGCGCTTTTGCTGCGCGCATAATTGATCGCAATATCATATCCTTCTTTTGCGAGCCGGATTGCGGCGGCTTTCCCTATCCCACGGCTGCTTCCTGTTACAAGTGCAACTTTTTGCGTCATGTTATGTAATTCCTTTCCTGGTTGATTTGTTTTTATTTTAGCGTTTACGGGTATAGAAGACAATTGAATCCAAACACTAACCATGAATGATCCGCCAGAAAGGAGAATTGCCATGTATGTCGGACGGGATATGACTGAACTGACAATGAAACCGAAAAGCGATTGGGAAGACAGCGAGCTTGCGTTTTTCCACCATTCGCTTCAGCAGGTAGTTCCTTATCTAAATGAAGAAGGCCAGACCATCCACCGGAAAATTGTCGAAGAAATCGAACGGCGCGGCGGCCTTCACCGTGGCGAAGCCGATTATACCCACGGAACAAAAGTAAGCTACGATTAATGATTAGTGTCTGAATCCGTTCTTCTATCAGGCCGGTCTTTCCGGCTTTTTTTATTTTCGCCAATGTCCGTGATTAGAGATTCCATTTACACGCGGGCCGCATAAAGAGCCAGCATTTTCTGGTGAGGGACCGGAAGCGCAAACTCCGCCAGACCTTCGAGCGGGACGAGGCGAAGGCTTTCATTTTCGGCAACCGTCCCATCGAGTTCCGCTGAATACACTATAACATCCCAGATTAGATGGGAAAAAACATGCTGGATCTGGCCAAGCGGTTCTCCAACCTTCATTTCCGCCTGAAAAGCCTCTTTATAAAAATGCTCCAGTTCTGCGCGTGCGTTTCCGATCGGATGATGGACCTCTACGGAAGGAAGCTCCCACAAATTGGCCAAAAGCCCTTCCGCGGAGCGTTTCCTGATCAAAATCCTGCCTTCCCCGTCTACGGCAACGGCAGCTGCGAGGCGGACCTGTTTTGGCTTTTTCTTTTTCGCCTTTATAGGGAGATTATTTTGTTCACCTTCATGAAATGCCTGGCAATGATCCCTCACCGGGCAAAGAAGGCATGACGGCGAGGTAGGCGTGCAAATGAGCGCGCCAAGCTCCATAAGCGCCTGGTTAAAGTCGGAAGGCGACTCATGGGAAATCAATTTTCTGACCGCTTCTTCAAAAATCCTGCGTGAAGACGGTTTTGCGATATCTTCCCGGATAAGCAGAATGCGCGACAAAACCCTCATGACATTTCCATCGACGGCGGGCTCCGGGATGCCGTATGCGATGCTTAAAATCGCTCCTGCCGTATAAGGCCCGACACCTTTCAAACCCGCGATTTCCTTCGGAGAATCCGGGACGACGCCATTGTACTTTTCCTTTACTTCCCGGACGGCCGCCTGGAGATTCCTGGCCCTCGAGTAATATCCGAGGCCTTCCCATGCTTTCAAAACTTTATCTTCATCCGCATCGGCCAGCGCTTCAATCGTAGGAAACTGTTCCATGAACCTGAGGAAATACGGGATAACTGTATCGACCCTCGTCTGCTGGAGCATGATTTCCGAAACCCAGACCTTGTATGGATCTTGGTCTTCCCGCCAAGGAAGGCTTCTTTGCTCGTGCCGGAACCAGGAAATCAAGTCTTCCCGGAACCGATCTATGTCTATCTTTTCAACATTTTCCAAGTGGTTCATCTTGAGATTTATCCTCCCCTATGTTAAAAAACAAAGTAAAGTGGGAATATAATAGTATTATTTCAACAAGGGCTAACTTGCCGCCATATACTAACGTAAAATACGATTTCGCCATTGGCAAGGAATTTTGTATGGGAAACACTTCCCAAAAAAGGAGGAACCGGCACCTTGGATACTGGCACACATGTCGTAATGGGGCTTGCCCTCGGAGGCTTGGCCACTCTTGACCCGGCCGTGGCGCCGCACACAGCAACAGCCAGCAGCGTCATGATCGGAACAATTATCGGATCACAAATCCCGGACATAGATACAGTTTTAAAACTTAGAAATAATGCGGTATATATACGGAACCACAGGGGGATCACCCACTCGGTTCCCGCGGTGCTCCTTTGGCCGCTTTTAATCACAGGAATCATCTTTTTCTTTAACCCGGATGCCAATCTGCTGCATCTGTGGCTATGGACGCAATTCGCGGTCTTCCTGCACGTATTCGTCGATATTTTCAACGCCTATGGAACCCAGGCCTTAAGGCCGTTTTCGTGCAAATGGGTGGCGCTTGGCGTAATCAATACGTTCGACCCGTTTATATTCGGCATCCATGTCGCCGGACTGGTCGTCTGGATTATGGGCGCGCCTCCCGGCTATACATTCCTCGTTGTGTACGGAATCCTCATTTTTTATTATTTGCTGAGGTTCTCGGAAAAGCGTCAAGTGGTGAAAGCCGTCAAACAGATTGTGCCTGACGCAACACAGATTGTCGTCGCGCCGACGATGAAGTTTCATCACTGGAAGATAGCCGTCATGAACGAAAATGAATTTTTCGTCGGCAGGGCGCAAGGAACGACAGTAAGGATCCTTGATAAATTCAAGCGCGTCCCCGTTCCCGACACGCCTGTCATCAATGCCGCGAAAAAAGACACGAATATTTCGGCATTCCTATCCTTCTCACCGGTTTACAGGTGGGAAGTAAAGGAATTCGACGATTACTATGAAGTCAGGTTCATCGACCTGCGCTACCGGAGCAACGGCCATTACCCATTTGTCGCGGTCGCCCACCTCGATCCAGACCTGAATGTCATCAATTCCTATACAGGCTGGATTTTCAGTGAGGAAAAACTGCGGAAGAAGCTCGCCATCCTCCCGAACTGAAACAACAAAACATAACGGCAGCCATTTTCAGCGGGCTGCCGTTTTTCTTATACTAAGAAACATTAAAATTGAACGTTGTGGATAACTCAAAATTAGTCCCCGTCTTAAGCTGGTCGGGGCTGAACAAGGCGCTTGCGCATTTTGTTCTTTCAATGCAATTTGTTTTTATCCTGTTTCAGGTAATGCGCGTATTTCGGGTTTTGCGCGGCGAATTCATGGAGGCTTTTACCGTAATGCTCAATCCACTGGCGGATCACTTTTTCAGTCATTTCACTGCCCTGATACTCCCTGCCCGCCTTCGCATAGGTGGTTTCGAAATCCTCCCATAGAAGCTCGACCCAGGTCCGCGCCTCCCCATAGGATAGATGGTCATTCTTATCAAGCAAAACCTTGGTCAGCCTTTCATGATAGTCGTTCATTATTTTCACCCCCTGGCAGAAATGCAGCTACATATTGATATAAAATGAACAAATACTATTCATACCGCGGAACATTGCGCTCTGCGGCAAAACGTGACGGATGGAGGCAGGATCGATGAGAAACAAGGCAAAGGGCTTCCCGTACGGAAACGATAACAAGTTTGAAGGCGAACCGCGCGCTAAAGCAGAATATGCTTCGAAAAGGGCGGACGGCACCATCAATACCCATCCCCAGGAACGAATGAAAGCCTCTTCGCAAAGAGACCCGGACCAGATTAGATCGTATTAATTTTCGTCCGGCCCACATCCCGGCCGAAACCAGGCATCACTCAGGTGCCTGGCTTCAGCCTTTTTGAATCAGCATCGAGATCGGCAGCGCTTCTTCCTTCCCCGAACCGCCCAGGCGGTATCCCCACGCGAAAACGCCATTCATGTAATCAATTTTAAAATATGTACCTGGGTCGCCATCAATTTCATAAATTTCCCCTGGCTTGAACGTTTTCGGGTCAAGCAAATAGGCTTTCGCCATCACAGCCTTCCGTTCGAGCACGGCATATTCGTTCACCATCCCCATTTGCTCAGCCTTCCTAGCCTTCTCGTTCAAAGCGGCAATCTCCCGCTTCAACTCATATTCGGTCATGGCGCTATACCGTTTTTCCTGTTCCATCCATAAAGCCACCTTCATTGTTATTATAGCTTCAGTATAGTAAATTATAGGGAGTTTTAAAAGAATAGTGCTCTTAATCTGGAAGGAGAATCTATATGGAAACCTTTGTTGTAACAGGCGCGGGCTCTGGGCTCGGACGGGAAACCGCCTTGCTTTTAGCGGAAAAAGGGTGGGATGTCCTGCTCGTGGGAAGGACGATGGAAAAACTCCTCCATGTCAAAGAAGAAATCGAGGCTTCCAACGGCTCCGCCAGTGTTCTTGCCCTAGATGTAGCAGATTCGGATAACATACCTGAAAAGCTTGCCCATGCACTCACAGGTAAAACAGTCCACGGACTCGTCAACAGCGCCGGAATCGGGCATTTCGGGCCTTTTGGAAAAATGGACAACGCCCAAATTGCCGAACTATTCAATGCAAACGCCCTTGGTACCATTTTTATGACCAAAGCGGTCCTGCCCTATCTCGAAAAGAAGGAATCAGGCTATGTGGTGAATATCATTTCAACGGCCGGCCTCCGCGGCAAGGCCAATGAATCCGTGTATGCGGCAAGCAAATTCGCGGTCCGCGGCTTCACAGAAAGCCTCCAAAAAGAGTATGAAGGCAGCCGGATCAAGTTCACCGCAGCCTATATGGGCGGCATGGATACGCCTTTTTGGGAAGGAAGTTCGCATGTGGCAGACTCATCAAAATTCATGCCTCCTCGCGAGATAGCCCGGCGAATTGTTGAAGGCATAGGCGAAAAAGAAATCATCATCGAACGGCAAAAATAGCGCGCGGGACATTATTCCTCGCCGCGCGCTTCAAGATAGCGTTCAATCAGCTCGATTGGAAACCCTTTCCGGAAAAGGGTTTCTTTCATTTTCCGTTCATAGGCGTAGCCTGTTAGCTTTGCATGCTTGCGGTGCGCCTTTTCGCCCTGCAGGCGGATTGCCTCGAGTTCGTCCTCTTCTTCCCTGCCAAAATCGGCTTCGTTCAAGGCGAATTGGATTGCGTCGGTCTGGTAGCCCTTCCGGCGAAGCATTACATCAAGTTTTTGTTTGAGGATCCGCTCTGACTCCGAGGCGTACTTGCGGGCATATTTTTCGGCAAGCGCCTTCGCTTTTTCAAACTGTTCCTCAGGAGTGTATTGCTTGAGCGCTTCTTCAATGAGCGGGTCTGCAACGCCTCTTTCCTTCAGCTCCATCCGGACAACGTATGCCCCTTTATCGGTTGTGCCAATTTGCGTCCTTACATACGCATCGGCGTATTCCTTGTCATTCAGGTAACCTTGCTCAAGCAGCCTGTGGATCACTTCATTGATGGCAGCTTCCTCAAGCTTTTTTTCCTTCAGATGCTTTCGAACTTCTTTTTCAGTCCTCATTTTATGGGACAAATAGTTGATAGCATTGTTATACGCTTTTCGAATTTCGTCATGGTAGCCGACTTCCGCCAGCGCGAACTCGTCAAGCTCCATCCCTTTTCTCAATTTAAATTTAATAATAACGGTTTCATCGGCACTGAAGGCGAATTCTTCTCCCTTGCCGAAATCCATATAAATATTGTATCTTCCTGTATCACGCTTCTGGGTGGTGATTTTCGTAATGGTTGCCATTTACCTCACCTCTTTTCCACTTTACCATACTCCAAGTGTGCCTTTCATATGGGAAGAAGCTAAAATGGAGATAACAGATTTTTTAGAAGGGAGGATGTACGGATGAAAATCGCAATTGCCGGGGGCAGCGGCTTTTTGGGCGGAGCCCTCACTGAATCATTGCTCGCGAAGGGACATGAGGTGTTTATTTTAACAAGAAAGAAAAAAGAAACCGGCCGGGCTGGGGTAACTTATGTTCAATGGCTCTCCGACGGCAGCCGTCCGGAACATGAACTTGCGGGGATCGATGTCTTTGTCAATCTTGCAGGAGAATCACTCAACAGCGGACGATGGACGCCGGAGCGGAAAGAACGGTTATTGACGAGCAGGCTTGCCGCTGCCAACGAAGCCGTCCGGATAATGAGCAGCCTTAAGCAGAAGCCGAAAGTCCATATTGGAGCAAGCGCGGTTGGATTTTACGGCACTTCCGAGAGTAAAACGTTTGTTGAAGGCAGTGCTCCCGGGAAAGATTTTCTTGCCGATTTAGTCAAACGGTGGGAAGATGCAAGTTTGAATGCGGCGGACCTTGGCATCCGGACCGTACTGTGCAGGTTGGGGATCATCCTTGATGATAAAGAAGGCGCGCTGCCCAGGATTGCCCTTCCATACAAATTATTTGGAGGCGGCACGGTCGGATCGGGCCGTCAATGGGTGTCCTGGATCCATCACGATGATGCCGTTTCCGGAATTCTTTTTGCCATCGAAAATGAAAGGGTAAGCGGACCTGTCAATTTCACGGCACCTGAACCTGTTCCGATGAAGGAGTTCGGAAAGACAATTGGCAAAGTTTTGGGCCGTCCGCATTGGCTTCCGGTGCCAGGTCTCGCTCTAAAGCTGCTTCTTGGGGAAATGAGCACCCTCGTCCTTGAAGGACAAAAGGTTTTTCCGAAAAAATTGCTCGACGCCGGTTACAGCTTCCGCTTTCCGGAACTCGGACCCGCACTCAAAAATTTGTACAAAAATTGAATCATTCCCCCTTGTTAAGGAAAGGATTGGAATAGCAGCATACTTTTCTTGAAGGAAGGGATCAGAAGTGGAAAAACCTAAAAAGGATAAGGCTAGGCTTACATTGACCTCAACGCAGGAAGTCCTTTACCAGCGGGAATTTAAGGCGGCGGACAGGGCCGCGGGCTTTGAAGGGCCTAAACTGAAGAAGCGGTAAGGCAGGATTTTGAATCATACTTGGGACGGCTTCCTTTTTCGAAAAATTTCCCACTTATGGCTGACGATGTAGCGGAAATGATAATACTGCGGGGCAATCCGCAATTTATTTCCGAAAGGGGTTTTTCGTGATGGCCCGTTCACGCGGACACAGGAATCGTGACAAAAACACAGCTTCCCTGCCACAAACTCCAAAGAACCTGAAAATTACCGATGGGCGTGACGTAGAATTTGACCGCGACCTTGCCGACCATGACGACCTTGAGGCAATGGCCAGGTCAAAAGCCGCCGACCAAAGGGCGAAAAGCAGGCGGAAATAATCGTTAAAAAAACGGGCATTCGCAAAACTTAGGTTAGCGGATGCCTGTTTTTTATTACTCCATAGTTACCTCGAGGGGCTAGGCGCTGGAGCTGGATTACAATATCTTGTTTCGAGTTATCCACAAGGTTACACTTTATAATTTCCTAGACAATAAAAAAAGAAGCAGGCTCCCCTGCTTCTTTTTAAAAGTTATGCTTTATTCCTTACAGCCTTTTTATTGAATGCAGCTTTTAGATAAGGGACCAAGAATCGGTCAACGCCCCAGTAAGTTGCGCCGCTGCCAGCGAACAAAAGGATGAATGCCACTGTATAAAGGATAGGGTTCGTGCTTGTTGTGCCTGCAAGCATGAAGTTCAGGTTCATGAACGCGCCAGCGATTAAAGCCGGGATTGTCGCTGCTCCAAGAATCAGTCCCAGGCCAACGAGAGTTTCGCCCCAAGGAATTAAGACGTTAAACAAATCTACATTCGGTACTGCGAAGCTTTGCAGGAATTGTGCATACCATCCCTGGACGGCCGGATGGTCGCCGCCAGCGTTGGCAATCGCCCCTTGGATGAATCCGCCTGCGTCAAATCCACCTGTAATCTTGTGCCAGCCTGCTTCGATCCATTGTAGTCCAAGCCAGATTCTGGCGATTGTCCATACTGTTGCTGCCTGAGGTGTTTGATACCATTTTTTCATTTTAACCAGCTCCTATTATTTATTATTTGTGAAACTATTCACATACTTAAAGAAAAAAATTTACTTTAAATATAAGTTCTGTGAATTGGAGTTTAAGTTTGTGAATGTTTTCACTTACTTTCTACACCCTTACTATACTCCCTTGTTTAAAAACTATCAACATGTTTTTATATATTTCACTATGTTTATAGTGAGTATTTGAATAAAATGTGAACGAATGTGGATATTGGGGATATTGTGGGTAAAATTTATGGACATAACAAAATAAAGGGGTGTGGAAATCGGCGTTTGTGTATAACATTTGGGGTTCATTCTGTGGATAAAGTGGATAAGTCTGTGGATGACTGTTAAAATAACGATGTTTTTGTGGATATCTTACTGAGTAATTAAATATTTCCCCAAAAAGACGTTTAAATGGGGATGAGTCCGGGAATTTACTATTTTCTACTCTACATTCCCGGTTTCAATGGCCAAAAACTGGCATTGATGACTTTTTACTAGAATGCTGAAAGGGAGATGGCTTGTTTGGTGTTAAAATTGCTTAACGATTTAATATCGATTAACAGCAGTTCAGTTGAAGGGGCAAATTCAGCAGTAAGTTTTTGCGGAAACTGGCTGGGTGAAAATGGGCTACCGGTTTCTTTTTTCGAAAACAATGGATACACGATGCTGGTTTCCGAAATCGGCAGCGGTGATTTTACCCTAGTCCTGAATGGCCATGTCGATGTCGTGGCCGCCACACCAGGGCAGTTCATCCCATTTGAGCGGGACGGAAAAATTTATGGAAGGGGATCTGCCGATATGAAGGCAGGAATCGCGGCAATGATGGCCGCGCTTGCGCGATTAAATGGCAGGGATCTCGGAATTAAAGTCCAACTGCAAATTGTTTCCGATGAAGAAATTGGCGGATTCAATTGCACAGGCTTTTTAGTTGAAAACGGTTATAGAGGGGATTTCGCTATTTGCGGAGAACCGACGGGCCTTGGCATCGCCAACCAAGCGAAAGGAGTACTGCGCGGGGATATCCTTGTTACCGGAAAGCCGGCACATGGAAGCCGCCCATGGGAAGGCGTTAACGCGATTGAAAAGGCTTATGGCATTTACCGGGAAATTCTTAACCTTCCATTCGCAGGCGAAAGCAGCGATTATTATGAAAAACCTTCGATCAATCTGGCGAAAATAAATGCGGATGGCGCCTATAATGTTGTTCCTGCCCAATGCAAGATGGGGTTTGATATCCGTTATCTCCCCTCCCAGGACAAGGAGGAGATTATCCAGCAAATCAGCGGGGTTGAAGGCGTTCAGTTCTTTCCCGGAATGATTTCGAATCCCGTCAATACAGACCGCAGCCATCCTCTCCTGCAAATCCTTGGCGAAATCGTTCAACGGCATACAGGGAGGGAAGCCGATTATTTTGGCCAGCATGGCAGCGCGGATACTGTCTTTTTCGCGAAATACGGAATACCCGCGATTGAATTCGGCCCAGCCGGCGGAAATTGGCACGGAGATGAGGAATACGTGGAAATTGAGTCAGTGTTGGCTTTCCAAAACATCCTTGTCGAACTGGCTTCTTCTGATAGACTGGCAGAGTTAAAAAAATCGAATTGACTGGTCAGAATCCCATGCTATAAAAAACGCGCTGCCCATCTACTAAAGAGGGCGGCGCGTTTGTATTGCCCTACAAAGGCAGGAGGGCAATCTTTTCTTTTGCCCGCAGGGATTCAACCATATCCACCCATTCCTTCGGCTTGTTGGACAGGACGGAATAATAGGTTGTCAGGAATTCGACGACAAGCGCGGCTTCAACAGTTTCCTGGCTTTCGTCTCCCGGCATGAAGCCGAGGTCCAGCCCAGACACAGCTTCACCATTGTTCTCCCAAGACGGGTGGACATACTCTAGGTCAAGGCGCTTGTAGCCAAGATGGGAAAGCACTTCGCGGCGTACATACGGGTCCATTACCTTAACGCCGCCAAACTCGTATTCTTCTACACGGTAAGGGTCATAAATTTCAGCAAACATGCCGTACAGCTGTTCCTTGCCATTTTTTCCGGCAAGCTCCTTCAAGTCTTTCATCCGGTTCACGGCCAGGAAGCGGCCGATGCCCTTCCCAGGCTGGCCGATAATCGTGAAATCGGTCATGGCGATGTTCCAATTTTCATAATAACGGTATTCAGTCGCGCCGACTACTTCATCACCGTCCACAGCGACAAACACTCGGATGCCCGGATCTTCGAGCGGTTCTTTCCAAAGGTCGTATTCAAGCACTTCCTCCGGAGGAAAAATTTCACCCATCAGGTTGTGCAGTTTTCTAAAATTCGGGTCTTCAATGTTTGTTATGCGCTTAAATTCCATTTCCAGGTACTCCTTCGTTTTTAAATGGGTTTTTCCATTCCATAATGACGGCATAGTTGCCAGATTCCTCGTCTTCAAGGTAATCTTTCACCACGGCAACCGGCACACGGCCGCAGCGAAGCAGGAAGGTTATGACCGGGTCTTTCAGTTCGCCCGCCATGACCTTTTCGAGGTACTGTTCCGGTGTCATCGATGAAGCCTCTTTGTGGTAGCCCGGCATCCTGCCCCCGCCTACGAGCCTGTCGATGCCTTTTTCTATGACAACGTGGTACATGGCCTGCATCATTAATTTTCCGAGTCCAAGCTTCCGGTAATTCGGCCTGACACTGATGTCTACTATATAAAGCGAGTTCCCGTCTGGCAGGTGATTGCGGATATATCCGTTATCCGTCACGTCTTCCCACGTATGGTCCGGGTGGGCTGGGTCAAAGTTTACGCGGAGACCGGTAAGCGAGCCAGCCAGGTTTCCATCCACCGACACGCAGAGCGCTCCTTCGGGAAACAGTTCCACATGGTTGGCGAGTTGCTCCTTGTTCCACCACAGGTCCGAGGGGAATGGCGGCGGGAAGCATTCAGACTGGATTTCAATCAGCCCGTCGAAATCATCTTTCGTATAATTCCTGATACAAACGGAATACGGCTTCCCCTGCTCGTATACAAAAAACTCGCTTTTGTACATTCTCCTCACCCTTCCGATTCAGTTTTTGCCCAATCCACATACAGATCGGTCCTTCGGTCGCGCCAGGTCGTTACAGAGCCTCGCTCGCGGACTTCATATAATAGTTCAAGATCCAAATCCGCGGTCACGATCATGTCATCGTTGATTTCGCCTTCAACCATGAGACCCTTTGGAGGGAAAGGAATGTCATTTGGCGTAATGACGGCAGCCTGGCCAAAATTCAGGCGCATGAAATCGACTGTTGGAAGCGCCCCGACCGTCCCTGTCAACACAACATACACCTGGTTTTCGATTGCCCTGGCGTGGCTTGTGTAACGGACGCGATGGAAGCCATGGCGGTCATCAGTACAGGATGGGCAGAAAATAACATCGGCTCCTTTCGCCTTGGCCATCCGGACGATTTCCGGGAATTCGATATCATAGCATGTAAGAATAGCAATTTTGCCTTTTTCTGTATCAAAAATCCGGAAGCTGTCGCCTTTTTCCATATTCCATTCGTGAACCTCGGTCGGGGTAATATGCAATTTCGCCTGCTCTTCTATTCTTCCATCCGGATAGAACAAATGGGCTGTGTTATAAAGCTTCCCGCCCCTCTCGACGACATGGGTGCCGCCAATAATGTGCATGCCGGTTTTTTTCGAAAAAGAAGCAAACAGCTCCCTGTATTGTTCAGTAAAACCGGGCAGGTCGTTGATCGTCAGCGCCTTGCCCGTACCGTCGCCGATTGAAAGCAGCTGGGTAGTAAAAAATTCAGGGAATAAAACAAACTCCGAACCGAACTCTTCGGCCGTTTTTATATAATGCTCGCATTGAGCAGCAAACTCCTCAAAAGAAGATATAGTATGAAGATGATACTGAACCGCGGAAATCCTTAGCTTCATAGGAAAAACTCCCCCTATCCAATAAATGATTTCCTATATTATGCCTTATTTCGCGCAAAACGGATACCGTTTTGCTTCAAAACAAACCAAAAAGTGCCAGTTACCACCGTGGGGAAAAATGTCTACGGCGGTTCCTGGCACCTTTGTATGACCCCGCTAATCAGTCAAGCAGGGATTGGGCGAGCTGGATTTGGTTTTGGATTTGGCCCGGGGCAGTTCCTCCGTAGCTTTTGCGCGCGCCGGCGACGTGTTCAGGTGTGAGGATTTTGTATATGTCGCCGTGGAAGTGTTCGCTGTACGACCTGTATTCGTCCATCGTCAAATCGAGCAGGTATTTGTTGTTCTGGATGCAGTAAAGGACGATTTTGCCGATTACCTCATGTGCTTCGCGGAACGGCATTCCTTTTCCGGCAAGATAATCCGCGATATCGGTCGCATTCGAGAAATCCTCGTTCAGCGCCTGGCGCATCACATTGCCGTTCACCTTCATCGTTTCAATCATCGGTGCTAGAAGCTTTAACGAGCCTTCCAGCGTTTCCACCGTATCAAACATGCCTTCCTTATCCTCCTGAAGGTCCTTGTTATACGCAAGCGGCAAGCCTTTCAAAACGGTCAGGAGGCCAACAAGATTCCCGTATACCCTGCCCGTTTTACCGCGCAGCAGTTCCGGGACATCCGGGTTTTTCTTTTGCGGCATGATGCTTGATCCTGTGCAGAACGAGTCATCAAGTTCAACAAAACGGAATTCCTGGCTCGACCAAATAATCAATTCTTCGGAAAGCCTCGAAATATGCGTCATGATGATGGAACCAATCGATAGGAATTCGAGGATGAAATCCCTGTCGCTGACCGCATCCATGCTGTTCGGGTAAATCGTTTCAAAACCAAGCAGACCGGCCGTCAGCTCCCTATTGATCGGGAAGGTTGTCCCGGCAAGGGCTCCGGCGCCCAGCGGCATCCAATTTATCCGTTTCACGCTGTCCTTAAGCCTCTCCTTGTCTCGCTCAAACATCCAGAAATACGCCATTAAATGATGCGCGAACGAAACTGGCTGGGCGCGCTGTAAATGAGTATAGCCCGGAATCAGCGTATCAATATGAAGCTTCGACTTATCGACAATCGCTTCCTGGACATTTTCAACCAGGCCGATCAGTTCATTGGTCTTGGTCCTGAGATACAGATGCATATCGGTCGCGACCTGGTCGTTCCTGCTTCTGCCCGTATGCAGTTTTCCGCCAACAGGCCCGATCAATTCAATCAGCTTCTTCTCGATATTCATATGAATGTCTTCATCTTCTATTAGAAATTCAATCTCGTTGTTTTCGGCCATTTCACGGATTTTCAGGAGCCCGCCGACGATTTGCTCAACGTCCTCCATCGGAATGATCCCGCACTCTCCCAGCATTTTCGCATGGGCCAGGCTTCCTTCGATATCTTCCGCGGCCAGCTTTTTATCGAAAAAAATTGATGCCGTAAACTCCTCAACGAGCTTGTTTGTTTCTTTTGTAAAGCGGCCGCCCCATAATTTTGACATAAGCCTGCCTCCTGAAGTAAAGTGCAGGCTTCCCCAATTCGTTAGAGGAAGCCGCAAGTTTAATTTTGAATTTTTCCACCCGTCTCTGTAAAATAAAACCTATTTCAAGACGGACTGCTTGCTATTAACCTGGGAATATACCTTTGTCGGCAAGCCCCAGATTTTGATGAAGCCCTCCGCGGCGAGATGGTCGAACGCGTCTCCCTTCGAATACGTCGCAAGCTCTTCGTTATACAGGCTGTATGGCGATTTGCGGCCGACAGTCATATGTGTTCCCTTATGGAGCTTGACGCGGATTGTGCCGGTCACGACTTCCTGAGTTTGGTCGACAAACGCGTCAAGGGCGGCTTTCAGCGGAGAATACCAGAGGCCCTCATAGACGATTTTGGCCATCTGCTGGTCGACCTGTGTTTTAAATTGGGTAACCTCCCGCGGCAAAGTCAGGAATTCCAGCTCCTTGTGCGCCTGGATCAGGATTAGGGCGGCAGGGTTTTCGTAAACCTCCCTTGACTTGATGCCGACAAGGCGGTTTTCAATATGGTCAATGCGTCCGATACCATGTTTTCCGCCAAGCTCATTCAGCTTTTCAATCAGCTGGACAAGCGGCAGCTGCTCACCATTCAGCGCGGTCGGCACGCCTTTTTCAAAATCAATTTCAACATATTCAGGGGCATCCGGGGCGAGTTCAATTGGATTCGTCCAGTCAAAAGCTGCTTCCGGCGCCTCGGCCCAAGGATCTTCAAGGACCCCGGCTTCGCAGGCGCGTCCCCAAATATTCGCATCGATGGAAAACGGATTGTCAAGGTCGACAGGAATCGGAATCCCTTTTTCCTCGGCATACTTAATTTCCTCATCCCTCGTCATTCCCCACTCGCGGACGGGGGCGACAACCTTCAGGTTAGGGTTCAAAGCCTGGATGGACACCTCGAAGCGAACCTGGTCGTTTCCTTTTCCAGTACAGCCATGGGCCACGGCGGCCGCGCCTTCTTTTTCCGCAACTTCAACGAGCAGTTTCGAGATAAGCGGCCTCGACAACGCTGAAGACAACGGGTATTTCCCTTCATACAGGCAGTTCGCCTTTAATGCCGGGACAATGTATTCTTTTGCTAAAAGTTCTTTCGCATCGATCATATAGGCCTTGATAGCGCCGACATTGAGAGCTTTAGTACGGATGGCTTCCAAATCCTTGCCCTCGCCGACATCGAGCCCGAGCGCGATTACGTCGTACCCGTATTTTTCCTGGATCCATTTAACGGAGACGGATGTGTCCAATCCGCCTGAATATGCCAAAACGATTTTTTCTTTTGCCATCTCTGCACCTCTTCAAGTTTTTAGGTATTAAATAGATATATTTACAATGCCGTTATCCCGCGAGCAGTGCTTTAAGGATCGCTTTTTGGGCGTGGAGCCTGTTTTCCGCTTCGTCAAACACAACGGAGTGAGGGCCGTCGATGATGCCTTCCGTTACTTCCTCGCCGCGGTGGGCGGGCAGGCAGTGTAGGAAGAGATAGTCCTTGTTTGCCAGGCCGCACAGTTCCTCATTCACCTGGAATGGGGCGAAAGTTGCAAGACGCTCCTTTGCTTCCTCTTCCTGTCCCATACTCGTCCAAACGTCCGTGATGACCACATCGGCGCCGGAAATCGCTTCGCGGGGATCCCCGGTTAACAAAATGCTGCTTCCAGAGGTAACGGCCTCTTTTTTCACCTGGCTCACAATCGAGCTGTTCGGTTCATAACCTGCCGGGCTGGCAAGGCTAATATCCATACCCATTTTGACGGCCCCTTCCAGGAGGGAATGGGCCATATTGTTATTGCCATCTCCGATATAGCAAAGTTTCAGGCCTTCAAGATGCCCTTTATTTTCATAAATGGTTTGAAGATCGGCCATTACCTGGGCGGGATGATGGAGGTCTGTCAGCCCGTTGATGACCGGAACGGTAGCATGCTCGGCAAATTCCTCAATTCGTGCGTGCCCGAATGTTCGAATCATTATCCCATCAACATACCTGGAAAGGACTTTCGCCGTATCAGCGATCGTTTCCCCGCGCCCCAGCTGAAGGTCTTTTGTACTTAAAAAGATAGCCTGGCCGCCGAGCTGCATCATCCCAACTTCGAATGATACACGCGTCCTGGTCGACGATTTTTCAAAAATCATCCCGAGGACCTTGCCGCTCAGGAATGGCTGCGATTTCCCCTGCTTTTGCGCCTTCTTCAGCTGAACCGCCGTTTCAAGCAGCCAGCCAAGTTCCTCCTTCGAAAAGTCCGCAAGCCGCAGGAAATCCTTTCCCTTCAAATTCGGCACGAATGATTCTCCTTTTCTGATTGCATTGAGCATGTTCTTCCCCTCCGTTTTAGGAACTTCCGGCCATCACAGCGTCCACTGCCTTAAACCGGGCAATTCCCGAATTATTAGTATCCCATGGCACTAGTATTCCCGGGGTGTCCAGGAACACCATATTCTTACTTGCATATGTCGTTTTCCCGAGCCTTGAATAATTGCTGTGTATAATTAAAACTCTCAATACTGAATTATTATAATTATAGATTAATATTTATGCAACCGTTCATTTCGAAAAAATTTTATTTTTTTGAAAAACAAGCCTTTTTCCCCAACAAACATCTATACAGGCAAAACCTTCGATGCATGAAATTTCATAAAAATGGATTTCCCATATTACTTCCCGACACCAAAAAAACAGGCCGCCGGGAAGCAGCCTGTTACGTGAAAAATCCAGTCCGTTATTTCGAAATCTCTTTTGAAACCCTATCAATCCGGTTTGTCCAAATTAAGCCAGGGAAACCGTCTGGAATTCGTTCCATGTCTTCTTTTGAATCAAATCCCTCTGAAAAACCGCCATCACCAGCGACCAGGATCACCCTCGTTCCGGCGTCCTCTATTCGGCTCGAAAACTTCGCTGGCCAGCCCCAAAGCCACGGCGCGATTTTTTCGGGGATATGAACCTGTGTCCGCTCGCATGTTTTCGGTACATAGCCGGTCCAGCCGACCGCCATATAAGGAAGAAGACAGCTTTTCATTGTAGCCTTCGACATAACCCGCAAATCAGGAAGCTCTTCTTTCAGGGAAGCAATTGGCTCGTCTCCCCCATAAACAGATAACTTGCCAAGCCTATCGTTTGGAAAATTGCCCAAATAATCAGCAAGCATTTCTCCTTCCTCCGGATCATTGCTTTTTATATGGATTAGAAGCTCCTTGTCAGGAAACTGGTTTAACACTTCATCGAGCGACGGCATTAGCCCGTTGCCTTTCCCTCTGAAAGGAAAGGTTTTTCCGTGATCCGCTGTATAGCCATAGCCTATGTCCAGTTTTTTCAGCTCTTCCATTGTAAAATCCCTTGTAACGCCAGAGCCGTTCGTCCTGCAGTCCAATTCCCAGTCATGGAACACTGCAAACTCGCCATCTTTCGTTGGATGAATATCAAGTTCAACCACATCTGCCCCGTCTTTAAAGGCAGCTTCCATTGAGGGGATAGTGTTTTCCAGGTAGCCATGCTCCGGCGGATAAATCCGTTCCGCTGTACATGTTTCATTCGTAATGCCAGCCATGTCAAACGTCTGGGCAACCCCCCTGTGTGCAAGGAACTTTGGGCTCCCTGTTCCGTTGCCGCTGAAGATGGATGTATTGTTTATGAAAAGGAAAACAAGCAGTGCCGCCAAAAAAACCGCTATTCGCCTTCCAACCTTGCGCTTCTTCATAGTATCCCCCTTAGAAAAAACGGCATTGCCCGCCAACTGGACAATGCCTCCTCAAATTTACCCCTGCTGTTTAAAATAGTTCATTGCCCAGTTGACGCCGTTTTTGTCTGTCACCTGGCCGTGGATTGCACCAAAGAAAGTATCCTGCAGTTCAACCGTTACTTTGCCGCCTTCACTTAAAGCGTTATAGACATTTTTGATTTCTTCCTCTGAATCACATGTAAGGATAATCTTGACCATATCGCCGGGAACAGGCTCCTGTTTGAATTTGAATGCAAAATGGATATAGGAACCATTTCCAAAGTGAAGTTCAGCGTGAAGAAGGTTCCCTGCGTGTTCATTCAGGACCTTTACCTCGCCGCCTAGAATCCCTTGATAGAATTCGATTGCCTCTTGGCAGTTGTCTACTAAAACATATGGGCTTGCGCTTTTCATGAATGTAACCTCCTTGAATGTGCATCTTTCTCAAGCAGTATAGCATATTGGAACGGGCGCACAAAACAAGCCAAACCATTTTCGCGGAAATATGTATATAAAAATCTCCATTAACCGGAAATGTGATTTTTTTTATAAAAAAAATGACACACCCTTCCTTTCAGACTTTCTTCTGGATAATTCCTCCAATGAGGACCACGTTTCATTCATTTTTTGAATAGGTGTCTTACCAGTGTGTTTCAGAAGCTTTTTCAGGAAATAATGTTTACACTAGCTTTAGAGTTTTCCCACAGGAAAGGAGCCGCTTCATGAAGTTTAGGATGATTGCCGGTTTTACAATCTTTTTTATCATATATTCCTTGCTTGTTTTATATATCGGCTGGAATGGCTGGGTCTGGCTTGAATCCACCCGCCTGCCCCTGCCTCCAGTGATTCTATATGGAGTAATTTTTTTCATATTGGCCTTTTCCTATATTTTTGGACGGGCGAAATTCAGGATGCCTGTATTCACGATAATCGGTTCTTACTGGTTCGGAATAGTGCAATACGCGCTGCTCCTGCTGCCGTTTGCGGACCTTGCCGGCTATATTTTGATAGAAACAGGCCTTCCTTCAAATAAAGTTGTTTTCTGGATAGGCCTGCTTTTGCTTGCTGCCTTTGCATCGATTTTCGCGTACGGAACCTTTAACGCATACAGCCCGGTAATTAGGCAGTACTCTATCACGATTCCAAAACAGGCTGGCGGACGCAAAAAGCTGAAGATTGCGATGGCTTCAGATATGCATTTTGGCAATCTATCAGGGCTTTCCCATCTCCGCCGGCTAGTGGAGGAAGCAAACAACCTAAAACCGGATATTATTCTTTTGCCGGGTGATATCATTGAGGACGATCCCGAACCGTTTATACGCAAAAAGATGGGTGAAGTAATGAAGGAATTGTCCGCCCCTCTGGGAGTTTATGGGGTGCTTGGCAACCATGAATATTATGGCGGCGCCATTCCGGAGTTCGTGAAGGAAATGGACAGGGTTGGCATCCAAATCCTCCAGGACGAGGTGTTGGAAATAGATGAATCATTCTTCCTTGCTGGCCGCAAGGATAAGACCGATAGATTGAGGCAGGGGATGAGTGACCTTTTGGCTGTGGCCGACCCGTCCATGCCGATCATCATGATGGACCACCAGCCCGCCGAGGTTTCGATCGCCGCCGAAAATGGCGTCGACCTGCTATTATGCGGTCATACGCACCGCGGCCAAATGGCGCCAAACCATTTTATAACGAAAAAATTATTTGAAATTGATTGGGGCTATTTGAAAAAAGGAGAATTACATGCAATCGTCTCATCGGGGTTTGGTTTTTGGGGCCCGCCACTAAGGCTTGGAAGCCGTTCGGAAATTCTTGAAATTGACGTTACATTCGCGGATGAAGCTGTACCGCACCATAACCAAAATGAAGGAGCCATCCTCTAAGGGAAGAGGGGCTCCTTTTTATTGAGAGCCTTCTTTATATCAACTTTAAATCGACGAAGTGCATCTTCTTAACCCACGGGTTATCGAGCATGGTTTCATCTGCTGTTCATGGCTATCTACTATATTGCCCTTTACCACTTTTGGAATTTATGGAGCTGGTTGCCGGCTTGGCAATTGGGGATTCGTAGTAGACGCGGCCTCTTTTTGTGCCGGTAAAAGGGAGGTTCATGGAGTTTAGAATGTTGTACGCTTGTTTATCATTTTCCAATTTTAAAAATCGCCTCATTTCGGAATTTGTCAGGCTCGGTGAAATTAAAAGGAAATAGTCCCGGACTGCCTCCAAATGGGCGGTGTACGAGACGTACCCACAATGAACGCAATGGCATTTTCCGTAATGTATCTTCATCGAATATGAAAGGCATGTGGAGCAAAGGATTCCTGGAAGGATTTCTATTGTGGAAATGGAGAAGTTTTTCAGTATGTCAGGACGGTAGGGTGTGTGCTTTGCGAGGACGTTCTTTTTCAGTTTTTTTAGTTCATTTATCGAGAAAAACTCTTTCTTATGCTGCTTCTCGATTTCAGAAACTTTCTCAACCAGGCGTATTTCATGAATAACTTTTTTGAAAACTTCGTAGTAACCCGGGTCTGCCTTTAGCCTTGAGGAATTGTTGCTCATCACGACAAGGAATTCAATCGGGATGTCCGGGAAGTTATGATTTTTGAGCCACTCCCTTAATCTTAGTGTCTGTAATCTTGCTTGGGAAATGGGGTTTGTATATACCGTCGTTTTACCATCCTTCTCCTGAAAAACCTGGCAAAAATTCTTGTCAAAATGGATATCCCCGCCCCAATTCTTAATTTCTAGAATCAACGCAAAGAACGGTGTGATTAAAAGCGTGTCAATTTGAAAAAAGAAGCCGTTGTTTTTGAGGCGTAATCCTTTGAAAATCATGAATTTCCCTTGATCGAGGAAATTCAGGTAATAATCAACCGATTTTTCACCGTTGTACCCCGCTTTTTGGGTCCGTAACGACTCCTCAACCTCCTTTCTCTTTGGATGGCCGTTCGGCAGCCTCCTTAATAGTGCCTCGAGCATTAAAATAATCAGCGGAATTGCTCTTTCCAATGCAATCAAACTCGTATCCTCCTTTCTATCTGTTCTTATTCTAGTAATTTTTGTATAAACCTGCCGAATTTGACGACCAACTTATGAAATATTTTGCCGTTTTTCGGCTTATGAAAAGTTATCGAAGGTTTCGGGCCACTTATCGAAATTTTTTTGATTTTATCCCCCACTTTTTTGTATTTATCGATAATTTCATGCATGATATCGAAAACTGTCACCTTTCCGCCACATTTACAACCTTCACCCGCCCGGTTAACCACCCCGCCATGGTAACAATCGGTGAACGAACTGCCAGTTTTATAAAAGCACTCTCTTCGGAACAGTGCAACTGCATTTCACCTGGCTGGCTCTTCGGCAACTCACGTGCAAAACCCTGGGAACGAGCCTCCAGTTAAAAAACGCTTCCCAATTTGAAGCGCACACCTCTCAACCCAGCCGGCTCTTAGGCAACTTGGATGCAATCCCCTTGTGAACGAAACCACGCCTAATCGCATAAAAGCTTCATTAGCCGTGAAAAAAGAGGCCGTCTATTCGGCCTCTGTTGTCAACTTTTCATCTTCGGATCAAGCACATCCCGCAGCCCGTCACCCATAAGATTAAAGCCTAGGACCGTCAGCATGATTGCCATGCCCGGGAAAAACAAGGTCCACGGTGCCTGCGTTAAATAGTTTTTCGAGTCGGCAAGCATCCTGCCCCATTCCGGTGCCGGCGGCTGCGCCCCCAATCCAAGAAATCCAAGCGCCGCCGCTTCAATGATCGCTGTCGCAATCGCAAGCGTCGCCTGAACGATGACCGGGGTCACGCTGTTCGGCAGGATATGCCTGAACAGGATGCGCCTGTCCTTCATCCCGACGGCCTTCGCCGACATGATATATTCCTCTTGCTTTACACTCAGTACTTTCGACCGGACCAGCCTTCCAAAATTGGGAATGTTAATGATAGCAATAGCAATAAGCGCATTCCGCAGCGACGGACCAAGGATCGCGACAATCGCGATGGCCAGGAGGATGCTCGGAAAAGCAAGCAGGATATCAAAAACACGGGAAATCAATCCATCAACCCATCGGCCATAATAACCGGCGACAACGCCTAAAAACGTCCCAATTATCGCCGAAGCCAATACGGAGAAGAAACCGACGCCCAAAGAAATCCGCGCGCCGTGGACAACCCTCGAAAATATATCCCGGCCAAAATCATCCGTCCCGAACCAGTGTTTTCCGGATGGAGGCAAAAGCCTGTCGGCCAAAACCTGCTCCCGGAAACTATATGGGGCAATATACGGGGCGATAGCCGCTATGACTATAAAAAATAGCACGATACAAAGGCCAATGAGCGCGAGCCGGTTTTTTTGAAATGAATGCCACGCTTCCTTCCAGGGAGACGCCACTTCCTCCTCAAACGCCTGGGGCGGCATATTGCCCGGATGTTTTGCAAGTTCTGCCACGTTCTCTCCCTCCCATCTTTAATTGTATTTGATACGCGGATCCACGAACGCGTATAAAAGATCGACGATGAGATTGATCAATACGAAAATTCCCGCAAAAATCAATATCCCTGATTGGATAACAGGATAATCGCGATAGCCGATAGCATCGTATAAATACCTACCGATCCCAGGCCAGCCGAAAATCGTTTCGGTCAGGATCGCTCCGCCAAGCAAAAGCCCAGTTTGCAGCCCGATTATCGTTAATACCGGAATGACGGCATTTTTTAAAGAATGCTTGTAGACGACCCAAAACATTGGCAATCCCTTGGCCCTTGCCGTGCGGATATAATCGGATTTCATAACTTCGAGCATTGAGGACCGGGTCATTCGCGCGATAATAGCCATCGGGATGGTTGCTAGCGCCATACTCGGCAATGTTATATGCCTTGCAGCCACAATGAATTGGTCAAACCTGCCTTGCAGCAGAGTATCAAGTAAATAAAAATTCGTTATAGCTGTTATTGGATCCCTTACATTTTCCCTGCCAGTAGTCGGGAGCCAGCCGAGTTCAATTGAAAAAAGCCATTGCCCCATCAAGCCAAGCCAGAAAATCGGCATCGATACCCCAACAAGAGCGATGACCATGGCCGCGTAATCAAACCATGAATTGGAAAACCAGGCGGAAACAATTCCGGCATTCACGCCAATAATGACGGCGATAATCATGGCGGCAAAAGCGAGCTCCGCCGTTGCTGCAAGATACGGCCAAATCTCCTCGTTGATCGGCCCCCTCGTCCGCAGTGAGGTTCCCAAATCTCCCTGTATGAGAGATTTAATATAATCGAAATATTGTATGTACCACGGCCGGTCCAATCCAAGCTGGGCAGTCAGTGCTTCAATCGATTCCTTAGTCGCCCTTTGGCCAAGAATTACCTGGGCGGGGTCGCCAGGAATCGCATGGATGATTGCAAAAACGATGAGAGTCATTCCGATAAGGACAGGAATGAGTGATAAAATCCGCCTTAATGAGTATGTCAGCATCCTTCCCGCACCTCCTCTTCTCCGTCTTTTAAAATTTAGCTATGTTATTTCCCTTTAAGGCCAAAAGGGGAGCAAGGAAGCTCCCCCTTCAGCCGCCAACTTATTTAAATTCGACCTTCATGAGCGATTCAGATCCTGTTGGGTGGGGCACATAGCCGGAAATTTCTTTAACCGCAGCGGAAAGCGGCCTTGAGTGGACAAGCGGAACCCATGGGGCCTCTTCGTGGAGAAGAACCTGGGCCTGCTTGTAAAGCTCTGCCCTCTTTTCCACATCTGTTTCGGATTGGGCCTGGATTAAAATATCATGAAGCTCGTCATTCGCAAAACGGGAATAGTTGCTACCTCCGATGCTATCCTTATCCAGGAGAGTGTACAGGAAGTTGTCGGCATCGCCGTTATCGCCTGTCCAACCTAGCATGAATGCATCAAATTCGCCTTTTTTCGCTTTATCGAGGTACGTTGGCCAGTCAACAGACTTGATTTCGGCCTCGACGCCGATTTTACTGAAGCTATCCTGGATGATTTCGGCTACCTTTTGCCCTTCAGGCATATAAAGGCGCGCTACAGGCATAGCCCAGAGTTCCATTTTGAAGCCTTTTTCGTAACCTGCTTCCTTCAGCAGTTCTTTTGCTTTATCCAAATCGTATGGATATGCTTCAATTTCTTCGTTGTATCCTTTAATGGATGGAGGCATCGGGTTGACAGCCGGCTCAGCCATGCCTGCATAGAACGCCTGGATGATCGACTCCTTGTCAATCGCATGGTTCAATGCCTGGCGGACAAGCTTGTTGTCAAACGGCTTCCTTGTCGTAGTGAAACCAAGATAACCGACGTTCATGGATGGGCGCTCGATCAGCTGAAGTTTGTCATTGCCTTCAACCTGGGCTACTTCCGAATAGTTCAGGCCATCCATCATATCGATTTCCCCATTGGCCAGAGCATTTAGGCGTGCAGTATTTTCAGGTATAACGCGGAAAATGACTTTGTTCAATTTCGGGAAGCCTTTTCTCCAGTAGTTCTCATTCTTTTCAAGAGTGATTGTGTCATTTTCTTTCCATTCGACAAATTTAAACGCTCCTGTCCCTACAGGGTTTTTCCGGTAGTCATCACCGTACTTTTCAAGGGCGGCGGGACTTGCAATTCCGAAACATGACATTGCAAGGTTTACTAGGAAGGTTGCCTGCGGCCGTTTAAGGATGAACTGGATGGTATGCTCATCCACAACCTTAATTTCCTGGATAACATGGCCTTCGTCTCCTTTATAGCCGCCGAACATCGTATAGTAAGGGAATTGATCCTCATTTCCGCCAGCCCAGCGTTCAAAATTGTATTTGACCGCTTCGGCGTTGAAATCTGTGCCATCATGGAATTTAACTCCCTTTTGCAATTTGAACGTGTAAGTGAGGGAGTCATCAGATATTTCCCAGTTCTCAGCCAGTCCTGGCTGGGTGGATGTATCGCTGTCGCCGAAACTTACCAGGGTGTCATAAATATTTTCCGTTACTTTGAAGGTTTCGCCTTCCGTCGTTGTGATTGGGTCAAGCGTTACCGAGTCACCGCCGCGCGCATAAACGAGCGTATCCTGTTTCGGCGTTGCATCGCCCGAGGATTGTTCCTTTCCACTTGAGGATTTCTTTGTGCCTCCCCCGCTGTTGCAGCCCGCAAGCAGCAAACCAACCGCCAGAAGTGCAATCATGAGCACCTTAAATTTTTTGTTCATAGCTTTTTTTACCCCCGTTTTCTAATTTGGTATTTATCACTCCCGCGGCATTCCCCTCGCTATAAAGGTGGCATGCAACGTAATGACCATCATTCGCAATCCCTTCCGGACGGACTGTTGTGCAAATTTCCATACAGACGGAACATCTTGTATGGAAGGCGCAGCCGGACGGCGGATTGGCGGGGCTTGGCAGCTCCCCTTCAATCAGGATGGTTTCTTTCTTCAAATCCGGGTCTGGAACCGGTACAGCGGACAATAGCGCCTTAGTATAAGGATGCTTAGGGTTTTCATACAACTCCTCGCTCCCGGCCAATTCAATAAGCCGGCCAAGGTACATAACCCCAACCCTGTCGCTAATATGCCGGACAACTCCCAGGTCATGTGCGATAAATATATATGTAAGGCCGAATTCCTTTTGGATATCTTTCATTAAATTCAATACTTGCGCCTGGATTGAAACATCCAATGCGGAAACGGGCTCATCGGCAATGATGAGTTTTGGTTTTGTCATAAGGGCCTTGGCAATTCCAATCCGCTGCCTTTGTCCGCCGCTGAACTGGTGGGGATACCGCCTTGCATGGAAACTGCTCAGCCCGACTACTTCGAGCATTTCCTTCACCAATTTTCTCCGGTCATCCTTCGATCCTATTCCATGGACAATTAAAGGCTCTTCCAAAATTTCTTCAACTGAATGGCGTGGATTTAAGGATGCGTAAGGATCCTGAAACACCATCTGAATGTCCCGCCGAACCTTTCTTAATTCCGTTGGCGACATTCTCGTAATCTCTTTATCTTCAAAGAGAATTGAACCGTCGCTCGCTTCTATCAATCTCATGAGCAGGCGGCCTGTCGTTGATTTTCCGCAGCCGCTCTCCCCGACAATGCCGAGTGTCTCACCCTTCCTTACATAAAATGAAACATCGTCGACCGCTTTGACCTCCCCGACCTTCCTGCCGAACAAGCCTCCGGTTATTGGAAAATATTTTTTGAGTCCGTTAACTTCAAGAAGTAACTCTTGCATTTTCCCCGCTCCTCTCGCTCGTTTCATATAAAAAGCAGCGGACTTCATGCCCTGTCTGTCCCATTTTATATAATGCCGGCGTCTCTTCCATGCACCTGCCAAAAACCTCCGCGCACCGGGGGGCGAATCTGCAAACATTCGTAATCGTCCCCGGCCTGGGCACGTTCCCGGGAATGCTGTACAGGCGGTCCTTTTTTTCCCGCAAGTCCGGAACCGACTTCAGGAGTCCCCTTGTGTAGGGATGTTTCGGGTTTTTAAGTATCGTCCTTACATCGCCTTCTTCCACAATCTGTCCCGCGTACATGACAATAACCCGCTCGCAAATTTCCGCGACGACGCCGAGGTCGTGGGTAATTAGGATTACGGTCGTATCCGTTTTTTCATTTAAATCCTTCATCAAGGCGAGAATCTGGGCCTGGATCGTTACATCCAGCGCGGTGGTTGGTTCATCTGCTATTAAAACCTTCGGGTTGCAGGCCATCGCCATCGCGATCATGACACGCTGGCGCATACCGCCCGAAAGCTGGTGGGGGTAATCCCTTAGAATGCCTTCCGCCCTTGGGATTCCTACAAGCTGCAGCAATTGGATGCACCGGACTTTTGCTTCCGCCTTGGAGAGGCTCGTATGGAGGCGGATTGCTTCGGCCAGCTGGTTTCCGATTGTGAATAAGGGGTTTAATGAGGTCATTGGTTCCTGAAAAATCATTGAGATTTGATTGCCGCGGATTTTCCTCCACTCTTTCTCGTGGAGGCCGGCAAGGTCCCGTCCTTCAAATAGAATCTCCCCGTGTTCGATTTTTCCTGGCGGGGAAGGAATTAAGCCCATTGTTGCAAGGGAAGTCACACTCTTGCCGCTCCCCGATTCGCCGACGATTCCGAGGATTTCTCCCTTTTTCACTTCAAAGCTGATGCCGTCAACGGCAGGAATCAGCTTTTTACCGGTTTGGAAGGATACTTTTAAATCCTTTACTTTTAAAATTGCTTCTTTCTCCATTTTGCCGACCCCGCTTCAACCTAAGTTATTAATAGAATATTGTAATTATACTAAATTTATAAACTATTATGACATTTAGATTGTCTTATGTGTGTCTAAATTTGTCAAACATATTAAATTTTTCCCAACCTACGCTAAGATATAATAATATTATGGAACATGGTCCATCCCTGGAAAGCCAGTAAGGACATGATTACGAAGTTGGAAGTAACAGGAGGGAAACTATGGGGGAAAAATTATGGCACTATCCGGGGAATAAAAAAGGCAGGTGGGCGACCCTTCTCATCTGGATTGCGCTTCTGGCAATCCTGAATTTTGCTTTCCCGCAGGCAAACTCGCAAAAAACGGAGACAGCCGGCGATCTCGGGAAGGATGCCCCATCCCAGATGGCAAAGGCGATCGCGGATTCGGAATTTCCCGCTGACAAAGGAATTCCGGCATTGCTTGCATGGCACCGGGCCAGCGGATTGGAAAACAAGGATTTGGAAGCTATCCAGTCAGTGGTCAAAAAGCTTAGCGACCAGCCCGCAAGCAGTCAGGAAAGCATTCCCCCATTCCATCAGATGCCGCCTGAAGCCTTAAGGGGAATGGTTTCAAAAGATGGGACAACCCTCATCATCCCTGTTTCCTTTCAGGAAAATACAGGGCCGGAAGAACTTGAAAAAGGGATTGTGGATATTGAAAGGGCGATTAAAGGCACGTTTGGGGTAAATCCTCTTGAGGTTAAGTCTGGAACAAAAGATAAACTTCTTGCCAGAATAACTGGGCCAGCCGGTATTTCCCTGGATGCGAATAAACTTTTCGGCCAAGGCGACCTGAAATTGTTGTTTGGCACTGTTGCCATTGTTCTTATTCTCTTGCTTGTTATTTACAGGTCTCCTATCCTTGCGCTTGTCCCTCTCGTTGGGGTAGGCATTGCTTACGGGATCATCAGCCCGCTTCTTGGCTGGATTGGGGAGAATGGATGGGCGGAATTTGACAGCCAGGGCCTGTCAATCATGACGGTCTTGCTTTTCGGTGCGGGGACAGATTATTGTTTGTTCCTCATTTCAAGCTATCGAAGCCATCTAGAAAAGGAAGAAGATAAATTTGTTGCCATGCGGCTCGCAATAAGCAGTTCGTCAGGAGCAATCGCGATGAGCGGGCTGACAGTAGTCTTTTCATTATTAGCATTGCTGCTTGCGAAATACGGTTCGATCCATCGATTCGCCGTTCCATTCAGTTTGTCGATCCTGATTATGATGGCGGCGAGCCTGACACTAGTTCCGGCTATCCTTAGCATTCTCGGCCGTGGTTCGTTTTATCCTTTTATTCCAAGGACTCCGGAGATGAAGAAGCAGCGCGCTGAGAAAAAAGGGAAAACCTATTCCCCTCCACATAGGAAAGAAGGCCTCGGGCTTAAAATCGGCGGGATGATTGGGAAAAAGCCTTGGCAGGTTGCATTGGCTACCACATTAATCCTTGGGGTAATGGCGTTTTTTTCTACGAGAATAGAGTATACGTATGATACGCTTTCATCCTTCCCGAAAGATATGCCGTCCCGAGAAGGCTTTACACTGATTGCGGATCATTTCAGCCCGGGCGATCTTGCCCCGGTTCATGTAATTGCGGATACGGGTGGGAAAAACACCGATATCAAGGATGTGCTTGAAAGCCAGCCGTATGTTGCAAGTGTTTCGGGCCCTGAGCAGGGTAAAAATGATCCCGCCATAGAACTATACGAAGTGAAACTCGCCAAAAATCCTTATTCAAATGAAGCAATGGGGCATATTTCCGACATTCGGGTGAAAACAGCTAAGGTTTTGGAGGAAGCGGGGATTGAAGATTCTGCCGGAAAAGTCTGGATTGGCGGCCTGACTGCCGAACAGGAAGACACAAGGGCCATTACTGTAAAGGACAGCAATGTGATCATTCCCGTCATTCTAGCCATGATTGCTGTCCTGCTGCTTGGTTATTTACGTTCCATAACAGCCACCGCTTATTTGATTGGCACGGTGGTCCTTTCCTACTTTAGCGCACTTGGGCTTGGCTGGATCGTCCTCCATTACGGCTTTGGGGTCGAGGCAATCCAAGGATTCATTCCGCTATATGCATTTGTGTTCATCGTCGCTCTTGGTGAGGACTACAATATCTTTATGGTTTCAGGAATTTGGCGAAAAAGCAGGCAAATGCCGTTATGGAGGGCCGTAAAAGAAGGCGTGGCGGAATCTGGTGCGGTCATTACATCTGCCGGGCTGATCCTTGCAGGCACCTTCATGGTCCTGACCACTTTGCCTATCCAGATTCTTGTCCACTTCGGGACGATTACAGCGATCGGCATCCTGCTCGATACGTTCATTGTCAGGCCATTCCTCGTTCCTGCCATTACGGTGATAATAGGAAAATGGGCGTTCTGGCCTTCGAAAAGAAATATGGAAGCAGCTGTTGAACATAGAGAAAGACAGGCGAATTAATCGGAATTTCAGAAAAGGACAAAGCTCGTTATAATAGGAGTAAACTGGTCTCCCCTTCTTAGGGAGGCCTGTTTAATTTTCCCAAAGCGCTGAAGCGAATAGGTAAAACCCCAATCACACAAACTAATTTCCGAACAACAATAAAAGGAGTGAGTTTTGTGAAAAGGAGTTCCAAAGTATTGCTTTCAGCTTTATTGCTTCTCGGAATGGCTGGCTGCGGCGCTGACAATAACGATAACGGAAGAAACAGAGTCCAGTCAAACAGGGCCAGAATCAACACTGTTGACGACAACCAACAGCTTCGGGTATCCGATCGGGCAGCACGGGCTGTTGAACGGTTGAAAGAGGTTGACAGAGCCCATGTCATCATTTCCAACAACAATGCCTATGTCGCAGTACGGACGAATGACAATAATGGACGGAATGGCGCTGGAATGTTCAACAATGGGAATCGAAATGACGGCAACGATATGCTTGATAACGGCCTGATTAATCAGCATGGCAATGACGGATTCATCAATGGCAAAGGCGATGCAGGAAACAAAAACCGCAACGGCAATGCAGGCACTTTCGGAAATAGAAATGATGGCAAGGCATACGGGAATGGTGAAACAGTTGGATACGGAGCCGGGGACGGAATGGCGGGAGGATTTGGCAATAACAACGGCAACCACCTAACCAACAATAACAACGGCACGATTACGGGCTATGGGAACGACAATAACAGAGATGTCATCAGTGATCCAAACTATACAGGAGTCGATACCAAGTTCGAACAAAAAATAGCGGACCAGGTCCGGAAGGCTGACAAGGACATTCATAGGGTCTATATTTCCTTCAACCCTGATTTTTATGACACCATGACCGGCTATGCCAATGATATAAATGATGGAAGGAACCGCGGGGGCCTGTTTAACGACTTTACAGGGACAATGCGCGGAATTTTTGGAAGGTAAAATACGGCGGGCGGCATGATAGGTGCCGCCCTGTTTTTATTTTGCAAAGGAACATTCTTTAAGTACGTTTTTTTGCCAAAATCACAATTGTGCTGATAATGCAGAAAGTTCCGAGCCATTCTTCGAGTCCAAACGAGACGTTTAGCCATAACACGGATACAAATGCGGCGGAAAGAGGCTCCACTGAAGCGAGCAGGCTTGTTTCGGAAGCGCTTATGTATTTCAGGCTTTCAAGATAACAATAAAAGGCAATCAACGTGCCAAAAATGACGACAAACAGTACGGCAAGCATGGATTGGAACGATACGGTTCCTTCAAAAATCCATGGCGGGTTAATGAAACTAAAACATAGTCCGCCTGTGGCCATCCCCCAGCCTGTAACGGTGACGGCACCCCACTTTTCAAGGAGTTTCCTTGGCTGAAGGGTATAGAATGCAAGCGCGGCCGCGGATGCGATCCCCCAAAAGACAGCCAGGCCGGATATCGACAAGGTGCCGATATTGCCTTTTGTCACAAGGAGAAGCGTTCCCGCGAGCGCGAGTATAACCGCTGAAATCTCCCACCTGTTAGGGAGTTTTCTTTCCGTAATCGCCAAATACGCGGCAATCATGGTTGGCGCAAGATATTGCAGGACAGTCGCCGCTGCAGCGTTTGAATGGTCAATTGCCGCGAAGTATGTATACTGTACCGCGAGCATTCCCAGGATGCTGAAGACTAGGAGAGAGACGGCATCGCGGACGCTTTTCCAAATTCTAAATATTTTTGCTGGATCCTTCGCGCCGCCTATGGCCAGCAATATCGAACCGGCAAGAAGGAGCCGGATATCGACAAGCCAGGCCGGACTGAAGCCCTGCCTTTGAAACAAATATTGGGCAACAGTTCCCGATATTCCCCATAACGTTGCCCCGATAAGCACCAGGGCAATTCCTTTCGCCCGGACATGCTGCAAAGCCAGCTGTTCCGCTTTCACCCGTTGCTTCCCCCTTCAACCCCTAATATAGCTTCATGTTCGCCCAACTATAACGAATTTTCAAGGGGTTTCTTTTATTAAAGTTCAATGGTCATAAGAGGGGGCAAGCAGTTTTTTTTAGTGACCGAAGGAACCGCCGGCGACTGGGGTTCGGTCACTAAATCTTCTTTTAGCGCCTGAAGGACTTGACTCGGCTCATTCCTGTTCGGTTACCTTTCAGCTGAATAAATCCTCCAGGCACGTTTCCACCAACATCCATTTATCGGAAGGAACCAACGGAAAACAACTTACTTTTTCATTCCCGTGAAAATTTGAATCGCATCTCGAAGGAATTCCGCTGTCCCGGGATGGCCTTTGTCATAATACTCCCGGAACCGTTCATCATCGACATACATTTGGGCAAGGCCCGCGTGTGCTTCGGGACTGTAGCTTCCCCAGTAATGCATCAGCCATTTTTTATGGAGCCCGGCAGCTTTTTGCGCCAGCTCGCCCGCAGGATCTCCCGTTGCTTTGGCATTCGATAGGACATCCATTATCTCTTCGGCGAGCCTTTCCGCCTCGCGATGCTGTTCCTCTGTCATTCCCTTTACCTTTGCATACGATTGTTCAACCGCTTCTTCCCCATATTTTTCGCGAATTTCTGTTCCGTATTTTTGTTCATTCTCTTCAATCATTTTTTGTTTAAATCCTTCAAACTTTTCCTTGTCGCTCATTTTTGCACCTCCTTTTGCCGCTTCAATTGTTTTATCCACATTTGCCAGCAAGTGGTCGAGCCTGGACCTTCTTTCGAGGAGCTTTTCACGGTGGTCCGTGAGCGCGGCGATGCCATCAAAAGAAGGAGAATCGATTATTTCCTTTATGGCATCCAGGGGGACTTCCAGCTCCCGGTAAAACAGGATTTGCTGCAGTTTGTTCACCTCTGCCCCTCCATAAATCCGGTATCCTGATGAATTGGTCCGGGCCGGCTTCAAGATTCCAATTTCATCGTAGTACCTTAATGTCCTCGAACTGATTCCCGCCAGCCTTGCCAGCTTTTGAACCGTATATTCCAAATTGCCACCCCCTTGTTTTTACTGTACACCTTAACGTTGCGTAAAGGTCAACACCCTTATTCGAAAAAACACTCCCATTTTTGTTTTCCTAAAAGGTAAATAATAGTTGACAGAACTTTCACATATTATAAGATATGTTTAGAGGCACGAAATAAAATGGAGGGATGCTAAATGAATAAAACAATTGAAAAACGCCTTACCCGATCCGAGGTCCCGGAGGAATTAACCTGGGATTTATCCGCCCTTTTTTCAGGAATCGAAGCCTGGGAAGCTGAACTTGAAAGCGTAAGGGAAGACCTTAAAGCTTTTGGACAATTTAAAGGAAAGCTTGGCGACGGCGCATCTGTCCTTTTCGAATGCCTATCCGCGCAGGAACGCCTGGCCATGAAGCTAATTAAATTAATGACCTATGCAAGCCTGAACCAGTCGGCCGACGGTACTGATCCGGCCAACCAGGCAAATTCCTCTCGCGCGGCGCAGGTAAGAACCGAGGCGAATGCAGCGCTGTCATTTATCGATTCCGAAATCCTTTCCCTCCCCGATGGTGCCATTGAAGCATACATAAATGAGGAGCCTGGCCTTGAAGCCTTCCGAAAAAACCTATTTGAACTTCTTGAAACAAAGAAGCACAGGCTTTCACCGGAAACGGAAGAAACGCTTGCCGCTCTGGGGGAGGTCCATTCAGCTCCTTATACAATTTATAACATGAGCAAGCTTGCCGATATGGAGTTCTCTCCTATCCAGGATAAGGACGGAAATGAATTGCCTGTGTCATTCGCCCTTTTCGAGAACCGCTATGAATTCTCCGCTGATACCGATGTCCGGAGGAAAGCATACGATTCTTTTGTAAAAACACTGAAGCAATACAAAAATACAATTGCCGGTACTTATGCCACCGAAGTAAAGAAACAGGTTACACTCGCGCGTCTCCGAAACTATGAATCTGTTACCCATATGCTCCTGGAGCCACAAAAAGTGACTACTGAAATGTACAACAACCAGCTTGACATCATTTTCAAAGAACTGGCGCCGCATATGCGCAGGTACGCGAAATTGAAAAAGGAAGTGCTTGGCCTGGACGAGCTGAGATTTTGCGATCTGAAGGCTCCTTTCGACCCGGCCTTCAATCCGGAAACGACCTACGAAGAAGCTAGCGAAATCATCATTGATTCCCTTAAGGTAATGGGTCCTGAATACAGCGAAATTATTAAGCGCGGATTTGAAGAAAGATGGGTTGACCTTGCCGACAACGTCGGCAAGTCGACGGGAGCGTTCTGCTCGAGCCCGTACGGAGCCCATCCATACATTCTTATTACATGGCAGAACAATATGCGCGGCGCGTTCACGCTCGCCCATGAATTCGGCCACGCGGGCCATTTCTACCTTGCGAACAAAGAGCAGCGCATCATGAATACCCGTCCATCGATGTATTTTGTCGAAGCTCCATCCACGATGAACGAGATGCTGCTTGCCCAGCACCTAATGGACAAAACCGAGGATACACGGATGCGCCGCTGGGTCATCCTGCAATTGTTGGGAACGTACTACCATAACTTCGTAACGCATCTGCTTGAAGGCGAATTCCAGCGCCGCGTGTATGCGTTCGCCGAAAAAGGCGGAGCATTGACCGCGAAAAAGCTGACCGAAATCAAGGGAGATGTCCTCTCTGAATTCTGGGGAGACAGCGTCGTCCTGGATGAAGGCGCAAGCCTGACATGGATGCGCCAGCCGCATTACTATATGGGTCTTTACCCTTATACGTATTCGGCCGGACTTACCGCTTCAACCGCAGTCGCCAAGCTAATCAAAGAGGAAGGGCAGCCTGCGGTCGACCGTTGGCTCGAAGTCCTCAGGGCGGGCGGCACAATGAAGCCGCTTGAATTGATGAAGCACGCGGGCGTCGACATGTCCACTCCTCAGCCAATTAAGGATGCTGTCGCTTATGTCGGCTCGCTTATCGATGAACTTGAAAAGTCCTACGACTCTGCCGGAAGACTTTAATGCACAAGAAGGCGCATGGGAATATTGACCCATGCGCCTTTTTTATATATTCAAAGGCATTCCAATTCAATGCAGACTGTCGTGCCAATCCCCGCCTGGCTGTCAATTTTCATTTCCCCGCCATGTTCCTGAAGGATTTTATTGCTTACGGTTAGGCCAAGCCCTATTCCCTTGTCCTTTGTCGTATAAAAAGGCGTGCCAAGATACCCGATGATTTCAGGATCTATCCCAATCCCTTCATCCATGAACAGGAGGAGCACCCGGTTGCTTTTTATTTTTTCAACCTTAATGTAGACATTTCCGCCATCCTGCATCGCTTCAATGGCATTTTTAAGGAAATTTACAAATACTTGTTTCAGCTGGTTGGGGCTGCACATCAACTCAATGTTTTCAGCCGGGTAATTCGTTTTGATTTGGACATTGTGGAGCAAAGCCTGGGGCTGGAGGATGTTAATCGTACTCTCAATAATCGAATACAGTTGCGCCCTTTTAAACTCGATTGCCTGGGGCTTCGCCAATGACATGAACTCATTCACGATGATATCGATTCGTTCAAGTTCATTTTGGATGATGTCCAAATATTGATCCTGTTTTTCCAGAGAAGTTCCTCCATGGAGGAGTTTCGTAAAGCCCTTCAGCGAGGTAAGCGGGTTCCTGATTTCATGGGCAACCCCCGCTGCAAGCTGGCCGATGATGGAAAGCCGGTCAAGATTCCTTAGAGCGGCTTCATTCCGCACGCGGTCTGTTATATTCCTGGCAACCGCGAGAAACGAATCAATTTCACCATTGTCATTCTGAATCGGCGAAATATTGTATTCGAGATAGATGGTGTCGCCCAGGACCGTCCGCATTTCTTTTTCAAAGAAGATTGGCTCTCCAGTCCTTTCATATGACTGGAGCAACGTTTTAAAAGAATCAGCCTCTTCTTCTGAAATAAAATCATAAAGGCTTCTCCCAACTATTTGTTCCGGCGTCATTCCAAACCACTTTTCATGTGAACTGGAAGCAAATAGAAATGTCTTATTGCGGGTATTTGTAAAAATGCTGATCAAGTCGGTCGTATTTTCGGTGATAAGCCTATACAGCTCCCGGCTTTTTTTCAGTTCCCTCTCAAGAGTTTTGGATTCAGTAATGTCACGGAAAATTCCGATTAAACCCGCCACATCTCCGTTGGTATCTTTAAAAGGGGAAAAAGAGGCCGCAATATCGAGAATATCCCCGTTTTTATGGTACCCTTGCGTTTTCAGATTAGTGAATGTCCTGCCAAGCTTAACTTGCTCGAGGATTTCGCTGTCTCTTTCCGGAAAGGCGAATTCATCAAGCCTTCTTCCAAACAATTCATGTTCCTCATAACCGAAAATGACCGTGTACATTGGATTTACGCGAATAAAGCGGTTGTCCATGTCCAAAACTACAAAGCCATCCGGCGTACAGTTAATAAACAGGTCGGACAATTTATCGGTATCGATATTCACGGAACCGTTTTCATTGCCGAAAAAAGGGGAGCTTTGGGAGATGGTTCGTGCCTCCTTTTTCTAAACGCGGGATTGGCATATATGTACTGAATAGCTGCATTCCTGGCTCTTGCGGCTGCTTTTCCAGAAATAATTAGCAATTCGCTTAAATCACTTCCATTTTACTTAATTTCAAGCCACCTTGTCGATAAAAGATTTGAAAATAAAAAAATGCCAAAAAAGCATTTTCACGCTTCTTTGGCATCTTGCCCCTGCTAGTTTAATTGTATCCTTTTATTCAATTTAATATGGCCGATTGACTGTTAGCACAAAGGGAATATTCGCCCCTGTGTACAGTCCGGCATAAACGTATTTTGTCCCTCCGGGCACAACTCCCGTTTCATTGGCCCCAGAGCTTGCAGCAGATCCAATTTGCACAAAATTTTTGTTGTAAAAATAAACATCGAAATCGTAAGTGGACGGGTCTCCCTGCCCTTCCAGTGTAAACGTATGGATACCATCGCCATAGCCATCCGGCAATGTGATGACATACCCATCCACACCCTGGGTTGACGGCTCCGGATTTTGGGTCGTAATAAATTCATTTTCGGTTACCGCAAGAGATATTGGGAGATCCGCCAGGCTTCCAATTCCTGTTCCCGGGTTACCGGCCATGACTGTCCCTTCGGCAACAAATGGCTCTTCCGGTTCAAGTGTGACAGGTTCTATTTTTGTCCTGCCAGGACCGAAAACTTGAAGTTCGGCTATCTGGACAAATTTAGCGGTATCATCCTGCGCCGATTTGGCAATCAGCTTAACAAACTTCGCTTCGGCTGATGACTTGAGATCCATTCCCTTATAATGGAGGTCTCCTGCCGATGGCCTTGGTTTCCTCGTTATAATTTGGTCTTCAAGCACCTTAGTCCAGGTCTGGCCATCAAGTGAAGTATGAATTTCAAAGTCTTTTAAAGTTGAAAAACGACCCAGTGCGATATCCTTGAACGCACTTACTTCTATATGGGATATCTTTACTGGCTTATCGCCGGCGAGGTCGACAACCAATGCCGCGCCCGTAAACCCTGTTTCTTTCGTTTCAGAGGCAAAGACCGTCCCTTCCGTGTCATCGATCGCATTCTTTGCCGGATGGCTTTCCGATTCACTTGAGGCAACGATTTTCCCGCCATTGAATGACGAGGCCACATTCGGTTCCAAATTAAATCGAAGGGTGCTGTTCTTGCCAGCCGTTATCGATATGTTTTTTATCGTTCTCGCTCCAAAGCCCTTTGCCTGGATTGTAACATCATAGGTTCCTGCCACCATTGGCAGCGCAAACTGGCCTTTTCCGCTGGTCGTTGCCGCCGCGCTCGTCCTAGCTTCAAATTGGCCGATAATAATCCGCGCATTCTCAATCGGTTTCCCGGTCGCCCCATTGACAACCGCTCCCGCAAGAAGGCCATTCCTTACTTGGGCAGGGTGATCAAAACCTGGAACGGGATCAGTGTCGTCACCTCCATTTGAAAACGCGCTGACGCCCAGCCCCCGCTTTGCAAAAGCTCCCCATAGAATGTCGGTGTGCATCCCGCCATACCGTTCAAAGTCCGCTGAAATTATTGCAGTTCTCATGTCAACCATGGACGGGTCTGGAGCTGAAATCGGCATCGCGTCGATAACAAGCTGTTCAGCCACTTGTTCGCCTTTTTCTTTTCCAAGCGATTTTATCAAACTATCCCGGACACTCCAAAGAATACCCGCCCAGATTTCCCCGTCCGCATGAACTTCCGGACCGGTAACATCAAATCCAATGTCTCCGTAATTCAATGGGTTGTCATCAAGGGCCCAGCCGCGTATTCCTCGTTCCGTGTTCCCTGTCACATACGTACCAACGACAGGTTTATCCTGGAGTCCTTTCTTTGCGAGATAATGCATCCCGAACCAGTCTCCCCATGCTTCTCCCATTGAGCCTGCCTGGTGGCTGTTCAATGATTCACCGCCCGCAACCATCCTGTTTGAAAGTGCATGGCTGTACTCGTGATAGATAATTCCCGCATCATAATCGCCATCGGCATAATTCCCGTGGAACGATCCTTTGATCGGTTCCCAAAGGAACATTCCGCTCCAGGCTGGCAGGCCATCCGGCAGTGTCAGCATATAGGCATTGTCGCGGCCTGTATACGTTGGCTCGCCTCCCGACAAAGCACCCGCCTGCACTAAACCAAGGATGGCATCCCCTTCAGCGCCTCCTTTTCCAAAATTCGCTGTTTGAAGGTTTCCGGCAGCCTCATTCCATCCCAGATTATAAAAATAGTCGTGAAACAAGTTATGATGGTAAAAAAGGCTGGTCGCCGCGCTATTTACATCCTGGGCATATGATGGGGGAATGGTCTGTCCATTTGTTTTTTGCCAGGCGTTCGCAAAATAGTAATTGAATTGTCCAAGCGGGCTTACAGGCCGGACAATTTGGTCGGCGGGAGCTAGGAAATTGCTCCAGTTCGCGTAGGTGTTGGCGTTGTTTCCGATTGTCGTCATCCCGGCATCATTTGCTGGAAGGAACCATCCCAACGGCGAGGCTTTAGGGTCGCCTTTAAATGATTTTGAGACTTGCGCTCCGCCCTTCGGCGCACCTGGATAATTTTCAAATACTGCACCTGAAGGGTCAAGATGCTGGACAAGGGAACGCTGGAAAAGCTTTTCCCCGGTTTTTCCGTCAATAATGACTTCATACGCCTTGTCGAGTTTTTCCACAAAAAGAACCCGGAATGCAGGCCGCACCTCATCACCTTTAATAAATACCGCTTTTTTAGCTCTTTGGACAGTCGGCAGGGCATTTCCGGCATCAAACACATCCCATCCATTTTCCTGCGCAAGTGGTTTAAACGACACCTGTAGCGAAGGAATGGACAAAGCAGCAACCTTTTTTATGGCGTCCAGGGAGGATAGGGTGAAATCGACTGCCTGATTTTTGGCGCGGGACGCGTTAGAGGAGACGGATAATATTTTACCGTCCTTGTTTACCGCGACAATGATCCTTCCACCAAAGACTGATTCAAGACCCCCAAACGTCTGTTGGAATGTTACAGGCTGAAGATTTGTCCCTGGCATCTTATAATTCCGTACAACCGCCAGTGAATCAATTTCCGTCTCTGTTAAGCCAAAAAGCGCGCTGTTTTGCTTGAGCCAACCGCGGGCAATCGTTTCTGCGCTGCCGCTAGCCGGTGCGGAAAGATACCCCTTTTCCTTTGAAATGCTGGATGGAGTGCCAAACCGTACATTCCATTGGATTTTTATCCCCGCCCCTGCCATTGTAATCAATTCGTCCGCAGCCCTTAGCTGAGTTTCTGTGGGCAGAAGCTTATTCAATACATTCCTTGAGTCATAAAGCTGTTCCAACGTATTTCCGCCAATCAAACTTGCCTCTTCGACCGGTCCGGCCACCTTCCCGGCAATTGTCCCAAGCGGCGCCATTAGCGACCCCATGAGAACCGCGGTTCCCAAAACGGATAACCATTTCCCCTTCACGGTTGGTTCCTCCTCAAAAAGTATTGTTGAAACATTGCCAAGGGCTTTGCTTCTACTTAATTTATACGGAGGCAGCAACCATTTTTATAGGGTTTTTTCACAGAATACATATTAAGGTGTAGAAAGTTTACCAAAAAGGATTATCCAATACTCCATAAGTAGTAGGCATCTATTTGCCAAACAGTTTTCCGTAAAAATCCGTATCAAGCATCTTCGCGGAATAATGGAACTTTGCTTGGACCATGGACGAAACGGCTTGTATATACTTTTTATCTACAGCCGATCCGTCAGCTGGAGAAAACTCTCCAGTGACGGAGTTATACCTTCCCTTGTCCGTAATGAAACTCTTATCTACAAACATGACCAATGGGTCAGAATCGGAAAAAATATCCCTGCCCATTAGGAGACGGGAGTCATACTCAAGCCCCAGCAGGTTTGATAAGGTAGGAATAATGTCAAGGCTGGAAGCAGGCACATCAATTTTTTCGGGCCTCATTCCTTTTGCATAAAGGATGAAGGGGCTTTTGTATAATTCAAACGTTTTTTCAACCTTGTGCCCGGCCAATTCATCAATGGTTTCGGCGTCAAGCCCATATGGATAGTGGTCTGCGCCAAGGGCAATCAGTGTACGGTCGGCCGCCCCATTCTCTTCAAGCCTTTCGAGCAGCTCTTCAAGTGCGCGGTCAAGTTCGATTTGTGTGGCAAGATAGGCCTTAGCCTGTGTGGATAGCTGAAGGCCCTCAACCAATTTCCTGTTTTTCCACGCAATATAATTGCCTGTGAAACTATATTGCATATGCCCGCTGACGGTCATGTAATAAGTATGGAACGGCTGATTTCCAATATAGTCGGGAACCGTTTTTTCAATCATTTCAAGGTCGGATTCCGGCCAGGTTTTCTTCACTTCGAGCCCCAAGCCAAGAGCTTTATATTCATATCCCATATTCGGATGGGATATATCCCTTCCGTAGTAGGTATATGTGTGATTATGATAGGCCCTTGTATCGTAGCCAAGTTTTTTCAGCTGGTTTCCCAGCACGAAAGGCAGATAGTTCCGGCCGGATTCCCTAAAACTCCAAACACCGCTCTTCGGAATTAGCCCTGTGCAGGCGACATACTCTCCATCGGATGTGCTTACTCCCCAAACCGGATTATAAAAGTTTGTGAAGTTATATCCCTCATGGACAAGTTTATACAATGTCGGGGTAATCTCCTTATTCACAGCGTAAGGCGAAAAACTTTCAGCGGTTATAAAGATTAGGTTGTAACCCTTGAATTTTCCGGTATACGGATTTTTACGTGTCGGTTCAATGCTGCTGAAATAGGAATACATATCCTTCAGGTCAAGGTTCTTCTCCTTGGCAGCTAGTTGCGTGAAATCGATATCCATTACATTGTAGCCCATTTCATCCTGTTCCCCTGACGAATTTTTCGGCGGAGGCCAGATTCCGGAACCTTCCGGCGGCTTTTTAACCGTCGCTGAAAGTTTCGGCTCCCATCCGAAAAGCTGCCTTTGCATATCAATCCTCATTGTTGTCAGCAAGCCGAGCCGTTCCACTGATAGGAGAGGCATACTGCTCCTGAAATAAAGGTCATAGGCTGAGTTTATTTCCTTGCCGCTCGCCATCAGGGTGCCAATCCCTGCCATTTGGGAGAATGCAAAGCAAGCAATCAGGGATATCCTATTCAACTTGTCCTGCTTTTGAAACGTAAAGAAACGACCTAAAGGCAGAAAAAGCAACGGAGGCGCCAGAAAAACAGCCAGCCAGAAGGCATTTTCCCTTGCCAGGTTTCCGATGTCCCTCCAGAACTCCGCAGCCTGCGCGCCGTTTCCTGCTGAATAGACCGTATAAAATGTTTTAAAAAACTTATAGTAAATAAATTGCGATTGGTACAAAAGGGAACAAAGGACGATCAAAAGAAAGGAAACAGAAAACCCCGCCTTCCCTCTAAAAAAGCCAATCATGAAAAAAAGGAAAACCGATATCCCAAGGATGAAAATGACCGAAAGCAGGTAATCCCGGAGCTGAATTTCCTGAAACAGCCCTTTTCTAAACGCAAATTCCATAAGCAGCAATGAAAAAAAGAAAAAAAGAAGAACGCCATCCTTCTTTGTAAACTCAGCCATACTCCCCACCCTTTACCTGTTATCCCCGTACAGGATTCCCCCCTGTTTTGTACGGGCTGATATAAAAGTATACTCAGGCACTCATGGTAAGATTACAGGCTGTTTTTAAATATTTAATTTCCCGATGGCGATCAATCCGGTCATAACGCTCATAAAGGAAACCATCATGTTTCTTTTCCGGTTAGATGGGGATAAGAAATAAGGTAGCAACTTAATAGAGGAGGGGCAGAAAATGGGATTATTGGATAACAAAGTGGCTTTTGTTACGGGGGCAAGTTCGGGCATAGGACGCGCCGCCGCAATCCGGCTTGCCGAAGAAGGGGTTAAAGTCGCCCTGGTTGACGTAAAAGCAGAAAACGGTGAAGAGGTTAAAGGCATTATCGAGGAAAAAGGCGGCAGCGCCATTACCCTTGAATGCGATGTTTCTAAGCCGGAAGATGTTGAAACTGCTTATAAAAATACACTGAAGGAATTTGGACGGCTCGATATTGTCTTTGCGAATGCGGGCATCAATGGGGTTATCGCCCCAATTGAAACACTCGCACCCGAGGATTGGGACGAAACTATTACAACGAATCTGAAAGGAACTTTCCTGACAGTCAAATATGCGATTCCGTATTTGAAGGAACAGGGCGGGAGCATCATCATCACCAGTTCCATTAATGGAAACCGGATTTATAAAAACTTTGGTTTTTCCGCCTACAGCACCTCAAAAATCGGCCAGGCCGGATTTGGGAGGATGGCAGCCCTTGAACTCGCCAAATACAAAATCCGCGTAAACACCATTTGCCCAGGGGCGATTGAAACGAATATCGATAAAAATACATTCCCAGCCGAAGAAGAACTGGAGGAAATTAAAATTCCGGTAGAATACCCTGAAGGAAGCCAGCCGCTCGAAAATGGACCCGGGAAACCGGAGCAGGTCGCCGATCTTGTTTACTTCCTTGCTTCCTCCCTATCAAGCCATATTACCGGTACGGAGATATACATTGACGGAGCGGAATCGCTCTTGTAGTGGACTTATGGAAAAAGGCAGGCTCTCTCCCGGCCTGCCTCCTTTCATTACTCTTCTTTAAAATTAACCTCGCCAATCCCCAAATTCGAATCAATTACAATTACTGTGTCAGAATCCTCAAATGCCTGGTTCACATAAACATTGCCGCTTTTTTTCGTAAAGCCCTCCATGTCCACTTTGCCAATCCCCTTATCCGTGATAAGTTTAATCCCGACTTCCTTTGGCAAAATGATTGTCGTTTTGCCAACTCCGAGATTCAATACTGTATGGAAGCCTTTTTCCCGCTTGCCGCCAAGGTTTATTTCAATATCCCCTATGCCGCCATCAACTTCAAGATTGGACAATTCAATATCCCGCAAATCAAGATTTGCATCGGATACACCTGCATTTACCCGCAAATCGACCGGCACCTCGTCATTCAAGGCAATCTCCCAGTTGTTCTCCGCTTTGCCAAACCCAAAATTCCAAAGTCCGTTCTTTTTCTGCTCAACGATCGCCTTTCCTTTTTTCCCAGAAAGGTGGTAAGATATGTCCGGCTTGAACTTTTTGTTCTCAACCACCGTCCCTTCAAGCCATTCGTCAGACCCTCCGGTTACCGAAAGCTTCCCGACGCCTAAATTCACTTCAACTTCAAGGCTTTCCGCCTTATCCTTTTCAATAAGAAAGTCTTTTTCATTTCCTTTGCCAAAAATGCTTCCCATTGCGTACTTTGCCGTAAACCCAAGTACGGTTGCGATCAGCAAAACAACAAGTAACTTTTTCATCCATATTCCCCCAACCATTGTTATAGTTCCATATTAATCTAGTTGCCGGGTTTCGAATACAGCCCCGTGCCATATTTTTCTATACGGCTTAGGTCTTAGGGGGAATGGGCACTTAGGATTTGGCCTCGTCCGAAAAGTGGATTATGGCACAGCCGGTGGGAAAATTTGTGGGGAAAACTCGGCAGGAGCGGGAAAATATCATAAAAATAGCGGGAACTCCGCGAAGTCCCCGCTTTCTTTATCCTGTGGCCACTTTATTTTTCTTTTCCAATTCAAGCAAAAACCTCTTCATATCCAAGCCTTCACGAAAGCCGGTCATGCTGCCGTCCTTTCCGACCACCCTATGGCAGGGTACAGCGATCAGCACCGGGTTGGCGCCAATTGCGGAGCCCACTGCCCTGACTGCGGTGGGCTTGCCGATGCGGTTGGCGATATCACTGTAACAAACTGTTTCACCGTAGGGAATATGCCTCAGCGCTTCCCACACAAGTTCCTGGAAAGCTGTACCACTGCTATCCAGCTGCCAGGAAAATTCCGTTCTCCGCCCATCAAGATACTCGGCAAATTCGGTTATAAAGGGCCTCAGCGGTTCCGCCTGCTTTATCAGCGAAGCGCCGGGATACCTTTTTTGGATAATGGCCTCGCATTCACCTTCCCCGCTTCCTGGCGACCCGGCAAAGCATAAACCCTTATCCGTAGCCCCGAGCAGCAAAGGCAGTGATTCATTTTTAAAAACTTCCCAATAAATCGTAAGGATTCCCTGTTTCATCCCTGTGCCTCCTCCCTTTTTGGGCCCTTAATCCAAAAAGTAAACCCTCGCCTCAAACGGCTTCAGTGTAAACTCTTTCTTTAACTTGCTTTCAGAAATAGTATAATTGCTTAACGCTAACTTGCTAGTTTTATAAGCGATGAAAGAAGGCATCTTGAAACGGGTCGGTGTCCCATGGAAATTGCAGATTACGATAGCTTTTTTCCTCCCCATTGTCCGCGTGTACACGAACAGCTTCGGATGATTGGGATGGTATAGCTCATATTTCCCGTAAATAAACAGTGGATTCTCTTTTCTCAGCCGGATGAGCTGTTTGTAGAAACTAAGGATGGAATCTTCATCGGTTAGCTGGCTTTCGACATTGATTTCCCGAAAATTCGGGTTTACCCCGAGCCAGGTTTTTGGCCCGGACGTAAATCCCGCCATATGGGAACCATCCCATTGCATCGGTGTCCTCGCATTGTCACGCCCGCGTTTCCAGATGACCTCCATGATTTCCTCGTGGGGCCGGCCCTTTGCCGTTTCAAGCTTATAATAATTGATCATTCCGACATCGTTATAATCATCAATGGAAGGGAACCGGACGTTGGTCATCCCGATTTCCTGGCCCTGGTAAATAAAAGGAGTTCCTTTCATAAGGAAGTACATGACGCCCAGCATTTTAGCGCTTTCCTTCCAATACTTCCCGTCATCCCCCCAAGTTGATACACGGCGCGGCTGATCATGGTTTTCAATAAAGAGCGCGTTCCAGCCCCTGCCTTCAAGACCCTTTTGCCACTTTGTCAGGACGCGTTTAAGCGCCTTTACATCAACTGAGTCCTTCGTTTTTTTATCCCAAAGGTCCAGGAATTCAAATTGGAAAATCATATTGAAATGGCCCTTTTCCTCACCGACCCATTTATCGGCGTCCACCAGTTTCACCCCGTTGGCCTCTCCAACTGTCATAACTTCATAGTTCTTGATTGTCCTGGCAGAAAATTCGGAAAGGAGTTCATCAATTCCGTTAACATTCATCATATAACCGAAGCACGGTACATAGTCGAGGTTTTCTGGATTCGGCATATCCGGGAGGCCAGGCTGTTTTTTTATATGTGAAATCGCATCGATGCGAAATCCGTCAATGCCTTTATCCAGCCACCAGTTCACCATGCTGTACAGGGCTTCGCGGACTTCAGGATTTTCCCAATTCAAGTCAGGCTGGCGTTCGGAAAAGAGATGCATGAAATACTGTTCGGATTTCCCATCGTACTTCCATGCGGAGCCGCTGAAAATTGATTCCCAATTGTTCGGCTCTTTCCCCTCTTTTCCGTCCCGCCAAATATACCAATCGCGCTTTGGGTTGTCCTTTGAAGAGCGGGATTCAATGAACCATGGGTGGTCATCACTCGTATGATTGATGACAAGGTCGAGAATCAGCTTCATACCACGCTTGTGGACTTCCTCAAGCAAATCATCAAAATCAGCCATCGTACCGAACTCTTCCATAATATCCTGGTAATCTGAAATATCATAGCCGTTATCATCGTTCGGCGATTTATACATCGGCGATAGCCAAATAACATCAATTCCTAATTCCTTCAGGTAATCAAGCTTTAAGATGACCCCTCGCAGGTCGCCAATCCCATCTCCATTGCTGTCCATAAAGCTGCGGGGGTACACCTGGTAAGCCACACTCTCTTTCCACCACTTTTTGCTCATTTCCACACCTCGGAGTAAAGAAAATAGTATATATCCAGTTTAGAAATTTCTAAATTAAAAATCCCACTCATTGTAGCATATTTCCAGTAATCATTCACTGTATCTCCTTAAAGTTTCGAGCGAACCGAGGCCTTCAGGAGATTAAAATGCCCGGCTTTTTCCGCCGGGCTTCCTATCATTCCTATTCTATCGTATTGTAAACTAACTTTTTCAACGTTTTTAAGGGGTATTCTTCATTCTCGTATAGGACTGCCGGGACAATAGTGGTACCACTTTTCCTCTTAAACAGAATTACCTATACCCGTATAGGTATATTGTTTTCTAAAAAAAAGAGGGCTTTCACCCTTTTATTCACGAAGAAGTGGACGTACCGCTTGCTTCACTGTTTATTAAAATTATTCCTAACGTTCATCGGCTTTTCACAAGAAGATTTACCGCTTCCTGTATCAATTCGTCAGTCTTTTGGCCATTTTTCTCAGCATCAAGCACACACTCAACAAGATTCGAACTTACCACAACGCCAATTGTACGGTCGACGGCTGAACGGACTGCGGATAGCTGCGTTATAACGTCCTTGCAATTCTTATCTTCTTCCATCATCTTGAGAATGCCGCGAATCTGTCCTTCAATCCTTTTCACACGGTGTTTCATTTGATCATCGTATTTCATATCTGCACCCTTCCTCTTTACTGGCACCCGCAGCCATCCAAAGTATACGCCACGACATTAATGCCTTTTTTCCTCAATTCCCTTATGCCCCAATTTTTTTCGAGGCGGTCCGAAGCAATGATCAGGACCCGATCGCCCGGAATCTCTGAAGCATACCTGTCCAGATAGGCCGCGGGGATGTGCAACGACACCTTAACAGGATTTTTTGAAGAAGTGGAATAATCACGGATATCCACTAGTATATCATTTCCATCTGTCTGCCCTTCAATGATAGCCCTGCACGGAACCCCCAAAACCGGGACATATCTTCTAGATAGCAAAATGGATAAAATCAGGGCAAGCACATAACCACTAACTAAAACCATCCGGGTCCTCCCATTTAGTATTGGTCCTGTTGACATTCATTATAATATACCCCTATGGGTATGTTACCAACCTTTTAATTTCATTTATCTCTCTCTCCCAAAGTAGCGAGAAAAAAGTAAAAAGGCAACCGCCATGATGCGGTCGCCTCCAAGTATTTTTAAAATTAAGCGGGCTGCCCGCCCTTTGAGCCTTCCTGGATAGGGTCTTCCGCCTGTGTGGCGCGTTTTATGAAAAACGCCAGTACAAGCGCGACAACCGCGATGAAAGTTGCAACCAGAAAAGCGAAGTTAATACCATGGAGCATCGCTTCAGCCAGAACCTGCTGTTTCATCTGGGCAAGAACTTCAGGCGTTGGCTGCTGAGTAAGCTTTTTCATCGCTTCCTGGCCAAGTTCCTTCGCCTGTGATTCTGTCCTGTTCGTCATAATCGTGACCAGCAGCGCTGTGCCAATCGCCCCGGCTACCTGGTTGAGTGTATTGTTCATCGCTGTTCCGTGCGGGTATAAACGGGTTGGCAGCTGGTTCAGGCCGTTTGTCGAAACAGGCATCATAACCATCGACATTCCAAGGCTTCGCACGGAATAGAGGATGATGAGATGCGTATAGGATGTCTCCAAAGTAAGCGTGCTGAAGTCATACGTGGTAATAACGATGATGGCCAGCCCGATAATCGCCAGCAGCCTCCCGCCGACTTTATCAAAAAGGCGGCCGGTCACCGGTGACATTACTGCCATCAGGATTGCACCCGGCATAAGAAGCAAACCCGCATCCATCGGGGAAATGCCCCTTAAATTCTGTACATAGATAGGAAGAAGGATCATCCCGGAAAAGAGGGCCATATTCACAACCATTGAAATCACTGACGCAAGGGCAAATGCCGGATAACGGTAAACACGGAAGTTAAGAAATGGTTTCTCCAGCTTAAGCTGGCGCAAAATGAACACAATCAAAGATGCGACTCCAATAATGATTGTTCCATAAACATAAGGGCTGTCCCAGCCTTTGCTCCCTGCCGAACTGAATCCATACAATAGGCCGCCAAATCCAATACTCGATAAAACAAGCGATAGGGTTTCAAGCCGTATATTAACCTTTTCTTTCTTATCCTTTAGAAGAAAAAAGCCTACAAGAATAATGGCAATCGCGATAGGCGTGACAAAATGGAATAGCATCCGCCAGTCGTAATGTTCTATAATCCAGCCTGACAAAGTCGGTCCGATTGCTGGCGCGAACATTAGGATTAACCCAAAAACCCCCATCGCGGTCCCCCGTTTTTCAATCGGGAAGCTGACCAGCATAACATTCATCAACAGCGGCATAAGGATTGCCGAGCCCGATGCCTGCAGCATCCTCCCTGTCAGCAAAACCGGGAAAACATGCGCGGTGCCGGCGACTATCGTTCCAATCGCAAACAGGCTCATTGCGGCCAGGAACAGCCTTCTCACGGAATACTTCTGAATCAGATAGGCTGTCGCGGGAATAAGTATACCGTTGACAAGCATAAAACCTGTCGTAAGCCATTGGACGGTTGACGGTTCAACCTTTAAATCTCTCATAATGGATGGGAGAGCGATATTCAGCAATGTATTATTTAAAAAAGCAATGAAAGCACCAATCATCAAGACCGCAATAATCCCGTACGGCGGCCTGCCTTGCTTATTTATTGTTTGTTCCATTGTTGTTCCTCCTGTAAACTAGCGGTTCATTCATGCAGACTTTGATTACACATGCACTTTATCATATACCATGAGTCTAAAATATTCAATAAAAAAATTCCGCGCCATAAGTGGGTTTGTAAACTATTTAAAAAACATGTTGTATATCTTTTATACAGCAAGTACAATAAGGCCAGGTGATGAAATTGAACAACAGGAAGCAGCGTGTCATTGCGATCGCGCATCAATTATTCGTGGAAAAAGGGTTCCAGGCTACTTCGATCCAGGACATCCTGGACTACAGCGGCATTTCGAAAGGAACATTTTACAACTACTTTTCCTCAAAGAATGAACTATTAATCGAGTTAATCAAATCCATATACAAGCAGCTTAAAATTGACAGGAATGAATTGCTGATTGGGCAAAACCATGCGGATATCGGAATTTTCATCAAACAGGTAGAATTGCACCTAAAAACGAACCGGGCAAATAAGCTCCTCTCCCTGTTCGAAGAAGTCATGATTTCAAATGATCCTGAACTGAAAGAATTCCTGAAGCAGAATCAATTACGGAATGTCCAGTGGGCTTTCCGCCGGTTTACAGACATTTTTGGCGAAGAAAAAAAGCCCTACCTTCTTGACTGCGCCATCATGTTCATTGGCATGCTCCAGCAAAATTTGAAATTCAATTCGATGGCGTTTGGCTCCAGGCTGGGGATACACGAAATCGTCCGCTACAGCGTGGAACGAATCGTAAAAATTGTCCAAGAAGTTTCCGAGGCGGATGACCAATTGCTCGATCCGTCGTTATTGGAACAATGGCTTCCCGGCTGCGTAAAAACAAACAACGAATTCCAGCAAAGGCTTCGCCACTCCATCCATACATTAAAAAAGGCGATTCATCAAACGATTGACAAACCAAAGTATTATGAACTACTTGACTTTATTGAGGAAGAACTCCTACAATCCAAAGAACCAAGGGGATTTCTGATTGAAAGCGCGCTAAACTCGCTTAAAGGCGCGGCTGATTACGACAAGTTCAAGGCCGGCATGGCTGAACTTAAAAGGCTTGAAGAGACTGTTGCCGCTATCCTTTCACATTCCTCCAATCAGGGCGATTAAACTAGAAATTTGCTTCCGGATACCTTCCGGAAGCATTTTTTATATAAAGAGTATGAAAATGGCGCGCTTTCCAGCGGTATACATACTTATCTTTAAAAAATGCATAATAAGAGAGTATCAAGATTAATTAACAAGAAATATGGTGGATCGAATGTTCAAATGGAAAAAGAGCAATACACAAAAGAAACAGGAGAAAAGCCAAAAGAAGCTGAGTGATATACTTGAAGCCGCTAATCGGTCCGCTGATTTCAAGTCGTTCTCCCCTGTGGAAAACGGCCGGATTACCGTCAACTGCTATACGACATTGATAGACGATAAGCTGCTGCGCCGTGTGCTACTTCCCTCCATCCAGGGAAACGCATCAGCGATTACCGATATTTCCGAGATAAAAAACTTTATTCCATTGGAAGGCATTCAACTAACCGAAAATGCAGATGAAGCTGAAAAAAAACTGAATGAAGGCCATGCCATTGTCCAGTTGAATCATGCCAGCAAGTTCGCGCTGGTCAATATCTCCAGCCCTATGAAAGGCCTCCGGCAAAACAACGAAACCGATAATGAATTCAGCGTCGTCGGACCCAAAATAGGCTTTATCGAAAGCATTGATACGAACTTGCACCTGTTGAGGAGGCAACTCGCAACGACTGACCTGATCGTTGAGGAACATGAATTGGGGAGAATCTCCAAAACACGTGTTGCCATTGTTTATTTAAATGGAATAACCAACCCTGAATTTGTCCAGACCGCGAGGGAAAGGATTAAAAATGCTGATTTTGATGTCATCCATGACAGCACGATTGTTGAACAGCTAATTTCCGACAATACTTCAACACCATTTCCGCCATTCCTGGCAACTGAACGGGTGGACAAGGCAGGGCACTCCCTGATGCTTGGCCAGATTGCTATTTTGTCGGACGGTTCGTGTTATGCAATAACCGCTCCTGTTTCCATCCTGGACTTTTTCAATTCTCCCGAAGATTACTATTCAGCATGGATGCAGGGCTCCTTTTTCAGGCTGATTCGTTTTTTCGGGGTGTCATTCTCAGTTTTCGCAACTCCGGTTTATGTAGCCGTCCTGACCTTCCATTATGAAATTATTCCGGAAGACTTGCTTGGACCGATTATATTTTCGAGGGCGAATGTCCCGTTCCCTCCATTTCTTGAAGTGTTGTTTCTCGAAATTACGATTGAACTCCTAAGGGAAGCAGGTGCGAGGCTGCCGAGCAAGATTGGCCAGACGCTTGGAATTGTCGGAGGCATCGTCATTGGCCAAGCTACTGTAGAGGCCGCTTTGACAAGTAATATCCTTCTCATAATCGTCGCTCTAGCCGCGTTGTCATCGTTCACAACACCCATTTACCAAATGTCCAATACGGTTAGGCTGCTGCGATTCCCCTTTATTTTCATTGCGGCTATCTGGGGCGGATATGGCCTTGCAGTTGGAATCGTGCTGCTTCTCGGGCATCTTTTCCGGCTCAAGTCGCTCGGAATGCCTTATATGGTCCCGCTATTTCCATTCAGGGCGGCGGGCATGGGCGATGCCATTCTAAGGCTACCTTATTCAAAAACAAATAAGCGTCCGAGTTACCTGCGGTCATTGAAAAAGAAACGGTATTCAACTTCGGAGGAAAATGATGAGGACAAGGATATCAATACGGAATAAAAGGGTGATCACAATGGGCCGTAAAACGCTGGTGGCTCTATGCCTTCTTCCCTTGGCCCTGGCAGCCTGTGAGAGAATGAAAATTGTTGACCAACTGACCATTGTCAATACAATCGGGTTTGACTCTTATAAGGATGGCCAGCTTAGGTCGACTGTCCTTTATCCCGATTATACGAAGAGCAAAAGCCAAGAGAATATCCAAATAAGGAAAACTCGCGGAAAAACGACCAGCATGCTCCTTTACCGGACCAATGAACAGTCAAAAAATCCGATTGAGCTATCCAAAATACAGGTAATCGTTTTCGGTGAAGACTTTGCGAAAAAGGGAATCGGCCATATTATCGATACTGTCTTTAATAATCCGATGATTGCCACTGATATCCATACGGCCGTCGTCACCCCTTCCGCGCGAAAATATTTGGAGACAATGAAAAAATACGGCTCTCTAGCGATAGCGGATACAATCAATCAAAACTACCAGACATCTTCCCTGCCACGTACAAATCTTCACATTTTTTTAAACAATTATTATGGCCATGGCAGGGATCCATACATGCCAATTTTGAAGCATGGCACGGAAAAAAACGTCTATGTGAACGGTGTGGCGCTTTTCAAGGATGATCAGTTCAAAGTCTCACTGGACAATAATCAGTTTTTCTTCCTTGGCCTCCTTGATGAATACAAGCATATGGGCTACCATGAATTACCTATTAAAAAAGGCTCCAAAAAAGGAACCTTTGTCCTGCGTACAATGAAAAACAAACCCGAATGGTTGAATATTAAACCCGGGCCAGAACCGGAGGTGGATTTATCCTTGAGTCTAAATGTCGTCATTAGGGAGTACCCCGATTGGATAGACTTGCATCACAAAAAAGACATTACCTTACTTGAACGAACGATCAGGTCAAATATGAAATCTGAAATTGCCAAGCTTATTGAAATATGCAAAAAAAACGAAGTCGATCCACTGGGCTTAGGCGACAGGTTTAGGGCGCGCGACAGGAATTGGGAAGAAAAAAAATTTTACAAGGAACAATATAAAAACCTGAAAGTTAATATCGATATAGCGACAACTGTCATCCAGGCAGGAATTAAAAGGTGACGGAAACGGAGTGGAATGATGAAAGCGGTCCAGGAAAGACATAAGGTTTCACCCTTTTTTCTATTTTTCCTGATTCATTGCTCACAGATTGGCGTTGGGTTGTTAAACTTTCAAGCAAAAATAGCGGATGGGGCTGGCCAGGATGCCTGGGTGTCACTCCTTGTTGTCGGAGCCAGCATGAACATTCTGCTTGCCTTTGGCTTTAACGCCATCAAATTAAGTTCTGGGGGCGATTTAGCCTCTTTCCATCTCGAGGCATTCGGGAGGTTCTTCGGGAAACTGGCGAATACAGGGCTTGTATTTTATTTATTGACAGTTACTTTCCTGACCGTCTACAACTATGTCGACCTGCTCCAAACATTCGCATTTGACAGAATTCCTCTTTGGGAGCTGACATTCGCGATTTGCGTTGTCGTATATTATATCGTCTCAGGAGGGTTTAGAGTCGTAACCGGCTTGGCATTTTGGGGAGTCATCATACCGCTTTTCATATTTCTCCCTTTCGCGATGCTTATTCAATACTTTCAATTACGGAATATTATGCCTATCTTCACACATGGCTTTCATGATTATCTGCAATCAGCAAAGAATAGTACATATATATTTTCAGGTTTCGAATGTGCATTTATTTACTTGCCATTCATCAAAAATGGCAGCAAGTCTACGAAATGGGCCCATTTTGGCCTTTTGGCCTCCACGCTTTTCTATTTCGTCGTGACTATCATTACGTTTTTATATTACACACAAGGAAAGCTCCTTAGGACACAATGGGCAACTCTAACAATGATTAAAGTTATTTCTTTTACCGTCGTGGAAAGCTTTGAGTTTATCTTTATTTTTGTATTTTTTATTGTCATTATTTCGTCTGTTTGCATCTTCGTTTGGTCCTGTACGCGTACGCTGAAGATTACCTTTCAATTTAAGCCATCCAGGTCGCTGTTGGGCATCGTTGCGGCTTTTTTCTTTCTAAACATGGGGCTTGAGGACATTATGTTCGGGCAGAAGCTTAATTTACTTGGCACGTATATCTGCCTCTCCTTTTTTTATGGATATATCCCATTCATTTTCCTCATAAGCCTGACCAGAAAAAAGGTATTAAAAAAGGGCCGGCCAACCCAGCCTTAATGCAGCCGAGTTTCCGGTCTCTTTGACATCTTCCTGATCACTTTAAGATTTAACGCGAGAATGATAAAAATAATTGGGTAGGCAATGAGGGAGTACCAAATATTCCACCCCCTATAATTAAAAACATTTGTTTGTATAGAAATATATTCCATTAACCCTACAATGCAAGTGCTGAGAATTATATAAAGTGCTTTTTTCAAAACCCCTCCAGAATGGGGGTAGAAATTAAGGTAAAGAATATTGGCTGCGGGGTATACAAACAACAGTATTAAAAAATATTCCCAATCGACTCTTTTGTTTAAATACCCATACAAGTTAAGCTTTACGCCCAAAAATAAGTCAGTAACCACGCCAAACAAAGATGCAAACAAGGAAGTTGTGTACATTTCCATCACGGAAAGCCGCTTTGGTATGAGGAAGATACAAATAATCGAAATGATAGCAACAGTAACTATTTTTAACAAAGCTTCTCTCCTCCTTGTTTTTTTAGGATGTAGAATTTTTATTACGTTCATTCAAAGAATACGGATGGACCCAGCTCCCTAAATCTCAATTATTCCCATAAACCATGCAATCCATCCCTGCATACTTTCTGTCCCGCTGCAATGCCTGGCGCCTCTTCATTTTCCTGTTGTAATAAAAAAAGCCAGGTCCCTAGTTGTAAGGGTCCTGGCCATTATACTTACCTATTATTCTTTTTATTTTTACCTTTGGACAGCCTGCCCGCCAAAAACGCACCAGCGGCAACCCCAATGATTGTATTCGTCTTTTTGTTGAACACTTGCTTGAATACGAGATTCAGGTTTTGAGGCCTTTCGGCAAGGCGGCGCATAAAGTAGCCGTACCAGTCTTTTCCGAACGGTACGTATGTGCAGAAGTTATAGCCTTCCTTCGCTAGCTGAAGCTGAAGCTCCCTGCGGAATCCGTAAAGCATCTGGAACTCGAATTTGTCATTCGGAATATTGTGCTCCTTAACGAAACGCTTCACATGGTTGATAATGTTATGGTCATGGGTGGCAACAGAAGTGAATTTTCCGTTGAGCAGGTGCCACTCGATGATACGGACATAGTTCGCATCAATGTCCTTTTTGTCCTGGTAGGCGATTTCCGCAGGCTCCTTGTACGCTCCTTTTACAAGGCGGATCCGCATATTCCTATATTTTTCAACCTGCTCCTGGGCATCATGCAAATATGCCTGGATGACAGTGCCGATGTTATCGAAGTCGGCAGAAAGAATGTCAACAAGCTCAAGGGTTGCCCCGAGATGCCCGGAATCTTCCATGTCAACGTTTACAAATATGCCATACTCGTTTGCTTTCGCGACGATTTCCCTTACGTTTCCCACACAGAAATCAAAGTCGATATCAAGACCGACCTGGGTAGGCTTAAGGGAAATATGCGCATCGACCTGATGGTCATGGATTGCCTGAATGACCTTTACTATTTGCTCCTTTGCTTCTGTCGCTTCTTCCTCTTTGAAAACGAATTCACCAAGGTTGTCAACGGTTGCAGAAATCCCGTGCTTATTCAGCTCTTTAATGCTCTCAATTGTTTCTTCAATCGTCGTCCCGGCGACAACATTTTGCGCGCCCATTTTCAATCCATAATTTTTGGCTGCCGTGTTTAGAAGTTGATTTTTAGAAAGTCCAATGAAAAAGTCTCTAAGCATCCCGATTGCTCCTTGCTGTTTTTTCTCTATTATATCATGTCGCTTTTCAAAAATATCATATTAAATTTGTTTAATATTTTTTTGCAATAGCTTTTTCTACCATTTGCACTATGAAAATAACTCCTATTACCAAAATTGTAATCTATAAGCCGAAATGGCCAGTTCTCTCTCTTTGATCGAAACTTGTTTAAATGACGCTATCGGTATAACCAGTTAAAAGTCCTTCCACGTAAAATCGATAGAAAGAATGCCGATCGGTTCGTCAACCGGGCCTACCGTCTTCACCGCCAATTCCGGCTTCCTGAAGCAAGCCATGCCTTTGTAATAGCCAAACATCTGGCATGCTTTCGGCCTTGCCGAATAGATTCCGCATCGGTCTTTTTCCATGTCGAAAAAAATGCATGTGCCATATAATCTGGTTTGGTTCTTCAGGCCATCACGCAGTTTTCCCGGCATCGACCTTACCTTTTTCTTTATTTTCGCTAATTCGTGCCTTGTAATCGCCACGGGTCCGCAGCACAATCCCCTGCATCCTTTGCAATTCAGCTGATTCATGTTTGCCCTCCCCCCGTTACTTTCTATTCGAATTTCGGTTATTGATTTTTAGATAGCTTAAGCGCCATCTTTTCCAGCCTTGGATTTTGCGACAGCAGCCCGAGCCGTTCCAAAATTGCCATCATGAATTCATAGTGGGCATACCCTCTTGCGGAGATGACTGTTTCACCGGCAACGACATCGCAATCACGGTAGCCTTCCTCGCGAAGATAGTTTGAGTATCTGTCCTTAAAATGCGGCATTGTTGTATAATCCCCATCAAGCAGTCCCGCGGACGCAATAAGGATAGTGGAAGCGCAGCTTGCGGCAATAAGTCCCTGGAAGTTTTGCAGGAAAAGATGTAATTCTTTATTTTCGAGAAGTGATGCAGGCATCTCTCCACCCGCCCCTGGAAGAAGGAGCATTGCATACTCTTCCGCTGTCCTGTATTCCAACGGTTGGGACTCCACGTATATGCCTCCATCCGTCCTGACTGGACCTCCCCCGATTGATAATGTTTCAATATCATAGCCATTGTTCCTTAAAAACTTTTGCAGCAAGGCCACCTGCCACATCGCAAAATCTTCAAAAACAATAAATCCAACCTTTGCCATTCCAGCTCCCCCATTCCAACTTTTTCATCCGAAACTATTTTTTCCATAAAAATACATCATTACCAGTCTAATAAAAAAGTGAAAAAAGATAAACTGATAATCTTTTTCATGAAACAGCAAACAGGGACCTACTAGTAGGCCCCTGTTTTGGTGTGGTTTATTCCTTTGTAAACTCTATTGTACTCCTTACAGTATCTATTGGACGTACCATTGCTTCAATTTGTTCCCGTTTCCGCTCAAGGAATGGCGGCAGAGATAATTTTTCTCCCAGTGTTTCGTATGGCTCATCACCCATGAATCCAGGCCCGTCTGTCGCAAATTCAAATAGGATTTGCGGCGCGACCCTTACATAGAGTGATTTAAAGAAATACCGGTCAATCAGCCCGGATGTCTGGAAGCCGAAACTTTCCATCCGTTTCATCCAATACTCAAGCACCGATTCATTTTCGACCCTGAAGGCCGCATGATGGACTGTGCCAAATCCCTGCCTCGCCTGCGGGAGAACTGTATTTGCTTCGACCACAATCCCTGCGCCATTTCCGCCTTCACCGACTTCGAATAAGTGAAAGGATCCGTCCTGAGCAACTTCGTTGAATTCCATTACCTTTTCAACTACTTGCTTAAAATAGTCGTAATGCGCCGTGCGAACATAAATTGGCCCGAGGCCTGTGATGGCATATTCCAGCGGGATTGGCCCTTTTTTCCAAGGAGTACCCGGCGCGACCCCGTTAACAGTTTCGTCCGAAATCAATTGGTATTGCTGATCGTCAAAATCTGCAAATGGAAGCACCTTTCTGCCAAATTGCTCCTTAATGCCGGTGTGGCTTACCCCCATCCTGTCAAAACGCTCTACCCAGTAATCAAGAGCCGCATCGCTTGGGACACGGAAGGATGTTTTATAAATTTCATTTGTACCGTGGATTCCCTTGGGGATGCCAGGAAAGTCGAAAAAGGTCATATCCGTTCCAGGGCTGCCTTCGTCATCGGCGAAAAATAAATGGTAGGTTTGGATATCATCCTGATTGACTGTTTTTTTTACAAGACGCATGCCAAGCACATACGTGAAAAATTCATAATTCTTTTCGGCGCTGCTTGTTATCGCCGTTACGTGGTGTATTCCTTTTAATTCGTTCATTTATAAAAAACCTCCCTGATTTACTTTTAATGAAGATATCTTTAATTCGAGATAAATTTATCACGAATTAAAGTGAATGTCAATAAAGGGCCCCTTATTGCTGGGACCCCGTTGACTGCTGAAGCTGTTTTAGTTCTTTTGTTGCCGCGACTGCGTTAATGAGGGTGTTAGCCTGCTTTACGATATCCCCTTTTCCTTGGACATGAAGAAACATTATCCTCGGCCGTTCGTACATCATATGATTGTGAATAGCGGTTATCTCCAAGCCCCCTTTGCGCAGGGCGTCAATAACAGGATTGACCTCTTCTTGAAGCAAAGCCATCTCACCTATTAATGCTGTCTGGCCATCCACTTTTTCGAAATTAAATCCGAATGAGAGTTCTATTAATTCCGGGGAGACCTTCTTTCCCATATGCGTGACTTCCAGGTTTTTTCGGCCTATCTCGACCTTGCACACTCCCTCTATTTCCCTGACTTTCGTTTTAAAAATCTGTTCGAGTGTCTTGCAATCAGGGCTTTGTTTTGCGGACGTCTCTTCCGGCGGCAAAATAACGCTCATAAACAATCCTATAATCAACAATAGTTTTTTCATAGAGCACCTCCATCCTTAGGATGCCCTCATCGACCTTCCATATGTAAAAAAGTCCCGCGGAATATTATATCCTGCAGGACTATCTCTCTCCATCCGGAATGACAATCGGATTAACGTCATTCCCTTTTCCGCCGCCGTTGTAGTATTGAGGCACTTTTCCAGGCAAGAACAAATCTCCTATCATTACGGAGTTCGTTACGTTTATTTCCTTTTCAATTAAGGGTATGATGACGCTCATTTGAACATGGGTCTTTGCATAAATCTCGAGGTATGTGTTGTTTATCCCAGTTTCCCTTATTTTTGTCTCAATATTGGCTGTGACATCCCCTATTATTTCGAACCGTACCGGGACTTTTGGTCCCAGATTGGAAAATAATGAGTTATTTGTTGCCATCCCAATCGGGATTTCATATATTAATCCCTGGTGTTTTTTTGAATCACCTGCATTAAACTCCTTAAAGGCCTCGAGTTCTTCAATATTGCCTGCCTCAAGCAGGTTTAAATACCGCTGGATCCTTGTGGTTATGTCTGTTATCACCTGTGTATATACCTTTGGGTTAAAACTGTAACCAACTTCATCGGAATTATTATGGACGATAATTAGTTCGTTAACATCTATATTTTCCACTACATTTTGTGAAATGGCTTTGTTCACAGCTTGTGACGCAAACTCCCTCGCCTTCGTCTCAGCAATTTTAATTAGGCTGGGCTCGATATGCTTATTAATTATATTTAAACTTTGGTATGTCATAAAAATAAATGCCACAAACGTAATGATTAGTACATACCTTAATGGCAGCGGTCCCCGCCTGCGATAGTTCCTTCTGATTTTCCTCAAATGGGACCCTCCCCGCACTTTTCGCCTATTACTTGTATATGCTTTAAGTACTTTTTGTAGTACGTGCACGTTGCGGCGTACGCTGTAATGCTGCGTAGATGCTAAATGTTTACAGACACTTACCTATCGTTTTACCAAAGCCCGTAAAGGGAATATTCACTCTAAAGGCAGTTAAGAAAAAAGGTGTGAATGTTATGAAAAAATGGGGCATTTGGTTACTTATTTTATTTATTGCAGGCTCTCCATCCCATGCTTTTGGGAGCGGAAAAGGCAAATCTACCGAGGTCGTAATTTCGTTTGACGGGATGCGCCAGGACTTTTTAGGAACAAATATAAAGCAGGGGATTATGCCTCACTTTAAAGAGGTGGCCGATAAAGGGATGTATGCGGAGAACATCCAAACCATTTTTCCTTCCCTGACGTCAGCATCCCATGCGGCGATTGCAACCGGAACAAAGCCAAGTGAATCGGGTATGGTCAGCAACGAAATCCACAAACCAAACAAAAAGCTGACGAATCGGGATAGCGCTTTTTATTCTCCGCTTGATTCCGAACCTGTATGGTCGGTGGCTCGTAAAAAAGGAAAGACGACCGCGACAATCCTTTTTCCAGGTTCAAACCCAAAATTCCCATATCGCGCGGATTACGCAATTTATTACGGGAAAACGTGGGCTGAAAGCGATTTGGCCAAACTCGAATTCAAAAAAAGCCAATCCAAAAAAACAAGTAAAAGAGCCGTTATTCCCTTGAAAATCAGCAAAAATGATACACGCTCCATTTATATAGATGCCGACAAACCCGCAAAGGGCAGGAAAGGATATACCATTCAAGTTTCATTCAAACCGGATATGAAAGAATCATCTTCCGTACGTTTGAATGAATGGGGTACTCTTTCATTTATGACAAAGACCAATGATTTGGCTGGCTTTACTTTTAAAATAAAAGCTAATAAGCCAGACCTCTCGGATGCCAAATTGTATCGGACAGCAGTGACATCAGCAGTCATTCATGGTCCTGAAGGTTTTAAAAATGAAATCAACAACAAGTTCGGTTACTTCCCTGTTCAGGATGACGATGAAGCATTGGCCAACAGATGGATTACCCGTAAGGAATACGAGGAAATCAACACCCGTTTCGCACAGTGGACAACGGATGTATCATTATATATCAAGGATCGTTATAAGCCGGACATCCTGTTCTTTTATTATCCGCAAGTCGACCATGAATCACATAACTACCTCCTAGTCGATCCTAGGCAGCCTGGTTATTCATATGAAAAGTCGCAACGTTATTTGAACTATATCCGCTGGTCCTACCGCCTGTCTGATAAAATGTTGGGCCAAGTACTTTCGAAATTAAATAAAACGGATCGCATTTATCTTGTATCCGATCACGGGATGGAGCCGGTCCATTCCAGGCTTTCTCCTAATGAGGAATTGGAAAAGGCAGGGCTGCTCGTAAAAGATGGCAGCGGGAAAATTAATTATAAAAAGTCAAAAGCGTTCGCTGTCGCCAGCGGCTCGATCGCGCAGGTTTATATAAACTTAAAAGGGCGGGAAAAAAAGGGGATTGTCGAACAAAGGGATTATACCTCACTTCAAAAAAGAATCGCTGAAATTTTTGAGAATGCCAAAGTTGAAAAAAAGACAATCAAACTCAAAAATTATTTGTCATTCGTCTCGGGACATTTAACGGACAAGGATGCTGCTTTTAATGGAAGTTTTTACGACTCGGCGAAGGCAATTAAAAATACAGGACTTCTCTCTCCTTCAAAATCAAAAGTGTCACCATATGAACAAGTCATCCCGATTCGCAATAGCCATGAAAACACAGGGGATGTTCTATTAGCCGCCCAAAAAGGTTATTATATGGCCCAGGGTGATGGCAGCGAAGTAAAGATGGTCAAGGATTTGGGCAATCACGGGGGCGATCCATCCCGAAAGGAATTAACCCCTATCTTTCTTGCAGCCGGGAATGGGATATCCAAGGGAAGAATTCTATCAAAAATCACCACATTGGACATTGCTCCCACACTCTATGAATTCATGAAAATGGACATACCCGACTTTGTTGAGGGGGAACCAATTGCCGAGCTGACCAAAAACAACTAACGGCGGGGGTAACAAAAAAGTGCCAGGCGCTGACATCTATCAGGCCTGGCACTTTAATTGATGGAGTAGATTCTGCACTTTTCATAGAAACTGGTTTTGCCGATATCAAGGAGTTTGGCTGCCTGCTGGCGGTTTCCGCCGGCTGCTGAGAGGGCGGATTGGATCGCCTGTTTTTCGGCCTCAGCAATTATTTCCTTTAACGGGAGCACCTTTGTTCCGGCCGGATTTGTGGCCGCATCATTTGGCGCTGCATCCTGGTCGCGTAAATACAACGGCAGGTGGTTGGGTTTTATTACACTCCCATCAAGAACATTGATGCACCTTTCGAGGACATTTTCAAGTTCCCGGATATTGCCCGGCCAGGAGTGCTGCTGGAACAGGCGAATCACTTCACGGGAAAGCTCCACAGATTTTTTGTGGAATCGCTTTTCAAGCTTTCGCACAAGGTTCATAGCAATCTGTTCAATATCGTCTTTTCTATACCGGAGCGGCGGGATTTCAATTTTGATGACATTCAATCGATAGTAAAGATCCTGGCGGAATTCCCCCGCCTCAACCATCTTTTCAAGATTCCTATGGGTTGCAGTAATGATCCTTACATCAACCGGAAGTGATTTTTGCCCTCCAACAGGCTGGATTTCTTTATCCTGTAGTACGCGAAGGAGCTTGCTTTGCATTGCAAGCGGCATGTCACCTATCTCATCCAGGAAGATGGTCCCTTTGTTGGCAAGCTGGAAGTGACCCTTCTTTCCTCCTTTTTTGGCACCGGTGAATGCTCCATCCTCATAACCGAACAGCTCTGATTCAAGCAAGTGCTCAGGAATGGAAGCGCAATTGATTGGAACAAACGGGTACGCTGAGCGAAGGCTGTTGGCATGGATGGAATGGGCAAACAGCTCCTTTCCTGTTCCGGATTCCCCCAGAAGCAGGACGGCGGAATGATTGACTGAAATCCTTTCCGCCAGCTCTTTTGCTTCCACAAAATGCCTGCTCGTCCCGATCAGATCCGAAAAGCTATATTTGCTTGTTAATTCCTTTTCCTCTCTCGTTTTATAGTATTTCAACTCTTCAACAAGACTCTGGATTTTTCTTTTGTACAAATGCAACTCTTCGGGATTCTTGAAAATGACCGTTCCCACAGCACCGACCAATTCACCAGAAACAATGAGAGGGAACCTGTTGGCAACCATTTCACTTCCGTTGATATGTTGGACAGCTGCGATTTCTGCCTGGCCGGTCCGTGAAACGATATGCATCCGTGTATTTTCAATCACCTCCTGAACAGGCCTTCTCATCGCCTGTTCAACGGTTGTCCCAAGGAACTCGCAATAAGCTTCGTTAATATAAAGGATAATGCCGTCACGGTCGGTGACAACAATCCGTTCGACAGAAAGGTTCAAGATTTCCTCGAGCCAGTTTATAGGAATATCATCGATTCGCGCGCTCACCATTTCCCCACCTTTATCTGACTATTAAAAATAATTATACCAATTATTTCAGATAATGCGCGGAGCTTTCCAGTAATTTGCATAAAAAATTCCCGCCAGCTAATACGGCGGGAACTGATTCACTATTTTAATAAAGAGAATCTTTACTGTACTGTGTAGCCTCCATCCAGGATAACTGCCTGTCCGGTAATCCCTCTTCCTTTGTCGCTTGCCAGAAAGACTGCGTAATCGGCAATTTCAGATACCGATAAAAGCCTTTTTTGAGGAACAAGCGGATAGATAACCTCTTCCAACACACTTTCCAATGGTACATTTCGAGTCTTGGCTAGGTCTCCCAGCTGGCCTCTCACAAGCGGGGTATCGACATAGCCCGGACATAGGGCATTGACTGTGATTCCATCCGCGGCACCTTCGAGGGCGGCAACTTTTGTCAGGCCGATTACACCGTGCTTGGCGCTATTGTATGCGGCCTTGCCGGCAAACCCGATTACTCCATTTATTGAGGCCATGTTGATGATCCGCCCGAAGCCTTGCTTTTTCATCATCGGGAAAACATTTTTAATTCCGATAAACGGGGCGGTCAGCATTACCTTTACAAGAAGTTCAAACTTTTCAGTCGGAAATTCCTCAATAGGAGAAACATATTGAAGCCCCGCATTGTTGACGAGAATATCAATCTTTCCGAATTTTTCAGCGGCAAGTCCAAGGGCATTTTTATAGGCTTCTTCATTCGTAACATCGCAAGGCGCTGAAAATGCTTCAAAGCCTTCACCCCGCAACGTTTCCGCAACCTCGCCGCTTTTCTCCGTGTTTAAATCGGATATGACAACGTTTGCTCCTTCTCCCGCGAATGCCTTTGCGATTTCAAGGCCTATTCCGCTGGCTGAACCGGTAATAAAAGCTGTTTTACCTTCTAACTGTTTCATAAATTAACCTCCCCAACTTTTACGAATCTCTTTTTTAAGCGAGGCCAAACAACGAGTAGATGCCAATGATGACGAATACGGCAACCGTTTTGATGACTGTTACTGCAAAAATGTCGCGGTAGGACTGTTTATGGGTCAAGCCCGTAACAGCAAGCAGGGTGATGACCGCCCCGTTGTGCGGGAGCGTATCCATTCCTCCGGATGCCATCGAAACGACGCGGTGCATGACCTCTGGCGGAATGTCGGCCGCGGCAATTGCCGCATTGTATTTCTCAGCCATGGCACTAAGCGCAATTCCCATACCGCCGGAAGCGGAACCTGTAATACCTGCAAGGGTCGTAGTTGTCACCGCTCCGTTTACAAGCGGGTTTGTAAATGTATTGGAAATGCCATCGCTTATTTTCGCAAAACCAGGAAGAGCGGCGATGACTCCGCCGAATCCATATTCGGCACCTGTATTCATCGTGGCAAGAAGCGCGCCTGCAATGCTAAGGTTCAGGCCTTCCTTAAAATTAACTTTTACCCGTTTCCAGTCATAAGCAAGCGTTGTGATAATGCCAACGACTAGTGCCATTTCAACTGCCCAGATGGCCATTACGGCAGAAACATCAACCGTATAGGCATTCAGCCCGATTTTTGCAAAATCAAAGCCTTCCGGATACCATTTAGGAATAAGGGTAATAAACAGCTTGTTCGTAACGCCAACGAGGATAAGCGGAACGAATGCCAATAATTGCTTTGCTCTTGATTGCTCAAGTGACATATTTGGAACTGCAACATTCTTCTCGGCTTCAGCCTGTTCCAGCGCAGCAGCATTTTCCGAGTCAAAACCAAAGTAGCCTTCACCCGCATCTGCTGCCTTCTTCCTCCTCCACTCCAGGTAAAGCATTCCCATTGCAAAGACGAAAATCGCACCTATAATTCCCAGGGTGGGAGCGGCATAAATGTTCGTCTTAAAGAATGATGTCGGGATAACGTTTTGGATTTGCGGTGTTCCCGGCAAAGCATCCATCGTAAACGTAAAAGCACCTAGAGCAATTGTGCCGGGAATAAGCCGTTTCGGAATGTTCGACTGCCTGAACATTTGGGCAGCAAAAGGATAAATCGCGAAAACAGCAACGAACAGGCTTACTCCGCTGTAAGTAAGGATCGCGCCTAGCAAGACAATAGTTAAGATTGCCCGCTTTGCACCAAGCCAGCCAACGATCGTCTTGGCAATCGACTCTGCGATCCCAGACATTTCAACAACTTTACCAAAAATTGCACCCAGCAAAAAGACAGGAAAATAAGATTTAATGAATCCGACCATCTTTTCCATGAATACCCCTGAAAAGAATGGCAGCACATGGCTTGGATCAATCAAGACAACAGCCAAAAGTGCGCAGATAGGTGCAAAAAGAATAACGGAAAAACCACGATAGGCCACGAACATCAACAGGCCCAGCGCCAAAAGAATAACAAATAATTCCATATAAATCCCCCTTTGTTTTTTGTAAGCCTCATTCCATCCCCCGATAGAAAGCGTTTACAAAATAAAGCTTACATTCTTTTAGAATGCAAGTTTCGTGCCAACCTTTACTTTTCTAATAATTCCGAATAAACACTTACTCTTATTTTATACAGATATTGATTTTTCCGTTATTCCGGAAAACCGGATGCCGTCATTCCGGAATAACGGAATTTTCTGTCTCTTTATCTATTGTGCCCATCCTTTTTGCCAGTCTCGTGGGTTCAGTTCTGAAGGTTGACAGTATACGATGCTTCTGTTTTTTCACGGACTGTTTCCAATGTAGCACCATCCTGGAGTTCTTCAAGTACAAGTCCCTCCGAAGTCACCCGGAAAACCGCCAGTTCGGTCACAATCATGTCGACGACTCCTTTTCCGGTCAGCGGAAGACGGCATTCCTTTAGAATTTTAGAGGATCCGCTTTTTGCGCAATGCTCCATTGCAACGATGACTTTTTTCGCTCCGGTTACCAAATCCATCGCACCGCCCATGCCAGGGACCATTTTACCAGGTACCATCCAGTTGGCAAGGCTTCCATTTTCATCTACCTCAAGCCCCCCTAGTACAGTTACGTCGACATGGCCCCCGCGAATCAGCTCGAACGAAAACAGACTGTCGAAAAATGCTCCCCCCGGAATGATGCCCGCTGGCTGGCCCCCGGCATTTACAAGGTCGGGATCAATCTCACCTTCAAGAGGTTTCAGCCCCACGTATCCATTTTCCGATTGGAGAATGACGTTTACATTCTGCGGCAAAAAGTTTGGTACCATTGTCGGCAATCCGATTCCCAGGTTCACGACATCTCCGTCCCTCAATTCCTTTGCGACGCGTGAAGCGATTAATTGCTTCGGGCTAATTAGTGTTTCCGCCATTATTTACAGCCCCCTTGAACCAATATTTTATCAACAAGGATTCCCGGGGTCATAACTTCATCCGGGTCGATTTCCCCGACTTCGACCACTTTTTCAACCTGGACGATTACAACATCGGCTGCGAGCGCCATTAACGGGTTGAAGTTGCGGGCTGAGCGGTGATAAACAAGATTCCCCGCCTTGTCAGCCTTATATGCCTTAAGGATCGCCACTTCTGCTCTGAGCGGCTTTTCAAGCAGAAATTCGCGTCCGTCAACAGTAATCTTCTCTTTTCCTTCCTCTACCACTGTCCCAACACCTGTAGGCGTGAGAACCCCGCCAAGCCCGGAACCGCCTGCGCGGACCCGTTCGGCCAGCGTCCCCTGTGGAACGAGTTCAACTTCCACTTCCCCGGCAATCATCTGCCGGCCTGTTTCCGGATTCGTTCCAATATGTGAGGCAATTACCTTTTTAATACGATGGTTAACAATCAGCCGGCCGACTCCCGATTCAACGAAAGCGGTGTCATTCGCGATCAGTGTGATGTCCTTAATATTTTTCTCAAGGATTACCTCAATTAGGTCCTGCGGCGTTCCGACTCCCATAAAACCGCCCGCCATCACTGTCATCCCGTCCCGGAAAAATAAAGCTGCTTCCTCTTTCGAAATAACCTTATTCACTTTTACACACCCCCAATTTTTTGTGGATGTGAGTCCGTTCCACTCACACACCTCAATACGCTGCAAGAAGCATGCCATAGATTAAAATTTTCCAGGATAAAAAATAGCTATTCATCGCTTTTCAAAATGTATTTCACAATTTGGACATACTAACATCGGGTATGTAAATAACCTTCAGGAGGATTAAAGATGGATAAGGAAATGAATTATGGCAATGATTATAAATTTATCCCGGCAACCTCTATTGGAAGTGGGATTGGGATTGATGTTTTACCTGATTTATTTTGTTACACTATCCAGATCGTCAATATCTGTTTAGAGGGCAATCCGGAAACTGGAGATTTTGTTTTAGTGGATGCCGGAATGCCCGGGTCTGCTGATGAGATTATTTCTGTTACCGAAAATCGGTTTGGTGCTGACAGCCGGCCGAAAGCAATCATTTTGACACATGGCCATTTTGATCATGTCGGCGCAATCATTGAACTTGTCAACCATTGGGACGTTCCGGTCTATGCCCACCAATTAGAGATGCCTTTCTTGACAGGTAAAGAAAGTTATCCGGAACCGGACCCAACCGTAGAAGGCGGTATGGTGGCGAAAATGTCACCAATGTTCCCGAACGAACCGATAGACTTGGGAAATAATATACGAACGCTGCCTTCTGATGGAACTGTTCCCCACATGCCAGAGTTTAAATGGATTCATACCCCAGGCCACACTCCGGGCCATATTTCATTATTCCGGGAAAAAGACCGGGCGTTAATCGCTGGGGATGCTTTTGTCACCGTTAAACAGGAATACTTGTATAAAGTGATCACGCAGGAACAGGAGATTAGCGGGCCACCTCGCTATTTAACAACCGTCTGGGAAGCAGCTAAGGAATCCGTCATTAAGCTAAACGCCCTGAAGCCTTCCATCGCCATTACCGGCCATGGATTGCCAATGTCCGGTGAATTACTGACGAAAAGCCTGAATAAACTTGTGAACGAATTTGACCAGATTGCTGTACCTGATTATGGAAAGTATGTAAATAAAAAATTACATTAAACCATGAATCCATTAATGAAGGCAACGCATCGTTCGCGTTGCCCTCAATTTTTTTAGATAATAATTTAGTTTTCTCTTATCTGCTATCCATGGTTTGGATAATTTCTATTTCCCTAATTCTTTTCTCTAATCGTTCGATTTCTTTAGGTAACGATTCTAATAGTTTATAAAAAAGCAGGCCACTATAGTTCAGTCCTGGATAAAGAATGTTGACTGCTTCGACCCCATGCGCATTTAGAAGGTTTAAACGCTCTTTGGTTTCCTCCAATGAGGACTTTAAATTTCCCACCAAATGATTCAATGTGCTTTGTACCTCCTTAAACCGCTCTATGTTGTAATTTACGCTTTGCATTCAGTTTTACTTACCCGATTAGAATAATCATTAAACATATTACGACACAAAAAGTAGTTTTAAAAATGGGTTAATTTGCGCTCCACAAAGAAAAGCTTCAAAAAGTATCGTCAGGAAAGCTCCACAGAAAAAACATCGCAGGGACAGACGCCCTTTGTCTTTCAAGAGACGGTTTTTTCCTGTTACGGGGAGCAAAAAATAATTAAAACAAGAAATCCGCCGGCTTTGGCTCCCAGCGGATTTCGAATTTTTATAGGAAGGGCTTATAAAGATTACTGCACCTCTCTGCCCCAATGGCGGTGAGCTGCGACAGCTTGAATAAATTGCCCGGCAAATTCCGCCGGTTCACTTCCAACCACGACGCCCGGCGCACCGATTATACCGGCTTGCTGCGCTATCTCAGCACCTGCGTGGGTTGCGCCAATTGGCTTGTAATGCTCAAATGCTTCCTGAATGAAGTAGATGGCCTTTTTCTTGAATTTCGGGGTATTCTCTGCCCCGCCGATCACATAGATGGCATCAAAAAGAACTGAGTCGGCAGTCAGGAACGAGTGGTGGACTGGCAATGCGAAATTGTCGGTACCTCGTACGGACCCGAGTTTTTCGCTAATGAATTCCGGGATTGCTCCTTTAGCCTTAAGTGCATCCAGAATCGTTTTTACTTCATTACCACTGAATCCATCAGCCACAAGCACGCCAACCTTGCGCCCCTTTGGCGTTTTGATCGTATTCTCCTGGCTAAGCGCTGGCGACGACTTCTTGGAAGCAGGCTCCCTCGGCTCCGGCACCCTGGCTCCAATCCCCTCGGCAACCGGGGTGACCAGTTCCATGCTCACATTGGCGAACATATCGACAACCTGCTGGCGCACATCCGGTGATTTCACCTTGCCGAGTTCAAAGGTCAACGCGTCAATTATGTGCTGCTTCTCAGGCGGTCTCATGCTGTTCCAGAACATCGATGCTTGTGAGAAGTGATCCTTGAAACTGTCACTGCGAGCGCGGATTTTATGGCCATCGACCTTCTCCTGATAATGGACATAACCGCCTTCCTCGACAGCCGCAGGGGCAGGCGTGTTTTGCGCAAGGGAGTTTTTATGGTAACTCACCTGGCCCCGGTTGATCGTCTGGCGCCCAAAGCCATCACGCTGGTTGTTATGGAACGGGCAAACAGGCCGATTGATCGGGATTTCGTGGAAGTTTGGCCCGCCTAGGCGCAATAGCTGTGTATCCGTATAGGAGAATAACCTGCCCTGTAGCAGCGGATCATTCGTAAAGTCTATCCCAGGCACAACATGGCCAGGATGGAAGGCGACCTGCTCAGTCTCGGCGAATACATTGTCTACATTGCGATTCAATGTCATCTTTCCGATAATCTTGACCGGAATCTCCTCCTCAGGCCATAATTTCGTCGCATCCAGAATATCAAAATCAAACCGGAACTCCTCTTCCTCGGGAATCAATTGGACACCGAGCTCATATTCAGGGAAATCCCCTCTTTCAATGGCCTCGTGCAAATCGCGGCGATGGAAGTCCGGATCCTTGCCGGCAATCTTCTGTGCTTCGTCCCATACAAGCGAGTGGACGCCAAGCACTGGTTTCCAATGGAATTTTACAAAATGGGCCCTACCCTGCTCGTTCACGAACCGAAACGTATGTACTCCAAAGCCTTCCATCATACGGAAGCTGCGGGGAATCGCCCGGTCCGACATTTGCCACAACACCATATGCGCCGACTCCTGGTTGTTAGCGATAAAGTCATAGAACGTATCATGGGCGGATGCACCCTGCGGCATTTCGTTATGCGGCTCTGGCTTCACCGCGTGCACAAAGTCAGGGAACTTGATCGCATCCTGAATAAAGAACACCGGTATATTGTTGCCTACCAGGTCATAGTTTCCTTCCTCTGTATAAAACTTCGTCGCAAACCCGCGCACATCACGAACCGTCTCCGCCGAGCCCTTCGAACCCTGAACTGTTGAGAAGCGGACAAACACCGGCGTCTTCTTTGATGGGTCGTTCAAGAACTTCGCCATCGTGAACTCCTTCATCGACTCGTAAACCTGAAACTCGCCATGAGCCGCGAACCCGCGTGCATGCACAACCCTTTCCGGAATCCGTTCATGGTCAAAATGCGTCATTTTCTCCCGGAAATGAAAATCTTCCATCAACGTCGGCCCGCGCATGCCGGCTTTCAAGGAAAATTCATCCTCCGACACCTTAACACCTTGATTGGTTGTCAGCTTCTTCCCGCTATCATCAACCTTGAATTGTTCCAATTGCTCCTGCTTTTTATTGACATTCGGATCGAGATTCTCTTTTACCACTCATCATCCTCCTAACATTAACTTGGTACCCCACTTCCCTACTACCCCACCATTGGCAAAAAAAACGTTTAATTTAATTCCTTGTCCATGAAAATCGATTTATTAAAACAATGTCCTTGTTATCGCGGCCATATTTTTCCCAATAAAAAAACCGCCTGGTCGTTGTCACCAAACGGTTCATTTTTATTGGTATTGAAATGGCGCGAAACCCGAGCAGTGAGCGGTCGATCCATTTCCGCTGTGAAACATCTTGTGAAACAAGAAAATTCGGGGAGTGACAGGCACTGTTCGCATTTTTAAAACATGCTCAATGAATACCTTTTTGCGAGTAGTTCAAGGAGTTTGATGCCTCCGATGCTGTTTCCTTTTTCGTCCAGTGCCGGCCCGAATATGCCGATGCCAACTTTGCCCGGCACCGACCCCATTATCCCGCCCGAAACGCCGCTTTTAGCCGGAATGCCAATTTTTATGGCAAACTCTCCGGATGCATTGTACATGCCGCACGTCACCATGAACGTTTTGCAAATCCGGGCGACATCATCTGGCATTACACGCTTACCCGTTTGTGGGTGCACCCCGCCCATCGCAAACACAAGCCCAATATCGGCCAAATCCCGGCAATCCATCTCATTTGCGCACTGCTTAGAATACAATTCAATCAGCGGGTCGACATCCTCCGTAATCACCCCATGCTGTTTCAAAAAATAGCACAAAGCCCTGTTCAGATGGGCCGTTTCAAACTCGGAGCGGGCCACTTCCTCATTAACCCCCACCGTCTCATTGTCCGCTAGTTCCCGAATGAAGGCCAACAGACGCTCGAGCCGCGCCTCGACACTATCACCCTTAATCATATGAGTCACAACAAGCGCACCGGCATTGATCATCGGATTCAAAGGCTTTGCCACACCTAAAGCCTCCAATTTCGCGATCGAATTGAACGGGTCACCCGTCGGCTCCATCCCGACCCGCTCAAACACATAATCCTCGCCCCGCTCCATCAATACCAGCGCAAGGCTGATCACCTTCGAAATACTTTGCAGCGTAATCTTTCTTTCGATCTCCCCCGCCGCGACACACTCACCATTCGGATAATGGATCGCAATCGACAAATCACCTGGTTTCGCTTTTCCAAGCGCCGGAATATAATCCGCGACCTTCCCCTGCTTCGCGTACGGCCGAGCCTCCTCAACCAGCGCATTCAACTCTTCGTTTGACTCACACAACATCCACATCACCCATATTAGTATGGACGGAACTTCTCCAAACCACTCTTTTGGAAAAATGCCCGGCGGCCCGCACAACAAGCCTTTCCCCAGGGATAAGGGTTTCTTCCCAATGTAAACGCTTCTTGAATGTTTGTAATACCATTCCACTCGATGTTCGTCCTGGTTTGTCCATCAATTCATTACTCCGGTAAACCACTATCCAGAGGAATTACCTCCCTGCCTTCAAAAAATTCACTTGAATGTAGTCTTTACCACTTTACATGAAACAACAATTTGCCGGCTTCCGTTCCTTAAAGGCAGCCGTCTCGCATCTTCCATTTATAGGAAACAACACAAACTACCTTCCAAACTACGCTGCCAGAAAACCAACTTTTTAAAATTTTTTATAAAAATTATTATCCTTGAATTATCAACAATGTAAACGCTACCAAATTAATAGAATATTTAAATTTGTCAGACTTATGTGTTTTTTCTCTTGAATTAATAAAATAATGGGAGTATCATAAACAGAAATCTCAGAAAAGTTCGTATTTTATTTCACGTATTATTTTTTTGAAATAAAAGATGACGCTTTTCAGGGTCAAACCAATTTAATTTTTTCTTTAAATAGAATTTACAAAACGGGCTACAGGAGGAATGATGTTTTTTGGAAAGCCAATATATTTTTCTAAGCGGCGAATTTGTGAAAAAGGAAGATGCGGTAGTTTCAGTTTATGACCACGGCTTCCTATATGGCGACGGGGTATTCGAAGGCATCCGTGTTTACAGCGGCAACGTCTTCAGGCTGGACGCACACTTGAAGAGGCTTTATGAATCAGCCCACTCCATTATGCTTGAAATCCCTTATACGTTTGAGGAAATGACCGAAATCATTGTTGAAACAGTCCGAAAAAATGAATTATCAAGCGCGTATATACGTGTGGTTGTCTCTAGGGGAAGAGGAAACCTCGGGCTCGACCCATCAACTTGCTCGCAGCCAAGGGTCATTGTCATCGCTGAGCCGCTCGCGCTTTATCCAAAAGAAATGTATGAACGCGGCCTGAAAGTCGGATCGGTCGCAACAAGGCGGAATCGCCCGGACGTTTTAAGTCCGCAAATCAAATCCTTGAACTATTTAAACAATATCCTCGTTAAGCTTGAAGCAAACCAGGCCGGCGTGGACGAAGCGCTCATGCTGAATGACCAAGGCTATGTAACGGAAGGTTCCGCCGACAATATTTTCCTTGTGAAAAATGGCGTCATTTACACTCCTCCCGTCTACCTTGGCGCATTGGAAGGCATCACCCGGAACGCCATAATCGATCTGGCGAAGCGAAACGGCTACGAAGTCCGGGAACAGCCATTCACACGGCATGATGTCTATGTCGCCGATGAGGTGTTCCTGACAGGAACGGCGGTCGAGGTCATCGCGGTAATCGATGTGGACACCCGTAAGATTGGCAATGGCAAACCTGGGCAAATCACAAACCATCTATTGGACGAATTCAGGAAACTCGTTACCGAGGATGGAGTCAAGTGCTATCCGGAAACCAAAGAGAAAGCATTCGTCGGTTAAAGGAGGGCAAATATGCGAAGCGATATGATTAAAAAAGGATTTGACCGGGCGCCGCACCGCAGCCTCCTATATGCAACCGGCGTGAAAACAAGCGACCTGGACAAGCCCTTCATTGGAGTCTGCAATTCCTATATCGACATCATCCCCGGGCACAAGCACTTGAATGTTTTTGCCGAAGTGGTGAAAGAAGCGATCCGGGAAGCGGGCGGCGTTCCGTTTGAGTTCAATACAATCGGCGTTGACGACGGAATTGCAATGGGCCATATCGGGATGCGCTATTCACTCCCAAGCCGGGAAATCATTGCGGACAGCGCGGAAACGGTTATCAACGCCCATTGGTTCGACGGAGTTTTTTACATCCCGAACTGTGACAAGATTACCCCCGGGATGCTGATGGCAGCGGCAAGGACGAATGTCCCTTCCGTGTTTGTATCTGGAGGGCCGATGGAAGCAGGCGTTTCCTCGACCGGAAAGCCGCTCTCCCTCGTTTCCGTTTTTGAAGGGGTCGGCGCTTACAACAAAGGCACCATCACCCAGCAGGAATTGCTCGATATTGAAACGAATGCTTGCCCTACCTGCGGTTCATGCTCCGGCATGTTCACCGCAAATTCAATGAACTGCCTCATGGAAGTACTCGGCATGACAGTGCCAGGCAACGGAACGATTGTTGCCACTTCCGATACGCGGCATGAGTTGATCCGACGGGCAGCGAAACACTTAATCGACTTGGTCAAAAAAGATATCAAGCCACGCGATATTATGACGAAAGAAGCGTTTGACAATGCCTTCGCGCTTGATATGGCAATGGGCGGCTCCACCAACACGGTGCTGCATACATTGGCCATCGCCCACGAGGCGGGAATCGAGTATGACTTGCACGAAATCAACCGGATCGCGGAAAAGGTACCTTATCTTTCAAAGATAAGCCCGGCATCCGATTATTCCATGCAGGATGTGCATCATGCCGGCGGGGTTAGCGCGATCATTCACGAGCTCTGCAAAATCGACGGACTCATTCACAAGGATGCCATCACGATTACAGGAAAAACCCTTTATGAAAATGTAAAGGATGCGGAAATAACAAACGACCAGGTCATCAGAAGAAAGAATAACCCTTACAGCCCGGTTGGCGGTTTGTCCATCCTGTTCGGAAATCTTGCCCCGGATGGCGGGGTCATCAAAGTGGGAGCCGTCGATCCTTCGATTATACGTTTCACAGGCGAGGCCATCGTCTTTGAATCGCAGGAGGCCGCACAAGCCGGAATCGACAGCGGATCGGTTAGGCCAGGCCATGTAGTGGTCATCCGCTATGAGGGGCCAAAAGGCGGGCCGGGAATGCCGGAAATGCTTGCACCTACAGCCGCGATTGCCGGCCGGGGGCTTGAAAAGGAGGTCGCGCTGATTACGGATGGCCGCTTTTCAGGCGCGAGCCGCGGCATATCCGTCGGGCATATTTCCCCGGAAGCAGCCGAGGGCGGACCTATTGCTTTTGTCGAAGACGGCGACCTAATTATGATTGACCTCGAAGCCCGCTCAATCAACCTGATTGTCGACCGGGAAGTTTTAGAGGAAAGACAGAAAAACTTTGTAAAGCCAGAACCAAAAATCAAATCAGGGTATCTCGCCAAATATGCGAAGCTGGTCACATCCGCAAGCACTGGCGGCATCATGAAATTTTAAAAGAACGATAGCGCAAATCGTTGACGGGAACAAAGGAATAAGAGTCTAGTATTCACAGAGAGCCGGGGTTGCTGGAAGCCCGGAAATACTACTTATTCTGACATCGTCCCTGAGTATTAAGCTGAACGGTCTCCCCTACTAGGCTTAATCGGGTGTTTTCGGCACCCGTTACCAAAACGGAGCGGATTCCTTTTCCGCTTCATGAGGCGGCAGTTGCAAGACTCGCCGTGAATTCCGGGTGGTACCGAGGAAAGACATAAACCTTTTCTCCCCGAATATCCTGCTGTAAAAAAACGGCAGGCTGTTCGCGGGAGGAGAGGTTTTTTTGTTGGAAAAATGGTTCGCGATTTTATTAAGCTGTGAAACTTCAAGTTCCACTTAATAATGCAAAACGGGTCCATATAATGCGAGGCTCGGCCCATTATATGCCTAACACGCTAGTAATGAGGCCGCACTGGCAAACTATTGAAGCCTTATTTGAAAAACTGGAGGGATTTCAAGTGAAAGTGGAGACAATGCCGGCCATGGAGCAGGTTGTTAGCCCAAAAACAGGTGCCGATGTCCTGATCAAATCATTGGTGAATGAGGGAGTCGATACGGTGTTTGGCTATCCAGGGGGAGCCGTATTGCCAATTTACGATGCCATCTACCGCGCCCGAGACCAAATTAAGCATTTATTGTTCCGGCATGAACAGGGCTCCATCCATGCTGCCGAAGGATATGCCCGCATTACCGGAAAGCCCGGAGTCGTCATTGCTACATCCGGGCCTGGCGCAACAAATTTAATTACAGGGATTGCAGATGCAATGATGGACTCTTTGCCGCTCGTAGTCTTTACTGGCCAGGTCGCAACGAGCGTAATTGGAACCGATGCATTCCAAGAGGCGGATATAATCGGGATCACGACCCCAATCACAAAGCATAATTACCAGGTCCGGTCGATTTCCGACCTGCCAAGGGTCATTAGGGAAGCATTCCATATTGCTTCAACTGGCAGGCCCGGACCGGTTGTGATTGATATGCCGAAGGATATCTCAGCAAACCCGGTTTATGAAACTGATTTGGATACCGATTTTAATCTGCCGGGCTATCAGCCAACAACAAGGCCGAACCCACTGCAAATCAGTAAGCTTGCCGATGCGTTATCAAAAGCACGGAAGCCCGTCATCCTCGCAGGCGCGGGAATTCTCCACGGAAAGGCAAACCTTCAATTGAAGGCCCTGGCCGAGAAGCACCGGATTCCGGTTGCAACCACCCTTCTGGGGCTGGGGAGTTTCCCAGGCACCCATGATCTGTCGCTTGGAATGGCTGGGATGCACGGAACGTACACAGCCAACATGGCCATTTACGAATGCGACCTTCTCTTAAACATCGGAGCAAGATTCGATGACCGCTTAACTGGAAACCTGAAGCACTTCGCTCCGAAGGCGAAAGTAGCCCATATTGATATCGATCCGGCGGAAATAGGCAAAAACGTACCGACAAGCATTCCGATTGTAGCCGATTCGAGGGAAGCTCTGAATGAACTGCTAAAACTTGAATTTCCGATGGAAAACCATACCCAATGGCTGAACAAGCTTGAAGAATACAAGGACCAATACCCGCTTTGGTATACCGAATATAACGGAAGGCTAAGCGCGCAGCAGGTTATCCAGGCGGTTTATGAAGCGTCGGGCGGCGAAGCGATTGTTACGACCGACGTAGGCCAGCACCAAATGTGGGTGGCCCAGCATTATACCTTGGACAACCCGGACAGATGGGTCACATCCGGAGGGCTTGGAACGATGGGCTTCGGATTCCCTGCTGCTATTGGCGCCCAGCTTGCCGCGCCGAATAAAATGGTCATCGCATTCGTCGGCGACGGCGGGTTCCAAATGACGCTTCAGGAGCTCGGCGTCCTGCAGGAGCTGAAACTCCCTGTAAAAGTCATCATTGTCAATAATGGGGCTCTTGGAATGGTCCGCCAATGGCAGGAGGAATTTTACGAGGAACGCTATTCGGAATCGCTTTTACCCATCCAGCCGGACTTTGTCAAATTAGCCGAGAGCTATTCAATCAAAGGCGCAAAAATCCAAACGGAGGAAGAATTGCTGCGCATCCTTCCCGAAGCGTTTGCGTATGACGGCCCAGTTGTCCTTGATTGCAGAGTCGTCCTGGAGGCAAATGTTTACCCGATGATTGCCCCTGGCAAGGGATTGCACGAAATGATAGGAGTGAAACCATGAAGCGGATCATTACAGCCACCGTCCAAAATAAAAGCGGCGTCCTTAACCGTGTAACCGGCCTGTTGCAGCGGCGGCAATTCAATATTGAGAGCATTTCTGTCGGACCGACAGAAATTGACGGCATCTCAAAAATGACACTGGTTGTCGAAGTTGAAGACAGCCAAAAGGTTGAACAGCTGACAAAGCAGCTTCATAAACAGATTGATGTTTTAAAAGTTTCCGATATTACCGATAAGGCGGTTGTCTCCCGCGAGCTCGCCCTGATCAGGGTTGCGAGCAGCGGCCAGCTCCGCAGGGAAATCAAGGAAATTATTGATCCGTTCCGCGCGTCCGTCATTGATATCAGCAAGGAAAGCCTTGCTGTCCAGGTGACGGGTAAACCGGAAAAAGTCGAAGCGCTGATTGACCTGCTCAGGCCATATGGAATCAAGGAAATAGCACGAACCGGCATTACCGCCCTCTTGCGCGGAAGCCAGCCGCAAGTATCCGAATTACCTTCTTATTCGCTTCAGAGGTAAGAATTTAAAAATACATGCAAAACATATTCGAAAGGATGATAACAAATGGCAAAAGTACTTTATAATCAGGACATTTTTGAAGAAGTTTTAAAATCGAAAAAAATCGCGGTCATCGGCTACGGCTCACAGGGACATGCACATGCATTGAACCTGAAGGAAAGCGGTTATGATGTCGTTGTTGGGCTTCGCGTTGGAAAGTCATGGGACAAAGCCGTCGAGGATGGTGTAGCTGTTTGTTCGGTTGCCGAAGCAACCGCACAGGCGGATGTCGTAATGGTTCTCCTTCCTGACGAAAGACAGCCACATGTGTACGAGGAGAGCATTAAAAATAACCTCAAGCCTGGAGCCGCCCTTGTTTTCGCACATGGCTTCAATGTCCACTTCAATCAGATTGTGCCACCTGCCGATGTGGATGTATTCCTTGTCGCACCGAAAGGCCCGGGCCATCTTGTACGCCGTACATACCAGGAAGGCGCCGGGGTACCTGCCCTCTTCGCGGTCCATCAGGATTATTCCGGACAGGCGAAAGAAATTGCCCTCGCATATGCGAAAGGAATCGGCTCAGCCCGCGCCGGTGTATTGGAAACTACCTTCCAGGAAGAAACCGAAACCGACCTGTTCGGTGAGCAGGCTGTCCTTTGCGGCGGACTGACCAGCCTTGTCAAAGCAGGCTTTGAAACGTTGACGGAAGCTGGATACCAGCCGGAAGTCGCCTACTTTGAGTGCCTTCATGAACTAAAGCTGATCGTTGACCTCATGTATGAAGGCGGCCTCGAAAACATGCGCTACTCCATCTCGGATACCGCCCAATGGGGTGACTTCGTTTCCGGCCCGCGCGTCGTAAACGAAGAAACGAAGACGCGCATGAAGGAAGTACTTCACGATATCCAGACAGGCCAATTCGCAAAAGGCTGGATTCTTGAAAACCAGGTGAACCGTCCGCAGTTCAACGCAATCAATGCGCGGGAAAACAGCCATCCGATCGAAACAGTCGGACGCGAACTCCGCGAGTTGATGCCATTCGTAAAACCAAAGCAAAAGGCAATGGCGCGTTAAATAGGAAAAGCGAAGGCGCCCGTTTAGCGCAGTATGGACTGGAGGGAAGCAACTGCGTTGAGTTACTTCCTTGCAGCTTTGCGACGAGCTGAAGACAACTTCCCTGAATATGCTATGGCGCAGGAGCACCTTGCCCACAGTAAAGGAAACACGATGAGCGAATGCGAATCGATGTTGACTTATCGTAGCGAGGGGACCGAAGTACACTAGGCGCTGGGCGTTGGAGCTAGACAACTTTTATACATTCTTATGTTTTTTAAAAATAATAGAACTAGTTTCATAAAAACCGAGGCCCCTTCCCTTCTATTTACGGAAAGGGGCCCTACCCAACAATGAAGGAAGGGAATTCTTGTGGTGCAGAACATTCACATATTTGATACGACCTTGCGCGATGGGGAGCAATCCCCCGGAGTCAACTTGAATCAGCTCGAAAAGCTGGAGATTGCCAAGCAGCTTGAACGGTTTGGCGTGAATGTAATGGAAGCCGGGTTTCCCGCTTCTTCACACGGAGATTTTGAAGGTGTACGGACCATAGCCCGAACCGTCAGGAACGCATCAATCGCAGGCCTTTCGAGGGCAACGAAAAGCGATATTGATACCAGCTGGGAGGCACTAAAGGAAGCGGAAGCCCCACGCCTCCATCTGTTCATTGCCACATCCCCCATCCATATGACGTACAAACTGAAAAAGTCGCCCGAGCAGGTTACCCAGCTGGCGGTCGATATGGTCCGTTACGCTAAGACGAAGTTTCCGCAGATTGAATGGTCAGCCGAAGACGCCTCCCGCTCCGACCTTGATTTCCTTGTCCAAATCATCGAAAAGGTTATCGACGCCGGAGCGACAGTTATCAACTTGCCTGACACTGTCGGCTATGCGACCCCGGCGGAATATGGCCGGATGTTCCGCTATGTGAAGGATAATGTCCGAAATATTCATAAAGCGATTTTATCGGCGCATTGCCATGATGACCTTGGGCTCGCGATTGCCAATTCCCTCGCCGCCATTGAAAATGGGGCAACCCAGGTAGAAGGAACGATCAACGGAATTGGTGAGCGCGCCGGAAATGCAGCGCTCGAGGAGTTCGCCGTAGCTCTTGGCATCCGCAGGGACCAATTTCCTTTTTCCACAGGATTGAACTTAAAAGAGATCAAACGGACGAGCGATTTGGTCCGGAAGCTTACCGGAATGCCGATTGCCCCTAACAAAGCTGTAATCGGGCAGAATGCTTTTGCACACGAATCTGGCATCCACCAGGATGGAGTATTGAAACACCCGCAAACCTATGAAATTATCAATCCATCAATGGTCGGCATCGAATCGAATGAGCTTGTACTCGGGAAACACTCCGGGCGCCATGCCTTCAAGGAGAAAATTGAGAAGCTTGGATTCTCACTGACTGAAGAAAAATCAGAAGAGGCCTTCAGGCAATTCAAGTCATTAACTGACCGAAAGAAAGAAGTCACCGACGAAGATTTGTTTACAATTCTTACTGACATCCAGACGGCTGTATCCGATGTAAAAAAATATGAACTGCTTGCCTACCAGGTCCAATCCGGCTCTATCAACCTTCCAACCGCTACCGTTGCATTGACAACCCCGGAAGGGCTGCGCGCAGAAACTGCCAGGACCGGAAAAGGCCCTGTCGAAGCTTTATACAATACACTTGAAGCATTGATCAAAGAAGAAATCCATTTGACGAGATACCAATTAAGCTCGGTCGGCCAGGGACGCGACGCACTTGCAGAAGTCCATGTAAAAATGACTGTCAACGGGATGCCGGTAAGCGGGCGCGGATCATCCCAAGATGTGCTTGAAGCTTCAGCTAAAGCATTTTTAAACGCAGTCAACCGCGTCTTTTACGGACAAACCGCGAAAGTTCTACAAACAGCGAATAGCTGATTGGAAGGCATAAAATACAATGATGAAGGAGGCTATTTCCATGAAAAAACATATTGTCATGCTGCCCGGAGATGGGATAGGCCCGGAGGTGATGGACTCGGCCAAGATGGTTTTAAACACAATCGCAGAGGAATTCAGCCATTCCTTCACCTTTGAAAGCCAAGATATTGGCGGAATCGCGATTGACCGGCAAGGCACCCCGCTTCCCGCAGAAACATCCGCCGCCTGCAAAAAAGCCGATGCGGTCCTCCTTGGAGCGGTTGGCGGGCCAAAGTGGGATTCCAACCCTTCCCATCTCAGGCCTGAAAGAGGTTTATTGGGAATCCGGAAGGAACTTGGGCTCTTCGCCAATCTAAGGCCCATCAAAGGTTTTGAAAAACTCCTGCATGCGTCCCCTCTCAAGGAAGAGGTTGTAAAAGGGAGCGATCTCCTTATCGTCAGGGAACTTACCGGCGGCCTCTATTTCGGAACTCCAAGCGAGCGGCGCGACAATGGCCAGTCGGCTGTCGACACTCTTTTCTATTCACGCGCCGAGATTGAAAGGATTGTGGACAAAGCTTTTCAATGCGCCAAGCAGCGCCGCGGCCAACTTACTTCTGTAGACAAGGCCAATGTGCTTGAATCAAGCAAGCTGTGGCGGGAAGTTGTCGAGGAAAAGAGGCAGCAATACCCAGACGTTGCCGTTGAACATGTCCTTGTCGATGCGGCGGCGATGAAATTGATTACGAACCCATCCCAGTTCGATGTCATCGTAACCGAAAACATGTTTGGCGATATTTTAAGCGACGAAGCCTCTGTTTTAACAGGATCGCTTGGAATGCTTCCATCCGCGAGCCTGAGGGAAGATGGCTTTGGCCTTTATGAACCTGTCCACGGGTCAGCTCCGGACATCGCGGGCAAAGGAACTGCCAATCCCGTCGCCATGATTCTTTCGGCAGCGATGATGCTGAGGCATTCTTTTGGGCTGAATGAAGAAGCGAACGTGATTGAAGAAACGGTCGAGTCCATCTTGAATGGCGGTTTCCACACAGCTGACATCAAAGCCGCCGGCGGGCAAAAGGTTGGAACGAAAGAAATGACTCAAAAGATAATCGACTCGATTAAAACAAGAAACGCAGCCAACTGCATTATGGACTGTTACGCCTAAAAAGGAGGATAACCATGCACTCGCCAAAGACAATCATCGAAAAAATATGGGAAAAGCACGTTGTCCATCAAGAGGATGGCAGGCCTGACCTTTTGTATATTGATCTACATCTCGTACATGAAGTAACTTCTCCCCAGGCTTTTGAGGGATTGAGAATGAATGGGCGGACTGTCCGCAGGCCGGATCTTACTTTTGCGACGATGGACCACAACGTTCCCACAAAGGATCAGTCTGTCATTAAGGATTTAATTTCGAAAAAGCAGATAGAAACGCTGATTGATAACTGTCGTGAATTCAACATCCCGCTTGCGGATATTGCCCATCCCGACAATGGGATTGTCCACGTCATCGGCCCGGAGCTTGGCCTTACCCAGCCAGGCAAGACGATTGTTTGCGGCGACAGCCATACATCGACGCACGGTGCATTCGGTGCGCTTGCATTCGGGATCGGCACAAGCGAAGTCGAACATGTCCTTGCGACGCAAACGCTTTGGCAGCAGCGCCCAAAAACATTGAATATCAAAGTGAATGGGAAGCTTGGCTTTGGCGTAACCGCGAAGGATTTAATTTTGGCAATTATTGCCCAGAATGGAGTGAGATTCGGTACAGGATATGTAATTGAATATACCGGCAATGCTATCCGCTCCCTGTCAATGGAGGAAAGGATGACTGTCTGCAACATGTCGATCGAGGCGGGTGCCCGCGCAGGATTGATCACTCCTGACGAAACTACGTTCAACTATCTTCGCGGAAGAAGATTCGTGCCTGATGGCGCCGAGTTTGACAAGGTTGTTGAGCAATGGCGCGCGCTTGCAACGGACGAAGGCGCAGTTTACGACCATACAATCGAAATCGATGCCTCTGCAATCGCTCCGCAGGTTACCTGGGGTACGAACCCCGGAATGTGCATCTCTGTCGATGCTATGATTCCAGCACCTGAATCCGGCTCTACTGAAAGTGAAAAACAGGAGATTGAGCGCGCCCTTGACTATATGGGCCTTGAAGCTGGACAGCCAATCACCTCTGTCACTGTCGAGCATGTGTTTATTGGTTCGTGCACAAATTCAAGGCTGAGCGATTTACGCAGGGCCGCTTATGTCATCCAGAATCGACATGTTAATCCGGGTGTCCGCGCAATCGTTGTGCCGGGTTCGAAAAGCGTGAAAGCGGCCGCCGAACAGGAAGGCCTTGATGTTATTTTTAAAACCGCGGGCTTTGAATGGCGTGAAGCGGGCTGCAGCATGTGCCTTGCGATGAACGATGATATCGTCCCGCCAGGCGAGCGCTGCGCATCGACATCCAACCGGAACTTCGAAGGGCGCCAGGGAACCGGGGCGCGTACCCATCTTGTCAGCCCTGAAATGGCCGCCGCGGCAGCAATTGAAGGCCGCTTTGTGGACATTCGCCAATATGCCGCAGTGGAGGTGGTATAAATGGAACCAATTACAATCCATACCGGTCTAGCCTTCCCACTTGACCGTAGCAATGTGGACACCGACCAGATTATTCCGAAGCAATTTTTAAAACGGATCGAGCGCCAGGGATTTGGGCAGTTCCTATTTTACAATTGGCGGTTCGACCATTCGGGCAAGCCGATTGAGGATTTCCCGCTCCATGATAAAAAATATGTGGGCGCGTCTATCCTGCTGGCTGGAGACAATTTCGGCTGCGGCTCTTCCCGGGAACATGCTCCTTGGGCCCTACTCGACTACGGCTTCAAGATTATCATCGCTCCAAGCTATGCCGATATTTTTAAAAACAATTCGGTCAAAAACGGGATTCTGGCCATTGAAATGCCTTATGAGCAAATCCAGCAGCTTATGCAAAAAGCGGAAGCGGGAAACTATTCGTTGACCGTTGACCTCGCCGCCCAAACTGTCCAGGACGGAGAGGGATTCTCGTATCATTTCGACATCGGCGAGTATTCAAAGGAAATGCTCTATAACGGCCTTGATGATATCGGAATCACCCTTTTGCACGAGGAAAAGATTACTGAATTCGAAAACAGGCATTAACATCCAATTTACGAAAAATGAAGGAGCGTGAACCCCTTGGGGATTCTTTAACGACTAACATGATTTCCGATGCAATGGAACAATTGGCGAAGACGGTTTACCGCACTCCGCTTACGACCTCTACATTCCTCAATAATCTGGTCGGAAAAAACGTCTTTTTTAAAATGGAAAATCAGCAAAAGACCGGGGCTTTTAAAATCCGCGGGGCGAGCTATAAAATGTCGCGCCTGACAGAGAAGGAATTGCAAAAAGGCGTTATTGCCGCATCAGCAGGCAACCATGCCCAAGGCGTCGCTTTCGCCGCTTCGAGGAGAGGGGTAACAGCAAAAATCTTCATGCCCGAAAATACGCCCGAAGCCAAAATCAAGGCGACCGAAAATTACGGTGCGAAGGCTGTCATTACTGGGGCTTCGTTCCAGGAAGCATACGAAGCGGCCCGCCTGGAGCAGAAGATGACAGGGAGCTTTTTCCTCCATCCATTCGATGACTATGATGTGATGGCCGGTCAGGCTACGATTGCGATCGAAATGCTAAAGCAGCAGCCGTTTCTTGATACGCTAGTCGTCCCGGTGGGCGGAGGCGGCCTGATTTCCGGAATTGCGGTTGCTGTAAAGCATCTGCAGCCGAAAATCCGCGTTATCGGCGTCCAGGCAGAAGGAGCGAAAGTAATCCATGACCACTTCCATCGCCTCCCCTCCCCTGGCCTGCCCTTCATGGGAACCATCGCGGAAGGCATTGCCGTAAAGGAACCCGGTATCTTGACCCTTCCAATCATCCGGCACTATGTAGATGATATGATTTCTGTAAGCGAATCGGATATCGCCCAAGCCATTGTTTACATGCTTGAAAGGAAAAAAAACTTAGTCGAAGGGGCTGGCGCGGCAGCCTTTGCCGCCCTCCTCGCAAACCGAAGCACCATCCGCTCCAAAAACTGCGGCATCATCGTCAGTGGCGGCAACATGGACCTATCCAGGCTAGGCTTCATCCAGCAACTGGCCCAGGGTGGTTCTTTGCCGTGTTTGGCATGAGTTTCATGAATATATAATAGAAGAAAGCCAACTCTAGGTGGTTGGCTTTCTTCTATTATTATTAAAAGTCATAAACCCCGTCAGAATCATTTCACTCGTAAAAAACGCCAACATCTCATTTTGATTTTATAAACGAAGAAAAACAGCCACCAACTTACCGATGGCGTGGTGATAATCATAATTTATGAACATCCCCATCGAAGACAGGATTCTCATTGTTTGGGAGGTACCAAAGCGTTTTAAGTGGGATTCCGTTTTCTAAGAACAATTGGTGCAGTTCCTCCATAAATACGCCTCGCGTTTGGTCGCATGATGGACTGCTCTGGATGCCGAGAATTCCTTCAATGATGAATCCGTTTCTCAAGTACTCTTTAACCTGTTCAATAATCGGTTCCAATATGTGCCTGCAATGTTCGCGGTATTCCCTCGTATCATATTCCTCATATGTCATTGGCGGGCGCTCAAGACCCAAAAAGGTGAATTCCGGACAAGGCAACTGCAGGATTCCGTATCCTCTTTCCACAATCCAATGGACAGCAGATGGGATTGCCCCTAGTGCCCTGGCTTCTCCGTCAATGACAGTGTTTTGATTCACAATGCAGTGGGATGTCAGGATAATCCGTTTACTACGCGGCATTATTCTTTTTCATTCCTTTATAGGTTTTGCTAAAGACGGGCAGCTTACTGATAATTGCCATCACTAGCAGGCAGGTAATTATTTTATCAACAAGATTGCTTGAAATTCTTGAAATGAATGTTGAGGCGAAAATGCCTTCCCCAGCCGCTCGCAGCCAGAGAACTATTACATCCATCCCGCTCCCGTTCAACCCGCCGAAAACGGCAACCGCAATTGGTGTTCCAATAAGCGGGGCAACAACCGATAGAATTAGGCCCGTAGCCAGGGCAATATACCACCTAGTAAAATCAAACCTTCGAGCCGCAAAACCGACAACAAGTGCAATTGCAACATTGACAAGGCCAAAAAAGATAGCTGTCGGACCAGTTGTAATACCAAGCACAAGATTTGTCAAAACGCCGACAAGCGCCCCCCACCAAGGGCCAAAAAGGACTGACATTAAAACCGTACCGATTGTGTCAAGGAACAAAAGCGGTATTTTCATCCATGATACTACAGTTCCAAGCACAACATTCAGCGCTATGCATAGCGCCCCGAATGTAACTATATTCGTTCTGCCAACTTTCATCCAGTCTCCCCCTCTTCCTCTTCATACTCTGATTCTACTGCCATATCAATTTTTTACCAGAAGATTTTTTTGATACAAATCTCTCTCTTTTATAGATAAAAACGATACTAGCAATAAGAAATTTTCAGATTTTCCCTTGGACCCTATTTCCCAAACAACTGAAAATGGATTATACTTTATTGACTATCACTATTAAAAAGGAGACTTTCCAATGACTGAAAATACAAATCCTGAAACTGAAAAAAAGAAAATCAGCCTGCAGGAGGCTATGAAGCAGCAGCTTGCCAACAAGAAAAACCAGGCTGCCGCGGCCAAGGGGAAGGGCGCCACTGACACTTCGGCAAAAAAGATGAAGAGCCAGATGACGAAAAAACCAAGCAATACACGCAGGAAAATGGGCTCTTAAAATGGATGGACAAAACCGGAAGGACATTACACCAGGAATTACAGTCGACATTGTCCTGAAAGAGGACCAGAGAACTGGCAGGCTGACGAGGGGAATCGTGAGAGATATTCTCACAAAATCCCCAAACCACCCCCACGGCATTAAAGTTAGGCTTACGGACGGACAGGTCGGCCGGGTCAAGAAAATCCATTCAGAAAACTAAAAAGCATTCAGGGACTGAAAATCCTTGAATGCTTTTTTACGTTCACTTATTAAAATTGTTCACGAAATTAGTATCTACCCCAACAGCTTTAAAGAGCTTTTCCATCCTGCCCATAAGGGTGAAAATCCTAAAAATCCTCCGTGCTTATACTGTTTGCGCGGTTTTTTCGACAAGGGACTTGCTTTCCCATACACGGCTCTTCCACCTGAAGTACATGACAATCCCCCTGAACCATTCATCAGCAATGAAAGCGATCCAAATCCCAACCAGGCCCATTTCCATCGTAATCCCAAGTAGATAAGCAACAGGTACGCCGATTCCCCACATCGACACAAACGCCATTTTCACCGGGAAATTTGCATCCCCGGCGGCCCTCAATGCCGCGATAATCACGATATTGAATGTCCTTCCCGGCTCAAGGATGATACCCAGCAGCAGCAGTTTCGCCCCTTCGGTAATGATATCATGATTATCCGTAAAGATATCGAGAAGGGACTCCCTGAATAGGACCATAGGTATAACGACTGCCACCGTCATCAAAAGGCTCCATTTCAGGCTTTTCAATAGCCTGTGGTAAGCTCCGTCATAATCCCCCGCCCCTACCCGATAGCCAACCAGGATTTGTGTCCCTGCCCCAAGCGCGATTGCGAAGAGCATCATGAACGACATAATGTTCCATGTATAGACCCTGGTCGTTAAAGCCATCGCGCCAATCAGGGCGATGATGGCGGTCATCGCTATCTGGCTTGTATTGTAGACAAGGTTTTCCCCGGCGGATGGAACCCCGATTTTTAGGATTTTTTTAATAAAAACAGGGCTGAAATCCGTATAGTCTTCTTTTCTTATTTTTACCGGGAGGCGCTTGCAGAGCAGCCAAAAAATCATCACAACCGCGATTGCCCGGCTGATGGCTGTCGATATCGCCACCCCCTGGATACCAAGCTGCGGCATGCCAAAGAGCCCATAAATAAAAATGCTGTTCCCCGCAAGATGGATGATATTCATCAGAATCGAAATCATCATCGCTTCCTTTGAAAAGCCATTTGCGCGAAGAATTGATGATGCTGTTACGAGAAGGGCCTGGGAAAACAAGGTTGCCCCTACAATCGCCAGGTATTGTTCAGCAAGCCGGTGGATTTCCGGCGTAAGGCCGAAAAGGTTCAAGAAATACCCTTTGAACAGGACGACAAACGCGCTGATTGCAATTCCAAAAATGAGATTCAGAGATATGGAGATTCCAGATATCCTTCTGGCATCCTTTATGAGGCCGGCTCCTAGATTCTGCGAGACAAGCACCGTTGTTCCGGTTGCTACAAATCCAAATATCAGAATCGTGAAAAACACAAGCTGATTGGCGACCCCAACGGCCGCCACCGCTTCATCTGACACATAAGAAAGCATGAATGTATCCGTGCTTCCCATTAACATATGCAAAAATGACTCAATGAATATTGGCCATGTTAAAGCAAACAGTCCAGGTTCTATGAAGCTTTTTTTCTTGGCTGCTTCCGCCATGTATTCCACCTTCTTCACTTGCGGTTTTTTTACGCAACTTCCCTACTCTAGAGCATTCTCGAGTTTAAGTCTATACTTTTTTAAAAAACTGCTTTGTATTTGGCTGGTGATTAATAATAAAGGGGAGCTGGAACAACAGCATCATCGTACCTTTTTAAAAAACAGCCCACTGTAGCAACCGTTTTGGCTTGCATCCAGCGGGCTGTCGTTTAGTTGGATAAAGATGTTTCAAACTGTACTTTATGCAGGTTGGCAAAAATGCCTCCCTGTTCAATCAGTTCGTCGTGGCTTCCTTCCTCTGCGATGCCTTCTTCCGTTACGACGACAATCCTGTCTGCGTTGCGGATTGTCGCGAGCCTGTGCGCAATGACAAGCGTTGTCCGGTTTTTGGACAGGTCGGTAAGCGCCTTTTGAATAATCCGCTCGGTTTCGGTATCTAGCGCAGATGTCGCCTCATCAAGGATAAGGATCGGCGGATTTTTCAGGAACATCCGGGCAATTGCAATGCGTTGCTTTTGGCCTCCTGAAAGTTTCAGCCCGCGCTCACCAATCTGGGTTTCATAGCCATCAGGGAGCGAAGCAATAAACTCTTCTAGATGGGCTTTTCTCGCGGCATCTTCAATTTCTGCCTGTGACGCTCCAAGCAATCCATACGCAATGTTCTCGCGCAGTGTTCCAGTGAACAGGAAGACATCCTGCTGAACGATGCCAATTTGCGAGCGGAGCGATTTTTTCGTCATCTCTCGTATGTCGATGCCGTCAATGTATATGCCTCCATGATTCACATCATAGAAACGCGGGATCAATGAACAAATTGTCGTTTTCCCAGCGCCTGAAGGGCCAACGAATGCGACCGTCTCCCCGTGGTGGATATCGAGATTAATCCCTTCAAGGACGGGCTTATTCGAATCATAGCTGAAGGTAACATCCCTGAACGTGATATCCCCACTTAAATGGGGAACTGCTATGGCATCCGGGGCATCGACCACATCCGGGCTCTGGTCCATCAGCTCGGTAAACCGTTTGAAGCCCGCCATGCCTTTCGGATACAACTCAAGAATGGCACTGATTTTATCAATCGGCTTGAACAGGACGTTTACATATAGAACGAATCCAACCAGTTCTCCGTAGCTTAGTGCCCCTGTAAAACTTAGCCATGCTCCATAGACAAGGACCACAAGGACCATCAGCCTTGTCGACATGTAGATTCCGGAAGAACTGAACGACATCACCTTGTAGGCAGCCAATTTCGCCCTGCGGAACTTCCGATTATTTTTCGTAAACCGCTTGATTTCGAAATCTTCGTTTGTAAAAGACTGGACGACGCGGATTCCGGCAACGCTGTCTTCTACCCGAGCATTCACGTCCGCGATATCATTGTACATGTTTTTCCAAGCGGCATTCATCTTCCTGTTCGCATAGGAAATTAGCCAAACCAAGAATGGAGCGATAATCATCGCTGTCAGGGCCAGCTTGACATTGATTGTCAGCATAATCCAAAAAGCGCCCACAAACGTCATAACCGCAATGAACAAGTCCTCCGGGCCATGGTGTGCAAGCTCTCCAAGATCGAATAAATCATTGGTGATCCTGCTCATGATGTGTCCGGTTTTCGTGTTGTCAAAAAAGCGGAACGATTGCTTCTGGACATGCTGGAACAATTCCTGCCTCATATCTGTTTCGATATTGATCCCGAGCTTATGCCCCCAGTAGTTGACAATAAATTGGAGCATCGTACTCACAATATATAATAGAAGAAGCCCGATGCTAACCCCGATGATTGCATTCCAGTCCCCGCTGGGCAGCAATTTATCGATGAACCAGCTAACCGCTAGCGGGAAAGCGAGCTCAAGCGCCGCCACTATGACAGCACTGCTAAAGTCGATAATAAATAGCCTTTTGTGAGGCCGGTAATATGTAAAAAAACGCCTTATCATTCTCCATATCCCCCCTGCTCTTCCTGTGATTATATGCCAAATCGGGCAGAATCCACAACACCTTTTTTCGGAACCCGAAATACAAATACGAACAGTGCCTGTCACTACCCGAATTTTGTCGAAATACGAACAGTGCCTGTCACCATCCGGTTTTTGTCGAATAGATTAGACCATTATTAAAAGGAGCGGCCATGGCTGGCCGCTCCAAAACTGTTCAGTATTTTCCGCCTAAACAAGACACCGTTTTACGTTTGCTTTATAGTCTTTAGTTTACTTTCAGATTCTATTTCTTCTCGCCTCCGAAACGGCTTCCGCAGCCATTTCATACATTCGTTCAACTCCTGTATGGGATGCCTCGAAACGATAAGCGTGTGTTGGCTGGATGCCAAGATTGCCCGCCTCCTGTGCCGCATCGATGTTCGCTCCCATGAAGATGAACTCCCAGCTGTATTTTTCCTGTTGGTGCCGGATAAGCTCTTTTACTTTTTCATAGGTGAATTCCCGGCTAGCATTTTCCATCCCATCTGTGGTGATGACAAAAATAACTTTTCCTGGCCGCCGGTTCTCCTCCGATTTTGATAATCTGCAGCCGACATCGACAATTGCCCTTCCTACCGCGTCAAGGAGAGCGGTCGACCCTCTCACAAAATATTCTTTTTCCGTTAGCACGGCGCTCTTCGCGTTGATTCCTTCCCACACTAGTTCATACTTATCGTCAAACAGGACCGTCGATACAACCGTTTCCCCTTCAAGGGTTGTTTGCCTTTTCAAGAAGGAATTAAAACCGCCAATCGTATCCTGCTCAAGCCCGGCCATTGAACCGCTCCGGTCAAGAAGAAAAATAATTTCTGTTAAATCTTTATTCATTCTTCCGTCAACTCCTTTGGTTTAATTGGTATAATAATAACTTGATAAGCCAATCATTTGGTCGCCTGCGGGGCGACAAATATGGAGGTCGGCCAGGATGCTCGATCAAACGTTTTTTATAGAATTACAGAATTATATAAATGACCACATGGAAATACGATTTTTAGAAGAAGCCAATAGCAGTCATGAAATCTTTAATCGTGATGAAATCTTTAAACGGGATGGGATCTTGGAAAGCATCTCGCCCATCGAGATTGATGAGTTTATCAAAGAGAAACGGCAGCCTGTCCTGAGGGAAGTCCTTTTCAGCTTCATTGACAGGAAAGGGGCCACCGATGCCGAAATTTATAAAAAAGCACAGGTTGACCGCCGCCACTTTTCAAAAATCCGTTCCAATACGGACTACCGACCAGGTAAAAATACGGTAATCGCGCTCGCGCTGGCGTTGGAACTTGATAAAAAAGAAACCGGCAAGCTGTTAAGCTCCGCCGGCTATTCCCTGTCGGACAGTGATACTTCCGACCTCGTGATTCAATTTTGCATTGAAAAAAGGATTTTTGATATTCATCAGGTGAACGAGGCTTTGGTATATTTCAGCCTCAAACCGCTAGGTGGGTCCATGGTTTAAAAAGAAATCCAGGGAAATATGCCCCCTGGATTTTTGTATTATGTGAAATTAACGCCTCTTCGCAATCATTTCAATTTCCACTTCGGCCCCCAGCGGCAGCGCCAATATGGCGACTGTCGTCCTCGCGGGGAAAGGCTCGGAAAACTGCGTTTTATAAACATCATTCATTTCTGAAAAATTATCCATGTCCGTCAAATAGACATTTACTTTTATTACATCATCCGGCGTCAGCCCGGCGGCTTCAAGTACGGAGAACAGATTCGCGAAGCACTGCTTCGTCTGCTCCCCGATGCCTCCTGAAGACAATTCCCCGGTCGCTGGGTCTATCGGCGTCTGGCCGGATAAATAAACCAGCTCACCGGCGTCCACCGCGTGGGAATAAGGCCCAACCGCCTTCGCATCCTTTGATTCATATACCTTCCTCGCCATTAAACCATCTCCCTTTCCGATTGTGTACTTTCTTGGTTCAAGACACCATTCCACTTTTAATTAGTTCGAGATAGCTTGCCCTTTTCCTCCAAAGGGGGCGAAGATTTCATGCTTTTGCCACGTCGGGAAACAAAAAGGCGTCAAGCAGCGAAGCGGGACCTTCCCTGTCACCCTTGGCACCGTGCCCGTTGATAGCTTCTTTTTTTCATCCCTGTTTTATAGTTTTTACTACTTTCCTTATTATATCGTTTGTATGGGGTATGTCAGTGTGGATGTAAGCCATGGCGGATGTAATGGCTTGTCTTATTTTCGCTTCTGTCAGCATGCTTTGATTTCCAACTGCCCTGAAGTAGAGGTACATCGGGAGGGAACCATCTTTTGTTGGGAGCTCATAATCGATCCCAACTCTTGCTGCTCCGTTTTTCTCATAAAACCGTATTCTCCTTTTTTGAATTTCCTGTTCCGCCTCGTCCTCTTCCCCGGGAATTTCAACCTCGAGAAAAACACCGAGAAAGTCATCCTCCTGTTTGTAACTAGCAATGGAATTAAAAAGGGCCGACCCATAGCCCGAATTTCGGAATTTTATATCCACAGCTATGTAATCAAGCCAAAGGGCATTGATTTCTTCAATCTCATATATGCATGAATATCCAATTAACTCCTCAAAATGTTTATGGTAAGCAAGAAGTAATTTATATTTCCCCATAGCAACCAGGCGTTCAAGCTGGCCAAAGTCCTTCAGTTCCTCCGGAGCAAAATCGCGTTGAAACAGCCCGTATATAAGGCGAAGATCATCCAGGTTACCTTCTATCAACTTAATTTCGTTCATTTTGCTGTCGATCGCTCATCTCCCCCTCTCTTAAAATTCTATCTATCATCCAAATATAAATACCTCAAAAAATGGAGCCTCTTAAAAGGGCCCCATCTATAAATATATTAATTAAGGTGTGACAGTTCTATCATCGGGGTCACTCCCACAATGTTTTTGCGTTTGGCATCAAGGGCACTGGCAGCTGCCTTTTCATTATTTTTTTAAAAAAACAACCGTTTCATACGGCCTTAGGACAAGCCTGGATTGTTCCAACTGGACCTCTTTGTAATTTTGGACAATTACTTCCGCACCCGTTGCCTCGTGAATAAGATTCTCTTCATCCAGTTCGATTTCTTCATCCCCGAAGTTGCAGAGCACAACAAGCTTTTCGTCCCCAGACCTGCGTTCATAGGCAAACAGAGCGGGATGGGAGCGGTAGAGCAAGTTGAAGTCTCCGGTTGTAATAATATCCAGTTCCTTCCGCAATCCAATAAGATGTTTGTAATGATAAAAGATTGAGTCCTTATCTTCCAAAGCTTTTTCCACATTAATTTCCTTATAGCGCGGGTTCACGCCAATCCAAGGGGTTCCGTCTGTGAATCCCCCATTCGGCCCGCTGGTCCATTGCATCGGTGTCCTGGCATTATCACGGCCCTTCACATAAATCGACTCCATGATTTTCTCATGAGGAATGCCTTGGCCCCGCTTTTCCCTGTACATGTTCAGCGTCTCGACATCCTTATACTCATCAATGGACTCAAACCGTACATTGGTCATGCCGATTTCTTCGCCTTGATAAATATAAGGGGTCCCATGAAGCATATGCAGGCAAGTCGCTAGCATCTTGGCGGAAAGAACCCGATGCTCCCTGTCATTTCCAAACCGGGAGACAATCCGGGGCTGGTCATGGTTATTCCAATAAAGGCTATTCCATCCGACTCCATGGAGCCCTTTCTGCCATTTTTCAAAATTCTCCTTAAGGTCGACGAGGTCCAATTTCTCTAAGTTCCATTTTTCCCCAGGTCCGCTGTCAAGCCCCATATGCTCAAAGGTGAAAATCATATTCACCTCTTTGTTTTCCGGAGCCGTATACGCTTTCGCATGATCGACCCTAACCCCTGGCATTTCACCCACCGTTAAAATATCATACTTGGAAAGTACCTCTTCATTCATTTCCCGAAGGAACTCATGGATTCTTAGGCCATTCATGAAATATGGGCTTCCATTCCCATAAAGAGCCCCTTCCTCGACCGCGCCATCCGGAAGGCCATCCACTTTGGAAATGAAGTTGATAACATCCATCCGAAATCCGTCAATTCCCTTATCGAGCCAAAACTTCATCATCCTATAAACCTCTTTGCGCAATGGGGGATGTTCCCAATTCAAATCGGGCTGCTTTTTTGAAAAAAGGTGCAGATAATACTGTCCGGACGCCTCATCGTATTCCCAGGCTGGCCCGCTGAATATGGAACCCCAATTATTCGGCTCCCTTCCTTCCTTTCCGTCCCGCCAATAATAATAATCACGATAAGGGTTATCCCGTCCGCTTTTCGACCTGACAAACCACTCGTGTTCATCCGATGTATGATTCACGACAAGATCCATGATGATTTTGAGCCCGCGCTCATGAGCAGAGGCCAAAAGGAAATCGAAATCGGCCATTGTCCCAAATTCATCCATGATTTTGTAATAATCGCGTATATCGTAACCATTGTCGTCATTCGGGGAATCATAGACCGGGCTCAGCCAGATGACATCAACTCCAAGCTCCTTCAGGTAATCCAGTTTTTGGGCAATCCCGGCGATATCGCCAATACCGTCTCCGTCAGCATCATAAAAACTTCTGGGGTAGATTTGATAGACAACGCTCTTTTTCCACCAATTCGTTTGCTCCATAACGCCCTCCCACTTATATGTATTTAACTATTACATTTTCATTAAAATTTCCTGCGTGTTTGGCAATCGTATAAATTGTACCATTCCAGACCGGTTTTTTCCTCCCAACCGGCTTCTTGTTCGGGGAACGCTGAACTTCAACAAAAAAACTGCCTGGACGGCAGCATCACGTTAAATCTATTATTAATTTGCGCGATATGCAGGCAATTGGATTATGAATTTCGTCCCTTGCCCCAGCTTGCTTTCCACTTTAATCGTTCCTTTAATGGAGTGGATGATTTTATACGATACCGAAAGGCCAACCCCTGTCCCTTTATCCTTTGTTGAATAAAAGGGCGTGCCAAGATACCTTATCTGTTCCTCTGACATACCGGCGCCATTATCTTCTATGGTTACAATGATATGAGTCCCCTTTTTCCAGGCTTTTACGTTAATTTCTCCTTTGGACCCAATCGCTTCTATACTATTTTTTATTAGATTCACAAAGACCTGTTTGATTTCGGAACTGTCGGCTTTTATGAAAATCCCCTCTTCGATTGAGGAAGTGATTGAAATGGTTTGAAGGTTCGTATAGGATTTCATCAGCTCTATAATCTTATGAAGTTCATACTGCAAGTCAAGTATCCCTAAATCCGTGTTGGCCGGTTTTGCCAGCGATAGGTATTCTGAAAGGATAGCCTGGGAATGGTTTAATTCTTCAATGGAGATATCAATATATCTTCGCTGTGAATCTGTCAAATTGTCATCTTTTTTCATTAATTGCAGGAAGCCCCTTACCGCTGTCATGGGATTTCGGACCTCATGGGCAACGGAAGCGGCCAGCTGGCCAATCACATTGTACCTTTCCGCCCTGTGCACCTTTTCTTCCATTTCCATCTGTTTCTTTAGGTTTTCAAAGATAAAAACAACAGACATGAGCGTGAGCCAGGCGATAAATGAAAAAATGAAAACCAGCCCAATTTCATTTGTATGCTTAGTAACAATAAGCCATATTTCACGGGAGAACGTAATAATCCAGTGGACAGTGCTGATGGCAATCACCTTGAATCTTAAAGAGTGATCCCTGAATTTCTTTGAGATGAACGCCAGCAAGACACCCGCTATCGTAAAATTAAGAACGGTAATCAAAGGCTCGCCATTTTGGAATAAAATCTTGTATACCATAGCGATTACCAGAAGGATCGAACCGGTTAAAGGATTTCCATACAAAAATGCAATAATGATTGGAATCAATTTTAAATCGTAAATGAGCTTGTCGGAATAATTAACAGAGAAAGTAAGCGTCAGGACGAGGGAGAGGGATAGCACAATCAATAGCCTTGGTTTCAGGCCATTTTCCTTTTTTCCGTTTTTATGAAAAAACAAATGGTAGAACCATATCGGAAACAGGACAACGAGTACCTGGTTTAAAACATGTCCAATATTCGCAAGCATTGGCTGTTCTCCTTAACCATTAATAAATTGCACCTTTTTACATATTAATCTACATTCTCTAAAAAAATTCCATCTCCTGTCTAACTCACTTAAAAATTTAAAAAATTTGGTGGTTTTTAAAAAATTTGGCACCAAGAACTGAATTCATTTTTTTATGAACATAAAAACCAGGAAATCCCTATAAAAGGATCGTTCCTGGTTTAAATGTTTTATTCCCTCTTTTCAAAAGTTTTGCAGGCTGTTTCTTCTACATTGGCAGCCTCCCTGCCAGTTTGGCCGATGACAAAGATTGAGTCGGCGACGCACTCATCGCCTTCCGCCCAATACTTGCAGTTTTCCACATTGCATTTCACTTCTATTTTCAAGGGAAGCCCTCCTTAAAATAAGGTTACAATGCTTTACCCCTTTTAAAAGAAGGATAATCTTTTGGTGTCCCGACCTACTGCATAAACAAGTAAATCCGCGCCTCAAACGCCTTCAACTGCAACGTATTTCCTTCATCGCCATCTCTCTCATAATTGCCAATCAGCAATCGGCCATCTGAAATGTTCAACTCTCTAGGCAGCACGGCATTATGGACGCTTTTCCGGAAGTTCGAAACGAACAGAAGTGTTTTTCCTTCATACGTCCTGGTAAATGCGTACATTTGATCTTCACTTTCAAGAAGCGACTGATAATCACCGTAAACAAACACTTTATAAGCCTTTCTTAACTCTATCAATTTTCTGTAAAAATAAAAAATGGAATTGGAATCATTCAAAGCATTTTTCACATTTATTTCCTTATAATTCGGGTTGACCCGTATCCATGGCTGACCGGTTGTGAAACCCGCATTCATACTAGAGTTCCATTGCATTGGTGTACGGCTGTTATCCCTGCTTAAAGGCTGGAGGACGGATAGAGCCTGTTCAGCATTCATTCCCGCACCAACTAATTCCTGGTATTTATTTTTCATCGCAATGTCTTTGTAATCATCAATCGATTCAAATCGCACGCCAGTCATGCCGATTTCCTCGCCTTGATAAATATAATGTATGCCTGGCAAAGAGTGAAGCATCGCCGCAAAAAGCTTTGCCGATTCAACTCTGTATTCCGCATCATTCCCGTATCTGGTGACAAGCCTTGTATGGTCATGATTATTAAGGAATTGGGAGTTCCAGCCTCTTCCCCATAATCCATCGTACCAGCGTTTTTGGATTTCCTTAAACCGTTTCAGATCCCAAATCGGCATTTCATCACATACTTCAAAATGGAACAAGGTATTTAATTCTTTTCTCTTTTCATCGACATACAGCAGCCCCTCTTGCGGGGAAACAAACGCCACTTCTCCAACGGTCAAGATATCATAATGACTGAATACTTCCCTGTTCATTTCCTGCAGATAATCATGAACTCCAGGGTTATTGGTTAAATAGCTGATGTCCTCAGGATTCTTCGCATTCGGAAACCCTTCCTGTTTGGCTAAAAGCGCGATGGCGTCCAGGCGAAAACCATCAATACCCTTTTTAAGCCAATAATGCATCATTTTGTAGATTTCCTTACGCATTTCTTCGTTTTGCCAATTCAAATCGGGCTGTTCAACAGCGAAGGAATGAAAATAAAATTGGTCTGTTGCGGAGTCATATTCCCAGGCGGTTGGGCAAAAATACGAGCGCCAATTGTTCGGCGCCCCTCCTTCAACCCCATCCCGCCAAATATACCAATCCCGCTTCGGGCTTTCCTTTCCGGACCTTGATTCAAGGAACCAAGGATGCTGGTCCGATGTATGGTTGACCACCAAATCCATAATGACCTTTAGCCCGCGCCTGTGCGCCCCATCAAGGAGTTCCTCGAAATCACGCATTGTCCCTGCCTTTGGCATGATGGAATAGTAATCGGAAATGTCATATCCATTGTCCTTATCCGGCGAAGCATAAAATGGATTGAGCCAGATGACATCAACGCCAAGGCCCATAATGTAGTCCAGCTTTTCGGTTACCCCCCGCAGGTCGCCGTATCCGTCCCCATCGGTATCATAAAAACTCCGCCAATACACCTGATAAACAACGCTTTCTTTCCACCAACGAAATTCCATTTCAATCCTCCTTTTTATGTTTGTAAGATTAAAAACTTTTGTATTCTCTTCAACCGTCCATCTTTATCCGAATCGGTAATAACATTCCTTTTTTCTTCAACAATTTTTGGTACCCACTTATTTATGGATTAAACAAGTTCTACTAAATCTTCAATACACAAACCCAGGAATCTCTTTAATTTTCCTAATTTTCCAAAACGGTATATACTAGAATCATTGAACTACAAATATAATAGCGTGAGGTTCCTATGAGTGATTATAAAAATGAAATGGAATTGCTTCGGGAAGAAAATAAAAGGCTGACAGACAGGATTTCGGAATTGGAAAACTTGGTAAGGAAAGTTTCAATTCCCATTATTCCCTCGGTTATACCCGGAGTTGTCCTTATTCCTATTGCTGGCGAAGTTTCAGTTTCGAGGTTCGACTTAATTATACCTCAACTGCTTGAACATGCGGGCGCAGATGAGATTGACACTGCCATTATCGACTTCACCGCCATCAGTGTTGAAGGATTGGTTGACCTTACTATTTTGGGACACTATTTGATTAATTTAACCTCTTCATTAAGGCTTGTCGGCTGCAAGGTTTTGGTTGTGGGCATTTCTCCCGGCTTTGCCTTGGAATTGACCAAATCGCAATTGCAATTCATTAAAGAATTACGTACTTTTTCCACTTTTAAATCAGCCCTTCAATATTTAATGAAAGAAAAAAGATTATCTTTAACAAAAATAATATAATTTTTTATAAAAATAGGTTTAAGGCTCGCAACACGCGGGTATTACATAATCGGGGCATTGAGCGGCACCAGAGACGGAAAATAAAAAGACTGTAGGAAAACCCGATTCCATCGGAGTTTCCTACAGTCTGAAACCCCTGTTTCAGGGGTTTCACTTTTGTGATTCAGCTGGTATTCCAATGGATTCTACTACATCCACTTCCTCGTTTTGAAGTTTATATCCTATTCCCCACACTGTTTTGATTGTCAAGTTGACTTCGTTTTGCTTAAGTTTCTTACGGATTCTGTTAAGATGCGTATCGATCATCCGATCATCCTCCAGATGTTCGTAGCTCCAGACAACTTTAAGGAGTTCTTCCCTTGTAACGACCACATCCTGTTTCTTTGCAAGGGCCCAAAGGATGGCGAATTCCTTTTTCGTGAAATTCAATTCCTTTTTCCCGTGGTACACTTTATAGTTGTTCCGGTTCATCTTAAGCTTTCCGAATTGAATTACTTCTTCCTCGCTGCTCCTCTTCATGGCAACATGGTCAAGCAAAACTTTGATTTTACACAACAGGACGGAATAACTGATTGGGTTAAGGACAACATCATCCGCGCCGGCTTCAAAGTACTTGATAATTTGGTCTTCTGGTAAAGGCTTGCCAATAATGACGATTATCGTTTGAAACTTTTGGCGGATTTGGCGGCAGAGTTCGATACTGTTCACATCTATTAATGAATGATTGATAATGACGACGTTTGGCCTCCACTCAATCGCACTGATTAAACCCTGCAAACCATTGTTGTAGGAGGTGACTGAGAAGTAAGATCCGAAAAATTGCAAAAGTTTTGCGCATCTCTGACTATCTTCTTCTATTATTAAAATCTTCTTTTCCATTTAGTACGCCCCCAAACAGCACTAAAGGCAGATAGGCCTCTTTTATTATTATAGCAGTTGCTTTGATGGCGGTAAATATTACCTAAGATAATGGATAATGGCAAGCAACAAAATGTTCGTTATCCGTTTTAGCAAGCGCTGGTGCTTCTTCCCGGCACTTGGCCTGGGCAAATGGGCATCGTGTATGGAAATAGCAGCCTGAAGGAGGGTTTATCGGGCTCGGAACATCCCCTTCAAGGACAATTCTATTCTTCTGTTCTCTTAATCTCGGGTTCGTAATAGGGTTTGCGGAAATCAATGCCAATGTATACGGATGCTTTGGATTATCAAAAAGCTCGTCAACGTCCGCCAGTTCTACTAGTTTACCTAAATACATTACCCCAACCCGCTTACTAATATGCCTCACAACATTCAATCCATGGGAAACGAAAAGATATGTAAGGTCCATTTCTTTCTGAAGTTCTTCCAAAAGGTTGATAATCTGAGCCTGGATTGAAACATCCAATGCGGAAACAGCTTCGTCAAGGACCAGGAATTTTGGGTTTAGGGCCAAGGCTCTCGCAATGCCAATCCTCTGCCTCTGGCCACCACTGAATTCATGTGGATATCTTCTAATATGGTAAGGGCTTAAGCCAACAATCCCCATTAGTTCCTGAACGCGCTTTTCCCTTTCTGCCGGGTCTTTCATGCCGTGGATCTTCAGCACCCGACCAATCGTATCACCGACACTCAGCCTTGGATTGAGCGAGGAATACGGATCCTGGAAGATCAGCTGCAGATCCTTTCGTGTCTGGCGCATTTGTTCATTTGATAAATCAAAAATATTTTGGCCTTCAAATTCAACGCTTCCAGCAGTTGGCTCAAGCAAATTGAGCATAACACGCCCGATGGTTGACTTGCCGCATCCGCTTTCCCCTACTAGGCCAAGTGTTTCACCGCGATAAATATCCAGGCTCACGCCGTCTACAGCCTTTACATATCCCTGCACCCGGCCAAGCAGACCGCCCTTGATAGGAAAATGTTTTGTAACGCCACGGGCGCTTAGAATGACTGAAGACTCTTTATTTGTGTCTAGTTCCCGCTCCAACATAGTATTCAGCATGCTTCTTATGCCTCCCAGCGATTAGTATATTTCCAGCAGCGTACTTGTTCTTCTTCCGAAATGACGACTGTTTCCGGCATTTCCGCGCGGCATAGGTCTGTTGCATATTCACAGCGAGGCGCAAAGCGGCAGCCAGGCGGCAAATTCAATGGATTGGGCACAACTCCATCAATGGCATATAGTTTCCCTTGCTTCTTTTCAGGGGTCGGCATTGATTTCAGAAGGCCTTCGGTATATGGATGTTTCGGATTTTCAAAAATTGAGAATACATCGGCCTGCTCTACAATTTGCCCTGCATACATAACAACTACGCGATCCGCCATTTCAGCCACTACCCCAAGGTCATGGGTGATAAGCATAATAGACGTGTCAAGCTTGGCCTTAAGGTCTTTCATCAATTCCAAAATCTGATTTTGGATCGTAACATCTAGTGCGGTAGTCGGTTCATCCGCGATTAAAAGCTCAGGATTGCAAGCCAGTGCGATCGCAATCATGACACGCTGCCTCATGCCGCCGCTCAACTCGTGCGGGAATGCCTGGACACGTCGCTCAGCCTCTGGGATCCCAACCAATTTCAACAGATTAATAGATTGCTCCATTGCTTGCTTAGGAGTCATTCCCTGGTGCAAAATAAGCGACTCGGAAATCTGGTCCCCAACACGGAAAACCGGGTTTAGCGATGTCATTGGCTCCTGAAAAATCATTGAAATTTTATTTCCCCTGATTTGGCGCATCTCATCTTCGGTTTTTTCCAAAAGGTTTTCCCCATCATAATTGATTTCGCCGGCGACAATTTTACCGGGTGGGGAGGGAATGAGGCGGATAATGGACAGTGAGGTCTGGCTTTTTCCGGAACCAGACTCGCCGACAATCGCCAGCGTTTCACCTTTTTTAATTTTAAAACCAACGCCATCCACAGCCGGGACAACACCATCTTCAGTGAAATAATGGGTCTTTAAGTTCTTAATTTCCAAAAGAGTTTTTTTCTCTGTTATCGTTGTACTCATGCTCGTCCTCCCTCCTAGTTCTTGTTACGCGGATCTAAAGCATCGCGTAAACCATCTCCGACAAAGTTAACAGACATTACTGCAATAATAATGAATAGCCCTGGGAAAATCGCCACCCATGGATACATCAACAACGTTGAAAGATCCTGTGCCTGGGTTAGCATATTTCCCCAGCTTGGCGTAGGAGCCTGTATTCCGAGCCCAAGGAAACTAAGTCCTGCTTCGGCCAGGATATTTCCTGCAATATCCAATGTAGCAATTACTGTAATAGGTGCAATTGCATTCGGTAGGATATGATAGAAGATAATGCTTGGCTTCACTTCGCCGGTGGCGCGGGCTGCTTCGACAAAATCCCGCTGCTTCAAGGTCAAAATCTCACCACGTACAATACGTGACATGCCTGTCCACCCTACGATACTTAAAACAAATACAGTAGTCCATATAGTAGGGGGGATAATCGATGCAATGATAAGCAGCAAAAACAGGGATGGAATTGATTGAATGGCATCAACAACCCTCATCATTACGTTATCGACAACTCCACCAAAATATCCAGCAACCGCCCCATACGTAATTCCGATTAACAATGTGAATACCATCGCAGATAACGCAACAGTCAGCGATATTCTTGTTCCATAAATCGCACGGCTGAACACATCCCCGCCAAGGCTATCTGTGCCAAACGGATGTTTTATGTTTGGGGCGGTGTTGGCTGCTTCATAATCATTGATGTAAGGGTCGTGCGGAGCAACCAATGGGGCGAATATCGCCAAAAGGATCAAACAGCTAAAAACGATAAGACCTGTTACAGCCAATTTATTTTTTTTAAATCTTTTCCAGATGGCAGCTGAGCGGGTCTCAATTTTCCCCTGCTCCTGCCATTCAGTTAAAATTAATGATTCCTGATTATCGGCCAACTTTGGGACACTCATCTTAGGTTACCTCCTCTAGTTCTTTCCATATTGGATGCGCGGGTCCACGACTGCATAAAGGATGTCGGCAAGCAAGTTGCCCATTACAACCAATACCCCCGCAAACATTGTTGTCCCCATGATTACCTGATAGTCCCGGATAAAAATCGCATTTACCGCCAGGCGGCCCATCCCCGGCCACGCAAATATATTTTCAACAAATAGTGAGCCACCAAATAATGCAGGCAGTTGGAAGCCCAGGATTGTTATGATGGGAAGAAGGGCATTCCTTAATGCGTGCTTGTAAATAACCTTGTTTTCCGACACACCTTTTGCCCTTGCCGTCCTTACATAGTCCTGTTTAATGACTTCAAGCATACTTGACCGCATATAACGCGATTTGTTGGCAATCAATCCAACCGCCAATACGGATGCTGGCAGGACAAGGTGCTTCAGCCTGTCCAAAAAGTCAAAGCGGTCATAAACCGACATCATGTCACTTGGGGGAAACAAATCAAGCTTCAAGGAAAAAACCAAGATCGCCATTAATGCCAAATAGAATGAAGGTACCGCAACCCCTACATAGGTAAAAGTGGTGAAAAAGTTATCAAATAAAGAGTATTTTTTAACTGCCGAGTAAACCCCGATCGGTATGGCAAGAATAAATGAAATTACAATCGACACTCCCATCAGGAGCATAGTTGCTGGAACCCTTTCAAGGATTTTCTCCGTAACAGGACGGCCATCTTCAAATGAATAGCCTAAATTGCCTTCTAAAACCAACAGCTGCATCCATTTAAAATACTGAACGTAAAGCGGCTGGTCCAGACCCAGTTTCGCTTCAATAGCGGTAGTATCTACTGCATCCGCACCTTCACTGCTTCTGTACATATCTAGAGGGCTCCCGGGAGCCAATGTCATTAAAAGGAATGTGATTATAGAGATGATGATTAATAGAGGAATAGCTTGGAGACTACGCCGTATGATATACTTCCACATTTAAACTTCCCCCACTTTCCATTGCACGAATGGTGATTTATTTAACCTTTTAAGAATAAGAGCCGTAGGGACTAGACTGTCACCTACGGCTGCTTATGTCAGGTCATTTCTAGTTATTATGTGTTAATTTCAATTGATGCGGATTTGCTTTGGGCTAAAATTCGAACTACTTCCTCTTCTTAGGGTCTTTCCAGTACCAATCTGGAATGTTGAAGTAACGGGAATATAGTGAGAATTGGACTCCAGCCAGGTCTTTGTGCATACCCGCGAATCCTTTCGGATGGTGCAGCCACAGGCTGTATGCCTTATCGTTCAGGATTTTGTGAAGTTCCTGGTAAAGGGCGTTACGCTTTGCGGCATTTGGCTCTTTACGGAATGCTTCCATGATTTGGTCAACGCGCGCATCCTTAACGGCTTGGTTGTTATTGCTTGGGTACTGGCTTGAATGCCATAGGCCATACTTGTCAGGGTTTGTTCCAAGCGACCATGCGCTAACGTGTGCAGTTACTTCGCCTGCGTCGATCTTCTCGAGCCAGATTGAGAAGTCGTAAGAACGGATAGTCGTTTTTACGCCAATCTTCTTCCAATCCTGTTGGGCAATCTTCGCGATGTCTTCACGAACTTTGTTACCATTGTTGTAAGTTAGGGTGATTTCCATTACTTTTCCATTTTTTTCACGGTAGCCGCTTGAACCCATCTTCCAGCCGGCATCATCAAGAAGGTCATTTGCTTTCTTCACATCATAAGCAAGTGGCTTAACATTTTTGTTATATGGAGCTTCCATCGGATGAATCGGCCCGCTTGCAAGCTGGGCATTCTTCAATAGGATTGTGTTAACGATTGCCGGGCGGTTAAGACCATAAGATAGCGCCTGGCGAACTTTCATATCAGCAAACAGTGGATCTTTCTGGTTCAAGCCGATATAGTCATAACGGCCCTGGTCATACTTAACAATTCTCAGGTTCTTGTTCTTTTGAACTGTTGCCACACTTTTCGGGTTGATGGATTCAACGAAGTCTACCTGATACTTCAGAAGGTTAACTACTTCAACGTTTGCATCAGGAAGGATTTTCATCGTTACTTGATTCATGTAAGGGCGGCCATCCCAGTAGGAAGTATTTGCTGTAAGAACGACGCGCTGGGCTGTTTTCCACTCTTTGAACTTGAACGGTCCGGAACCTACAGGGTTGCGGTGGAAGCTTGAGTCGTTGAAGCTCTTAACTCCATTCGGGAACTTATGCTTCGGAATGATCGCATAGCCCACTGTGTACAAGAAAAGAGGTGATGGATCTTTTAAATCGAAAACAACTGTGTAGTTGTCTTTTGCTGTTACTTTATCAATCATTGAAATGGAACCCTTGTAAGGGTTGATTGAATCTTTGTGCAAAAGCATTTGGAATGTAAAGACTACGTCATGGGCAGTCAAAGGCTTGCCATCATGGAACTTTACATCTTTACGAAGGTTGAAAGTGTATCTCTTTGTATTGTTTTCAATTTTCCAGCTTGTAGCTAAGCTAGGGATGATATTGTTTTTGATGTCGGTTGATACCAGTCCATCAAACATCATGCCCTGGAGTCGGTTGGATACCGCGTCGCTTGTCGTACCAGGTGTCAGGCGGGTGGCATCAGCAAATGTACTGAACACAAGATTTCCGCCGACTTTGTTTTTATCAAACCCTTTACGGGCAGCTGCATCAACAGGCATCGCGAATGTGGATAGAACCACGGCTGCCGCTACCCCTGAAATCAATAAAGATTTAAACTTTTTGAACAAGTTGATTCCCCCTCAATTATTTTTTCGTTGTTGCGTCGATGGTAAGAACTGAACCAAACTTTTCAGCAGTAAGGGTTGCTGTAAGAGCGCCCTTCAAATCTTCAAGCTTGGCTTCTTTGCCATCAAGGGTGACTTTCACTTCATCGTTGATTGCAAATGTCTGTTTGTATGCGGCTGAAAGAGTAACTGTCAATTGCTTTCCATTAATGGCGATATCTTTATTCGTCACTTTGGAAACGTAAGGATAGATCGCAGTTACTTCGTCATCCTTCGTAAAGAATGCCTGTGCACCGAATTCCGCGCCATTCTTCAGGTATTCGTCGATCAGCTTGATTGAGAATTCTGCTTCCTGGTTGTTCGGCAGGGAAGCAACGAATGCATCAAGATTTACTTCCTTCGTGAATGTTCCGATATTCCATTTCGCATTTGTGAGTTTCAGCGCGCCTTCTTCAGCGTCAAGCAGTTCGCCGCCGTAGTATGCAGCTTGGCCCTTTTTATTCAGGATGACTGTAGCCGGGCTTCCAATCTGGATATCCTCGGTTGTTACAGCCTGCCCGCTAACAAATGCAGAGATGTTGGAAGCAAAAGTGTAGTCGGTTGTACCAGAAGCGGAGTTCAAAGTGAATCCTTTATCCGTTACTGCTACGACAACGCCCTCATCCGTAGTAAAGTTGCCTTTAAGGGTAATGAACTTATCAAACGCAACTGCGGCTGCTTCCCTTGTTACAACTTCATCAAGGTCGACATCGATATCAAGGACATCTTTGCGGACCAGGTAGAATAAGAAATCGATCGGGCGATTTGTCCATGCTTTCTTCAAGCCCAAGCCTTGTGCCAATGCTTTGCTCATTTCCGCATATGTAACACCCTTTTGTGGCTGGACATTCCCCTTGCTCAAGGAAAGATATCCATTATTAACCAATTTGAGAGTATTCGTATAATTGGAGTTCTTTGAAGACAAATCTTTGAAAGCGACTTTCTTGCCAGTGCCCAAAGACATAACTTGGTTGACAATGTATGCGAACTCAACCCTTGTAAGTTCACCTTCAGCATCGAATACATCGCCAGGGTTTTTGATTACCCCTAGGGAAACTAGCTTGTTAATGGATGTTTCACTTTGGGAACCCGACGTATCGGCAAATTCCACTGCGTAGGCATTGTTCACTGCTGCGAAGCTAGGTAAGATCAGGGAGCATGATAATGCTCCGACTACAAGCAACTTCTTAAAATTCATTTTGTGGTTTCCCCTCTCTTGAGTTTCTTCTCTTTTTCTTGATACGAATATTTCTAAAGCGTTTAGCCCTCCTTTTTGAATTTTTTGTACTTATTGGAAAATTGCGATACTTCTATAGTATTTATAACATATATTTCCTTGGAAAATACTCTCGTTTCGCTTAAAAAAGATTAACAATTATCAAACATATTCGAAAAACGAAAGATTCTGTATTTTATAGTTAAACAGGGAGATAGGAGATAATTTACTAGAAAATCCCTTCTTTTTTCAAAAATTATGGAGGTGTCAATACAAGAATTCAACTTAAGTTTAACAAATATCTAACGAAAAATTCACTTTTTTCTGATTTTTCTTTAAAAGGAGAAAAAATAACAGGGAAAAATCTATTTTTATTTTTAAAGATGAGTGATAAAAATAGGAAAAATTACCCTCAATTGTTACATTTACAGGAAGTTAATTTTCTCTTTTATAAGAATATAATTTCTTCCTTTCCCGCCATAAAATCCTATTTGCAGGCTTCTGACTATTTCTGCAAACTAAAGGAATTAAATAAAAAGAGCCATTTTTTCTCTCTTGGGAAGTTTATGATGATTGAACAGGAAAAAGTTACATTTCCCCATAGGAGTTTATATAGTAAAAAAGAACCATCCTTTAATTGGTTTTATGCTTGCATATGCTCTGAAGTTAATCAATCCTTCTTCCACTGTCTAATTTGCGGTAGAAAATGTCATTCCCTCCTCAGTCAGATCTTATAAATATTAGTTTTTTTATTTATTTATTTACATCCTTTCTCCTACTATCGCCGTAACGAATTTCTAAAGCTGGCTTTTCATTTGAACTTCAGTTTATTTTTTTATTTTCGTTAATTTGTTGGAGTCTGCGAACCAATTAAGCTTCTTGTCATACTGGTGCGTTTACAAGGTATATCCGCATTTTCCCAACGAATCTGTAAGTTTTTCTACACCCTTCAACATAAAAACCCACCGATTGCACATGGCAACACTTTCATATTCCTCCATCGCTTCTATTTCATCAGGATACCTCCAAAGAATGGACTCGATTGCATCAAGGACATTTTGCCATCCCTTTCTTCTTGTACCTCTAGGCTGATAAGATTCCGATAACCAATATTCCGTTCTTCCGCACTTACTTTCTTCTATAATATTAAACTCCTGCTGTACGCCGAAATAAATAAAACCGTCCGGTATACGCTCCAGCAGTTCATTTATGCCTGCAGTAATAAGGAACTCCAATATATACATCACTAATTATTCCGTTAAGGCCGTTTTAAGAAAATTTAAATTGAAATGGGACATGCCCTATACAGCTTGTACAAAAGGCGCATAGTATATTCCAACAAAAGATGGAAGGAGGGAAAAATAATGGGACGCAAATTCCACAGAGAAAACTTTGAAGAAGAATTTGAGTTTGAAAATGTGGCAGGTATTTTTGAGGAAGAAGATTTCAGGAGACCTATTAGGAGCCGTAACTTTTGCCGTGAGGTTCGACGCTGCTTAATCGAAGATCTTCTCGCAGCAGAAAATAGACGCCGCCGCCGCCGTAGACACCGCTGCCGCTCGTAAATGTTTTCTCTCTTTTAAGGAGGGGCCAGGGTATAGTTTGCCCTGGCCTTCCTTTTTTATAAAGAAAATCACCCAGTTTATGGTGACCGGGTGATTACAGTGTTTTCTATTGGGCCTGCATGGCTAGCGTCCAGTCAGTTGACAAGGAGTATTTCACGACATTTTTTTTAGGAAGAAGCGCTCCCGCCTCTGCCTCTTTAAAGGTGACAAGCAGGCTGCTGCTTGTTACTGTCAGGTAATTGATATCATATTTCAATTCATAATGCTTAATTCTTTCAAAGGTGGAGTACTCATAAATATCGAGTCCTTTGCCAGAGCTTGCATAAATCCGGTTGTTTTTAATATCAAAGGCGATTTCCTCGAAAGGGCTGTACAGTTTCCCCGCATACTTCATATCTTCGCCGTACCCGGAGCCGGTTTGCAGGACAACTCCGGATCCATTGAAAATATATTTCCCATCGGGGGAGACCTCCATATTTACGTTAAAGGAATAGTGCCCATGATAAGGTGAATCATAGGTGGAAGATTCCTTTCCATCCGTGAACTGATACATCTGGATATCCCGTGGGCTTGTGCCGCTATCGGTCGCATAGATTTTGCCCCCGACTGGAATGATGGCCATGGTAGAGCCCCTCAAGACCGAGGTGAATTTCCCGGTTTCTTCAAAAGTAGCGCGGGAATAGGCCCTCAAGTCAGTCCAGCTGAAGCCTCCGTTATTGGAAATGTAAATATACCGATCATCGGCGACAATATCCGCTGGGTCCATTGGAATATCGAGCTGCTTTACTAAAGAGAAACTGGTTGCATCTACAACGGCGAATGCCCCTTCAATCGCCTCTCCATATACATAGCCTTGCCGCTTTTTGAGGGTAACGTATAGCTCGTTATTGGCAAAAAACAGCTGGCCAAGCGGGTACGTGAAAGTAAGTTTCCTTATTTGCTTTGTTTCAAGATTGTATTCAACCAGATCGTATCCGTTCAATCCATAAAGGACCGGCTTCTCCGGATGATGGATTTCCTCATTAATATTAATCGGCAATGCCGCCTTGTCGAACGACACCGGGACCTTTGGAAGCGACAGCCCTGTATTGACAATAGCGACAGACTGCTCGGCAGGCTCTTTTGTCCCTGCGGAAGGGATTGTCAATAGGCCTTCAGGGGTTAATGGATAAATGTTTATTAATTGTTTCGGCAACGTGTTGGTGGTGTCCTTATAAATAACAATTAGCTGCCTGTCCCGGACAAACATTTGATCCACGTCATATTGGAGCGTATAACTGCCAAGCTTTTGGAATGTTGAGTAATCATACACATCTATTCCATTTTTGTTGCTTGTATAAAAACGGCTGTTCGCAATATCAAAAGCGATTTGTTTATACGTTTGAGGCAGTTTTGCCAAGTAAGTCAAGTCTGTGCTCCTTGAAACCGATGCATTGAAGACCACTCCAGACCCATTGAACAAATACTTTCCGTCCGGTGATACAGTCATGTTCGTATCAAGCGGGTAGTTGCCATGATACGGGGAATCATATTTTCCGGCACTTTTTCCGTTAATAAACTGATAGGATTCAACATCCCTCGGGGACGATTCTGTCGTGATCGAATATACCTTATTTCCTTCTGGATGCATCTCCAGGAAGGATCTTTCACGAACGCCCCAAACGTTTGCTGTTTCGAGGAAAGTTTTCCTCGAGAAAACTTTCATATTCGTCCATTGGCCAGAGCCGCTTATGATGTAAATAGAATCTGAATCTGCGACAATATCAAATGGATCCAATGGAATATCGACCTGCTCAATAAGTGTCATTGTTTCCGCATTGATAACCGCAAAGGCCCCCTCCTGGTCCTCTTCCCACCAATAGGAGCTGTGCTGGCCCTTCGGGAGGGTAACGTAAAGTTCATTATTTGCGAAAAAGAGACGCTCTGGCGCCAGATTCAGGGTGATTTTCCTTGCCTGTTTTGTTTCAATGTTGATTTCCATGACATCCCTGCCATCCGTAAGGCCGTACAAAATCGGTTTATCGGGATTCATGGCAACCTCGCGAAGCTTTATCCTGGGTGCGATTTTCTCCACGCTGTCAGGGAAAGGCCCTGATGGAGTTGTTGATGGCGGAGGCTGAGTGCCTGGATTGGCAGGCGGATCTCCTTTTGTTTCTTCTTCTGAATAGTTAGGCAGTGCATCATACGGGATGATGGCCAGCTTTGAAGAAGCTTGGTTTTTATATGCCTGGATCCAGGCTGCTGCATGGTTGATTCCCACGGCAAAATTCAAATCGCCGGCATCGAATCCAGCGGCTGTAACCCCGATGACTTCCCCATATTTATTAAATAGGGCTCCGCCCGAGCTTCCATGTGTTATTGGAGCTGTAAATTGAATAAGATTCGTCGTTATGCCCTCGTTCACCGATTTATGGAGATTACTGATAATTCCGGTCGATACGGTATTCATCAACCCTTCAGGGCTTCCAATTGCCACAATCGGATCACCTTTTTCCAGGTAGTTGATGTTCCCGATCTGCAACCCAGTCGATGACAGGTCGCTCGTTGTTCCGAGCAGGGCAAGGTCGTTGTGCGCATCGTATTTTACTACACCTCGTATTTGAATCTCTTTTCCGTCATTCGAAAAGGCTCTTACACGGTAACCTCCCTCGACTACATGAAAGTTTGTGAGGATCGTGCTTTTTCCAACCACAAATCCGCTGCCTTGGCTTAAAGGCTCGCCACTTTTCCCATAAACCTCCAGGTAAACAATGTTGTTCTCGCTGGCGATGATTTTTTTCATTATGATTGTTGGCATGCCATTTGCTGACAGCCCCTTTTGTTTTAAAAGAAGCTCATAGGAATCCGCGAACGGATGGTAGAGGGACGGATTCCCGCCGACAGTTCCCAATTGTGTGTTCATCTTTTCTACCTGGCTGAAAATCGTTCCGTTTTTTCCGGAATCCATCACCGTCGCAAGCAAATTCAATTCGCCTTTTAAAACCGCGGCAGAACGGGTTTGGTTCAAACTTCCCTCGGGAGCAGGTTTATATTTTTTTGAAAGGGCGTCCCTAGTCGATTTCCCGTAAACAAGGCCAATCGACCTCGCAAATTTCCCCAATTCAAACTTCAAAGAATTATAGGCTTTAAAAGTCCCGTCACTGGACGGGTTTTTCCCATAAGCCGACATAAGTGTTTGGGACATGAGCTTCATCCGCTCGCCGACGCCGATAGTGTTGTTGTAGGCGACTGCCCTCGCATAAGTACCTTCAGCCGCGGTGATTCGCGCCTCAAGCTTCCGTCGGGTGGTGCCGCTTTTCAGTTTTTTAACTGCCGCCGCGGCATTTGCCAGGCTGGTTTTTGTACTGGCCATCAGCTTTACTGGAACAGCTTTCACCGTTTTGCTTTTTTCATAGTTTATCAGCGGTGAAATCTGTCGTATGTACGACTCGGAAATGCCGACAAGCTGGTCCGGCGTGTACGTTTTTGCCATTCCCTGCAATGTTCCGACAGTACCCGTAAAAAAGAAAATTGTCATCATTATGACTGCGATTCTGTGTTTCATCGATGTCCCTTCCTCGCAAATTGCTAAAATTACCTGAATCGGCAATTTATTTTAGCACCTAAAAGAAAAGGAAGCACTGGGAAAATGAGGTAATACCCCGCATTCTTAAACAAAGCGGAAAAACATATTATAAGTTACAGGGATGGCGCCCAAATAAAAGTGAAGCAGGAGATATCCGCCCCCTGCTTCACTGCTTCTTCCGATAAACATCCTCCCTTGAGTGGAAACCGTCGGCGATGATGGTTTGGTCTATGTTTTGTCTATCAACCGCGATTGGGGATAGAAGAATGGATGGTACTTCAACTTTTCCGTTGTTCATTTTTCTGTCTGCTTTGATATGCTCGCCTTTTGCGATCATGACCGCCAACTCTGCCGCTTTTTCAGTCAGGGCATTTATCGGCTTGTAAACCGTCATCGTCTGGGTGCCGTCGACGACCCGCTGGACTCCAGCAAGCTCCGCGTCCTGGCCAGCAACCGGTATTTTGCCTGCAAGCCCCTGTGCTGACAGCGCTTTAATTACGCCTCCCGCTGTTGCGTCATTTGCAGCAATGACTGCGTCAATATTATTATTATTTGCCTTAAGGGCTGCTTCCATGTTTGCCTGCGCATTCACCGGGGTCCAATCCTTGCTCCACTGGTCGAATACCACTGTAATATCTCCTTTGTCAATTAGGGGCTGAAGAACCTTAAAAACACCTTTTTTAAATAAATGGGCATTGTTGTCCGTACTTGCGCCACCGATGTAAACATATCTGCCTTTTGGAACCAATTCGGTTATGGCTTTTGCCTGGAGTTCCCCAACCTGCTCGTTATCAAAGGAAACATACAGGTCGATATTGGCGTTTTTAACAAGCCGGTCGTAGGCCATCACTTTGATTCCAACCTTGTGGGCTTTGTTGACAATTGTTGCGGTTGCCTCGGCATTATGCGGAACGACAACCAGCAGGTCAATTCCTTGGCTGATTAATGTCTCCGCTTGGGCTATCTGCAGGGCATCATCGCCGTTTGCAGCCAAAATTTCCACCTTCGCGCCGAGCGCTTCCACCGCTGCTTTAAATAAATCACGGTCTTTTTGCCAGCGTTCCTCCAATAATGTATCCATAGAGAAGCCGATTTTAAGAGGTTCACTCGCTATTGCTTTCTCGATTGGCTTGGCATGTTGATTTGATTTTGGCTGTTTTTTTGCCGAGGTCCGGCTCTCCACTTTCTCGCAACTGGCTGCGGTAAAAATAAGAACAAGCGCAAGCAGAACAAGCCTACATCGACTAATAGCCCTTTCCATTGGCATCGCTCCTTTTTCCTTCAACCTTTTTCCCCAGCAGCAATCCTCTGTATTCAGTCGGTGAAATACCGCACAATTTCTTGAACACCTTGCTAAAATAATTCGGTTCATGGTAGCCAACCTCTATGGCAATTTCCTTAAGGCTCGTCCCGGGATTCGCCATTAGTTTCTTTGCCTTCTCAATCCGGCACTCTGTTAAAAAATCGATATAATTGACACCAAGCTTCTCCTTGAACATTTTACTTATATAAATCGGGCTCAAGCCAACCTTCTTCCCCAGCGTATCCAATGAGATGTCTTCATGAGAGTGGCTGATAATATACTGTTTGATCCTGTGGATTGTATCCGCCTCGAGCCGACCAGCATTCTCCTCATAGGATTGCTTCATCCGGTCAAGCAAATGCCGGGTTTCCACACGCAGCTGCCGGAAATCCTGGGCTTGGAAAGAATAGAAAGGAGAATCTGCCTCTACCCCTATTTCCGTTAATATTCTTGATGCGATCCAAAGCAATTCAAGAATTCGCTGCTGCGCCTGCAAAAGGTCGGCGGATTCATTCTCATAACGAAGAATCAATTCCATTATTCCCGCATTGATTTCCTCCCACCTGCCAAGCCTAATATGGTCAAAAAATAGCTTTTCCCTTTGTTTAGCAAGCTGGAAGTCAGCGGCGGTATCTATGGTAGGAACATCTGAATAGAAGCGGTACTTTGCGGGCAATGTAGTGTCCATCGTTGCAATTAGCGACTCTTGGTATGATTGCCTAGTTTGATTTAGCGAGTTGCATGTATTTCCGATTCCGACAAACCAGTCCGATTCCCTGTCTGATTGCGCAAGAGATAAAATTTCCCTGGCAAGGAATATAGCCTGGCTGCGAAACCGCTTGTCCTCCTTACGAAAAACAATAATTGGAAGCTGACGGCCATACAGCGCGCCGACCCAAGCGCTTCCCGACTTCCTGACTTTCTCCTTAATTGCTGCATAGAAGTTCTCCCCTCCGGGAGGAATGAGAACGCTCATTACAAAATGCTCATTCGTTGAGCGGATGTCCAGCATTTCAACGAGCATATCCAAATGGACTTCATGTACATGGTCGAACAGAAGCTGCGTAACGATATCTGTCTCGGCGAGCGACAACGCTTTTTGCAGCGTGGCTTGCTGCAGCCTTTCCGCCGAGATTTTTTCCTGCTCTTCTTTAATTTGTTCAAGTACTTTGCCCACTGTAGCGACAATTTCGCTCACCTTGCTTGGCTTTAACAAATAATCCTTGACGCCAAGCTTAATTGCCTGGCGGGCATACTCAAAGGTGTCAAAGGCCGTGACCATTACAAATTTTATCTCCGGGAAGTCCGCACTGATTAGCTCTACCGCTTCAAGCCCTGTCATTCCAGGCATCTTAATGTCCATCAGAATTAAATCCGGCATGAACTCTGCCGCCATTTGGATAGCGATTTTCCCATTCCTCGCCTGGCTGATGACGAGTTCGGGGAATGCTTTTTGCAAAATAGCCGCCAGGCCCTCCCTCTCAATTTGTTCGTCATCTACAATAAGGAGTTTTATCATGCTATTCAATTCTCCTTGTTTTCGGTATTTTCATCACTACCGTCGTGCCTTTTCCTTTGCTTTCAATTGCCAATACATCCTCCAGGCTGTAAAATAGCCGCAGCCTTTTCACCACATTCACAAAACCGATTCCTGTTGACTCACCATCCGTTTGGAAGTCATTCTCCTGTAGGATTTGCTTAATTTTTGTGCTGGGGATTCCGGGACCGTCATCGGCAATCTCAATTCTTACAAAGTCGCCTTCATCCAGGATCCGAACCAATATGCTGCCGCCTTCCTCCCTTGGCTCGACTCCATGGATTACTGCATTTTCAATGATGGGCTGGAGCGTCAGGCCAGGTATTTGTACATCCAGGCAGGATTCGTCTATATCCATATAAAGATGTAGCCGGTCGGTGAACCTTGCTTTTTGAATATCCATATATTGGCGAAGCACCACCAATTCCTCATTCAATGTAACCGGCTTATCCATTCTTTTTAGGTTGTAGCGCAGCAGGCCAGCAACGCTGACAAGCAAATCGCTCGTTTCCTCCGAGCCGTCTAGATAGGCCTTTTTTGACAATGTGTTTAGGGTATTGAATAAAAAGTGCGGGTTAATCTGGCTTTGCAGCCCGCGGAGCTGGCTTTCCTTCAGCAACAGCTTGCTTTGCTGGAGCTCATGTTCCAGCTGCGCTTTTTGCTGGATTTCAGAAATCAGGTTATTGATGTTGATCCGCATCCGGTCGAAGGTTTCAGCCAGAAAGGAGATTTCGTCATTTGAATCTACTTTTATTTCCAAATCAAAACGCCCCTTTGACAGCTCGTTGGCCGCTTGGGTCAGCTTTTGCACCGGCCTCGTGATACTAAGCGAGAACCAGTATGTCAATAGGAGCAATAAGAACGTAATCAGCAGCAGCAGCCAAATGCCCAGCTTCTTCAAGTCAGCGGATTGTTCAATGATTTGCCGATAAAAACGGTCATAGGTTTTCAGTTCAGTATCAATCAGCGTGAGAGTCATTTCTGATATATACTTGGATATCCTCGTCGCTTCCGAGAATTCCTTTGCGGAAGCTTCTGCTTCATTTTCCGACTTGTACATAATGGACCTGTCAGTCGTTTCTATAAGGCTATCAATTAAATTTTTATAGTTTGTTAAGGCGAAATCATTTTCGGAGTTTCGCAGACTGGTAATCTTATATTTTGACTTCCGGAAATCTTCTTTGCTTCCATTCAGTCTTTCCAGATTGGCTGGGGTAGGAATGAGCAAATAATTATTTAAATCGGTTATTAGCTGCTGGCTTGCTGTCGTCACTTCATTCATCTGTAAATACCTTTGCAGGATATCATTATATTTATTTTGCGTTTTTTGATTGTAAAAGGTAAGCGTTATCCAAATTGCAGCCATGATAAACAGAACGACAGCGGCAAGCATCCATATTTTCTTTTGAATTTTATTCATCGCATGTCAATCGCCTTCAATACCTTAATATCGGTAAGATACCCGTCCATGTCAAGGGGCACAGCATCACCGTCAAGCCATTTTATCAATAGTTCAACACTTGTTTTCCCCATATCCACAGGTGATTGCTCAATCATTGCATCAAGTTTCCCCTGCATAAGCAATGATAGCGATTCCGGACCGTCATCAAAGGAATAAAGATAATATGGCGCAACCTGGGACCGCCTTCCGATTTCCTGGATCATCGGGCCGACTATCGTTGCATTAACGGCGATAAAGCCATCTACATTCGGATATTCGTTTAGCACTTCCTGAGTTGCAGCAATGATTTGTTCCCTAGTGTTCGCTGTGTCCACGGTAATCGTCTGGATATTCGGATATTCCTTCAAAACCTCCCGGATACCATTCAGCCGCTGCTCCTGATAATACTCATGGTGGCTGTCGTACATAAGGGCCACATCGCCGGTAGCCCCCATATCAGCGATAAGCTGCTCCGCAATCATCTTTCCCGCTAATAATTGGTCTGAGCCTACATAGGTTCTCCGTAAACTCTCCGACTTTGGTACATCGTTCGCGACAGTGATCACCGGGATTCCGTAAAAAGCCGCCTTTACTTTCGTCAAATCCTTAAACTCTTTCGTATCAAGTCCCTGGACGATTATGCCATCCACCTTTGACTGAATGGCGATTTCAACCTTTTTCAAAAACTCCTCCTCGTTATTGCCATAGCTCCCCCATATCTCGATACTTGTGCCCTCTTTTTCCGCCTGTTGCAGAGCGCCTATGCCAACCTTATCCCAGAATGGGGTTTCCAGTTCCTTTGTTATCAAAACAAGGCGGTATTGCTCCTTTTTTGGTACGGAGGCCTGGGGAAGCTTCAAATCGGAACGAAATGCTTTCTCAGCAGATAAGAATGTAAAATAACTTAGGATAATGCCAGCTATACAAAGTGCGATCATGCCTGTTTTTCGCAAAAGAGAAGTCTCCTTTTTCCAGTAATCGACTATTTTCATCATATCATCTACCCGCATTTTCTCAATAGTATCTGAGGTGTTTAAAAAAGAGCCACCCTGGAATTACGGAGTTTTACCCTGGGAGTAGGTTGCTCCCCGAAGGAAACTCAATAAAAAGCAGGGGTACCCTATAAATAAGGTACCCCTCTTGCCCTTATTCAGCTGCGCGGTTTGGCTTTAGCCTCGCTTCTTCCGGGTCATAACATCAAAAATAACTGCGCCTGCCAGGACTCCTCCGCGGATTATGTACTGGTAGGAGATTCCAACGCCCAACAAGTTCATCCCGCTTGAAAGGGAGGCCATAACAATTGCTCCAATTATCGCCCCTGAAACCTTTCCAACACCGCCCGCGGACGATACACCTCCGACATATGCGGCAGCAATAGCGTCAAGCTCGAAAAGCGTCCCTGCCGTTGTCGTTGCGGATTGAAGCCGGGAGGTGAACAGAATTCCTGAGAGAGCCGCAAGCATTCCCATAGACCCAAATACGATATACGTAATTTTGTTTACGTTAATCCCGCTTAGATGCGCCGCTTCCGGATTGCTTCCTACCGCGTAGATGTGCCGGCCAAGCACGGTTTTCTTTGTAAGGAAATGATAGATGGCCACGACAAGCAGCATAATGACAACTGTCCATGAAAAGCCGTTATATCCTGCCAAAATCCACGTAATATACGCGATAATAAAGGAAACTAAAACCAGCTTCAGCGTAAAAATCCCTTTTGAGACAACTTCAAACTGATATTTAATCTTGTTTTTGCGAGTGGACAATTCACTATATATATAAAATACAATGAACAATGCGCCTAAAATCAAGGAGAGCAGGTGGAGGCCATTAACTTCCATTATAGAAGGGAGATACCCGTTGCCGATGGCATTAAAGGCTTTATCCCTAATGATGATTGTTCCTGTCTGTTCGGTTACTTGGAGAAGCGCACCCCTAAAGATAAGCATTCCGGCAAGGGTCGCGACAAAGGCGGGAATCCCAAACCACGCGATAAGCAAGCCATTGAAAAGGCCGATTACGATGCCAAGGGCAAGGATAATCGGAATGGTAAAATAAACGGGCACCCCGGCTTTTGTAAGAAGAATTGCAGCGATCGCCCCCATGAATCCAGCAGCGAAACCAACGGAGAGGTCAATGTGCCTGATGACGATAACGAGCGTCATGCCTACAGCAAGGACCGCAATGTAACCTGTCGAATCCAATAGATTGCTAATATTGCGGGACGACATGAACAATCCATCCGTCATGAACGAGAAGGTAAGCATGATGAAGAGTAAGGCAATATACATGCCGTAGTCACGAATATTTTCTTTGACTAATGATTTTGCTTCAGTAAAAAAGTTCACAGGATTTTACCTCCTATTGCGTAGCAAGCTGCATGATATTTTCTTGGTTTGCCTCTTCAATTGACAACTCGCCTTTAATTTCGCCCTCTGCCATGACATACACGCGATCACTCATTCCCAGCACTTCGCCAAGCTCTGAGGAAATCATGATAATGCTCATGCCTTCGTCAATCAACTGGTTCATAATCGTATAAATTTCAAACTTGGCGCCAACATCAATTCCGCGTGTCGGTTCGTCCAAGATAAGCAGCCTTGGCCCGACAAACAGCCACTTTCCAAGTGAAACCTTCTGCTGGTTGCCCCCGCTTAGATTGCCAACGACCTGTTCAAGGGAATGTGCTTTAATGTACAAATTATTTTTATACTCCGTTACTTTCCTGACCTCTTCGTTCTCGTTGATGATACCCTTATCGGAAACCTTTTTCAGGTAAGCGGCGGAAACATTGTTCTTAATATCCTGGATTAAAAACAGCCCGTCACCCTTCCGGTCTTCAGTAACATAGGCAATCCCTGATTTGATGGCGTCACTTGGATGCGTGAACGATTTTGGCGAACCGTCCACCAGCAGTTCCCCCTGTACCTTATAAGACTTGGGGTTTCCAAAAATGCTTAATGCCAGCTCCGTGCGTCCCGAACCCATCAAGCCGGCTATCCCGACAATCTCCCCCTTTTTTACGTGGAAATTGACGTTTTTTACAACCTGCCTGCCTAATTGTTGGGAATAAGCGGACCAATTCCGCAGTTCAAGTATTTTCTTACCAAAATTCTTGTTTGGCCTTTTTGGGTAAATATCATCGATTTCGCGTCCGACCATGTTTTTAATAATGACGTTTTCGGAAACTTCTCCATTGGAGGCATCGAGTGTACAAATCGTGCGTCCATCGCGCAGAACCGTTGCCTGATCCGAAATTGAAATGACTTCCTTCAGTTTATGGGAAATCATTATGCAGGTAATACCTTGATTCTTCAGCTCACCGAGCAGCTTCAACAGGTTTTCGCTGTCGTCCTCATTGAGCGCCGCAGTCGGCTCATCCAGAATCAGCAGCTTGACATCCTTGCTAAGCGCTTTGGCGATTTCGACCAATTGCTGCTTCCCTACACTCAAATCTTTTACAAGAGTTTCAGGATTAACGTCCAGTTTTACCTTCCGCAGCATTTCCTTCGCTTTGGCAATTGTCTGGTTCCAATCCACAATCGCGCCGCGCTTCACTTCGTTTCCCGCAAAAATATTTTCATAGACAGTGAGATCCGGAAACAGCGCAAGCTCCTGATAAATAATCACGATGCCCGCTTTTACACTGTCGCTAATTTTCTTGAATTGCTGTACCTTTCCCTCGAACACGATATCGCCTTCATAGGTGCCATATGGATGCACCCCGCTCAGTACTTTCATCAGTGTTGATTTGCCTGCCCCATTCTCGCCTATCAGGCAGTGAATCTCGCCTTTTTTTACCTTAAAATTGACGTTGGTGAGCGCTTTGACCCCGGTAAACTCTTTGGAAATATCTTTCATTTCCAGAATATATTCGCTCAACACGATCCCTCCCTGCAAACAGCTATCGCAATGGCGAAAAAGTGATAGACGTATCTATCACTATTCCGCAACATGCCTATGCTTTTATCTTAGAGTCCAGTGAAGTCACTTGCCTTGTAGTAATCGGAATCAATCAATTCTGCCTTTACGTTTTCCTTATCAACGACAATGACATCCGTTTGCTTTGCCTTTACATCGATGCTGCCGTTATTATAAGAACCTGTTGTTTCAGGGTCTTTTTTATCAAGAAGGTTGACTGCCATGCCCATTGCATCCTTAACAAGTGTGCGGACATCCTTAAAGACAGTCATGGATTGCTTGCTATCAAGAATGTACTGGATTGACGCTTTTTCCGCGTCCTGGCCAGTTACTGTGAAGCTGGTAATTTCATTATCAGTTGCAAATACGTCCGCAATTGATCGGGCAGTTCCATCATTCGGAGCAAGTACTGCGACATCGCCTTTCATATCCGCTGCAGCTGCAGTCAAATGCGTCTGTGCTTTGTTTTTCGCTTCGTTTGCATCCCAGTTGGTTGTAACCTGGCCGATAATCTTGCTTAACTGGTCGCGTGTAAGTTCAGCAGTATCCTTGAGCTTAATCGCTTCGCTTGAGTTGGCAATTTTGAAGGTTCCATCAGCTATTTTTGGCTGAAGAACGCTCCATGCGCCCTGGAAAAACAAAAATGCGTTATTGTCGGAAGCAGCACCCGCATAAAGGTAAAGAGGTACGCCGGATCCGTTTGCTTTGTCAATCAGGTATTGCGCCTGTGCGGCACCTACCGCGAGGCTGTCAAATGTAACATAGTAATCAATCGCATCTGTATTAGTTATCAGCCTGTCATAGGAAATAACCTTAACGCCTTCTTTTTTGGCCTCTTCAACCGCTGCAGCAGCTGCATCGCCATCATGAGGACAAATAATTAGAACTTGGATTCCTTTATTCAGAAGAGTTTCAACGTTTTCTTTTTCCTTGGCCGAGGATCCCTGGCTGAACAGGATTTCAGTCGTATAATCCGTGCCTTTCAGCGCGTCCTTAAACCTTTGCTCATCCTGTACCCACCTAGGCTCATCCTTCGTTGGCAGAACAATCCCGACACTCACCTTACTTTTGCTTTTACCGCCAGTTGACTCGTTGCAGCCTGTTGCAATAACCATGAACATCATCACAGCAATAAGTAAAGAAATAACCTTCCAGCTTCTCTTCATCATAATCCTCCTTTTAAAATGGCATTCAGTGCCTATAAACCAATTATTCTATAAAAAAATACACTATGAAAGCGCTATCAATAGTATTCTTTTAATATTTGCTGTACTTTTTTAACCTAAAAAAAATGTGAAGCAGGGGACGTATCTCCTTCTTCCTTTTTCCAACCATTATTGTCGATTTCAAATATATATTTTCATCCTCAAACATATACTTCCTTGATATGAGTACAGGAGGGGGAAAAATGGACAATATTGAATGGAAAATAAGCGATCCTTATGTATTTCAGGCTCTTTCAGGAATCGTAGGTTCAAATGTTGCAGTGGAAACCTCGAGAGGATCAGTGCGGGGAAGGCTCGCCAGCGTACAGCCCGACCATATCGTTGTGGAACTCGGCAGAAACGCCTTCTTCATCCGGACAGCCCAAATCGTCTGGGTCGTCCCAAACCCCGAATTGGTGATGGAGTAAAGCTTGCTTCATTCGTTGATGAAACTGGGAAAAGCTCTGGTTCATTCAGGTACGGACCGATTTAAAATACCTTTTTGGAGGTGGCCCATATGATGAAGCGCGTGAATAGGATTGCAATTGAATTGCCGAGGCCCGAACATGGCGATCCGAATGCGGCAGCCGCAGTCCAAGAGTTGATGGGCGGAAAGTTTGGCGAAATGTCGACCTTGAACAATTACATGTTCCAGTCCTTTAATTTTCGGGGCAAAAAGAAGCTGAAGCCTTTTTATGATATTATCGCAAGCATCACAGCCGAGGAATTCGGCCATGTTGAGCTCGTTGCGAATACGATTAACCTGCTCTCTTTCGGCACTACATTTGAAGCCGATCCGGATTTGGCTCCGCTCATGAACGGAAAGGATGCGCGCTACTCCCTTCATTTTACAACGACTGCCCAAACAGCTTATCCAGGTGACGGGATGGGACGGCCATGGAACGGGGAATTTGTTACGAACAGCGGCAACCTTGTTGCGGATCTTCTTCATAATTACTTACTTGAAATCGGCGCGAGGACACATAAGATGCGGGTTTATGAGATGACAACCAACCCTGTTGCAAGGGAAATGATCGGCTACCTGCTTGTCCGCGGAGGCACACATATCATCGCCTACGCAAAGGCCCTTGAAGTTGCCACCGGTGTAGAAGTCGGCAAAATGCTCCCTGTGCCAAGCCTAGATAACAATAAATTCGATTATGCCAAAAAGTTTATGGCACAGGGGCTGTATAATGTCCTGTACACGTGGGGCGAACCCGAATACCGGGATATTGCCCGTATCTGGAAAGGCCCGAACCCGGAGACAGGCGAGCCGCTCCACGTCATCGACGGTATGCCTGAAGGGGCTCCCGTTCCAGATTTCGAGGAAAAGCCCGAGCAATTCGCTCCCGGCATCGACCGGGACGACTACGAACGCATCCTTAAAAGGCTTATGGCCAATATGTAGAAGCATAGTGAAGCAGGGGGCGGACCCAGTGATTCGTAAAGATCCCAAATGGATCGTAAGAACGCCCCCCTTTATTTTATTAGCGGGTAAAGCCACGGTAAAATAAGGGATGTTATAACAGCTGCCATTCCCATGCCGATGCTTGAGGCGGCCCCTTGCAGTGCACCTTCTTTCATGACCTGGCCGGTTCCGATTCCGTGGGAAACAGTCCCGATCCCAAGGCCCCGTGCAAACGGGTCCGTTATTCTCGCAACTGTTAAAATCAATGGCCCGAAAACCGCTCCGAAAATTCCCGCTGCCATGACAAATGCCACCGCGATAGCGGGATTTCCGCCAATCAAAAGCGCCGCCTCTATTGCAACCGGCGAAGTGACCGCCTTTACTGCCGCCGCAGCTTGAAGTCCTTCAGAAAGCCCGAGCGCTTTTGAAAGCAAAACCGCCGAAAAAATGGTGGTTAGCGTCCCAGTGAACAACCCCGCCATGATAGACTTGAATCTCTTGATGAGAATCTTCCTTGCCTTATACAAAGGCAAGGCGAGCGCCACCGTCGCGGGACCTAGCAAAAAAGTCATCCACTCCTTCGCTGGGGTATAGTCCTCGTAGTCGATATCCATCAATGATAGAACTAGAATAATCGCCGCCGTCGAAGTCATGACAGGCGAGGTGAGAGGGGATGGGACCTTTCGTGAAAGAATCATAGCCCCGCAATAGGCCGCTATTGTTAGAACGATGCTAAAGAGTGTTATGCCGTTCATGCTAGTTTCGTTCCTCCCCTGAAAAATAATGGGCGAGCCCTCCAGTAACCAATAGCCCCAATACAGTACTTCCCGCAATCATTACCAAAATTTGCAGACCACTAGCCTTAATCAGCCCGCCAAAGTCCATTAATCCGACTGTTATAGGAATAAAGAAGAATCCGAGGTGCCTGTTCAAAAAAGACCCCGCAAGTTCTACATAATGAAGCTTCACAATTCCGGAGCACAGGAGCAAGAATAAACCGGCCATGCCCAGAACACTCGCGGGGATAGGCAAATGAAAAATACGTGTAACCTGGACAGACGTGCTATATATTATCCATATAAAAAACAGCTGTAAGAAAAAAAGAAGCGCTTGTTTTACACGCAACAACCACTTCACCCCCTAGGTAAGTTTCATAGTTAATTTGGCTCTTGGGCGAGTTTTTGTCGCTTATCCGGATTTGAGCGACACCTTTTCTCGTCTACCCAAATCTTTGTCGTTCATCTGCATTGAACGACATCTTTGCGGGAGTTTACCCGAACAATGCCACTCACATTTTTACTTTGGTGGCACCTAACGGAATTTTCGCCGCCCCTCCTTATTATAGACAGTGAATCCTATATAGCAAAAAAGCTGCCCCACTTACGGACAGCTTATTCATACGGGATATTATAATACTTTTTGCTCTCCGGGTCGAATTGAAAAAAAGTATAAAAATCTTCCGGACTCCCCTCATTGTATTCCATATCAACTTCGATAAAATCCCATTCTTTTTCAGAAATCCTATCCGTGGACATAGGTATTCTTTTTTCGATGATCAATTTTTTTATATCTAGTGAAGCGCCCAAATAGCTGTTTCCATAATAGAACGGGCCAATCACCTTATCCTTCCCATTTTTAAGATAAAAAATGAATTCCCACTTAAAGCTTTTGGAGGCTGTGGAGGAAAAACCATCCTGTGAAAGGTAACCGTTAATGCCAACATTCTTAACGTCCGCCCAAGGAATACTCTCCATCTTCCCCAGTTTCTGCGTTACGATTCCATCCTTTCTTACTGCTTCAAAATCATTGTTTGTCAAAAGAATGATTGATGCGGTAAGCAGGAAGCTGAAAGAAAAAATAGCAATCGAGGATCTCTCCACTTCTTTTAACCCGGCGACAAAGATGCGCCCCGCCATTATAAAGGAAAGAAGTCCAGTAATAATCAAGAAATAGTCCAGCCACATATACGATGCGGGAAACAGCCAAATATCTTTAATGTTTGCTAGTTTTTGATATTTCCCTAGGTTCCAGAATTTCATCAAGGAGTAAAAGCAGGGAATGGCAATTGTAATATACAGATACACCCGCAGATTTGGGCTGTACAGCTTTTTTAACGTAAAAATGTATTTCCCCTTTGAATATCGGTAAAAGATTTGTTTGCCTCTCATAAGAATGAATCCCACTAGAAACGGAATTAATCCAAAAAGGACATACATCGCGAGCAAGGAATAATCCCGTTCCCCTATAAACTCTCCTATCGCGATCAGCCCCATCACATGGGCGATAAAAATAATGAGATAAGCAAAAAACTTTTTGCCTTTAAGCATTAATGCCAATTCCATTCCCCCCTTTCCCGGAAAATGCAGATGGAAGAAGGTGGCTGGTCTGCCACTTCACTATACCTATGCGGTTTGTTACATATCTCTAAACAAACTGTAACATAAAAGGAGATTTAAAACGGCTGTCAACCCCTTAAACCCCGTAATTATTGGAACCGCTGCTAGACTTTGAGAAAATTGGGCAAACTGTCTGGCTGCTCCATTGGTCTCTTAAAATCATTTATATCAACGTTTAAGGTCCCTTTCAAGGGTAAGCCATATACTTACTGGCCAACTGTTAGCAGGATTAACCACAAATATGACAAAAAACATATGTTACGATAAACGTGCTTGCGGCAACAAGCAACTTAACTATTAGTTTAAACAAAACAGGAGGTATGGATAGATGAAAAAGAAAAAGATCATTCTTTCTTTTGCAGTGGCTTCATCCCTGTGGATGGCCGGACAAATGCCGGAGAAAGCGGAAGCATCGTCTCCCGCCCCGACTGTCCAAGAGCACGTGTACGTTTATCAAAGCAAGAATATCAATACAATTGAGATGAATAGATATATAGAAGAAACACTTAAACGCTTTGGATTGCAGGATTTCTTAAAGCAAGTTCAAAAACCTGCGTATGCTCCCGCAAAGCAGGCTGCTCCCGCTCCTAAGGCACCGGCAAAACCAGCAGCGCCGAAACCTTCCCAACCATCATCAGCGGTGAAAGCACCTGTGAAAGCACCTACGAAAGCTCCTGCGAAAGCACCAACTCCGGCTCCGGTGAAACAATCCGCGCCTGCAGAACAGAAATCAAGCGTGTTGAGCGCATATGAGCAGCAGGTCGTCACACTTACAAACCAGGAGCGCGCAAAAGCAGGCCTGGGCGCGCTAAAAGTAGACGCCAATTTAAGCAAAATGGCCCGTGAAAAGTCCCGGGATATGTCCGCGAACGGCTACTTTGACCATAACAGCCCGACGTACGGTTCTCCATTTGATATGATGAAGAAATTCGGCATTTCCTACTCATCTGCTGGGGAGAATATCGCAATGGGCCAACGCACGCCTCAGGAAGTTGTCACTGCCTGGATGAACAGCGAAGGGCACCGCAAAAACATCCTCAATCCTAATTTTACCCACATTGGGGTTGGCCACATCGCCCAGGGGAATTACTGGACTCAGGAATTTATCGGCAAGTAATAGTGAACCGGGGGACGGAGCAGGCGCTTCATTCAGTTTTCGAATGAAGCAGCAGCACGTCCCCTGCTTCAGGTACTGGCCGCCCCATTCCTTACCAAAAATACGAATAGAACTAAAATAAGATTCGTAAATTTTGAATATGGATAAAAAGGGAAGAGATTCGGGCCAGTTCATATGGGAAAAACGGGGATAGCGGTGGTTTGTTAAAAGAATAGCGAGCAGAGATGGTTAAAACGAGGTTGGGCATTGGACTAAATTGGCAAGAACCTTCTCAAATCTCCTTTCATATGATGTAAATAAGCTGAATTGAGGAGGGGGTTTCCAATTGGGGCTTCAATGTATTTAGATTTTTTGTCCAAATTTGGCATTGGCGGTGCTCATCCAGGTGGCTTAAATCTTACCAAGGAAATGCTAATGGGAGAGCAAATCGGCCAAACCTCCACCATTTTGGATGTTGGCTGCGGTACAGGGCAGACAGCCGCTTTCCTTGCTTTGCAATACGGAGCTGACATAACCGGCATGGACATTAATCCCATAATGGTCGAAAAAGCCAAAAATCGAATGGCCGCGCATCAGGTTCCCGTAAAAATCATTCTTGGATCAATTGAGGATATCCCTCTGGAGGACGGGAGTTTCGACTTTGTTCTTTCTGAATCGGTTCTTTCCTTTGTAAATAAACAGAAGGCCCTTCAGGAAATATATCGGGTATTGCGAAGCGGCGGGCGATTCATCGTCAATGAATTGACCGTTAATAAACAGCCCGATCCTAAGGATGCCGAAGAAATAAAAGCATTTTATGGTTTCGATTCCCTTCCATTGGAATTGGACTGGAAGGTTTTACTCGAACAGGCAGGCTTTAAAAACATCGCGATCAACCGGAACGGCCAGTCCATTCTCCAAACACATCAGATGCCTGAATTTCATTACTCGGATGTTATCGAACCGAATCTTTTCGAAGTATTCAACCAACACTATATGATTATGCTGAAATACCAGGACATCCTTAGTTACCGAGTCCTCACTTGTACAAAATGATTGGATTTTCACAGGGCATGCAGTTGTTTAAAACTTGGAATATATTTAAAAAGGCTCGCAGCGAAGGTTCCCGCTGCAAGCCTTTTTGTTCCTCAAATAAAGAATGGGAAAAACGGCCCGAATGCACGAATCCCAAAGAACAGGAATCCAAAGAGCCCGAATGGCCCGAAGAATGAAAAGAGCCTGCTTTCATGCACCGATTCCGTTCGCATGCCCTTATGGTGCATATTTGGCATGATGAGGTACATCTTCTCCTTGTTATAACTATGAAGGATGCCTTGGTAGACTGCCCCATCCTTCAATTCCACCTGGATAAATTGATACAATTGCTTTTTGCACTTTTCATAGAAATCTTTGATGTGCTCCCGCTGAAAATCAATAGCATTCGAATTGCTGTTTTACTGCATTTCCCTATCTCCTTTACTCCACTACAATGACAAACTATTCCCAGCGGCCTGTATACGTTCCGGGTATTTGAAGCAGCGAATTAGTGAAACGTAAAGAAGGATCCCAAAACCTGTTTCCAAGCGAAAAAGTGAAGCAAAAGTCACGTTTCCTGCTTCACTTTCGAATGAGTTCGGGCTGGTTGCGCCATTTTAGTTTGAGGAGGAGGATGAGGAGGTTTCCTTTTAGGCTATTGGGGATAAAGCTTCGGTATTCCACGATTTCTTCTCCGCCAAAGCTCCTTTTGAATTGATTGATATTTTGCTGGTCAACATCGTGTTCATCAAGGGATAGACCGAAAAAGTCATATAGCATGTATCCCCTCTTTTTAAAATTGAGTATGTCCCTCCAGTGAAGAAACCGGTTGGCCCGCCCGATTTCATTTTTAGGGATGCCGTTGTCCGTAAACCTGCCGGAGCACGAATAAAACATCCTGGCCCTGGAGCCGTCGGAAAAATACAAATGGCCGGCGAGCCTTTGCCCACTTTTATGGTAGACATATGTAATTGTCACCATGCCGAGGGCGTGGATGCCCTTTATCCGCTCGTCCTGAAAAAGCTCAATTCCTTTCTCTTTGGCATAGGGATTAAAAAACGCTTTGAAGGATTCAATCTCGTCCTTGTCCGGGTCGCTAATGAACTCGACAGACAATTCCTCCCTTGCCGCTTTGTTGATTTGGTAACGGGTCGATTTATTCAGCTCTGATTTCAGCTGCTCCTCATCTTTTTTTAAGTCGATGCAAAGAGTTAGTCCCCGTTTGTGGATAGCATTCCATCGGCCTGGTTCAACTGGTTGGGTTTGCTGAAAATAGGCATACATATCAGCGGCGGGCAGCTCGGCCCCGCCATCCAGTCCGTAGATTTCATTTATCTCAAACAGTCGCTTCTTCCATTGGATGTGCATCCTTAAGCTCCTCCCCAGGCGTATTTCCGACCGTTAGTTCATCCGCAAGCTCAATCATATTCCTGCTCCTGAAACCATATGTCCGCCGTAAATACTCAAAATGCTTTAGTATCTCTTCCAGGAAGCCTACATTATCCCTAATATTCCCCCCAAAATCATGCGGGTGCCACCAAAGATGATAGGCCTCGCCTGATTTCGCGGCATAGGTCATCTCGCCCTTGATCCGTTTCAGCCGCAAACCCTCAAGCAATTTAAGCCGCTCCGATACCTTCGCCAAATACCTGCTTGCTCTAATATTGACAGGGATGGAACTGTCTTCCCCTGCAATGGGCCGAAATGTGTGCTGGCCAAAAATGGGTATATACCGGTCAAATAATCGGAAGGCTCGTTTCGCGTATCTCCTTCTTTCCGAAGATTCCATCCGGTATGCCCAGCTTTCCTCATTTCCACGGTAGGCAGCCATGCCGAGCCGTTTGCATTCTTTTAAATACTCATCGTCAACCTGATTGCGCGGAAACACAATCGATTTTATTTCCCAGCCGCGCTTCCGGTTCAGCTCCCGCGCCGTCCGCAAATCACAGGAAAACTGCTCCAATGTTTGTCCTTCTTCCAAACAGTAATAATGGGAAAATGTATGGGTAGCCACCTCCTGAAAGGGAGCGGAAGCAATACGTTCAACGAGATGGGGGGCAAAAAACAAATTCAAATCGCTTTCTCCAATCGGGTGAGTTTCCATGTAATAGTACGAAGACAACCTTTTCTGGCTATAGGATGGTTTAGTGGCCGGAATCATCTTTTTTAGCTGTTTCATATTTTCAAAATAAATCATGCCGACGATAGCCCACGTGGCATGTATCTTGTAGCGGGAGAACAAATCCAGAAGCGAAACGACAACCGCATGCGCACCACGGACATTCTCTTCATAGTCTTTCTTTTCATAAACATCATGTACTCCCCAAAATAGTTCGAAATCCAGAGAGATGATGAATGTGCCGATTCGCTTGCATTCCAATGCCATCAACCCCTATCTTTTAAAAAATTTTTAAGTTTCCCCTTCCAACGTAAGCTGCTTGTACTGCATCCCTATTTCAACGCGAATCCTGTTTTTTGGAAACGACCGAATAACAGCATAGCCCAAATAAAATCCAGAAATGCCTCCAGTGAAGGGCATCCACAACAAGGATATTCACAAACGAACCGGCCATCGCGCACAGAAAGACGAGATGAAAATTGAACTTGTTTTTCCCGCATGACAGGCTCCTCACAAACAGGGTGGCGGCCAGGACTACAAGGAGCAGCAGCAGAGAGGTGCCTGCAATCCATCCGTATTCGGCAAACAGGCGAAGGTACGTATTATGCGGGTCCATATAATAGATGGATGTCATTTCACCGGGACCTATGCCAAAAATATTGCTTTTCAGCACCTTTAACGCGAAAAGCTGCGCATTGAAACGTTCGTTGTCATAGTTTTGGAGTGTGGTCCTTTCCATAAGCAGCTTGATGAACCTTGCCGTAATGGCGGGAAACATAAAATAGACAGACACGAGCAGGGATGAGGGGATTAGGAACGATTTGACTACAAAGCCTGGCTTCAGTTCCCCCTTCAGCACCTTAATAACAAGGTACACAACAAGTGATACTACTAGATTGATCCAGCCGGCCCGGGACATTGCCAGCACAACCGCGCCCGCCAATAATGCAATTGACGAATATTTGAATACCCTGGATTTAAATAATGCGGGATTCAGGGTATCTTCAAGAACAAGCAAAAGCGCAATAATTAAGTACGGACTAAAAATATTCGGATCCTGGAAAAATCCTTCCAGCCGAGTGCTATTGCCAAGATTTTCATTGGCGAGGTAACCGGCTATGCCAAGGACGCTGTTGGCAACAGCCCCCGCGATATATCCTTTCAGAAAAAACTCCAAATGCTTATTATTTTTGATGGCCAAAGCGAGAAAGAGCCCGCTGCATACCAAAAACACCGTTATCCCATGCCAGGCAGCCGCCTTTGAAAAATTTGCCGCGAAGAACAGGGAAACCGTCCCGAAAACCAGAAAGATGAACAGCAGGAAGGCCAAAAGATGCTTGAATATGTTCCCATTTAACTGAATCCGCCTAATCAAACCACTAGCCGCCAATATGAAAAACATCAGTTCATAAGGGGAAGGGTCGTACAACTGAAAGCCGGCGCTCAACGCAAAAACGAACAGGATATGCTCCCACCTTAGCAATAGCAGGAAAGTTGCCGCTGAAAGGCCAAAGATACTCGCCATAGCAATTAAGGGAAAGCTGGCGCTGGATGTCGGTCCCCCAGCAAGCGGGAAGCCAATCGCCATCCATCCCAGAAGCAAAGCCGCCAACCCGATCAGTACAGCTCTTAAGAATATAGGCTTTGCGGAATGCATGGCATCATCTCCCTTTATGAATAGCTGTTTACCGGTTTTTCCTTTTACCAATGGCTCTTTAAATTCCTTACCTTTAGCACCAGTTTTCCGGCAGTTGAGTATGGAAGGTAGCCCGAATACTCCGTTTTGATGGTTCCCCCGAATTCAAGTTTGAAATTCCGCACATTTGGGTCTGGCGTTAAGCCGCCCGAATCATAAATCAAGTACCCATTGTTTTTAAACCAAAGAATATTCTCCCATTTAAGAAGCCGGTGGGCCTTGCCGACCAGCCTCCTGAATTGGCTGTCACCCGTTAGCCTGAAGTGGGAGGCAGAGTAAAAAGGCATTGCTCGTTCCCCGTCGGCTGCGTATACCCTGTAACAAAGAGCTCCCTCCCCTTCCCCTTCAATCTTGGTCATAACTAGCGCTTTTTGGTCCCTCAGCAGCTTTAATTTTTCTACATGAAAATCGGTACAGCGGTCGGTATGTTTCCTATCTGCCGCCTTATTATAAAATTCCTGGAAAACGGTGATGTCTTCATCAGAGGGATTGACATTAATGAAAGTAAAAAGGCCAGAAGTCTTTCCCGCCTGCTTTATCTGCTGCCTTGCTGATTTGGATATTTCCCCAAACAATGCTTCTTCGCGTTTGGATAAATCCTGCTGGAGCGTCTCGATAGGCTTCAACCCTTCAATCGGAACAATGGACTGTGTGATGCCAACGAGGTCCGTCGAAGGACGGACATGAAAATCCGGCTCTTTCGGAAAATAGATTTGCTGGATTTGGATACCCCATCTTGTTCTGGAAATCGATAACACCCCTGGTCACTCCTTATAGGGAAAACCCGCAAAATTAGAAAATACACATCGCACCTCAGCTCTCAATTCGTTCACCGGATACAGATCGCCCTGCTTTCCGGAAATGCTTTCTCACGATATGCCAGGATACAATCCCGTATGCCAGATAGCCTATTGAAGAAAGACAACTAATCACAAGAATGGCTAAAGCGGCCCTTTCAATGTAAAAATAGGAAATGATCATCGACAGGCATATTAATGAAAACCGAATCAATTCACTGACTATTTGAAGCCCTTGCGATTCCAATACATAAAAATTCGAGGCGATTGGATTTACGACTATCCTCATAAAGAACAACAGTGCGATGATATGCAGATAAGAGCCGGCTTCTTTCCACTCTTGGCCAAATAGCATTGGGATGAATGGCGGGACAGCTAGCGCGATTATCCCGATTATCCCTCCGCCGATAAGGGACATTTTCTTGACAGTCATCCAAAAAAGCGAGCTGAATTCTTCCCCTCTTGCATGAAGCCTGGACGATTCCGACATATACACCTGCTTTACCGAATAGCCCAACAATGCTTCTGGTACGGTCAGGATTTTCTCGGCAAGCAAATACCAGCCAGCCACTGCGGGTCCATAATGGGCAGCGAGGAAAATAGCCGGAATCCTCGCGCCAGAAATATTAATAAAGGCCGACCAGCTTGAAATGAGCGGGAAATTTTTATAGCGGATGATTGCCCTCTTTACACCTTGGAAACAAAAAAGCGTTACCTTTGGCTTGTTTTTAAATAGATACTTTAAAAAGGTTACGAAGCCTGAAATCCTTCCAATCACCTCACCGGCCAGCAGTCCGAAAATGCCCGCCTGGAAAAAGCCCAAAGTGATTTGCGATACCATTTGCCCGCTGTTCATATTGATTTTTGACCTCGAAATGGAGGAAAAGTCCCGCATCCGGATGCTCCATGAATTGAAGGCCTGAAACCAGCCAATCCCAAAGACACTTACAGCGAGCATCCAGGCGTAACGGTCAAGTTCAGGCGCTCCAACCCATTTCCCAATCGGAATAATAAGCGCGCAAACAAAAACGATGATGCTGATGATAACCGCAATCATCAGGGATAAAACGAGCGCATCCCAACCCTCCTGGTCATCCTTCGGCAGCGGAATGGCCTGGTCATACATAAGGGAAGCGATGACAGAGAGACTGTACAGAAGCGATAAATAAATCGAGAAAACCCCAAATTGCTCCGGTGAATACAAATGGGTCAAAATCGGGGTTGTTAAAAAAATAAACAAATGGGAAATGGCAGTTCCGGCGGCAAGGATTGAAATGCTCTTCATAAAGGGGTTATTGATGAGCGAGTTTTTCAAGTTCACTAGCTGCTTCATTATGTCGGACCTCCGATTTGTTCAGCGGCAAAAAGGAACTGCATTCCTTGGTTGTGATGGAAGGCCGCGGAAATTTACTGGCCATAAGCCTCTTCCAATCGTTGGATCATTGTCTGGATGTGAAAACGCTCTTTAAACAGCATATAGCTGTTCAATTGGCATTTCCCCATGCCCTGTTCATCCTCCATCAATTTCATGATATAAAACACAGCTTCTTCAATGTTTCCCGGACAGAATAAATACCCATTATACCCATGGACGACAAGTTCATTATTGCCTTCCACATCCGTGGCAACGACCGGCTTTCCCACCGCCATCGCTTCAATGACCGAATATGGCAAGGCTTCGTGCAGGGAGGTTGATAAGTAAATATCGACGTCTTTCAAATAATCGTCAATGGAGCTTATGAACCCGCGATATTTTATTTTTGGGTTTTCTTCTGTCACCTTTAGAAATTCTTCCTTACAATAATCGCCGCTGCCCGCATACCAAAACTCGACGTTTGGGTTTAAGCGGACAACCGCTTTTGCTATCTCCAAAAAACTTAAGGGATCCTTGGATTGGTCGAATCTTGCCAAAGTCCCTACAATAATCCTCCCGTTATTTTTTACCTGTTTTACAAAACCTTTATCTTCGGCCCCGTTGTATATAATTGTGCTTTTTTGATACCGAAATAGATTGTAGCGCCGGCCGGCCTCATACTCCCCTTTTGAGACATTGATTGTACAGTCCGTTATCCTGCCGAGATTCCTCTCGATTAAACCATACAGCCTCCTTTTGTTCCTGCTGATATATGGATACTGCATAATATAGCCATGCGGAGTGTAAAAAACTTTCGACTGCCCGCTTAACAGGGCTGCTATCCTCCCTGTTCCGCCCGCCTTGGAACTATGGCAATGGATAATTTCCGGCTGGAACTCCTTGATAATCTTTTTTAATTGGAGAATCGCCTTTATATCTTCAATAATGCTTACTTCCCTCACAAAACTGGAAATGGCGTAAAACGTAAATTTCTCCTTGTTTTCTTTAATAAACTCCCAAAAAACCGAGTCCGCCCGCCCTTCGCCATAGGCTATGGCAATGTCGAACTTTTCACGCGATAAATGTTGGAGTACTGTAACGATATGTTTTCGCACCCCTCCGCTTAGTGCCTCACAAATTAGCAGCACCCTTTTTTTCATGGCTCCCCCTCATTTTCAGATTGAACCAGGACAGAACCTGAGGACTTTACCCTCTCTATGAAGCTTCTCGGGATCATGAACAGGGCAGCCGTTTTAAAAATCCCCAGATAACTGTAAACTTCGGTGAAATCAAAATATTTTAGCTGCACTTTCAGTCTGCTGAATAACTGCTGCCTTCTCCTTGTGGCCGAAATTCCTGTGTCGTTGAATTCCTCCTCGAGCAGGACGTCATCCAGATTCGCCGTTTGGTATCTGTTTACAATCCTAAAGAAAAACTCGTAGTCCTCTGCGCTTTTGTACGCTAAGGAATATGGACCGACCTTATCAATTAAGTCGGCCCGGAACATGACAGCAGGGTGGCTGAAACAGGAATTCATGTGCATTTTTCTTTTGATTGCCTTATAAGTTTTTGGAGGTTTATACGTAAAATGCAAGGTTCCTTCTTTTGTTTTAAAATTCGAATAAGAGCCTGCCAAAGCAATTTCCTTATTTTCCGATAAAAAAAATGCCTGTTTGCTGAAACGGTTTTTCAATACCCTGTCGCCGGCGTCTATTCTGGCAATATATTCGTAGTTCCCTCCACGAATCGTATTCAGACCATGGTTCAAAGCATATTCAATCCCCTTGTTTTCCGCCATTCTGACAACATGGACAGCATGCTGGTTTATCTTGTCAGGGCAAGTAATGGCAGGGGTGCTCCCATCATCTACAACATAAATGTCAACAGCTTCTTCCTTTTCGTTAACAAATGAAGCAATCGTAAGCAACAGGCCTTCCTGGTTATTAAAGACGGGTATTAACACAGCTATCCTGTTCATTCAAGCCTCTCCTAGCCAAGAAAATAGTTTAATAAGCGCCTTTTTTTGATAGAACAACAAGAATGGTCAGAAAGAGAATTTTTATATCCAATAACAAAGACTGGTTATACACATAATGAAGTTCCACGGCAACCCGCTCAGGATAACCGACGCTGCTTCTGCCGCATACTTGCCAGTAGCCTGTCATTCCGGGTTTTACCGACAGAAACTCTTGTTTTTTATGTTTGTATTCTTTTAACTCTTCTTCAACAACCGGACGCGGCCCTACCAGGCTCATATCCCCCATTAACACGTTAATTAGTTGGGGAATCTCGTCCAAGCTCGTTCTTCGTAAAAATTTGCCCAACTTTGTAATTCTCGGATCCTCCTCTGGTTCAAGTTTGTAATTATTTTCTACATACCATCTATATAGGGCGGGGTTTTGCTTAAGATATTCCTCGGCATTTACAACCATTGACCTGAATTTATAAATCCAAAACAGCCTTCCATTTCTTCCATACCGCTGCTGCCTGAAAAGGAGCGGTCCTTTGTTTTCCCCAAAGCAATAGAGTATGCGGAGAACCAGGAAAAGAGGGAGCGCGAGGATTAAACCGAAAAGCGCGCCAAAAATATCCAACCCTCGTTTTCCAATTAGGTAAATAACCGAAATTGGTATCAGTGCCTCTTTGGAAGCCGCCGAAGCATGAGGCGGTGATTTTAATTCTGTACTTTCCGTTCGGAGCATTAAGCTGTCACCTGCCGTCTAAGTTGTTCTCAATATCAAACCCTTATGGGTAATGCTGCCTAACTTGCCTGACGGGTATGTACTCCTTTCTGTTTATAGATTGCAGCACGGGAGGGTTTTCCGTGCTCATGCGGCCGCATCCAAGGTTCATTTCAGTTTATGGGGCTCCCAGCCTGATTATTACCAGGTTTTTCTTAGGAATTAATTCTTTGGTTATCCACCGCATCTATACTTTCCGGGCGTAATAACGAACAAAAAAAAGGCTCCGATTGTAAAGTGGAGCCTTTAAGGGGCAGGTAGTATTTCTCACGTATAGTAATAATGCCCCTCTATTATCTGGGCATCATTCAAAATTGTCCCAAGCAACTTTCCATTAGCGGAATGAATCATTTGGATTGCTTTCCGGGCATCTTCAATCTCGGTCTTCTTGCTGCGGATAACGAGCACTGTTCCATCCCCGAGCGATACGAGAATTTGCGGGTCCGTGACCGCCAGCAACGGTGGCGTATCCACAATGACAATGTCATACACTCTCCTGGCGGCTTCCAAAAATTCAAGCATTTTATGGGAAGCCAGCAATTCTGAAGGGTTCGGCGGGATTGGTCCAGATACGAGCACATCAAGATTTTCAATCCCGCTTGGCAAAATTGTCTCTTCAAGCTCTGTGTTTCCGACTAATGTTGTACTCAATCCTTTATGGTTTTCCAATGAAAAGGTGTAATGTACGGTTGGTTTCCGCATATCCCCATCTGCAAGGAGGACATTTTTCCCTTGCTGCGCGTAGACGACGGCTAGGTTCACCGCGCTCATGGACTTCCCCTCGGATGGAGAGGCCGAGGTAATAATAATTATTTGAATTTTTTTATCGACCGCCGCAAATTGGATATTCGTCCTTACTGTCCGGTACTGTTCCGCAATCTCTGATTTTGGGTTAAGGTTTGACAGTAAATTCTTTTGTTTGTTGTTCCAGTGGTGGATTCTACGGTACGTCAATTGCGTTCCTCCTCCCATTTTGCCGGCCAGCCCGCGACCTTCTTACCGATGCAAAGTCCTGGTCCTTTATATGTGAAATCACCCCGAGCACAGGTACATGCAGTTTTTCCGAAATATCCCTTTCCGTTTTAACAGCGCTGTCCAGATACTCAAGCGCATAGGCGATTCCTGCCCCTGCTATCGTGCCAATAATAATCCCGATTGTAATATTTAAGCCTTTATTAGGAAAAACCGGCTGGGAATCCGCCTCCACCCTCGCTTCCGATATTATTTTCACATTATCCACATTCATCAATTGGGGGATTTTCATTTGAAAAATCCTCACAGTCCAATTTGCAATGGCAGCGGCACGTTCCGGATCCGGGTCGGCGACTTTGACTGTTACCAACTGGGAGCTTTCCTCGCTTAATATATTTATTTTTTCCCTAAGTTTTTCGGCGGGCATCTTTAGTTTCAACTCTTTGATAACCCCGTCCAAAATAATCGGGCTATGAATGATCCCCTTATAAGTATTGATCAATTCCACATTTGTCCGGATATCATCCCCTGTCACTCCACGGGGGCTTTTTTGATTTACCAGGAATTGTGAACTGTATTCATATTGAGGCTCCAAGACAAAGAAACTCAAAATTCCCGCCACAAGCGCTGTTGAAAGCGACAAGGCAATTACCAGCCACAGCCGCCTCCGCAGAACCCCCGCGGCTTCCCTCAACGACAGCCTCTCCACCATTACCGCACCCCCCAAATAACCTCTGCCTATTTATATGGCTGTCCAACGAAAATCATGACAGAGTGAGGGAGTGATGGTGCTTCATTTTTGCTTCCATTGAACCTATTAAGCCGGGGACGCATCCAGAGCTTCAATTCACACGGCATGCAGTTCCTCAAGGGAGGGCAAATAAATACCCCACTGCCATCAGCCCGGATAGGCACGCTGAGGCTGGCCAGGGGATATAGTATTACATATTCCTTTCCTTCGAGGTGCTGTATGACGATAAGAAAAGCCAGCAAGTTAGAGACGGACTATATTCTTAGATTCGCAGGACAAGTGGTCGAGGAAAGTACGGTAGGATACGCCCCCAATAATATGCAGAACGCCTATAATATGTTTCAGCCCATAGTAAAAAACGGGGCCTATTACCTGGTTGACGACCACAACCGCGCGATAAGGGGCTGGATTCTGATTGGGTCTGATTGGAACCCTTTGACCGGGAAAGTGACCGGCAACCTTCTCCACTTATACGTGTTTCCCCAATATAGAAACTTTGGCATTGGAAGGAAGCTTATGGAGGCCGCTATCCAGGAACTTCAATCCCGAGGCATCGCCACGGTCCAGCTCAACGTTTTTGCGGGGAACCCGGCCAAGTCCTTATACAAAAAGCTTGGTTTCAGGGAAATTTCAACGTTAATGGAACTCGATTTTTTCAAGAAGATTTTTGGTTGAGCGGTGGCTGGCTCCTCACGTCTTTTGCCAAAATAAAAAAGGGAAGGCCCATTCAAGGATCCTTCCCTTATTTATTTCTTGGACTTGCCCAAATCAGGTGAACAGAATTCAGCCAAAAACTCTCGATTTTATTAATCCGCAAAGAGGATGCACCCACCAGCTTTAAAATATCCCTATTTTGATGACAACCAAGCCTTTTCAAAAGAAAAGGATTGGCTTTGTTCTGCAGCCAGGCAAATACGGGATTCGTGCTGAGCCCATGCTCCATTAAAAGAATTTGGCCATCCGGCTTTACCCAGTGAACCATCCGCGCAAGTACCTTTTCGGGATTCGGATAGGAGCATAACGATAAGGTTGAAATGACCGTATCAAACCGGTTGTCCTCTAGTTCAGCTTCTTCGACATTGGCTTTTAAAAACACCACATCAAGCGTTTCCTGCGCCGCCCTTATTCTGGCTCTTTCAATCATGATTGGGCTGAAATCGACAGCAGTAATTTTAGCGTCCTTCGAATAAAACTGAAAATTTGTTCCTGCTCCGACCGATAGCTCCAGGATATCTCCATTAGCCGATTGCAAAAGTTTTTTCCTCAAACGGTAATTGAATGAGTTTTGATTGAGTGGCTTCGCATACCGCTTAGCTTGTTTATCAAACAATTGAATTTGGCGGTTGATTTCCACTTCCCACCCTCCTGATTGGCTCATTCCTTTAATCCGGCCAAAAGAGTATCTTTTTTAAACTTTACATCGTGATGACCACTTTTCCTTGCGAATGCCCCTGTGAAAAATACCTGAAAGCTTCGGGTACCTCCTCCAGGGTGTATCTTCTATCAATAACCGGCTTCACTTTGCCTTCCTCGATCAGTTCCTTCATATAATATAAATCCTTTTGGTTGGCCCTTTGCAAGAAACTCCCTATCTTCCTGCTTCCTGCCATCGAAATCCATGGACCTAAAAGCATGGCCTGCGCCAATTGGGCGCCGGAGCCCCCGACATGAACAAAAATCCCGTCCGGGTTCAAACACCGCTTATAAGCAGAAATCGGGTGATGTCCGTTAGCACCAAGAATGAGGTCATACCGCTCCGGTTTCGTTGTAAAATCCTCTTTGGTATAATCAATTGCATTATCCGCCCCAATCGATTGAACGATCTCCACATTTCTGGTGCTGCAAACTCCGGTTACCTCCGCACCGTAGGATTTGGCGATTTGCACCGCAAACGTTCCTACACCGCCAGAGGCCCCATTGATTAATACCTTCTTTCCCGACTTGATCTCGCCCTTATCCCGCAGGCTCTGAAGGGCTGTCACCCCTGCCATCGGAACCGATGCGGCCTCCTCAAACGACAGGTTTGATGGCTTTGGCGCAAAGGCTTGTTCCGGAGCAGCTACATATTCCGCAAAACTGCCCCATCCGCTCCCGGATAAGTCACCAAACACTTCATCTCCAGGCTTGAACTGCTTGACACCCTTTCCAACTGCCTCCACCCGGCCAGCAATGTCTCCTCCGGGTATAGCGTATTTCGGTTTTAAAAGGCCGAAAGCAAACCGGGCCAGGAACGGTTTACCTGTTAAAAGGACCAGATTCCCGTAATTCATCGATGCCGCATGTACCTTGACCAATACTTCATTTTCCTTAGGCTCTGGCTTCTCCACTTCTTTTACTTCCAAAACATCCGGGGGGCCATACCTACCATAAACAATTGCCTTAATAAAGATTCCTCCTACCCCTTGGTTTTATCTTGCTAAAAAGATTAATCAGGTTAAAGATATTTATCTTAGAAGGAATTATGAATCTTTATGTATTTTTATTATGGTTTAAAAATCCATTAATTGAAAGTTTTAACTATTTATTCACAGTGATATTATAGAGAATATCTTATTCGGATGGCGGGTGGTTTTTTGAAAAAAACTAATGAAACAACAATCCATTTCATAAAAGCTTTGGCCGGATTTTTTCTATTGGATGTGTATTTAAATGTGGCAATCGCCAAATCGGGCAATATGGTTGTTCAGCTCCTGCTGGTTTCCGGCTTCTTCCCTCTCCTTTATTTATTGTTAAAATGGACTCGGCTGAACGGTTTTAAGGATGCCGGGATTCGGTTTCATGAAAAATGGCGCAGTAACCTGGCAATCGGCTTTGGGACTGGTTTCTGTTTTTGGCTTATCAGTTATGCCCTTTCCTGGGGATTTGGCGCATATGAAATAAGAGGGGTTAAACCGTTCGGGGAATCGATCCTAACGGTGGGGCTGGTTTTGGGAACTTTCTTTATTGGTTCTTTTTTAAATGACATTATTACGAGAGGTTTTATATTTGCCCAATTGCGCGGCCGTGTTCCTGTAATGTGGATCTTTGTTATTTCGATAGCGGTTTATTCCTTTGATGACATCTGGAATGAAGGCTTCAGCCTTTCCAATACGTTGTTTTCCATCCTTGTCGGTTTATCGCTCACCTATGCCTTTTACAAGTCCGGTTCTATTTGGGCCAATACAGGAATCCATTGGGGGCTGAATGTGTGCTACGGCCTTTTTAACGGAACGCTCGGACAGGATAACGGCGGCATTTTCTATCTTTCGGAGCACCACATAACATCCCTTCTACTAGAGGCAAAAAATTATCTCATCCCATTTGTGATGTTTCTATTTGTCGTAGTAATTTTGAAAAAGCTTGATTCCCGAAGCAAACCCTTTCCTGAGGCGCCATCTTCTACGATGTAGCCGAGCTAAGCAGCCCTGTATAAAAATCGCCGGCAAATGATATTTACTCCCCAATCTGGTTTGTACCTGGACTGGAAAAATCTCATCTCTCCTTTGAATAACGAACTTTTTTTAGATATATGGCATATTCTACACTATATATTTGCCATAAAAACCAGGGGATTGGTATGAAGATGGTACGGAATCGAATGAGGAACCGGGTCATTGTCGACCAGGTCAATGTAAATGCCATTGATACGGCGTCGGGCATTTTTGTCGGAATTAATTATGCCAATAACTGGTCTTCCCACCGTAAAACGAATTACGGCTTTGGATCAATGAGCAATTGCCGGGTTTCCGGAAACTATAGTTATGTTATTGACAATGATATTGTCGATACTCCAATAAACAGCAATGCGATAAGCATCATGGAACGTGAGCCCAATAGCAGCCTCAACCATGTGGACGTTGTTGGGATAAACGTAAATGTGCTGGATTCCTGCGCTGCCCTTGCTGTTGGCGAAAATGACCTGAACGGCTGGAGCACACACAGTAAACGGAATGCCGGACAGGGCAGGCTGATCGGCAACATACAGAATGCCAAAAATGCAACCTATGTTTCAGATCATGATATTATAGATTCCCAGATTAACCATTTAACACATTTCTAACTTTCCGCTGGCCTCTAAAGGAGGGAACCAGGTGGCCATTACCTTCGGAGTTGGCGCCATCAATATTAATTCCCAGAATACGAATTCAACCGTTGCAATTGGACAGAATCAGCTCCCCGGCTGGGCCGCCCACCGGAAGGTAAATAACGGGCAAGGATTTTTCGCGGGGAATGTAGTAAATACGGCCAACGGATCCGTCATTAACGACCTCGATTTCATTGATGGCCAAATGAACAATGCGAACGTATCGCCAAGCGCGCAAGGACAGACAATTTAATGAAGCAGCATAGCCGCCCGTTTGGCTATGCTTTTTTCATGCAGGTATTTTTTTACTGGGAGTCGGTGGCATGACGCCTCTTTTTCTACATATAAGTAGTAATGAAACCTTTCCATACGAAAGGGAGTGACCGAGTGAAAGGCAAAGCGAATCGTTCCAAAATAACAAAAACATTAGGCAGCGATTTCATGGAACTTTTAACAGAAGTCGCTCCGTTAATCGGGCCCAGGATTGATTGCATATGGACCGAAAACTTGCTTTATATTACTGCGGACCTTGCCGGTGCCAGGCCTCACGATATAAATCTCGGAATAAACTCCGGCAGCCTTATTATAAGCGGAGTGATTCATCCCCCGGCTAATATCCCTGCTAAAAAAATTATCAGGCAGGAACGGTTTTTTGGCCCTTTTCAAAAAAAAATCAAACTGCCTGTACACTGTTTGCCCGACCGATTAAAGGCGGAATTGGAATACGGCATATTAACAATTACGATCCCCTTATTTTCAAAAACTTCAGCCCAGGAGGAGAGCCATGACGACCATTCGGTATAAGGAATTGAAAATTAACAGGATCCATTCTTCATCCGGGCTTTTTTTAGGGACAAACATCCAAAACGGCAGGGTCAGCAGAATAGAAGTAAATGAAGGATTTGGCGCCATCAAGGGGAAAAACAGCCAAGCAGCAAACAACCATACTCTGTTTTCAAACAATAAAAAAGGATCTGATTCCAATGAGTACGGAAAAAATCATTGAAAGCCTGGTGAAGTTCGCTGAAAGATTGGACAGGCTTGAAAATGCTCTGAACGATTCACAGAAAAGCAAAATCCATTTCGATATTCATATAAACGATCTCCATTTAAATGAACTTAACCTTGAGGAACTCGCCTTTCATCTCGAACGGCTGGATATCCAGGAATTAAGCGGAATGCTGAATCTGGGTAATACTTTTTCGCCAAAGGTGCATGGAAAAGAGAAATTGAATGAACCTGTGCCTGAAGACAGCCCGGAATCATCATCAGAAGAAAAAGACGATCGGGACATTCAGATTATGATTAATGGCGAGCAGGTATCCTATTTACTTATGGACGGAAAGGACAATCATGATGAATAAATTTTCCCCAGCTTTTTTTATCGGAAAAATTACGATCGGTACTGTGGAAGGCGCGTCTTGCGTCAATCTTGGCAATAACCTCCCGAGCGGCTTTACGAGCTATAAGAAGCACAGCCAGGGATTCGGCACTGTATCTGGTGACAATGCCGATATCCACGACCTTTTCGCTTCCCTGGAGGAACGGGATACCCATGATTCTTTCAATTATGAATTGGGGGAGGAATCCGGCCAGGACACACTGACACAATACGCCCAGGGAATCATTGGGAAACAGGATGTTGATATACAGGAGGTTGTGGAGGAAGATGAGCTGGATGGCCCGGTGGACGAATAATTTCCGACTTTCTTTCGTTACTTCTTTTTAATATAGCGAACAAAACTGTAACCTGTCCGAAAAGGGACTGTAATTTCCCCGTGATAAAATTAAAGGACATACTTTCTTGTCCATTATTACATGCAGAAGGAGACAGGTTATGGATTCATCATACTTGAATAAATCATTGAATGAATGGAAAGAAGAGATTTTGGATTTGCTGTCTGAAATTGATAAGGAATACGACAAGGTTAAGCAGGAGCTGATGGTGTATAATTACAAATTCAGCATTACGAAGCAGGTCACCCAGTCGACAGTGAACGAAGAAATTATCCGGACCATCCGCGAAATCTACCACAAGCCGTTTGAGGAACAATTCAATAGGCTAAAAATGGAAATAAAAGACCTTGAAGAAAAGAAAAGGGTATTCAGCATGTTTGTCGATAAAATTGACAAAGTCCAAGGCAGGGACGAACATCAATCCAGCGCCGAATACATAGCCCAAATCTCCTAAAAAAATATTCCCAAGCAGGGGGCGGATCTAGTTTTTCATTGAAGAACTAGATGCGTCCCCTGCTTCATTCGTTTAAACTAACCCATTGCCGAAGGAGCGGTTCTAGTTCCGTGGCTAGTTCCTCTTTTTTGCGGGGCCCGTGTAGGAAAACGGTTCAATACACACACGTCCAACCACGTATAAGCACCAACTAAACGCCAAGCTGCACACCAGATAAATTTATAATCCCGGAATCAGTCAAGTAAGTTGCCTTCCGATTGCCTGCATTCATAAAGAGCATAACAAATAAACCTAAATAGCTTAGGCGCTTTTCGCTCGATATGAAATTAAAATGATTGTTGATTTCATGAACTTACTTAACCCCGAAGATTTTTTGATTATGCCAAATAAGCATTTTTTTGTTCAAATCCTTGTCCTTTAAATTGTGATTGCCAAAATATCTCCCCAACCTAGGCATTTGACCATTCCTGCCCACCCATTAAAACATAAGATGTGTTGAACATATTTGAGGAGGAGAGAGAAACATGGATATTGAAAGACAATTCTTTGGAGGAATGGGTCCGGGGATGGGCTATGGCGGATATCCAGGGTATGGTATGGGGTTCGGCGGCTATCCGGGGTACGGACACGGCTATGGCGGCTATCCATGGCACGGCATGGGATTCGGCGGCTATCCGGGCTATGGATATGGCTATGGCGGCTACCCTTGGCACCATCATCATTGGCACGGGGGCTATCCATTCCACCATTGGCATTAATAATTCGGTAAAACAAAAATTGGGGCGGCCCGCATCCTCATTGAGGCAGCGGATCCGTCCCTTGCTTCATTTATGCTTGTTTTGCTTGTTTTAAGGCAAATTATTGTTCAACTTCTCCCTGGAAGCTTGGCGAGACGGCTTCTTGGAAACAGCATATCGCGCCTCGAAACGCCGACCGACCTTTATTCAACCGTAACGGATAAGGATTCCACCAAGAGCGACGGTGAACCAATCGGTGAGAGCGGGAAAGTCAGGTCGGAGCCTATTTCCACAACACCCTTAAGCATTTCGTAAAAATTCCCCGCTATTGTCATTAAGTTGACGGGATATTGGACTTTCCCATCCTTTACATAGAACCCATTCGCAGCCACAGAGAAGTCGCCTGAAACGGTATTGGCGCCGGAATGCAGCCCCGATAGTTGTGTAATCAAAATTCCTTCGTCCATCCCGCTGATCAATTCGCTAAAGCCCTTTAATGACGGCTCAATGTAAAAATTGGACGGGCCGACCTTAACTGCTGACTTATAGGGGTTTTTATGGGCATGCCCGGTGGTGGATGTTTTGTCCTTCCTGGCTGTCTTTAAATTATGGAGCAAGGACTGGAGCACCCCTGATTCAACAACTGTCAGTTTTCTGGTGGCTACTCCCTCACTATCAAAAGTCCGGCAGCCAAGCCCACCTTCAAGAAATGGGTCATCCACAATCGTTACCTTGGCGGACGCAATTTCTTTTCCCTGTTTATTCTTCAATGGCGACGTGCCGGCCTGCGTATTTTCAGCGGAAAAATTGCCTGAGTATACAGCCAAAAGCTGAGCGGCGGCATCGTTACGGAGCAGAACAGGATATTTCCTGCTTTCGATTGACCTTGATCCCAATTGCGCGAGTGCTTCCTCTGCGGCTTTTTGGGCGATTTCCCTGGCATTTAACTTATGAAAGTCCTTCGTCACTTTATATTCAAACGAGGTTTTCTTTTCCTCGCCCTCCTTCACAATCGCCTGGACATACACATATAAAACATTCAACTTGTCACTTACATTTAAACCTTTATTATTAACAAGCGTTTTTATAACCGATTCTGTTCGGATGCCGCAGAAATCCGTTGGCTGGAATCGCGGGTCGGCTGCAAGGAGTTCCTTCTCCACATCCATAATAAATTGGATTTTTTCCGGTATCGCAAGTTCCTGCAATGATTCGGAGAAAAAGTCGCCTTGTGCGTAGCTTTCACTTCCGGGAAAAATCTCTTCCCCCTCATCATCATTAAGGACCGCGGCATTTTCCATTGCATTTTCGATCAGATAAGAGATGGATGCCTCGTCGATTTTTTCTGTATAGGCATAACCCATCTTCCCATTAATCTTTCCGCGAAACGACACGCCTCCATCTTCGGCAATCTCGTATTGGTCAATTTCGCCATTGTAAATTTGGCAGCCAAACACTTCTTTCTTTTCAAAATAAATCTCCACATCTGTGAATCCTCTATTTTCAGCCTCACGAAACAGCAATTCCTGAAAATTCATCTCTATTCCCCCTTAGTCCCGCCGACGGTGATTTCACTGACACGGATTGTCGGCTGGCCAACGTTTACCGGGATGCTTCCACTCTGGGAACCGCACATCCCGGCCCCATGGCTCAAATTGTTGCCAACCATATCAACCATTTGAAGCGTTTTAGGCCCGTTTCCAATTAGGGTAGCCCCTTTCAACGGCCGTCCTAGTTTCCCGTTCTTCACTTCAAACGCTTCCAAGACCGCGAAGTTGTAATCGCCGGTCGCGGGATTAACCTGTCCGCCGCCCATATACTTTGCATAAATGCCATGCTCGGTATTGGATAAAATTTCCTCAGGACTTGAGTTGCCAGGGGCAATATAAGTGTTCGTCATCCGGGAAGTTGGCGCGAACCGGAACGATTCCCTTCTTCCTGAACCGGTTGAGGCCATGCCCATCCGCCGCCCGTTAAATTTATCAATCAAGTATCCTTTTAAAATTCCATTTTCAATCAGGATATTTTTGCGCGCTTTTTCCCCTTCATCGTCGATATTGATGGAACCCCACTCATTCTGAAGCGTTCCGTCATCGATATATGAAACGATTTCCGGCGCTACCCGCTCGCCAATCCGGTTGGCAAACACCGAAGTATCTTTAGCCACGGCCGTCGCTTCAAGCCCATGGCCGCAAGCTTCATGAAAAATAACCCCGCCGAATTCATTATCGATAATGACAGGGAATTTCCCGCTTGGGCATGGGATCGCATCCAGTTTCGTCACGGCGATTCGAGCCGCCTCACTTGTATAATGGCCGAGATTGAGGTTTTCAAAGAATTCGAATCCCTGATGGGCGCCAGGGCCGTAAAATCCCAATTCCATTTGATTTCCCCGAACGGCTACAGCCTGAATTGCCAGCCTTGACCGGACCCGTTTATCTTCAGTGAATGTACCTTCCGAGTTGGCAATCAGTACATTTTGCTCCTCATCCATATATCGAACGGTTACCTGCGAAATCGAGGAATGATAGTTTTTGGTCATCCCAAACGCGTTATGTAACATTTCTGCCTTGCGTGATTTTCCCACATCCCGGGGCATAATCTGAATCGGATGAATGGAGTACGCTGCTTGGCTGACAAATGGGGCAAGCCTGGCAGCTGTTTCTCCTTTAATTGCTTGGGCGGCATTTGCCGCTGCCTTCAAAAGGCCTTCCCGGCTAGAATCGGTTGTATACGCATAAATGCTCCGTAAGCCTTTAAACACCCTGATCCCAACGCCAAAGTCACGTCCGGATAAGGCTGTTTCGATTTTCCCGCTCTGCAGGGTAAGGTTATTGGTAAACCGGTCTTCAATAAAAATTTCCGAAAAATCCCCGCCTGTTGTTAAAGCTGCCGCTAGTACATCTTCAATTACATGTTTGCTTAGCATATAAACCTCCCGCTTTAAAAAATAAGGTACCAAAAATCCACTTTAACATTGAATATTCTTTCTTGCCAAAAGTTATTCCTCTAAAATCAGGTTAAAATTTCCATACCCCGATTATCTTCGGGCAAAAAGAAAACTGCCACCTATTCAGTGGCAGTTGCACAGACAATTCTATCCTTTTATTCACCTGGAGGATTAATCAAAGCGATTCTTAGTTCATACATGCTATCGTTTTGATTTTCTTCGATTATCTCCCAGTTGGCTGAAATGATTTCTTTGAGTTCCTTCAGCTGATTCCCCGACAGCTTCACTTGATCGAGGTAATAGCCGCCGTCACGGAATGCGACATCTCTTTCCAGCCCGAACTTAATCCCGAGGAGCGACTTCAGCGCGCCTTTTGTTAAAAAGGTAATCCTGTAGCCCGTTTGGATTGCATTTCTGAGCTTATCGGGATCGCCATTGTAAAAATCAATCAGCGTCTGCCAATCCGGGATTCCTTCTCCAAACCGTTCAAACCCTGCCGAATTCCCATTTTCAAGCATTTGCAGGAATTCACTGTCCTGGACGCCATTCGAGCGAACCATTTCAATCATCAGAGCATGGTTCAATGCCAGCCTTTCTTTTTGCATCATTTTCCCTCCCCTATTTTCCTCCATAAAGATAACATGCAACTTGATGGCCGTCACCTGCATCCAGCATCGGCGGTTCGACTTGGGCACAAATCTCCATGGCATACGGGCACCGGGTGCGGAACTTACAGCCTGATGGCGAGTTCAAAGGGCTTGGCACCTCGCCTTTCAGGATAATGCGTTCACGTGCAGCTTTTGTCGTATCCGGTTCCGGAATTGCCGATAGCAGCGCCTGTGTATAAGGATGCAACGGATTTTTGTATAGCTCGTTGCTTTCCGCGATTTCAACCATATTGCCTAAATACATGACGCCGATTCGGCTTGAGATGTGCCGGACCATTGACAGGTCATGGGCAATAAATAAGTATGTCACGCCGGTATCCTGCTGGATATCCTCAAGCATATTGACCACCTGGGCCTGAACCGAAACATCGAGGGCCGAAATTGGTTCATCACACAGGATGAAATCCGGCCGGACCGACAGCGCCCTTGCGATACTCACACGCTGGCGCTGCCCGCCGCTGAACTCATGTGGATATCGGTATAAGTGATCCTTCTTCAGTCCGACCCGCTCGAGAAGGTCCAAAATGACTTCCTTCCGTTCAGAAATAGATGAAGAGTTATGAATTTTCATAGGTTCACTAATCAATTCGAATACATTCATGGTCGGATTGAGGGATGCATAAGGGTCCTGAAAAACGGCCTGCATACGGCGGCGGTATTTCTTAAGGTCCTTCTCTTTTAAAGGAGCAATGTCATTCCCATCAAAATATATGTTTCCCGAGGTGATATCATGGAGCCTAATGATGCTTCTGCCAACCGTCGATTTCCCGCAGCCTGATTCGCCAACAAGGCCGAATGTTTCCCCTTTTTGGATAGAAAAACTTACACCGTCGACAGCCTTCAGATACTGTTGGTTCCGTCCAAGAATGCCGCTTTTGACAGGATAGTATTTTTTAAGGTCCTTTACTTCCAAAATCGCCTCATTCATGAACTTCACCTTCTTCTCTGCTTTCGTCGTGAAGCCAGCACATTGTCTGCCTTCCTTCACCGGCATCAAAATAAGGCGGCATCTTTTCCTGGCAAATCCCCATCGTATAAGGGCAGCGGCCGGCAAATGGACAGCCCTTCGGCGGATTCAGAAGATCTGGAGGGGTGCCCTGTATCGGGATGAGCCTTTCCTTCCCGGTATCGGAACGTTTTGGCAGGGACTTCAGCAATCCTTCGGTATACGGATGCTTCGGATTTTGAAAAAGGTCCTTTACCGGTCCTTCCTCCATAATCAGCCCGCCATACATGACGAGGACCCGTTCACAATTCTGCGCCACTACTCCAAGATCGTGGGTAATCAGCAATATCGCCATGTTTTCCTTTTCTCTCAGATCCCTCATTAAATCCAGGATTTGCGCCTGAATCGTCACATCAAGCGCGGTAGTCGGTTCATCCGCGATCAATACTTCGGGATGGCAGCTGATTGCCATCGCAATCATGATTCGCTGTTTCATCCCGCCGCTCAATTCGTGCGGGTATTGTTCCAGCCGTTCCTCAGGAGAAGATATGCCGACCTGGCGGAGCAATTGAGCCGCGATTCGTTTGGCTTCCTTTTTCCCGACTCTGCGGTGGCGAATGATTACTTCCGTCAATTGCTTGCCGATTTTGACAACAGGGTTCAGCGCGGACATGGGGTCCTGGGAAATCATTGCGATCTCGTTACCGCGAATTTTTTGCAGATCCTTTTCCTTTTTTAGCAGAAGGTTTTCGCCACGAAGCCGGATCGAGCCTTCCTTTATTTTTCCCGGAGGCTGAATGAGGGATATAATAGATTTTGCCATAACGCTTTTTCCGCTCCCGGACTCCCCTACGATCCCGTACACTTCACCCTTTTTCAAGCTGAAGCCAACACCGCGGACTGCCTGGACTTCCCCTGCTTCTGTATAAAAAGAAGTTTTTAGGTTTTCGATTTCAAGAAGCTTCTCTGGCACTTTGATTACTCCCCTTTATTTAAAACACATGTGCGTTATTTTTTTTGCAGTGTCGTTCCCTTTGGCTCGAACGCGACTCGAAGAACATTTCCAAGGACATTAAAGCTTAGGACGGTTAATAAGATCAGAAATCCCGGGAACAACGTCAGGTGCCAGGCATCTCCGATATACCCCTGGGCATTGTTCAGCATGCTGCCCCACGATGAGTTCGGCTGCTGGACGCCCAGTCCAAGAAAACTTAAGGAGGACTCCATCAATATCGCGGTCGCAATGTTAAGAGTCCCGGCAATGATGATGGTCGATGCGATGTTCGGGATAATATGCTTCAGGATAATGAACACGGAAGACTGTCCGGACGCTTTTGCGTACATGACATACTCCCGTTCTTTTACCGAAAGCGTCTCAGACCTCACAATTCTCGAAATCTCCATCCAGGTCATCAAACCAATAATAATGACGAGCGTCCTAATTCCTGGTTTCATATAGGCATTTAAAAGCAGCATCAGGAAAAAGGATGGAATCGACATCAGCACTTCTACAATCCTCATCAGGATATTATCAATCCATCCGCCGAAATATCCAGAAATGGTGCCGACGGCTGTCCCAACTGTGACTGCGACAATCATGGACAGAAAACCTACCGCAAGCGATACTCGCCCGCCATAAAGCGCCCGAGTTAAGTAATCGCGGCCGTAATCATCCGTTCCAAACAGATGCTCAGCGCTCGGAGGCTGCAGACGATCCGGTATCGACATTTTATTAGGATCAAACGGCGACAAAAACGCCAACAGCGAAAGAATTGAAAAGAGTATAAGGATTATCAGGGCCATCAAAGCAAATTTATTTTTTATCAGTTCTTTTTTAACATTATTCCATCTTCTCTTGTTCATTGGCTTACCCCCTCAGCCTTATCCGCGGATCGACAACACTGTAGAGAATGTCCGCAAACAAGTTCCCGATCACAAGCATTAATGAAGAAAACAGAGTAATGGCCATGATCACGGGATAATCGAATGAGAAAATTGAAGTGACGCCCAAAAGCCCCAATCCCGGCCACGAAAAAACAGTCTCTGTGATGAATGCCCCTCCAACCAGCCCAGGTATCGACAATCCGATAATCGTAATGATTGGCAAAAGGACATTCCTCAGGACATGGCGGAACAGCACCGTTGTCTTATTGGCCCCATAAGCGTACTGGATTTGGACATAGTCCTCTTCCAGTTGATGGATGGTACTCGAACGGATATACCTCATATAGACTGAAACATTCTGAAAAGCGAGAACGGTGCACGGAAGAATTCCGTGTTTGATAATATCCCACACAGAATCGCTGCCAACCGTACGCATCCCCATGCTTGGCAGCAGCCCCCATTTGAGTGAAAACAGGTAAATCAGCATTAAGGCAAACCAGAAAATCGGGATCGAAATGCCTATATATGAGATTAAATTTGCAATCCGGTCAAAGAGCGAATTCTTTTTCACCGCCGTAAACAATCCAAGGGGAATGGCAATAATCAAGGTTACGATAAGTGAAACCCCCATCAGCCCGACCGTCGCTGGCAGGCGCTCAAGAATCATGTCCAGCACCGGACGCTTGGTAATCATGGAATAGCCAAAATTTCCAACAAAAATATTCTGAAGCCATAAAAAATACTGAATATATATCGGCTTATCAAGACCGAGGCTTTGGCGTATTCGCTCTACATCTTCAGGGGCCATATCCGGGGTGACAAAGCTCCTCACCGGGTCGCCCGGGGCCAGTTTGATTAGCAGGAAGGCTATCATGGAAATGATGATCAACAGCGGAATTGCATTGAGCAGCCTCTTCACTATTATTCTTTTCACGCGTGTACCTCCTTATGGAATGCCAAAAGCCCTTTGGCAGGCTGAGTACCGCCCATACGTATTAAAACCGCAAAAAAGCTGATGCTTTTATCAGCTTTTTTGCAAAGGAACTATTCAACTTGATAAATTTTCGAGAGATCTTCAACCATCGTAACAGGAATCAGCTTTGCTTCCTCAATGCCGGCAAATTTCTTATCAACGGCTAGGCTTGCCTTTGGATAGGCTAGCGGGAGATAAGGAACGTCCTGTGCCACGGTTTCTTGGATTTGCTTGTATAAATCCGCGCGTTTTTCTTTATCCGTTTCTACTGCCGCTTGATCCCAAAGCTTATCGAATTCAGCATTTTTGTAACGGGCAAAGTTGTATGCGGCATCGCTCTGGAACAGTGTCTTGTAGACGTCCGGCTCTGGTCCCATGATGTATCCGCCGAAGCTGATATCATAGTCGGTGGTTGCCATATCCAGTGTCTTCTGGCCATACGCGCTTGGATCCATCGGCGTCAGCTCCACCTTCAAACCAATTTCCTGAAGCTTCTGCTGTGTGTAAAGCGCAAGGCTTTCCATGATTTTATTGTTGTTTGCGTAAATAACACGGAGCGTATGCCCTTCTTTAATACCGCCCTTTTTCAAAAGCTCTTTCGCTTTTGATTGGCTATAATCATATGTCGTAATGTCCTGGGTGTGGTGCATTGTATCAGGAGTAAGGACCGATGCAGCAGGCTCGGCAAAATCGGCCGAAATAAACGCTGAATCAATCAGCTCCTTTTTATCAAGCGCATGGGCTACAGCCTGGCGAAGTTCCTTGCTTTGGACAGCCTTGCTGTTCAGGTTGAATGCCATGTAAAAGAGCCGTCCTTCAGGGAATCGATGCATATTAAACTTTCCTGTTGCATCCAGCTTCTTATAATCCTGTGGGTCAATAAGCCTCATGTTTACTTCGCCATTTTGAAGTGAAATATTCGCAGTGTTTGGATCCTTCACAACCCTGTAAACGATGGAATCCAATTTTGCCTTTCCTGCAAAATAATCATCGAAACGGTCAAGCTGGACATATTGGTCCGATTTGAACTCCTTGAATTTGAAAGGACCGGAGCCGACTGGCGCCTGGTTCTTTTCACTCTTCATCAAATCGGTTTCCCCTTCAAACACGTGCTTAGGAATCGGGAAGAAATCGTTCAATGCCCCTTCAAAGGAAGCAGTTACCTGCGGAAGGATGAACTTTACTGTCAATTCATCCACTTTTTCCACTTTTAAGGGCTGGCCGTCGAAAACAAGGCTGCCGCGAATCGAACTGCTCTGTTTTTCATCCAGAATTGAATCGATTGTAAACACAATGTCATCCGCTGTTATCTTTTGTCCATCATGCCATTTCAAATTGTCTTTTAGCTTCAATGTCCATGTCAGTTGGTCCTCTGACGGTTCAAAGCTCTCTGCCAGGACAAACTTCTTTTTGCCGCCATCCTCCATGAAATAAAGAGGGGCATAAAGCGCTTGTTGTACTGTAAGTGTAACGCGGTCATTCGCATAAAGCGGGTTCATCACCTGGGGATTGTCGGAAACCGCAATTGTCAGCGTACCGCCTTCTTTAGCGGTACCTTTTCCCTCATTCCCGCTAGATGGTTTGGATGAATCTTTGTCCCCTGAGCAAGCTGCCAACGTTAGCAACAATGCTAAAATCAAGGCGGATAAAGATAGTAATCTCTTATTCATTTTTTTGCCTCCTATGAAACTATTGATGCCTTTCATCTAAAACTTAATTCCTAGTTTTCCAATAAGATTAATTTATCACCAGAGGAAATAGAAGTCAATCTATCTTCGCATTGAAACTTTATACACTATACCACCAAATTCGCTACATATTAAACAATTCACAAATTATTACCAATCTGTATTTTCTTTGAAAATGCCAGATAGGAATTGAGAAATTAGATACATGTTATTCAGTATTCATAATCCTCTCGCAAAAAAGGACACCTCCTTTGATTTGTATTTCTTTTAATGAGATAGTGTTAAACGAGTAAAGGAGAAAACATCTTGTCGTTAAAGTATGAGTGAGTTTTGAAAAGTATGATTCAGCATGTCAGCCTGTCAAAACCGAATAGCCGGCGATTCCGGCTAGCTTAACCAAATAGGTTTTCACAATCACAAAGGGAGAGCACCAATGAATAGGATGCTCTCCCTTTAACATTAATCCTTCACTTCTCCACTGAATCCATCCACTGCTTAACCATACGCTTCGGTGCAGCCCGCAAATAGGCTTCATGAATTAGGCCGGCCAATTCGTTCCACTGTTCCCCAGCAGGATTTTGAATGGATACCCAGCCATGATGCCCTATGTACGGAGTTTTGAAAAAATGCTCTTGCTGAAGCAAAAACTCCTGAGTTTCCCGGTCCGACTTGAATGACACGTTGAATCCATTTTTGCCTTCACCTGAAATCACAAATGATTTTCCGTTGATTTTAAACGTCTTGTGGCCAAAGCCATCAACGATTTCAACGGCTTCCGGAAGTGAAAGGCAAATCTTCCGAAGAGATTCCAGCATGCCCTCGTTTTCTTGTGAAATCATCGCTTTATTACCGGATCCTATTTTGCATTCTCATCAGGCTGATGGATTCCAAATACATTTCCTTCAGTATCAAGATAGTATCCTTGCCACGCCATTCCAGGAAGGGGATGCTTCGGCATTGCGACTTTGCCGCCATTTTCAAGAATTTTCGCCTCAGTGGAATCGTAATCTCCTACTCCCATTGTACAAGCGAAACCATTCATAGCTTGGTTAGGCACAGGCCGGGCGCCTTGCCGTTTCATTAAAGCCCCATTGATACCCATTTCATCATCGGAACCAGTCACGGCTCCAAAGTACGGCATGCCTGCATACTCGCTCCAATCCTGGAATGTCCAGCCGAAAACCTCGCCATAAAACTTTTTTGCCCGTTCCATGTCGTCCACATGGATTTCGAAATGAATCAATCTTCCCATCATCCCACACCCATTCAATTAAAATTATCCTCCGCCATCAATCGTTTCTCAAGGTGCTATTGATAATTATACCCTTAACCAACAGGAATAAATACACTATTCAGAATTGCCGGTCATTTATTTTATTAAAAAACAAAAAGTGCCTGACCTCACGTTTGTCACAGTAAGCAAAAGAGGTTACAGGCACTGTTATTTAAGAACTATCCTCTATACTTAAAAGCCAGTCCTTTCAAGAAGTTCCGGGCGTATTTATCTCCGCATTCTTTATAATTCTTATGGCCCTTTTTCCTTAATAACGCACCAAGCTCCCCTTTTGTGATTGTCACCCCGGTCGAAGACAAAATATCAATCATGTCTTCACTTGTTAAGGCGAGGGCGATTTTCAGTTTCTTTAAGAGCACATTGTTTACGGGTTCATTGCTCTTTAAAGCCGCAGGAGTTTGTTCGGGCTGTCCAGGTTTTTGTTCCTGATGCCCTCTTTTAAAAATAATCAGACCGTTCAAGAAGGACTCAAGCTTACCGTTATTGATTTTTATAATGCCTTCTTCCTCGAGGGAGTCTTCATCCTCATAACCGTCCTTTGGTTTCGTGAGCATCTTCTTGACTTCATCCCTGGTGGTTTCAATACCGCCCAGTTTAAAAATCTTCACCATATCAATATCTTTAATATCCAGTGCATACCGAATTCTAATTAATATATCATTGTTTTCCAACGAAAAACCTCCTGTGTCCATCCTGTTTCTTCTATTATTACTCAACTAGCCTACAGAATTCTACTTCAGTTAAGTGAATCGCGCAACTATCCTCATAACGACAAATGGTATCCGAATGCACCCATTCGAATACCATAGTATTTTTAAAAATAAGAATCAATCTCTTTCCCTAACCCTCTGCGTATCGCGGATGTTCTTTTGGATCGTAATGGCCGCAAACAGGCTAAGTACAAATGACATTCCATAAAAGCCCTTCTCGCTTAAATCAATGCTTCCCGCATTGTATAGACCGATGGCCATTAATGAAATCGCTACAATAAGCGCAAACCAGCTGATACCATAATAAATGTTCGTAACTGGTATTCCTTCATCCTTATCCCTTACCGCTTTTTGCAAGGACACGGCGGAATAAAGGCCGAAAACCAAAACAGCAAAGTAATAACCCTTTTCATTCAGCTGCATCCCCGCATTCCATAAGCCAATAAGATAAGCTGTAACACCAACTAAAAGTGCTGCCCAGGAAGCACCCACAAAAGCCCCAGTCGGTTCCCCCTCTTTCCGCTCCACCTTCTTTTTCAAATCAGGCTGTTTCCCTTTATCCAACACAACCTCTTGCTCAGTTGCCATTGAAAGCCTCCCCTCCGCCTTTTCCAATAATAATGGAGCACCGCAGATACACTGGAGTGCTCCTACATACATCCATTATATAGAAAATTCTAACAATACGTAAATGTTTTTCCTTATTATGTAGCTTATTGGAAAAGGCAGCCGAGTAGGCAACGCAAGGCGGGGAGCCATTTTCAAATTCAGATCCTTAGCAATCCCCGGAAACCCCTGGCGGCATAATAGGATTCCGCTCCGTTGTGATACACAAAGACAGTGTCGTAACGGCGGTCACAAAAGATTGCGCCACCGAGTTTTCTAATTTTCTCAGGTGTTTTTACCCAGCTTGATGTTTTCGTATCGAAGCACCCAAGTTTCTGCAGCTCCCGGTATTGTTCTTCCGTTAAAATTTCAATACCGATGTCAGCAGCCATGTCCACGGCACTAGTTTGTGGTTTGTGCTGTTTCCTTGACTCCAGCGCTTCACGGTCATAGCAAACACTTCTCCGTCCTTTTGGGCTCTCCGCTGAACAATCGCAAAAAATGTACTCTCCCGCCTTTTCATCGAAACCAATCACATCCGGCTCGCCTTCGGTTCTCTCCATTTCGTTAAGCGACCACAGTTTTTCAGGGTTAGCTTCTAGCTTTTCTAGTACGTTATCCCATTCAAGTCCGTTATGGCGATTCATGTTTTTCTCAAATCGGGATTTCAATGTTCTTAGTATTTCTTTATGTTGTTCCGGGGACAAATATTTTTCAGTTTCCATATCAATTCTCCTGGTATACGCTGATTTTATCTGTTTTTAAAAAATTCCTTATTGCTTGGCTGACAATTAAATACGCAATAAAGCGCCATTCGGCTTTGGCAGCTCTTGTTCTGTTATTTGATTCATTTTACAAAAATGTTCAAAAAATTGTTGTGCCAGCGCCCGTTCCTCCGGTTCACTTTTCAACGCAACAATATCAAACAAAATTTGAGCCATCCATGAATTATCAAAATAACGGTATTTACCTGTATTCCATGTCATCTTTTTGGGGAACTTCTCATTTACGTAATATTTCCAGAAAAGCATCTGATTCGATTCTTGTTCGGTAAGTTGGAGTCTGTATGTTGAATGAGCAGGAATATATCCATCTTCACAAAGCTTACCAATAAAGTCTTCATTCACCATATAGACACCTAAGATACGTCTGTCTTTTTCAGGCATCCCGGCATCTATTGCTGTTAAAAGGACAGCGCTATTTTGGTGCAAGCGGATGGGTTTGTTCGGCTTTCCCTGGTTTTTACCACTTTTTATTTCGCCTGAAAAAACCTTCCACTCTGAAAATGAACTATTCTGTTCTTCTGTGTCACACCAAAAAACCATTTGTGATTCGGGATGGAGTTTATTATTTTTCATAAGTTTTTCATGTTCCAAGCGAAGTTCCTGGTTTTTTCGCTGCAGTTTTTTCTCCTCTTCCCTCTTCCATTCTTCCTCCTTTCGTTCGAGTTCCTTTTCTTGAATTATTTTTTCAAGTGAATTAGCCATAATCTTATCATGCAGTTTTAAGTGCTTTCCAAATACATCGGGAAAAACAAACTTTTTATTTTCCGATGCGAAATTAATTTCAATAACAGAATCATTATGTCTGACTATATTACCCATGCCAAAACGCTCGTGTGTAACTTTCTTATTGATTAGATTCATTCTTTTAGTCCTCCTAACAGAATAAAAACTCGATTACGATTGGAGAGTAAAACCCACACAACTGTTTGATTATTTCTTCGGCCTAAAAAAGATAGTAAAAAAACGTATCCTTAATTCTAACTGCAATTAATACAGCAGAATTCGGAATACGATCAAAAAAGCAATTATAAGGCTATTGTAACATTTTTGCGAAAATATCGCAAATTTATTGTTGACAACCCGATTTATAGTAATGTAAAATAAAAGTTTTGTTATATGGAATAACCTCAAATAACTATAAAATAAAGCCCCCAAAAAGCTGCAAAACTTCTTGAGGGAGCTTATAAATATTAGCGGTTTACCGAGCAAAAAATGGATTAGCCAAGAAGGTAAAGATCTTGCCTCTACTATTATTTTAATATCAACTGCGTGATGCACTCAACATGAGCGGTTTGTGGAAACATATCAACCGGCTGGATGTATTCAACTTTGAATTTTGGGCTTAGTGTCTGGATGTCCCTTGCAAGCGTGGATGGATTGCAGGACACATAGACAATTTTTTGAGGTTTGACTTTTAACAGTGTTTCCAGCAGTTTGCCGTCGAGGCCTGTCCGCGGCGGGTCGACGATGACGACGTCGGGCCTCCAGCCTTCTTTTGTCCACTTCGGCAGCCATTCTTCCGCCTTGCCCGTTACATAAGTTGCATGCTCCATGCCATGTCTGGCGGCGTTTTTCTTTGCGTCTTCAATCGATTCGGGGATGATGTCCATTCCACGGATTTCGCCAGCCTGGCCGGCGACCCAAAGTCCAATCGTTCCAACCCCGCAGTACGCGTCAACGACTTTTTCCACCCCGGTCAGCATGGCCGCTTTTTTCACTTCATCATAAAGCTTAATAGTCTGGACGGGATTCAGCTGAAAGAACGTACGTGCTGAAAGCTCGAACTGCAAGTCCCCGAGTGTCTCCTGGATGAAGTCACTGCCGGACAGTGTGGCTGTCTCTTTTCCAAAAATGAGCGAAGTCCGTTCCCCGTTGATATTTTGGACAATTGACTTAACACCTGGAAGCCTTTTCGTAATTTCCTCTATTATTAATTCTTTTTTCGGAAGATCCTTTTGCGTCGTAATCAGGACAACCTGGAGCTCCTTGGACTGGATGCCAACACGGGTGACAATGGTCCGGACGATTCCTTTCCGGGTTTTTTCATTATAAATCGGGATGCGGAGATCCTGGAGAATCTGCCTTACCTTTAAAGTCGCATCAGTCGTGGCGGAATGTTGGACGGCGCATTGCTCGATGTTGATGAGTTTATGTGAATTCAGACCGTATAGTCCGGCGAGCACATTGCCCTTTTCGACGCCAACCTGGAAACTGCTTTTGTTCCGGTAAGCCCACGGGTCTTCCATGCCGATCATCGGGCGGACATCGATTTCTTCGAGGTTCAGCTTAGTATGCCGCTCTAGTGACTGAAGGACGATGTCGCGTTTTTCGACAAGCTGCCGTTCATACTTGAGATGCTGGAGCTGGCAGCCGCCGCACTGTTCATAAACCGGGCATGGCGGCGCCACCCGGTATGGCGACGCTTTGCGGATTTTTTTGATACGGGCTTCGGCAAACTTCGGATTGATTTTGGTCGCTTCGACGACGACTTCCTCGCCGGGCAGCGCGCCGGGAACAAATACGACCTGCCTTTTGAAATAGCCGACGCCCTCCCCATTGATTCCGAGCCTCTTAATCGTCAGCGGGAAAGTTTGCTTTTGTTCTATTTTAATTGCCTGTTCTTTTTTCATGTTGGTCAACTCCGTTTATATCCCTCTTATAAAATGAAACATGGGGTACGTATCTTGCTTCACTTTTTAAAATAAAGCGTGGGATGCGTCTCCTGCTTCATTCAATGCTTCTCCATAGGTAGAGGGAGGCGTAGCTTAGGTATGGTTCCCAGCCTATTTTGTAGCGTTCCATTTCTTCGTTGGTTGGTTTCCGTTCGAGCTGGTATAGTTTCTTGAGTGCGTTTTGTATGCCTATGTCGGCCATTGGAAACAGGTTTTGTCGGCCGAGGCCGAACAGCAGGAAATTCTGGATGGTCCATGCGCCGATGCCGCGTATTTTAATCAGTTTGTCAAAAATTACTTGTTCACCCTCATGCTTTAATGCGTCGATATCCAAACCGCCTTCTGTTACCGCCCTGGCAATGTCGATGCAATATTCTGCTTTCCTGCCGCTGAATTGCAATTCCCTAAGTTCTTCAACCGAGAGCGCGGCGACTGTTTCCGGTGACGGATAAAACCAGGCGCCGTTTTTTTCAAAACCGTATGTTTTCACAAAACGTTCTGTGAGCTTGATGGCGAACGCCATATTTAGCTGTTGGTGGATGATGCATTTGAGCAGGCACCCAAACGGATCGAAATCAAGGATGAGCGGCGTGCCGACATGTTCGTCAAATATGATGTTGAGGTCAGTTTTACCAAAATGCTCATGAATATCCTTTAATGGCACTTCCCACTGGAAAACCTCGGCTATCCGCTTTATGATAAGCTCTTTATCGCCGTTTTTTGCCTCAATGATGAAGCTTGGCTCATCGGTCTTACCTGTCGCGGTGACGGTTGCAGTGTAAGCTTCGCCGCCAAGTTTGATTGGTACCGTGATTGTCCGTTTTTCAAGGTTGAGGGTGTTGAGCGGATCCATTGATAACCGGTCAAGCACCATGTCAAAATTATATGGGCCATCTATTTGAATTATTTCCTGCCACACACTGGTTTCCCCTTTGCCTATTTTTCCCCTGATTATAGCATGTTTTCCTTGGAAGGCCTAAGACCCTGTGAACAACTAAAAAAGATGCCGGCCAAGAATAGTATCCTTGACCAGCATCCAATCATTTATTTAGGTGCAACCTCTGGTAAATGTATTTCTAAAACATCGCCATTGAGCGAATACGATCCGGTTAAATTAAAAAATTCGAATAGATCATTAAGGGAATACGGATTTCTTTTGTCTGTATAGGATTGTGCTTTATCGATAAAGCCACCATATTCCAGTGTCTTATCTGTCCATGGCGCTCTTAATACGATTTTTTCATAATAATCAGAGTTGATATTATTCATGTCCAAATAAACCTTTTCGGGGAAGGAATTTACGTAAAAAGCACTTATCCTGCCCTTTAATCCCCCAGGAAGTGTCTCGTTCTTAATAGTAAATTGATTGCTTAGCAATCCAAACAGTTCATTTAAGTATTGAGTCTTCACATATAATTCATTTCCAAATTTAAGGTTTCCACCAATTAACATCCTATTATCCGCGAACAAATATGTTTCCCCATCACTTAATTTAACAACGATTTTATTAATGGTAATCTTATTTTGAGTTCTCAATTTATACAATTCATGATACAGGATTTGTTGTTCAGTTTGATTTTTCAATTTGCTAATTTCCAGTGCAAATGGATACAAACTATTATAGAAATCGTTTTCCTTTAAAAAACTGATTTTAAATTTATTCATATTAATCCATACATCTTTAGCGGCATAAGACTCCAGCGGTTCTGGTGTTTTCGTACTCCAAACACTGATGCACTTAACCGCCTGGAGTTTGGCTTTACTCGGGGTTTCATATTTAACCTTTGTATCTCTTTCTACAAAATATCCTCCGCCTACACTCAACATTCCAGGTTTAAAAGCATATATACGGTAAAACTCCCCTTTTTTCAAAGTTCTCGATAATACCTTCTTTTCGCCAGAAACTTTAAACAGTGGGGTATCTTTAACAACATTTAGCCTGCCTATTTGTCCAGACTTTAACTCCATTCCATTCCACCAAACGGTTTTAACATTTTTGAATTGATCACAATAATTTCCCGCTTCAGCCGCTTTGGCCCTTTGAGTGTCGGAAATGGCAATCAAAAAACAAGCAACAAGTAATATGGCAATTTTTCTCATTTTTCCCTCCAGTAATTAGTATACTAGAAGAATTATATGGAAAAATTGTAAATTTAAAAAGGGTTTTTAGAGATTTACCGCTAATTACCAAATGATCAGATACACCAGATCATTTGGTCCCGTCGATCACAATATTTGCCCGTTCATGCGGTTTATGGGCGTCGACATATAACTGTTCCGCAACCATCCAGTCATTCACCCATCTATCCCTAGCTTCTTCGCCATCCCGCTCAATCCCCCGTTGAAGCCTTACTTCATACGGGCAATCCACGAAAATCGTCAAATCGTAATAATCCGCCAGCTCATGCCGAGTCGAAGATATCCCTTCAATAATGACAACTCCGCCAACAGGGACAGTATGCCATTCGGCAAGCCGGTCACTGTTCCAATCATAACGCTGGTAGCTTCCTTCTTTATTTTGGCTCAGCGGCAGCAGCACCTGATTTAATACCCGCCGCCAATCAAAGTCAGCGCCAACAGGTTTTTCCTCCGGCCGCCCTTGAATAAGCTGACTGGATGGAAAATAAAAATCGTCCATGTGGACAACGGTGGCATCTTTCCTTGCCTCCTTCAGTTTTTTGGCCAAAGTGCTTTTCCCAGAGCCTCCGCATCCATCAACCCCGATTAGCAAGGTTGATTGCTTTCTTGGAAGTGTATCAATCGCCGCTGCCAATTGTTCGAAATTCTCTATTTGCATATAGCTAGCTTCCCCTTACCAAGTTCTTTTCCTCTGCATTTTGGGCATTCCGTTCCAGTTATCGCGTGATCCATTTTTAAACCTCCCTTGAATACTCAATGGACAGTTTCTATTTCCCTTTAACATCGACCACGATTGCGCCAAAATAGTTACCACCAATGGATACTTCCAAGCGCCACAACCCCGGCCTTGGTAATGACAAATTGGAGGGCCTTGAACTGTCAGAACCCCTAACACCATTAGGACGGTAATCCAATTTTCCATAATTCCAAACCTTTTTGTCGTTCACTGTGCCTGCATTTTCAACAAGTACTTTCTCTTTTATCCCGGTTTCCTTGTGTATCGCGATCACTTTGAAATCGCCGCCTTTTATTGTCTGTTCATCACCCCAAAAATGCCAAAGCCATTTGTTCGTTTCGCCCGCGATAAACTCCGGCCCAAGAATCCCAACTTTCCCTTCTTCCCCAATTAGATAATCTCCATCGGGAGTTTCAAATTCGGGTGACAGTTCCCATAGTTGGGTTTCTCCTTCTACCGTCCCAGCCTGGGCTTCCACGCGGGTCTTCTCTTCGTTCTTCTGTATACACCCTGTTAAAACCAAAATGAATAGGAAGAAAAAACAGCAGGCAATTGCCACTATGGAATTTTTCAAACCGGCACCTCCCTGAATATTTTACGTTTTTTCAAATCTGCTTGATTATTTTTCATTCATAATAATTGTCCGTAACCTTCACTTGGCTTCTTTCAAGTTTCACCAAAATTCTTTTCTCGTTTCTCCTTAGGTCGGAACCATATGGAACTACGATATGCCTGTTGTCCGGCATGATGAACTGATAGCTATCCAAATACCTCGCGTTGTTGGTCGGCCTATTGGCATATACTTGTTTCACTTCCTTAAAACTGCTCCAATCATAAACCGTTGTTTGATTGAATGAATCAAGTTCATTGTAATGAAGGCCATTCTCATCAAAATAGTAATAATGTGCCGACCCGAACATGAACAGGGGGATGCTTAAAGAGAAAAGCGCCAAGGCAATCCACCTTATGAATTTCATCTGATATTTGTACTGAATGAAGACATAAAGAAAAAGGACAAAGGAAATCCAAAACATACCCGCCATGAAGGTGACATAACCTTGGCCGGGCGCGATAAATAACCACTGGTTGGGATTTTTGAAAAAAGAACTGTGAATGATCGAAACGAGAATAAAAGGGATAAATGAGCTGCTGACGAATAAAATAATGGCCCACACAACAATCATGATAGGACTTTTTTCGTTTTTTAAAATTATGGTACCCATACATGACCTCCATTTTTAACTTTTTTTAGGAATGATACAGTTTGGCGAGGTACGTAACAGAGGAATTAAGTGGTTTACAATACCAATAATACCATTAATTTACCAAAAACTCGAAAATTGTCCCATATGACAAAAAAGAACTGCATCGCTGCAGTCCTTTCGCTTACTTTGCCTTTTGCTGTTTTGCCAAATGGTCGAGGCTTTTGAATTTATAACCTTTTGCCTTTAGGTCGACAATTACTTTTTCAAGGGCATCTGCATTGTCTTTTGATACAGAGTGAAGCAGGATGACGGCTCCCGGATGGATTTGCCGCATGATATTGTCATACGAGTATTGCCAGCCGCGCTGTTGGTTCACATTCCAGTCCACAAATGCAAGCGACCAGAACACATGCGTATAGCCTGCTTCCTTGCTTACCGCCATGGACCTGTCGCTAAACGTTCCGCGAGGCGGGCGGACATAGGTCATTTTCTTTTTGCCTGTCAGTTCCTGATATGCCGCGCGGACACGCTCAAGCTCATCCTTGATTTTTGCGTCAGGTATCTTTGTGAAATCAGGATGGCCCCATGAATGGTTCCCGACGATGTGTCCTTCTTTTACCATCCGTTCAACATATTCCGGCGCGCTATCAATGTAGTGTCCGGTCACGAAAAATGCGGCAGGCACTTTCTCTTTTTTCAGGACATCCAGAACCTTTTCTGTATAACCGTTCTCATAGCCATTGTCGAACGTCAAATACACATTTTTCTCCTGAGGGCTTCCTTTATAAAATGCACCGTTTTTTTCGAGGAGAGCTTCGTATTGCCATCCGGCATCCGCCTGCTGTTCGTTTTGCCCGCGTTTAAAGCCCCAGCCAAACGATGTTGAAGATGTTTCACCATGTGTCATTTTTGGGATCATTGCCATGACGATGCAAATGGCGATAAGTAGCATATACAATTTTTTCATCGATGGATTCCTCCAAACCCAATTTTCCTTAGTGTTTGGAATCGTTGTCGATTATACTGCTGGCAATATTTTCTCCGTTTCCGACAGATTTTCCCGGCATGCGAATTTCCCGGGAAATTCCGGCAAAATCTGTTGGCTGGCCAAAAAAAACGACAGCCTCATAAAGAAAGGTTGTCGTTTTGTCAGAATATTCTTATTTAAACACTGGTTCTTTAAACTGCCCAAGCTTCTCGAGCGAGGACTTGTCGACATCCGCGTGAAGGCTGTTCCCATGGGAGTCCATTGTGACAACAGCGGTGAATCCTTCAACCTTAAGATGCCACATTGCTTCCGGAATGCCGAACTGCATCAAGTCGACTCCTTCGACAGATTTAATGCAATCGGCGTAATATTGCGCCGCTCCTCCAATTGCGTTCAAATAAACCCCGCCATGCTCCTGAAGAGCGGCAAGAGTTTTCGGACCCATTCCGCCTTTTCCAATAACGGCGCGGATGCCGAATTTCTTCATGATATCGCCCTGGTAAGGCTCCTCACGAATGCTTGTTGTCGGGCCGGCAGCTTTAACGTGCCATGTGCCGTTTTCGTCCTTCAGCATAACCGGGCCGCAGTGGTAAATGACCTGGCCGTTCAGGTCGACTGGGGAATCGTTGGTCGACAAGTATTTATGGATCGCGTCACGTCCCGTATACATCATCCCATTGATTTGAACAACGTCCCCAACCTTCAGGCCGCGGATTTGATCCTCGGTAATCGGCGCCTGTAATGTAATGACTCCTTCAGATGCCGCGGCTGTTTCCTGGGCCGCAACCGTTTGATCCTGCCTGAAGTCGATCAGTTCGCCCTCCTGATACATCCAGTCAACGATTTCCCCTGTTTCAGGGTGGACATTGACTCCCAGGCGGCGGAATGCCCAGCAGTTATAGGCAACCGACACAAAGAAGCTTGCCGGAATCCTGTTCATGACGCCAATTTTACAGCCAAGAAGAGTTGTTTCCCCACCGAAGCCCATCGTGCCGATGCCAAGCTTGTTGGCATTATCCATGACATATTCCTCCAGCTTGCGAAGATCCTCATTCGGATTTACGTCATCATTGGAACGGAAAAGCTGTTCTTTGGCAAGGTCGTAGCCCGAAGAACGGTCGCCGCCGATGCCAACACCGATAAATCCGGCGCTGCAGCCCTGCCCTTGGGCCTGGTAAACGGAATGCATGATGCATTTGCGGATTCCGTCAAGGTCGCGGCCCGCGCGGCCTAGCCCTTCCAGCTCGCAAGGAAGGCTGTACTGGATATTTTTATTTTCACAACCTCCGCCTTTCAAAATCAAGCGGACATCGATATAGTCTTTTTCCCATTGTTCAAACTTGATGACAGGCGTACCGCCGCCAAGGTTGTCCCCGCTGTTTTCACCTGTCAGCGAGTCGACCGAGTTCGGTCGAAGCTTGCCATCCTTTGTCGCCAATGCAATCGCATTTTGGATTGCGGCTTTCATTTGGATTTGGTTCGCGCCAACCGGGGTTTTGATCTTGAATGTTGGCAGCCCGGTATCCTGGCAAATCGGCGAAACCTGTTCATCGGCCATTTTGATATTGTTCGTAATTGTCGCAAGGCTCATCGCCGAACGCGTTCCGGCATTTTCCCGTTCTGCCGCGCCCTTGATTGCCCGGCGGACATCCTTAGGCAGCTTTGTAGACGTTTCCACAATCAGCTTGTACATGCTTTCCTGAAACTTTTCTATGTTCACCGTCTTCTCCCCCTTGTATCAACAGCTAAACTATGTAGTTCAAATAATTCCCATCATTGTTCATTATACTCCGAATAGGTAGGGGATTAAAGTATGTTTGTTCCTTTTTACGCAAACGATTCAAAGTAAAAACCCTGCTCGGCGGCAGGGTTTAAATGTCGCGATTATTGAATTCGCGAACTTTGGATTCAATTTCGTCAATAATCTCGAGCAGGCGGTCGATGTCCTCGACATCAGCCTCTTCTGGTTCAATCGCCTCAAGCAAGTCCATGAACATATTCAGGCGCTGTTTCAGGAAAGTTACTTGCGTATCTTTGTCGATAATGTCTTTGCCCAAGTGGTTCGCTCCTTTCGTCTCGTTTACCATCCTATCTGAAAACGATGCTCTTTTCTAGTCCTATTATTCCTCTTTAGGCAAAAAATCAATCCCGACCGCGGTTCCCTCCCTGCTTGAATCGGCCGCTCCATACATCCTTCCCGTTTCCTGGTCGAACCGGATTGCCTGGACATTCCCGATGACGTGCGGCTCATCCCCAAATTCAAAGTTCATGGATTCAAGCATCCCTTTGGCCGCCATGTCGATCCCTTTTTCCCACGATAGCAGCATTCCCGGGGTAGAGAAAATACGCGGTTCTTCAATCGCGTCCTTTAGATCCATGCCAAAATCGATGAGATTCACAATCGTCTGGAAAACGGATGCGATTATTGTCGGGCCGCCCGGCGAACCAAGCGTGAGGACAGGTTCCCCATCCTTGAATAATATGGTCGGGCATTTACAGCTGACCGGCCTTTCCCCGGCCCCGGTTCGTTTACTCCGCCTGGAATCGCATCGAAATCCGTCAGTTCATTGTTGAGGAAAAATCCATAGCCAGGCACCATGATGCCTGTCCCGAATGGGTGTTCCACCGTTGACGTGCACGCTACAATATTCCCCCACCTATCAGCTACTGTAAAGTGGGTCGTTTCACTCTTTTCTTCGTCATTTGGCTGCCTGACAACCGTACCTTTTCGGCCATCTTCATATTTCCACGGATTGCCGAAATCGATGTCCGGGTTCCGGAATTTAAAGTTAATATAATTTAATCGCTCCGCGAGATATCGTTCGTCCGCCATCCCCTTCAATGGAATTTCATTAAAACGAGGATCGGCGATATAAGCTATTTTATCTGAAAACGCCAAGCGCATTGCTTCCACGAACAAATAGTACTTTTCCCAGGAACGCGGCCCATATGAGCTGAGTTCAAACTTTTCGAGCAGTTTCAGGATATAAAGCAGGCTTGGCCCTCCGGCAGTCGGCGGGCTTGCTGCGGCGATTTCGTACCCTCTGTATGAGCCCCTTGTTGGTTCATCCACCGTATGCCGGTATTTTTTCAAATCCTCCTTCGTCATGAAACCGCCGAGGCTTTGGATTGTTCCAACAATCGCGTCGGCAATTTCCCCTTCATAAAAAGCTTCGATGCCTTCTTTTTGCAAGATCCGAAATGTTTTGGCAAGATCCCGCTTTTTCAGGGGATGTCCCTCTTTGAATCTCCCCTCTTTCGATAAATAAATTTTCTTCGCTTCATCGCCAAGCCGATACCCGAACTGATCAAGGGAATTCATGAATACCCAGTTAAGCGGGATTCCTTCATCACACGCTTTTGCCGATGGCTCGATAAGCTCGGCAAGCGGTTTGCTTCCATATTCCTTAAGAGCTGCTTCCATTGCTTTCAGAATGCCCGGTATGCCAACGGCGGTTGCGTGGGTCGACCGTTCCCTGAAAGGAATGACCTCTCCGCTCTCATCAAGGAACATATTCGGGTGGGCTGCTGCAGGCGCTTGTGAATGCCCGTCAAAAATTTTTATTTCCCCGGTTTCTTTATGATAGACCATAAAAAAGCCGGAACCGCCAATACCTGTCATCATCGGCTCGCCGACATTCAGGGCAAACTGGATGGCGACCGCGGCATCAACAGCATTTCCTCCTTCTTCAAGCACCTTCGCGCCAATTTCGGTTGCTAGCGGATGGGCTGTTGCCACCATCCCATATTTTCCTGTTGCAGTTTCCCTTTCTATTGAACACCTCTCTGATCGCGCCAAATGCTCATCTCCCCTTTCCGTCCAATGTCTTATACCAAGCAAATACCCGATTGGCTTTTTAGTAAAACTGGACTTCAATGGCAAATGGGCAAGTAGGCTTTTTTTATAAAAAGAAAAGACAGCCCCGCGGCTGCCCGAAATCTAGTTTTCATTTATTCGAATGGAAGGGTTAACTTCTTTAAGGGATTTTATAAAACCCTCCTCATCCTTTGGGGATACATAGACAAGCCCATATTTAGAAAACCTTAACTCCAGCCGTCTGATTGATAGTGCATAGGATGCGAGCAGGCTATTGCTTTGCTTAACTTTCTCTATTTCCTTGATTGGAATTTTTCTTTTGAACGGACCGCTCCTGACAATCAGCATCCCGCCTTCCACTGTATAGCCTGTTGAAAACCATAGCCAAAGCAAAAATCCGGCAATCGGCACAGTGATAGTAGGCGCGCCATTTGCCTTTGAAAACAGTGGAAGAAAGCACACCAGGATAGATAACCAGATAATCAGAGTGACCCAAACATCCTTTTTTGACGGAAAATACACGAATAAATGCCTCCTAATTGTTCTGTTAATCCAAACTTACCCTTTGCCGTTAAATTCTTCAAGCTAATTTTCAAAAAGAAAACCGGCGGGAAGCCCCGCCGGCCGATTTGCATTTTTTTATTAATACTTTTCATCCTCATCATGGTTCGGCGACTCTTGTCCGCCAGTTGTGTGCTTGCCTTTGTCGTTGGAGTAGCCTAGTCCCCCTGATTTTTCCGATTCAAAGGAATCGTCACTCGCTGACATATCCACCGATTCGGACGACACGGAAGAGTTGCCATATCCATACTCCGTGTTCTCGTTGTGAACCGAGGTTACATCTGAACCGGTCGTTTCATAAGTCGCGTCCATTCCGGTGTCGTTAAAGGAGTCGGTACCTCCTCCAAGCCCGGTTGAACCGGTCAATGCACCGGACGCCTTGCCAAGGTAAGTTTCAGACATACCTGAATTCATTGTGCTGTCAGTTGTTGACGAAGTACCCGATCCCGTTGGAGCGGCTGCCTTCAATTCAGAGCCCGCTTCAGCCACCTTTGAACCGATTTGTTTCACTTCGCCCTTAAAGCCCATGACCGTGTCGAGGGCATCTTTTGAAATATCCTTCACTTCGGTAACCTTGCCGAACAGGTCGTTGTTCAGGCGGTCGTAGAGCTGCTGCGCGTCCGCGATTGCTTCCTTAAGGACGTTGGACGCCTGCTGGAACTGTGAAACCATCTGGTCTTTTACCTCAGTGGGGTTTTGCTTTACTTCCGTGAACATATTTTTAGAGGTGTTCTTAAGGTCAACGGCTGTATCCTTCAGGCTGTTGCGCGTCGAAGAATCGAGTAGGGTCAATACCCCTCCGATTACGCCGCCGATTACGATCCCTTTCAGCAATTTGCTGTTTTTTTCATTTTCAGAGTAGCCATAGTTCTGGTTGTTTTGGTTTTCGTATTCGTTCATTGCCAATTCCTCCTTAATTCATTTAAAAGTAAAGTTTCGCCTGTTTGTGTATTTCCCGGTATAGTACTTGCCTAAACAAGGAAACGATGGATTTCCAGGATATACAATTGTTTGAAGCTACCATTTCCTTTGGGCTTTACGGTGAATTGAAGCACATTATCTCAAATAAAAAAGGCCACTCCGGTTACCCGAAATAGCCTTTAAAAAAATATTTCACCTCGGCCTTTCACTTGCCGCGAAGCTAAAGGAAACATAGTCCTGGATCGGAATCCATGCGCCAATTCCCTGGGAAGTGACATTTTTGATCACCAGCGATTTTTTATTGCCCTTCAGGACGAGGTACACTTCGCCGTAGGTGATTTTCCCCTTTTCATTGATGGCTGGGGCGTAGGCGTATAGATAGCCAAGCCGCTTTCTTGGGATATTGTAGATTTGGTCCTTCTTAGTGCCAAGGCCAATGACGGTTTCAAAAGCAAGCGGCAAGTTTGTTTTGCCGGCCGCTTTGATCAGCATCATTTTTTTCACTTCATCTGCGTTCGGTACTTTCGCCGTCAGCCCGCCATTGATGACCTTCTGCGCTTCCTGGACGTAATGGATTTGATAGGGCTTCTCCCCGCCGCGGTTGTCGTAATAATTTGTGTTGATCCGCTGGTATTCCCAATTTGGCGATGTTTCCGCCGATTCATAATTGAGCGGCCACTGGCCAAGATAGATGATGGCCTTGTAACCGAGTGCAAACGGCGTCGTGCTGATTGACGTCTCGTTCAGCATCCTAATTAAATTAGGGTTTTCAATTTTCACCCTTGAAGACTGAATAAGGTTTTTTGCAAGGTCGCTTGGCTGGAGGAGCGGCTCATCCTGGTTAGGGTTTGGGTAGGTGTTTTCTTTCGTAATATTCATAACCCCTTCCGGAATCAGCTTTTTCTGCGGCGCCTTTTCGGCTTCAGCCGGCGAAATGAGAGAGAGTGCCAATGTAAACATGATGAAAATGCCAAGTTTTTTTCCCACTAAAAAAGAACTCCTTTCACAAAGGTGCATGTGTTTGCACTTATTGTTTTCGGAGTTCGTCGATATTATCCAATTTCCGGGTTTTTTTCAGTCGAAGTAATCAGCTTGTTTAGCAACTTTTCAAACGTCGGGAAGAAAAGCTGGATGACCGGGCCAATTGCGAACGTGATAATCAGCGTTCCGAGGCCGATCGGCCCTTTTAAAATCAGCGCCAGGAAAAGGGCAATCAGTTCCCCAATTGTCTTCGCCGTCATGATGTTGACGTTCAGCCGCTTTTTGATTCCCATCATTAACGTATCAATTGGATTGAGCGGAAACTTTGGCTGCAGGTAAATCGCGGCGCCAATGCCAATCACAATGATGCCGCCAAGGAACATCGAAAGCTGTTCTATCAGCCCTGACGGTTCCCAGCCCCCCAAAAACAGGATCATCCATAAATCAATCAACGAGCCGATTGCTACAATAATACCAATCGCAAGAAATTCCGGCTTATTTTTATGAAGAAGTGCATTCACGAAAATCAGGAGGGCTCCGACAATCATTACCCAGCGCCCTATCGAGAGGCCAACCGTTTCCGTTAAAGCCACATTCAGCGCATCCCATGCCCCTGCCCCGAAGTCCGCGACGATCGTCATGCAGATGCCGAACGTTAAAATGATCAATCCTATGAAAAAAAATAAGAAACGATAGAGTAACGCCATTTTTTTCTCCTTTAAAAAATAGTGAAAGAACAATATTCAGAATGTTTACAAAAATTAAATAATAGTGTATAATGACTATACTTTAATAAAAAGGAGGGCAGGATCAACTCGCTGGTAAACTTTCCATTAAAGGAGGCAGGGATACACTAATTTATGATGACAGAGAATGATTTTACCATACTAAGCATGAAAGTTGGTGGTTGTCCCCGAAATAAAAGCGAATTGATTGCAGACCCTTATCGGCGAACAAACTGATATTCGGATAAGAAATGGCTCCAGGCATAGCGCCTTGAGCCATTTTTTGCTTGAGGAAATAAATTAAAGCAGGAAGAAGCCGATTCCCATTATAATGTATGCCGCCAAAAGTGTCAGCCCTTCGAACCAGTTCGATTCCCCGTCGTTTGAAAGGATGACTATCAATAGAACAGCCGATGACATCGCGACGAGTTCAGGGAGGCTGAATACAAGCGGCATCGCTTCATTGAAAAGAAGCGAAACTAGGACAAGGACCGGCGCGACGAACATCGCGATTTGCAAAGTGGAGCCAATTGCGATTTCGACAGCAATGTCCATTTTATTTTTCCAGGAAAAAATGATTGCCGATGCGTGCTCGGCAGCATTCCCGACAATCGCGACGATAATAATCCCGATAAATAACTCGGTCCAGCCGAACGATTCGGCAACCGTTTCAAATGTATGCACCAGGTTTTCCGAAACATACGCCACAGCTAGGGTGGCAAGCGCGAGGGTAAAGATTGCCCTCTTCTTGCTCCATTCAGGCTCTTCATGTTCTTCCGCTTCCCCGTTTTCCTTCTGGTACACCCCTCGGTGAGTAACGAGCTTAAAGAACAAGGCGGCCAAATAGAGCGCAATCAGAATGAGCGATATACCAACGCTCAAGGAAATGGTTTCCGTCATGTCCATTTTCATTGAAAACACTTCAGGAATGACAAATGCCACAAGGATTGCAAAAACAAGCAGCCCTGAATTATGGCGCGCGTCATAGACGCTGAAGGTTTGCCGCTTGAACTTCAAACCACCGATAAAGAAGGACAGCCCTGCCACCAGAAGCAGGTTTCCAAGAACCGAACCCGTCAGTGAGGCCAGGACAACCCCCGTCAAACCTTCCTTCAAAGCAAAAATGGAAATGATTAGTTCTACCGCGTTCCCGAATGTTGCATTCAAAAGGCCGCCTATCCGGGGCCCCGCAATGATGGCCAGGCTTTCTGTCGCCCTTCCCATATAGCTGGCCAGCGCGATAATCGTTAAACAATATATACCAAACATAATGGTGCTTGGCCAATGCAACAGGCTTCCAATGATGGACAACGGAACGCCGGCAAAAGTCATAATCATAAAAATCTTGTTTGCCACTAAAATTCCCTCTCAATCTTAGTACAGATTCTAATTCTACCTTTACCCGCGTTACCTTCATTTATTCCCTGTTGACGAGTTCGAATGTTTCCTTGATCTCAATGCTGTCCTTAACGGATTGGGCCATCGAACAATTCTTACCGACAAGCTCGAGCGCCTTTTGGATTTGCGATTCCTCTAACCCCCTGCCCGCAATGATGAAATGGAGATGGATGGTTTCAATTCTGTTTACCTTCTCCGGATTCCGTCCCACTTCGGTTTTGATTTGGATATCGTCAATATGCAGCCTCTTTTTCTCAAGAATTGTCCTAAGGATTCCGCCGCTGCATACGGCAACCGACGCCGCCATCAGCTGATATGGCCGGAAGCCCGCCTCCTCATTCCCCGACACATCAAGGCGCCCGTACGGCAGATCCGTGTAAAAGCCCACTTCTTTCATTTTAAAAATCATCATTACCACCTCTTCTATTATTTTTGCCAAAGCATCTTGTTTTGAGCGTAACTCAAAACGTTTTCGCGGAAAAGTTTTTTACTCCTTCCTCTTGCAAAAAAGGGCATGAACGGCTACCATCAATTTTAATAATTCTAGCAAACTGAGGTTTTCATCATGAAAAAAAATCCCGCTGCCCATTTTTGGATCCTAGTCAGCACAGTCGGCATTTCCGGCATCTCCCAGGGCATGCTGCTCCCCCTTGTCGCGATTATTTTTGAACAAGATGGGCTCTCTTCATCCTTGAACGGGATGAATGCAACTGCCCTTTATATCGGAATATTGTTGGCTTCTCCATTTATGGAGGCGCCGCTTAGGAGGTTTGGATATAAGCCGATCATCCTTGCCGGGGGATTGACCGTCGCGGTGGCGCTCGCTTTGTTCCCTGTCTGGAAAGGTTTTTGGTTTTGGTTCATGCTGAGATTCCTGATTGGCATCGGCGACCATATGCTCCATTTTGGCGCGCAGACATGGATTACGGCAACTTCGCCGGAAAACAGGCGCGGCAGGAATGTGTCCGTGTACGGACTATTCTTCGGCATTGGCTTTGCAGTTGGGCCGCTATTGACACGGCTCGTCGAAATAAATGAAGCTCTTCCTTTCATTATTTCTTCGGTGCTGTCGGTAATCTCGTGGCTGTTCGTCTGGCTTCTGAAGAATGATTCCCCTGAAATGGATGGAGCTGGTTCAGCCGGAACTTATTTGGGTACCTTTTCCCGTTTCGGGAAGGTTTTGAAAATAGCGTGGGTTTCACTGCTCCCCCCTCTTGGGTATGGTTTCCTCGAAGCCTCCTTGAATGGTAACTTTCCCGTTTTGGCTTTGCGGAATGGGCTGGATATTTCATCTGTTTCAATCATCCTGCCCGCATTCTCGATTGGCGGGATCCTCTTCCAGTTCCCGCTTGGGATTATGAGCGACAGGTTCGGAAGACGGAACGTCCTGATGGGGATTATGCTAAGCGGCTTTATATTTTTTATCGCCGCCGGTATTTTTCATAAAACGGCGCTTGGCCTTCTTATTTGCTTCTTTTTGGCCGGAATGGCGGTTGGCACCACATTCTCGCTCGGCATCAGCTATATGGCCGATTTGCTGCCGAAGCAGCTCCTGCCAGCCGGAAACCTGATGTGCGGGATATTCTTTAGCATCGGAAGTGTGACTGGGCCGTTTATCGGAGGTCTCGCAATCCAGTATACAGAAGGCGCGACGTTCTTTTATATGATCAGCGCTTTGCTGCTTATGATATTTGCCGCGCTTTACTTTTTCAAACAGCCGCGCCCTTTGGAAACAAGGCCAGCCGCGGGTTGACAGGGTTTCACAGTATTCCGGGATATTTCCCTTTTCTTTACTTCAATCCTATGATAGAATTATTCTAAATTAGAAAACAAAGTATTACGCTGCTATCGCTTGTCGGTGGCAGCTTTCGTCATTTTATATGGGTATTGATTATGATTCTTTTTCTCAATTAGAAGGAGGGAAACGAAAATGGAAGCGGAAGCAAGAGTGAATGAGCGGGAAGGCATCCATGACTCTTTTTTACAAAAAATTCTCCCATATGCGGAATTGATAGCCGCCGCAGTTAGCGGAATCCTGATTATTGCCGGATGGCTGCTTGGAAAAAATGGCCTTGAGGCAGCGAGTGTCATATCCTATCTGTTCGCGTTTGTGATCGGCGGTTTCGCAAAGGCGAAGGAAGGCATCGAAGCGACGATCGAGGATAAAGAACTGAATGTCGAAATGCTGATGGTGTTCGCGGCGATTGGTTCAGCCATCATCGGCTATTGGGCGGAAGGCGCGATTTTGATTTTCATCTTCGCTGTCAGCGGCGCACTTGAAACGTACACAATGAACAAGAGCCATAAGGAAATCTCTTCGCTGATGGAGCTTCAGCCCGAGGATGCGCTCCTGATTACAAGCGGGGGAGATCGGAAGGTGCGTGTATCCGAACTGGTTGTCGGTGATGCGATTTTAGTAAAACCGGGTGAGCGCGTTCCGGCGGACGGCATCATTGAAAAAGGTGAATCAAGCATCGATCAGGCCGCGATTACCGGTGAATCCATCCCTGTTGTAAAAGGTCTCCGTGATGAAGTATTTGCAGGTACGGTGAACCTGACAGGCGCGATAACCGTAAAAGTCTCAAAAGCGAGCAACGAAACTCTTTTCCATAAAATCATTCAGCTCGTCCAGTCCGCGCAGAGTGAAAAATCGCCTTCCCAGCTGTTCATTGAACGGTTTGAAGGAACATATGTAAAGGTTGTCCTCGCGGTTGTCGCGCTGATGATGGTTGTTCCGCACTTTGCTCTTGGATGGGGGTGGCAGGAGTCGTTCTACCGGGGAATGATCCTTTTGGTCGTAGCCTCGCCATGCGCACTCGTAGCCTCGATCATGCCGGCGACACTTTCAGCGATTTCCAACGGAGCCCGGCACGGAATCCTTGTCAAAGGCGGCGTTCACTTGGAAAACCTGAGCAATTTGAATGCGATCGCGTTCGACAAGACCGGTACTCTGACGAAAGGCAAACCCGAAGTGACTGAATTTATTATCGGGGAAGGTTTTTCCGAAAGTGACCTGCTCTGGAAAGCCGCTTCGGTTGAAAACCAATCCAATCATCCGCTCGCAAAGGCGATTGTAGCTTTTGCAAAAACACGCTTTGAAAAAAATATGATTCAGCCTGATAAAATGGAAGATATGCCTGGTTGGGGCATTGCGGCCGAGATCGGCGGTGAGTCGTGGAAGATTGGCAAACCAGGGTTTATTGGCGAAGGGGCGGCTCAGCTAGGCGGCGAACTTGCTGAAAGGCTTGCGGCGGAAGGAAATACGCTAGTGTATATCAGTATAGATGGCGTTCCTGCCGGGATGCTGGCCCTGAAGGATGTTGTGCGAGAGAAAACGATGGCCGCGATTGGCGAGCTCGCGAACGAAGGAGTCTTTACGGTAATGCTGACGGGCGACAGCCAAACGACCGCGAAGGCGATTGCGGCGGAGAGCGGAGTAGATGAGTATTTTGCGGAATGCCTGCCCGAGGAGAAGGTCGATAAGCTGAAAGGGCTCATGAAACGGTTTAACACTGTCGCTATGGTCGGAGACGGGATTAACGACGCGCCCGCACTCGCGACCGCGAACGTTGGGATTGCGATGGGAGAAGGAACGGATGTTGCGCTTGAAACTGCTGACATCGTCCTGATGAAAAATGACCTTCCAAAGATTGCGGAAGCGATTCGGCTATCGCGCCGGATGAACCGGATCATCAAGCAAAACGTTGTGTTTTCGATTTTGGTTATTATGGTTCTCATTGCCTCGAACTTCCTTCAGGTGCTCGATTTGCCATACGGGGTCATCGGCCACGAAGGGAGCACGATCTTGGTTATTTTGAATAGTTTGCGGCTTTTGAGGTCGTAGACTTGTGGTTTAGTTTGAAACAGCTGGCACTCTAATCGGTGCCGGCTGTTTTTTGTGGTTTTAGGGGGGGTAACCTCTATGCTTGATGACTAGTTTTTTACCTATTAAATATAGCCAGCGCCTGATACCTGCTACTTATCGGAACGCTGGATAGTGAAAATTCACTAGCCACCCACGGCCGTCCATTGGATTTCTCACTAGTTATCGCAGAAACTTCACTAGTGAGCGTCTGACACCTACTATTTTCCCGAAAAAATGATAGTGAATTTTCACTAGTAAACTACAGCAACAACCCTGCCAAACTAAAAAGATGCCGCACCTTTTCAATGGCGCAGCATCTTTTCAACTATTAACATGCTTTCGCTTTTTCCGAATAAAACGCGTTTATTTCTCCACCGAGAAGAATAATTAAACCTGTGAGGTAAAGCCAGATCATCAGGATAATGATTGCCCCGATGCTGCCATAGGTTGCGGTGTAGTTGCCAAAGTTATTGACATAGAACGAAAAGAGAAGGGAAACGATTGTCCAACCAATGGTTGCGAAAAACGCTCCGGGAACCGCCGCTTTGCACTTCATCTTCACATTTGGGGCCACCCAGTAAATCACTGTGAATATCCCAAAAAGTATCAGCGCGCTGACAATCCAGCGAATGGCAGACCAAACGGCCAGGAATTGATCATCAAGGCCAAATTGGGAGAACAAAAACAGCCCGATTGTTTTACCGAATACGGGCAAGGCCAGCGCGACGATAAAGACGGTAATCATTCCAAATGTAAAAACGATTGCCATACCGCGTGCCACAATGAAGGGGCGGCTCTCTCGGACATTATACGCTTTGTTGAAAGCCCGGACGAGTGCATTGATACCGTTCGAAGCGGACCAGATTGTCCCGATTATCCCGATGGACAATAGCCCGCCACTTCTTTTTTCCATTACGCTATTAAGGCTTGTCTCAATCAGTGCCATCGCCTCTTCCGGAGCATACCTGCTGATCGCCCCAAGGATATCATGATGGGGAATCGGCAAATACGGAAGAAGCGTCAACAAGAAAATCAGCATTGGAAACATGGAGAGTAGAAAGTAGTAGGCCAGTTGCGCTGCCAGCCCCGGCAGGTCATCCTCCTGGATACGATGCCAAAGCTGTTTAAAGATATTCTTGCTGAACAAACGGCTGACATTCTCGACTCTTTCCTCCAATGCCTCATGTGCCAACAGTATCAGCTTCCTTCAGGACTACTTCGCTTAATACCGGCTCATTGCCATCACTATCGGATTTCGCGCCTCCCGCCATGGCTGAAACAGTTTCAGGAGCTCCGCTGTCCTCTTTTTTCACAAAAGCTTCCTTCGTCTCCTTCAGGATTCCGACAAGCTGCGGAGTAGTGCCTCGCAGTTCATCCACTTTTCCCGCGATATAAGCGATGTCATCATTCATCTGTTCAACAGTGTTTTGGATTTTTTTTGCGGCTTCACGTATTGAATTCGTGATTTCATGCGGGTTTTTCACCGCATACGTTAAATTGCTTGAGGTCCTTTTTGCCCCTTCTACTACGGCTTTCCGCGTATCTTTGTTCATAAGGCTAATTGCTCCGCCAGCAAGCGCCCCCAAGATCATTGACTTCCAAAATTTCCTTGTACCTGCCATCAGCAATCTCTCCTTCTACTGTCCGTTTTTCCATATAATTTTTTATAAGTTTGAAAAGTCCGTTTCTGCCCCAGATTCTTTGTACTATCCTTCCCGCTTTCAACAACAGGCAAACATGGGGCGCCCCTTCCGCGCCGCGGTGGGCGGCCATTTAAATCGCCTTAGCTGTTGACAATTCCCTTCCACCATGGAAAGATGAAACTACGAAAATAGGGAAGGGTGGATGAAATGGACTTATCGAAAAAATCAGCTGAAAATGTTGAATATATGATTGAAAAAATAAAAGACAAACTTAAAGTTATGAACCTGGGAGCAATCAAGCCCTCCCACTTCGATGAAAATATGTATGAGGAACTAACCGAAATCTATGAAATGGTCATGAGGAAAAACACTTTCTCCACAAGCGAAATGCAGGCGCTCGCGGAAGAACTCGGAAATCTCCGCAAACAGTAAAGGGAAACTTCCATCTAGTTGAACGAATCGGACCTTAAGGGACAGGTACCCTTTATGGCTTACTGTCCTTAAGTGTGGTGTAAAGCGGAGCCTGCGAGCAATGCTTTTAGAGGTGCCAGGCATCCAGCCGTGGACAGCAAATGTCCCGCTATGGGGCCTGGCACATTTTTTATAGCAGCCTTCTATTCCTGGTTGGTCAGGATAAGCGGGCCTTCTTTGGTGATGGCTATTGTGTGTTCATATTGGGCGGAATAGGTGCCGTCGACGGTTCTGGCGGTCCAGCCATTCGGGTCCATTTTTGTCGCCCACGCCCCGATGTTGACCATCGGTTCAATGGTAAAGACCATTCCTTCTTTTAACCTGGCGCCTTTGCCTGGCAGTCCGAAGTGCGGCACATCTGGTTTTTCGTGAATGGCCGACCCAATCCCATGGCCGATGAAATCACGGACAACCGAGAACCCCTCCCCTTCGACATATTGCTGGATAGCATGGCCGATGTCACCGATCCTCGCCCCGATGACGGACTGTTCGATTCCTTTATACAATGCTTCCTTCGTCACATCCAAAAGTTTTTGGACTTCATCGCCTACCTTGCCGACCGGATAGCTCCAGGCAGAATCGGCAAGCGCTCCGTTCAAGTTGACAACCATATCCACGGTGACGATATCGCCTTCCCTGAGCGGCTCTTTTCGCGGGAAGCCGTGGCAAACTTCATCATTAATGCTTGCGCACGTAGCGTATTCGTATCCCCGGTAGCCTTTCTGCTCCGGAGTGGCTCCATGTTTTTTCAAAAATTCTTCAGTGAATTGGTCGATTTCCCATGTTGTGATGCCTGGTTTGATCAAACCGGCAAGCTCTTTGTGGCAAGCGGCCAGAACCTCGCCCGCCTTTTTCATCATGGCGATTTCCCTTGGTGATTTAAGGACAATCATGCTTTTCCCGCCTTTGCGCAAATTTCATTTTCTCGTTTACTATATGCTTTTACGATTAAATGCTCCATTACTTATAGTATCGTTCTTTTTCGCTTTTTCAAAGCGGCTTGTTTATATGAAATTCAAAAAGGCTGTGCCGGACGTATGCCGGCTCAGCCTCTGGCTGGTTCCCATTGATAATTTTACGCTTCCAATAGTTTGTTCGATTCGCGGATAAAGGCGGGAATGTCATCAGGTGTGCGGCTTGTGACAAGCTGCCCGCCACAGACGACAACTTCTTCGTCCTTATAGTCGGCTCCGGCGTTTTCAAGGTCGACCTTGATGGACTTATAGCCAGTTACGTTTCGTCCGTCAAGCGCCTTAGCGGTAATGAGCAGCTGCGGGCCGTGGCAAATGGCGAAAACAGGTTTGTTTTTATCCATAAAATGCTTGGAAAATTGGACAAAGCGGTCGTCTGCCCGGAGAATATCTGGAGAGAAGCCCCCTGGTAAAAAGAGAGCGTCATACTCATCTGGATTGACCTCGTCAATACCGTAGTCAATTGTAATCGTCGCTTCTCCCTGCTTCCCTTCTACTTCCTTCCCTTTCTCAGTTCCAATCGTCAGGACTTCATGTCCGCCTTCAACATAGGCCTTAGCTGGCTCTGTAAATTCGGAGTCTTCAAACATTGATGTAATAAGACAGGCGATTTTCTTAGCCATTGTATGCAGCTCCTTTTTTTATTTTCATATTGCCCTTTACTCTCATTCCCTTCGGTATCCGAAACAAAACGTCAACCTTCCAAGTGGGCGGGAAGTTGGATTTTTCGGTTTATTGGTTCGTTGGTATGGTACTTTTAGTGCCAATTTGTTATCATGTATGAAAGATATATATTCCAAGGTGTGTGAACGTTGATGATTGGTGATCGCGTCAAGAAGATTCGTTTGGAAAGAAAAATGTCGTTGTCGGAGTTGGCGGAGCAGGCAGGGGTGGCAAAGTCGTATATCAGTTCCCTTGAGCGGAATCTGCAGAGGAATCCGTCCATTCAGTTCCTGGAAAAAATTTCGGCTGTGCTGAATGTTCCTGTCGACCACCTTATCCACGATGCGGCGGACCAGGGAGAGTTGGACAGCGATTGGCTGAATCTGGTGAAAGAGGCGATGGAGTCGGGGGTGTCGAAGGACCAGTTCCGGGATTTCCTCGAATTTAATAGATGGCGTTTGAACCAGAGCAACGATGGAAAATAAAAAAGCGGAAGCGTCCTTTTAGCAGGAGCTAGACAAATTAACGAAAAAAACAATCCAACGGGAACTGAACTGCACCCCGTCAAGTAGACAGTGGAAATAATAAAACAATC
>NZ_QNQT01000008.1 GCF_003362805.1 Neobacillus piezotolerans
CTCCCTTTTTCTCCAAGTTTACTAGGATGCCTTTATTTTTAAATCTATTGTACGCAATTAGTTTGTTTAAATCTTTGAGTGTCAGATTGGTAGGATCCATAGCAAGAGTATATTCTTTAATTTTACTAAGGAGGGAAAGAGCGAATTCAATCTGTTTTTCAGTTAAGGAGTAATCCTCCTGGTCTGCGAGCAAGTTTGGTGATGAATTTTTTTCAAGAGTAGCGGCATGTTCTTTTATTTTTGCCTCTACAAGGGCTTCTACTTCCCGATGGCTTATGCTCTTGGGTTGATCGGTTTTAGTTTCTGTAGAGGTAAACAGTTTATTGAAAAGACCTTTTAGCATTTCTTCACATCTCTTTCATTGTATTAATATGTAAGAACTTGCTAATTCCTATTTTAGATTTTTGCCTGGAAATTACAATCCTTTTGGAGAAATTTGTATATTTTTTAGTGGGAAAACGTTAATTATGTAAATATCTGGGCATATAATAAGCCGATTGTAGTATAATGTAAGAAAATGCTAGAGTTGGGGCGGTTGACATGGCGATTACTGTACCTGAAACGATTCGGAGCAGTGCGACGGCAGGGGAGCGGCTTGTGTTCCGGACTTTGAAAATATATTTGCCTGATGATTATATTGTGTATTTCGAGCCGGAGATTCATGGACGGAGGCCAGATTTTGTCATAATTGGGCCGGATTTGGGCTTGGTTGTTTTGGAAGTGAAGGATTACACAAAGAATACACTTTTCCGCTTGAATCATGAGGAATGGCATATTTTGACTACTTCAGGTGACCAGGCGGTAATTAAGAGCCCAATTAAGCAGGCAAGAGATAATGTTTTTAAAGTTGTTGATGTGTTGAAAAAGGATAAGAGCCTCATCCAAACAGAAGGGAAATATCAATTTAATTTGAAGTTTCCGTATGGATATGGGGTTGTTTTCACGCGCCTGTACGCGAAGGATTTTGTCGAGGAAGGCCTTTATTCCGTTATAGAGCCGGAGTTGTGCTTAAACCGTGATGAGATTGATCCCGATAAGGAAGGATTTTCTGAAGAAATTTTGATGGAAAAGATCATGAATATGTTTGTCGTGCCTTACCGGTTGAAGGATACGCTCTCGAAAGAGGATATTGATGCAATCCGCTATTATCTTTTCCCGGAAGTGCGAATCAGCGCGGAGTTCAAGCCGCCAGTTCCATATCAGGATCAATTGCTGTTGTCGCTGCATGACATTAAGACAATGGATCTCCACCAGGAAAACCTGGCCAAGCAGCTCGGGGATAAAAATAGACTCATTCGTGGCGTAGCTGGAAGCGGGAAGACGATCATTCTCGCAAGCCGGGCAAAAATGCTTTCAAAACAGAATCCTGACTGGAAGATTCTTATCCTTTGCTATAATATCTCGTTGGCCAATGCCATCCAGCAGATGATTACCCATATGCTAAACGAGCCGGAAGATTTGTTCGACTTTAACTTTACAGGCGGGGAAGTCGAGAATCCGGTGAAAAACCATAATATTGTTGTTCGGAATTTCCATGCCTGGCTGAAAAATGATTTGAAGATAAAAGAAGGGCAAATCCCGAATTTCATTGAGAAAATTAAACGGAAAGAAGCCATTCTTCCAACTTATGATGCCATTTTGATTGACGAAGGGCAGGATTTTGAAGCGGATTGGCTTAGCCTGGTCAGCTCCCTTCTTAATGAGCAGACGCAATCGTTGCTGCTGGTGGAAGACCGTGCGCAGGAAATTTACAAACGGAAACGCACATATGTCCAGGATACAGGGCTCAGTTTCCAGGGAAGATCGAAAATCCTGTCCATTAACTACAGGAATACTGCGCAAATCGTCAAGTTTGCCTGGGACTTTTACAGAAAACATTCGATGCTTAAAAATAAAGTTGTAAATCGGGAGTTGGAAGGGGAAATCATTGCTCCGCAAAGCACGAAACGCAAAGGTCCGGAGCCGGGAATTATTCGTGCGAACAATTTCTATGAAGAAATGAAGCTTGTTGCCCGCCAGATGAAAAAGCTACATGACGAACGAAAAGTACCTTACCATGAAATGCTTGTCCTTTATCGGGTAAAGAAGACATCTAAGATTCCAATCATAGACATAATTCAGAGGTCTATAAAGGATGCCGGGCTGCCGTATTTTTGGATAACCGAAAACGAGCAGTCGAAGCGGTCTTTTGAGAAAGAGGACGGCCGGATCAAGATAAGTACAATCGACAGTAGCAAAGGGCTAGATTTCCGGGCAGTGTTCATCGTCAACACGGATTCCATGCCATTTCCGTTGGAGGATGACCATGAAAGGGAGGTATCGTTGCTGTACATTGGCATGACCAGGGCAAAGGAGTTTTTGTGCCTTTCGTATTCCGGTACTTCAGAGTTCACCCAATATTTGGATAACGTTTTATTGGAACGCTCTAAGCAAAAGGCCGAGAAAGTTAACATAAAATGAACCTTCCGTCAGCGCGTTTTAGGTTCGGCTGTTAAAGCAAGGCAAAGATCCAGTATTCTTCAATTAAAACGTGCCTTCTATTAGGGATGAATGCTGGAGAGAGGAAGAAAGATTCTATAGGTAAAAAAACGAATTCCTCAATTGGAATTCGTTTTTTATGTATCTCTGATTACGGCCACCCAAATGTACCACCTCTGCAATCTTTTTTTACCACACAACGACAAAGATTTTACCGGCAAACGCAAGACCCCTTTGCCAAGGTAAACTTTCATTTAAAACCCCCGTCGATATTTTCCAGTAGAAAAATATCGTTTTATTGAAGGTCTGTATGGTATGAATGATTTTGCCGGGGTCGGGTATATAAATTGATGACAGCAAACATAAGGAAAAATAACAAACTCTTTGCTAAAGGAAACCTGAGTAACATTAATACATTCAATTTTATAATCCCCTTGCTGGAATAGAGCGACAAGGTGGTTAGATAGGAGAGAAAAAAATAGTGGAAAAAATTAATAAAAAACAACAAATTATTGCATGGCTTGAGAAGCTTGAAACTGATGAAGAAGTGATTGAAAAATTTTATAAAGCCTATCATGAGTATCGACTTGATGAGAGACCACTTAAAGAGAAAGGATTTAAAGTAGTAGGGTTCTATCTTCCTAAAGAAATTGATGAAAGTTTAAATCAAATAGCCGCAGGAAAAAAGAAAGGATTTAAGAATTTCCTAGCCTTATATGCTATAAGCGATTTCATTAATAGATATGGAGAAGAAATTGACAAGCATAATTAGTAGTAGTAAGGACAGTCACAAGGTTTCAGTCTTTAAACTTGAATTATAGTCTGTTTAACCGCTTCAAGTTTTAAATTACCGTGATTTTAACGCATTATACATTCTAAACATTATTTTATAGTTTAAAATTATAACGGACTATGAAGTTAGTGAAGCTGTGAGTTTAAAGCGCAATCCATTGCAGTTAACTTGCAATAAAAAAAGTTGGAGTTTTGGCAGGGGATATCCTGCACAGCACTCCAACTTTTTATAGCTTATTGATATTTCTTGATTAATTCAACGAATTCATTAACGAAGCCTTGTAGGAATCCAGTTGTTCCTTCATTCAGCTTGCCATTTTCATCTAGCAATTCATGAACGGAACCGATATATGCTTCTGGTTGTTGTACCACTGGCATATTTAAAAATGCAAGTACTTGGCGTAGGTGATGGTTTGCACCGAATCCAGCAAGAGCACCTGGAGATTGGCTGATGATTGCTGCAGGTTTTCCACTCCAAACACTTTCGCCATAAGGGCGGGATGCTACATCTAGCGCATTCTTTAATGCAGCTGGAATAGAACGGTTGTATTCTGGTGTTACGAATAATACCGCGTCCAATTCTTTGACTGTATTACGGAATGCAGTATATTCTTCAGGAGTTCCTAGGTCTCCTTCAAAATCCTGGTTAAATAATGGCAGGTGGCCAATTTCAACAAACTCAGTAACATAGCCTTCTGGGAATAAAGGTGCTACGTTATCCGCAACTTGCTTTGAAAAAGAATTTTTGCGAAGACTTCCAACAATGATGCCAACTTTCGTCATACGATTCATCCATCCTTCTTTTTTAATAATGAATTCAAACTAATTATCTTGAATTCAATATAATTGTATTGAATTCAAGATATATTAGCAAAATAAATGCTTCGCAATCTAAAAAGGGAATACGGTTATCATTCTTAAATAAATAGGTATACTTAAATAATAGTTAATCACTATTTAAAATTACCCTTCAAAACGCGAAAAGATCATTTTTGTAATCAGGACATTATTTTAGGTTAGATTTTTGATGATATTTCAGCTAAATGCCTGGATTCTTATGTTTTTTTAGCTAATACGGAATTTGGAATAGGAAGTTCAAATTGACAGTTTGGGTTTTTTCATCTATATTTATCTTTAATTTGAGACATCTGGGAGTGAGATAAATGATTCAGAGGTTTTCGGCAGCATCTCGTTACTCTGTAAAAAATGATTGGCTGGAGAGTAATCTTAGTTTTTCCTTTGGTGAGTACTATGATGAGGAAAATATCCAATTTGGTCCACTTCGAGTTTTTAATGATGACACAGTACAAGCCGGTAAAGGATTTGGCATCCATCCACATAGGGAAGCGGAAATTGTATCGATTGTATTGCATGGGCAGTTAAAGCATGAAGATAGCCTTGGGAACAGCGGGATATTACAATTTGGAAATGTGCAGCGTATGACTGCAGGAACTGGTTTGCTCCATTCTGAAATGAATCCTTCTTTAGAAGAGGAAGCAAGCTTTTTACAGCTATGGTTTAAACCTTCCAAAAAGCAATTACCTCCTTCTTATGAGGATATTTCTTATAACGTTGATTCAATGAAGAATAAATTGTTGCCAATCGTTTCTTCGATCCCAACCAATGGTGCAGCGAAAATTCATAGTGATGTTACATTATACTTATCCAAATTGGATGAGGGAGAAAAGATCTTCTTTCAACAAGAACAGGGAAGAAAGATGTATGTCTTTGTGATTGAAGGGGAGCTAATTTTAGATAACGATGTTGTCGTTGGAAAAAGAGACAGTGCGCGCATAACTGAACAAAACCAACTTACTTTAAAATCAACAAAAGAAGCCTTCTTTTTATTGATAGATTTGGGTGGTGTTTAATTATGTTATTGATTCGCCATTCGATTGGAAGCAGACTTTTTTATCAAACGGATGAATATGAGATTCATTCAGTACAAGATAAGTGGGTCATTTCCTTCAAAATTTCCGAAGAGGAATCTAAAGAAATCATCAAATTTAAAGACGAATTGAACCTCTTTGATGTCGGGAAAAACCAGAAGACTTGGTATTATACATCAAATGCAAACGTTGAGTTTAATGAGAAGAACTCTACGATGACAATTATTGCAGATCATAAATCAGTCTATCCAGTTAATTAAAAAAACTTGAAAGGTGTTATGTAATTGGATACCCACGTTTTGCAAGTTTGTAAGTGGTAATGCACATGCAAAGAATCCAGGGTCGTAGAAAGCTTTATTATCCTATAAATCAATGATTCATTGAGGTGCGATTATTACATATCCTGTTTGTGACTGGCGGAAACCGATCTTGAAGAAGTGTGACAGCTGGCCAAGATGAAATAATGATTGAAGATTCCCGAGCTGTAATTAAGACTAGGTGAAGCAGCTGAATCGTGGAAAAAGGAAACCAAACGAATCTATTTAGAGCTGATCAAGCTATTTGATTGGCTCTTTTTTATTCCTCCTCAAACCCTTTACATGAATTTCCTTCTTATTGTGGCGAATTTCGCAAAAGGTCGCTGATTAAATAAAATTTCAATAATTGGGTAGCCAGTCGCGACAGATTGGTGAACAGTTGCTTTTTTAAAAAATTGTTCCTGTTCTGTCCCCGGCTGGCAGCGTGACATTTTTTCATAAGCGTATGTATGGTTGGAGGTGTCTAAAGGGAGGGAATTGAATGGGAGGTATTAAGATGATGATGGTCTCGGACAAGTATAGGCCGAGTTGCAGGGCGGATTTTATTAATCTGCTTCGAAATAAGGCTTTCCTAAAGGATTGCGGGGAACTTATGAATGATCTTCTGAAATCGGACGGGTTTTGGGCAGCATTGGAACGAAGGCTTGATTTCGTTATGTATACGATTTTACAAATGGATTTTTTGGGCGGGGGATTGGGAGAAAGCTTTTTGTTTAGGAACTTTGATTCTTTGACCACTGATGCTCTTTTTACGATGGGGGAAGAAGCAGTGAAGGAAAAACTACCTGAACCATTAACAATCATACACGATGAGCTTTTCCGCCAGTATGTTATCGTTGCTGCTCGAGGTACAGCCGAAGTAAGGGTGGAAGACTATGAATTTTTCGTTGCTCCTTATTTCTCAGGCGGGGGCCTTTTTTCCGAAAAACCAAATGGACAGCATTGGATGGAAGAATTGGCAGAGGAAATTTTTCGGCCCGCCCTAAACTCTCTCATTGTGGAGATTCGGCAAAGAAGGAATCTGAAGGATATTTAAACCGATACCTAGAATAGTAAAGAAAGACCTAATAATAGGGGTAAGAAAATGAATAAGGAAAATGGGAGAAAACACCGACATGGGAATGGTATGCGGTGAAATATATTTATTAATTTATCATCTCGGTAGAAACTGACCCTGCAAAGGTTGACGAGGAATATAGCACGGAACGAATAAATATTTTTGACAGACAGTCGATAATTACTAGTCTCCACATGACTTTCAATAAACACATGTATGAAATTGAAGGAGAATTGCCCAATGTTGTTTTTACGAAAAATTACTCTTTTGCGAGAAGACATTCCCGATTTTAATAAATACCCTTTCACTGTTCCTGCTATAAGAGGTATGGATGTATTGGAATTGGATAGTGAAGTGACATTTTTTGTAGGGGAAAATGGTTCTGGAAAATCTACTTTGCTTGAGTCAATTGCGTACCAGTGTGGGTTTCATACCGCGGGGGGTGGACTGAACAATCTCTATGATGTGGAGTCATCCCACGCTGCTTTAGGAAATTACATTCGTTTGTCCTGGCTGCCCAAAACCAGCCAAGGCTTCTTTTTACGGGCTGAAAGTTTTTATCATTTTGCCACGCATCTCGATCAACTAGCCGAGGAAGATCCTACGTTTAATTATAAAGCATATGGAGGCAGGTCATTGCACCACCAATCCCATGGAGAATCCTTTGTATCATTGTTTTTAAACCGTTTTTCGGATGAGGGAATTTATCTATTGGATGAACCCGAGGCAGCATTATCGCCAGCTCGCCAATTAGCTTTTATGAGGGTTATTTATCAATTGGCGAGTCGCGGCAATTCACAATTTATAATCGCCACGCATTCACCGATTCTGCTGAGCTATCCAAACGCAAAGATCTTCAGTTTTGATGCCGATGCAATCGAAAGCATCACGTATGAAGATACAGAACATTACCAAATCACAAAGGGGTTTTTAAATAGGAAGGAAAGGTACTTGGAAGAGTTGTTTTTAGATGATGAGGATGAATAATAACATGGTGACGGTTCTGAAGGATTTGATCTAAACAAGTGCTAACTTCTTCCGTAAAATATACAGAATAAATTTGGTCACTTTCTTCTGCTATGCCGCGCCTCCTTTAACTATTACGCGGTATAGCGTGAAAATCCTACCTGTAAGAGTTTGAAAAGCATTCAACAGCTCTCTAAGAAATGTTTGGAAACTGCAAACCCACTATACATTAATCCGTTTTTTCATATATAATAAACAAATCGCGAATATAAAAATCCGCTTAATTGCGGTGGAGGTTCTAGCTACCCTCTTTAAAAAACTAAGGAAACAGCACTGCTTTCTTTAGGCGTGCTGTTTTTTTGTTGGAAGGAGAAAGAAAATGTTGAAGAGTGAAAAAGCGGTAGTAGTATTCAGTGGGGGACAGGACAGCACAACCTGCCTGTTTTGGGCGCTGGAGCAATTTGCCGAAGTCGCGGCTGTTACGTTTGACTACAACCAGCGGCATATTACAGAAATTGAATGTGCTAAAAATATTGCAAAGGAACTTGGCATTGAGCATTATATCCTTGATATGAGCCTGTTGAACCAGCTCGCCCCGAATGCGTTGACCCGGGAAGACATCGAAGTGAAGGATGGGGAAGGCGGCGGCCTGCCGAACACATTTGTGCCGGGCAGAAATTTGCTGTTCATGTCATTTGCCGGGGTGCTTGCAAGCCAAATTGGGGCGAAGAACATCGTTACAGGCGTATGCGAAACGGATTTCAGCGGCTATCCCGACTGCCGAGATGTGTTTGTGAAGTCGCTTAACGTTACTCTCAATTTATCAATGGATCAAAACTTTGTCATTCACACTCCGTTGATGTGGCTTAACAAGGCGGAGACATGGAAACTCGCAGATAATCTTGGAGCTTTCGAGTTTGTCCGTGAAAAGACGCTGACTTGCTATAACGGAATCATCGCAGATGGCTGCGGTGAGTGCCCCGCCTGCAAGCTGAGGAAAAAAGGCCTTGATGACTATCTGGCAGAACGGCAGGGGTTGTAGGCATGTACGGATTCAGGATTGTAGATAAATTGCAAAAAATTGACGTTGATATAAGGCGAGATCAATTGAAGTACCATTCAAAACGGGTCCTCGTCAGCAAGGAGTTCGCCTTCGATTCGGCCCATCATTTACATGAGTACGAAGGTAAATGCAAAAACCTCCACGGCCATACGTACAAGGTCGTGTTTGGAATCAGCGGTTTTGTTGACGCCCGCGGATTGATGATTGACTTCGGGGACATAAAGGAAATTTGGAAAAATAAAATTGAGATTTTCCTTGACCATAAATATTTGAACGAAACACTGCCGCCGATGAATACAACAGCTGAAAACATTGTTGTGTGGATTTATGAAAAAATGGCTGAAGCACTGCAACAAGGTGATCGAGCAACTCAATACGATGGCGCGCGGGTCGAATTCGTTCGCCTCTATGAAACTCCGACGAGCTATGCGGAAGCGAGAAGGGAGTGGATGGAGCTTGAGTAAGATACCTGTTATGGAAATCTTCGGCCCGACCATTCAGGGAGAAGGGATGGTGATGGGACGCAAAAGTATGTTCGTCCGCACTGCTGGCTGTGATTACAAGTGCTCCTGGTGTGATTCAGCTTTTACATGGGACGGTTCGGAAAAAGAAAAAATACGAATGATGACTCCTTTGGAAGTTTTTCAAAAACTAAAGGAGCTTGGCGGGAATAACTTCAACCATGTGACGATTACGGGCGGAAACCCGGCTTTGATTGGTGAGCCAATGAAAGAGTTCATTGAACTTCTCCATAAATCCAATATCGAAGTAGGTTTGGAGACACAGGGAAGCAAGTGGCAGGACTGGTTTTATCTTGTTGACGACTTAACGATCTCCCCTAAACCGCCTAGCAGCGGCATGAAACCGGACCTTGAGCTTTTAGATGATATAGTTCTAAAATTATTTCATTTTAAGTCGAATTTTTCGCTTAAAATTGTTGTTTTCGATGATGTGGATTTTGATTATGCAAAGATGTTAAATCACCGTTACATGAAGCATAATATTCCATTCTTCCTTTCAGTCGGAAATAGCAATCCTGGTGAGGATGGGGATATTTCAAGCAGGCTTCTTCACTCGCTGGACTGGCTGTGGGGTAAGGTATTGGACGATCCTGATATGAACAATGTTCGTCCTTTGCCGCAGCTGCATGCTTTAGTTTGGTCGAACAAGCGGGGAGTTTAAGAGGAAGTCTGTCTTATGAAGAACGAATAAGGGTAGATATAAGGGCCGGAATGTTGAATCATATATTCATAAATTTGTTGAAGATTATTTATATGGTTTGCAAAGACTCTCCCTTGATCTCATAATTAAAGGATCGTTTCGGGCATTTAAAACAGGAAATCAGGAAGGAAGCTGATTCTTATGAGAAAAGAAAAAGAAAAGATGTTGGCTGGGGAACTATACAATCCTGCAGACCCCGTATTAGTAAAGGAACGCGAGGAAGCCAGATGCAAGGTTAGACTCTATAATCAAACCTTAGAAACTGAAGGAGAAAAACGCACTAAACTATTGAAGGAGCTACTTGGGTCAACTGGAGAAACTATCTATATGGAACCCAATATACGATTTGATTATGGCTTCAATACATATGTAGGAGAAAACTTTTACGCAAATTTTGATTGCACGATTTTAGATGTGTGTGAAGTGCGATTTGGTGATAACTGCATGCTTGGACCTGGCGTTCAAATCTATACGGCAACACATCCGCTTAGTCCAGCTGAACGTAATTCGGGAAAAGAATATGCAAAGCCGATTTCCTTTGGAAACAATGTATGGATTGGAGGAAGTGCGGTAATCAACCCCGGAGTGACGATTGGTAATAACGTTGTAATCGCATCGGGTGCGGTTGTTACAAAAGACGTACCGGATAATGTAGTAGTAGGCGGGAATCCTGCGAAAATAATAAAGCGGATTGAAGAATGATCCCTATCTATGACTTAAAAGAAAGGCTCTATTATCCTTAATTGTTGATTTCTGGCCAAAAGAAAAACCGCCCTATCAATCATAGGGCGGTAAATTCTTAATCCACGTTTTCCGTTATCAATGACTCGTGGTACGATCTTCCCCCAAGTCTGTAACGGCAAAGTGCACTTTATCCCTCATACGCTTGCATCAAAGTTTTTATGTTAATTTTATTCTTCGTTTGGAGCAATGCTTTCATAACTCTTTCTGATTTTTCTGGGTCTGGGTCGCTTACCATCTCGGTTAGAGTGGAAGGAATAATTTGCCATGACACGCCATACCTATCTTTTAGCCAACCGCAGTTTTGAGCCTTTTCATCTCCGCCTTCGGAGAGTTTTTCCCAAAAATAGTCCAATTCATCTTGATCTTCACAGTTTACGATAAATGATATTGCCTCTGTGAATTTGAAATACGGACCACCATTTAAGGCTACGAATTCTTGCCCGTCAAGTTGAAATTCCACAGTCATTACGGTTCCTTCTGGTATCCCGTGATCATTTTTGCCATGGTGAGTGATTCTTCCTATCTTCGAATTTTTAAAGATAGAAGTATACAACTCTGCCGCCTGTTCGGCTTGTGTATCGAACCACAAGTTTGGGGTGATTTTTTGGATTTTGTTATTCATAATTTTTTCCTCCTTACTATTCAAGCGTTTTAGAAGGTTTATTCACAATACAGTTTAGTTTAAAAAATGAGCCATGGTTTCTTTTAAATTGCTATGTTTAAAAAGTTACATATGTTTATTAATTTTTATAAAACAAATGAGGCAGGGGATACGTTCCCTGCCTCATTTTTCATTATTCGATATTGGTTACGCGGACGCCGGTGTTGTTGAGTTCTTCGATGATCTGGTTGACGGTTTCTTTTGGCGTTTCTTTTGGAATGGAAAGATGGATTTGGCGGACGGCGCGGTTGCTGCCGAGTGTGAACATCGAGAGGATGCTCGTGTGTTTACCGACGATGGCGGAAATACGCTCAATCGCATGGTTTTGTTCGAACAGGCCGATTGTCAGCGATATGCCGTCGCTGTATGTATCCTCAAGGAGGTCCATGATTTGCGCGTGCGTCAGGATGCCGTCGAATTTCCCGTCTTTGTTAATGATTGCTAGGTAAGGAAGCCTTTTAATGCTTTTAAAAATTGTCCTGAAGGAATCCCCGCCCTGTACATAGCCATCCGCTTCTTTAATAATCTTCAATACACTATCATTTTTGTCGCCTGAATATTCGAAAATATCAATTTTTTCGACATTGCCCAAAAACCGGTTTGTACCTGATTCGAGAACCGGCACCCTGCGGTATCCAGTTTCATCCAGGAAAGCGAGCGCCTCCGCTATGGAATGTTTTTCCGAAAGGTAGCTTACATCTTCCTTGTCGATTACGAACTGTTGAATTTTCATGCCATTCCTCCTTAATTCCCAATGAATTTCTCTTTCTAGCTATATATATTCTTCAGAAAAAAGAAATTACCTCCTTTTTCCCCTATGGGTATATGGACAAACTTTGAATTTTTAAAACATATGGCTTCAAATTATCTTTTTACCATAAGCAACTTGGAAACGTAAATCGACAGGGAGGATGGAAATCTCGTCTTTCTTGTCAATCGAAATTTATAACCTCAATTAAGAACAGACATACTTCGACTGCCGTACTATCTATAATGAGGATTAATAGGAAATTCCTCATATTCCATACCGGAAGTGTACAAGCCGTATTTTGCGATCGAGGTTTCAATAGATCGAAGTATAAAAATAGGTATTTTTCCGGACGACCCCCTTTGCAAAAGGGCTTCCAGAATCCCAATGCGCCTCCTATTTAACTATTGTGGAATTTTAAGGAAGAAAGCGAGGTAGAAAGGCTTACAGTAAAAACTTTCAAGCTAGTACATAATACACTTACATAATTTTACAAGGTCATGGTACATTCGGATTATTCTGACAATATAAATGTTGGAATATCGAAGGACAGGAAAGGGGGTGGTTATTTTTTAAAAGGTATGGGGTTTGGAAGGTTGAAAAAGAGAGATTATTAGAAAAGGAGAGTCCTAATGCGAAGAATGAAAAAGAGTTTTAGTTTATTCCTTATTTTTCTACTATCATTCTCCAGCTTTGCGTTTGCCGCGCCGCAAAATGGCGCCGAGGAAGTAAACCCTGCATTGGCTGCTGTGCAGAATGGGGAAGAATCCGTCACTCCGACGGATGGAAATGAGCCCGCTTTTTCAGACAATGAAAAAGTAAGGGTCGTAGTTGAACTCAAGGAAGAATCCGCGATTGAGTATGCGACCAAAAAGGGAGTTAAATTTTCGAGTCTCTCAAAAGAAGATAAAAAAGCATTGAATAGCAAAGCTGCCAATGCGCAGCAAAAAGTGAAACAGAAACTTGCCGATAAAAAGGTCAAGATGAATTATAAAAATAATTTTACTACCGTAATGAACGGCTTTAGCGGCGAGGTTACATACGGTGAGATTAAGGAAATCGAGAGCCTGCCTGAAGTCAATAAGGTTTACCTGGCAAACGAGTACGAACGCCCGGTAGTTGAGCCTGATATGACGACAAGCCATGAGTTCATCCAGTCGTACAGCGCCTGGAATACAGGCAAGTTTAAAGGTGAAGGAATGGTCGTCGCGATTATCGACTCCGGAATCGATCCTTCCCACCGCGACATGATTTTGACCAACGCAAACAAAGCCGATCTGACGCTTTCCAAGGTAAACGCCGCGATAGCAGAGCATAGCCTTCCAGGGAAGTTTTTCTCGGATAAGGTTCCTTACGGATACAACTACTTTGACCGCAGCCAGGAAATCCGCGATTTGGTTCCTGGAGGTTCCAACCACGGGATGCACGTTGCCGGTACAGTAGCGGCGAACGGCAACACTGAGCAGGGCGGCGTAAAAGGCGTAGCGCCTGAAGCGCAACTGCTCGCGATGAAGGTTTTCAGTAACGACCCGAACTATGCTTCAACTTTCTCCGATATTTATATCGTGGCGATTGACGAAGCAATCAAACTTGGCGCCGATGTATTAAACATGAGCCTCGGCTCGGTTGCATCGTTCTATTCCGCTGATGATCCCGCCAACCTGGCGATCACTCGCGCGGTTGATAACGGAATCGTCTGCTCCGTATCCGCCGGGAACTCCCGCCACGTCGGCCGCGGTTACAAAACGCCATATGCCGAAAATCCGGATATCGGCGTTGTCGGCGCGCCTGGGCTTTCCTACAACTCAATCCAGGTTGCGGCATCCGGCAACAAGCAGACTTGGTATGAGTATGGATTGAATTTGTCACAAAGTGCAGTGAGCGGCGTTGGCTATTCAAGTGATGATTGGATTAAGAAGCTTGGCAATAAGGAATACGGTTTTGTTTCACTTGGCACTAAAAACGGAAGTGCTGCCGATTATGCCGGACTTGATGTTCAAGGTAAAATTGTTGCCGTTATGCGTGGCGGGACGCCATCCGCATTAACAGATAAGGCGACAGAAGCAGGTAAGCAAGGCGCAGCTGGCATTATTGTTATGGACGCTGGCACTGGCGGTACAATGTTCAGGGACCAGGGTGGATTTGCGATTCCATTCATGTTGGTTTCGAAACCAACAGGGGATCAACTGACGCAATTGTATAATGAAGGAAAAACAACACTGAAATTTAATGTGGTTACGTCCGAACTGGCACCACAAAACGGCCGCCCGACAGAGTTTTCTTCATGGGGAACAACGCCAAGCCTTGATATCAAGCCTGAAATTATGGCTCCTGGCGGAAATATTTATTCTACGTTAAACGATAACAAGTACGGTTTCATGAGTGGAACTTCAATGGCTGCTCCACATGTATCAGGCGGGTCCGCATTGGTCATGGAGTACATTAAGAAGAGCCCGCTTTATAAAAACCTGACGCTTGGCCAGCAGACGCGCCTAGCAAAGGTTCTTTTAATGAACACGGCAAAAATTACAACTGGGGTAAATGATCAGCCATATTCTCCTCGCCTCCAGGGTGCGGGTATGATGCAGATCTACAATGCCACTTTAACACCAGTTCGTGTTGTCAATCCGGCAACGAACGAAGCGAAAGTGGAGCTGAGGGATTTTACAAGCAAAGTTGTTGATTTCAAGGTAAAAGCAACCAACGATTCGAATAGCGCTGTCACTTATAATGTGAATGTCGATGTCCTGACTGACGCAATCCAGCGTTTGGAATCCGGTGATGTAAACTGGTCCGCTGCAGTCGCCACGACTGGCGATCCGCACTTAAGAGGCGCAGAGCCAATGCCTGGCGCGAATGTTACAGCGCCTGCTACTGTAACGGTACCTGCTGGCGGAAGCGTTGAAATTCCAGTAAGGATTGATTTAAACAATGCAAAAATTCCTGGCTATACAGCCACAGGTGCGAAGACAACCTTCGACCTGAAAGAAGATATTTTCGTTGAAGGCTTCGTCCGCCTGACCGATGTGAATGGCCAAAAGGTCAGCCTCGGCGTACCGTATGTCGGTTTCTACGGCCAGTGGGACCGCCCGAGCATCCTTGATGGAATGCGCTATATTGATAGCAAATTCTACTTTACGGATGCAGCCGGCGGAACTCCGGTCGCGGGTATGGTAGATAATCGTGGCGTCTATATCGGCAATGACCCATTTGTTGGATATACAAATGCTGCTGAACGTCTTGTTCTATCACCAAACGGTGATAATGTATTTGAAACAATTGTTCCCGTCATGAGCTTCTTGCGTAACGCTGCGGATATGCAGTTTAACATTCTTGATGAAAACGGAAATAAGCTCCGTACGATTCGAAATGAGGCTTATGTGAGGAAGCATTATGGAAGCCTTGCAGCTTCTAGCCGATATTCTTACACCTTAGCCCGTGGCTGGGATGGAAAGATAAACGGTGCACTGGCTCCAGACGGCAAGTATTATTATGAAATAAAAGCGCGTGTCGACATGCAGCACAGGGAAGCAATGTGGCAAACGAAGAGGATCCCGTTTGTCCTTGATACGAAAAAACCGGTTTTCCAAAATGCTGTTTACAATGCGGCCAAAAAGCAGCTTTCATGGGAAGCGACCGATGATGGCGGCATTGGAATCCAATACTATGATGTAAGAGTTAATGGCAAAAGCGTCCTACCTGAAAAAACGCTTATTCTTCCAACTGCAAAGACATACAGCATGACCAATGTAGATGTGCCAGCAGATGCGAAGGTGGAAGTGGTGGCGAATGATTACGCCAATAACATGGCTGTTCAGGAAGCCAAAATCGTGGATAGCGCTGATTCTGCTCCGCCGGTTATTATGATGTCCAATCCTGCCAACGCATCTGTTTTTACAACAAAGATTATTCCAGTTAACGGGTATGTTTTGGATGAGTCTGGAGTAAAAGAGATCTTTGTGAATGGGATTTCCGTACCTTTTAACAAAGTAACAGAGAAAAACGGTGCTGTAGACGAAGTACGCTATCGATTTGATACAACTGTAACTGTTGAAAATGATGGCGTACACGATTTTATGATTAAAGCCATTGATATGGCCGGTAATGAAATGCAAATTGTAAAGCGTCCGGTATTCGTTGATACAACCCCTGCCACTGTGGAGGTAAATGCTCCGACAAGGGTTGACTTGCCTGTTGATAAGGCAAACCTCGAGATTACGGTGAGGGATAATTTCGATTCAATCCGTATGTATGTGAATGACGACGAAGTGTTGTTCAACTCCGGTCCAAGTTCCTGGGTTGAAGCGGTGCCATACGAAAAAACTATCAGCCATGAGGTAAGCCTGAAAGAAGGCGACAATACGTTCACAATCCGCGCGGTTGACCTGTCGGGAAAAACTACGACAAAGACCGTAACGATTAAACGTGAAGCAAAGGCTGAAGAACCAAAACCAGAACCAGTACCAGCGCCGGAAATTAAGTCTGTAAGCGTAACTCCGAACACGGATGTCAGCTTTAAGACGCCGGTTTCCATCTCTGGTGAAGCGAGCGAGTCCATCACTTGGACAGTAAAAATCGTTAAGCCGGATGGTTCCGCGATCAATCTGAAATCCCAGACAGGAAAATCGTACAAAGAAACGTACACTCCTGATAAGAACGCGGCAAAAGGAACGTACAAAGTCATCTTCAAAGGCACCAATGATAAAGGCGTAGAAGTTGCTGAAAAGCAGGCTTCGTACACAATCGGCAAGAAATAATATTAACCCCAAGGATGCCTGGTCCCCACCCAAATAGAGGGGACTGGGCATCTTTTTTCACACTTAGTAATAGTAAAAATGCAGTCCGTTATCCCTTTTGAGAATTTAAGGATATCCGGTCTGCTAAATACTGATTTACAACTATTTTCCTTTTAAGGTAAAATGTTGAATACGATCATTAAAAAGAATGATTGTAGTAGGGGGATTTAAAATTATGAAAATCAAAATTTCTTTGGTCATTTTCCTTATTTTCAGCATTTTCCTTGCGGGTGGTACCGATGCTGCCTCTTTACCGGACTCTGTAGTGAAGTCCTGGACTAAACCAAAAGCTAAGAATACGGCGAATGTTACTCTAGGGCCAAACGGGTTTAAAGGAATTAGTACATATCAGGAATATGAACTTGTTAATTCAAAAGGAAAAACTTTATACAAATATAAGTCACCGTATATAAATAGTTCGGTTATTCATAAAGATGGCTTAGTTTATTTAATTGAGGAGAACGGGAAAGTTGGCAGTAAAAAAACCTACATTGTTTCTCTAGATGTAAAAGGAAAGCAAAAATGGAGGAAGGAAGTACCTACAGGGTATGCAAAGCTCGCTTTACTAGACCAAGGAAGCCTTTTTTTAAACGGGAATGACGGGAAAAACTGGTTCATTATGAACATCGACACAAAAAGCGGAAAGACAATCTGGTCTTCAAAGGCAAATGGTTACGCCTATTACGGTCCGAGTGGCCATGTGATATTCGGAAACATGGAAAAAAGATATCCAATTTATAAAAATAATAAACTAGTACGGGAATTGACTCCTCCAGAGGATTATTATTTACTTCGTGCTTCATTCTCAAAGGAAGGGAAACTTGCCGTTGTATTTCAAGCTCATGGTAAACTTCTGAATACTATAATAGTTGTATACGATGTGAATGGAAACGAATTATTCAGTAAACAAATAATAAATCCATATCAAACAGGCCAGATACTATTTAATGAAAAGGAACAGTTGTTAATCACTTATAAGGATACGAGAAACTCTGCACTGACATGTGAATGGTATGATTCCAACAAAATGACAGAAAAAAGTGTGATTCCCAAGGCAACGTCATCAGCAATAGGATTTGGTGTTGAGAATTTAATAATTAGTATCGATAATAACAAAAATATGTACTACCTGAATCTTACGGCACCAGTAAGTGTAAATAAATACAATAAGTCTGGAAAACTTATAGGAAAAACAATGATTCCCAAGAATTATACTTGGGAACGTGCTCCTGATCCGGATAATTTTAAATACGGATTATTTTTTATAGAATTTAAAAATAATTATTTTAACAAGGATTATCATGTATATAGTTACAAATAAAAGCTGCGTTGAAACATATTAAAGGAAAAAGGCATACGTCAATGCGTATGCCTTTTCTTTAGGGAAATTAACATTTTGAACCTCAAACCGGGGAACATGGCACAAATTCAGAGAAGGAAAATTTGTCGGAATATGGAATATTTAATATATGGAGGTACAATATGGATCAGCCGAATTATGTTTTATCAACGAATGAAAATATTTTGGTGCCAAAAAACAAAAAAATAAGCAGACTGAAACTGCCCGTACTGATTATCATAGCAGTAATGCTTATTGGCTCTATCCTTTTTCAAGATAATTTATTTTCAGAGTTAAGTGCGACAACGCAAATCCTGCTCATTTCACTGGTGATTGGAATTTTTTCAGCAGGGGGTAGCACAAGAGCGCCGTCGCCAATTGAATTGCGGTTCTATGATGATTATTTGGTCGTATATCGTCCCAAGCGGTATTATGATGAACGAGTTACACGGAGGGAATTTAATAAATTTTATTACAAGGATATTAGTAAAATAGTATTTAAAAGCAACTTACAACGGCTTCACATATACGGAATTATAAATGTTGAATGGTACAATTATGATAAAAATGGGGAATTGCCTTCAAAACCTACCAAGGTTATGTCAACAAGGAGTCTATGCTTTTTCAGAACATCTGCCGCACCTGAAGTGGATTTTGTAGCAGAAATTGAAAATCACTCCCCAATAAAGGTCACTGTTGAATAGATGCAATTAAAACCGCTGGAACCTTTTAGAGACTAAAACGGACAAAAGGATAATTGTAAGGGAGAGAGAATAATGGGTTCAAGGATCATGCATTCTATAATAGGCAATAAAATTGCTGTAGCATTGCCAATCAAGGATAAAACTTCATTTCTGCTTGGAAGCATTGCTGCGGATGCTGTTTTTTCAGTGGAAGAGAAAAATGCATCGCACTTCTTCGTGGGTGATGCACAGGATTTTTCAAGAAGGGTAGATTATGAAGGATTTTTGCAAAAATACAGTATGCAGGTAGAAAGCAAGAGTGAGTACATATTGGGTTATTATACGCACTTAATTGCTGATGACATATGGTTAAGAGGTTTTTATCTTCCGTGGTTGAGGAACCGAATGGCTGCTGATGAAGGATATTATAAGTTATATCACAACGATTTCAGGATGCTTAATGGAAAATTGCTGGATCACTATGGCTGTACAAATGAACTGAGAGAACTGTTTGCCATTTTTCCTGAGATTATCGATTTGGACGAAGTTAAATCAAAGGACGTTGAAAATTTTGTTCCCTATGTTTTGGGGGATTTGGATTACGAAAAAGAAGTTTTAACAGAAAAGCTTAATGTTTTCACATTTAACCAGATTATTGGCTATATCGAAACATCCGTTGAGGTTGGGCTGGTAAAGTTGAATCGAATACTCGCTTACACCTTTTAAAGAGGCTTTATAAGCAAAAAGGGGAACTTCAAAATTACCTGAGTTCCCTTTTATTTTTTCAAAAAATGTTGATTCGATATTCTCTGGTATACCAAGATGAAAATTACATCAATAATAGTAATGCCCGCAATGGAGCCCGCATAAATCATAATCCCTATGCCTTGGCTGATTCCATCGGTTTCAGTCAGGAACCACCAAATGCTGCCTAAACCCAAGATGATTAGGTTTATTATGATTCCTTTAAAAATTGTCATCATAGGTTTATTGTTGTTTTTAAAATCATGCAGACAAACTATGATTGAGGCGACTAAAGATAAGGCAATTAGCCCAAAGAACATAACCAATTTCATTCATGTTCCCCTCCTTGAAAATACAGTTTAGGCTAGCTTTCACATTTCTCTTGTTGTTTCTTAAAAAAGAAGAGCGTTAATACAAACCATATGAAAAAGCATACGGCGACATAAGGATAATTGGAATGTTGGAAGGCATACGCGGTTTTTTGGAAAATGGATGGGTTGGCGTGGAATTCAATCGCGTAACTCCCAATAATTCCGCCTAAAAATGTGAAAAAGAGAAAGCCCAAAAAGCTTACGAACATCAGGATGAATAAAAGCCACTTTAGCATCAATTTGTACCTACTTCGGGATTTTTCCTTTAGTGTAATTTTACACTAAAAGAGAATGTTTGTGAAATTTGAAGTGGAGTATTTTTCATACTGGGATACGCACAGTGATAAACTAAAGGGAATAATTTTTTGAAAGGGTGGGGAAACCTTTGAATTCGTGGAATGAGCGTTTTAAAGCGGATAACTATATTTATGGAACTGAGCCGAATGAGTTTATCGCAGAAATGCATAAGAAGCTGAACCTTAAAGGCGAAGCGCTGGCAATTGCGGAGGGAGAGGGACGGAACGCCGTTTTTCTCGCCGGGCAGGGAATGAATGTGACTGCCTGGGATTTTTCTGAATCAGCTCTTGTTAAAACTAAAAAGCTGGCCGAATCGCAGGACGTCTCGGTGGAAACCCGCCTTGTTGATTTAAACGGGGCAAAATGGGATAAAGACAAATGGGACGAAATCGTATGCGTATACGGGCACTTTCCCGGCGGCTTGCGGTCCAAAACGTTGGAGGGAGTAAGAGAAGCTGTAAAGCCAGGCGGCTACTTTGTGACGGAAGTGTACTCGGTGCACCAAATTCCGTACGGAAGCGGCGGGCCAAAAGAGGTTGAATTCCTCTATAAACCTGAGGAATTTTTAAAAACGTTCAGCGGTTGGCGGATCGTTCATTTTTTCATGGGCGAAGTAATGAGGCGAGAAGGGGAGCTTCATAACGGGCTGTCGCATGTGATTCAATTTGCGGGGCAAAAGCCGCTCGTTTAGTTGGTGTCCGCTCCATTTTAAGCAAAGGGAGGGATTCCGTGACGGACGAAAACATAAAAGTGAATGAAGCAGAAAAGACAATCGAATCCAAATACATTCAGCAGCATCTTGCTAATGAGCGGACGTTCCTTGCCTGGGTCCGGACCGCGATCGCGATTATAGGGGTAGGTTTCCTCGTCACAAATCTGCATTTTAATATGGAGTCCAGCCTGAACCCATTTGGGAATTTCATGGCCAATTTAATTGGAATTTCCTCTGTTGGGCTCGGAATTTTGGTGATTGTGATGTCAATGGTTGCGTATTTGAAAAAGGTACGCTCAATCAATGAGCAAACATTCAGGACACCCCGGATGTCCATCATTCTCCTTGGTGTCCTGGTAGCCGTTATTACCGCGTTTTTCGGTGTTTATTTTGTGATGGTGAATATGTAGCAGCTAAAAATGCTCGTCTGGGCGAACAGGCTCAATTCGCTCGTTATCAAGCGGCTCCCGGTTCCGATTATCCTCACTGATTTCACGCACTAAAACCCATGTGTGTTTCACGAATTGCTGGAAGTCGGCGAGCAGGAGCCAGGCCGCTTCCGTCACTTCCGGATTTTCCTTCAACGCCCGCAGTTCGGTTTGGACCCGGTCGACTGCTTCGCCGGGGTTGTCCAGCTGGCGCTCAATCGCCGGCCAGGCGGAAAGGAGGAACATAATTGATAAAATAAGCGTAAACAAGCGAAACATCATCCTCAGCCTCCAAATGATTGTTGTAAAGCTGTAATCTTATAGGGCCTTAAAAACAATCCCCTGAATTTTCTAAAGACTGTATTTCTCCTCGAAAAACTACTTCAACTGGTCATTGGGACTTATCTAAAGACCGTTTATCCTCGGAAAACCACTTTCATCGGTTTATAAAACCTAGCTAAAGACCGATCCTCCCCAAAAAGCGCTGTGAATCGGCCTTTAAATACTTCGTTTGTAGTTCCCGGGACACTTTCATAAAAAATATACCTGCCTGTCTCTACAATTTTTGCCATATCTCACATGTTCTATAAGCATCCTTGATGTATTTTTCTTGTCTTCTTTTACCTGAAAAAAATTTTCAAAAAAGAAAAGAAATATTTTTCATCATAAAAATATTGATACGTAAGCTCCAAAGAGTTCTTTTTATAAAAACCTCACAAATCCAGATACTCAAAACGAAATTATTAATATAACTTTATTGCCAGCGGAAATAGCAATGGAAGAAATTGATGGATATTTTTTTCAAAAAGAAAGAAAATGGTGAAAATAATTTACACAATATATGTAACTATGCTATGCTGAATCCGTAAGCGCTATCATGACAAAAAAACTAGGTGGGGTTGAAAGATGACAGTCGAAAAATTCAAGGGGATTATTCCTGCTTTTTACGCTTGCTATGACGAAACCGGCGACGTTTCGGAAGCGCGTACAAAAGCGCTATGCAGCTATTTATTCGATAAAGGCGTCCAGGGCCTTTACGTTGGCGGAAGCTCAGGGGAATGCATTTACCAGAACCTTGAGGAGAGGAAAGCGACATTGAAATACGTCGCTGAGAGCATGAAAGGGAAGCTTATCCTGATTGCCCATGTCGGCGCCCCGTCTACGAGGGAAAGCGTGGAACTTGCGAAATATGCGGAGGAATTGGGGTACGACGCGCTGTCGGCGATTCCGCCAATCTATTTCAAGCTTCCGGAGAGCTCGATCTATAAGTATTGGACAAGCATCATGGACGCGACAGGGCTCCCATTTATCATTTATAACATTCCGCAGACGACGGGCTACAACTTGTCGCTTAACCTGTTCGGAAAATTAATCGAGAACAAAAAGGTAATCGGTGTTAAGAACTCGTCCATGCCAGCGCTTGATATCGAACGATTCAAAGCGGCGGGCGGCGAAAACTTTATTGTGTTCAACGGTCCCGACGAACAATACGTATCAGGACGCCTGATTGGCGCGGATGCCGGAATCGGTGGAACATACGCGGCGATGCCGGAGCTTTACCTGAAAGCCGAGCAATATGTCTCGACAGGCAATTTTGCAAAAGCAAGAAGCATCCAGAAAGACATTAACGACCTCATCATCGCGCTTTGCTCCTTGAACGGAAACATGTATTCCGCCATCAAGGAAGTCCTGAAGCTGCGCGGCGTGAATGTCGGCAGCGTCCGCGGTCCGCTAGAGCCAGTAACCGGAGACGATCTCGAAACCAAAATTCCAGCAATCCGCGACATGATTGATGCCGCAATTGCGAAATACCAAGATTAATAGATTGCCGAAAAACCAGTTTAAAAGGAAAGAACTTTTACCAAAGGGAGCTCCAGGCAACAGCCTGTCTTCATAAAAAACAAACACAATTGTCAGGGGGAAAGTTTATGTTGAAAAAACGGTTTGTCGCATTGACGTCCGCTGCTGTACTAGGCCTTGGACTTTTAGCAGGTTGCACAAGCGGAAAAGACAAGGAAGCCTCTAGCAGCGATTCTAAGAAACCGGTAGAAATCTCCGTTTGGCTTACACCGCAATGGAAGGGAGTCATGGATGCAACCGAAGAGGGTGCTGATTTCAACAGCTTCTTCAAGTATGCTGGTGAAAAATTCTCGAAGCAGTATAAAGACCGTGAAGTAAAGGTAAACGTTGAAGTCGTGGCTGGCGACCAGCGTGATGAACTGCTGAACGTCAACCTGAATGGCGGCACTCCGCCGGATATCTTCTTTGAAAGTACTTTTGCAATGGGCGATTATGCACACAGGGGAGCGCTCGTTCCGCTGAACGACATCGTCGATGAGGACGCGAAGAAAGATATCGAACAAAACTTCTGGGACACAGTGACATTCGGCAAGGACATTTACTTCTATCCGTTCTCCCACATGCCGGGTACACTCGTGTACAATGCTGACATGTTCAAGGCTGCCGGGCTTGAAAGCTATATCGGTGAACCAACCGAAATCAAGACTTGGACTCTTGAAGAATATGAAACGATCCTGAACAAACTGAAAACTGATGTTCCTAAAGACAAATATGCAAACGCTTACCCAATGGGCCTTTACGCTCTCAACAATCAGGGTGACACCTGGAATCTTGCATACCTGAGAATGTTTGGCAGCGAATTTTTCGATGACGAGTCCAATATTGTCCTTGATGACGCAAAAGGTGAAAAGGCCGCGGCATGGCTGAAAAAAATCTATGACGCGAAGCTCACCAACCCTGGCGCTGAATCCGTATCTTCGAACGATGTGAACGCGATGTTCCAAAACCAGCAGCTTGGAATCAGCTTCACAAACTCTGTCCTTTACAACAATGCGCTCGCGGATATGAACAGCGGCAAAGCGCCAAAGTTTGACGCTAGGCTCGCGAACATTCCGTCCGAGAGCGGCGACCCGCTGACATTTACGTATGTAACCGGTGCAAGCGTATTCAATACTGGCGATGATGAAAAAATCAAGATCAGCAAAGAGTTCGTTAAGTTCTTCTCTTCTGATCCAGAGCTTGTTAAAGCATCGAAAAACGGTGTTCCTGTAAGGACTTCCGTCGTTGAAGAGTTCAAGTCCGAAAAGCCATTGTTCGAAGCATATGACAAAAACGCGCAGTACATGTTCAACTTCACTGGCAGCGTTCCTGGCTATGGCGAATTAAGGCAAGTATTGTATCCGGAGCTTCAAGCCCTCTACACTGGTGAAAAAACTCCTGCCCAGGCAGTGAAGGATTACCAGAAAAACGGCAATAGCGTACTCGAAAACGCTAAAGCGAATTCCGTGATATTTAACCAGTAATTTTTGCAAGGCATTGACTGATAGCTGCGGGCCCGGATGGCGGGCCTGCAGTTATAGAAAGGTAGGGGAAGGCCTATGAAAAACAACTCGGCTTTGAAGGAAAATATAACGGGCTACCTTTTTATCGCGCCGCAGCTATTATTGTTCCTCGTGTTCATCGTTTATCCGATTATAGAAGGAATCAGGCTGAGCCTGTATCGAATCAACTATCAGCAGGAAACGTTCATCGGTTTTGAAAACTATACAAGGCTTTTCGCAAATCCCGTATTCATGAAATCCACCATCAACACTGTGATTTTCGTAGTCTTCATCGTTGCGCTGACAGTGGTCTTCGCACTCTTCGTTTCTGCTTCAATTTTCGATAAAAATGCAAAATACGTGTCCTTTATCAGAGGCAGTTATTATATACCTGTTATGGTTTCCATGGTTGTTATGAGTATGGTCTGGAGCTTCCTGTTGAACCCTGCCAACGGTCTGATTCCTTACGCGGCTCGGCAGCTTGAATTGGCCTCGGTCAATTTCCTGGGCGACAAGGATCTCGTCCTGCCGGTTATCATTTTCATCACATTCGCAACGAACGTTGGCCAGGCGATTATCCTGTATGTTGCCTCGATGATTGGTGTGCCGAAGGATGTTTTTGAGGCGGCGGAGGTCGATGGCGCGAACAGGCTGCAGATCATTTTTAAAATCCTGATTCCAATGGTCAAGCCGACAACGATTTACATCATCATCATGAACATCATCGCGGTTTTGAAAATCTTCGTCGTCATCCAGTTATTGACCGGCGGTGGGCCGAACAACGCTTCGACCACCTTGATGTACTTCCTATATAATAATGCGTTTAAATACAACCAGCTTGGCATTGCCTCCGCTGTCGGAGTGATCATGTTCCTGATCACGCTCGCCCTGTCGATTCCGCAGCTGCGCGCGATGTTCAAGAAAGATTAGGGGGTGGCCGGACATGTTTGGAGCAAAGAACTCGAATAAGAAAAAGAAGGAAAAGATCGATATCGTCTTCAACGTGCTGATCATTTTTTTCGCGATCCTGAACTTGTTCCCGCTGTACTGGCTTGCTACAAGCTCGTTGAAAAACAGCTCGGACGTTGTAAAAATGCCTCCGGACTGGTGGCCAAAAACATTCACGTTCAGCAACTATGTTGATGTTTTCAACAACCAGCCGGCTTTGCGCTGGGCGTTCAACAGCATTTTCGTCTCTCTCGTTTCGACGATCCTGCTGATCGCGGTCAGCTGCCTCGCAGCGTACGCATTTTCAAAATTAAGGTTTAAGGGAAGAAATATTATCTTCATTATCTTCATCTCAAGTTTGATGGTTCCGAAAGAAGTCATGATCGTCCCGCTCTTCAGGATTATCCAGGACCTTGGAATGGTCAATACACTTAGCGGAATGATTTGGCCCAACGTGGCGACAGCTTTCGGCGTGTTCATGCTAAAAGGTTTTTTTGACACGATTCCCGACTCATTGCGCGAGTCGGCTAAAATTGACGGCGCAAGCGAATTCACCGTCTTCTTTAAAATCATGCTTCCAATGGTGAAGCCGGGGATAGGCGCACTTTTCATTCTTAACTTTGTCAATGTCTGGAACGACTATTTATGGCAGCTCGTTGTCGGCCAGAGCCAAAATTCAAAGACCCTAATGGTCGGGATTGCGACGCTGATGCAGGATCTGAATCCGAACTTTGCCTATAAAATGGCTGGCGCGACCGTCGCCGCGATTCCAATGCTGGTTATCTTTATTTTCTTCCAGCGCTACTTCACAGCAGGAATTTCAATTGGCGCTGTAAAGGAATAAAGCCGCATTTGTCATTCGGCGGAAAACTCAGGTTTTTTTTACCCTCGGCTGAAATATAGGCAAAACCTGCCGGCAAAACAAGGCGGCATGACCATATACGCTAAATTCGCGGTGGGGATGCTGCCTTTTTGCCGGGCCAAATTCGAACTTGGAGATGTTTTATATGCGCAGCAAAGAAAATACATTTGAACGAATCCACGGGAAGCTTATCGTTTCCTGTCAGGCGCTGCCGACCGAGCCGCTTCATAGCCCGTTCATTATGGGGAGAATGGCGTATGCAGCGATGCTTGGCGGCGCGAAGGGAATCCGTGCGAACGGGGTGGAGGACATCCGCGAAATTAAGAAAACGGTTGATCTGCCCATCATCGGGATTATCAAGAAGGATTATGAAGGTTCCGAAGTATTTATCACCCCGACAATGGATGAAATCGCCCTCCTTCATGAAGAAGGTGTGGACATCATCGCCATTGACGCCACGAAACGTGTTCGGCCTGACGGCACGACAATCAGCGAAATTTTTCCAAAGATAAGGGAAACGTATCCGGACCAGCTGTTCATGGCGGATTGTTCGACCTATGAGGAAGCGGAAGAAGCCTATCGACTTGGCTTTGACTGCATCGGTACGACGCTAAGCGGCTATACCTCCTATACCAAAGGTGTCGAACTCCCTGATATCGCGCTGCTCGAAAGGCTCGTAAAGGATTTTGATATCCCAGTCATCGCGGAAGGCGGAATCTGGACTCCGGAACAGGTGAAGCGCATCTTTGAAATCGGCGTCCACACAGCTGTCGTCGGCACCGCCATCACGAGGCCGATGGAAATCACCAAACGATTCGTGGAAGCGATTGGGTAGTATCCTTTTAGAAAAAGGTTTTTAAGAATAAAGCGGAATTTTAAAACAGTAAAGAGGTTGGAAACGATGAAAATTCTCGCGGCGGATATCGGCGGAACATCCACCAAGGTAGGCTTGTGCAGCGAAGGCGGCCAACTCGAATCCTTTAAAGAATACAGCACCGAATGGGCGCGCACCGGACTCAATCCGGTTGATGTGCTGGGAGAAATCTTCGCCGCGTATAGCGGTTTTGACGCAATCGGCATCAGCACGGCCGGCCAGGTGGACAGCGCCGAAGGAAAAATCATTTATGCCAACGATAACATTCCCGGCTATACGGGCGTGAGGCTGAAGGATAGTTTTCAAAAAAGGTTTGGCGTACCTGTTAAAGTGGAAAACGATGTAAACGCCGCAGCGCTTGGCGAAAAGCATTTCGGGGCCGGCAGGGGGGTCGCCGATTTCCTGTGTCTGACCTACGGCACAGGGATTGGCGGCGCGATCATCCTTGGCGGTGAATTGTACAGGGGCCATACCGGAAGCGCGGCTGAATTCGGGCATATCATCACCCACCCACTTGGCCGGCCATGCAATTGCGGCGGACTGGGCTGCTATGAGCAGTATGCGTCTACCACAGCGCTCGTCCGGAACGCGAAAGAAATTGACAAACTCTATAATAATGGCAGAATAGTTTTTGAGAAGTTTTTCCAAAGAGAGTCATCTGTTGAAAAAGTTGTCCAGGATTGGGTTTTTGAAATCGCGCTTGGGCTCGTTTCCCTCATCCATACATTCAATCCTCCGGCGGTCGTGCTAGGCGGAGGGATCATGGAGCAGGAACTGCTTGTCCGGATGGTTTCGGATAAGGTGAAAGAGCTTATCATGGAAAGCTTCTCCGATGTGAAAATACTAAAGGCTGAGCTCGGCAACAAAGCAGGCGTGCTTGGCGCAGCTTCGCTTCATCTTACTCGAGTCAGTTAGGAGGAGCCACTATGGCCGGCCAGGATATCTTTACACTCATACACTCACGCTATAATTCTTTTACAAATACCGAAAAAAAAGTAGCCGATTATATCCTTGAGAATATGAAGGATGTCATCTTCATGTCGATTACTGATCTAGCGGACGCCTGCAATGTGGGGGAGTCGAGCATCTTCCGTTTCTGCAAGACGATGAACTTGAAAGGCTACCAGGAGTTCAAGATTATGCTCGCGCACAGCACGTCACCGGATGATGAGTCGCCGCAGCTGTCGAGCAGGATTACGATGGACGACACAATCGAAGAGCTTTCCTCCAAAATCCTGTCGGCGAATGTGAACGCGATGACGGAAACGTACAATTTGATTTCCAAGCAGGACATTTCGGATGCGGTCGACAGCATCATGAAGGCGGACAGGGTGCATTTCTTCGGCGTCGGTTCGTCGCTGATGACTGCGCTTGAGGCGAAGAACAAATTCATGCGGATTACGAACAAAGCGGAATGCACGCTTGATTCACATCTTCAGATCATGGCTGCCGCGCTCATGACTGAGAAGGATGTCGCGGTTTTGATATCGTATTCCGGTTCAACTAAGGATACGATTGAGGTGGCGAAAGTGGCTAAGGAACGCGGCGCGAAAATCATCGCCATCACCCGGTTTGCTAAATCACCGCTCACGACCTATTCCGACATCACCTTGTTGTGCGGCGCGAACGAAGGGCCTTTACAAGGTGGTAGCTTGACCGCGAAGATAGCGCAGCTCTACCTCCTAGACCTTCTGTACTTCGAGTACTTTAAGCGGACAAACAAGGAATCGGCGTATAATAAGGAACTAACCGCAAAAGCGGTTATTGAGAAAATGCTGTAGAACTGTATGGCTTTTTGGAAAATAAACGCGTGGCCCCGGTTAAATTGCCGGGGCTTTTTTATGTGGTCGGGTGAGGTTAAATCGGGGGTGTCATCAAAAGCATGGCTATTGGCAAACAAGGGGTTTTGAGTCCCATCTAGGGTTTGCATAGCTTTGGTAAAAAAAATCGGTGAGGGTTCACGGAGACTGGTTGAGTGACAGGGCAATGGGATGCTAGGCGGGGATTCGTGACAAGATTGCATTAAAACCGGTTTAGGAAAGGTGCACTTGAGTGACATTGTTTGGCCAAAATCGAGAAAGAATGTCACTCAAACCCCATTTGCGTGACATTGTACGGCCCAAATCCGGAAAGAATGTCACTCAACCCCCATTTGCGTGCCATTGTACGGCCAAAATCGAGAAAGAATGTCACTTAAACCCCATTTGCGTGACATTGTACTGCCAAAATTTAAATAGAATGTCACTCAAATCTCATTTGCGTGACATTGTACGGCCCAAATCCGGAAAGAATGTCCCTCAACCCCCATTTGCGTGCCATTGTACGGCCAAAAGCGAGAAAGAATGTCACTTAAACCCCATTTGCGTGACATTGTACTGCCAACATTTAAATAGAATGTCACTCAAATCTCATTTGCGTGACATTGTACGGCCCAAATCCGGAAAGAATGTCACTCAAACCCAATTTACGTGACATTGTACAGCCTAAATCCGGAAAGAATGTCACTCAAACCCCATATGCGTGACATCGTACGGCCAAAATCCAGAAAGAATGTCACTCAAATCCCCCTTGGATGACAATGTCCATCCAAATCAAGGAAAGAATCACCTAAACCTAAAAATACAACATACTCAAGCAAATTCCCTGATAGTTTTCGCCGGTACAGTCACGATTCAGGGACCAGTATAGTCCCGTAAAAATCCTCAAAAATACCCTCTGAGTCTATCGGCCTATGTGTTTCCTTAACTAGTACGGGACTCTAGTACCAATTCTATCAGAATTTTTAGAAAATTAGTATTTTTAGCAGGAATTGGTAATATGCTTATAGTATTCTTTCGTTTATCAAACTTTTGGAGGTGCTATTTTATTGTCATTTTTACGAAAGAAAACAACGAGTAAGTGGTTTGCTGTCCTGTTGTCGCTTATGGTCCTGCTTTCGACGTTTGCGCCGCAGATTTTGGCTGCCGAGGGGAACCCGGGCAATTTTTCCGAGGAGGACCTTCAGCTTGAAAAGAAGCGGGAGCAGGATGCTAGGGCAGGCGGGCTGAAGCCGGGCGAGCAGGAAAAAAGCGAGGATTCCAACTCGAATGAGCTTCCCGACCTCTTGAAAGGCCTCGGGATCCAGCCGGCTCCACTTGAACAGCCAGCAGTTCACGAAGAAGAAGCAAAACTAGAAGAAGCCTTTCAAAAGAGCAATGAAGTAGACGTGATCATCAGAATGAAAGATACTCCTGACCTCCAGGCAATCTACCCCCAGGTGAAACAAAAGAAAGACCGTACTGAAAAAAACAAAGCCATCAAAGACCATCTCACACAAAAAGCCGATAATTCGCAAAAAGGGCTACAGCAGGCACTTCAGGCAATGGAAACCAAAGGAAAAGCAAAGAAAAAGGAAACGCTTTGGATTATCAATGGCGTCTCCGCAACCCTCACAAAAGAAGCGTACGATGAACTGAAACAGCGGGACGACGTAGCGGAAATCTCGCTTGATGGGATTGTAAGCGTACCTGAAATAACCGTGGAAGACTCCAAGCCGCGTCTTCCGGAATGGGGCCTCGAGAAAATTTTCGCAACGAAGGTTTGGGGCCAGTATGGCATGAAAGGCGAAGGAATTGTAGTTGGCATCATGGATTCAGGAGTTGACGGGAACCATGAAGCGCTTAGAAAGAATTACCGCGGCCGCGATGGCAACCACCAGTATTCCTGGATTGACGTGTCCGGAGATAAATACCAGACCCCGAACGATGGAAATGGGCACGGAACACATGTTGCCGGCACATCTGTCGGAGGAGGCGACGGCGAACCGGTCGGCGTAGCGCCGGGAGCGGAATGGATCGCGGCAAAAATATTCAACGACAACGGATCGGCCACGTTATCCGGAATTCACCAGGCGTTCCAGTGGTTCCTGGCGCCAGGCGGAGACCCATCGAAAGCGCCGCATGTCGTCAACAATTCATGGGGGAATTCGAATACATATAACCTCGAATTCTATGAAGATGTAAAAGCTTGGGTTTCTGCAGGCATTTTCCCTTCGTTCGCGGCGGGGAATGACGGGCCGGGTTCCCAGACAATCGGATCGCCGGGAAGTTTCCCCGAGACATTTGCCGTCGGAGCGACCGATATTTACGACCAGACTGCCTACTTCTCTAGCCGCGGGCCGGTTTATTGGCAGGATGGGAACGGCGAAACGAAGCGGATCATTAAGCCGGATATTTCCGCTCCGGGCCATAAGATTTATTCCGCTTGGCCAGGGAAGCTGAATAAAGGGAAATACAACACGATCAGCGGGACATCGATGGCAACGCCGCACGTAACCGGCGCCATCGCGCTCCTTTACCAGGCAAATCCGGATCTTTCCGTTGATGATGTGAAAAAGATCCTGAAGGATACCGCACGCAAGGATCCCCATATGGGAACCTTGCCAAACGACTCATACGGAAATGGTATTATTAACATCTACCAGGCAGTAACCGAAGCCGCGTATGCAGGTGAACTGAAGGGAACTGTCAAGAATAAAAAAGGCGAACCGATTGCCGCGAAACTGGCGATCCAGGCTGAAGGGATTTCCTACGACATTCCCCCTGCCGGAAGCTTTTCTTTTAAAATAAGGGAAGGCACTCACAAAGTGGCCGTTACGTCCTTTGGCTACAAGGCGTACGAAGGAACTGTCACCCTTAAAAAAGGACAAGTCACAACTGTAAACATTGTCCTGGACGACGCGGAAGCCTATACGGTCAGCGGAAAAGTCGTTGATGAAACCGGAAAGGGAGTACCTTATGCGTTTATCAGGATCAAAAATACGCCTCTGTCCGCAATCCGGACCGATGCCGCAGGCAATTACGCCATCCAGCGGGTACCAGCGGCGACCTATGGCATTCAGGTAACCGGTGAAGGCATTAAAGGGAAAGCGGAAGAAATCACGGTTAACAAAAATGTGGCGCTCGAGCTAAAAGTCCAGAAACTTGCCGCCACACCAAATAAGCAATGGGGCATTGCGAACGGGAATGTCCAGCGGAACGCGGTTTCCGGCAATGCGATTGACGTCCAGGCGCTTGAAAAAGGCTGGGAATTCAGCACCGAAGGAAAAGGGGATATCCTTTTCTCGACGCCGGCCGCAGCAGAAGGAAAAGTTGTTTTAACAACAGACAGGGGCTGGGTCATCGAGCTTGATTCGAAGTCCGGCAAGGAGCAATGGGCCGTCAGGATTGGCAGTTCGAACCGGTCATCACCGACAATTGAAAACGGCACTGTTTACCTCTCCGGGGGTACGGATGGAAAGATTTACGCGCTTGACCTGAGGTCCGGCGGCATTAAATGGAACACAGCGGTCGGTTCGGTGGCGGTTTACGAATCCCCGGTTTACTACGATGGCGTGCTTTATGTATCATCCGACCTTACGGCAAATGCTCAATTGTATGCGCTGAATCCTGAAACAGGCAGCAGGCTGTGGAGCGTAAAGCTTGGCGCGCCGACTTATTTTGGCCCGAGCATCGGAAATGGCCTGATCTATGTCGGCAGCTATGACAACCAGACAGTCCGCGCTCTCAAGGTATCAGACGGCACGGAAGTTTGGCAGAAGAAGCTGTCCGGTGAAGGGATTGCATCAAAGCCGGTTTATGAAAACGGAGTTCTTTATTTTACAGGAATCAATTTCGATACCGACGCGGGCACCCTGTATGCATTCGATGCTGCGACAGGAGCCGAAAAGTGGAAGGTCGCCAACATAGGGGATACGCAAGCGGCTTCGCCGATTGTCTATGAGAACATGGTGATTATGGGTTCTTCGGTCCAATCGAACCTGCGCGCGTTTGATAAGGAAACAGGGAAGGAAATTTGGAGCAACACGACGCTTGGGACTGCCTTGAACAGTGGTTCCGTTACGGCGAACGGCTTGCTGTTCTTTGCTTCCACCAATGGTGCGGTTTCCGTTCTGGACGTTTATACCGGTGAAAGGCTGAAGGATATCGTCCAGCCAACGTACAGCACATCCGGCATCCCGGTCATCCCCGGGCAGGTTATTTTGCCGCATCTAAAGGGAGTCGAAAGTTATAATGCGCCAGGTATCCTGCAGGGTACCTTGAAGGATGCGAATGGACAGCCGGCGAAAGGAACGCTGACAGTCGTGGAAACAGGCGAGACGGCTTCCGCAAGCGCGGATGGAACCTATATCCTGAAGCATACGCCTGGCGATTACACCGTCCTCGTTGCACAATACGGCAAAAAGCAAGTGGCGGAAAAGGTTCAGTTTGTAACAGGCTATACGTTCTCTAAAAACTTTACTCTTGAAGTTGCGAATAAGGGCTCGGTTTCGATTACCGTCAAGGATAAGCGGACCGGAAAGCCGCTGAAAGGCGTATCGGTCGGCCTGATGTCAACTGGCATCAATGGCGTAACGGACGATAATGGCAATTTTTCAAAGGCAGATGTCTTCGAAGGTACTTGGGATATTGCTTTCTCGCTTGGGGGCTTTAAGGACGGTTCTGCTAAAATTACTGTCAAGCCAGGCGAAGCTGCTGCACTCACCTTTGAACTGCAGCCAATCGATGTCGCGGTATTGAACGATTACAAATCCCAAATCACCAATCTTCTTGAAGCAAATGGCTATACGGCCGAAGAACGCGGCTGGGACGTCCTTCAAGACGTTGGCCGCTACAAGGTTTTATACTTGAACGGCGCGTATGGGTCGGATGGCGTCAAGCCGACAAAAGAAGAGGTTAAGAACCTTATTGACGAAGCAAACAGGCATGATGTGAGCATAATTTTTACCGACCAATGGGGCCAAAATTACGGTTCGATCCACCAGCTGAAAGATTATTTCAATAATCCGGCGGACCTCGGCCATAACTATGATGTTGGCGCGGTTAGTCTCATGGTGGAGTCCGAGCATCCAATCCTGAAGGGTTACAAGGCGGGAAGTGAAATTCCGCTCTTAATGCATGATGCGGACTTTGCCTGGTTCAACCATTATTCAGGCCGGACGCTTGGCAAAATTGGCACTACCGAAATTGGCTATGTTGGTTCGGGAGTCGCCTATCAGGCCGTTTCGGAAAACAGCGCGCACCTCCTGCTGTCGAGTTCCGCTGTGGCTCCGTGGGAAACAGTTGATGGCTGGCTGCTAGGGCAGACACAAATTCTTTTGAACGGCCTCGACTTTTTGTATAACTCACGGTTCGGGAAAGTTAGCGGGACAGTTGTTGACGCCGACGGAAAGCCCGTTGAAGCGACCATTGCAGTCGTTGAAACAGGCGTGAAGGCAGTAAGCAACGCCAAAGGGGAATTTGAATTTTTCCATGACGAAGGCTCCTTTACGATTGAAGTCCGGGGCAAAGGCCTAGGAACATATACAGGAAAGTTCACCTCGGCGAAAGGGAAGCCTGCCCAGATAGCGGTTCAGCTAGGAAACTCTGAAAAAGGCACGTTATCCGGCGTCGTTACCGATGCGTTGACCAAACTGGAAATTGCCGGGGTTAAGGTTGAAGTGACGAATGCCGCGGGCGAAATGGTCTTCGAGACGGAATCCGCCGCGAACGGCCGCTATGAAATCACAGGCCTACAAGAGGAATCGTATAAAATAGCCTTCTCGAAGGAACGCTATATCGCCTACTCTACAACGGTGGATATCGCCCGCCATACCGGCGACATCGACGTCAAGCTTCACACGATGCCGTCAGTCGCGGTCGTTGGCGACCATTATACAACAGATGGCAGTTTTAAAGCGCTGCTCAGGGAGTTCGGAATAACGGCTGTCGATGTCCAGCCAGCAGACTTGCCGAAACGGGTGGCGGAATTCGATGTTGTGTTCCTGAACGAACCGAGCACATCAACATTTAACAAAACTGTTTTTGAAAATACAATGAAAGCCGCCGATGCAGCGGGAACAAGTTTGATTTTCGGCGAAAATTACTGGAGCGGTTCGGGCCTCAACCATCTCGTTAACCACAGGAAGGACCCGGAATCACGCACAACTGTCCGGAGCACAACGCAGGCAGCTGTTTACAAAGTCCTGAATGAACATCCTATTTTCAATGGAGCAAAAGCGGGCGATGCAATCAAGATTTTGGCTCCTTCAGCAAGCACCTTTGCATATTTTAAAAATTACAGCGGCTATCCGCTCGCGGAAATTGGCCTTGACGGTGCAACCGCGACAAGCGGACTTGGCATGGCATACAAGCCGAGAACCGAAACTAGCGTCGAGCTGCTAATGGGCGGCCATGGTTTCTCTTCATACCATGGGGCGAAAGATTATACGGCTGAAGGGAAACAAATTTTGCTCAATGCCATCCTTTGGGCCGCAAATGCGAAGTTCGAGACAATCAAAGGAACAGTGCTGGATGAAAACGGAAATCCATTAAAAGCGGATATCAACGTTGTTGGCCAACCGTTCGGGACCCAATCTGATGTTGCTACTGGCGCTTTCTCGATCGCCCTGCTTGCAGGAGAGTACGATGTGACGATCAGCGCTTACGGCTATGAGACGAAGACGGTTAAACTAAAAACCGCGCTTGATGGGGAACCGCAGGCAATATCAATGAAAGTTGCCGGAAATGTCGCTTCCATAACAGGCACTGTCGAGAATGAAAAGGACGGCAATGCGATTTCCGGGGCGAAGGTTACGCTAGTGGGCAAGCCGAGGTCTACGGAGTCAAATACACAGGGACAATACAGCCTGTCGAATCTCGAACCGGGAACCTATACCGTCCGTGCTGAAAAAGAAGGCTTCGTCAGGAAGGAAGTCCAGGTAACCGTTAAGGATGGGGAAAAATTGCCGGTCAGCTTAAAGCTGAGGCCATCCCCAACGATCGGCATCATTGTTGATCTGACCGCTTCCGGAATGACGTTTAAACAGTATCTAGAGGAGCGGGGCTATAAGGTTGAATACCTTGGCTTCAAGGATATTGACAAGCTCGATGCGGTCGACCTTGTCTTCGCGAACGCCGATTACAAGCCGGAAGCAGTTCCTACAAAAGCTGAATTCAAGGCATTCCAGGCCGCGCTCGACAAAAAGCGGAAAACGGTCATCTGGACCGGCCAGGCTGGCGGCCGCAGCTCAATCCGATATTTGTGGGAATATGATCGCGACCCTACAGCCATATTTGAAGGAACGAATAAAACAGGTTCAAAAGGTATCGTGAAGGAAGAACATCCTTTAACGGCGGGTTATAAGGCCGGGGATGTGATCGAGATTCCAGGAAAGTCCGGATATTATTACGGGTTCACTGGCTATTCAGGAAAAACGGTTGTCGATTTTGAACAGGGCCAGACCGGCCAGAAAGGATCGATGGTCGCATACAAAGGAAGGACGAGCGAATCGCTGGAAATCCTCCTTGCCAATATGACGATAAGCAACGTGTTCCAGCCAGGTGATCCAACCCTCTTTGACGCAGGAAGGGAAAAGCTGCTCATGAACGCTTTTGACTGGGCGCTTTCTGAAAAAGCTCCACTCGTTGGAGAATTGCACGGCGAGATTAAAAACGAAAGCGGCATCGCATTAAAGGGTGAAGCGGTTATCAAGGAGACCGGCAAAAACCTGGTCATTGATGACGAAGGCAAATTCTTTACAGCGCTTGAAACCGGTACGTATACACTTGGTGTTAAAGCGTTCGGACATATCGAGAAGGATTTCACCATTTCGATTAAAAACGGCCAGGTATTAAACGAAACTTTCGTCATCCAATCTGAAAATGCTGGCACGGTGAAAGGGAAAATCATCGATGCCGCAACAAAGGATGTAATTGATGGTGCTTCGATTGAGGTGCTCGGAACCCCGGCTGTCACGAAAACGAACGCGGCAGGGGAGTATGAATTGACATTGCCGGGTGGCTCTTATGAACTCCGCATCAGCGCTTCTGGCTACAAGCCGGTATTCGAAACGGTGCAGATTGAGGAAGGAAAGGCACTTTCCCTCAATGTATCGATGTTCGCCGCTGAAAAGATCGCCGTACTGGGTAATCCGATAAATGAACCAAGAATTGCACCACTTCTAGGAAAATACGGATACGACTTCGATTTCATTCCGTATTCAAATTTTGAATACCTGATTGAAAATATCGGTGATTACAAGCTAATTATCGCGAACGACATTTCCAGCACGATGAAGGACCGCTTCAAGGCATTGGTCGAGAAAGCGAATGAAAATGAAACGAGCATCCTATTCGTCGGCCAATATGGTTCGGGTTCGATAAGCACCCTTTCATCGGCCTATGGCGATCCGCAAAAAACGTCATCCAGTTATGTGGAAAAGGAACTAAATGTCCGCGTTGAGCAGAACCATCCGATTTTCCGCGGCTTTGAGGCGGGCAAGGAATATCCGCTCATGGTAAATCTGAAGGGAGCTGTCCAATATTCCATTTTTGAAAATTACAGTGGAATGACGCTCGGAACATTGAGCAACCCTGTGAAAGGCAATGTTGGCTCATCCGTCGCGGTTAAGTTCAGCTCGTCCAACAGTGTCCACATCCTTCTATCGGCGCTTCAGATTGGAAGCTACGGCAATCCAGCAGACCGATGGACGGAAAATGCGGAGAAGCTCTACCTGAACGCCATCGACTACGCGTTGATTGCGAGCCAGGGCGAGATCAAAGGGTCTGTGACAGACGAACAGGGCAAACCGATTGCGAATGCACTCATCACCATCCCAGGCACTAATGTAAAAACCGCGACCAATTCGGCAGGGCTTTACCGAATCGGGATCGGAATCGGAAAATACGATGTAAAAGTGCAGGCGCGAGGCTATGCCGAGCAAATTGGCAACGTGGAAATCGTTGAAACAGGCAGCAGCGTCGACTTGAACTTTGTCCTTGAAGCAATTGAAGGATCCGACCTTAAGGGCCTCGTTATTGATAAAAAGACCGGCGGCCCGATAGCCGGAGCAACCGTGACACTCATTCCAAAGGATGATCCTGATTTTATCAGCAACATAGAAACCGGTTCGGACGGCTCATTCGTCTTTGAAAACCTTCTTCCTGGCGATTATACGGTAGAAGTTGCCATGGATGGCTATCTTCCTGCAAAAGCCGAGGCAGCTATTGGAGATAAGGATGCGACTGTGCAGCTTGAACTGAACGCAATCGAGGTTGCGGTATTAGGCGACCATAACGGTACGCTTACCGGCTTCCTGAACGAACAGGGCATTTTTGCGGAAGAGAGAAGCTGGGATATCCTTGGCCAGCTTGGCAAGTACGAAACCGTCATTGTAAACAAAAACAGCGGCACGAAAGAACAAGCTGATCAGCTGATTAAGGAGAGCGATGCCAAGAAAGTCAGCCTGATCTTCACGGGAACGTGGGGAGCGAAAGATGGCTCCATCCAGCTTCTCCAGCAGGCTTTGGGCACTCCTGAGTTAGGCGAGCAGGGATACAATGAAGGCGCGGTTTACTTGAAACCACTCGGTGGGCATCCGCTCTTCGATGGCCTTCAGGCTGAAGAAAACGGGCTGATTAAGATTCACAGTGAAAAGAGCCCGTATGCCACTTTCAAAAATTACAACGGAATTCCGCTTGCCGGGTTGAACGTTGATGGCACAGATAAGGGTACGGCGATTGCTTATGAATTCAGGGGCAAGGACCACATGCACCTGCTATTGTCTTCGTTCACAGCCACGAATATCATTGGCCCTGAACAAGGCTGGACCGGAGCTGGCCAGCAATTGTTCACCAATGCGGTCCGCTGGTCGATGAGCGCGGAGCAGCAAATTCCAAACGCTTCAGCTTGGGACACTGATAATTTGATTTTAAAAGAGGGACCGGCTGTCCTGACCGGAAAAGCGGATTCAACGGTGACTGTGCATGTTTACGAACAGGCAGGCAATAAACGGAACCTGCTTGGCTCTGTAAAAGCCGGAGTCGACGGAACGTTCTCGATTCAGCTGGAACTACCGAACGGCCAGCACATACTACATTTGTCGGCCGAAAACTATGCCGGTATCACCGAGTCTCCATCCACGATGAAAGTCATCGTGACCGGAAAACCGGAAAAGAAAGCAGGTTAAAGAAGTAGTAAAAGTTTGTGTGATAGGGCTTCCCTTCCCGGGGAAGCCCTTTTTTTGAGTAAAAGACATTCTTTGAGAAGGCATTTCGAATCTACTTGGAGGGCAATCGATGAGTTTTTTGAAACTATCTGGGAACTTTGCGGTTATATCCGGGTTTTTAGAGATTATATCCGGGTTTTCGGAGGTTATATCCGCGTTTTTAGAGGTTATATCCGGGTTTTCAAAGGTTATATCCGGGTTTTCAGAGAATATATCCGGGTTTCCAGAGAATATATCCGGGTTTTTAGCACCTATATCCGGATTTGCTACTTTTTAGACAAAATTCCGCCAGTACAGTGACATGGAAAAAACCTAAATCAAGTTGAATGGTATGGTCCAGCCCTGGCCTTTCGTTTACAAAAACGAAAAGAGGCTCCTTTAGAAGCGAGCCCCTTTACCGAAACCAACCGGGTTATTGCCCTTGCCGATTTCGCATTGCTTGTTCGCCCATCGCGACAAGACGCTTGGTCATTTCGCCGCCGACCGAACCGTTTGCCCTTGCGGTTGTGTCTGCACCAAGTTGTACTCCAAACTCATTGGAAATTTCCTCTTTCATTTGGTCAAGAGCGTTGCCTGAACCTGGAACCAACAGTTTGTTTCTACCCATGTTCGATCACTCCCATCAAGGTTTTGAGCAAAAAATCTGCTCAGTTTTACTGTTTCCTATATGGAAATGTTCATACTTTTCCTTATAAAGAATACGTAGATATTTGCCCATTCTTCATTCTTTTCGGAAAATAATTGTTATAATAGAAAGGGCTTTTACAAGAGAGGAGGATAAATATGGGAGAGAAGGAATTGCTCGTTCAAATCCTGGAGGCAGTGAATGAAATCCAAACAGAGCAAAAGGAACTGGACAATAAGGTTAGCCGAATTGAAAAGACAGTGAACTCGCACACCGACATCTTGAATTCGTTTAAATTTGACGTTGATTTTTTGGTTAAAAAACAGGCCAAGAATGAGATGAGAATCAACAGGATTGAAAAGATGCATTACCTCTAAAGGGCGTTATTTTTACCAAAAAATTACGTTACAGTCCTGTTGAAATCTCCATACCATAAGGAATCCACTCACTCCCTTTTCACAAAAATCCCCAACTCCTTTGAAACATTCCTGTAACAGTTTGTAAAAAACCATCCAACACTTTCACCCTTTGGGTAGTTCATCCATAATTGCCTGCTAGGGAAGGTTTTTCCTGCTTGCTTGCCAGTATGCTTGCTGATAGGGTTTACGCGGTTCTTTTTCACACTGTGAAATTTTGGTTAATGAATAAGAATGTTACAGCTGATAGCCTAGTGGTAGAGACAACAACTGAGCTACTAGGGGGAAAGTGACATGAATAAATTCAAAAAACTAGTAATCGCAGCTGGATTGATCTTTTCCGCGTCAGCATTTACGTTGGCAGGAACAACAGAGGCAGCGACAAACCACCAGGTTAAATCAGGTGAAACGTACTACAAAATCGCAGTTAATTATGGTGTCCCAGTTAAGAAATTAATGAGCGCAAACAATGCGAAAAATTCCGCGTTGAATCCGGGGAGGAATCTTGTTATTCCCAATTCCACTATTACAGCAGGTGAAAAAGATTTGATGGCCCGTCTTGTACGCGCGGAAGCAGTCGGCGAGCCGTATGCCGGAAAGGTTGCAGTCGCGACAGTCGTCCTGAACCGTGTGGCAAGCAAGGATTTCCCTAATACAGTAAAGGGTGTCATCAACCAGATTTCCAATGGCTACTATGCATTCTCTCCTGTCCAGAACGGCCAAATCAACAAGCCGGCGGATGCGGAATCCAAAAGGGCTGTAAATGAAGCACTTGCTTTCCAAGGCCAGGGAAATGGCAGCCTGTTCTTCTTTAATCCAAAAACAGCTGTAAGCAAGTGGGTTTTCTCCAGGGAAACGACAATCGTAATTGGCAACCATCGTTTTGCTAAATAATTAATTACTTCAGCACCATCCTTCCATAGGGTGGTGCTTTTAATTTTTGCCGATGCTTTTACAAAAGAAAATTTCCGGGTAACGAAGAGTAGTGTCGAATTTCCGTTTTACTTTGGAGGTTCTTATGTCCCAACTGTTATCCTTGTTCGAACAATACAGCTACCTGATTTTAGCGATTGGCATCTTCCTTGAGTTAATGGCGCTCCCGATTTCCGGCCAGCTATTGATGGCGTATGCCGGCTATTTTGCCTTCCTTGGGAAAATGAGCTATCCTTTGGCATTTCTGACTGCCTTTGGGGCTGCGGTTGCTGGAATCACAATTACGTATGTTATTGGAAAAACAGGCGGTTACAAACTCGTTGAAAAGTACGGCCGGTATATCCATTTGACGCCCGAAAAATATAAAAAGACATCTTCCTGGTTTGAGCGGTCGGGTAAAGTGCTGCTCGTTTTTTCCTATTTCATACCGGGGGTGCGCCATTTTGCAGGCTATGTGTCAGGCATTTCCAGGCTTCCGTTCAGGTCATTCGCGATTCCCGCATACAGCGGGGCGTTGCTTTGGAGTTTTGGATTTGTCACGCTTGGCAAAATCCTTGGCCCACAATGGTCTGTTTTCCATGACGCCGCTGGCCATTATTTTATGTACTTTGTCGCAGCCGGCGCATTGCTGGTCGCAGCTTTCCTTGGGTACCGCCATTATAAGGACGAGATAAAGGCTTTTTCAAAAAAGCTGCTGAAATGGATTTTGGCCCATTCAAAAACGATTAGGGCAGCCGAATTTTTCCTTAGTACGATGGCGCTTGTTTCGGCTGTATTTGCCGTATTGATGATCGGGTTGGCGCAAAATTATTGGCATGATGAATTTTCACAATTCAATGCGGTAACGAAATATGTTTTGTCGAGGGCTGTTTTTAAAAATTCATTGGCAAGCTTTTCGGTCTTCGGCTCCGGTTATACACTGTTTTTCCTTCTTGCGATTACCGTTTCGGTCATTTGGGCGAAAAACAGAAACCGTCTTTTGGAATACAGTTTGCTCGTTGTGTGCATCGTTGGTGCGAAGCTGTTCCATATCCTGATTTTAATTGTTCTTTCTCCTTTAAAAATTGGGGCTGTCCGTTCCGAAGATTTTCCGGAGTTCGGTTCCTTTATGTTGATGGTTGTTTACGGATCGAGCTTGTTTTTGCTTGCCAGGCATTCGGTTAGGAATTTCGCGCTCATCCTGGCTTCGTTGGCAGGATTATTTGCTTTGTTATGTACAGGGATAGCCAAAGTGTTGAGCATAGATGTCCTCCCGAGCGATATTGTCGGCGGCTACGTGTACGGCGCTGTCTGGATATCTTTCAACTTCCTGCTATTTGAAATGATTAGGCTAATTATTAATGAATACAGGAAAGGCTGAAGCATGGGGGCTTCAGCCTTTTTGTGTGGCCGGAATTCACTTCCATTTTTCTTTCTTAAAATTATCAGAATGCCCCATTAGATATTCTAGCGATTTTTCAAGGTATTCTAGCCATTTTTTCAAACATTCTAGTCATTTTTCGCTTGATTCAAGTTTATCTAAATATTCAGAAAGTAAAGGCAACGAAAAGAAAATTACATTTTCAACAATTTTCCAAAAGTGGTATCCTTACTGTAGTACCATGAAATGGGGATGCTGCATGAAAAAATACTTTTTTCCATTGTTAATCATGATCGTAACGATTTTCTTTTTGAATACAGTGATTGATCCGGAGGAGAAAAAGCCGAAAACGGAGGCAAAAACAATTCCGATTCCCGAACTCAGGGTGGCACAGGATAAGGCGGAAGCCGCACTCCTATATAAAGGGAAAAAGAATCCGAAAAAGCTATCAAGGGAGCAGGTTGAAAAGGCGGCAAGGGACTTGCGGCCGGTCATCGCCATGCCTTATGAAGAGGTGATTGTATCATTTTCCAAAAATCCCTCAGTCCTGTCCATTACAGAATGGAATAAAGGCAAAGAAACAAATGTAACCGATACGAATGTGATTCCCACTGTTGGACGTCCTGGCGTCAAACTTTTTATTATCCGAGGGCAGTGGCTAAACGAAGGGCAGGCAACCTATGTCGCAAAGATAAGAATACCGAGAATTTATTCCTATCAGGAATTGTTAACGCCAAGGGCGAATTCCTACACGGTCATAGGTTTCTTTGATGAAAAGGATAGTGTAAAACAGATGCCTATGAGGAATGAAAATCTCTTTGATATACGGGAGATTAGCATGCCTCTTGGACATTTGATCGTTACATTCCCTGAGTTGGCTTTTGAACAGCTCCCAACGTACTATGTTTTTGGCGGAAAAGATGTTCCCATCCGTATTGATGAATACGAAGAGCTTGCAAAGTTCCTCGGCGAAGGCTTGGCCTATGAATTCGGCGGGGAATCTGAAAATTGGAAGATTGAAATGAAATCAAGGCAAACACTCGGGGATGGAAAAATTGAAACAGCCATAACCTTTATTGGGGACGGCGAAAAACCAGGCTGGGCCGCCTCCTTGCGTCTGGATAGCGCTTCATTATCTTTTTCAGAAAGCGGATTCCCTCTCGACCAAAATGGCAGGTACCTGTCCGTTTTTAATGGCTACCAAACGCTTTTAAAAACAGATTCCATTCTAGCCACTGTCACATGGGATGGGAAGGAAGAGCTCATACCATTGGATTTTAAGGAAAAGATGGAATAAGCGGCGTAATTTTTGCAAAGTAAAGGAGAGGTGGTTGTGAAAAAAACAGTTTTACCGACAATCATAATCCTTCTGTCCGTTTTCCTTATAAATATTTTCATTCAAAAGGATATAGATAAGGAAACGATTGTGGCGAAGAACATGCCTGTTCCCGTTATCCAATCCGGAAATCAGTCGGTCGAGCCGGTTTTGCTTTTCAAAGATAATGGAAAGATAACGAAAACATTGGTCGACAAGGCGGTTCATAAAGCGCATGCCGTTAACGTAAACCCTTACGGTGAAGTCGAAATTAAACTACCGGATAACGATGCACCACTCAAATTGTCTGAATGGGATCCGAAAACTGGGAGAGAGCTCCAACCGTTTGAAGGAGGCTACATACCAGTATTGGCGAACGAACCCGGAACCAGGGTTATCATTATCCGGGTGGAAACGGATGCTGGCCCGGCCGTCTATCTAGGTAAAATTAACGTTCTTAAGCTGTACTCTTTTCAGGAGTTGCTTCACCCTGCAGGAAACGTTTATACAATTCTTGTATTTTCAGAAGGTGAATCCGGAATAAGGGAGGTCCCATCCGGTGATGAAACAAAATATGTAACACGCGAAGTCAGGGGCACAGTTGCGGAGTTCAAGGAAAAGTACCATGGTCTTGATATAAAAAATCTCCCCACCATCTATGTATTTCACCAGGGCGCCATTATTTTTAGAAGCGAGGATATGAAGGAACTGCAATCCTTTATTACAGATATATCGACAACATTTTTCCTGGGAGAGAGCGAAAACTGGCAAGTTGAATTACGGGCAAGGCAAAACTTGTCTGAAGGAACAGCGGAACTCTTCATTACGTATAAAGGACAGGATGAGAAGCCTAAAAAGATGGACTTTCATTTGAGTGGACGTGGATGGAGCTGGGGAAGCAGCGGAAAAATACCAGACGAATCGGGTAAAATTTTCTCTTCCAGCGACATGAGATATAAATTATCCGAAATTGATTCTATTCCAATTGAATTAACGTGGGATGGGAAAAAAGAGGAAATCATCCTTGCTTATAGGAAAAATCCTTACTGAAAAGGAGTGACTTCAGATTAAAAGATTCATCTTGCCGGCAGCGATTATTATTCTATCAATTTTTTTCCTAAATACGTTTATTGATAGTGATAAAGAGGAGAAGATTAAAGCAAGTGACAGTGAGGCACCAGTGATCCATGCAGGGAATAAAAAAGTGAAAGCTGTTTTTCTATCTAGCGGGGAAACGAACTTAACGAAGAAGATGGTTGCCGATGCCGCAAAAAAAGCTGCTGTTCTCCGCCTTGCCCCTTATGAAAACGGTGAAGTCCAATTGGCCGAAAATCAAGACAGGATGTTTTTAAGCGAATGGGATCCAATAGCGGGCAAAGAATTAAAAAAACAGGACTGGTACCAGATTGAAGGGACGATTAACAGGTTTGAACCTATTATCTACCTTATTCGGGTCAACATAGATGGCAGACCGGCTACGTATTTAACGAAAGTGCAGATGCTGAACGTATACTCCTACCAGAAACATCTAAACCCGGATTTAACTAAACATTCGTTTTTTATTCTTTCCGACGAAGAAGGGAAAATTGACAATTTTTCATTCAATGAACCTGGTTATATAACCAGTCAGGTAAACGGCCCACTCGCTGAACTTCAAAATATGTATCCTGATCTGGGCATCGAGAAACTTCCTTCCATTTATATTTTTAATGGCTTGAATAGAATTTTTAAAAGCGAGGATATGGATGAAATGCGTTCTCTAACAACTGAAGTTAAAACGCATGTTTACGAGGGTGCGAACGGGAATTGGCAGGTTCAATTCAATGCGGAACAAGGCATTTACAAAAGGAATGCCGAGTTTTTCATAACGTATAAAGGAACCGAACCGATTACAGAAGACATCGATATCTCGTTGGAAGGCGAACATTGGGGATGGGGAGCAGCAGAGGGCAGCCTGCAATCGGGAATTCTTGCCGCTTCAGGTGAAACCCCCGTTTTTCTCTCCAAATCGGATAAACTCTCCATTGTTCTCAGGTGGGACGGCAAAGAAGAGCGAATTGCTCTTGGGTATAAAGGGGAGAAATGATTTTTTTCAAGGGAGGGGTTCAGATTAAAAAATACGCACTGCCGGCAGCAATCATCATTCTATCAATTTTTTTCCTAAATACATTTATTGATAATGAAAAAAAGGAGCGGGTAGACACAAATGACAGCGATGCACCGGAAATTGCTTCCTGGGAAAATAAAGTGAAATCCGTTTTTGTTTTCAAAGGTGATCGAAAAATAACGAACAAAATGGTTGCCAACGCGGCAAAGAAGGCCGCTGTCTTGGAAATTGACCCTGCTGCAGAAGCATCGGTCAAATTGGCCCATAACCAAAGCCAGATGGAGTTAAGCGAATGGGATTTGAAAGCAGGGAAGGAAATAGGGAAGCTGGAACCGTACTGGATTCTTGGGACGCTAAACAATCTGGACACAAGAATCATCCTGATTCGCGCGAAAACGGATGAGGGAACGGTAACGTATCTGACAAAGATTAAAGTAAAGAAAAATTACTCATACCAGGAATTACTTCAACCGGATTTGGATGGCTATACGCTTATTGTTTTTTCTAATAATGACGAAGGAATTGGCGACCTGGCACTCAACTCGCAAAATTACATTACCCAGGAAGTGAAGGGGAATCTTCCGGAACTTCAGAAGAAGTACCCTGATCTCGGAATTAGGACTCTCCCTTCTATTTATATTTTTCAGGGAATGATGCGTGTTTTTAAAAGTGAAGATATGAGCGAGTTGCGTTCCCTTATTACCGAGGTTAAAAAGAATGTTTACGAGGGTGCAAACGAGAATTGGCATGTTCAAGTTCATGCGAAGCAGAATATTTCGGTTAGGAGTGCTGAAATTATTATTTCCTACCGGGAAAAAGAAGCGATCACCGGGGAGATCGCGATCATCTTCCGTGGTGAACAGTGGGGGTGGGAACTCCCTAAAGGTGAACTGCAGTCAGGAACTCTTACTGTTTCCGGTCAAACACCCGTTTTTCTGTCCAAAACGGAACAACTGTCCGTTGAACTTAGCTGGAACGGCAAAGAAGAACGGATTGTGCTTGAGGATAAAGGGGAGAAATGATTTTTTAATAGGGGATGGTACGTATAAAAAAATACATTCTTCCGGCGGCTATTGTTTTGCTATCTATCTTTTTTCTCAACTACGAAATCAACCCCAAAAAAGTAGATAAGCCAGCCAAGATTTCATAAAAATAAGTAAACCATGTTAACAGCTGCCCTATTGTTGTAGGACCTTTTCTTTTGAATCACAATATGTAAAAAAGCATTTCAATTAACAAAAGAAAGAGCATGGTCATTCTATTACAGAATGAATCATGCTTTTTCATTTACTCTATTGCTTATTATAAAATAATGTCGTGATTGTTTAATGTTAAAAAATACATTGACCTATATAAAAGCACATACTTATTTCATTTATTCTTATTATCAGATTTCAGTAATTCTGCCTCTATTTCCTCGTCTGACACAAATTCTTCTTGAATTTTTTGATTCTTCCTATCGGGAATTAACAATAAAATGCCCAAGATGAAAACAATAATAATTAGAAAAATAGAAACATAATTTATTCCCCAAGCAATTTGCAAAACAATTGAGGTGGTAAGCAATGATAAGCTAATGATTAAAAGTCCAAATATCCTATTCATTAAATTCTCCTTTCATTCTCGGTTTATTATGTTTATTCACAGGATTTAATCTGAAAATGATTATGCTTCGTTCGTTTAATTACAAATCCTACTACAACAGTTATTGTAGCATATAATTTGGAATATAAATCCAGTTCCCATATAAAAAAGTAGTTTGTCAATTATCGGAAGAACTATGGAAGTATATTTTATACAATAGGGTCGCCTTCTATATAATTTTTTTCGTTCAGGACATATGTCCTTTGCAATAATGTGGGATGAGATTCATAATAGGTTCATCACAGTTTGGGAGAGTTTAACATGAAAGGTATCTTATTTGCTTTAATGGGCGGGGCATTTATTACTCTGCAAAGTGTCGCAAACGCACGGATTAGCCAGGATATCGGCATGTGGCAAACGGCCACGATAACTCAGCTGACCGGTTTTCTCGCGGCGCTTTTGATATTGCTGGTTACTAAGGATCGCAGTTGGCGGGAATTCAAAAACGTGAAACCTCTTTACCTGCTTGGCGGTGCTTTTGCAGCTTTGATTTTATCGAGCAATGTGGTGGCGATTCAACTCGTTGGCGTGACACTGACGACTTCCGCAACTTTGATAGCCCAGCTGGGTGCCGCGTTTATTATTGATGGCAAGGGCATGTTTGAAGTGCCGAAGCAGGACATGAAACTTCCTCAATTCATCGGGATTGGGCTTATGATTACTGGTGTTATGATTATGCAATTTTAAAAAAGATTGCCAGAACGACACCACGGACAACTTTTTAAAATGAATTTTTACCTGTAGGAGGCCGGTTATGCAGGAATTGCTAGATGTTGATCAAATAGAAGGCATTCTGGAGGAACATGGGCTCCAGCAAATTTTCATAGATACCTTAAGGCCTTATCTTGGGCTCTACAGTTTCGAACAGGGGGAACTGGTATGTTCCCAAGGGGAAAGTCCGGAGTATTTGTATGTGTTGATAAAGGGAAAGATTAAAATATTTACTACCTCGCCTGAAGGCCGGACGCTGATCCTTTCCTTTAGGACACCGCTTGAAATCATTGGGGATATAGAATACATACAGCAGCAGGACATCATCAATACGGTTGAGGCAGTATCTCCTGCGCTTTTCCTCGGCATCCATTATCGCTGGCTGAAAAAATACGCGGATAACCACGCACCGTTTCTGAAATTTATGCTCGGGATTATAACCGAAAAATTTTATGCCAATTCACACTCAGCCAATTTTAATTTGATGTATCCTGTTGAAGTACGCCTCGCCAGCTACTTGCTTTCTGTCTCATTTGATGAATCGGTTGCAGAATTTAACGGGCAGCTGAGCACCGAGGAGCTTACCGATGCGGCGAACCTGATTGGGACAAGCTACCGGCATATGAACCGGGTTCTACGGAAATTTTGCGAAGAAAAATTTCTTCAACGGAAAAGGGATTCATCCAGATTATTGATCGGGAGGGCTTGCAAGGGGTGGCAAGCCGGAATATATACGAGTAGTCTTTTAGCATATTTTTTTTAAAAAAAGCCCCAGTTTTTCACGTTGGTACAATACATAAAAAGGGGAGTGCAGCATGATCACTGGACTTGTTTTGGCAGCTGTATCAGGGGCGCTGCTCAGCGTCCAAAATGTTTTTAACAGTAAAGTAAGCCTCCGCGCCGGAACAAAGGCAACAACCGCGCTTGTGTTGTTCCTTGGTTTCCTGGCTTCATTTTTGATTGGCCTTGGGGTCGAAGGAAAATCGATGTTCGCGCTGCAGAATATGCAGACGTGGTACTGGTTTAGCGGAATGTTAGGGGTTGGGGTCGTTGTCTCCGTCGTACAAGCGGTTATGCGTCTTGGCCCGACTTATGGCATTTCAATTGTAATGGTTTCCCAGCTCGTGTATGCGCTGATCATGGATTCCCTCGGGCTGATGGGACTCGAAAAAATGGCTATCTCTGGAAAGCACCTGGTCGGGGTTTTGGTAATTGTAGCGGGTATTCTCGTCTTTAAGTTTGGCGGCGTCAGGAAAGCAGACAAAGCTTAAGCGAGAAGCTTACCTAATTGTCATCGACTGGGGGAGAAATTTTTTAAAGGAATACCCAGCTATTTTTTAAAATTATGTAAGGACATTGTGCAATTTTCAAATAGGAAGAGGGGAGTTACGGATGAAGATGTACAAAACATTGCTGTTCGATGTCGATGACACGCTGCTTGATTTCGCGGCGGCCGAAAAGATTGCATTGGAAATGCTGCTTGAAGGGCAAAAAGTTAAGGTGACTCCCGAAATCAAGGAATTGTACAAGAAGGTGAACAGCGGGCTGTGGGCCGCATTTGAGGAAGGGAAGCTTAGCAGGGACGAGGTGTTGAATTCCCGCTTTTCGCATTTTTTCCAGGAAATTGGTCATGAGGTTGACGGCGCTTTGCTTGAGGTGAGCTACCGGAGCTATTTGGATGAAGGGCATGACTTGCTGGATGGTGCGCTCGAACTCGTTACGGACCTTCAAGGCCGGTTCGATTTGTATATCGTGACCAACGGTGTATCGCGGACACAATATAGGCGCCTGCAAGATTCAGGATTGCTGCCGCTGTTTAAAGGGATTTTTATTTCAGAGGAGACGGGTTACCAGAAGCCGATGAAAGAGTTTTTTGATTTCGTATTCTCGCGGATTCCTGAGATTTCGCTTGAGGAAACATTGATTATCGGCGATTCTCTGAGCTCGGATATAAAGGGCGGCAACCAGGCAGGGATCGATACATGCTGGTTCAATCCGCTGATGAAGGCGAACCGGACAGGAATCGCTCCGACGTATGAAATCCACAGCCTGGCGGAGCTTTATCGGATTTTGGGTGTGGAAGTGGCGAAGGAGTAATATATTTTTGTTTCTTGATGAAGGCTCTGACGGGTCTTTTTTGAACCGGGATCATTGCACCAAAGATGCGCCATGTTTGGACACAGAACAAGAAAATCACGGCCATTGAGTCCAAAGATGCCACATGTTTGGACAGAGAACGGAAAATTTCGTGCCTATTAGTCCAAAGCGCCTCATGTTTGGACAGAGAACAAGAAAATCATGGCCAACGAGTACAAAGTTGCAGCGATATTGGTCGCAACTATACTGTAAAACTCCATTCGATTACCGATAAGCGCCATTCGGCATGTTGGCACCCGGCTATTCCTCTAATGGGCCAGGTGCCTTTCATTATTTATTCAGCTTAGTATTTTCAATGGCTACTATAGTATGCTTCTTCTCAATTTCAAAGACCAGCTCATAAATATCGGATATGCGGTCGCCTGAAAGCTTTTTTGTTCGGGGTTTTTCTTCGCCTTTTTTGATATACGTTACCAGATATTGCGGCATGCGATTTCCACCCGGCCTCTCTTGTTGTAGGATTTGTACAACCTTTACCCATTGATACGGTGAATATAACAGCAATTCAGCAAAATTTGTCGATTACCTTTACGAATACCGGGGATGCGAAGTAGTATTACAGAATAGGACCCGTTTATAAATACCATTTACTATATTTTTTATAGAGTTTAGATATATAAATATTTGAGAATAAGATAAATTCATCTACGGTAGCAGGTTTCTTTTAAAAATCAGGAGAAATCAATGCAGCTCAGAGACAGGAGAGAATTGAATTGCGTGCGAAGGGACTTGCTATGATTGTAATAGGCGCGATGTTGTGGGGGACAACCGGGCCGATTATGGAATGGATTTTATCAGAAACAACGATTACGGTGCCATTTATGTTGAGCATCCGGATGCTGGTTGCCGGCGTTGTCATATTGGGGACATTGGTGCTTATGAAAAAACCAGTGCTTGCCGTGTGGAAAAACGGCTATTGGGCAAAACAGCTTGTGATTTACAGCATTTTTGGCATGCTCGGGGTCCAGTACACCTTCGTCGCCTCTATTCACGCCAGCAACGCGGTCATGGCGACACTCATGCAGTTTTCCGCGCCGATATTCATAATTATTTTCGTTTCGGTAAAAGCAAGGAAGTTTCCTCCTGTCTATCAGGTTGTTGGCATACTCGGAACACTGGCAGGGCTTTTCCTGCTATTAACGAATGGCTCGTTCAATAATCTGTTGGTCAGCAAAGAAGCACTGATCTGGGGACTGCTTCTTGGGTTGGCGTTTACTTTCTATACACTCCATCCAATTCGTTTGATGAACGAATGGGGCGTCTTGATTGTCATTGGCTGGGGGATGCTGGTCGCCGGGGTTGTCCTTAGTGTTGCCAGCCAGATTTGGAACTCTGGTGAGTGGAACGAGTTTGCCGATCCGAAAATAGTGGCACTGATGGCGATTCTGATTATTTTTGGCACAGCCGCGTTCGTCCTGTTCCTCGGCAGCCTGAAATATATCACTCCTGTTGAAAACAGCGTGCTGTCCAGTATTGAACCGCTGACCGCGATGCTCGTCTCGGTCGTCTGGCTTGGCGTAATGCTGAAAGGCATCCAGCTTTTAGGCGCATTTCTTATGCTCGTGTTCGTCATCAGGCTTTCTTTGAAAAAATAGAATCATTTAAAGTTTGCAAAACTAATTATCTTAAAATATAGGCTGATATTTTTCAAAGGGTACCGTCAGGAAAATGCGGATTTACAACTCTAAACCCTTTTTTCAGGACGATTGCCCCAATTTTAACAACGTTAAGACAGTTTCTATTGTCTCAAAGAATTTGTCGATTTGATGTTAATTTGGATCAGCGACTCGCCTTGTAGAATGTCCATCAATGATGTGGTTAATTACAAATATTAGACGGATGGACTCAAATATCGAAAGGTGCACCTTTACGTCTACTAGTACCGATACTCGGTTAATGATCATCCTATTTTGAAAAATCCGAAGAAATCGAGGAGTTATAACAAACTCAATTGATACGGATGACTGTTGCGGCCGCAATGTTGAAAATCATTACAAATAGAAGCAGCTCCCTTACAATGAAGAGGAAGCTGCCCTTTTTTGTTCAAATAATGTAAATACTATAAGATATAGGAATGCGCTTACTACAGCTAAACCTGTTAATATCATGAACGTCCAAACAAAACCGAACCAAGCTGTCATCGGAATCGAAAGCGGGGCAATCATGCGTCCGATCGTATTACGAAGGCTCGCAGCCGCAAAATATTGTCCCATCATATTTTCAGGAGCCAATTTTGAAATGAAGCTTTGTTGTACTCCAACGATCAACAACTCACCCATCGTGAAGATGAACATTGCTAAAATGAATATATAGAAGTTCCCGTATTTAATAGCTCCGATCCAGCCGGAAGATTTCACTTTCATCTCCATCATCGTTTGGGGAGATAATGATTCGTGTGAAAAACGGTAGAGGATCCATGCCAATAAAAGACAAACCACTGTCGCAAACAGTAGGAGTTCGAATCGGTACAGGAAAAAGAAAATCCCCCCTAATATTGGCCCTATGACCACCGCGATATTGAAAGACGTATAGAAAACGGCATATACAACGCTCCGGTGTTCCTCCGGTACCATATCCGCAACAGATGCATCCCTGGCCGGCGCGTAGAAAGCACCAAATACACCGGCTAATGTAAACCCTGCAAACGCGAGTAATGGTGAATTGTAAAATGGCGAATTAGCAAGAGCAAATATGAAAAATGATAATCCTTGCCCAGTAGCCGCAAAAACCATCATCCGTTTACGCCCAAAACGGTCGGCACAATATCCTCCTACTAAATTGGACGTTACCGAAAAGATTTGTGAAAGAATCATCAGCATACCGGCCATTGTCTTGCCGAACTCATCAGCAAAATATATCGCTAGGAACGGAAATAACATCCAATATGTAATGTTCATGAATACTTCGCCGATTAGCCTTGATTTCAAGCTTTTATTCCAATCTCTTATCCTCATGTTGAACAAACTCCAATAACATATCATTTTAATTGAAATATAAAAGTCAAATAAAAGTCGATTGGCACCAGCTTTTTCTCATTCCAACCCAATCTACTTCTGCCACTTTTTGTTTTACATCTTCAATTTGATAATTATTTAAATAACTCCTCAACAATTTAGGTGATTTCTAATCTCATGATGGGGCGTTTCGGATGATGGCGTTGAACTTCAACAAAATTGAATTCTTGAAATAAATCGAATGATCCCATGTATACTGCTGCATCTGAAGTTCTACCAGCAAAGTCCTTCGGGAAGGCTTCCAATGCTTTGGCACCCTGTGTCTTTGCGAATTCAATGGCATCCCTCAACAATTGCCTTGCAATCCCTCGATTTCGGAAATCTTTGTGTACGTAAAAACAAAGAATGGACCACACCGGTCTATTATCTATCGGTTTAAAAACATGAGAATGAGTGATTCGTTCGCTGAATTCCTCACGCGGTGCAATTAAACACCAACCGACTGGCTGATCCTCTACATAAGCCAATAACCCCGGTTTCCGTCCTTCTTCAACAATGTTCTTAAAATCAGCGCGATTTTCAGAGTTGCTTCTTTTTTTATAATCTTTATTTCTTACACGCCAGTACATACACCAACACCCTTCACAGGCTCCATTTTTACCAAACAATCGCTCCACATCAGGCCATCGATCCGGCGTCAGTGGATGGATGTCAACTTTCATTTTCAGCCGCTCCCTTCAAAAACTTCATAATAATCGATTTGCCCGTAATGGGCGACATCCTTTGCGAACCGAATTCAAAGCTAAATTTGAAAAAGACTTTCGAGTGGAATCAGTGAATTCCTCCTGGATTTATATAACCTTCTATAATTGTTTTGATGGTTATATTATGATGTGGTTGATTCTAACTGTCAATACCTTTTATAATGGTTATAAGCCAAAATTCAAAGTTATTTTGCCCGGACTCTCAAAATACTTACGGCAAGAAAAGGAGAAGTCACATGTCTGAAATAAATAAAGATGTACACAAGCATGATTTGCTCGGAGGACGTTTGTGTTTGGATTTTGCCAATACAGTAAGTTGGCACGATAGCAGTGAGGAATCACAGGAGTTGCTGACGAGTTACGAGAAGTTGGTAAACTGGAGTTTGCATGCCAATATTCTTAAGAAACAACAATCGCTTGCGCTATTAAAAAAAGCAGAAGATCTACCTTCTAGGGCAAACGAAGTTCTCCAACAAGCTATTGAGCTGCGGGAATCGATTTACCAAATTTTTAGTCGAGTAATAAACAATGAAACACCAGCCCCAAAAGATCTTTCTATTTTGAATAAAGCCTTAGGCAATGCTTACGGGATGATGCGAGTAGTGCCTGGTGAAAATAAATTTTCATTGGAATTTTCGAATTGTGAAGAAGCATTAGACGAAATGCTTCCACCAATTATTCAATCTGCTATAGACATCCTTATTTCTGAAAAAGAACTAAGTAGGGTGAAAAAGTGTGAAGGGGTTCCGTGTGGGTGGCTGTTTTTGGATACAAGCCGCAATCGTAGCAGACGTTGGTGTTCGATGGCAGACTGCGGGAATCGTGCAAAAGCAAAGCGATTTTATCATAATAAAAAATAATAGCTCCTAATACGAAGTTATTTTGCTTTTATATCCTTAACGTTGTAAATTCGCTTTTTTTCTGGCGCTGCCCCTTTAATAAAAATAGTCTTGGACAAGGAGCGTAAAATTGTGAGGAAATGGTTGGTAGCCTTGTTATCGGGGTTCATAGTGCTTTCAGGCTGCAGTTTTGATAAGGATAGCCATCCAGTACAACATCAAAAGGAGAGTGCAAACGTGGAAAACGGATTGAAAGAGCAGTTGCTTGCCGCGGCCGAACGCGGAGATGTTAGCGAAATAAGCCGCCTGATTGAAGATGGGGCGAATATCAATGTCCAGGATTCGAACGGGCGTACCCCGGTCATGATTGCTACATACAACAATGATGTGGCGGCGGCGAAAGTATTGATAGATGCTGGAGCCGACATGGACATCCGTGACAATATGAAAAACAATGTGTTTTTGTATGCCGGCGCGGAAGGGTATATTGATATCTTGAAGCTTGCAATAAAAGCAGGCGCGGATCCGCATATTACGAACCGCTATGGCGGGGTTGCGGTTATTCCCGCATCAGAGCGCGGACACGTCAAAGTTGTGGAATTGCTTCTAACCGAAACGGATATTAGTGTGAACCATGTAAACAATCTCGGCTGGACAGCGCTTATCGAAGCGATCATTTTGAACAACGGGAACATGAGGCAGCAGGAGATTATTCGGCTTCTAATCAAACACGGTGCCGATGTAAATATCCCGGATGGCGATGGAGTTACGCCGCTAACGCATGCACGGAACAAAGGGTTTAAAGAGATTGAAAAAATATTGGTCGAGGCAGGCGCTAAATAGTGCCTGCCTTTTCGTTTGGGTAAATTTCATTGAAATTTTTTAAGCTTTTATTTTCCGATATATTAATATGGATATTTTTTCGTTTGAATATCTCACGAAATGTTAGTAAATTAATTCCTATAAGAAAATAATTTACTATTTAAATATAATTTTTTAACAATCTTTACAATATAACGGCCAAAGGAGTAATTCTATAAATGTACAGCTCAATAAATTCGGATAAACATGCTCACACGAACCCTGCAAACAATGAGCCTGTTAGAGAATATACAATTTTCAACACATACTTTTTCTTATTTTTAATTCTTTTCATAATTAAAAGGGTTGCTTTTAATTCCCTGATTTTTTCGGAATTTAGCATCCGTTATTTTTTCGGGCTGGAGATTGTTTCAGTGATAGGCATATTCCTATTCATGGAGTTACTATTTAAGAGCAAGAAATTATGGGGATACATCCTATTCAATCTTCTTACTTCTGTCTTTTTTATATTTGTTATTGTATATCACAACTATTATGGGACCATTCCCAACTATCAGGTTTTGCTTCAATTTTCCGAAGCAGGCAAGTTAGGCGAAAGTATCTGGGCGTTATTTAATCCCGCTTATTTGATATTTATGCTGGATACATTATTACTTGTACTGCTGCTTTTGCTTAAAAGAATTGACTTTAAAATAGATATTTTTAGTACGATTAAACCGAAAAAACTGCTTATCAGTTTTCTTGTATTCTGTATTTTTTCTATAGCTGTACCGATCACTCATTCTTCTGAAATAGCGAAAGAAAGAGACAAAAAAATTCAGGACATGGGGATTGTTAATTACCAATTAGCAAGTACCTATAGCCAGCTTTTTGCTGAACCGGTAATTACCGATGCCAATCAAATCACCAATAAATTAATAAGTGAAACCAAGGGAATTAAAACGAAGCCAAACCCTGAATTGTTTGGAGCAGCCAAAGACATGAATGTGATCATGGTCCAGTTGGAGGCTTTTCAAAATTTCCCTATAGGCAAGGATATTAATGGACAGGAAATAACTCCGGTTTTGAATCAACTGGCTAGTGAAAATTATTATTTTACAAAATTTTATCAACAGATTTCCCAGGGGAATACGGTGGATGCGGAGTTCCTAGCTAATACGTCACTTTATCCGTCAGGACAATATGTCACTTCCAAGCGATATGCGGGAAAAGAAATACCAAGTTTGCCACGACTATTACATGGAGTTGGCTATCAAACGGCAACTTTGCACACCAATGATAAAGAATTTTATAACAGAGGGGAATTTTATAAGGCTTTAGGTTTTGACCGGGTATACGACAAAGAGTTCTTCGGCGAAGATCGTACGCTGCTATTTGGCGAAATAGATGAACTGCTTTATCGGGACTCACTCAATGAGCTGGTTAAATTAACAGAAAACAATAATAGGTTTTATGCGCATTACATCGGAATGTCTAGCCACCATCCTTTTAAAATCCCTAAAGATTTACAGAAACTGAACTTACCGGAAAAATATGAAGGGACCTTAATAGGAGATTATTTGCAATCGATCCATTACGCTGATTTCGCTCTAGGCACACTAGTCGAGGAATTAAAGAAAAATAATTTATGGGATAAAACGCTCCTGGTTATTTATGGAGACCATTTCGCGATTCATTCCGATACTGTTCAGACCAAAGATAGGACAATGCTGGAAGATTTTATTGGAGAACCGTATACGAAACAAACGATGATGAACACACCTTTACTCATTAGAATTCCAGGAATAAAAGGCGAAGTGAGGGACAACGTAGGAGGCCAGGTTGATATTTTGCCGACGGTAACAAATTTATTAGGGATCAATGTTAATCAAGTTCATTTTGGCCAGGACCTGCTAAATGTTCAACCGAATCTGCTGCCTGAGCGTTTTTATATGGTAACCGGCTCATATATCAACGACAAGGTTATGTATTCATCTTCCGATTCTAAAATACTTCCCTTAAACGGAAAGGCAAATGGATTTGATAAAAATAATATCGAAGAAGATTATAATAAAACACTTAAACTACTTGAATACTCAGATATTTACCTTGAAAATTTACCAAATAGATAGAGCAAAATAGAGTTACTTATGAAAGCAGCTTTCAAATTGGCTGCTTTTTTTTCATAGAGTTTTTACTCTTAAGGAGAGATTTGTAAATTAAGTTTTGATTTTGTTTTTTATCTATGACTAAGATAGTATTGTGGTTCTATTACTCTTGCCGGTTCGTAGTAAGACAGGTACCGGTCTGAGTTCTAAGTCAAATCTTGTACAATTTTAACAAATGAAAAGGAGCCTTTATGGAAAATAAAATACTTTATACAAGCGATTCTCCGTTGGATATCAGGCAACTGGTGGAGCTTTATGAATCACTCAATTGGAATTCATTGAATCTGACAGCCGAAGAGATGGAGAAAATGTGCCGGCAGAGCTGGTTTTCGGTTTATGCGTTCGATGGCGAAAGGCTGATCGGCATGGGGCGGGTGATTTCGGATGGAGTTATTACCGGCGTCATTTGCGGGGTTTGCGTGCATCCGGAGTACCAATCAAAAGGGATTGGGACTGAAATCATGAACAGGCTTGCGCACCATTGCGAGCTGAATCGGGTTATTCCGCAGCTCATGTGTGTGGAAAAACTTGAACCATATTACGAGAAGCGTGGGTTTCAGAGATTTACGATTGGGATGAAGAAGGATATTATTAGGTAAACGTTAAGGTGGATTACTATTAAAAATGATTAGACGGATTCTTTATTATTTAATTTGGGCTTTCATATTAATCTCCATTGTCCTCGGGTATGAGTTGGTCTTATTTACTGCGGGTGTTTGGTACTTGTTAATTGCCATATCCATTCAGAAAAGGGAAAACAGGATCTTAAGGCTATTGTTGGCAGATTTGTTCTCCGAGGGAGATTATAATAGTAAAAAAGCTTATATTTCCGGGACTTTTTTAATAGTGTTAGGAATCGCATCGCTTGCCATATAGCAAAAATAAAAACATGATGATCCCAGGACCATCATGTTTTTCTCTAATTTATAGGAAAACTTATTTGAACGTTTGACGGACGGTGCCTTTACCGTCTTCAAAAACCACCTCTGCATAAGCGCCGTTAATGAATGTAAGCTGCGGAGGCATATGGCCGCAGTCAATATCGTAGACAATCGGCACGGCGAGTTCGTGATGCAAATCTTGATAGACATCTTCTATCGTATAATTATCAACCGATTCGTTCGCGGGACTGCGCCCGAACAGAATGCCCGAACACCCTTCAAACCAGCCGGCAAGCTTCATTTGGACGAGCGACCTTCTTAGATCGGTCGTTTTCATATTACAATTTTCAAAATACCAGATGATTGGCTCACCAGGGATATGGCTTTCACGGAAACGGGGAATATTCCCGTAAGGCGTGCCAACCAGATGCCTGATAATATCGATGCAGCCGCCGAGCAGCCTGCCGCTCATATCAACTTTTCCGGGTGAAACGGACTTCCAGACAGTCGGTTCTGTCAGGTGGAAGACGCAGGGAGCCGGATTTTCGTGCTGCCAATCCAGTTGGTATTTTTCCGAAGATACTTGAAGGACGGATTCTCCCGGTTTGGTCTCAAGGACTGTTTCCCACATCGCTGTGACAGTGTCGGAATATTCCCCGCGCAGGTCTACAAGGTTGGTTCCGTGCGCTGTCGCGATGCCGGTTTTTAGTGTAATGGCAAGCAGCAATGCGCTCGTGTCCGAATAGCCCAGGACCCATTTATTTTTCAAAGAGTCGAAGTCAAGTGGTTCAAGCATTTCAATCAGCAGTTCGCCGCCCCATGGCGGGACGATGGCTCCGATTTCATTATTTTGCATCATGGCAGTAAATTCTTCTGCACGCTTGATTGCGGGCGCTGATCGGGTTTTGTCGTCGGTCCATACTGTTTCACCGACCTCCACCTTATAGCCCTTTGCCTCAAGCCTTTCAACCGCTTGTTTTACGATGCCATGCAAGTCTGCGGAAACACCGGAAGAAGGCGCCGTTACCCCGATTGTCGTCCCTTTTTGTAAAAACGGATACGTTATCATCTAATAACCTCATTTGCTCTATTTTTTCTTTTATACTTCTAGTAAAAAAGCTTATTTCCTCTTTTTAAAAACAGTGTATCTATTTCCCAAAACCCGTTTTTCGTATATTCTGATATTACGGAAACCTACATTTGGATAGAGAGTTATTTTTTTACAAGAATAGAAAAGAGGTTTACATCGTGTTTAAAGATATTCTTACGTGCGAGGAACAATTTCTTGAATTACGTGCGCAAGCGGGGAAACCAAGCGTCCGAGCGTTTAACAAGGTGATTAACCACCTGGATGAACATTGCAGGGAATTCATTTCGAAGTCGCCCTTCCTGACCATGGCTACCTCTGGCCTAGAGGGCAGATGCGATGTTTCGCCCCGCGGGGATGCTCCGGGATTCGTCCTAGTTTTGGACGATCATCATTTGTTCATTCCCGAGCGTCCTGGCAATAAGAGGATGGATTCTGTGCAAAACATCCTTCACAATCCAAACGTCGGCCTTTTGTTTATGATACCGGGGCTCGGCGAAACGCTGAGGATTAACGGGAAAGCATACGTGTGCCGCGACCAGGACCTGTTGGAAAGGACAGCGGCTAATGGAAAAACGCCGTTATTCGGGATAGGCGTAAAAGTCGAAGAATGCTTCGCGCATTGTGCGAAGGCGTTCCTTCGGTCAGGGCTTTGGAAGCCTGATACCTGGCTTTCGGAAGATTCACAGCCATCCATGCCAAAAATGCTCGCGGATCATTGCAAAATCCCCGATATGACAGCGGAGGATGTTGAAAAGGCCCTCCAGGAAGGCTATGCAACAAGGCTTTATTAGTTGGGAGGTGGAATGACGGGACGGAGGATCATTTGGATAATCTTTTATGCCGTCTTTGGTGTGCTGTTTTTTGAAAAAGGGATGAGCCTGCTGGGTGCCATTCATATGGTTGATGATAGCGGAATGGGGCTTTCATTTTTAGGATTTGAAGTAAGTGATCAAATTTCTGCCTGGCATATCATCTATTATTCTATTGGTTTTATTTTGCTGGGAGCAACTCTGTTTTGTACTGCCTTTATTAAGGTCTTCAAGTACATAAGGAAAGTAGCCTTAGGAGAACATTCTTAAAGGAGGAGTTATGGACAGGTATATTTGGAATTCTATGTGGTATGTCGGTCTTTTTGTTGGATTTTTCTATTGGATGTTGAGTGGAATGGCTTCTGGCAATTTTGGCCGATTAAACATTGCTTTATTGTTGCTTTTCCCGCTTTTTGGGATTTTTAGAGTTAGGAAAAGCCAAAACCGGGTTGGAAAAACCCTACTAATCACCCTGCACGTAATTGCAATTTGTACGATCGGCTTTTTATTGTTGCTCGGTTTCGGGATGGGTGAAAAGTAAAAATAGAAGTTTTCTAGGGGGAAATAGGTTTGGAATTGATTATCATACGCCACGGTGAATCAGAAGCTGATCTTTTAGGAGTTCATGAAGGAAGGGCTGATTTTCCATTGACCGATTACGGCAGGGAGCAGGCTGGGAAAATGGCTGCTTATATCGCGGCGAAATGGAAGCCGGATATCATCTTGGCTAGCACGCTGAAACGCGCATGGGAAACGGCCCAATTTTTACAAAAAGCAACTGGTTGCGAATTAGTAGCGGAAACCGATCTTATGGAGTTTAATAACGGGGTGCTCGCCGGGCTGCCAAGGGAGGTTGCCGCGACGAAATATCCACTTCCTCCGGGAGGGCGCCCGCCGCATATCCCAATCGATGGCGGTGAATCAGAGCTTGAATTCCGGTTCAGGGCAGAAGCGGTTTTTCAAAAAATTCTTCATGAACAGCCAACTGACGGACGGATTGCCATCGTTTCTCACGGTGGGATGATTTCGAAACTCATCAATGCGTTTCTTGGGCTTCCTGTGGCCAATGAAACGATTTTTCCAACGGGGGACACGGGATTCCATGTGCTCCAAACTAAGAACGGCAGGAAGATGATCCGTATACTAAACAGTCAAGTCCATCTTGAAAGCTAAATTGGGAGAGTGGGGCACAGGCACGTTCCAGGCGAAAAAATAAGGCTGAGATGGGTACATTGAAAAAGCCCTTGAACTGATAAAATATTTACAACTTATTTAAAGCCATCCAGCCCTTATTTCGTTGGATGGTTTTTTTGTTTGCTTAGTTTTCCGGAAGGAGGTTAAGTGAGAGCGATTGGGCAATAACCGGTAAAGGTGTCACTCAAATCCCGTTGAGTGACAAAGGTTTTCCGGAAATCCAAAAAGGTGTCACTCAAATCATGTTCTGGCCCAACCACATCCTATGGGGGACCACAACAAGCAGATATTAGTAAAAAATAACAATCCTCATTGACGGCTAACAACTGTTATCCTATAATCGAGCTAACAGTTGTTATCTTACTAGCTGCAAGGAGTAAAAATGATGATAAAGGACCAAGAGATTGAGCAATTCCTTGATAAGGACCTAAAACCGATTATGAATGCAACAAAAAATAAGATTTTGCATGTGGCGATCGATCTTTATTCCCAGAGGGGTTACCGTGGAGTGTCAATTCGCCAAATAACCGGCGAGGTGGGGATTAAGGAAAGCTCGTTGTATAAGCACTTTCAAAATAAAGGCGAAATCCTTGATACGATATTCGCGAATTTTGAAGTGGAAGTCGTAAAAATCCTTCCTCCCGAAGATCGAATCGAACAGATTGCCGGATTGATGGATCCACGCGGCGTCCTTGAACGCGGACTGCAAAATTTTATGAACCACATCAACAACCTCACAATGCGAAAAATCTGGCGGATCATTTACAATGAGCTGTTTTCCGATCCACGGGCAAGGGCGATTTACTTTGAGACCATTATCAACCAGACGATTGATCGAGTTGGAGTGATTTTTCAAAAGATGATTGTTCTCGGCAAGCTCCCTAATCAGGAGGATGGGCAAATGCTTTCGGCGGAATACCATTATCCGGTTTTCGCGCTTGTCATGGAATACAATGTGCTGAAATTCGAGGGGAAATCAACAGAGGAAATTGAAAAGCGGCTTAAGGGGCATATCGATTTTTTCATAAAAGCAGTATCTTGAGCATGGTCCAAAGGGGGAAATGGGGATGGCGGGAATTTTTACAAAAAAAGCGGATTTTGAAATTTCATCAAGAGGAATCAGTTCGGTGGAAAAAATAAAAATAGGTGGATTGGCGCAATCGATTTTGATTCAGGGCCAGGATAAAGAAAACCCGGTCCTGCTCGTTATCCATGGCGGGCCATCGCTGCCGCTTCCAGGTGTATCATCAAGGGGAAGGGATTACACAATCGTTACAAATACAAAGGAATTGGTCCGGCACTTCAACGTCGTGTTCTGGGATCAGCGGGGAACAGGAAAATCCTACTACCCGGACATTCCGCAGGAAACAATGAGCCTCGCTCGGTTTGTTGAGGACACAAATGAGGTTACGGATTATCTGAGGAGCCGGTTCGGCGTCGAAAAAATCTTTCTGGCAGGCCATTCATGGGGATCGACGGTCGCTCTTACCCTTGCCTCCACACGCCCGGAGAAATTCTATTCCTATGTCGGTTTGTCCCAAATTGTCAGCTGGACGGAAAATGACCGGCTGGCGCTCAACTGGCTAAGAGAAGAAGCGAAACGCCGCGGAAATAAAAAAGCACTAAAACAACTCGAGTCCGTCGGGGAGCCGCCGTTTCTGGAAAGCTTTGAGCAATGGGCTGTCATCCGCCAGTGGCAGCAAAGATTCAACACGCTCATTTATACAGACGAGGAAATCAAGCATCCGGGCCTCATCAGGCTCACTTTTTCCATGTTCCAATCCCCGGATTATACGTTAAAGGATATTTACAATACGTTTGCCAAAGGCTTTAAGCTTGTCTACCACCAGGCGTTCATCGAAGAACTGGCCACGAATAATTTCATGGAAACGGTGAAGGAGATGCCGATACCCGTCACATTTATTCACGGTCGGAAGGATTTCCATGTAAATGGAGCGCTTGTCGAACAATATGCCGGAATGTTGAAGGCCGAAAAAGGGAAGAGGCTCATTTGGGCGGAGAAATCCGCGCATGCGTTCCACCCCGACGATACGAAAATAATAGAGCGATATTTGATTGACGAAAAAAAGCATGCCGCCAAGGCAGATACTTCAGAAAGATTTTACAGCATCCGTTAATCGTTTTCCCGCGATCTCCACCTGAATGCAGGAAAATCTTTCTTGCAAATGGCATCCGTTGTGATTAAATGATTAATAGAAGGAAGATGTTTTTAAAACGGTATTCTTTCCTGGCTTGCCCGCATTTCCATCAGGCATGGCTCAAGGGAGAAACCTTTTCGTGCGGGGGATGCATCATGTATACGTTCGTTGGCTATTTGGCTAAAGGAATCCTGGCTTTTTTTACAAGGCCAAAGGTTGTTAATCGAGGGGTTCTCCCTAAGGAAGGCGGCTTCGTCATTGCTTGTACCCATACAGGCTGGGTCGATGTACTCGTCCTCGGGACAGCTGTCCTGCCAAGGCAAATTCACTATATGGCAAAAAAACAATTGTTCGCTAGCCGGTTTGGAGCCTGGTTTTTAAAAAAGCTGAACGCATTCCCGGTCGACAGGGACGCACCAGGTCCAAGCGTGCTGAAAATTCCGCATCGCCTCTTGTCAAAAGGTGAAATTGTCGGCATTTTTCCAAGCGGGACCCGAGTGAAGGAGCAGGCTGAATTGAAGCAGGGCGCCATCACCATTGCCACGCGCTCCAAAGTACCAATCATCCCGGCTGCCTACAGTGGCCCGAATACATTCAGGGAATTGTTTTCATTTAAAGGTTCTACGATCATTTTCGGAGAGCCAATCGAAATCCCGCCAGCCGCCAGGGAGGAGAGGGACCATTACACCCAGCTGCTCGAGGAAAAACTTCATAGCCTTCAGCAACGCATTTCCTCTTAATGGCACAATTTGCATAGCACCGGCTCTTTTGGAAAAAATAATAGTGATATTTCCAAAAGGAGGATGTCCAGATGGCCAGGAATGACAACGAAAAGAAGATTGGTACGGATAAAATGAGCGGCGGACCCGCCGGCAACGAATTCACAAGCGACAACGCGTTCAGCGACCGAGGCCTCGCCAATGAAGAACGCCTGAACAAGGCGCTGACAAAAGGAAAAAATCCGAAATAGACGTTTGCACGAAAGGCCGGGATTCGGCCTTTTTTAAATTGCCTTGCTTCAGACATAGAAAAAAAGAATACAAATGTTGGCTTCAAGGGAGAGAACCAATGAATTTTAGCAAAAATACTCTAAATCAAATAAAATTCGTCCTAGATACCATTACAGATATCGCCGATCAGCTTAAGGAAGAAGACCTGAAATTCCGCCCCACTGAAAACAAACACTCCGTTGGGGAATTGTTTGAGCACTTGGCGATGATTTGCCTTGCGGATTTGCGGATTGCCCAAGGCTTTTCGAAGGAAGAAATGGATACGTTTTATTCCGGGCGTTCCTATAAGACAATACCGGAAATTAAAGCTTCGATTGCGGAAAACTACCAAATTTTAAAAGAAGCGTATTTGGGATTTTCAGAAAAGGAACTAAATGAACAGATCACTTCCTATTGGGGAGTGACGTACTCCAGGTTCGAATGGCTGCTTGAAATCCTTGCCCATCTTTGCCATCACCGTGGCCAGCTGCATGCCATCCTCGTCCATTGCCTCCATAAAGACCCGGGAATTCCTCTGTTCGAATAAAACGCAGAATGGTTTACATCCAGCAACCCTTGGCTTAAGATAGCTTAAAAAGGAGGTTGCGCTATGTCGATTGAAAGCGTTAAAGAGCATTTGAAACAATGGAACAGGGAACAGGATGTCATGGAGTTCGATACGTCGAGCGCGACCGTCGAGCTGGCGGCAGAAACTCTCGGCGTTATTCCCGCGCGGATTGCCAAGACCTTATCGTTTAGGGGTGAAGGTGATGAGGCCATTTTGATTGTCGCGGCCGGGGATGCAAAAGTGGACAACAAAAAGTTCAGACAAACCTTTGGGTTCAAGGCGAGAATGCTGAATCCGGACGAGGTTCTCGAACAGACCGGCCATGCGATTGGCGGAGTATGCCCGTTTGGGTTGAAAAACGATCTCGACGTTTATTTGGATGAATCGTTAAAACGGTTTATTACTGTTTTTCCGGCGTGCGGAAGCGCCAACTCAGCAATTGAAGTAACGCTCGAGGAATTGTATACATATTCTTCCGCAAAAGGCTGGGCCGATGTGTGCAAGGGCTGGGATGAGCCGCATGAAAGCAGCGAATTGGCCGCCCAGGCAGCTCAAGGGCGCTAATGAATACAGCACAGCAGGCAGCCGCGTCGTTGGCTGCCTGTATTTTTTAGTAAATAGAAACTATAAGAATGAAATGTGTAGTTATGAAGCAATTCATAAACCTGCTTGCTATTTCCGTAAGCGGCAAAAACACTGGTTAAAAAATAATGATTCCACTATCATAGGCAAAAAGGCATAGTTTTCTGAATTAACTGCAAACTTTTGGGCCTATAGCGGCATGGACATCATTCTGATTCCCTGTTAGGGTAAAATTGGCGGCAGTTGTAAGCCTTTACATAGTACCTCGTTAGAGTATCGAACACAACGGCTGCCAAGGTGAAAATCGTTCCAAATACCCTAAAGGAGGAGGAAGATTTTTTGAAAATTAACCGATTTTTGATTGTGGCGATGGCGTTGTCCCTTGTCTTGCTTGGCATGCCATTCTACACCCATGCAAACTGGCAGGATCCTGTTAAGCCGGGATGGAAGGATGGCGAAGCCAAAAAAGGCTGGATCCAGAGCAAGCTGCAGCACATGACGCTTGAAGAAAAGGTCGGCCAGCTTTTTATTGTCCATGTATATGGAAAAAAAGCGGAGGACCAAGCTTATGAAGAGACTAACCTGAAAAATAACCGTGGTGGCAAAAATTTTAAAGAAGTTATCGAGAAATACAAAATTGGCGGAGTCATATATTTTAACTGGAGCCAAAACATCACGACTCCAGCAGACCCGCCGCAGGTAAATGCGTTGTCTAACGAACTGCAGAAAATAGCTATGTCCCAGCGCATGCAGATACCGCTGTATATTTCGACAGACCAGGAAGGCGGCATTGTACAGAGGCTTACATCACCTGGAACGGTCTTCCCTGGCAATATGGCGCTGGGAGCGACAAGGTCAACTGAATACGCCGCGAAAACAGCTGATATTTTAGCAAAAGAGCTTAAGGCAATTGGCGTCAACATGGATTTCGCGCCTGTTGCCGATGTAAATATGAACCCGGCGAACCCGGTCATCGGGGTAAGGTCATTCGGGGAAGATCCGAAGCTTGTTTCCGATTTGACAGTTGCCCAGGTGGAAGCATTCCAGAACCAGAATGTCATCGCGACAGCGAAACATTTCCCTGGCCATGGAGATACGGCTACTGATTCGCATTACGGCCTGCCAATCATCAACCATGACCTTGAAACACTTCATAAAGTTGATTTAGCTCCGTTCAAAGCGGCAATCGATGCGGGCGTCGATTCGATCATGACGGCTCACATCGTTGTCCCGGCCCTTGATGATTCTGGCCTGCCGGCTACTTTGTCGAAACCGATCCTCACCGATTTGCTCCGGAAGGAACTTGGATTCGATGGTCTGATCATCACGGACAGCCTCGATATGTCAGGAGCAAATGTCGTTCCAGCGGACCGGATTGCGGTTGAAGCGTTCAAGGCTGGCGCCGATATTCTTTTGAACCCGCCAAATGTTGAGGTAGCGTACAATGCAGTTCTAAATGCCGTGAAAAACGGCGAAATCAGCAAGAAGCGCCTCGATGAATCCGTATTCCGTATCCTTGAATACAAAATGAAGCGCGGCTTGTTCGACAATCCGTATACGGATGCTTCCGCGGTTAAAGTAGTTGGCGCTCCGGAACACCTTGCCGCCGCTGAAGAAATCGCCAATAAGAGCATCACGCTTGTAAAAAATGAGGGCGGACTGCTCCCGCTTAAGAAAACAGATTCAATCCTGATTGCTGGCCCATCAACAGGGAAGCCTACAATGCTCGCTGATCTACTGAAAGCGAAGGGCTTCAATACAAGCGCGTCTTCCGCGTCAGCAACTCCAACAGCCGCACAAATTGCAGCTGCAGTGGAATTGGCGAAACAGGCCGATAAAGTCATTGTCACAACGTACAATGGAGCTACCAACGCAGGACAGCAGCAACTTGTCAAAGCGTTGCAGGATTCGGGTAAAAAAGTGATTGTCGTGGCAATCCGAAATCCATATGACTTGATGGCGTTCCCGACAGCCAGCGCCTACCTCACAACATATGGCGACCGCGATGTGTCGATCCTGGCACTGTCGAGGGTCCTGGCAGGGGAAGTAAATCCTTCGGGCAAACTTCCAGTCAGCATACCAGGCTTGTATGGATTTGGAACTGGATTAAGTTATTAAGGGTAGAAAAAAGGGGATAGTGAAGAAGCAGGCTGCGTTTTGCGCGCCTGCTTTTTGTAATGGATTAGAAAAGTGGTAATTGCCCGTACGAAGGCGATTGTTTATTTTGCTCTTTTTCATCAATCCATAAAAATCGTCGAAGACACGTCGATTCGCTGTAGGATATCGGTTTCAAGTCCGAATGAAAAGAGAATATATACATTTTCACTGGAATAAGAAAGAAATTTATATTGGCTTGTCGTGTTCACTTCTCCCTCGCCGAAAAGCGAAAGGACATCAGGGAGAGAAACTTCCTTTTCGGGACGCATCCGGATTACGAGGATAACATCTTCGTATCTTTCAACAACGAACTGGCCATAATCGTAATTGTTTTTTTCAATCTTTAATGGTTCCGAGAATTCGGGCCTTGAAAGAAGCTCGTTAAAATCTCCTCCGATTGGAATACCGAACAATTCATTTGTTTCTAGAGCATCCTTAATTTCGCAAAGTATTTTATCCAACATCATTCCTCCAAAAAATTGGTTTAGGACTTAATTCTAGATTGAATTTGTTTATCCTTCCTCTAAATGAGTATTATTCTAATTAGACACTAATAATTTTCGGGGGTGAACCTTATGAAGTTTGCAAAAGCGGCGGAAATAATCGCGAAATCAAGGAACATAGCCGTCCTTACCGGGGCGGGGATCAGCACGGAGTCGGGAATCAAGGACTTCCGGTCCCGAACAGGCATTTACAAAATGGCGCCGGAATACATCCTCTCGCTGGATTACTTCTTTAATAAACCAAAAGAGTTTTACCAATTTGCCTTGGAAAATTTATATCACCCCGATGCTCATCCGAATGTTGGCCATGAGATTTTAGCAAAGTGGGAGAGGGATGGCCGGGTCGGGCAGGTCATCACGCAGAACATTGACGGCCTCCACCAGAAAGCAGGGAGCAGGGAGGTCATCGAATTTCATGGCTCGATGAATACCGCCAGCTGCCTTAACTGCGGAACAAAGTACAGTGCGGAGGAAATGATGCGCCGCTACCATGAACTGGACGATTTTTATGTGTGCAGCGAGTGTGATACTCGTAAGGAACGTGACCGGTACATCAAGCCGGATGTTGTCCTGTTCGGTGATGCGGGTGAGTGGTTCACGCCGGAAGGCTTCTCAGCCATACTGGGGCGGATTGGAGAGGCTGACTGCATTTTGGTGCTCGGGACCAGCTTGAAAGTAGTCCCGTTTTCATCATTTCCGCAGCATCGTGGGCCGGATGTGCCGCTAATCATCATTAATATGGATGAAACTCCGTACGACCACGCCCATAACACCGTTGTGATCCATGATTCGATAGGGAAAACCCTGTTGGAGATCGATAAATTGCTTTTGAATTTTTAGGTCGGGGAAACGATATCGCCCACTTTTTTTGATTTATCGAAAGTTTTAGCAAGGTTATCGAAAATTTTTACCCAGTTATCGAAAATTTCAGGGCAGATATCGAAAACTGCCACATTCCCGCCAAATTTCAAGCCAATTAGCACTAAATATTAGCACCAAATCATAAAAAAAACTCTAAAATATGACATTTGTCATGTGACACACATGACAGCTGCTACTGCACAGCGATTTGAATTTCTTTTATAATCATAGTACTAAGATTGTAAAGGAAGGGGCTTTTTACTCAATGACTGTACAAAACCAGCAAAAAGCACTCAAGAAACAGGTTGCTCCTTATGAAAAATCGGACACTAAAAAAAGCGTATTTCAAATTTTGAACACACTCATCCCTTTTATGGGCTTATGGTTCCTTGCTTATAAAGCACTGCCTGTCAGCTATTTGTTAACGCTCGCACTTGCAATACTGGCATCTGGCTTTATGGTCCGGACCTTCATCATTTTCCATGATTGCTGCCACCACTCTTTTTTCAAAAACAGGAAAGCGAATAAATTCGTCGGCACCATTACAGGCGTATTGACGTTTTTCCCATACAGCCAATGGGGGCGCGACCATAACATCCACCACGCGACAAGCGGAAACCTGGACAAGCGCGGCACTGGCGACATCTGGGTCATGACTGTTGAGGAATATGCTAACGCAACGCCAATGAAAAAATTGGGGTACAGGCTATACCGAAACCCACTTGTCATGTTCGGACTCGGACCAATCTGGCTGGTCATCATCAAAAACAGGTTCAATCGCCGCGATGCGCGCATGCCTGAAAAAATGAACACATGGCTGACAAACGTCCTGATCGCAGGCATCGTTACGATTTTGGTTTTGGCGATTGGCTGGAAAGCGTTCCTGATGGTTCAGCTTCCAATCATGTTCGTTGCTGGCGTCCTCGGCATCTGGCTGTTCTACATCCAGCATACTTTCGAGGATTCGTACTTCGAACATGATGCTGAATGGGAATACGTCCTTGCCGCTGTTGAAGGCAGCTCGTATTACAAACTTCCAAAAATCCTGCAATGGGTGACAGGGAACATCGGTTACCACCATGTCCACCATCTGGCGCCAAGGATTCCGAACTACAATCTTGAAGAAGTGCACAACAACACACAGCCGCTTCAGCATGTGCCGACAGTGACCCTGTCCACAAGCCTTGAATCGCTGAAATACCGCCTTTGGGATGAGGAAAAGAAACGCTTCGTCGGCTACTCTGCCGCGAAAACTTTTTCAAAAAAACCAGCCGGTATCAAAATGAATCCGAAAACCGAATACGGCGATTAAGTTAAAATCATTCCTGCTCCCCTTACAAAAGGGGAGTGTTTTTGTATGGCCAGCGTGGAGGAACCAATGTTCTATGGTAAAATACCGGTAAGAGATTTCACAAAAACGAGGTTGGCATATGTTTAAAAAATATTGGGCTTTGCTAGGGAGTACCGGGATTTCACCTTATATATGGACAATCCTCGGGATCCTCCCGTTTTACTTTATTTACCTGTCCTCTTCGACAGTAAGAATAATGGCAGGAATCATCCTGACATTGGCATTTTTCGCGATTTACAGGCTCGCCTTTATCTCAAAGGGCTGGACGGTTTATGTATGGACTCTGCTCCTTATTGGGATTTCCATCGCGCTTACAAGCCTGTTCAGCTATGTATATTTCGCTTTTTTCATCGCCTATTTCATCGGGAATATTAAAAACAAAATACCCTTCTATATCCTGTATTCCATCAACCTTGCAGGGATGGTCATCGCGATCAATTTAAAAATCATCCTGCGTGACGAATTTTTACTAAGGCAATTGCCGCTCGTGATTATCGTCTTACTCAGCCTGATCCTCCTGCCGTTCAGTCTCCGCCACCGGAACGAGCGCGGCCTGCTTGAGGAAAAGCTTGAGGACGCGAACAAACGGATTTCCGAGCTCATCAAAATCGAGGAGCGCCAGCGGATTGCCCGCGACCTCCATGATACACTCGGCCAAAAGCTCTCGCTGATCGGCCTGAAAAGCGATCTCGCGCGAAGGCTTATTTCAAAAGACCCTGCCCGCGCCGCCGACGAATTGAAGGACGTCCAGCAAACCGCCCGGACAGCCTTGAACGAAGTAAGGAAAATGGTCGCCGAAATGCGCGGCATCCGGCTCAGCGAAGAAATCGTCCGCGTCCAGGAAATGCTTAAAGCAGCGCAAATCAAATTTTCGGGCAGCCAGGAATGGTCGCTTCCAAACGTGCCGCTCCTCGTCGAAAATATTTTAAGCATGTGCCTGAAAGAAGCCGTCACAAACGTGGTCCGGCACAGCAAGGCGACCCACTGCGAAATCACACTTTCGCACACAAATAAAGAAATTTCGCTTTCTGTTAAGGATAACGGCATAGGAAATGTCGGAAAAGAGCATTTTTTAAAGGGAAGCGGACTTTCCGGGATGAGGGAACGTCTTGACTTTGTTAATGGGACACTTGAAGTTGTATCCGACGACGGGACCGAACTTTTGATTCGCGTGCCGACCATCGTCAAACATTTAGAAAGGGAGGGTATGAGATGATTCGGATTGTCATAGCGGAAGACCAGCGGATGCTTCTCGGCGCATTCGGGTCTCTGCTGAACCTTGAAGAAGACATGGAGGTTGTCGGAATGGCCGCGAACGGGGAAGAAGCCGTCACGCTCGTCCGCTCGCTCCAGCCGGATGTATGCATCATGGATATCGAAATGCCCAGCAAAAGCGGCCTTGAAGCTGCGGAGGAATTAAAGGACACAGACTGCAAAATCATCATCCTGACAACATTCGCCCGGCCCGGGTACTTCAAACGCGCATTGAAAGCCGGAGTCAGCGCCTACTTGCTTAAAGACGGCCCAAGTGAAGAACTAGCCGGCTCAATCCGGAATGTCATGGCAGGGAAACGGATCTACGCACCGGAACTGATGGACGATTTGTACAGCGAGGACAACCCGTTGACAGATAGGGAAATGGACGTCCTCGGGCTCATCGCTGACGGCAAAAACACAAAAGAAATCGCCAGCGAACTCACCTTATCCGCCGGTACCGTCCGAAACTACATCTCCACCATACTCGACAAGCTCCAAGTCAAAAACCGGATCGAAGCCATCACCCACTCAAAGGAAAAAGGCTGGTTTAAATAGAAGGCGTCGGGCCCAACCCGCCGCTTTTTCTATTTCACGGAAATTCGGCGTCCTAACGCACTCGGCACGCCCCATATGAATAGCCTAAGGCAAACAACATCTTAAGGAGGACCAAGGATGTTCTTTTTTCGGAAAAATGCCTTCGGCGCCCACAACCGTATGGGGGCGGAATTCAAAAAGCAAGCGATTGCCCACCGGTCTTCGGCCCATGTAAACCCCACCAAGCGGCAACTCCCAATTGAAGTGTATTTTAGGCCATCCTGTTCGGCTGTTTTGAACAACCGTTTTGCTGAATCCAGCTTTTTTACCCCTTTTTACGGAAAAAGCCATAAAGAAATCGTAATACCGCGTTCACTAGTAAGCTCCCCGCGTGATACCGTTCTGAATTATTTCAGCATTTTACGTGACGCCGAAAACTTGAAGATGGGAAAAATGGGGGGATGCGGGACGGTTGGAATGGCGAGGATCCCATTTCCCTTTGCATATAATATGCTAACTGAACAATACCGTAAAAAACTTAGCTATCCTAACTACCTGAAATCATTCGAAGGGGTGGGGCGGACACATTTGATCCTTTTGGAGCAAGTTCCAGCCGACAAACCAGGCAAGGATTATTTTTTTATCGAATTGGAAACGATCGAAGGGTCGGATAAGGACGTCACATACTTTGCCTATTATTATGGGTATGTCGATGTGGGAAAAGAAAAAGGGGTCTATAAAATTAGTTCGATTCGGCTCTTCGGTGAGGATTTCCTTTGCGCGGCCTTTCATGGATGGGATCACGACGCGCTGGCAGTCGTTGAAATTAAATTCGGTGAATGGTGCAAGCTTGTTAAGAAAATCAAACCCGTCGAGCAGGAGGGGCATCGTAAAACGATCGAATTTTCTGGAACAGATGGAAACGAATATCGGTTCATCTTTTTTCAGCTCACAAACCATACCGATATCCTCGCCGCCCAGTACAGGAAGAAACCGGGCGGGGGGTGGGAAGGAATCCATATCGTGCCTGAAAAATGCCTTCAGCAAGGCGGGGGCGGAGGACTCTAATGATGCGCGGATAAATCGGATTTATTTGTTTTGACTCTGTTGGTTAGTCCTTGATTTCGTCCGAAAGAATGATGGCCTGATGCCTCGTATAAAAGTTCGAATACCGGTAAAACAGCTCCAGCTGCACTTGCCGATTGTTGTATTCTGCTAGATACATAGTTTTCAGGGCGGAACTCTTTTTAGTGAATTGAATCGACGAGGCTTTTGCCAGGCCTTCCAAATACGCTTCCAGTTCATTTTTCTTTATTGTTGGCGATTTGCCTGGCGCCAGCTTACTTTCCTGTTTTTCTTTAATTACTCTGTCTATTTTTTCTATAATCTCATTTTCCCCGTAATTTTTTATCATTATGGTGTTAGTCTCATCCCTTTCCGTTGCATGATGAAAAACAGTAAATGCAAAAAGAAAAAGCCAGAAAAGGAGAAGCGGCGGCGCTTCCCCTTTTCTGACTTATGTTTGGCTCGTGTCCATCCATTGCTATCAGAATGAATTCTATTTAACTGTTTAACTTATTTGTACAATTGGCTAGGTAAGATTTTTGTCTTACCCTTCCACTATTGTAACATTGCCAATAAGGGCAATCAATACAATTCCGGGTTTTAATCATACCTAGCCTTTTAAAATTATCAGGATATAGCTCAAATCCTTTTGGAAATTCCAGTCGACGAATACATCTTCAATCTGGGTGTAAAGGTAGTTTTCAAAAGCCGGCTGGTGCTCACCAAGCAATTTCTTTTCAAGGCTTCGTTTCGCAAGCTTTAACGTTTCTTCAAAGCCGAGCAGGATTAACTCTTTCTCGATTTGGACAAGGATGCCTGTCCTCGCAATCAGAAGCACCCTCGGGCTCAGGAGCTCGGAATAGGTTTCCTCAGGTGGCTTCTGTGCATCGATGCTTATATCGACGATTTCCCTGTGGACCTTTTCCTTGTTTCTGTATGGTTCACGAAGCCCGGTGAAACCTGCGGGGGAGAGCACGACAATGAAGGCGCCTGTTTGGGAGTCCAGGTTCCAGTCATAGTAAAATTCTTCAACCGTACGCCCAATATTTAATGTGAAATAGCTTTTAATTTCCTCAATCAATGTTTCCATAAGAAGGTCGCGTGTTTTTTCAACATACACGTTTTGCTTGCTGTACATAAGCGATTTTTCCATCGGAGAAAGGAAATTCGTGATATGGACAGTGATGAATGGCTCAGCGTACGTGCAATGAACCGCTCCAGGGCCCCGCCCGAAATTATCCCGAAGAAGCTTTCCAATGTAACCGCCAACTTCTTTTTCAAGGCCAATGACTTCCATAAATATCCACTCCAAACAGTATTTACCCTACTTATCTTTCCACCTTTCGTCCTATTTAAACGTTTTGTTAGTCAGCTCCACTGCTAGAGAATGAAAAAAAGCCCGCCGGAAGCGGACTTTTGACATGAGAGTAATGTAATTGGCACCGGGAAGCCGGTCCCATCCTGCAATGAAGTTTCAATTGCGAATATCAAACATACCCCACCATAATTTAAAGAAGCTTTAACGACCGAACAGGAGTGGGCACCCGGTGCTCCGGGCACAAAAAAGAATGCTTAAAAAGGTGCGAAAATCACTTTAAAGACGGTTCGTATCATAGCTTCCGAGCACCTGGACTTCATGGCCAAACGCCCGCAGGATTTTCAGTGCCTTTCCTGTTTTCGCTTCGTCCTTGCCTGTTTCGGCTTCGATGAAGAAATGGTATGTGCCAAGCCTTTTCTTCGTCGGTCGTGATTCAATCCAGGTCAGGTTGATGGACAGGGCCGAAAAGACGTTCAAAATGGATGACAGGACGCCTGATTGATCTAGCGCCGGGGCGATCAATAGCATGATTTTGTTCCTTTTATGGAAAGGGAGGACATCCGCGCTCCGTTTTCCGACAACAAGGAAACGAGTATGGTTTTCTCCATTATCCTGGACCTTGGTGCTGGCGATTTGCAGGCCAAACAGCCTTGCAGCTGCGCTTGAGGCAATAGCCCCTGCATCGATTCGGCCCTGTTCTTTAAGCGCTTTTGCCGCCGAAGAAGTACTGTCGAATTCTTTTGTTTTAACCTGGTTTTCGCGGATGAATTCCTTGCATTGGGCAAGGGCGGGGGTGATCGACCATACTTCCTGGACATCCTCCAATTGCACCCCTTCGTTGACAAGCAGCCGAAGGGAGACAGGGAAGATGACCTCCGATTCAATAAAAAGGTTATTGGCCAGCAGGCCGTCAGCGGTAATATTGATAGTTCCTTCAATTGAGTTTTCGATTGGGACAATTCCTTTATCCACTTTCCTGTCACCTACAGCTTCGAGAACTTCAAGGATTGAGCCGCACAGCTGCCAATCAATAGTTGAATCAACAAATGTTTTTAGTGCGGCTTCTTCCGAAAAACTTCCATTAGGTCCTAAATACGCTACTTTCATCTGTAAACACTCCTTTTTGCCATGTTATTAAGTATACACAATGGCAGCGGAAGGTCTAGCCTTTTTCGGATTTTTGAAAATTTACCGGCAATTTAATAACCTTTTTACAATTCAAAAACGGGTTCGCTTTTCGTATAAAACACTAAATTGCCATGTTGATTGAAATGCGAATTCCCATTCTAAAATTCAGAAGATGTTAATTCGGTATTTATAGGCAAATTTCATGAACCATAGCGACTTATTAGTTAAAACGTACAAGAAGAATACGAGTGTACCCGTAAGCATATGATTATTCCGAGGTTAAATGCGAGGGGGCCGTTAACTTGGAAAAACCAGGTAACAGAGGACAACACACGATTGTTTTTAGGAAACAAGGTTTCCGTTTTAGTTAGCGGTGGGGATACAAAAGGCAAGTATGCCACAATTTTAACTGAGGAAAGAAGAGGATTTGAACCGCCACCACACACTCATCTGAGGGAAGATGAAACTTTTTTTACGTTCTTGAAGGTGAAATAACTTTTTGCATAGATAAAACTGTTATTCACGCTGTTCCAGGAACGTATGTATATGCTCCTAAAGGAATTAAACATACCTTTAAAGCCAACACGGAAACATCTAAGGTTTTACTTACTGTTTATCCCTCTGGATTTGAGCAGTTTGTAAATGAACTTAGTGAACCTGTACCTGAACAATTACCTCTAGCCCCAGATGGCCCACCTAGCCCTGAAGCCATTCATGCCTTGATTTCAATTGCTGCGAAATATGGGATTGAAATGAAATAATGAATGATTTAGTTAATTGGGTTTAGATGGACATATTTACAGCAAACTCCCAAAATGACTTGGGAGTTTTTTTAATTAAAAGAAAAACCGTTGAAAAGCCTGTTTCCAATCTTTTCAACGGTTTGCATGCTAATACGAGCGCCAATGTATGTGCGAAAAGTACCGTTAATTTTCACTTCAAAATAGATCCCATCAAGAAATGCGGTTATTTTTCTACTCTAAAATAACGCCATCCTGATAGCCGGCCATGAAGCTTCCTAGTGTTTCTTCAAGAGCAGCGTTATTTTCGGGTATCTGGACAATGAGTTCGTTCCACAGGTCAACGGCTGTTACTTCCACATCGATGAAACGGTTTATGTCCAGTTGGGTTTTAAGTGCTTCGGCAATTTTATTCGCTTCATATTCGTCCTGGATGATATAGCGAACGTTTTTCAACTTTGTCAGCTTCCTTCCTAATAATCGTTATTAAGTTTCTAATTCCTTAAGGGCCGCAATTTCCTCCTCATGCGAAATCCCAAGGTCCGATGGAGTCTCCAATATGAAAGGCACATCCGAAAAGGCGGTGATGAATCCTTCCATTTGCCCTGCGGAAATAAACCCGCCTTTGTAAATATTGGCGTGGCGGTCCTTCCGGGAACCAAATGGATGCATGGAATTATTCAAATGAATTGCCTTCAGGTGAGCGGTGTAGCCCAGCGCGTCTGCTTTTTCACGGAATTGCGCCGTATCAACGCCATTCCACATTCCGCTTGCGAATGCATGGCATGTATCGAGGCAAAAACCAATTTTTTCAGGGTACTCGCAGAGATTTCTCACCTGGGCAAGTTCCTCCAAGTTTGTTCCGAGCGCTGCCTGCTTGCCCGCATTATTTTCAAGGAGAAGAAGGCATTTTCCTTCCCATTTTGACAAAACGGAATTGAGCATTTCGAGCATAAGGTGGTAGCTCGCCAAGGGATTTTCCCCCTCAATCCTGCTCCCGAAGTGGACGACGATTCCCGCCGATCCACATGCATCCGCGATGGCGAGATCATTAAGGATTGAGGCGATGTTAAGCTCTTTTTTATTGGGAGAGGGGGTGATGCTTGTCGGATAGGGAGTATGGGCAATCGTAAACAGCCTTTTTTCCTCACAGAACTGCTTGCAGGCGGCCGCATCGGCTTGGTTGTACTCCTTGACGGAAAGATTGCGAGGATTTTTCGGGAAGTATTGATACGCCTCGGCCCCGATTTGTATGGCATGTTTCGCGGCAGCTAAATACCCGCCCCTGATGCTCACGTGGCAGCCGAATTTCATCCCGGAACCCTCCCAATCCCAATTTTACTTAGCGTTTGCAGTAAGGAGTTTTCTATTCGTTAACGTAACTATCCTGAATAATGATCTAGATATAAGGGGCAAAATACCGTGGGATTGATATCTTGCGGAAAAAGGGGATTGGACATGAAGGAAATTTTGCAGCAAGTTAAAAAGGAATTGGAAAAAGCCTTCGACCATCCGGAGATGCATAATCTGGACGAGAGCATTTCCAAGCTGAGGTCTGCGCTTGAAGAACATGGCGACAAAGGAACGATGATCGAGGATGCCATCACCGCGCTTACTCAAGCGAGAAATGCTGCGGTTGAACTTGAGCAGGCAGGCACCATTTCATCTTCGGCGGCATTCGGTGAAGCATTTAATGCGTTGGACCAGGCGATCGAGTCGTATATTGACCCAAATAACGACCCATACTAGATGCAAAAAAAGCAACCGCGCTGGTTGCTTTTTTTGTTTTTCAAAAACCTTCAAATTCATGCGATAAACCGGCATTTAGGATAATTTGAACATCCTTTGAACGATCCGCCTTTTCCAATCCGGGTGATGAGATGGCCGCCGCAGCGCGGGCAAATATTATTGGCGATGTGGAGCTTTCTTTCTTCCATGCTGCTTTTTATATTCCTGATATGATTTTGGCTTTGAATTTTCCTTGCATGCCTGTCCTGTATGTATAATTTTGAAAGGAGGAGCCTTATTTTTTCCATCCGGAATTTAGTAAGCCGTTCATCTGCCTGTTTCGATGCAACCAGGGGAAGGAGATTCCCGATGTGGACGACATCGGCATCCCGAATCGGCTGTTTTACTTTAAGGGTGGCGTTGTGGCAAAAGACCACCACGGAATAAAAAGGGATGCCGTCAGCCGTGTCATCTAGATAGTCCTGGATTGATTTAATGTGCCCGTAATTTTGCCATATCGGGTTTGGAAAATAAGAACGGTGCTTATATTTAATTAACGTCCAGGCGTCTGCAAAAGCCTGCCAACCTGCTTTTCGCCCATCCTTCCCTTGAAGGAAGCCGGATTCATTATAAGATCCTTCAAAGTATCCATTAGTTCCGCAATAAAAGAACCCATACTAACCACTCCCACTAAAAAAGCATATAGGACCATCATACCATAATTACCCAGCAGTTTAAGGATAAATTTCACAAGGAGAAGTCTCCGTAAAGGCATTTTCCTACGGTTTTACGCATTTCATATTTGTCGGGAAAGGTGAAATCATTTATCTTATAAAAGGGGAGTGGGAAAAAATGCCTAAAATTCAATTGCAGAATCTGGTCCAGGGTAAAAAAGCGAAGGAATCGATGCACGAATTTATAGTCTTGTGATGGAATGAAAAAATGGTTCCAACCCGCAAAAGCTTAGGCGAGGAAAGAGATAAGCTGCTTTTCTACTATTATTTAATTTTAAAATCTTTTAAGGAAGTGTTCTATGAAAGGAAAATCCGCTAATACGGCAGTTATAATCATCATGCTTTTATTGGGAGCGGTCCTCTTCGCAAATTATTTTTATTTCCAGCCCAAAAAGGAGCAGGCAGCAGCGAAGGAAAACATGCTTGAGCAGCTTTCCGCAACCTAAGGGATGAAATTCAAAGTAAGTGAAATAGACTATAGCAATGCGCTTGGCGATAAAGTAGGTACATACACGTCCATGGTTTATCCAACAGTAGACAAAAATTTAACGTTCCAGGTCCACGTCGCTGAAAACGGTAAAATTATTGATGAATCGTTAAAGGAAACAAAATGGAGAAGGGAAGCAATCCAAACCTGGAAGCCATTCATGGGCAAGTTCGGACACGTTTCCTATGCGGTTAACATCAGTATTCCTGAAGAGATTGCCAAACAATTTGATTTGGAAGATACATATAGTGAAATCTATCAAAAACACAAACATTTAATGAGCGAGTACATCTTCATTGCGGAAATTGAGAAATCCTTTGAGAAAGAAAAAGAAAGAGGCAAGGTTTCCAATTTACTTGATTACACTTTGCAGCGGGGACTTAAAGATTTCTCAATTGAATGGCTCTACTACGAAGAAGGAAACCAGGATCCTGATGTTTTTAAAATGAAAAAAGAAATTCCTTCCTTCAGCTGGCGCACCTCAAAACAACAAGTGCAGGAGAATACGGATGAGAAAGATCTTGATCAATTTTTTATAGAGCATTAAGCAATGGAGAATCGAGGCATGAAACTTTAATTTTATCATCAGGGGGATATGCATTTGTCACCAACAGAAAAATTAACAAAATGGCTCAAAGCTTATGCCGAGAATGGCTATTTGAATGGCGCGATGCTCATATCGGTAGGGGGCGAGCTAATCGTGAATGACGGTTTTGGCATGGCCAACTGGGAGCACCGCGTACCGAATACAAAAGCAACAAAGTTCCGGATTGGCTCACTTACCAAAAGTTTCACGGCCGCGGCCATTTTCCAATTGTATAAAAAGCAAGCCGTAGATTTGCATGACCCAATCGGCAAATATGTTGAAGGCGTACCGAATGGGGACTTTATTACCATTTATCATTGCCTGACCCATACGTCCGGAATTCCAGATTTCGCCGCGGCCCCGGATTTCTGGGCAAAAACAATGAGGCTGCCTTCAACCCTGGGCCAATTGCTTGAATCTATAAAAAAGCGTGAGCCGGGATTCCCGCCAGGCGTAGAATTCGAATACTCAAATTCAAACTATTCAATTTTAACAGCGATTATCGAAGAAGCCTCAGGTTTAACATATAGGGATTACCTGCAGGAACATATTTGCGGCCCGCTCGCCATGGAAAATACAGGCTGTGACGATGGCACAAAATTGATTCCGTTCCTTGCCTCGGGCTATACATTCTGGGAGGAACCGTTGCTTGCGGCTTATGCCGATATGTCGTTTCCGCTTGGAGCTTACGGAATGTATTCAACCGTTGGCGACCTTTTCACATGGCAGTGCGCGCTCCTGTCCGATGATTTCCTCGATGGAAGACTGAAAGAAATCATGTTCAAGCCGAATCTTGAGGGTTATGCATGCGGGTGGATGGTATCCGAAATTTCCGGTAAGAGGTGCCTGAACCATTTTGGCGACGTTAGCGGTTATTTTAGCGATTTTCTCACGTTTCCGGATGAGGATATGGCAATCATTTTCCTTAGCAACATGAACATCACGCCTGTCACACATTTAACAAGGCAAGCTGCGAACATTCTTTTCGGGGGAGATGCTGCTTGTCCAGCCCCACTGGCTCCGGTCAAGATTGAGGACGCGATTGATTATGTAGGAACATTCTCTTTGGAAAATCGTCCCGGAATGCCACTTACCGTGTATTTAGAAAAAGAGGCGCTTTACCTTACAGTCCCGAAAATGTATGGAGTGCCATATAAATTCAAGCTAATTCCGATTCATAACGATAGAGAGGCAACTGTTTTTGCGACGGAAATGGTCAACGAGCAAATCATTTTTGTGAAACAAGACAAGAGTTCCGTTCAATATATCGATTACCATGGAAAACGGCACAACGCATTTCGTGAGATCTAAAAAAGGGGTTCCAGCATAGTCCTGAGCCCTCGCACTTTTATGAGCACGAAAAAGATGGCTCCCAGTGTAGGCGGGAGCCATCTTTTGGTTAAAAATAGATGAAATAGATCAAGCCCGCAAGCAAAATCCTGTAAATCGCAAATGGTACAAGTTTAATCCTGTTAATCAGCTTCAGGAAGAAGCGGATGGATATAAGCGCCACAACAAAGGCTGCGAGGAATCCTGCGATAAAAAAGGGCAGGGCGTCAAGGCTGAAGTACTGCCAGTTTTTTAAAAGAGAAATTCCGCTCGCTCCCGCCATAATTGGGACAGCCATGATGAACGTAAAGTCGGACGCCGCCCGGTGGCTCATCCCGAGAATGACGCCGCCCGCTATGGTCGAGCCTGAGCGAGAAAAACCTGGCCACAGTCCGAGGCACTGGAATAACCCGATTCCGAACGCCTGCTTGTAGCCAACCTGATCGACCGTTTCCGCTTTCGGCTCTTTCGGGCGGACAAAATCGGCTAAAATCATCAGAATTGCTCCAAGGACAAGCCCGACCACGACTGTTTTGACTGAGAATAAATGCTCATCGATATAATCTTCGAACAAGACGCCTATGATTCCAGCCGGTACGAGTCCTACAAAGATTTTCATAAGGCTTAATTTTTCTCCGCCTGTCTCTGTTGATGTTTTTATTGAAAGGCCGAGCAAGCTTAAAATCCGCTCTTTAAAGACGATGACGACGGCCAGTATGGAGCCAAGCTGTATGACAACCTTAAACGTGTTGGCGACCGGCGGCGAAAAAAGGTCCTTTGAATGAAGCCACAAGTCATCGACGATAATCATATGGCCTGTGGAGGAGACTGGCGCGAATTCAGTTAATCCTTCTACAATTCCCAGTATAAGTGCTACAATAATTTCCCAAATATTCATGTTCAAACTCCAATTCTAGCGATTTTTTCTTTTGCCTAAGAGTAAATGATATAGGAATTTTCGGAATCAGACAAGGAAAAGGAAAGGAGCAAAACGAAAGTTTACATAACATAACTATAGTAAACAACATAATATTTCCCAATTAAAAAAGAGTTATGGTAAAGTAGCTACTAGGGAAGGTTCGGAAATTCCGGGAGGTAAACTGATGGTTTTTTGGTACTTGGGTTTATTCATGATTGCGTTCTTAATGGGAATGCTGGATGTCCCATCGTTTTTCACCTTTTTGGCGGTGGCGCTTTACATCATATTGAGCGTACCTTATATCATGCCTATTTTATGGAGCAAAGATCCCGAGAGGATGTACGCTTATTTAAAAAAGTCGCGCAATCTGTTTTATCGTTTTCTGTACTTCTATTTAAAAGAGGATATCGAGTCTGCAAACCAGATTGCCGGCAAGATGCGTCCTGGAAAACTAAAGGATATGGCTCTTGTCATGCTGGACCTGAAGCAAAAGCGATATGGGGAAGCCAGGAAAATTCTTACCAACATAAAGGACGGCGTGTTTAAACATTATTACCTGGCAGTAATCTCCCTTGAAGAAGGGGATGAATCGGGCTACGCCGCCCATCGCGAAAAAGTAACAGACAGGGATTACCGGACATGGCTAGAAATCGAGGAACTCGCCAAGAGGGGTAAGTTTTCAGAAGCATTGTCCTTGGTGGACACGCAAATTTCGATTTTAAGAGGCATAAAGTTATTATCAGCCATACATTACAGAAATGAATTGGTAAATAGAAAAGATAGTGAACAGGAAGGGTAAAATGGGGGGATTCGGAGATGAACCGTTTTTCTTTTCAGTTTTTCCGGTTTTTTTCATAGTCATTTTTGCCATTGTCATTGGGGTCTTTCTTTTTACAATCGTTAAAGGAATTGGCGAATGGTCGAGCAATAACAAGCAGCCACGGCTGACTGTTAAGGCGGTGGTCGTCTCAAAAAGGGCGGAAGTAAGCGGCGGCTCAGGCGACTCCTCTTCGTCAACATGGTATTATGCCACCTTTGAGGTGGAGAGCGGAGACAGAATGGAACTTGCGCTGAACGGGCAGGAATATGGCCTGCTCGCGGAAGGCGATACAGGAGAACTGGCTTTCCAGGGCACACGGTATCTCGGGTTTAGCCGCACAAAAGCCATAGCCTCGCCAACCATTTAAAGCCGGTCCAATTGGGCTGGCTTTTGAATTTGAATGACTCTTGAAATGTGATGAGTTATCAAGACCGTTTTGAATGGAAATTGAGCACTAAATTGCCATTTGGCGCTTCATCACGATGGTTTTGTATCATCCTTTTTGTTGTACTGGAATTTTTCAAGCTGATAAATTATACTGAAAAGTAAGAATTTTATAAAATATACTGGCTCCTTGAATGAATAAAACATTCACCTCGTGGAAAAGTAAGCTGACAAGGAGGGACAACAAATGGAAATGAAACCAATTCATTTTGATGGCAGCATGCATCCTGAAGGAAACGGCGAGAACCAGCCACTTTCACAGCCTTTCACACTTACGGATGAGGCGAGGCTGAACATTGGCAAGAATCCTTATTCTCTGGATCAAGGCGAATAAGCGGAGGTTTCTCTATAAGTGTACTGGGCAGGCAGGCCACTAGGATTTGGGAGATTATAGCGGGAGGTAGAGTGGATGGAGAAGCATGAATTGATGAAAATTCTGGTGCTGATCGAATCTGTTTATCCTGAGTTTACGGTAAGAGATGAAACGGTCGAGAACTGGTTTGCAGTTTGCCGGGAAATGGATTATCCGCTGGTCATGAAGAAGCTTTCCGCCCATATAAGGAAAAGCCCTTATCCGCCCCTTATGGCTGAAATAGCTGCTTATGATGAGGATGATTCAACAATTGAAAGGGAAGGCCTTCTTTTGGAGGAAGAGGGATGGATAAGAACGAAACATGACCGGCTCCTGCCAAAAGAGCCGCCACAAATGCCCTGGCAGAATGAATATTTTGCCGGCCTTTAAAAACTTTGACGAGCCGCCATCCGGTTCTCAAGCATGTGAACAGCCTATTTAATCAGCATGTGAACACTTAAGGCCTGCCCTCGCGCGGGCTGTTTTTGTTGTCTGGGAAATTATAAAATGGAACCTTGTGAATAACTCGAAACAAGTTATTGTAATCCAGCTCCAGCGCCTAGCCCCTCGAGGTCATAAGCCAGTTCCCTCCGGAGGGCAGGCCCGTCCTACGGGCCCTGTCTTATGCTGGTCGGGGCTGACCAAGGCGCTTGCGCATTTTGTTCTTAGGGAACTTTCATTTTATGAAGTAGAGAGACGGAAAATTGTCGCATTTCCCCAAATTCCGGTACAATGGAATGGACAATGGTAAAAATGGGGGAAACTGCATGACACTAAACAAGGAATTATATGATTTTTTTATGAGCCAATCATGGCAGTTATCAGAAGACTGGTATGCCATGGTCGTTGACAAAGACCCTTCGTCCGTTTACTCAACTGAAAATCCAGAAATCATTGCCGAACTGAAAAAGCAGAATCAGGAATATTTCCTTCACTTTTATAAGCTGTTTACGGAAGACGAAACCCACTTGCACGGCGAATTCAGAAAATGGTCGCAGGATTTGGCAGATGACCTCAAGCATTTGGACACTCCACTCCATTTTATAATCCGCGAGTATATGAACAGCCAGAAGGTTGCGTTAAAATACATAAACAAGTTTATCGAGCTAAATGAGGAAAGGGTCTCCCTTAAGCAGGCGCTTTCCTGGTATGAAACAACCATAAATGCATTCAATCTCTCAATTGCAATATTTGTGGAAAGCTACCACAAAAACACGATGATCCGCCTGATTTCCCAAAAGGATCTCATCAATGAATTGAGTTCACCTGTCATTAAACTCCAGGGCAATTCAGCGCTTTTGCCGCTAATAGGGGATATCGATACGGCGAGGGCGAAAATCATTCTTGAAAACACACTTGTCCAATGCGTGGAACAAAGCGTTTCTAGCTTGTGCATCGACCTTTCCGGGGTTGCGATCATGGATACTATGGTCGCCAATGAGCTGTTTAACCTTATTAAAGCACTGAAATTAATCGGCGTCCGCACAACCTTATCAGGAATCCGGCCTGAAATCGCACAAACTGCCGTCCTGATTGGCCTTAAATTCGAGGATGTATCAATACTGCCATCGCTTTCCCAAGCGCTCGATGCGGTTAAGGAGATATAAACAAATGGCCCCCATCCGGCAAAAGGGTGGGGACCATTTTTTTTAGGGAAGGATAGGCTCCACCTCGGCAAAGCCCTTTGTTTTCTTGAACGACATCTCATGTGGGAAATTCTCAAGCGCTTCAGACGGATCCAGCTTTGTAAAATGGAGGCCGTTTAATGTGTCGCGATCGTATTTTACTGAAAGGACAAGGATTTTTTCCACATGCCCGGTCGCTCGATCAAGCTGTTCCTCGTATGCATGGACAAAGACAAATTTAACCGGAAGGAGGGCGAACATATCCCGTGCAATCCGTAGGGCACAGCTGCAAACATAATCCTGTGCAAGATCGTAATATTTCGTCTTTGTCATCGCTTTTTCTGAAAGTTTGCCCGTTTTTGTCAACGATAGTTCCTTTCCGGGTATGACAGTTTGCGCATTCACATCAACGGAAACGTGAATTTCATCGGGATTATCCGCTGCAAATTCAAACCCGCTGCCGAATTCGACAAGATCCTCAAGCGGGCCAAATTCCTCGATGACTTCAAAGTAAGCATCGATGTCCCCTTGATTGATGCGGTTTGCGATAGCAGTCATGTGTTTCCAGTCCTTGTAGGCTTCCAGGTCCTCTTTTTTTCGCTAATTCAACATTCGCCTCAAGCTCTCGCCGCTTTTTTTCGTCCCTCCTGAAAAGCCTTTCGAAAAAACCCGGCTGATACGATGCAAGCCTTGCCTGTGCTGCTATTTCATTAGGCCCTGGTGAATTTATAGCAAAGTCTAGCTTTCTGCTAGCAACCTCTAGCCAATCGATAGCCACATCGCATTCATGGTGAATCGATGTAAGCATCGCCAGTTTGTTTTCAAACAATTCAACCTGTAGGCGGGCATACTCCTGCTCCTGTAGCTTCCTGCTTTCTCGCTCTTGCCTCGCCAATTCCGTTCTCCTTCTATATGATGCGGATTGATAAGTCCTGCCGCTGCTTGTAGAGGAATAGGACAGGCCGCTTCCTGGAATTCCGACCGTTGAAGTCCTTCTGCCGCTCGAATGTACTGAATAGCGAAGCCCTCTCCCGCCAACGCTCACACCAACGCCTGTCTTTCCAACCGTCATTCGCACACCAGGAGCAATTTTAAAACTTTTTCGAAACCGCAATCCCATAATCCTGTCCCTCCCGAAATTAACTTGTATTATAATTATCACATCGAGGAAAATCATTTACAATGGATAATGACAACCGTAAAGGAGGGCGTACCAGTTGAAGAAAACGATGGAACCATTGGTTTGGGCGGTTTTTTCATTTTATATGACCATATTAGTTTATCTTCTGTTTTTCTCCGCCTACCGGAACGGAATTAAGGGAATCGTTGACTTTAACCTGATTCCGCTACACACAATCCTTCGGTATTTTTCCTCTTGGGAAGGATTCTCGCTGACAGATGAATTTTTCGGAAACATCCTTGCATTCCTTCCATTCGGTTTTTTCATGCCCCTTCTTTTTGGAAAATTGGCCACCCGGGCCAGGATTGCCGCTTGTTCCTTTTTGCTGTCCCTTTGCGTCGAAACTGTCCAATTCTCTTTCAGGGTCGGCGCTTTTGACGTGGACGATCTAATCCTAAACACAGTGGGAGGGATGATCGGATATGGAATTTTCGCATTGTCCAAAAAAATTTTATCAAAGGTAAATGAATATCCTTTACATTGACATGGGTTTCATTGTAGTATTTCTATATACCTAATAAACCTAGGTAGGTGAGAAAAATGTTCAATCGTGAACTTGTTAAAGGAAGTACATCGCTTTTGCTCCTTCAAATGCTTGGGGACAGGGATATGTACGGATATGAGCTTGTAAAGGAACTGGAAGCAAGGAGCGGGAATGGATTTACCGTGAAGGAAGGAACGCTTTACCCGGCACTTCATAAGCTCGAGAAGCAAGAATACATCGAGTGCTACTGGCAGGAACAAGAAAAAGGCCCTGCCCGTAAATATTACCGGATCACAGATGAAGGCAGGGAGCTCCTTAAAGAAAAAACTCGTGAATGGCAGGATTTTGTTCAAATGATGAACAAAATGATTGGGAGAACGGACCATGGAACAGCTGAAGAATGAATTTTTGAATGAGCTTGGCCGAAAACTAGGATCCGTAAAGGAAAAAGAATCTATCCTTTTGGAATACGAGTCCCATCTGGATGACATGCTTATTGAACTTTTAACCTACGATGTGGAAGATGCCCGCGGGATTGTTTACAACCGGCTTGGAAGCCCGGAAGAGATTGCCGCAATGTGGAAGGAGGAACTGTCTGTCACGCCAAGCAACATGAAGTGGCTGTTCGTCCTCCTCAATGTCTTCCTCTTCGCGGGAGGGGCGGCGCTTACGGCGGCGCACAACATATTTGAATGGAAGTGGGCCACATTTGTATGGAGCTGCCTGACATCAATCCCGTTCATTATCGCATTTGTATACATATTTTTTTGGGCGCTGCTCGGCTACGAAATCGGCCGGAGCTTCGGCCATAAAGGAAGGGCGCTTGTCAAAAAAACTTTCCTGCTAGCGCTCATCCCAAATTTAACGCTCATGGTGCTGACTGTTTCCGGGGCGATTCCCCTCGAATGGTTTCATCCATTATTGACCAATACCTTTATCGCCGCTTGTATCGTCCTAACTGCCGCGCTTTATCCGATCTGCCTATTTGCATACAAATGGGGGCGCAGGGCTTCGGTATAAGTTTTTTCGCAAATATAACCCATAATATAGAGAATAAATGGGGGGCACAGTTGATCGTTTATGCTTTTTTTTGCACATATACATAGAATATCTATATATAAAGAATAACTATGTATTTTAACAATTAGGAGGATATTGATATGGAATTAAGAATGAGGAAAGAGGATTGGCTCTTTTTAGTAGCCTGTCTTGGCATTGGGATTTTAGCTGTGGAAGCTTTTACATGGGGGCGGATCGGGATTTCCTATTTTGTTTTTATCGCGGCATTCTATTCTGTTTTCTTTTGGAGGTTCCGCGGCTTCCAGTTCAGGCATCAGCGCCTGGGCTGGCTTGTGCTCGGAGCAATCTGGCTGCTTTCGGCAAGTTATTTCCTGTTTGATTCAGATGTTTTTTATGGATTGAATATCCTTGCAATACCAGCGCTTGTCGTGTTCCATATTGCCCTGATCACAGGGCCAAAACAAGCGCATTGGGCTCACCCTGTTTTCCTGATCTATATCTTGAAAAGGATTGGCGCAAGCATTGCCTATAACACGGCCGTCGCCCGATTGTTTGGACGGATTGCCATCCGAAAAACAGGGGGAGGGAAAGGGGTCGTGGCAAAGAAGGTCCTGATTGGAGCCGTCATTTCCCTGCCTGTCCTCGCGGTTGTCCTCAACTTGCTGATTTCCGCGGACAGCCAATTTGAACGTATTTTATCCGGATTTCCGGATTGGTTTAGCATTGATGGCGAGATGGTCTTCCGGATAGTGGCTTCTTTGATTTACACTTTTGCGTTTTTCGGGTACCTCCAGATCAATTTAAAAAGGAGGCTCGAAATCCAGCAGCTGAAAAGCGGCGGGCCAAGCGGGGTAGTCGATCCGGTTACAGCTTTGACTGTCCTCATAATTCTCGATGCGGTCTATGTCCTGTTTGTTGCTGTCCAGTTTAAATACTTTTTCAGCGGGACGCTTGGCGAAGAGTTTACGTACGCGGAGTACGCGCGCCGCGGGTTTTTCGAACTTGTTTTCGTTTCATTGATAAATTTGAGTGTCACGATATTTGTTCTTACTTTTTCAAAAATTGGGGGCCAGCGGCTTTGGAGGACGGTGCAGGGCGCGCTCTCGATTCTTGTGGTGGCGACCGGCGTCATCCTGACATCCGCTTTCATGAGGCTAATGATGTACGAAGCGGCATACGGTTTTACTTTTACAAGAGTGCTCGTCCATTCGTTCATGATTTTCCTGCTCGTCATTTTTTGTTACACGTTCGCGAAAATCTGGCTCGCCAGGCTATCCCTGCTGCATTTTTACTTCATATCCGCGCTTGTTTTTTATACAGCGATTAATATAGTCGGCGTGGATAAAATCGTGGTGGAACGGAACCTGGACAGATTTGAGGAAACTGGAAAAATTGACCTCCATTATCTTGCCTACATGTCGGATGCAGGCACACTCGGGCTGATTAAACTGTACCGTGAACAGCCTGAAACACCAGGTCTTAGGGGATTGCTTTTGGAAAAGAAAAAATCTCTGCCGGAAAGTGAGCGCTGGCAATCTTATAACCTGACAAGGGAAAAGGCGAAAGAAGCATTGAAGCAGCTTCAATTTGATTAGGAAAGTTTGGCAGTGTCCCCCTGAGCAGGTGAGGGACCATAAAAAGCAAAGCGGCCCCAATCAGGAGGCCGCTTTGCTAATTATTCAAGCTAACATACATTTTTAAAAAAGAGCCAGCTATTCCAAGACCCCCGCAATCTGGGCGTCCCTGTTTTCAATTAGCCTTTGGTAGAACGACGCAAGTGATGCGGTAATATAAGGAGCCAGCCAGATAAAGCCGATTCCAAGTGTCAAAAGACAGAGCAAGCCCCAGCCGATGAAGCTAAGGTTAAGCAGGAAGTACTTGCCTTTGTATCCGTCCATAAGCTTTCTGCTTTGCGTAATCGCGTCGTTGAGGACGATACCCGGATTGTCCTTAAGGATAAAGTATGTCTGTGAATAGGCGAGTCCTTTTACAATGCCAGGGATGATCAAAAGGAGTGTCCATAGGATTGTATAAATGGATACAAGCAAGTTAAGGCCAATCATTTTGATATACATCTTGCCGGACAAATTGCTAAAAAGGGTGCCGATACTCACTTCGCGGCCACGCCGTATATCCAGGAAGACCCAATAAAAGCTGAGCAGCAACGGAGCAAGCGCCAATGAAACGACAGTAGACAGCCCCGAAGCAGCCGGTGTGGCGTTTTCCTGGTTAATCCAAACTCCAAAGCCTCCGCTAGCGATTATTTCAGCCGTACTAGGGACAATAAAGTAAATCGCATACGTAACAATCATCAATAGAATCGCGATTCCCCAGCGACCTTTAAGGGAAGCTAGGGCGTCTTTTTTAATATCTCTTATTCTCAATTCCTTTCCCCCTATAAAAATTATAAATACAAAATCTAGTATAAAGCAAAACGAATGGGAAATGTTGTGGGATTTTACTGGAAATTGAAAAGTTTAATTTTTACCGAAAAAAATCCCGCTGATTTTTAGCGGGATTTAACAGAATTGGCGAATTAAAAAGAGGTTTCATTTAGCTCATTCATAATTTCGGCTGCTGTCTGGAATGATTTAAGCCGTTCCTGATGGTCAAAAATCTGGGCGTTGATGATAACTTCATCTACAGATGTTTCTTCCAGGAAGGAATTGAGCTTTTTTTTCACCGTTTCCTTTGTCCCGGTAATCGTCGAGGATAGCCTGCCTTCGAGAAGGGTTAATTCATATGGGCTGGCAATATCTTTAATGTTTTCCACTGGCGGCTGAAGTTTAACCGGACGGTTCCTTAGCAGCGAAAGGAACTGCTGCTGCATGGAGGTTGCGAGGAATTCGGCATTTTCTTTTGAATCGGAAACAATGATATTGACCCCGGCCATGCTGTAGGGTTCTACCAATACCTCTGAAGGCTGGAATGTTTGCCTGTAAAGCCTTAAGGCTGCAAGGGTATTTTCAGGTGCGAAGTGGCTGGCGAAAGCGAATGGCAGTCCGAGCCTGCCCGCAAGCTGCGCGCTGAAGCCGCTTGAACCAAGGAGCCAGATCGGGATATTCAATCCTTCTCCTGGTATTGCCCGGACATGGATGACGCCTTCTCTTCTTGATGGATCGAAATACGCCCGTAATTCTTCCACCTGGTTAGGGAAATCATCCGCGCTCATTCGCCAATCTCTTCGGAGGGCGGAGGCGGTAAGCTGGTCGGTGCCGGGCGCGCGTCCAAGGCCAAGGTCGATCCTGCCTGGAAATAAGGACTCAAGCGTGCCGAACTGCTCGGCAATAACCAAAGGAGAATGGTTCGGAAGCATGACGCCTCCGGATCCGACCCGAATTGTGTCCGTATGGGCCGCGACTTGGCCGATCACAACCGCTGTGGCGGAGCTTGCAATGCCGGGCATATTATGGTGTTCAGCGAGCCAATACCGTGTGTATCCCCACTTTTCCGCGTTCCTCGCGAGATCAATTGTATTACGGAGAGAGTCCGCCGCCGTGCCGCCTTCAATGATAGGGGAGAGGTCAAGAACCGAAAAACGGACAGGCTTCTTTTTATCATTTATCGTCATTAATATCACTTCTTTCAATTATTGCTTTCAAAGTGATTGTAACAAGGAAACGCCTATTCTCAAAACGGGTTGCTCTGCAAGGCTGGAATGGAAATGCCATAATCTTGCGCCCGTCAAAGGGAAACTTTACGATAGAAGCAACAGACATGCAATATGAAGGGGGCTTCTCCTATGAGTACATATTCTGGCCTGGTCGAGAGGCAGAAGGCATTTTTTGAAAAAGGTATGACGATGGAGATCGGTTTCAGGAAAGAGGCCATGTCAAAACTACGCAGCCTGATAAAAGGGCATGAACGTGAATTGATGGACGCACTGAAGCTGGATTTGAATAAAAGTGAATTTGAAGCCTATCTAACAGAGATTGGCGTCGTCCTTAGCGAGCTGAATTTTACCGAAAAACACCTTAGTAAATGGGCAAAACCTCGCAAAGTGAAATCCACTGTCGCCATGGCCGGCTCTAAAAGCTATATTTATCCTGAACCATATGGGGTCGCACTCATCATTTCTCCGTGGAATTATCCGTTCCAGCTCGCGGTCGCTCCGCTGATTGGCGCGATTGCCGCAGGTAACTGCGCGATTCTCAAACCTTCCGAACTGACGCCGGCAACATCGAGGATTTTGGCGGAACTGGTTGGGAAAACATTCCCCGAAGACTATATCGCGGTTGTTGAAGGGGACAGCGAAGCAAGCCAAGGCTTATTGCAGTCGAAGGTGGATACTATTTTTTTCACGGGAAGTGTGCCTGTCGGAAGGGCCATCATGGAAGCGGCCGCCAAAAACCTCACCCCGGTAACATTGGAACTTGGCGGTAAAAGCCCCTGTATCGTCCATAGCGACGCGAATCTTGAACTCGCAGCGAAACGGATAGCGTGGGGAAAGTATATCAATGCAGGACAGACTTGCGTCGCCCCTGATTACCTTTACGTGGAAAAATCGATTAAAAATCAGTTCATCCGCCTGCTTGGCGAAGCAGTTTCGACAATTTACGGTACGGCGCCTCATGAAGGGGATACGTTCACACGAATCGTCAGCAAACGCCATTTCGACAGGCTCGGAAGCTTCCTTGGGAACGGCAGGATACTCTTTGGCGGGAGGATAAATCGCGAAAAACTATTAATTGAGCATACCGCGATTGACGGAGTGGACTGGGAATCTCCTGTCATGCGGGAGGAAATTTTCGGGCCAATTTTGCCGGTGCTCGAATATGATTCGCTATCAGAAGTTGTCACAATGGTGAATAACCAGCCGAAACCCCTGGCCCTGTATCTATTTTCCGAAACCAAAGAGATCCAGGAGGAGATTCTCGCAAAAATCTCCTTTGGAGGCGGCTGTATCAATGATACAGTCATGCATCTTGCTTCTCCGTATCTTCCGTTTGGCGGTGTAGGGGAGAGCGGGATAGGGGCATACCATGGAAAGGGCAGTTTCGATGTTTTTTCCCATGAAAAAAGCATCATGAAACAAACAACCAAATTCGATTTGCCCTTCCGCTACCAGAAGACAAAGGACGCGCTTAAAAAGATTAAACTGTTTTTAAAATAGGCTTTGTAAGGATGTTAAAAGAATAAGGGAAACGCAATTTGAAAGGTTTTCCCTTACCATTTCCCTCAATTGGCCGTTTCTATTTCATACTGTCTAAGTGTGGCCGATGAAAAATTATACGGTGATTTAATTGCCATCCCAGTGATAGATTAGTTGGACGACCCCTGAGGAAAATGGCCTTGTATTAGCCAATTTCAAATTCACTCTTTGTTTAATATTATTAAACAGCGGTTTCCCTTCCCCTAATATGACAGGGTGGACAGATAATCTAAACTCATCAACAAGCCCTAAATCGATAAAAGTAGTAATCAGGCTGGCTCCACCATATAACCAGATGTCTTTCCCCGGCTGGCTTTTAATTTTGTTTACTTCTTCAAGGATATTGCCATTTATGAAGGTGGCCTTGTTGTCGGTTCCTTTTTGCAATCTCGAAAACACATATTTTTCTTTGCCATGGATGGATTCCCAAACTTCTTGATCAGTCTCATTAATACCTTCGGGAGTAAATTGTCCCCATAAATCATAGCTTTTTCTACCATAAAAAATCGTATCGATTTGCTCCAGGAAATCACTAAACTCCATGTCAGGATCCATTATGCACCAATCAACTTCTCCATTTTTGCCTTCTATAAAACCATCCAATGTTACTGCTAGATCCAGTACTATTCGTCTTTTGTTAACGGTATTTGCCATGAAGCCTCCTCCTTCAGTCCTTTCTGCCTTCTTAAATAAAGAATAACAGCGATTAAAGATATCAGAAAGTTCTTTGCAAAACAAAAAGAAGGCGCACGGTTGTTGTGCGCCCAGCTATTATTAGATATCAAAAAACAAACCCATAATTTTGCGTTTTTTCTTTCGCTTTCCTATGATTGCCGAATCAAGGACAAGGGGCGGCATGCTTTGCTGTTCTTTTGCTGCCGCAGGCTGGGCCATATTTTCAAAGGCGGCGGCCAGGGCGGCAACCTGTGCCTGAAGTTCCTCGATCTCTTTCCGGTGCTGGAGGAGCTGATAGGCAGCGACCGAGTCGGCTTTCCCGTCCATCCGCCGTTCAAGGTCCGCAAACATTAGGAGAACTTTTTCCATATCGGGATGCATTTCGGCCACTTTCACAGTTCCTTTCCTCGATTCCTTCACGGCTACGGGTGCGACGTCCTGCAAAAGCGCGCCTTTCTGGATTTGGTCGCGGATGTTTTCTAGAAGGGCGATGTCTTCTTCATTAAATGTATAGTGGCCGCGCTCATTCCGTTCCATCGGTAAATTCAGCTGTTTCACCCATCGTTGAACTGTGCTTGTGGACACTCCAAGAAGTTTGGCAACTTCGCTAGAATTCATGTTTATTCCCCCGTTTTTGATAGTGAGCTTTATTTTTTTAAAAAAATTGGCTAAAAATCAGCCCCAGAATTTCCACCATCTTTTTTCTTTCGCGGCGGCTGCGTCCCTGAAACTTGAAACGATTTCCTGAAGCAATTCTTCCCTGCGGTCCATTTCCTGGCTATGTACCAGCCGTTCCATATGCAGGGTTTCAAGGTAAAATTCCCTATCCTTGATCAGGGTTTCGTTAAAGCTTTCCACTACGCTTTCGGTTACCAGATTGGCGTCAGACATTGATTTCACCAGCGCTTTCATTTCTTTTGACGACCGCTCCGCATTTTGGGCGATCCGCTTGTTGATGGTTACGAAATGCTCGGAGCTTGCCTTCGAAACATTCGAAATGCTGTTCGAAAGGAAACGGGCTGTTTCGGAAGCTTGTTCCGAAGTTCTCGCAACTTCCGAAGATAGCTCCGCAACTTCCGCGGCGACGCGTTCGCCTGATTTATAAATAGAATCAGACAGGCTTTTTACTGTGTGGAAAGAGCCTTTCGAAACTTCCTTTTTAACTTCCTCGATAAGTTCCTTACGGATGGTCCCCCGGATTTCTTCCCTTACACCGGCAAAGAAATCCTGCTTGTACACATCCATTGCGGAGAAAAATGCTTCCATATCAAAAGGGGACTGGGAAGCTTCAGCTGGCAAAGGTTTTGTTTCACCTACGACTGTAACCGATGCTGCGAATGGTTCGGAAGTCGCTTCTGAACATTGCCTGAAATGCTCCTTGATTAAATCCCTGATCATTTCCTTTCCCAGGTTCTTTTCGCGCATTTGTTTGATTTTTTCCAATAGGTTAATCTCTGTATCAGTATAAAAACGTGAACCCTGCCTTGTCCGCGGAATCGTCAACAGCCCGTTGAAATCTCGCTCCCACTGGCGGAGTGTGCCCTGGGGAACATTGATAAGCCTCGAAACCTCCTGGATTGTATATGCCTTCATGATTTGCCCATCTTTCATCTGCATGCATCCTTTCATCCCAAATTGTTTTTCCTTGTCGGCGGGGTAAGACATTCGATTGATATTAAATAAGTTTAGCCGTAAAATAGACGATTTCCTGCATCATGACAAAAGCTATCAAAACTAGTGGGAAACTGAGCGAATTAAACAAAGGCCAAAGAATTTGCCAACTGGACACGAAATAGGGAGCAGGTGAAATACTTATCGCGGCATACAGACAAATTTTTCGGATTTCGGATCTCCATAAAGTTGTGGCTGCTTAAATCGTTCCCTGCAAGCAGCACTCACCAGTTCTCCGATTCGCCCATATACTGGAATGAAAGAGGAGGGATGAGGATGTATCCAAATTATTATGAGAATGATTTTTACAGACAGCAGGAAAAGCTAGCAGCGGATGTATTGCGGGCAATCAATGGGGAATATTCAGCAATCCAGTGTTATGAGCGGATTGCCAGGCTCGCCCCAAATGACCGGGTCCGGCGGCAAATCAATGAAATAAGGGCTGATGAACAAAGGCACTACCAGGAATTTGTGCGTATTTACACAAACATGACAGGCAGGCAGCCAAATGTACAAGTGATTGAAGGCTGTCCGGCAACGTATCGGGAAGGGCTTAATTTCGCGTTTCATGATGAGCAGGAAACAGTGGATTTTTATCATCGGATTGCAAAGGAAACAACATCCAATGAAGTCCGTGAAACGTTCAGGAATGCGGCGGCTGATGAACAGAACCACGCGGTCTGGTTCTTGTATTTCATGGGGGCGGGCCGCTGAGGTGTAGTCCGGAGCAGCCTATACAAAAAAAAAACGTATTATACCATTCCTGGTAGGGAAAAGGATCCATAAGCGCAGGCAGGCCCACGGATATCCATGGCCTGTTTTTATTTACACATCCTATGTTTCATGCACCAGGAGGAAATCTTTTGTATAAAGTCTGCCAGCTGAGATCAACTGCCCGTAAATGCTTGGGTGATGTTTCACTTTATGCTCCAACTTTAATCAAAATTTAACAATCATAAGTACTGTGGCACTATTGATTTTTCAGGGATAAAAAGGTAACATGTTGATACTTAAGCGAGAAAGGGTGGCCTGGGGCGATGATGATATAATCCTATTTCAGAAAAACGCTCGCGGTTAAACTGGAGACAAACAATTTTTCTGGAAGGGATAGGTCTTGCCTTTAGGTGAAATAAAAATGATGGGGATACCCTTCATTTTCTTTTTGCCCGAATGAAAGCCTTCTGTCCAGAAAGGGGTAGGGGGCTTTTTTATGTCTGAGATAACTGGAAATGAAAAACTGGGAATGGGGGCATTGTTCCGTAACCAGGTAATTAGGACAATATTGATGTCCATGCTGTTCCTGCAAATAGGAATTTGGGTTAGGAATTACTCCATTCTGTTATTTGTAATTGAAAAGACCGATAGTGACCCGATTGCGATATCACTTATTTCGGTTGCTGAGTTTGCGCCAATCTTTTTATTTTCCATCATAGGCGGAACATTTGCAGACCGGTGGCGGCCAAAGAAGACCATGATTTGGTGTGACATTTTAAGTGCAGTGTCTGTATTTATCGTAATGTTAACGTTATTTTTTGGCAGTTGGAAAGTGATTTTCTTTGCAACGTTGGTATCTTCAATCCTTTCACAATTTTCACAGCCGTCCGGCATGAAGTTGTTTAAACTGCATGTTCCTGCAGAACTTGTCCAGATGGGGATGTCGATGTACCAAACCCTTTTTGCTTTCTTTTTAATTTTGGGACCGGTTTTGGGTACATTCGTCTATCAGCATTTTGGTATCCTTGCTGCGATTGCCATCATGGGGGTAGCGTTTATTTGCTCGGCTGCTGTCCTGCTAATGCTTCCGGCTGATCCGGCTTTAACCGAAGAAAAGCAGAAGACTACATTGGTAGAGGAAATGAAGGCAGGTTTCCGTTATGTTTGGAACCACAGGGCCTTAACTTTGCTTGGTGGCTGTTTTGCTGTATCAGGGCTGGCCATCGGTTTGACTCAGCCGCTTGGTGTATTCCTGATTACGGAGAGGCTTGGGCTTCCTAAAGAAGATTTACAATGGCTGATGGCTGCATTTGGAGTCGGCATGATTCTTGGTGGAGGCATAACAGTAGCAATTGCCCGAAAGGTACAGCCGCAGGTGCTTCTTGCCATTGGGATGGCGGCAAGTGCCGTTGGTTTCATCGGAATGGGCATGTCGACAACACTCTGGCTGACACTTGCAGCACAGTGTTTTTCAGGTTTATTCATGCCATGCATTCAAATCGGAATAAACACAATGATCTTGCAAAATACAGAGGAAGCGTTTATTGGAAGAGTGAATGGATTATTAAATCCAATTTTCATGGGGGCTACTGTACTGACCATGTCGATTGCAGGCTGGCTAAAGACACATTTATCAATCGTTTACATTTATGAAACATCGGCGATTCTTCTCATTATTGGAATTATTGTCCTGCTGCCTTTATTGAAAAAGAATTCGGGCAGCATAGGACTTAAGGAAGGACTATAAAATAAGGTGGCATAAGTGGAAATCAACATAGTATAGAAAAATAGGCCCCTGCCGATTGGCAGGGGCTTATTACCGTAAACTTATTCCTCAGAATCTTCTTCGGTTTCTTCAGTTTCAGGATCTTCTGCATCAGTATCATTATCGCTGCAACCTGTGGCAATACCCGTTAACATGAAAGCTGCCAAGAACGCTAATAGCCCTTTTTTCATTCCCTTTATATCTTTCATTTTCCTTTGCCTCCTTAATAGTTGCGAGAATGACTTACAGGTCTATCATACATGAGAATGAACTTTAAAACGGAGAAATTAACAATTCTTTACAATAACAGCCGCGAAATGTTAAATTCTTCACCCTGGATTAACAAAATTTACCCGATCTTCAATGATACTTGATATTAAAGAAAGGGAGGGTGACATAATTGGCTCCAAGCCATAAAACCTTTTGTGAATAGAACGGGGCAGGCAACCAGCCGGGCAAACATGAATATGCTATGAAAAAGGTGTGAACCATATGGTCCATATTGTTAAACCCGGCGAAACGCTTGCCATTATCGCGATGAACTACAGGGTCAGCCTGCGTAGTCTTCAAAAAGCCAATCCAGGGGTGGGAGCAGTAACAGCGGGGCAGCGGATCATCATTCCCGGCCTGCCAGATCCGGCAAGCATTCCATTCCGTATTGAAATTTCTGTAAAAAGGAGGAATCTCGTACTCTTTAAAGACGGAAAACTTTTTAAAATTTATCCGATTGGGGTAGGCAAAATGCTGACTGCCACGCCTACAGGCGAGTATATCATCGTAAACAGGGAACCGAATCCCGGCGGACCGTTTGGCGTCATGTGGCTGTCATTGTCTCGGGCGGGATATGGAATCCATGGAACAAACCGGCCATCCTCGATTGGGAAAGCTGTCTCTCACGGCTGCGTTCGAATGTATAACAAAGATGTTCTCGAACTTGCTTCACTTGTCCCAAATGGAACGCGGGTCATCATTCGGAACTGACTCCGGTAGGATGGCCTTTCTTCTTTAAAAAATATTTTCTACATGAAAGTAACCTTTCCAGGAATAGCATCCCGCATGAACTTGGCCGGTAAACCCCACTCCCAATTTTGGAAAAAATTGAAGGAAATACGATTCTCTTGTCGAATTTATAGGGGAAGGTCCTATCTATTTTGTCAAATTGGCCAACCTTCTCTATCCATTCAATGATTTCATCGCGGGGTGCTGGTATGAAGATTTACGGACGAATAACGATAGTGATCATATCATTTGGCTTGCTTTTGTTAGATAAGCTATACCACGGGGACGATTTTTTCCGGTTCCACACACTATTCTTTCTGGCGATGGCTGTCGTAGTTGGCTGGCAATATGACCGGCTTTCCTTTTACATGAAAAAGACGAAGGAGAGTGAGGACAGTTACCGGCGTCTCGTTGAATCCTTGCCGGAAGCCGTCATCATCCACAGGAATTATCAGGTCCTCTATGTCAATGAAGCCGCGGTTAAAATGATGCGCGCAGAAAACAAGCAGCAGCTCATCGGACAAAATATTTTTAAGTGCATCGACCCCGAATATATTAACAGGGTGAAAGAAAGGATCCGCCTTGCTGAGCAGGAACGAAAACCCCTAACGGTTATGGAATACAAGATGAAGCGACTGGATGGCGATTCCTTCTTCTTCGAAGTTTCCTCGCTGGCGATAACGTATGGGGGAAAGGATTGCCACTTATCGCTTGGAAAAGATATTACAAACCGGAAGAAGGAGACGGACCGCCTGCTTCAGAAATCGGAGAAACTCGCACTGCTTGGCCAAATGGCGGCCGGAATTGCCCACGAAATCAGAAACCCACTCACTTCCATAAAAGGATTCATTCAACTTTTCAAAGCCGAAACGGATAAAAAGGAATATTACGATGTTGTTCTTTCCGAGCTGGATAGGATCAACAGCATTGTCAGTGAATTCCTTTTGCTTGCTAAACCAACTGCCGCGGTTTTCAGGGAAGGGAATCTCGTCCAGATCTTACATGACGTTGTCACCTTAATCAATACGCAATCCGCGATGAACAATGTGCGAATTACAACTGCTGTCGGCCCAAATATTCCGCCAATCATTTGCGAAGAGAACCAATTAAAGCAAGTTTTTATCAATCTTTTAAAAAATTCTATCGAAGCCATGCCAAATGGCGGAAATATATATATCAGTGTCCAAAAATCGCAACCGGAAGAAGTGTTTATAAAAATTGTCGATGAAGGAGTCGGTATCCCGGAGGAAAGGATGAAAACGATTGGTGAGCCATTTTATACTACAAAGGAAAAAGGAACTGGGCTTGGACTGATGACCTGTTTCAAAATCATTGAAGGCCACAATGGGAAGCTGATCTTCTCCAGTGAGGTAGGAGTAGGAACGACAATCATCATCCACCTGCCAGGCATGACAAGAACACACCTTAAGAAGGATATCGATGAATAGTACATACCTTTTTGAATTGGCTGGGAATGCCAATGAAAAGCTTCTAATATACAAGAAACCCCTTCAGGAAACTAACCCGGGGGAGTTGGGCGGTTTCAACGGAAGGGGCTTTTTCCTATTATTGACACGTTCCGCAAGTTTTATGCAGCGTGGTTTACGTTTCCTTTAGTTTTGAAGACTGTTTTGCGAATGAACGGAACGACCCAGCGATCAAGGCCAAAGCGGCCGGCGTTATAGCCTGCGAACAGGATAATCGCGCCAAGGAAAATATCTGTCGGATTATGGGAAATCGTTCCCGCAAGCATAAAGCTAAAGTTCATGACGAGCCCGAAGAACATAGCGGCTGTTGTCAAACATCCAAGAAGGAGGCCAAGACCTACAAGGAATTCGCCGATAGGAATCAACGTGTTAAAAATCTCTGCGTTCGGGATGGCGAATGAATTAAGGAAATCGACATACCAGCCGTATACCAAAGATCCGTCCGGTCCTTTAATGGGATTTGCGGCCGCTCCTTTCAAAAATCCAGATGCGTCGAATCCGCCTGTAAGTTTATGATAGCCTGCCGTTAACCAAGAATAACCGAGATAAAGACGAAGGACTGTAAGAATGCCTGCTGCGATTTTGTTGTTCCTTAAAAAATTGACAACCATTTTATTTCACTCCTTAAAGGTTAATTACTGTTTCTATGGTTAGAATATATCATTTATTTTTCCGCTTGTGCGAATTATGTTCAGCATTTCACAATTCTGTAAAAATGGTTTGAACAAATTATGACTAGTGATAAAGAGCTATTGCGAGTAAAGCTTAAAAGCCAAAAAACCTGTATAAGGGGCTACAGAGAAGAGGCATTAAAAAAGGCAACCGGGATGGGTTACCTCATTAAATTCAGGAATTGATGGAGGATCTCATTTGTATCATATTGTTAGGCGAATAGTCGACTATGTCTTCAATGACCTGGCCATCCGTGTTGCCAAGGCTGATACCGAGCAGCCTGGCGAACGTTGGCCCCTCGTCAACAAGCCTCATAGAAGGGATGCGAACACCTTCGAGTATGCCCTTTCCCTTCGCAAAGAAGACGGTACTGTACTTTTCCTTGAGAGGGGAGTATCCATGGCAGGCAAATGAAAAGTTCCTTTTCGCAACGGCTTCCTCGGTAATATCCTCAATGAATGTTCCTTCATGGCTATCCTCGAAATAGAATCCCCTCAAGGCCTCAAGCATGAAGATTGCACTGCCATCAGCGCCGAATCGGTCAGCTTCCATACCGGTATAGGCCGTTTCAATCCCGTTCCGTTTATCGGTTATCAGCATGTCAATAAGGCGTTCCAATGTTTTCTTTGTTTCATGATCTTTAGGGTTTTTCAGGTAAAGATACGCCGAGCCGTCACAGCTTTTGCAAAACGCTTTCCAGCTGTTGATTTTCCCTTTTTTATCTGTTTTAATCAATCCATTTTCTTTTAATAGCACATTCATTTTTAGCGCTTTAGAGACGTCCAAGGCGCTGTGGTCCCCAAGAATAGCGATGGTCGAGGAATCCGCCAGGCCCGAATCCCTGATTGCCCCCAATATCCTTCCTAGCCTTTTGTCATGCCGTTTAAGAGCCGCGTTTGCTTCATTGGATGAAAAACCGTGGTGGTGGCGCTGCGAGTCAAGGTCAACAAAATGGACAAGCATCAAACCGGGCTTTTTAGCTTTAATCGTATGGACAGCGGACTCAAGGACAAAGTCATCAAGCTCCGGCTGCCGGATACCCTTGCGAATTTTCCCGAAACGGGCTTCCATTTCAATTTGAAATAGGGGGGAACCGTTAAAAAGTGAGACCATTACTTGAGTTTGCCAAGGACGGTTTGCGAAAATTTCAGGCATGTTGTAGTCAATTTTCGCGCGGGCGGTTACAGGCCAGAGGAGGGAGGCTGTCTCCATGCCTGCTTTTTTTGCTTCATCATACAGTGTTGTTCCGTTGATTGCCTGGCGATGCCAGTACCAGTCCGGCGACTGCCTTCCGGGCTGGATGAAGGTGTTGTTCACGACGCGATGCCGGTTCGGATAGTTCCCTGTAATAATTGAAGTATGGCAGGGATACGTAACAGACGGATAGATCGTTTCGACATTCGTGCAATAGGAGCTTCCATTCATGAAGGTTTGAAAGTTAGGAAGCTTCAAAAGGGCCGGGATGTCGAGTGACGAGAGACAATCAAATGACAAAATGATCAGATGGTCGGTTAGCCTGGTCATAACAGCCTCCGTGAAAGAGTTTATGGTAGATTGGCAGAGTGGAAGGGCGGAAATACCTTAACAACTCTTGTGGCTATTAAGGACGGGTTCTTGCCTGAATTTTACCACAAGAGGTCCATGCCGGTTTATTTTTTCTTCTGGATAGGGATGGAGGATTCCCTTCCACCCGCAAAGATAGGGTAGAATGTTGATAAGAAGGAAAAGGCAAGGAGGAAATCATGGCTTCAAAAGGATTCAAATACAAATTAGCAGCCGTTTTCACGCTGTTTTTATTTTTGGCCGCAGGCTGTTCCATACAATTGAAGACCGGCGTCACCGAGACAGGGGATGTGCCTGCCGAGATTAAATCAGCCAATGGGTTATATAAAGCAAAGGTTCTAAAAAATATTGACGGGGATACAGTTGTCATTTCGCTTAATGGGAAAGAAGAAACGGTGCGGCTCCTTTGTGTCGACACGCCCGAAACACAGTATCCCCGCCTTGGGGTACAGCCTTTTGGCCCAGAAGCATCGGATTTTGCAAAAACAATCCTCCCCAAGGGGAAAGAAATCGAGGTTGAACCGGGAATTAACTGGGGCAGGGACAAATACGGGAGGCTTCTCGCATACGTATTTGTGGACTGCAAAATGTTCAATGAGCTCCTGCTCGAAAACGGCCTGGCCAGGGTAGCTTATGTATATCCGCCCAATACAAAATATGTTGACCGGCTTTATCAAATCCAGGACAAGGCGAAAAAGAAAGGCGCCGGCATTTGGTCGATTGAAAATTATGCAACCGAAGAGGGATTCGGTGCGGAACTTCCCAAGAGGGAGGCGAACGGCGGGATACTTTCCAGCAAGCACGACAAATGCGAGGAAAAAATAAAAGGGAATGTAAAGTCGAAAATCTACCATACTCCTGGCGGTGCTTACTACCATTCCGATATAAAGGAAATTGTCTGGTTTTGCACGGAAAACGATGCCCGGAAGGCAGGTTACCGAAAATCGAAAAGGTAAAATCGCTTGGTTTTCGGGGGGCTACCGTGGTTTTTTCCTTCAATACCGTGCGTCCGCTCGAAAAGGTTTAGGCAGAATATTGCCATTGAAAAAGGAAGCGTCCACAATGGATGCTTCCTTTTTAAGATTCATTTTTATCCTGCAGTTCCCTTAGGCGGGCTGAAATGGATGGGTCGTCCTGTAGGAGCTGGACGAGGTCGCCGATCCTGTCGATGGCGTTCCAGCTAAGATGATGTTCAATTCCTTCAACATCTACGTAAATATTTTCATCGTCTACACCTATGAGTGTTAAAAATTGCTCAAGCAAATCATGCCGATAAACAAGGCGCTTGCCTATTTTTCGCCCCTTCGGTGTAAGAGCGAGGCCGCGGTATTTTTCATAAATAAGATATTGATCCTTATCGAGTTTTTGGACCATTTTTGTAACAGCGGAAGGCTGGACAGACAAATTGACCGCGATATCCGAAACCCGGGCATAGCCTTTCTGTTCAATTAGCAAATAAATTTGTTCGATATAATCTTCCATGCTCGGTGTCGGCATTTTCTTCCCACTTTCATCCTATACTATCTACTATTATATAAGACTGCGACGAGGCTTACAAGATATCGGACACGATGGTTCATTGTCCAGAGCCTCTCCGGGAGGTGGTGCGCATTAAAAAAACCGGGTCCCGAAATTCGGGCCCGGCATCGTTCCAATTACTTTGTGGAGCTGTCGAAATTATAGAAGAACTTGGCTGTGATTGAACCGTCCTTGTTTTCCTTTATGTCTGTTAGATGGATTCCCGAGTCTGCAGCGGTACTGCTATAGCCTTTCCAGAAATAGTAGGAACCAGTATGGACATTCCCGCTAACCGGAGTCAACTTGTTGCCGGATTTAAAGAAGTCGCCTGCGTTTCCGCGGTTCAGGTTCTTCTCTAGCTCATACAGGCCGTCCTTTTGAAGGACAGATAGGCCGTAATGGGTAACGACAGTGCCATCGCTGGCAGTCTGGGATTGATTGAACTGGAATCGCTTGTTCATCCAGTTTTCCACATTGTTCGGGCGGAACCCGGCTGTTTGATACAGGCTGATCACATTTTCGTCAACATGCCATGCCAGAAGCCCATGGGCATCTTTGCCCTGGCGGATTAAGCCTTGGTTAAAGCCTTGCTGCTGGACGTTTTCAAACAGGAAGTACTCTGTTCCGTTCGATCCCGGAACTTCCATTTTCACAATTCCATTATTATCGTTAGCGGCATTTACAGGAGGCAGGGTGATTGTCTTGACGCCATCCTGAGGTTTTACTTCAATTGGTTCAACCCAACCAAGGAAGACCTTGGAGAACGGGTCGAAATGGGTTGGTGAGTTGCCTGAGAATGGAGCGGCATCTGGGAATCGCATCCAGGATCCGCCAGCCATCATCGAATAGTTTCCTACACCTTCAGAAGAATAAACAGTGTCATAGAAATCCGGTAATCCAAGCGCGTGGCCAAACTCATGCGCATACACGCCTGTCTGGGCAGGGAATGGGCCGGATTTCAAGTCTTCCTTGTAAGAATCGGTCGCGGCATCATAACCCGCAACGTTTCCGCCAATGCCCGGCTGGATGTTGTAGTTATTTACGATTACGCCATCGTAAGTCATTTCTTCTGCGACTGTTTTATTGATCCACTCTGATTGATTCATGCCAGCGTGGACATCAGCTGGTTTGCCAGTTTCATAGTATTTGCCGTAATAAAGGGCGCTCAGCAGGCTCCATTTGTGGGACCACCATTGCGCAGGGTCGCGGCTGAATTCCGCACCGGTTCCTTCATGTACGATGAACACATTCGGCACTTCACCGTCTTCAGCGTATTTTGAGAAGTCGATCTGTTCATCCGCGGCTTTCAACAGGTCACGCACGAATTCGCCTGTATGCGCGTCACCGTTTACATTTCCATATACATATTTTCCATTCTCAGCATATTTGCCTTCCTGGTCAAGATAGTAGGAAGCCCCTTTTGGCATTTCCACCCATTCAAAGTCGACGTCCTCGAGATGGACAAGATTCGTTTTACCATAAGAGGACTCTTTATAGGCGTTTTGCATCGTTCTATTAGTTGGCGCTTTGGCTCCATTGATTTCCGCATATTTTTGGAATTGCGGCAATTCATAAGGATTATATTCGGTTCCGAAAATTAAATCCTCGTAATAATGGGCCGGTACTTGGCCAGGCATGTCGCCAACCGGTTCATCGCCATCCGGGTATTTGGCAAGGAGGACAAGAACAGGGATATCCCCGGTCGCTTTTTTGTACGCGACACGGCTTTCGCCTGCCTGGTTGAACTTTGCGCCAGTCTTGTCGGCGATTTTTTCAGCCGGGTCGGCTTTTGAAATGTCGATGCCAAGCTTTTTAGCCTTATCGACCAATTCAGGAGCGGCACTAATATAATGCGCAAGGCTTAGGTCGTAAGCCGCCTTTGCTTTTGCCACAGGCTCGTCCTGTGTTTGCACGCCCGCAAGGCCGATGCTTCCAGCCAAAGCAAGTGCAATTGCTGATTTTGAAAGAACTTTTAACAATTATCACCACTCCTTTAAGATTTTACTATTCGAATATATCAGAATAATTCGCCTATTAAAACGAGACCTTTTATTCAATTTTTAACCATACAAATGGCATAAAATGAAAAAATAATTAAAAAAGCATTACAAAGGAAGTACAGAAAAGGAAATATCTTGCTTTTGATTAGTTGAGGATAAGGACTTAGGACTCATTTTAACGGACTGGTTTACAGGTTCACTCGTTAAAAATTTTTAGGGAGGCGAAATATATTCTATTGCCATGGGGGACTTGAGAACGGCATTTTATTATTATAGAAGTTTGCTCCACCTTGTAGAGAGCCTATTTTAAAAAGGGGGCAATTTGAGGGATATGGGATTAAACCTTATCCAGGCAACGAAAAAAGGCGCTAACACATGTGTCAGCGCCTTTTTTCTGTCCCGCTAACGCAGGACTTCGCTCAACGTCCCGAAATATCAGGACTTACCAGACTTTAGTGAAAGTTACATTTTGCACGGGGCCGAATCGATCTTAAATATATCGATTATAGACGAGCGTGCCTTTCGACATCTCTGCAAATGTCCCTTCACCACTTGCAAGCCCAAGAACCAACCTTTGAGTCGCTGTTTCCATTGCGTATTGCAATTTAACCAGTCCCTCCTGTTTTGTTTTGGTCTTGCATTATTTATATACCTCGTACAAACAACAATAAACGGAATATGCCAAAAAACCATTTACCAATATTATCCACATATTTGCAAAAAGAATGCTCAAAAAAGGAGTTTATCAAAGGCTTAACACGGCACAATTGGGATATTGGTCGGTAATAGAAGAATTATCGCTCTTGCGCATGTTTTATTAGGTACAAAAAATTAAGTTTTCTTGTTGGATTGCATGACAGTAAGGTTCTGCATATTAATCGGACTTGAAATGGCAACTTAACGCCCGAACAGCAGGGGGCAGGCTTTTGGTTCAGAATATATTCTATTTATACGTTTTAATATTCACCTCTTCTTTATGGTAAAGTGCCTAAAAAAATCAATAAATTTTAAAAATATAGCCAGCTATTAGTAACTGGTGATAAATATCACGGCAAATTCAGTTTATCGGGTTTACAATTAAAGAAAAACATCTATCCGAAAAGAAATGAGGAATTTACGTTGAAAATGCCACAATTAAAAATCGGGCATATTGCCCCGAAATACCCAATCATACAGGGAGGAATGGGAGTCGGCATTTCGCTTAGCGGGCTTGCTTCCGCGGTTGCTTCCGCGGGAGGAATCGGGATCATATCGGGGACGGGTATCACGAATGACGAATTGAGATACCATATCAGGCGCGCACGTGACCTATCAAACGGGAACGGATATATCGGCGTTAATGTCTTGTTTGCAATGAATGACTTTGCCGAAAGAATGAAGGTGGCATTGGCAGAAAAAGTTGATTTTATCATTTCTGGAGCAGGGATTTCCCGGGATATGTATGCATGGGGGAAGGAAGCGGGTATACCGGTCCTCTCCATTGTATCGACAGCGAAACTTGCCAGGCTGTCGGAGCGGCTTGGCGCGGCGGCGGTAGTTGTGGAAGGATTCGAGGCTGGGGGCCACCTTGGTACGGACCGGCCGATGTTTGATATTTTGCCTGAAGTCGTCGAAGCGGTGAACATACCGGTTATCGCGGCAGGGGGCATATTAACCGGTCAGGATGTCGCAAAAGCAATCAGCCTTGGGGCATCAGGCGTCCAAATGGGGACCCGTTTTGTCGCAAGTGAAGAATGTGACGCCCCTCTAGCTTTTAAACAAAAGTATGTTGAAGCGAAGCAGGAAGACCTTATGCTGGTTAAAACAACCGTCGGGCTTCAGGGCAGGGCAATTCGAAATGCATTTACAGACATTATCAAGGATGACGGAAAATTTAAGGTCGCAAAATGCATAGACTGCCTAAAAAACTGCTCCTACAGGTTCTGCACGATGGACTCGCTCGTCCGCTCACTCAATGGCGATGTCGACATGGGCCTTGTCTTCGCCGGGGCAAGGGTCGGAGAAATTAAAGAAATCCTTCCCGTCAGGCAAATCATTGAAACAATCGCGGGCGAATACCATTTTGCCACTGAACAAGCTGTATAATAAACCTGGCGCCGGCACTTCAACTCACCGGCGCTATTTTCATTTTACAAAAATATGCTAATTAATTTTCACGCAGCAGGTGGCATACTAACACAGAAAACAGCCGAAGGGAAGGATGCGTATGTCACTGGAATGGTTTGATCGCGTAACGTCTGAACTGCAGGACCATTTGGAATCAATATGTGAAAAATATGATCAGGCAGGCCAAATGTCTGTCGAAAGGAGTTCAAAGCACCCGCGAATTGAATTCTTCGTCGAAACGGATGATTGCGACGGCCGAGATTATTTCTGCACGCTATTCTTTGACCCGCACAATGAGGAGTTTTACGTCGAAACGTTTGACGCTGACCTGGAACAGCCGGCAAGGACAATATTGCCAGACATCGAAAATATCATTGACGCGGTCCATGAAAGCTTCCATGAATATATGAACGATGATCCAGAGGACTATGAATATCAGTTAGACGACTACGAAGAAGACCTCGAAGAGTTTGATGATCTGCTTGATGAGGATGACGATGTTACGATCATCGCCTATTCCGACGATGAAGTGTATGAGGAGATCGATGTGGAGTGGGAAACACCTGAAGTTACCGCGTTCCAAAAGGAAGAAGAGGTAGAAGTAACCTACCAATTCGGACTGGTCGAAGGAACTGGTGATGGAGTCCTGAGAAGGGTGAACCGGATCTGGACAGAGGACGATGAACTAATCAAGGATGAAACGAACTTTATTTTCACTAAAGAAGAAGCGGGTACGATCATCGCCATGATCGCCAGCCACATTGATAAAATGAAAGGCTACGAACTCGAGTAAATATTAAAATAGACGGAGCCAATCCCTTTTTGAAAAAGTGGACCAACTCCGTCTATTGTCTATTTCCTTCCACAGGGGCCATCATCTTATTCCGTCCATTGCTTCTTGACTTGCTCAAGAGCCAGCTGCATGATTTCCTCATCGCTTGCCTGAGGGTCCGTAATTACATTCGTCATGTAATTCTTGCCAAGGTACTCAACCTTCACATTAACCTGTACCATTTAAACCACCCTTTCTTCAACAAAATTACTTTCCTGATATAACTTGCGGTACAATTTCTATATACCAACAATCCAGCCAGCTTAAACATTCATACTGTTCCATCCTATGCTTCATTTGGAGGGACATGCCTGTTTTTTTAAAAAAGGAAAAGCCGCCGATGCGGACTCATAGGAGTACTGCAAGAAAATACCAGTAACTCATCTTACCACGGAGTAACCCGCCCTACAACAGTATTTATTACTATATTTAACTTGTTTTTGTGACAATTTTTTCAAAAAAAAAGCCCCCTCGGAAGGGAGCGGCGCGCTATGCTTCTACAAACAAATGCTGTTCAACAAACCTTTGGATTTCTTCCTTATTAATCGGATGCTTTTTCAACGAAGCTTCGGCGGTTTCTACGAGATGGAGCATGCCTTGATCCGACCTAAGTTCCCGAAGGTCTTTCTCCCCATTGAGCAAATCCACAGCTTTTTCCTTCACGGCAGGGTCATCGGTGGCATGATAAAGAATAAATGCAATGCTGGTTACCTTATCCATTTCAACGTCCCCCTTCATAGTCACTCTTTATATAGTTTCGCCAAAAAACGCAGTTTTCCTCCCTTTTTCGCTAAAAAATACTTTTCGAAAAAAAAGAATCTCGGACTAAAGTTGTAGGCAAGTTCAAGCTTCTTTCCGAGGTTTCGTTTTTCGTAACCGGCTATCATAAAAGCATGAAACCAGTTAGCGGTTTACGATAGGGGATAGTTAAAATGAGCAAAATTAAAAACGTAATGATAACCGGAGCGTCTCGGGGACTCGGAAAGGCATTGGCGCTGGCATTCGCGAAACAGGGGGCGAGGCTTTCGATCTGCGCCAGAAATGAAGAAGCATTACTTGAAGTAAAAAAGGAAGCCGAGGCGGCCGGGGCGGCGGAGGTCCTCGCCATCCGGGCAGATATTTCAATCGCTCGGGATGTCGAGCGCTATGTTGCTTTGACTGAAGAACGGTTTGGCCAAATCGATGTCTTGATTAACAACGCTTCGATTCTTGGTCCGAGCCCGATGCCGATGCTGCTTGATTATCCTGAAGAAGATTTCGCGGAAGTAATAAGGGTCAATACGATGAGCACATTCCTTGTCACACGGCGCGTATTGCCAGCGATGATCCAGCGGGACAGCGGTTCGATTATCAATGTGACATCTGAAGCCGGAAATACGGGGTACGCGGGATGGGGCGCTTATGGCATCTCCAAATTCGCTGTTGAAGGACTGACTGAAACATGGGCGGACGAATTGAGCGAAACCGGGGTCAGGGTAAATATGGTCGACCCGGGGGAAATGGATACTGACATGCATCAACTCGCCGTCCCGGATTGCGATTATGAACTCGCGGACCCGAATGATGTTGTGCCTGTTTTCCTTTACCTTGCGTCGGAAGAAGCTGCCTCGGTTAGCGGACAGCGCATTTCTGCCCAGGAATTCGCTGAGGGGAAGGGGATTGCATGATCGCCGGAAGCCTGAAATTCAATCTGCCGCCCTCCCTGAATGCCTCCGCCCCTCCGGAAAGGCGGGGGATAAGGCGGGACCATGTCCGCATGATGGTGCTATCGAAAGAAACAGGATATGCCTGCCATGATTCTTTTTATCGTCTTGATCAGTATTTAAATGAAGGGGACGTACTTGTCCTGAACACCTCCCGGACAATCCCCGCGATTTTGCGCGGCTGCCTCACTGGCAGCCAGAAGGAAGTTGAAATCCGGCTTGCGGGCAAAATCGATGAAAGCCGCTGGCATGCCTTGATTGTCGGGCCAACCGTCCAAGCTGGGGAAAGGATTTCATTTTCAGGCAGGCTTAAAGCCGCCGTTGAACAGCCAGCCAAGGAAACACCCTTGTCGGTCATCTGTTTTTCAAAATCGGGTACAAATCTGTTTGATGAAATCTATTCGCTGGGTGAGCCAATTCGTTACGAATACATCGATACGCCTTGGAACCTCGATTATTACCAAACTGTATTCGCTTCACATCCGGGTTCGGTTGAAATGCCCTCCGCGGGAAGGGCGTTCAGCTGGGAACTGATTTTCAAACTTAGAAGAAAAGGAATCAAAATCGTGTTTATCCAGCTGCATACAGGCTTAAGCTATTTCCTTGATGACAATTTTGACCACCATCCTTCGAAAAATAGAGAGGAATACGCTATACCCGAGGAGACTTTATCTATAATAGGTGAAGCAAGAAAGGAAGGCAGATGGGTTATTGCCGTCGGGACGACCGTTGTCCGCGCGCTCGAAACTGCTTTTTCAACCGGCCAGGCGCATGGGTGGACCAATTTGTTTATCCATCCCGGCTATGAACTGAAAGCCGTCGATGGTATTCTGACCGGCCTCCACGAGCCGGAAGCAAGCCATCTTGCCATGCTGTCGGCATTCATTCCCCAGGATAAACTTTATGGCGCATACGCTGACGCCGTCGAAGCAAAATACCTTTGGCATGAATTTGGCGATATGAATTTGATTATTTGAGAGGGAATGTGATGGTGCTATTTCATCATTATGCTATCGAAACGGACCGCCTTAAAGAGGTGGAGAATTTTTATAAAAATATACTGGGGTTTCAGCTTGAAGAGACGATGGATTTTCGTGGAAAAAAGCTAATTTTTATGACGCTCGGGGGCTTTCGTCTCGAATTGGTTGAAAGCATTATGCGGGGTGGTGGGGAAGGATCCGTTCATCTTTGCTTTGAGACCGGCTCGCTGGACAACTTGATTAAAAAACTGGAAAAGGCAGGCTTGGAAAAAGTGGAAGGGCCGTATACATTGGAAAACGGCTGGAAAACCGTTTTTTATACAGGTCTTGGAGGAGAGACCCTGGAATTTCTGGAACAAAGGTAATTGCTGCGGAAGGAACCTCGAATTCCTTCCGTTTTTCTTTTGTCATGGGCCGTGCAATTGTTTTGCGGCCTTTTCATGAGTTCTTTCAATAATGAAAATAAACTATTAAATTTACGGCCTGACGGAGTTGATGTTATTTTAGAATAAGTGATTTTTAATAGGAGGATACTTGAATGCAGCTACTAGCTATCACGATTGGTTCGGTCATCATCGCGGCTGCCTTTAATTGTTTCCTCATCCCGCATGAGGTCCTTTCAAGCGGTTTAAGCGGACTATCGATGATGATTGGGATGCTTACCCCTCTTGATACGGGAGCCGCGAACTTTCTCCTGAATTTGCCGCTCCTTGTAATCGGTTATCTGAAACTGGGCAGGAAATTTATTTTACACACAATTCTTTCCGTCATCGTTATCTCGCTTGGGTTGTCTGTGATTCCGGTGTATGAAATTGCCAACAGCAGCATCCTTTCATCGGTTTTTGGCGGCGCGCTTGCTGGTTTGGGTATGGGGCTAGTATTGCGCCAGTCGGCGTCCACAGGCGGGTTGGATATTATTGCGATGATTGTATCCCGAAAAAAGGATTTCCCTATTGGAACGCTGCTTTCGGCAATGAATGCCGTCATAATTGGGATAAGCGGTTTTCTGTTTGACTGGGATACGGCGCTGAATACGATGGTTTCAATTTTTGTGACCGGAAAGGTTATCGACGCCATCTATACCCACCATGTCAAACTAACGTTGACTATCATTACGGTAAAAGGCGAGGAAATGCGGGAGCAGCTAGTGCAAAATGTCTACCGTGGCCTGACAGTGCTGGATGGTATGGGCGGATTTTCAAAAGAAGGACGCAATATCCTTATGACCGTCATCACCCGCTACGAGCTTGCCGAGGTAAAATCATTAATCGCGGAAGTTGACCCTGATGCTTTCGTCAACATCACCAAAACAATCGAAGTTATGGGCCTTTTTCATAAACAGAGCGCCTGATTGCGGCCGGTTTTCCTCAAAAGGAACCGGCTTTTTCGCGCTTTACAAAAGGGCAGTTATTCATTATTCTTTAACATACAGATTATTGCGAAAATGCGGCTATTGAGGTTTCCCAATAGTCGGCCGGGAAGTGAGGAATTACAATGTTTATTTCATTCAGCAAACAGCAAAAGGAACAACTCATAGCCGATATACAGGAATTCTTTTTAAAAGAGCGCGGTGAGGAGATTGGGAATTTGGAGGCGGAAAACCTCCTCGAGTTTTTCAAAAACGGACTCGGTCCTTATTTTTTCAATGAGGGCATCAGGCAATCCAGGAAAGTGGCCGAGGAAAAAATGGCCCAGCTGGAAGAGGAATTGTATTCGCTTGAGCGGCCTTTGAAATAGGGGAGCGGTATAATGAAACCAATTGTCCTTGGGATTGCCTCCGCGTTTTTTTTCGCGTTTACGTTTGTCCTGAACCGGTCGATGGAGCTGTCGGGCGGACACTGGATATGGAGTGCTTCGCTCCGTTATTTTTTCATGGTCCCGCTTTTGCTGTTGCTTGTAGCTGGCAGGAAAAATTTAAAACCGCTTTTTGAAGAAATGAAACAGCAGCCGGGTGCGTGGCTTTTATGGAGCACGATTGGGTTCGGTTTATTTTACGCGCCGATTTGCTTTGCCGCGGCATTTTCTCCTGGATGGCTGATTGCCGGCACCTGGCTGGTTACAATCGTTTCGGGCTCACTGCTCTCACCTCTCTTTTTTGAAACAAGGAATGGTGAGCGGGTTAGGGGCAGGATTCCGGTAAAAGGGATGCTCATGTCCATCATCATCCTCGCTGGGGTCGCGGTTATGCAGTTGGAGCATGCAAAAACGCTTGGAATGAAGGAATTTTTGTTTGGTGTCATTCCTGTCCTGATCGCCACTTTCGCCTATCCGCTCGGCAACCGGAAGATGATGGATGTCGCGGGCGGAAGGCTCGATACGTTCCAGCGTGTGCTAGGCATGACGATTGCAAGCCTTCCGTTTTGGATCGGCTTGTCTCTTTATGGCGCAGTTACGACCGATTTGCCTTCAAAAAGCCAACTCTTCCAGTCAGCGGGAGTCGCTATCAGCTCCGGTGTCATTGCAACGGTGTTATTTTTCATGGCAACCGACATTGTCAGGGGCGACATGACAAAAATGGCTGCCGTGGAGGCGACCCAATCCATTGAAATCCTGTTCGCTTTGGGAGGGGAAGTGTTGTTTCTGGCCACGCCGCTTCCATCAGCCCTGTCTTGGGCAGGAATTGCCCTTGTCGTGGCCGGCATGGCGCTCCACAGCTTTTCGGCATCCATCCTTCCTGGAAAAAAGAAAAAGTCCATGGTCCAGGAACAGGCCTGACAAAAAGCAGTATCTTTGCTTACAATTTTTAAACAACTTTAAATCAAAAAAGGGAACTCACTCGAGTTCCCTTTTAAATATCCATTTAATAATATCTTTAGCTTGTTCGACCGTCACACGGCGATCAGCTATTCCAAGCAAAAGGGACCTCCAGCTTGCGAGCATAATAATTTCTAATGGTAAACGATCGTTTGTATTCATTTCTTCAAAAAACACTGCAATCTTATTTTTTTTGCCTGAAATCGGCTCTTCGCCAATTAAGCGGCAACAATTCGATTTGGCTGCGAAATCCAATCCTGTAATAAGCGCAGCCTCCAAAGCTTCATTCGCATCCGCGAATAAAGAAGCGGCACCCTCCATTCTGTCTAAAATTCTTTGTTCCATTTCACTCCTGATTATCTCATAGAGCCCGGCTTTTGAACCAAAATGATGATAAATCGCTCCGGTGGTCATATCAGCTTTTTCAGCCAACTCTGCAATATTGGTTTTTTTGTAGCCTTTTGCGCTGAATTCCTCTAAAGCTACCTGTACTAATGTGTTTTTACTTGACCCTGGAATCGGTATCCACTCTTTCATATTTTTTATTATAGCATATTGACAGCCTGTCCGTAAATCGATTATGTTAAACGTAACTAATTTACGCCATGCATAATGTATTTATTTTCAAGGAGGAAATCATATGAAATTGCTGTTTTTGTACCAACCTGTAAAAAACCTAAAGGAATCCCTGGCATTTTACAGGGACAATCTTGGCTTTGAAGAATCTTGGCGTGAAGGCGAACATACAGCAGCGCTCAAGCTACCCGGAACCGAGGTTCGATTAATGCTTGAGGATGAAATCGATAAGGAAGAAATGACTCCTGGAGGAATTTTCTTAGTCGATAGCGTTGATTCCTTTTATGAAGAATATAAGGATAGATACGAATTTACGAAGGCACCGTTTGATATCCCTCCAGGCCGGTATGCCATTTATTTAGACAATTCAGGAAACCCGATACGAATCCTGGACTTCTCCAGGGAGAAGTAATTTTTCAGAAGCCCTCCGACAATACCGGAAGGGCTTCTGTTTCTTCTTCTCATAATTCTTCGACTATACTTAAGTCAAATACTAATTTGGAGGAAAAGGCCAATGGCATTCGACTGGATAGCAAAAGACATGGTTGATGTTTCCGGTAAAAGGATTTTGATTACTGGGGGGAATAGCGGCATCGGTTTCGAAACCGCCCGTGCATTCGCGTCAAAAGGCGCTGATGTGATACTGGGGGTTAGGAATATCACGAGGGGGGAGGCGGCCGTCCATAAACTAAAATTGGAAAGCCCAAAATCATTAGTGGGTCTTATGCAGGTCGATTTAAGCGACCTTTCGTCAATTAGGAAGTTTGCCGCGGACTTTTGCGCCAATTATTCTTCACTCGATATCCTAATAAATAACGCGGGTATAATGATGCCCCCACTCAGCAAAACCCGTGATGGCTTTGAAGCGCAATTCGGGGGCAACCATCTTGGCCATTTCGCGCTAACTGGACTTTTGTTCAATTTGTTGAAGAATACCCCTGATTCCCGCGTCGTAACAGTGAGCAGCCTCTCCGCGCACAATGCCTCAATCGACTTTGAGAACCTTGACGGGTCAAAAGGCTATAAACGGTACCAATTTTACGGGCAAAGCAAACTGGCCAATATGCTGTTTGGGAAAGAGCTTCAGGCTCGGATTGAAAGCAATGGCCTTGGCGTAAAAAGCATTGTCTGCCACCCCGGGGTTACACACACGAATCTAGCGTCAAGGAACTCCGGAAGGGATATGAACCTATTGTTCCAGTTGATTTCGAGGGCCATCACCCAGCCAACCGAGATGGGCGCTTTGCCGATTCTTTACGCGGCAACGGAGGATTCATTGCAAGGCGGGGAATACATCGGCCCGGACGGGAAAAAGAAGCGAAAAGGTTACCCGGTAAAGGATCCTGTCATCGACCGCCTGTACGATGCCAAAACCGCGTCCCGCCTTTGGGCGCTGTCCGAGGAGATGACGGGAGTAAACTATTTTTTCAGCAAGGGCTCTAGTAAATAGGTATCATCACTTGTCTGCCACAGCCCGTGATAGCCTTAAGGCAATTTTAAAGACAGCCGGGTCAAAAGTCGCCAAAAATCGCTGTTTTTACACTAGCAATGTTTGACTTTGCCCTTTTAAATTGAAATACTTAAATAGTAAGTTCAACCTATGGATAAGGCTGGTGGCATATGTCAATAACCCACCACTTAGCCTTTTTTAAGGCTTGAAGTGGGGGCTTGGTAAAAGCCCTTGTTGACTACCCTCAGTCTTTTACAGGCTACGTTGGATAGGTCATGACACCTACGGATGCTCCTCAAGTCCGTTGCCCTGTCGTCTATGGTTAAAAGCTCTTAGGGGTAGGAGCGGTGCTGTAGACAGGACAATCCTTTCCAACCTTGGGTATGAGGCTATTACTCCATTAGGAGGTATACGTCATGTTCGTATACACAATTAACCAGCACGGAGAACCGCTTATGCCGTGTTCTCCCCGCAAGGCAAGAATCTTACTGAAAGAAAAGAAAGCAAAAGTGGTCAAACAAACACCTTTTACCATTCAATTGCTTTATGGAAGCAGTGGCTACAAACAGCCTATTTCATTAGGTGTGGATGCAGGAACCAAGCATATTGGAATCTCTGCCACTACGGAAGCAAACGTTTTATTGGAAGGAGAAGTCCAGCTTCGCACGGACATACAGGAATTATTGGCAACCCGACTGCAATTCCGCCGAAGCAGGCGAAGCCGAACCACCCGTTACCGCAAGCCACGGTTTTTAAATCGTAAGCGTGACAAGGGGTGGCTGGCTCCTTCGGTGCAGAACAAAGTGGACAGTCATATCAAAATGGTTCATCAGCTTCATTCCATTTTGCCGATTACCGCCATTACGGTAGAGGTCGCACAATTTGACACACAACTCCTCCAAAACCCGCTCATAGAAGGCGAAGGCTATCAGCATGGTGTACAAATGGGGTTTTGGAATGTGCGGGAATACGTCCTTTATAGGGACAATCACACTTGCCAGCGGTGCAAAGGCAAAAAGAAAGACCCAATTTTAAATGTCCATCACATTGAAAGCCGTAAGACAGGCGGGGACAGTCCAAGCAACTTAATTACGCTTTGCGAAACCTGTCATGATGAAATCCACGGAAAAGGCTTGGAGCATACCATTACGCCTCTACGGAAATCATTAAGGGATGCTTCCCATATGACCGTGATGCGGTGGTTTATCTACGAAGCATTAAAGAAAATTTATCCGCACATTCACTTAACGTATGGCTATATCACAAAGAATACCCGCATTGGCAATGGGTTAGTGAAGTCTCATGGCGTGGATGCTCGTTGTATAAGTGGCAACCCGTTGGCAACGCCAACAGATTCCATTTATCTTTGGAAATTTGTACGCAAGAACAATCGCCAATTGCACAAAGCAACGATTTCCAAAGGTGGAAAACGCAAATCCAACAAGGCAGTACGCTTGGTCAAGGGCTACAAGTTATTTGACAAAGTAACCTACAAAGGACAAGACTGTTTTGTGTTTGGCAGACGAAGCAGTGGATATTTTGACCTTCGCCTATTAGATGGGACAAAAATTCATGCGTCTGCAAGCTATAAGAAGCTGACACTTAAAGAATGTGCATCAACCTTATTATGCGAAAGGAGGTAGGGCAAGCGGTTCCTCCCCAACTTACGCTACCGCTTAGAAGTTGGGGTCTCCTCGCCCAACTCTGATGAAAGTCAAAGATTTCATGATAACGGACGTAATCAGCGCCCATCCAGACATGATACTTACTGATGTAATGGCCCTATTTGTCGAAAAGAATATAGGGGGAGTACCGATTTGCGGAGAGGATGGAAAATTGCTCGGCATGGTAACGGATGGGGATATCCTGCGGGCAATTCAGCCGATTGACAGGAAAATATTCAATTTCCTTGTCTACATGGAGTACATGGAAGAAATGGATGTTAAAACAAGGCTTAAAGAAACGGCTGCAACTCCAATCCTTTCTATCGCAAAAACCAAAAACCTGATTACCGTTACACCCGACGATGAGATGGACATCGCAGTCAAGCATTTATCCACCCACCATTTTAAAAAATTGCCCGTCATTGATAAAGAGAATCGGGTAGTCGGCGTCATCAGCAGGGGAGATGTGATCAGGAAAATTCAGTCTACCATCCTGAGGGATCTATAGTAGTCCCGTTGAAGGCCAGATACCATCATACACAAGAGCGCGCCTCTCTAAAAAATTGGCACGCTCTTTTAAGATGCCGCAATATAGATAAGGCAATTGAAAACAATACACAAAGATAAAGGATAATGAACTGATATGACTTGGACCGCAGTCGCGGCCATAACGGCCGTTTTGATTATTTATGGGCTTATATGTTTTTACATTGGATTTAATGGCTGGGTTTGGCTGCGGCTGAATCGCCCGATGCGGAAATTCAAATATGCCTATATAGCGTTGATCATTTTTCTGTCAGTCTCTTTGTTCGCGGGAAGGTTCATACCAATCCCGTTCCTAAGCCTGATTGGCGGGTACTGGATGGTCATTGTTGGTTATGGCCTGTTAATTATGCCGATTGTCAACCTGCTCGTTTTTCTTTTAAAAAAGAGGGGGATTTAATGGATTGGCATTGGAATGGCCGTATTTTTCGTATTTATCTTTGCATACGGTTCATTTAATGCGTGGAGTCCTGCTGTTCGTGAATACGAAGTAACAATCCAAAAGCCGGCAGCCCGGGAAGATTTGAAAATCCTGATGGCGTCGGATTTCCATTTGGGCACGATTGTAGGAAAAGACCATCTCGAACGGTTTGTCGATATTACAAGGAAAGAAAAGCCGGATATGATCATGATTCCTGGGGATTTGATCGATGATTATATTGCCCCGTTCCTTGAAAGCAATATGGGGGACAGTCTCAAGAAAATCAATGCTCCGCTTGGTGTTTACGCTGTCCTGGGTAACCATGATTATTACGGCGGGGATAAAGACAAAATCGTTAAGGCAATGGAAAAGGCGGGCATTACGGTCCTTCAGGATGAGGCAATTCTCGTAAACAATGAATTTATACTGGCCGGGAGGAAGGATCCAACCGACCATAGCAGGGCCCGGCTCGATTCTTTTATGGCAGGAGCCGATACATCCAAGCCGGTTTTCATGATGGACCACCAGCCGATTGCCTTGGAAGAAGCGAAGGAAATTGGCGTTGATTTACTCGTTTCAGGGCATACCCACCGCGGGCAGGTCGCCCCGGCACAATTCATAACGAAACGGATTTATGAAAATGACTGGGGATATTTAAAAAAACGCACGCTTCATTCGATTGTTACATCAGGTTTTGGCACCTGGGGACCGGCGCTCAGGATTGGCACCAGGTCGGAAGCGGTTGTCATTAACGTACATTTTCGATAATTAACTGAGAAACTGCCTCGGTGAAGGCAGTTTCTCTTTTTTTGCGAAAAAAAGAAAACGCCAAATGAATGGCGTTTATGGCCTTATCGGTTTTTGTTATTATTGTTTTGCCGGCCTTTTTGATTACGGTTGTCGTTGTCACCTGTTACAGCGTCCACTACATTTTCAATTACCTGGCCAACCTTATTCATAAATCCGCCGTTGTTGTCGCCATTGTTATTGCCTTGGCGATTGTTGTTTTGATTTTCCACGTTAATTTCACCTCCATTTCTAGAATGCGCAGGTCAGGAAATATTATACTTATTTAATGGTAATGTTGATTGAAAGCTCGTTCAGCTGCTTCTTCGGAACTGAATAACGCATCATTGTCCTCAATTACATGGAATGTTTCATTTAGGAACAAAGCGAGGGCATTTGGATCCTTTGGGTGTTGAACTATTTCAGCCGGCCTGATATTCGCCACCGTAGGCGTATGTGGATTGTTGTAAATCACAAAGACTTCATCGCCTACTTTTACATCGCTGGGGTCAATCATATCCATTCACATTTCCTCCTTGCGATTCCATAATTAACGCTAGTTTTCACAAAGCAGGCAACAACTATTCATTGGATATCACTTTGGTTGTTATCTATGCAGACCTAGCCTGAAAAGGTATTAATGTCCAGACAAAAAGGGGGCCGGCTATTTTAAAAAGCGTCCTCAAAAAGATTCCGCAAGTGGATAACAGCGTAAAATAGGGCGGCATCTCTGCCCAGTTTTGTATGTGGATTGATTTTTTGCTTCAGGCATTGTTTAAGTTGCTCGTCACAGCATTTTGTTTGGCCGTATATGCTGAGGCATTCATCATGCTCTTTGCAGCATGCATCTACTGCATTCAATGGCTTCCCTGGACCCGAGCACCCTGGACCGCACCATCGATAGCCGGGCACGCAAAACCTTAGGCTTGGCCGTTTTCTCCGCTTCATCTTATCACCAACTTTCATACTCTTTTTACTAGCGTATGAAAATTGTTTTTTTAACGTACGGGCATTCCTTCCGTAATCTAAATGAGTCGGTAGGGAACTGAGTACATATTGTCACCCAAACCCTGCTTGAGTGACATTGTTAGGCTATAATCTGGAAAGAATGTCATACAAACCTTGATTGAGTGACATTCTTAGGCCATAATCCTCAATGAATGTCACGCAAACTCTATCTGAGTGACATTGACAGGCCTTAATCCGGAAAGAATGTCATGCAAACCCTATTTGAGTGACATTGTTAGGCCATAATCTGGAAAGAATGTCACGCAAAACCTGATTGAGTGACATTGTTAGGCCATAATCCGGAAAGAATGTCAGGCAAACTCTATTTGAGTGACATTGTCAGGCCTTAATCCGGAAAGAATGTCATGCAAACCCTATTTGAGTGACATTGTTAGGCCACAATCCGGAAAGAATGTCATGCAAACCTTGCTTTAGTGACATTGTAGATTAAAACGAGAAATTGTCTGGGGGCATGGATGTTTTATCATGCTAAAAAAAGAAAAAAACCCTTGAATTCTCAAGAGTTTTTGAAGCGTCCCAGAAAGGATTCGAACCTCCGACCTACAGTTTAGGAAACTGTTGCTCTATCCTACTGAGCTACTGGGACATGATATAAAAATTATAAGGTATTGCTGCACGCCTTGAATGCGTGATCCCACCCCTGCCTCAGAAGGCTAGACAAGAAGCGGCTCGGCAGGTGCGCTGATGACAATTCACCGACGCGAATTCAACGTACTGAGCTACTGGGACATGATATGAAAAATATAAAGGTTTCATGTGCTTTCTTGTTAACCTAATGTTATGGCACAAAAATTATTATAGCCTCAAAAGCAAAAAAGGTCAAATGAAATTTTGATTTTTTTATTAATCCAAACTAAATCTTTGAAAGGAAGCGCCAAAGACCGACTGCCATGCTGAATTTCAGAAAATCTTCATACCCTACCACTAAAGACCGATTCAAAGAGCTTCCTGATTATATCCATCTTTAAAAACCTGAAAAACTACAATTTCGTAAATCAGCTTAACAGATGTAATCAAAAAGAAAAGGGAGGCTGCGCATTTTCTAGAACGGAACCTCCCAGTAACACAATTAAAAATAATTTTTGTATACTTCCGTGTTCTGACCGCACACGGCGCAGTGGTATTCTATTTCGAGTGAGTCTTCGATGGCAAGATGCTCTGTTTCCTGCTTGCAGTTCTCGCAGTACCTGATTTCCTTTTGATGTTCCATGATCCTGCCTCCTTTAATAAAGTCCTCATTATTGTTTTGACCTTTTTCCGTTCCGATAAACAATTTTTTTTAAAAACATTCAAAAAAACCCAAAAAAACTTCCTGTAAATGGTGTATTTTTGCAGGTAGGGTGGGCTTTGTTACTGTATAATTAAAATATGTAGTAAAAAGGAGGTCCATGAATGACAGATTTAACACAATTAAAAGCCGAACATAAACGGCTTACCAGGGTCCAGGTTCTTGCAAGGGCGATCGGGATCTTTGTAGGGGCCGTATTGACTGCGGTCGGGCTGGAAATTTTTCTTGTCCCGAATAAAGTCATTGATGGAGGGATTGTCGGTGTCTCCATTATGCTTTCCCACGTTACAGGCATCAGCCTCGGTTTATTTATTTTTATCCTCAATATTCCATTCTTTTATTTAGGGTACAAACAAATTGGCAAAACCTTTGCCTTTTCCACGTTATTCGGCATTACAGCATTATCCATATTCACTGCCCTTTTTCATCCGGTTCCGGCTTTTACGGCTGATATCCTGTTAGCGACCGGTTTTGGGGGAATGGCCGTCGGGGTTGGCGGCGGGTTGGTTATTCGCTACGGAGGAGCCCTTGATGGCACGGAAATCCTGGCCATTTTGATTACCAAGAAAACACCATTTTCGGTTGGCGAAATCATCATGTTCTTCAATATTTTCATCCTGGGTACGGCTGGATTTGTTTTCAGCTGGGATAGGGCGATGTATTCGATCCTCGCTTATGTCATCGCATTTAAATCGATTGATGTAGTTGTCCAGGGACTGGAGGAGTCAAAATCCGCCTGGATCATCAGCGACCATTACCAGGAAATCGGGGATGCCATCCTTCACCGACTTGGCCGCGGGGTCACATATTTGGAAGGGGAAGGAGCTTTTTCGGGAGACAATAAAAAAGTTATTTTTTGTGTCATTACCCGGCTGGAAGAAGCAAAATTAAAGGATATTGTCCAGGGTTTTGACAGCACCGCTTTCCTTGCACTTGCGGATATTTCGGAAGTTAGGGGCGGCCGTTTCAAAAAGAAAGACATTCACTAACCAAAGAGGCCATATGGGCCTTTTTTTATTTCATCTTTTAAATATACCTTTGCAAAATAAAAAACAAATCTTAATATGGGAAAATATTTTTCTCAGGAATCGACTTTCCCATGCATGCAGGTGAAAACAGCAGGGTAGAGGAATACGGAAATCTTTTTTCCAAAAGGTGGAGTTTGATGAATGTAACATTAGCGTTTGGTTTATTCCTGCTAATCTTATTTAGCGTTGGGGTCATCGGCCAAAAAATGTTTAAAATTCCGGATATCCTCTTGTTTATCGCTCTTGGGATTTTCATATCTCCTTTTTTTCATGAAATAAAAGTCATTGAGGCGGCCGGTGAAGTAGGTCTGGTCCTCCTATTTTTCCTACTCGGCATGAAATTTCCTTTAAAAAATCTCGGGGCTGGGAGCAAGAAGGTTTGGAAAGCAGGGCTTCTTGATGCAGTTCTTGGCATTGTGGCGACTACCGTGTTATCCAGGCTTTTTGGTCTTGAATGGAAAGAAGCTTTGCTCATTGGGGGAATTGTTTTCGCGACGTCTTCATCCATTACGGCAAAACTGCTAGAGGATAAAAACCGTGCCGAAACGAACGAATCGGAATTCATTCTGCTTGTTTTGGTATTTGAGGATTTGGTGGCGCCCATCCTTTTAACTGTCCTGATCGGATTTCGTGGAGGGGATTTTACCTTTTCGGATTTTGGCTTTATTCTAACGAAGATTGTTTTATTGGCAGTTGTGGCTGTCGCACTTAGCAAAGTTTTATTTAAAAGGATTGAACATTTCCTGGAGTCGATTAAACACGAAGACTCATTTATCGTACTCGTTGCCGGTATCGCCCTGACATATGGAGGCATTGCCATCCTCCTCGGTTTGTCGGAAGTCATAGGCGCATTTCTTGCTGGAATCATGCTTTCGGATGTAATGGTAAAAGAAAAAATAGCGAAAGTCACGCTTCCGGTCCGAAACATTTTCCTTCCGTTTTTCTTCCTTTCATTCGGAATGCAAATTAAGCTGACAGCAGAAATTCCATATTTGACCCTGCTAATTGTCCTTCTTTTCTGGTCTGTGGCACAGAAAATAATGGTCGGCTATTTTGGTGGACGTTGGTATGGCTTGTCAAAACGAGAATCGCTTAGCTCAGGCTTATCACTCACCCAAAGGGGTGAATTCTCGGTTATCATGGCAGGTCTTGCAGCGGGGCATCTAAAAATTTTCGCAGGGATCTATATCCTGGTCATCGCGCTGCTCGGAACTATCCTTTTCCAGGCCGCGCCGAAACTAAACAGAGCCATCTTCTCAAAAGTTGCCGAGAGGAAAGAGGATTAAAAGAAAAAGCAAGGCCTAGATACGGTCCGGCTTCAGACTTTTTTAAATTACAACAGGCTTGCGCGCCATTTCTTTCGCGGCGATGATGGCCCGGGCTTTTGTTTCTTCGACAATTTCCGGGGCTTTTTTCGGAAAAGCATCCAGCCCCTCGGCGATTACGGAATCAAGTACACGAATCCCCATGAATCGAAGGGCGATTTTCAAATAGCGGTCTCCCGATTCCAGTTCCGCCATCGGCATCCCGGTATAGAGGCCGCCCCTTGTTTGGATATGGATTGCGGTTTTCCCCTCAAGCAAACCTTTAGGGCCATTCGCCGTGTGGACAAACGTCTTGCCTGTAACAAAAAGATTGTCCAGGAAGGTTTTCAGTACAGCGGGGGAACTTAGATTCCATAAAGGCGTAACAAACACAAAGTAGTCATATTTGATGAACTCTTCAGCCAGCGCATGCATTTTAATGATTTTGCTCTTTTCCTGATCAGTCAGGTCTTCAAACGACATTCCATAACCCGCGAGTTTGCCGCGGGCTGAAATAAGTTCCGCATCCATCCGGACCATATCAAGTTGGAAAAGATCGATCCTTTTTATTTCGATATCGGGTTGTTCCTCGGAAAAAGATTGCAAAAATGCCTCTCCAATCTGCATGCCTTTCGATTTCTCCGGACCTTTGGGGTTTGCTGAAATATAAAGCAATTTGGCCATTTTGATCATCCATTCTACTCATAGTAATTCAATTTCATTATACAAACAAAACCTTGCTCAATAATGCACAAATAATGAACGTTACGTGACCTATTTCTTCGGCTTGTGGCTTCTGTAGCATGCCCTGATTTCCGGAATATGGTATAATTACGAAAAGGAGTGATTCTTGTGCTAATCTTGTATATCTTGATTTTTTCGGCTGTTCTCTTAGGATTCGGCTTTATTGTAGATTACTTTTACAAGAAAAAAGGAATCACAGATCTTGAACCTGAACGGAATGCGGCAAATGTAAATGGGATGGAGAGGGCCTACGTGGAGTCGCATATGAACCATATCCGCGATGAATCCAGAAGCCATGGAATATGATGAAAACCCCGGAAATTGCCCGGGGTTTTCATTTTCGGCATCCTGTATGACATATCCTTATTTATTATGAACATCAACAAACAGACGGGAGTAACTTTTATTTTTATAGGCTTTCGAAAATCCACTATTTCACTTTTGTGTATGGTAGTATTTATGTAAAAAAGGGGATACTTGGATGGATAAAGTCGTACTCGATCATTTAACAGTAGCTGTAATGGCAATTGATAAAGAGTTCAGGATAACGGTTGCCAATAAAATGTGCAAGACCATACTCGATATCGAACCCGCTGAGGCAATCGGACGCCATATCGATGAATTTTTTGGCAATCCTCCTGAGTTCACCCGGACTGTCCAGCACTCACTCGAACAAGGGCGAGATTTCAGGTACGATGTTTTTCCATACACATGGGGTAAATACAGGAAAACCCTTTCCCAGCGTTCAACTTTGTTAAGGGCTGATGACGGCAAGATTATAGGCGCAATGATCGAATTTGAAGATATTACGGAAAGGCACCAGCGCGAACAGGAATTCCGGGCATTTATGGAAGCGAATTCAATCAATATTATTCCAATTGGACAAGGGATCGGGATGATATCGATGCAAACCCTTCCGTATGAAATGGAACAGTCGAGGTTTGCCGGACTGGGTGCTGAAGCTATGAAGAAGGCTACTGAAATGGATATGCGGCACCTTATTCTGGATGCGTCATCCTTATCGATGATTCGTATGGAAACGAATATATCCGTTTTCAATCACCTAATCATGGGGTTCAGGCTGATTGGGATTTCCATTGTCATTGCCGGCATTAGGCCGGAAATCGCTGTGCATGCTGTAAATGCAGGTATTGATATCAAGGGCACTAGAACGTTTACAAACATGAGCCAGGCGATAGACTATTTACGTAGCCAGGCACTATAATGAGGCTAAAGCCGATGGCTGAACTTTTGGATTAGTTGTTTTACTCCATACTGAGGTGGCGCATGATGACGAGAAAACTATATTACGAGAATCCCTATCTTACTTCATTCGATACAAGGTTAATTAAGCAGGGGCAGGATGAAAACGGTGATTGGTATGCTGTTTTAGAAAAGACGGCTTTTTATCCGGAAGGCGGTGGCCAGCCGTACGATACAGGCGAACTTAACGATTCCACGGTAACGAAAGTTGAGGAAGTTGGCGGGGAGATTCGGCATTACTTAAGATCAAGTGTGCTCACGGAAGACGGTTATGTAGAAGGGAAAATTGACTGGGAACGCAGATTCGACCATATGCAGCAGCACACAGGCCAGCACATCCTGTCAGCAGCGTTTGATAACCTTTTTGGTTTTAAGACTGTCGCATTCCATCTTGGGAGGGAAGAATCGACAATTGATCTTGATACAGATACCCTTAATACGAATCATATTGAAGAAGCAGAAAAGCTTGCGAACCAAATCGTACTTGAAAACCGCCGGATTGAAACTAAGTGGGTGACAAAGGAAGAAGCGGAAAAGCTGCCTTTGCGAAAGGCTTTGTCCGTTGAAGAAAATATTCGACTCGTCGTCATTCCTGATTACGATTATAACGGCTGCGGGGGCACCCATCCATCTTCGACATGCGAGGCTGGTATGATAAAAATCCTGGGGATCCAGAAGGAAAAGAAAAAATATCGTGTATGTTTTGTCGCAGGAAACAGATCTTTCCGCCAATTTTCAAAGAAAAACGACATCCTCGCCAGGTTAACGCCTCTTTTAAATGCTCCCCAGGATGAAATGGAAACAGCATTACATAAACTTTTGGAGACGAAAAACGCGCTGGAGAAGAAGCTTGAAGAAGCAAACGACAGGCTGATTGATTTTGAAGCCAGCCAGATGCGCACGAATAGGGGATTGACGGATATTCCCGTTACAGGCGTGTTTGAAAACAGGCCGATTCAGGAACTTCAGAAACTTGCGCGGGCCATTGTAGGGGAAGGGGACGGGATAAAGGCGATCCTGCTCTCAAAGAATGGGGACAAGCTTCAGTTCGTTTGCGCGAAAGGCAGGAATACAAGCGGGAACATGAAAGAAGCTGTTGCCGTTGCGCTTCCATTGATTAATGGAAAAGGCGGAGGAAACGAAACATTCGCGCAAGGTGGCGGAGAGGCCTTAATCAGACCAGAAGAATTGCTCAAGGAACTGCTTGCGAAAATATAGGAAACCTTTTACTTTAGGAAAGATTCTTCAAAAAACAAACAAGGAAAGGCGCCTGCCACTAGGACAGGCGCCTTTCTGCGTATTGAGGCGGAGAACCATGCGCCACATCGCATGCTCCCAAAGGGAATGTTCCCCGGCTTACACAATTCAGCTCATCGCTTTGTTATTGTACCATGGCAATCAATGGTGAACAAGTCTTTTTGAAAAAAATCAATCGCCATCAAGGATATTGAAAAGGCCCCTAGCCAGGCTTCCTTCATCTTTGGCGCCCCCAGTTTGAGGCATTGCGGCAAATACCCGGCTTGCAAGTCGACTGAAAGGGAGCGATTGGATCCAAACAGAACCCGGACCCCTCAGTGTTGCGAAGAAAAGGCCTTCGCCGCCAAACAGTGCTGTTTTGACTCCTTTTACAAATTCAATATTATAGTCGACCCCTGCCGTCATTGCGACTAGGCACCCAGTATCCACACGCAAAACCTCACCAGGCTGGAGTTCTTTTTTATGGATGGTTCCTCCCGCATGGATAAACGCCAAACCGTCTCCTTCAAGCTTTTGCATAATGAAACCCTCGCCGCCAAAAAAACCGGTGCCAATTTTCCTTTGGAATTCAATTCCAACCGATACGCCCTTAGCGGCTGCCAGGAATGCATCCTTTTGGCAAATAATCTTGCCGTTCAGTTCACTTAAATCCATCGGAATGATTTTTCCGGGATAAGGGGAGGCGAAAGATACGTGTCTTTTCCCGCTACCGACATTTGTGAACGTAGTCATGAATAGGCTTTCGCCTGTCAGCATCCTTTTTCCGGCGGAGAAAAGCTTGCCCATCAGGCCGCCATTTCCTCCTGATCCATCCCCAAAAATCGTTTCCATGGAAATGCCGTCCTCCATCATCATCAGGCTGCCGGCTTCCGCAACGACAGTTTCATGCGGATCAAGTTCAACTTCCACGAACTGCATGTCATCTCCATACAGCTTGTAATCAATTTCATGATTATTCATGTTTCTTCCCCCTAATGGAATATAGCTTCAATTCCAAGTATAATCGAAAAATTGGACAGACGCCCATTTTACCTGTATTTAAAAACTACGAAATGCACAACTGGAATTTCTGACGCAAAAAAGAACATATCCAACCGGTCGGATTCCAATGAAAGGACAAACGACCAGAAAAAGTGTAGAATAACCATTAACTGGGGTGAAGGATGTCCACTAATGCAAGGAGGTCGCTTAAAATGGCCGGTAAAATTAAAACCGGGCTTCTGGCGGATACTGAAACGACCGGTCTGAAGCCTGGTGCAGATGAAATTATTGAACTCGGACTTATTCTCTTTTCTTATGATGAAGAAACAGGTGAAATCATCGACACTCTTGAAGAGGCTTCGTTCCTTCGCGAGCCTCTGTCTTCTTCCGCCATCCGGAATTATCCGGGAGCATTCAGGGTACACGGAATCCCGTTCAGCCTGGTGGAAGGAAAAGCATTTGATGATGAGAAAATAAAAAAGCTTTTTTCGTTTCCGGATGCCGTTCTTGCCCATAATGCCTCCTTTGATAGAAGTTTCCTCTATCATATGTACCCGGAAGTAAACGAACTGAAATGGTATTGTTCGATGAGGCATATCCCATGGAAACAGTATGGCTTCCCAAGCGGGAGCCTACTTTCCCTATTGAAAGCCCATGGTTTATCTGGAGAGCAGCAGCACCGGGCATTGGATGATATTCTTCAATTAATGGCTCTTCTAAGACATCCTAATCAGGACGGCTATCCTTATTTGCGGGAGGTTCTCCGGAAGAAGCCGATGGCGAAATATGAGCCTGGTGCAAGGAAGGCTGGGTACCGGAACTGGAGGCAGCCAAGCACATCAAGAATTCCATTTCAGGGAAATTAGGCCGGCTGAAAAGGAAGGAATAAAAACATACCTTTCATGCCAACATTAAGGCAAAAGGGGGTATCCTTATGCCAAGAGGAAAGGAATTGGAGCAGCTTCCAATGGGAAATATCGCCCCGGGAGCAGGTAAAGACAAAGGCCAATTTAAAAGGGATTCTCTTGAATCCTTAAACCACGGCACTCAGCCGCACCCTTCATCGATAAAGGATGGCAGGGAAAATAAGGCGTAAAAAGAGCCCCGCGGTATGCGGGGCTTCCCTCATTCCTCTTTAAGTTCCCCGATCTCAACAATCGTTCTTTCTTCAAGTGGGCCCCTTAAATGAACTGTAGCCATTTTTTCATCTTGATGCAGTTCATCAATCCAGACTGAAACGCCGTTATATGTAACGTCAATGTCAGCTGATGACGATAGGATTTGCTTTACTCTCCTTGAATCCAACATTAACTCCTCCTTCCACATTACCTTTTTAGTTAGGGTGGGCAGTTCGGCAAGAAAATATCCGTCGGTCGAATACAGAAAAAAAGAAAAAAGTTTTTTGATTTATGGATACTTGTCCACTCAATTACTTCTATCCTTTCATAAATTACAGTATGAATCAGGAAAGGAGGGAAAGAAGAATGTCTTACGATCAAAACTACACTATGGGCCAAAATTACACTATGGGCCAAATGCAAAACCGCAACCGAGTCAGAAGGGTGGAAATTGACGCCGAAGAGGTCATCATCCACACGAATAGGGTTCGGATTGAAGGCGCGCGGAAAGGGATGGGCCACAATTATGGAGTAGCCGGAGCAGAGGAATCCAATTACGGTGACTACGGGAACTACGGCGACTATGGCAATGAATATGACGGAAATGTTGCAGGAGCTTACAGGCACCACCGTAAGTGCAGGAGCTGGATCTAACCCGGAATGAAGCAGGAATCAGGGAGCAGGAAGTGTCATTAACACTTCCTGCTTTTCCCGTTTTCCTTCTATTATATATATCCTTGTAAATCCGTTGCCATTTTTTCCAGCAAATGAAGAATCCCAGTACGCCAAAAATTGAATCTGAAAAGGATTGGCAATAAAGATTTTTTTTATTTTTTCGAATGGTAAAATTCATCTTGCACGTTCATTGGCACGGGTTTATGATAACAGATGAAGTAATCAATCTTGGTTTACAATCAAAAGGACGATGAATCCGTTGAATATGAATCACCTCCCGGAAACGTGAAAACAAATGAGAAATTCAGCATTAAAAATGGTATTGCCGCAACGATCGTACAAAACTTAACCAATAACTATTTCTCCCTTTTCGCAATCGGTGTCCTTGGGGCTACAAACTATCAGGTGGGGCTTATCAGTTCGCTGCCGCAGTTTGTTGGAATGTTCGCTATGCTGATCTGCTCCATTATGATGGGAAGAATTAGCGAAAAGAAGAATTTCACCGCCTATTCAGTATTCATTACCCGAGTATTCCTGCTTTGCATGGTTTTTGTTATCTATGTACCTGAAGCCTATCAAAGCTGGGTTTTTGTTCTTTTGGTAGGCTTGATGAACTTTCCGGGCTCTTTTGCAGTCCTTAGCTGGCAGTCTTTTATTGGGGATCTGATTCCTGACCATCGCCGAAATGGTTTCTTTAGCGAAAGGAATAAAATTTTGACGATTGTCGGTATGGGAGCAACGTTCTTAATCGGGCTTTCCTTGCAGCAATTCGACAAAACCAATCCCTTGCCCTACCAGGTTCTTTTCCTACTTGCTTTTATTTTTGGGGCTATCGAAGTCTATTACATAATGAAACACAGGGAAGCAAAAGCCCAGCCAAAACGGAAACTGCCCGGTTTCAACCTGAATCTGGGCATTTTCAGGGATAAACCCTATCTGTATTTTCTTATTTGTGGGCTGTACTTCAATTTTGGCTGGCAAATGGCCTGGCCGTTGTTCAGTATTTATCAAATCAGTTATGCTCATGCAAATGGATTTTGGATTAGCATCCTCACAGTAGCAAACCAGCTTGCACAGATAGCCAGTTTTACGTGGTGGGGAAAAATGGCTGACAAACATGGTAACTCCAAGATGATGATTCCAATCGCATTGGGAATGGCGCTTGCCCCGGTAACAATGACCATTTCCACCAACCTTATTTATATAACGCTTGCAAATGGCCTGTCAGGTTTTTTTGTATCTGGAACGGTCCTCATATTGTTCAATCAGCTTTTGGAAGTAACAAAAGAGGACAACCGAAGCTCCTATATCGCCAACTATAATGTTTTATTGGCGATAATCGGTTTTATCGCCCCACAATTCGGGGTATTTTTACTGGAAGCAACCAATATAGGGATGTCCATGTCCATATCTACCGGAGTTCGCGCCTCAAGCGCGATCTTCTTCTTACTGTTTTACGTATTTATGAAGAAAAGGAATAATCGGATCCTGCTAAATAATGCCGGAGCATCTGCCGGAAGCGAATTGGAAAGGAGATGAATCAACTTGGGAAAATGCAATCTTGACCACACTTTGGAAGATGTCCAAAAAAAATATGAAACACAAAAGGGGTTTTTGCCGTCTACTATATATGGAGCATTTGAAGCCAGGCTCCAGGACGGCCCGGATCAAAATACCCTGAATGAGCTTTTTCATCTGCTCAAAAAATACGACCTTGCCTCTGAAGAGGAGAGGGCAGCAAGGAATGGCGAATTTGAACGAATCCTATCGGAAAAAAAGGGAAAAAGCCAATAAATATTAATGCTGGACACCATTTAATGGCAGTATTATTGTTTTATCTTTTCCCTATAATGTGTTATAGTAGTTTAGGTTCGTTTACCTGAGGTTTTTCGGTAAGTGAAAGGAGAATCAACATGTTTCAATTCAAACAAACCGGAGACTGGAAAAATAGAAAATATTCTTTTTTTACCATAGCGGTCATCTTATTTTGGTTAAAAACCTATATTGCCTACAAAATTGAATTTAATCTTGGAATTGACAATGGCTTGCAAAAATTCCTGTTATTGATTAACCCGATCAGCTCCGCGCTCCTTTTCTTCGGCTTCGCGCTTTTGTTCCGGAAAAAGGTTCAGTTTACGGTCATGCTGATTACCAACTTTGTCCTTTCATTCCTGTTATACGCAAATATCGTATATTATAGGTTCTTTAATGACTTCATCACCGTCCCGGTTTTGATGCAGACTAAGACAAATGCGGGGCAGCTTGGGGACAGCGCGCTTTCCCTCATGTCTTTTATGGATGTGTTTTACTTTACCGATACAATTTTGCTTGCCGTACTTGCGGTTAAGGCATACGGGAAATTCAAGGAAACCGGAAAACGTTCATTCAGGCTGGCCATGCTGTTTGCGGTAACAACTTTCCTATTCAACCTTGGGCTTGCGGAAAAAGACCGACCTCAGCTCCTTACTCGTTCTTTTGACCGGGTATATCTTGTAAAATATCTTGGGGCTTACAACTTTACCATCTATGACGCGGTCCAAAACATTAAATCATCGAGCCAGCGTGCGTTGGCCGACAGCAGCGATATTACCGAAATCGAAAACTACAGGAATGCGAATTATAACGAACCGAACCCGAAGTATTTCGGGAAGGCAAAAGGGATGAATGTAATATACATTTCTCTCGAATCGTTGCAAAGCTTCATTATCGACTACAAGCTCGACGGGCAGGAAGTAACACCGTTCCTGAACTCGCTGACAAGGGACCCGAATACGTTCTACTTTAAAAACGTATTCCACCAGACAAGCCAGGGAAAAACATCAGATGCGGAATTTTTGATGGAAAACTCCCTTTACCCGATGTCACAGGGTGCCGTTTTTATCAACAAGGCACAGAACACCTTCCATGCAACACCTGCGATTCTGAAGGGGTATGGGTACAATTCCGCAGTTTTCCACGGAAATTACAAAACGTTCTGGAACCGGAATGTCATGTATAAAGCACTTGGCTACGACCGTTTCTTTGACGCTGAATATTACACCATGAAAGAAGAAGATACGAAAAACTATGGAATGAAGGATAAGCCATTCTTCAAAGAATCGATTCCATTGCTAAAAACACTTAAGCAGCCTTTCTATACGAAGTTCATCACCCTGTCCAACCATTTCCCGTTTGAAATGGATGAAGAGGATACGGATTTCCCGGCTGGCACGACAGGAAATGACGTAGTTGACCATTATTTCCAATCGGCGAATTATATGGACCAAGCAATTGAGCAGTTTTTTAATGATTTGAAAGCAGCGGGCCTTTATGACAATACCATGGTCGTGATGTATGGTGACCACTATGGTATTTCTGAAAACCATAATGCGGCAATGAGCCAGGTAGTTGGCGAAGAAATAACGCCATTTAAAAACGCCCAGCTTCAGAGGGTTCCATTATTTATCCATGTACCCGGCGTAAAAGCGGTGCAGGATGACAGCTTCGGCGGGCAAATTGACGTTCGCCCTACCATGCTTCACCTTTTGGGAATCGATACAAAAGACTTCCTTGAATTCGGTTCCGACTTGCTTTCACCACAGCATCATCAGGTGGTAAGCTTCAGGAATGGCGATTTTGTTTCACCGAAATTAACACAGGTGAACGAGAAGTGCTATGATACAACCACCGGAGAATTAGTCGAAGATGGAACGATGTGTGCTGAAAATGCTGAACGGGTAAAAACCGAACTTCAAATGTCAGATGAAATCGTCCTAAAGGACTTGTTGAGGTTCTACACACCAAACGGCTATAAACCAATAAACCCGAACGACTATGAGTATATTAAGGAAGATGTTCCCGTGGAAGATACACAGGAATAAAAAAACGCGGCGAAGGAGCAAATCCTTCGCCTTTTCTTTTTTTCCCATTCCATTTTAATTATGATAATATTAAAGAACATACATTCGATAAAGGGGAGAGAAGATGGCTGAGTTCCATGTCCCGGCTAGGGCCCTTGCAGAGTACGTATACAGGAGCGGCAGCATTGAATCCGGTGTCGGTGCCGCTGCGGCAATGGCCGAGGGCACCAAGGCCCACCAGTTTGTCCAAAAGGGCTATAAGGAAGGGGACGTCAAGGAAGTTCCTCTGCGAATTTCGGTCAATCATGAAGGAATTGATTTTATTATTGATGGGCGGTGTGACGGCCTGCTTGTAGAAGACGGACAATTGGTCATCGATGAAATCAAGTCGAATTCGTTGAATCTCGAAACGATTGAACATGCTTCGTATCCCGTCCACTGGGCCCAGGCGAAATGTTATGCGTATATTGTGGCATCCGAAAAAGGGCTTAGCACTATTAAGGTAAGGCTCACGTATGTAAATAGAGATACATATGCGTTGAAATGTTTTGATCAAATTTTTTCCTCGGAAGAATTGCATAATTTTTTTCAAAACCTGATTATTGATTTCGCTCCTTATGCTAAATTAAGGATTTCACTAAAGGAAAGGCTGGACAATAGCGCCCAGGGCCTAGCGTTTCCTTTCGATGTTTACAGGCCTGGACAAAAGGCGGTCGCAGGGGCTGTATACCGAGCAATTAACGGGGAAGCGGATTTGTTCATAAATGCTCCCACTGGCATTGGAAAGACGATTTCGACACTGTATCCTGCCGTTAAAGCGCTCGGTGAGGGTCGTATAAGCCATGTTTTTTATATAACCGCCAGGACGACGACCAGAAAGGCTGCCGAGCAGGCGCTTAACCTTATGTCTTCCAAAGGGCTGCAGTTAGCAGCGGTGACCCTGACCGCGAAGGAGAAAATATGCTTCAATGATGGGCAAGGATGCCAAATGGGCAACTGTTCGTTCGCCTCGGGATATTACGACCGGATAAATGGAGCAGTACTTGATATATTAAATAATGGAACATTTATGGGCAGGGAAGATATTGAAAAGTTTGCTCTTAAACATCATGTCTGTCCTTTTGAATTTTCACTCGACCTTGCTTACCTTGCGGATGTCGTGATATGTGATTACAACTATATTTACGATCCCCGGGTTTCCCTGAAGCGCCTTTTTGACGATAAGAAGAAGCGCGCAGCCTTACTCATTGATGAGGCACATAATCTTCCGGACCGAGCCAGGGAAATGTTCTCTGCTTCACTTGCCAAATCGCTTTTCCTTGCCGTTAAACGTGACTTCAAGATTTTGAGCCCTGGACTTGCAAAAGCGGCATCCGCAGTTAATCAGTTTTTTATTGATACGAGAAAAAGGGCTGCTGGCGAAAGTGAATTCCTTTTAGATGGGTTACCGGAAGGGCTTGTCGACACGGTAAGATCGTTTGCCGGCGAAGCCGAAAAACAGCTCGGATCAGAGCCCGCCCCCTCAGATTTGTTGCTGGATGCGTATTTTAACGCCCAAAGTTTTTTAAGGGCAGAAGGAATGGCCGACGAACGATTCGCATTTTACAGCAAATTGAGGCAGGGGGAGTTTTCAATAAATATTCATTGCCTGGATCCTTCCGTTTTGCTTAGGAAAGCCGGGAAGGGATTCAGGGCAAAAATATTCTTTTCGGCAACTTTGGTTCCCCCGGACTTTTTTAGGGAAATGCTTGGCGGGGAGGAAGGAGATTCATTCCTATCGGTTTCCTCTCCGTTTGATGCAAGCCAGACCGACGTGTTTATTGAGCCTTTGTCCACTCGCTATCGGGACAGGGACCGCTCGTATGAACGGATTGCTGAAACCATCAGGATGCTCCTTGCTGAAAGGCCGGGCAATTATTTCTGCTTTTTCCCATCCTACCTTTTCATGGAACGGGTCGCGGAGTGCCTTAAGCCAGATGATGAAGTTACATTCATTATCCAACAATCCAATATGGGCGAAGGGGAGCGGAATGAATTCCTCTCATTATTCAAGGAAGGGAGCAATCGAAGCCTGGTGGGTTTTGCTGTTCTTGGCGGCATTTTCTCGGAAGGAATCGATTTGCCCGGCGACAAACTCAATGGCGTAATAATAGTAGGAGTTGGCCTTCCGCAACTCTCCTTTGAGCGCGACTTATTAAAGCGGCATTTCTCTTCAGGCGGCCTGGATGGCTATGATTATGCCTATACTTATCCCGGAATGGTAAAAGTGCTGCAAGCGGGCGGGCGGCTGATCCGTTCCGAAGCGGACAGCGGTACGATTCTTTTGATCGATGACCGTTTCCTCCAGCCAAAGTATTTACGCCTGCTTCCAAAAGAATGGAAGCCTTTCACCGTTATAAATTAAACGACACTGTAGCTAACAATAAAGCCGACCCACATCAGAGGGCCGGCTTTTGTAACGTTTGCATCCTTTAAAAATAATTTAATTTGCGGAACACACTTTTTCCCGAATTCATTTCCTTCTTGAAAATCCTTCTTCCGCCATATATTCTTCCACTTCCCCATATGCGCCAAAGCTTTCCTCAAGGTTCACGCCATAGTATACATTCCATAAATCATCTTCATGGATAACAATTAGCACATCATTCGTCTTATTCACCCATTTTTCCGGCCCATTCTGCACAGCGTTTGCGGGCGCTTCCTTCATGCCAGTGCCCGACAAATCCGCAATCGACCTCGCCGTCAATTCCTTTAGTTCATCCGCAGTAAAGTCCCTGATATTTACAAGACCTTTTTCATCTGTTTCATAGCCGTCAACGCCGCCCGCGTAGACAAATCCATTGCCATTCGGATGCAAATGGTACACAACATTTTTCTTGTCAGTCACACTTCCCGGAAATTGAAAGTTTACTCTCCCCAAAGATACATCTTTGCGTTCTAGTTCAGGAAACGATTCAAAGATTTCAAGTTTTTCTTCAAAAGTTAGCATAATGCCTCCACATTGGTTTATTCCCTATCAAGTATAGCAAACGAGGGAAACAGTGCGCAAACTGCATTCCCTTATAAGGTTGCAGCGGGCAGGCCCGTTCTCGATCTTTTTTTGAATGAATGGCCGGAATGTGGGGTATTAGGGAAAAGAGTGAAGGAATGGAGGTAACATAATGGAAAACAAAGCTGAAAAACGAATCATTCCGATGACAAGCATCGACAGTGGCATTGGCGAACAAATAACAAGCGACCTTTACTATTTCCCATTTATGATTGTCAATGTCGTATTTTACGGTTATCCGGGCGAGGGGAATGAATGGGTGCTAATCGATGCCGGAATGCCGAGGTCGGGGGACAATATAATCGTTGAGGCAGAAGAACGTTTCGGGAAAAACAATCCCCCAAAAGCGATTATTCTGACCCATGGCCATTTTGACCATGTAGGAGGAATAACGCAACTGATTGAAAAATGGAAAATGCCTGTTTACGCGCATGAACTTGAAATGCCATTCTTAAGGGGCGAGGAGGATTATCCGGACCCCGATCCGACTGTGGAAGGCGGCCTGCTCGCGAAAATTTCCCCATATTATCCGAATGAGGCGATTAAGCTTGAAGGCCATGTACAAGCGCTACCTCAGGATGGGACTGTCCCGTTTATGGATGGGTGGAAATGGATTCATACACCAGGCCATACACAAGGTCATGTTTCACTGTTCCGTGAAGCGGATGGATCACTTATTGCCGGGGATGCATTTGTAACAGTCAAACAAGAATCACTTTATAAAGTATTTACGCAGGAACATGAAATCAGCGGGCCACCGCGTTATTTGACTCCTGACTGGGAAGCTGCGAGAGCTTCCGTGGAAAAATTGGCAGCTTTGAGGCCAGTGGTCGCAATCACCGGGCATGGTCGCCCGATGGCGGGCAAAACGCTACGTGAAAACCTGGATCTCCTCGTTGAAAAATTCGACGATATCGCGATACCGGACCACGGCAGGTTCGTAAATGGGAAACAAGATTGAAATTGAATGGAAAAGGGGCAGCCTCGATTAAATTCGGGCTGCCCTTTTCTTTTTAAAAAATAAGAATGTATGAAATTTGTCGCCTTCCAGTCCATACGGCGCTAAAAAGGCGCTTCCGCTTTTCTTATAGATTTCCATCCAACTTAAATAAGTACCGCGCGATTACTTCCAGGCCTTTGTCAAAATTCTCGAGATTGAAATGTTCGTTTGGCGCATGGAAATTTTCATCCGACAGTCCGAAGCCCATCATGACGATCGGGGTGTTCAGGATTTCGGCGAATGACGCGACAACCGGAATTGAACCGCCGCCTCGGATATAGGCAGTCGGGACTCCATACACTTCTTCATATGCCTTTCCCGCCAGCTGTATGGCTGGATGATCAAAAGGAGTCAGAAATGGTGCTCCTTTATCAAATTGGGTTACCTTTACTGTTACCCCTTTGGGAGCTGCTTTTTTCACATGGCTTTCAAGCAAATCCGCAATTTCCTGGGGATCCTGGTCGGGAACAAGCCTGCATGTGATTTTTGCGTGTGCTTCGGATGGGATAACCGTTTTCAGGCCCTCGCCCTGGAATCCTCCATAAATTCCATTCACCTCTAGGGTCGGCCTTGCCCAGATTCGCTCAAGAGCGGTAAACCCTTCCTCGCCAAACAGTTCTGGCACGCCCAGTTGGCTGGCCATCGCATCCTCGCTTTGGCCAAGGCTTGCGAATTCAGCCCGTTCCTCCGCGCTCAATTCCCTGACTTTATCGTAAAATCCATCAACTGTAATGGAACCATTTTTAGCGCGCATGGAAGCAAGGATTTCAACGATTGCATGGATTGGGTTCTGGACCGCGCCCCCGTACAACCCGGAGTGCAAATCCCCAGCCGCGCCCTTTACATCAATCTGGATTCCGGTCATTCCCCGGAGTCCGTAAACGATGGCAGGCTTGCCTCGTTCGAGCAGGGTCGTATCGGAAATGACAAGAACATCCGCCGCAAGGAGTTGTTTATTTTCTTCAACAAAAGCAGGGAGGGTCGGGCTCCCTATTTCTTCTTCTCCTTCAATCAGGAACTTAATGTTCACAGGAAGGTGACCATGTGTTTGCAAAATCGCCTCAACCGCTTTTAAATGCATGAATACTTGGCCCTTATCGTCGCTTGAACCCCGCGCGTACAGTTTCCCATCCCTGATGGAAGCTTCGAACGGAGGCGTTTCCCACAGCTCGAGCGGATCAACCGGCTGGACGTCGTAATGCCCGTATACAAGGACGGTTGGCATGCCTGGAGCCTTCATCCATTCGCCATAAACGATCGGATGGCCTTTGCCCGAGTAAACTTCGGCTTTTTCCCATCCGATTTGCCTCATCATATTTGCGGTCCAATCCGCAGCCTTTTTCATGTCCTCTTTATAGGCGGGTATCGCGGAGATGCTTGGAATGGAGAGATACTCCGTCAACTCGGCCAATTGCCTTTCCCTGTTATGTATAAAATAGTCGCGAAGCTTTTGATCCATTTCTTATTCCTCCTAAAAGTTCTTCAAGTAGTATTTCTTTCCCGGAAAGTAAAATCCCTTCAATTTAACGGATTTTCCGTATCGGGTCTTTTATACAATAACAAAGAAATCCACCATAGGAAAAAAAGATTGAATCTTTTACTTAATTGTGTAAAATTACACTATAGGGGATTTGCTGGTTTCTTTTTCCTATCATACATAAAATAGTACGATTGAATTAGGGGGATGGAAATGGAGCCTCATTTTAGAAGTGAAGCGTGGAGAATTTTCAGACGGGAACTTTTTAATATGAAAGAAAGGGGCTATTTGACACCTGAGGCAGTGGCGGAGGTAGCGAAAGCCCATCACAGGTATCATCAGGATTTATTGGAGGAAGACAGGCAAAGGGAAGAAGCCCGGCATCCTCAGGCTATTGAGCCCCAGCCTGAGCAGCACCGCGATGCCGCAGCTCCAACGCCGGCTCTGCAGCAAAAAATGCCGCTAGTCCAGCAAAAGCCTAAAAAAGTCCTGACAAACGACCAAATCAGGGAGCGGAATATTTCCTGGCTGCTCAATATCGGGGTCATTTTCCTGCTTGTAGGAGGGCTGTTCGTTGCAACAAGCAATTGGGAAACTATGACTGCCGGCATGAAAAGCGCCGCGATCGCCCTAGTTTCTGTCCTCTTTTACGGTTTCGCCTATTTATCTTCAAGGATACTGAAAATCGAAAAAACCGCATTTGCCTTTATCGTCCTCGGCAGCCTGTTTTTGCCGATCTTTGTCCTTTCGCTAGGCTGGTTCGGCCTGCTTGGGGACTATTTATCCGTTACTGGTGAAGGGAAATTTTTGCTCGGTTTTTTGGGAAGCATCGTTCCCTCGGCCGCGTATGTTTATTTTGCGAAAAAGCTCAATTCCAGGCTCTTTGCATGGTTTTCATTAATCGGTTTAACTGTGGCAGCGGGATTTTTGCTGGCTTCATTTAAACTGCCTATTGATTATTTTTATCTTGGCATCATGGGCTTTAATGGTGCATTTATTTTCCTATTTAATAAATTGCGCAAAAAAAGTTCCATTGCTTTGTTTTTGAAAGAGTTTCCCATTTTCATCCAGGCCAGCCTCGTCATCTCCACGTTGCTGATGCTGTTCTTCTTTGATAGCAATCTGGTTTACGGTTTCAATCTTCTTATCACCGCTGCCATTTACCTCGCCATGATGTTTGTAAGCGGAAGGAAGGAGTATCATTTTGTTTTCAGCGCGATGGTTGTCTATGGCGCTTATCAAATGATTGAACATTCTTTCCTTGATGATGCGGGCGCCATTGTATATGCCGCGGTCGCATTTGGCTTTGCCTTCGTACCGAAGGGTTTGAAAGGAAACCTGTTGCTTGACAAGGTGTTCCGGTATACAAGCGCGGTTGTTTCCATCCTTGCATTCTTTTATATCTCTCTCGAAGGGATGTTACTTAGAGCGGGGGAACCATCCATTGTTCTTTTGCTTGCCTATATAATCATCGCGGGGAATTTCCTGTATCTTTCCAATACGGAGAAACAGCCGGCATTCCGATATTTAAGCGCTGCTTTCCTTGGCGCGGCACTTTATGAAGGTGCCTCCCTGTTTGGAAAATATATTTTTCCCCTCAGTACGCAAACAGAAATTTATTTTGCCGGCGCAGCCTTGTTCCTGTCATTCGGTTTAAAGGCTGTGAGAAAGGAAACCGCACCTATCATGATTCCGGCAAGGGACATCGGCCTGGGGGCGATGATGTTTTCCAGCCTTATTGCCTTCGATTTGGGGGAATGGCTTGGACTAGGGGTAATGCTTCTTCTTTTCTGCGCACCGTTATTCATTTTTAGGCGGGTTGATCCGAGGCCACTCGCAAGGAACTTATCCATTTGGGCAATCCCTTTGTGCGCTGGCTTAGCGTCCCTGGCATTTGGGCAAAAGGCTGTACTTGAATCAGAAATTTTCAGGGGGAATTACGGGTATCCCGCTGCCTTTGCTGCAGGGGCTGCGCTGCTTCTCGTTGTTTCGGTTGTTTTTAAGAAAAAAGGGGACAGGGAACTGGCTGCTTCATTTTTTTATACAGCGCAGCTCATGTATACACCTGGACTAATCTCAACCGCATTTTGGGATATCGATCCGCTGATTGTCCGTCCAGCTCTTTTCATTGGCGGAATAGGGATGTATTTCCTGCTTTACCGTATGCATCGCCTCCAAATGACTGCCGTCCTTATCAGTACCGTGACACTTGGTTTCTATTTTTCAATTGTTGCTTCGGCCTATTCGCAAGTACAATTTTCCGGTTTTGCGAAGTCGCTTATTTTGCCCTTAGCGGCGATAACACTTTTAATGCTTGCCTTTCTGATTAGGAAAAAAGATCTTCTTTTGTATTCGGGATACGGGTGGTCGGGCCATGCCGTTTTGCCAGTATCACTAATGGTTGCCTGGTTCGTATTTCCTGAATGGTCAATTTACAGCCTCATCGCCTCGATTGCGATTTACGGAATTTCGTGTTTTCTGACGGGTGCGGACTGGAAAAAGATTTTGTTTTTGTATAGCACGTATACCACGCTTTTCCTTTCGGTGAGCAAAGGATTCACTTTAGCCATAAGGGATTATTCCGGAAGCTATGAATTTCCGGTTACGAGCCTCGGTATCCTTTTTGTCTGGCTGCTTTTAAAAACAGGCTTGAAACAGTGGACGCAGTATTTTCTGGCGGCTTTTTCGATATTCGGAATCGCCTCAATCGCTTTTAGCTATCCATTCACGTTCCTTCCATACTCAGTTACTCTTGTTTATGGAGCGGGAACACTTGCCTTTTTGCATAAAGTGAAATGGGATTTGACAGGGATTTTACCTATTTTGTTTCTGTATTTCGCCAGCATGGGTTATTTGTCGGGATCTGGGCTTGGCAGCGGATGGATTTTTGCCATTACGGCTGCCTTTGGGCTTTTGCATGCGGGGGTTGGCTACTTTGTCTATCAAAGTTTGCTATATAGGGGCAGCCAAATACAGTATTCTACATTCGACTGGTATACGTTTGGGGCTTTCTTGTACTATCTGTCGCTTTATCCGTTTTCAGGGGAATCCATCTGGATGGCTGCGGTCCCTGGCCTGGTTATTTCTTTTACATTGCTGATGCAGAGAAAAAGGGTTGGAACAACGGTAGGGCTTTTCATTCCATTCCTATCGGGAGCTTATTTGCTCGAGCCATATTACGGAGTAATCAGCACGCTATCGATTCCCGCTCTTTTTGAAAGGGAAGCTTATGTCCTTCCATTGGTCGCGCTCGTCATTTTTTTGCGAAAATCAATGAAGGGCCGATATGCCCAATCGACCGGCAAACTGCAATGGGCCGTTTTGATTTTCACAGCGATTGTCCTCGTCCAGGACGGGCTCGAGAGCAATACGGTCTATGATGCCATCATCCTTGGAACGCTTTCGCTTATATCGCTGCTTGTCGGGATGTTCTTCCGGGTAAAATCGTATTTCTTTATAGGCGTCGGAGTCCTGCTCCTTAATTTGTTCCTGCAAACAAGGCCATTATGGGGCAATCTTCCATGGTGGGGCTATCTTCTCGCAGCCGGTTCCCTGCTGATCGGGATTGCAAGCTACAATGAATGGCGAAAACAAAATCCTGATAAAGGCGGGAGATTTGCTGGAACACGCCTAAAGGAAAAAATCGTTTCGTCCATGAAAGAATGGGATTGAGTAAGTGGATGGCGTTTGCCATCCCTTTTTCTTTCGCGAAATACGGGATGAATGGTGAACTAGAAAGCTTCCTTATGTTCACCACATATCCTTTGACCGGACGAGCAGTAGTCCTATATAGTTTAGTTTGGAGTAGTGTCGTTTGGAAGAAAATTCAAAGCATTCGAAAGGAAGTACATACGTTTGAAACATGTCATTGATTTTTCGTTAAAAAACAAGTTCGCCATTTGGCTGCTCACAATCATGGTCACTGTCGCGGGACTTTACTCCGGCATCAGGATGAAACTAGAAACCTTGCCGGATATCACGATACCTGTCATTACTGTGACAACCATCCTGCCGGGGGCGTCACCAGAGGAAGTAGCTGAAAAAATTTCCGAACCAATGGAGAAGCGCCTTCAAAACCTGGACGGCGTTAAAAATGTAAGCTCAAGTTCGTATCAAAATGCAAGCTCGCTGCAAATTGAATACAGCTACAAAAAGGATATGGAGGAAGCGAAACGGGAGGCGGACGAAGCGTTAAACGGCATCCAGCTTCCAGATGGGGCAGGGGAACCTGAAATTACACGGATCTCATTCAACGCTTTTCCAATCATCGCTATGAGCGTTTCCGATGAATCCGAGTCGCTTGCAGGCCTGACAAAGGCAGTGGAAGGGGAACTCGTCCCTGCTCTTGAAGGGCTGGAAGGGGTCGCATCCGTCCAGATTTCCGGCCAGAACATCGAGGAAGGCCAGCTCGTTTTTAAAAAGGAACAACTGGCCAAGTATGGCTTAACGGAAGATACGATTCGATCAATGCTTAAGGGATCAGCCATTTCCATGCCGCTCGGCTTGTATACGCTTGGGGAAGCACAAAAATCCATTTTGGTGGACGGCCAAATTACAACGCTGGATGATTTAAAAAAGGTGAAAATCCCAGTTATCCCTTCCGCTGCGGGCGGGGCGGGACAGGGGGCGCCAGGAAATCCATCCGAAGGCCAAATTCCTCTTAACCCGGCCGGTGCCGCGGGCAATTCCGCCGCACAGCAGCCTGGGGCGGGGCAAGGCTTTGGAAATGGACAAAATCCATCCGCAGCCAATCCTTCAACCAGCGGACAAGTTCAAATGCCTGGCTCGGAATCAGCCAATCCATCCTTTGCAGGGCTCCCAACGGTCGAGCTTCAGGGAATTGCCGATGTGAACATTGTCGGCAGGGCGGAATCCATTTCGAGGACGAACGGAAAGGAATCTATCGGACTTCAGATTATCAAGGCACCGGAAGCGAATACTGTTGAGGTAGCCAATGAAGCGAAGGAAGAATTGAAGAAATTCGAAAAAGAATGGAAGAAAGCCGAATTTACAATTACTTTCGATCAGGGTACGCCGATAGAAGAATCGGTCAAAACCATGCTTAATAAGGCGCTTTTCGGCGCGTTATTCGCGGTGGTCATCATCCTCTTGTTCCTGAGAAGCATTAAATCGACCATTATCAGCGTTATCTCAATTCCGCTTTCCCTTTTGATCGCCATACTGGCTCTAAAGCAAATGGATATAACGCTAAATATTATGACGCTTGGTGCGATGACGGTCGCGATCGGTAGGGTTATCGACGACTCCATCGTTGTGATAGAGAATATATATAGAAGAATGTCGTTAAAAACTGAAAAACTCGAGGGAAAAGAACTGATTAAATCGTCAACATTGGAAATGTTCATCCCGATTTTTTCCTCGACAATCGTAACCGTCGCTGTATTCCTGCCTCTCGGATTTGTCGAAGGCCAAATTGGCGAGCTGTTCCTGCCATTTGCGCTCACAATCGTATTTGCGTTGATGGCATCCCTGCTTGTCGCCGTAACATTGGTGCCAATGCTTGCCCATACCCTTTTCAAAAAAGGGGCGGGAGCCAAACATAGCGAAGGGAAACCGGGCAGGTTGGCCGGAACATACAGAAACATCTTGGAATGGTCACTGAACCATAAAATAGTGACATTTGGCCTTGCTGTCCTTCTGTTGGCGGGAAGCTTTCTCCTCGTGCCAAAAATTGGTGTGAGCTTCATACCGTCCGAGGAAGAAAAGATGGCCATCCTGACATTCAACCCAGCTCCCGGCCAAACGCTCGAGCAGGTTACTGATACAGCTGCCAATGCCAATGACTTCCTTCTTGAAAGGAAAGACGTACAAACTGTACAGTATTCCGCCGGGGGAAGGAACCCAATGAATCCTGGAGCTTCCAACCAGGCGATGTTTTTTGTAAAGTATGATAATAAAACGGAAGACTTTGAAAACGAGAAAGAGAGGGTTGTTAAAGCCCTTCAGGACCGGACCGAAAAAGGCGAATGGGCGACACAGGACTTTTCCGGCGCGGGAGCGAGCAACAGCATAACCTATTATGTATATGGTGAAACCCTGCAGCAGCTAGAGCCGGTTGTCGGCAACATTGAATCAATCATGAAAGATAATCAATCGCTCAAGAATGTTGAAACGAGCATTTCCGCATCCTATGAGGAATATGCCCTGAAGGTTGACCAGGAAAAGGCTAGCAAGCTGGGTCTAACCGCAGGACAAGTGGGCATGGCTCTCATGCAGGAAAGGGAAAGGCCCGTAGCCGCGGTCATCCAAAAGGACGGCAGGGATATAACTGTTTATGTTCAGGCGGATAAAAAGGAATTTAAGGATATCAATGACGTGACAAACCAAACCGTCGCCTCTCCGCTTGGAATGGATGTAAAGATATCCGGTTTGGTTTCTGTTGAAAAAGGAAAGACATCGGATACGGTCCATCGCAGGAATGGAAAATTATTCGTTTCAGTCGGAGGTGAGCTTCGCACAAAGGATGTCGCAAAAGTTTCCGCGGACATCCAGAAGGAAGTTGATAAACTCACAAAACCAACCGGAGTCGATATCAAAACGGGCGGGGTTACGGAAGACATTAAAGAGTCGTTCACTCAGTTGGGAATGGCGATGCTCGCGGCTGTCGCGATTGTTTACTTTATCCTAGTCCTGACATTTGGAGGAGCACTCGCACCATTCGCAATTTTATTCTCCCTGCCATTCAGCATTATCGGAGGGCTCGTGGCCCTATTGATCGCAAAGGAAACGATTTCGATTTCCGCGATGATTGGCGCCCTTATGCTGATTGGCATTGTCGTGACGAATGCAATCGTCCTTATCGACCGTGTCATCCATAAAGAAAAAGAAGGCTATACCGTCAGGGAGGCCCTTCTTGAAGCGGGGGTAACCCGCCTAAGGCCGATTCTTATGACAGCCATCGCGACGATTGGCGCGTTAATCCCGCTTGCTTTGGGAGTAGAAGGAAGCGGAGTCATCTCCAGGGGGCTGGGCGTAACGGTTATCGGAGGCCTGACAAGTTCGACGCTCCTAACGCTTGTCATCGTTCCGATTGTCTATGAAGCGTTAAAAAGGCCACGGAAAAAGAAAGCATAGATTATCTGAACAATTGACTCCAAGGCAAAAGCATGTTCGGATTTGGGTAAAAATCCTTGACTGCGTCCCGTGGATTATCTAAAATTACACTATAGTCCTTAAAGGGGAGTAGCTAAGACAGCAATGTCGTCATGACGGGATTTATCCCCGGCGCTGCTGGCAACCATTCGTTGTAAGCGAGACCTTTACCGCTAGCCGGTAAAGGTCTTTTGTTTTTCCTTTAAGTCTGGAAATAAATGTGCTTTTATCCACTTCTTTAAAAGGGAAAGGGTCAATACACCCAATTTTTTTATGAAAGGGCTTGGAGGGGAATCATGAGGAAATTTTGGAAACGGATCAAGATGGTTTTTACGTTAAAAAAGTTTGGCCCATTCCTGCTGGATTTTTTTAAATCAAAAAATGTTCCATTGAAGAAGAAAGTATTGTCTGTAGGCCTTTTCGCAGCTTATCTGTTTATACCATTCGATGCCATCCCCGATTTCTTTGCGTTTTTCGGACTAATTGACGATGTTGGCGTCCTGGTAGTGATTCTCCAGCAAATCATTAAGCTTGCTCCAGAATCGTTAAAGGAAAAGCATAAACTTGGAATGGAATAGTTTTAAAAAACAAAGCAAATATTAATCGTATGGAGTGATTAGGAAATGGAGTTATTTTCAGCCGAGTTTTGGTCAGCATTATTTTCCCTTGTAATCATAGATCTTGTCCTTGCTGGTGATAATGCGATCGTGATAGGGCTCGCGGCAAGAAAGCTTCCAAAGAACCAACAGAAAAAAGCGATTATCTGGGGGACGGTCGGGGCTATCATCATCCGCGCAACAGCAACGATTCTTGTCGTATGGCTGTTGATGATTCCGGGCCTCCGCTTAATTGGGGGCATTTTGCTTGTGTGGATTGCGTACAAGCTCCTTACGGAAGAAAGCGGGCATGACATCAAGGCGGGCGCGAGTTTCTGGGGAGCGATTAAAACGATCATCGTTGCCGACGCGCTTATGGGCCTCGATAACGTTTTGGCAGTCGCCGGAGCGGCGAATGGACATCCGCTACTCGTTATTCTCGGTCTGCTGATTTCCATCCCGATTGTTGTGTGGGGCAGCACGATCATCCTCAAATGGATGGAACGTTTCCCGATTATCATAACAATCGGGGCCGGTGTGCTTGCATTCACGGCTTCAAGGATGATCACCGAAGAAAAATTCCTGGCCGGGTTCTTTGAACATAACCCAATGATTAAATGGGCTTTTGTGGCCATCGTAATCATTGGGGTTATATTGGCCGGTAAATTCAAACAAAGAAAACTTGCAGAACAACATTAAGAAGGAGGGAATCCGGTATATTTGCCGGGTTCTTTTTTTATTTGGAATATTTAAGGCCGCTTTTTATTAATATTAAAAATTTTTATTTATTTTTTCCGGACACCCCCAAAAAGGGTTGTTCTTGTCCGTATAATATGGCAAAAGCATCAGGGAGGTGCGACATGGAACTTGTTTCAATAGATATTGACCAATTGCTTGATTCACATGTAAGCCAGGGATCTTTTGATCTGGAAATTATCCATGTTGAACTGGATGCCTTCCTTGAGAAGAACTGAATTGCAAAAACCTTGTTAGTTTCTCACCCTCTTTCTATAAATTTTGGGCCCTTCGCGGATAGCGGAGGGCTATTTTTTTACTTGTGAATCCGCCCCTTTTTAGGAAAATAACCAATTTTCAGAATAATTATTTGACTTTTCACTATCAAGAAGTTATTTTTGAAATAAATATATAACACGATATATCATCAACGGCAAAAACCCGTTATATAAAAATGAATAGGGAGGGTGTACATTGGCAAACGAAAACCACTTGCCTGATCAGGAAAAACTCGATTGCTTTATGGACCGGATCAATGCCGGGGAGAAAATCGAGGCGGATGACTGGATGCCCGAAGAATACAGAAAGACGCTCATCAAGCTGATTTCCATGCATGGCATCAGCGAAATTATGGGTGCGCTGCCCGAAAAAGAATGGGTTCCTAAAGCTCCATCACTAAAAAGGAAGCTTGGAATCATGGCAAAAGTACAGGACGAAATGGGCCATGGCCAACTCCTGCTCCGTGTTGCGGAAGACTTGATGAAGCCATATGGGAAAAACCGCGAATCGATTATGGAAGATTTGTTCAGTGGGGAACTGAAATTCCATAATGTTTTTCACATGGAAGCTCCAACGTGGGCAGATGCCGGTTTAATCGGCTGGCTAGTCGACGGTGCGGCGATCATCACACAGACGAATATGCTTGATGCATCGTACGGCCCATATGCCAGGGCACTGAAGAGGATTTGCGCGGAAGAAGTCTTTCATGCCCAGCACGGTGAATCTATCATCATCGCGCTAGCGGAAGGGACGGATGCCCAAAAGGCGATGATCCAGGATTCGATCAACCGCTGGTGGGATTCCCTCCTTATGTTCTTCGGGCCTGGGGATGCTTCAACAACCGGAACTTCGAAACAGGATATCACGATTAAATACAAAATCCGCACAAAAACGAATGAACAACTGCGGCAGGACTTTTTCACAAAATATATTCCACGCGTGCTGTCCCTTGGCTTGAAGCTCCCTGATCCTACGATGCGTTTTGACGATATATCGGGACAATGGATTTATCAGCAGCCTGATTGGGGCAGGTTCAAGGAAATTATCAAAAACAAAGGCCCAAAATCCGAAGAGCGCCTGCGATTAAGGAAAATTTCCTATGAAACAAACGCATGGGTACGCGAAGCCCTGGGTTCGCCTGTTCACTCATAGAATCGAAATGTAAAAGACTTAAAGATTGAAATAGAAGGAAGGAGGGGCGCATTTGCAAGAAAACAGCTTTTACCAGGAATATGAAGTATTCAGCAAACGAACCGATACTTCCCCAATCCAATACCAATTTTCACTGCTGGCGCCGAATGACGAGCTCGCCCTCATAATGGCGCAGGAAAATTTCATGCGCAGGGAACCAGTTGCGGATATTTGGGTCGTGAGAAGGTCGGCTATCCGCAAAATGACCGCTGAGGAAAAAGAAACATTAAAGCGCCTGGACAACAAGGATTACCGTAATACAAAGGGGTACGGATACCTGAAAAAGAAATGGCGCCAATACGAACAGGAAATGCTCGACGAGAAGGAAATTATGTCATGGGGAGGCGGTGGTGCACGTGTCGATCAAGACTCCGGAAATGGCGGCTGAATTACCGGGCTACCGGGAAGCGCTCGCTGAGTTGCTTTACCAGCTGGCCGACGATGACTTCATTGTCGCCTACAGGGGCTCCGAGTGGCTTGGCTTGGCCCCGCATATCGAGGAAGACGTCGCATTCTCTTCAATCAGCCAGGATACGATGGGGCATGCTGCCATTTTTTATAAGCTGCTTGAGGAATTGGGCGAAGGGAATTTGGACGATCTGGCCCATGGACGGCCGGCCCGGGATCGGAAGAATGCCATTTTGCTAGAATTGGCGAACGGAACAGGGACCTATTTGAATGAGCCACGCTACGATTGGGCATTTGCCGTTGTCCGCCATTATTTCTATACTGTGGCCAAAAGGATCAAAATGGCTTCGCTTATGCGTTCGAGCTATATTCCTCTTGCCGAGGCGGCGGCAAGGGTGAACGTGGAATTGTATTACCACCAGCTCCACTGGAAAACATGGTTCACCCAGCTGATGGGCGCTGGGGGTGAAGCGGGGCAACGTATGGAGGCCGCTATGGCAAAGGTTTTTGCCGGCTTTGGCGACGTCCTTTCACAAGGAAGCAGGGAAACTGAATTCACACACCATGGCTTGATCCAAGGAAGCAAGGAAATTACGGAACAATGGATTGAAGGGATGGCACCTGTTTTCTCACAGCTAGGAGCATCCTTGCCATCCGAATTCGGAATCTCGGAAAATTCCGGCAGAAATGGCGACCACACGCAGGACCTTGAAGACGCGCTCTCTATCCTAAGCGAAGTATACAGATTCGACCCTGCGGCAGGCTGGTAGGCTTTAAAATTCAGTCAAAAGGAATGACTGCTGTGGATGCAAACAAACCGCAAGATTCTGTTTTAAAGGAAACAATTTTGAAAGCGCTTCATTCCGTTATGGACCCGGAAATCCCAACCGTATCGATTATTGACCTTGGAATGCTGCATGATGTGCAGATTTCCGGCTCAAAGGTCCAAATATCGTTAATTCCGACATTCCTCGGGTGCCCCGCGCTGGACATTATCCGAGCAAACACGGAAAAATCGCTGGAAGAAATAAGCTGCCTTACTGAAATTGACGTGCACTTCGTTTACAGCGAGATCTGGACGACAGACAGGATTACCGAGTCTGGGCGAATTAGCCTGAAAGAATTCGGGATTGCCCCTCCGCCAAGGCAGCTTGAGGCCGGTGGATGGGAAGTTGACTGCCCATTTTGCGGTTCCCCCTACACAACACTCGACAATATTTTCGGCCCGACGGCTTGCAGGAGCATCCTGTACTGCCGGTCATGCAAAAACCCGTTCGAAGCGATGAAACCAGTATCTACCTTAATGTAACGAAAAGGGAATTCAGGGCAAAGCCGATAACGGATTTGCCCCAAAATAAAACAGGGGAGAGAAGAATATGATTAAAATGATCGCACTTTACAAGCATCCGGAAAACAAGGAAGCGTTTGACGAGCATTATTTTAAAACACACGGGCCATTGACCGCGAAAATTCCGGGCCTAAGGAAAATGGATGTAACCCGGATCATCGGCAGCCCGATGGGAGGGGAACCCGCATACTATTTAATGTGCGAAATGTATTACGATGACATGGCTTCCTTCAAAGCCGCCATGAAGACAGACGAAGCAAGGGCTTCGGGCAAGGATGTAATGGGCTTCGCCGGGGACCTTGTCACGATGATGATTGGCGAGGAAGTAAATGAGTAAGGAATTTTGTTTTATTGAAACTCGAACGGAAGGGCCAGTTGCGTTTATTGAACTGAACCGCCCTGAAGTCCTGAACGCCCTCAACAGGGGAATGGTCGCCGAAATCCTTGGCGCCATGGAGGATTTCGACAGGGCGGAAGACGTTCGGGCCATTGTCCTGAGCGGTAAGGGGCGCTGTTTTGCCGCCGGGGCCGATATTGATGAAATGGCCGCCGCGGAATCAATAGATATGGAACTGCTCAATCAATTTACAGATTGGGACCGATTGGCATGGATAAAAAAGCCGATCATTGGGGCTGTCCATGGCTTTGCGCTTGGCGGAGCATTCGAACTGGCTTTATGCTGCGACCTGCTTTTTTCTGCGGAAGATGCGGAGTTCGGATTTCCAGAAGTCCTTCTTGGTGTGATGCCAGGCGCTGGCGGAACGGTCCGGCTGACAAAGCTTGCAGGAAAAACAAAAGCGATGGAGTGGCTTTTTACGGGGAAGCGAATTTCCGCGAAAGAAGCCCGTGAATTCGGAATTGTCAATCAGGTGTTCGCCCGGGAAACACTTATGGAGGAAACAGCCCGGTATGCACGCGAGCTTGCAAAGATGCCTCCGCTCTCGGTCAGGTTCATAAAGGAATCAGTTTTAAAGGCGATAGACGCTTCCATTTATGAAGGAATGCAGTTCGAACGGAAGAATTTTTCGCTTTTGTTTTCTTCCGAAGACCAAAAAGAAGGCATGAAGGCTTTTATCGAAAAAAGAAAGGCTCAATTTAAAGGCCGTTAAGGAGGGTACATAGCTTGTTTGAAACAGCCATTTACGAAGTGCGCGGGGAGACCGCATGGATTACCCTTAACCGGCCAGATAAACTGAATGCCTTTACAGCCCAGCTGAATAAGGATGTCGCATCGGCGGTCCGTACAGCCTCAAAGGACAGCTCAGTACGGGCGATTGTGCTTACAGGTGCCGGGAGGGCGTTTTGTTCGGGACAGGATTTGGGGGACGTGGATGAAAACACCGATTATGGTGACGTCCTCAGGAACCGTTATAACCCAATGGTAATGGAAATTGAGAAATGCGAAAAACCGATTGTGGCGGCGGTCAACGGAGTCGCGGCAGGGGCAGGGATGAGCCTTGCCCTTGCATGCGATTTCAGGATTTTATCCGAAAAGGCGAGTTTCCTCCAGGCGTTCATTCATGTCGGGCTTGTCCCGGATGCGGGCAACCTCTATTATTTGCCGCGCCTTATCGGTCATGCGAAAGCGCTTGAGCTCGCGGTTCTCGGAGAAAAAATTAGCGCCGATGAAGCTTTCAGGCTCGGCCTGGCAACCAAAGTAGTACCTGCTGAGCAGTTTTTGGAAGAATCCGCCGCTTTTGCCGACCGGCTCGCCTCAATGCCGACAAAGTCCATTGGCCTGATAAAACGGAACCTGAAGGCCAGCTGGGAATCGGGGATTGAACAATTCCTGGACAGGGATGCACAAAGCCAGCGAATCGCCAGCCAGACAGCGGACCATAAAGAAGGGGTCCGGGCATTCCTTGAAAAACGGAAAGCCGCCTTTACAGGAAAATAAGGGATTACTCTATTATTTTACTAAAAGATAATTCGAATTTACTAAAAGATAATTCGAAAAAGGAGCTGGAACGATGTCTACAGTAAAAGAGCAAAAATTTGAGCCTCTTGCGATGAAACGGGAACTATACCAGCTGATCATCAATGGCGAGCGCGCCGATAGCCATTCCGGAGAAACGTACGCCACCATCAATCCCGCGACTGGCGAGGAAATTGCCCGTGTCTCGAAAGCTTCCATTGAAGATGCCGAACGTGCGGTTCAGGCCGCCCGGGATGCGTTTAATAACGCTAAATGGCGCCGCTCACCGGTTAATAAACGTTCCAGGACTCTGAATAAAATTGCCTCAATTATGAGATCCAGGTTCAATGAGCTTGTGGAATTGGAAATTCTTGATACCGGAAAATCTCTCGCCGCCGCCCAAGGCCAGGTTATGCAGGCAATCGAGGATTTTGAATTTTACGCAGGCGCGATTGTCAGCCACCGCGGCGCGGTCAACAGCATGCCAGGCGCGTTCCAAAATATTACCGAAAAGGAGCCTGTCGGCGTCTGTGCGCAAATAATCCCATGGAATTATCCGTTGATGATGGCTGCCTGGAAGATCGCCCCCGCGATTGCGGTCGGTTGTTCGGTAGTCGTAAAACCTGCTTCCCTCACACCTCTGACAGCGATTGTTCTCGGGGAAATCTGCATCGAAGCAGGGGTTCCTGCTGGAGTCGTCAACATTCTTCCTGGCGCGGGTTCAGAAATCGGCAATTACCTTGTCGAGCACCCGAAGGTCGACAAGGTTGCCTTTACCGGTTCCACGCCGATCGGGAAGGATATCATGGCAAAGGCATCACAAACGTTGAAACGGGTGACGCTTGAGCTTGGCGGCAAATCGCCGAATATCGTTTTTGACGACGCCGATATTGATGCTGCCGTCGACGGATCGCTCTTTGGCATTTTCTACAACAGCGGCCAGTCGTGTGAAGCGCGTTCAAGGCTGTATGTACACGAGAACGTTTACGGTGAATTCATGGAAAAATTCATCGCTAAAACAAAAAAGCTCACGCTTGGCAATCCTTTTGAAGCGGGAACCCATGTAGGGGCAATCATTAGCCGCTACCAGCTGGAGGTGATTGACGGCTATGTGAAATCGGCGCTTGCAGACGGGGCTGTCGCGGAAACCGGCGGACGGGAAGCAACAGTCGAGGGATATGAACAGGGCTACTGGTATGAGCCCACAATCCTGACAAATGTTAATCACGGCATGAAAGCCGTCCGTGAAGAAATTTTCGGGCCGGTTGTTGTCGTCATGAAATTTTCAGATGAAAAGGAAGCTATTAAATTGGCGAATGATAGTGAATATGGCCTGGGATCCGCCATCTGGACAAAGGATTACGGCAGGGCGACCAGGGTTTCGAAACAAATCCAAGCGGGCATCGTCATGGTCAACTGTCCATTCTCCGCATTCCCGGGAACTCCATTCGGGGGCTATAAGCAATCCGGATTTGGCAGGGAGTTGTCAATCGAGACACTTGACTTGTATACGGAAACAAAGAGCATTATTTCCTACTACGGTCCCAAGCCATTAAACCCTCTTGGCGTTTAAAGCTTTTGAGATAAACCAAATACAATAGGCCGGGCACCTTGTAAAAGGTGCTTGTCGCTGTTTTTAATAGAAATGAAGAGGGGGGCACGCTGTGCGTATGGAAAATGTGGTTGTCGTTGGATCGGGAGTCATGGGGCGCGGAATTGCCTATGTAAGCGCGGCAGGGGGCTTTCATGTAACATTGGTCGACATCAAGCAGGAACAGCTTGATGCCGCGAAAGCAGACATCATGTCGATTTTTGAAGGAGCGAAAAAACGGGGCAAGCTAAGCGATTCTGAAATGAACGAGGGAATCGGCAGGCTTACCTATTCAACTCAATTGGAGGAAAGCGTTAAAACTGCTGATCTTATTATTGAAGCTGTGCCCGAAGTCCTTTCAATTAAAAAAGACATTTTCGACAGAATCGACCGGCATGCTCCGGAACACTGTTATTTCGCGTCTAATACATCGACGATGAGCCCGACGGAAATTGGCTCGTTCACAAACCGGCCGGATAAGGTAATCGCGATGCATTTTTTCAATCCGGTCCACAAAATGAAGCTTGTCGAAATCATCCGCGGGCTTGAGACGAGTGATGAAACGGCAGATAAAATTAGGCGAGCCGCGGAAAAAATGGGTAAGGAAACAGTCGTCGTCAATGAATTTCCCGGATTTGTCACGAGCAGGATCAGCGCACTAGTCGGAAATGAAGCGTTTTATATGCTTCAGGAAGGAGTCGGCACACCTGAGGAAATCGATAAAGCAATCCGCCTTGGCTTGAATTACCCGATGGGACCCTTTGAACTAGGCGACCTTGTCGGCTTGGATACAAGGCTAAACAACCTGAGATATCTTCATGAAAAGCTTGGTGAAAAATATCGGCCTGCACCGCTTCTGGAGCAATATGTCAAGGCGGGGCGCCTTGGTAGGAAGAGCGGCCGGGGAGTGTACGACTATAGCAGCAGGACAGAGTCTTAATACTGGGGTGATCAGTTTTGAAAAATGGGGAAGCTGTAATCATTGACGCGGTTAGGACGCCGATCGGGAAATACAATGGGGCGTTGAAGCAGGTCCGTCCAGATGACCTTGGAGCAATTGTCATTAAAGCCTTAGTTGACCGGAATCCATCAATCAATCCGAAGGAAATAGAAGAGGTGGTATTCGGAAACGCCAACCAGGCGGGGGAGGACAACCGGAATGTGGCGAGGATGTCCGCCCTCCTCGCAGGGCTCCCCGTCGAAGTCGCGGGTACGACAATCAATCGCCTTTGCGGTTCGGGGTTAGACGCGGTCAATTACGCGGCAAGGGCCATATTGGCTGGGGAAGGGGATATCTTTATCGCCGGAGGGACGGAAAGCATGACCCGTGCGCCATTTGTGATGGCAAAGCCTGAGTCCGGTTTTCCGCGCGGTAATATGGAATTGTTCGATACGACGATTGGCTGGCGGTTCATCAACAAAAAGCTGGAGGAACGGTATGGAACTGACAGTATGCCGGAAACTGCCGAAAACGTCGCCCGGGAATACGCAATCAGCAGGGTGGATCAGGATACATTCGCTTTGCAGAGCCAATTGAAAGCGAAGGCGGCGATGGAAGCTGGGGTTTTCGGGGATGAAATCGTTCCTGTCAAGTTTAGGGACAAAAAAGGAAACGAGTTCATAGTTGAGCAGGATGAGCATCCACGCGCCGATCCAACGTTCGAAAAGCTCGGGAAGCTGAAGCCATTATTCCCGGGCGGAACGGTTACGGCCGGCAATGCATCGGGTGTAAATGACGGTGCTTCGGCCCTTTTATTAATGAGTTCTGAAAAAGCGGAAGCGCTTGGCCTAAAACCGCTTGCCAAATACATTGCATCTGCGTCGGCCGGACTTGAACCGAGAGTTATGGGGCTTGGCCCGATTGCGGCCGTTAGGAAGGCGCTCCAGCGGGCTGGCCTGCATCCGGAAGATATCGGCCTTTGCGAGCTGAACGAGGCATTCGCCTCCCAATCGCTCGCCTGTATAAAGGAAATGGGTATCGACCCTGAAAAAATCAACGTGAACGGCGGAGCCATCGCATTCGGCCATCCTCTTGGCGCTAGCGGAGCACGCATCCTTACCACCCTGGTACACGAAATGAAAAGGCGGGGCACCCGCTACGGACTAGCCACGATGTGTGTCGGGGTTGGCCAGGGTATCGCTTCCATTGTCGAGCGCCCTGATCGATTCTATTGACTTGTTTGGAAAAATCAGAAACAATCGTAGTGTGAAAAATCAGAAAAGGTGTGCAGAACTGTGAATACAAGATCAATGATTTTTACGCTCTACGGCGACTACATTTCCCACTACGGGAACAAAATCTGGATCGGGAGCCTCATCAGGCTGCTCGAGGAGTTCGGCCATAACAGCCAGTCGGTCCGCGCGGCCATTTCAAGAATGAATAAGCAAGGATGGGTCCAGGCCGAAAAATCGGGAAACAAAAGTTATTATTCCTTGACTCCAAGGGGTGTCAGGCGGATTGAAGAAGCTGCGAGAAGGATTTTTAAATTGAAGCCGGAAGCATGGGACGGCAAATGGAGGATCCTGATGTACTCAATTCCGGAAGAAATCCGGAATGTCCGGGATGAGCTTAGGAAAGAACTCGTTTGGAGCGGGTTTGGGACATTGTCGAACAGCTCATGGATCTCGGCCAATCCGCTTGAAAATGAAGTGTATGACCTGATTGACAAGTATAAAATCGAAGACTATGTCGATTTTTTTGTCGCGGAATATAACGGGCCAAAGGAAAATATCCGGCTGGTCAAGAAATGCTGGGACCTTGAAGAAATCAATAACCGGTACCAGGACTTTATCCAGGAATTCAGTCAAAAATACATTATCGGCAAAAATTTAATCCTAAAAGGACAGATGTCCGATGCCGATTGTTTTGTTGAGAGGACAAAGCTTGTCCATGAATACAGGAAATTCCTGTTCATCGATCCGGGCCTCCCTGAGGAACTTTTGCCGGATAAATGGCTGGGTGCCCATGCGGCATCCCTTTTTTCCGATTATTACAAGGAACTAGCCGAACCGGCTTCGCGTTTTTTCGAGGAAGTATTCAAGGAGGGAAATCTCCTCGAAAGGCGCGACGAGGATTATGATGTACTGGAGCATCCATTTATAATGGATTAACCCCGAAAGACTATGACGCTTTCTGAACGGAAGGATGGAATTAGTGAATAAGCTAGCAAATTTGCTTGGAATCCGTTTCCCGATCATCCAGGGAGGCATGGGCAATATCAGCAACGCCGAATTGGCCGCTGCCGTATCTGAAGCGGGGGGTTTGGGTACGATTGGGTCGGGAACCATGGATCCCGATGAAGTGGAAGCGATCATCATGGAAACAAAATCCAGGACCGGCCAGCCTTTTTGTGTCAACGTACCACTTGGCGTTTCACCTTATAGCAAAGAAATTCTCGCGCTTGTGCTTAAGCATGGCGTCCCGGTTGTTTCTTTATCCGCGGGCAACCCTGCCCCCTATATTCCAAAGCTCCGCGGCGAGGGGGTCAAGGTGCTTTCTGTCATCGCATCCGTAAAACATGCGATAAAAGCAGAAGAAGCCGGAACGGACGCAGTGGTCGCCGAGGGTTACGAGGCCGCCGGCATCAATTCGCCGTTTGAAACGACAACGATGGCGCTGATTCCGCAAGTAGCCGGTGCGGTGGACATTCCTGTTGTCGGGGCGGGCGGGATAGCCGACGGCCGCGGCCTTGCCGCCGCCCTCGCTTTAGGGGCAAGCGGCGCGCAGATGGGCACGCGCTTTATAGCCGTGAAGGAAGCGCCGTTCCATGCCATCTATAAACATTTGGTTACAAATGCGGAAGATACTTCTACTGTTATCGTTGGCAGGGGGGTTGGGAGAATACGGAGGCTTTTGGATACCCCGTATGCGCGAAAACTTATAGTTGAAGAACGCAACGGAATTAGCCTGAAAGAATTTATGGACATGACTGCCGAAAACTATCATAAGTTGGGCGCGATCGAAGGGAATTTGGAAAACGGTTTTTTGAACGCAGGCCAAATAGCCGGCTTAATCAGCGATATTCCTTCAACTGCCGAACTTTTTGAGAGAATGGTAGAAGAGGCCAAAATAGCCTTGGAATCGGCTACATTGAAACTCTTTTAATAAAAAGTGAATAACAAGACGCTTTAGCGCACCAACGGGTTTAAGCGTTAATTTTGCAAGAGAGTAAAATTTCTCTTGCTTTTTTTATTTTATACCAATATAATTTTCAATAATATTCAATTTTTAGAATATTGTTTGACTTACAAATATTGCGAATGTTAGTATAACGATATAAATACGGTGGTGATAGTAAATATCATACGGACATCTCATGGAAGTTTACATAAAGATTTTCATCCAGCAATGGGTGGCGATTAAAAACAAGGGGGAATTGTAATGAAGAAACAAGTAAAAACCATTTCCATCGCAATTGCCGCAATGCTTATGCTCGCGGCTTGCGGCAGCAAGGACTCGGCTGGCGGCAAGACTGGCACTGGAGGGGAGAAAGAAAAAGAATACAAAGTCGGCATCTCCCAGTTTGCTCCCCATCCATCACTCGACGCAGCAACGGAAGGCTTTAAAAAAGCGCTTCAAGACAAAGGTTTGAAAGTAAGCTTTGATGATCAGAACGCCCAGGGAGACCAAAACAACACACGCACAATCGCTCAAAACTTTGTCGGCGACAAGGTTGATATGATTTTCGCAAATGCGACTGCAAGCGCCCAAGCTGCTTTAGGAGTGACAAAGGATATTCCAATCCTGTTCACATCCGTGACGGATCCGGTTGGCGCGGGACTTGTAAAATCATTTGACGAGCCCGGTGAAAATATTACCGGAACGACTGATAACCACCCGGATGCCACGAAAAAGACAATTGATTTCATTACAAATGAAGTTGGCGCTAAGAAAATCGGGATTGTCTATAATTCCGGCGAACAAAACTCCGTTGTCCAAGTAGAAGCTGTTGAAAAGCTGGCAAAAGACAATGGCGGTTCATTAGTAAAGGTGTCCGTTTCGACCACTGCTGAAGTAAAACAAGCAACTGAATCCCTTGTAGGGCGGGTAGACGCGATTTATATCCCTACCGACAATACAGTCGTTTCCGCATTGGACTCCGTCATTTCCGTAGCTAACAGCAAAAAAATCCCTCTTTTCGTCGGGGAGCTTGATTCCATGAAAAAAGGCGCAGTCGCCGCGAGCGGATTTAGCTACTATGACCTTGGATACGAAACTGGTCTTATGGCTGTTGAAATTTTAACAGGCAAGAAAAAGGCCTCCGAAATCCCAGTCGCGCTTCCTCAAAGCCTGACGCTGATGATCAATAAGAAAGCAGCGGAAGCACAGGGACTTGAAGTCAAGGATGAATGGAAAGAAGCCGGGGAGTTTTATGAAGGGGAATAATCCCTGTTAACAACAAGCTTAGTTAGGGCCGAACAACGGCGGGTGCGGAAACCGCCCCGCCATCCGGCTGGACAGGAAGGATGATGAATGTGTTTACGGCAATATTCGGATCATTTGAATCAGGAATTATCTACGCAATCATGGCGCTTGGTGTCTATTTATCCTTCAGGATCCTTGATTTTCCCGACTTGACGGTTGATGGAAGCTTTGTGACAGGCGCCGCGATTGCGGCAACAATGATCGTGAATGGCTACAATCCATTCGCAGCGACACTTGCGGCCCTGATTGCGGGATTTGCCGCGGGCTGTTTGACAGGCATCCTCCATACCGTCGGGAAAATAAACGCGCTGCTGTCCGGAATCTTGGTGATGATTGCCCTCTATTCTATTAATCTGCGGATTATGGGCAGGTCAAATGTTACCCTTCTAAACCAGGATACTTCCTTATCCACGGTTAGCGGTTTATTCGAAAAGGCCGGCATTGATACTTTCATGAACAATCTGCTTGTTTCAGTCGGCCTGGGTGACAGCTTGCCCGACACGTGGGGAATCCTTTTGTTCATGATTGTCGTCACACTGTTTATCAAGTTTTTTACCGATTGGTTCCTGAAAACGGAAATTGGGCTTGCCGTCCGGGCTACAGGTGACAATAAGAGGATGATCAGCAGCCTTTCAGCGAATACAAATGTACTCATAATCCTTGCTCTCGGGATTTCGAACTCGATGGTCGCTTTTTCCGGCGCCATGATTGCCCAGCAGTCAGGCTTCGCGGATGTTGGGATGGGAATCGGGATGATCATCATCGGGCTCGCTTCGGTTATTATCGGCGAGGCGCTGTTTGGCGCGAAAACGATCGCAAGGGCGACATTGGCCGTTATCGGCGGGGCGATTATTTATAGGGTTGTCGTGACATTGGCGCTTCGGATTGATTTTCTCGATCCGGGCGATATGAAACTTATTACCGCCGTAATCGTCATCATTTCGCTTATTACCCCGAAGATTTTGGGCGGGGCGAAGGAAAAAAAGCGGAAAGCAAGAAAGAGGGCGGAAAGGCTCTCGCTCATGAAAACCGTACAGGCAGGAAAGGGGGATCCCCATGCTTCGCTTAAATCAGATTAATAAGGTATTCAATGAAGGGACCCCTGATGAAAAAATCGCAATCGACCATATTGAGCTAGAGCTTAAAAGAGGGGATTTTGTCACTGTCATCGGAAGCAACGGGGCGGGGAAATCGACCCTCATGAATATCATTTCGGGCGCTCTGACACCTGATGTAGGGGAAATTTACCTCGATGGAAAAAATGTGACCAACATGACGGAATACAACCGTTCAAAATTGATCGGCCGTGTCTTCCAGGACCCAATGGCCGGAACCGCGCCAAGCATGACGATTGAAGAAAACCTTGCGATGGCGTATTCGAGGAATAAAACGAGAACGTTCAGGCAGGGAGTCACGAAAAAGCGGAGGGAGCTTTTCAAGGAAGTCCTTGAGTCGTTGCATCTTGGACTTGAAAACAGGCTGACAGCGAAAGTCGGGCTGCTATCGGGCGGTGAAAGGCAGGCGCTGTCACTTTTAATGGCTACCTTTACAGAGCCGTGCGTTCTGCTTCTTGATGAACATACGGCAGCTCTCGACCCTTCAAGGGCGGAACTGATCACAAATCTGACAAAACAAATCATCGATCAATACGGGCTTACGACGCTTATGGTCACGCACAATATGCAGCAGGCCATCGACCTTGGCAACAGGCTAATTATGATGGATAAAGGCCAGATCATACTTGAGGTAAATGAAAATGAGAAGAAAAAACTTACGATTGAAAGTCTTCTTCATGAATTCCAGCGGATCCGCGGCACGCAGATGGCCAATGACCGTGCAATTCTTTCGTAAGATGCTCGCCAATACTTTCATTATAGGGAGAACATAATATGAAGCCTGGGATGCGGGTTGGCCAGGAAGAAACCATTCAGTTTACTGTAACAAAGGAAATGTTCGCGGAGTTTGGCGGACATGTAGTCCACCCCGCCTATTCGACCGCCTGGATGGTCTATCATATGGAATGGGCATCAAGGAACATCATCCTTCCATATCTGGAGGACAAGGAAGAAGGCATGGGTGCAGCAGTCACAGTCAAACATTTGGCTCCCGCCCTTGAAGGTGATGCGATTATTGTTACAGCCTCGCTTACATCGATGGAGGGAAACGCGGTTGTCACCGAGGTCAAAGCTTACGGACCGGAAGGCCTTATCGGTATCGGCGAGGTAAAACAAGTAATTTTGCCAAAATTGAAAATAAGCAGTATGCTAAAAACATAGATTAATAAACGAACCAGCAGCATGACGAAGAAACAGCCTGTAATCAGGTTTGTTTCTTTCTTGCTTTCTAGGGGCTTCGTTTGCTTTAAAGCGGTGAAGCAGTCCGGTTTTTTAAAAAGATACATAGGATCCATACTGAACTGCCAGCCGCGTTTTTACTATATTCCCAATATGTTGTACACATGCCGAAAGGGGAGTTAAAAATGAAAGCGTTACCATTTGCAGAGGGAGATACGAATACAGTGGATATTTTCACAAAAATTGGCGGACATGAACAGGTTGTCTTTTGCAACGATGAGTCAATCGGCCTTAGGGCGATCATCGCCATCCACAGCACGAAGCTCGGGCCCGCATTGGGAGGCTGCCGGATGAGGCCGTATTCGAGCACAGAGGAAGCGCTTGAGGACGTCCTTCGCCTATCAAAAGGAATGACTTATAAATGCGCCGCGGCTGACGTGGACTTCGGAGGGGGAAAAGCGGTCATCATCGGGGATCCGATGAAGGATAAAAGCCCCGAACTATTCAGGGCGTTTGGCCAGTTTGTCGATTCCCTCAACGGACGTTTTTACACTGGAACGGATATGGGGACAACCCCGTCGGATTTTGTCCATGCAATGAAGGAAACGAATTGCATTGTGGGCGTTGACGAAGCATACGGCGGAAGCGGTGATTCTTCAATTCCGACCGCCCAGGGCGTGATTTACGGGATCCAGGCCACGAACAAGGTTATCTGGGGTACGGCCCGCCTTTCAGGGAGGAGCTATGCAATCCAGGGGCTTGGAAAAGTCGGATATAAAGTCGCGGAACGGCTTTTGGAAGAAGGTGCCGATCTTTACGTGACTGACATCAATGAAGAAGCGGTAACCCGCCTATCTGAATATGCCAAGTCTATGGGAAGCATGATTAAAGTGGTTGGAAGCAATGAAATCTTTTCCCAGGAAGCGGATGTATTTGTTCCGTGCGCGCTTGGTGGAATTATTAATGATGATACAATACCGGAACTTAAGTGCCTTGCTGTGGCCGGTTCCGCGAACAACCAGCTGGCCGAGGAAAGGCATGGCCAGATGCTCCAGGCAAAGGGCATCGTGTATGCGCCGGATTATATTGTCAACGCGGGTGGCCTGATCCAGGTAGCCGATGAACTGTACACGCCGAATAAGGAGCGCGTAATGCAAAAAACGCGGGCAATCTATGATTCCCTCCTCGATATATACCGGCATGCTGCAGAAAAAGGGGTGACCACAGTCGAGGCGGCGAACCAGTTCTGTGAGTCGAGGATTGAAGCGCGTGTTAGGAGAAATAGTTTCTTCTCCCATCACAAGCGACCGAAATGGGCTGTCCGTTCTTAAAATTCCTGCCAGGGAGGCGATAGCTGTGAAAGTTGATTTTCCAATCATTCAAATCATGGACGAACAAGGCAATGTTGCTGAGCCTTCCGCGAAGGAAAGACTTACTCGTGATCTTGCTTTGGAGTTTTATAAGCAAATGGTAAGGATTCGCCTGTTTGACAGGAAGGCCGTCAGCCTTCAGAGGCAAGGGCGGATCGGCACCTATGCGCCGTATGAAGGGCAGGAGGCCGCGCAGGTAGGAAGCGCGCTCGCACTTGGAGGTGATGACTGGATGTTTCCGACCTACCGGGAGCATGGAGCCGCATTCGTGTTCGGCCATTCGCTCCGGAACATCCTTTTGTTCTGGAACGGACGGAACGAAGGGTGTGTGCCGCCTGAAGGGAAGAAAATTTTTCCGCCGGGCATCCCGATCGCGACCCAGATTCCACATGCGGCCGGGGCGGCGCTTGCTGAAAAAATCAAGGGCACTTCGTGTGCCGCGATTGCCTATTTCGGGGACGGGGCGACCTCGGAAGGCGATTTTCACGAAGGCCTGAACTTTGCCAGTGTGACAAAGGCTCCAGTCGTTTTTTTTAACCAAAACAACGGCTACGCGATTTCAGTTCCAACCGAAAAACAAATGAATTCCGAAACGATAGCCCAAAAAGCTGTTGCCTATGGGATTCCGGGCATAAGGATTGACGGGAACGATGTCTTTGCGGTTTATTACGAAACTTTGAAAGCGCTTGCGCGTGCCAGGAATGGCGAGGGGCCAACCTTAATTGAAGCAGTGACCTGGAGGTATGGTGCCCATACGACAGCGGACGACCCGTCAAAATACCGGGACCAGTCGGAAAGCCATGGCAAACGCGAAAGGATTGACCCGATACTCAGGCTGGAGCGGTTCCTTAAAAATGAAGGCTACTTTGATGAGGGACTTCTTAAAGCTTTGGAGGAAGAGGCTTCCGCGGAAATTGACAAAGCGGTCGAAGAAATGGAAAAGTATCCACCTGCAAATCCGGCTGATATTTTTGATTATGTTTTCGAGAAACCTGTATGGACGATTGAGAAGCAAAAACGCGACTATCTTCAGTTGATTAGGGGTGGAATGTAGTGGATGTGGCTGTAAAAACAAGGACAATGACCATGGTCCAGGCAATTAACGACGCCCTTGCAGCGATGCTCGAAAAACATAAAGAGGTCATTCTCCTTGGCGAGGATATTGGCAGGAACGGAGGCGTATTCCGCGTAACGGATGGCCTCCAGGAAAGGTTTGGCGAAACGCGGGTCATGGATACACCCTTATCGGAAGCCGGATTCGTTGGAGCCGCGATCGGCATGGCGGCGGCTGGGTTCAGGCCTGTCGCGGAAATTCAATTTCTTGGCTTCATCTACCCCGCCTACGAACAAATCATGACTCATGCCTCAAGGCTCCGGATGAGGACGTTCGGGCATTTTACGGTTCCGATGGTCATCCGCGCCCCATACGGAGCGGGCGTCAGGGCCCCGGAAATCCATTGTGACAGCACAGAAGCCCTGTTTACCCATATGCCTGGCATCAAGGTTGTTTGCCCATCGTCGGCTTTCGACGCGAAAGGCTTGCTCATCGCCTCAATCCTGGACCCCGATCCGGTTCTTTTCCTGGAACCGATGCACCTTTACAGGTCTGTAAAGGATGAGGTCCCGGAAGGTATTTACGATATTGAACTTGGTAAAGGGAAACGGCTGATGGAAGGCGATGATGTAACAGTCATTACATGGGGGGCGATGGTACCGGTCGCCATGAAAGCCGCAGGGGCGATGGCCGAAAAAGGAATCAGCTGCGACGTGCTTGATATGAGGACGCTTTATCCGCTCGATAAGGATATTATCGCGGATTCCGTCCAAAAAACAGGCAGGACAGTCATTGTCCATGAAGCCCATGAAACAGGAGGAGTTGGGAACGATATCCTTGCCATCATTAATGACACATCATTCCTTTACCAGAAAGCTCCAGCGGAAAGGGTAACAGGTTTTGATACGCCAGTCCCGTATTTCGGTTTTGAAAACCACTACTTGCCAACGCCTAAGAGGGTGGAGGCCGCAATCGAAAAAGTAATCCGTTTTTAGGGAGGTGAAACAAATGGAGGTAAAGCTCCATGATATTGGGGAAGGGATGGCTGAAGCCTCGATTAATTGTTTCCTCGTCAAACCAGGTGAATTTGTGAAGGCAGATGATCCTTTGATTGAGGTGCAAACAGATAAAATGGTCGCCGAAATTCCCTCCCCAACATCTGGGATTGTAAAGGAATTCAAGGTAGCCCCAGGTGACACCGTTCCAGTTGGCACGGTGCTGCTCGTCCTTGAGGCTGCTGGGAAAGGTGCAGGTGCTGAAAGTGTCAGTGACGCTTTCCGTGAAACGGCCACTAAAACCGGCACAGTAATGGAAACGGCCATTCTTCCAAAGAAGGAGGCCATCACACAAATCTACCCACGAGTATTGGCTTCGCCGTATACACGAAAATTGGCCAGGGACAATTCCGTCAATATTGAAGAAATAACGGGTAGCGGGCCTGCGGGAAGGATCGTTGATGAGGATGTTCTTCAATTCATCGAAAAGGGCAAAGAAAGCCCCAAACGAGTAGGTCCTGTGGGGACCACCCGGATTCCGGCTGCTGACAGTTCCATTCCAACCATTGGAAAAACCATTCCATTCAGGGGCAGGCGCAAGCAAATTGCCAAAAACCTTCTTCACTCCATCCAGACTATACCCCATTGCACCCATTTTGAAGAAATCGATGTTACAAACCTGATCCACTTCCGAAATGAGCTAAAAGATGCCGGAAAGCCGATTTCCGCGACAGCTTTCTTTATAAAGACACTATCAATCTGCTTAAAGGAATTCCCGATTTTCAACGCGGTTCTCGATGAACAAAATGAAGAAATCAGGCTTTTGGATAATCATAATTTTGGTGTCGCGGTCGATACAGAGGAGGGGCTGATTGTCCCGGTCATCCGAGCCATCCAAACAAAGGCCCTTCCGGAAATAAACAAGGATATGAAAACACTTACAGAAAAGGCATTGAATAACTCGCTTACGATCAGCGATATCCAGGGCGGCTCATTTACAATCAGCAATGTCGGACCGCTTGGCGGAAGCATTGGGGCAACCCCAATTATCCAGCATCCGCAGGTGGCGCTTGTTTCCTTCCATAAGACGAAAAAAATGCCTGTAGTTAATGACAACGATGAAATAGTCATCCGCTCGATCATGAACCTGTCGATGTCGTTTGACCACAGGGTCGCCGATGGAGCGACGGCCGTTAAGTTTACGAACCGTTTTGCCGCCTACATTCAAAATCCGAAAATGCTGTTATTGGAGCTGGTATAGATGGTTGTGGGTGAAATGGCCAATCAGGCAGATCTTATTGTTATCGGTGGTGGACCAGGAGGCTACCATGCGGCGATTAGGGCGGCACAGCTTGGCAGGCAAGTACTCCTGATCGAAAAAGGTGAAATGGGAGGGGTTTGCCTAAATAAAGGCTGCATCCCTTCAAGGGTTATTACCGAAGCGGCGAAAAGCCTTGATCTTGTAAAAAAAAGTGATGTGTTGGGGATAGCAACGGGGCATGCAGACATACAATTTGATAGATTGCTTGAACACCGCAATAAAACCATTGCTAGTTTGCGGGCAGGGGTGGAGGCACTCTGCAAAGCCAATAAAGTCCAAAGGATAAGGGGTTCCGCATTTTTCCTGTCGGATACAAGAATTGGCGTGGAGGAAGGTGATAAATACGATGTCCATGAATTTAACGACGCCATCATCGCCGCGGGTGTAAACCCAGCCGCCAACAGTAAGTATCCTGTTAGCCGGAGGATTCTTAATCAGTTAGAGATTTCCTTCCTGGACGAAATTCCGGCACATCTGGCAATTTACGGATCTGGCACTCTGCCGCTCGAAATGGCCATGGCCTTCAGGGCACTGGGATCGGAAGTTACGTTCCTATTGAAAAAAGGTGAGAACTTGCCTTTCGATTCTTCGATTTCAAAAGAACTGGCCAGGATTTTTAAAAAGGAAAAAATCCAAATGTTAAAAGAGTGCGTGATTAAGGATGTTGCCGAAATAGAAAGCGGCGTCGCCATTCAGTTCGAAGGGGCGTCCGGCGAAAAAGTTCTCGAAGCAACGCATTTCTTTTATCAGGAAAAACAAAGCCCTGATACTGCCGGGCTCGGAACATTAAGGATCGGGATACAACATGATAGCGAAGGTTTCATCCAGGTGGATAGCCAATGCCGCACCTCGGTGAAGAACATTTACGCGGTTGGGGATATAACAGGCGAGCCATTCCTTGCCTCAAAAGCGATTAAACAAGGAAAAATCGCCGCAGAAGCAGCGTGCGGCCTAAATCCAGAAGCAGATTTTCACTTCCTTCCTAAGGTCTCGTTTACTAGGCCGCCTATCGCTTCAGTTGGAATGACCGAGGAAGAAGCGCTTTCCAAAAAACTCGAAATTAAAACGAGCCAGTTCCCGTTGGCCGCAAACGGGTTCAGCGCCATCACCGGGAAGAAGGATGGCCTTATTAAAATCATTTCTGAACACGGAACCGATGTGATCCTTGGAATTCATATCATTGGTGAAGGAGCGCATGAACTCATTTTCGGCGGGGTAACCGGGCTCGAAATGGGCGCCAGGGAAGAGGATTTTGTGTTTCCATCATACCCGCATCCGGGTCTTGCTGAAGCATTGCTTGAAGCTGCCGAAGGACTTGGGGGAAAAGCTGTCCATTTAAAACCTCAAAAGAAAACTAGTGGAGTCGATACTGAAAGTTTACAAGCCGGAGTCTCTTTAGGTATTAAATAAACTAATTATTATGGGAGGGTTATTTCATGCAAGAACATACATTGAAAACGAATGAGTTGGTGGAGGACTTTTTTCCAGTAAGGGATGTAGATTATCTTGAAATCTATACAGGGAACGCAAAACAGGCGGCCTACTTTTTCTGCAATGCGTACGGATTCCACACCGTTGCGTATTCAGGGCTTGAGACAGGAAACCGCGAAACTGTTTCATACGTTCTTCAGCAGCGGAACATCAGGCTTGTCATCACTGGTTCGCTTGTTGAAAACAGTGAAGTTTCCGCTTTTGTAAAAAAACATGGCGACGGAGTGAAGGATGTCGCCCTTCTCGTTGATGATGTCGAAAAAGCCTTTTCCGCCGCGGTTGACCGTGGGGCAATCGCATTGATGGCTCCAACAGACTATAGCGACAATCACGGATCGATTAAGAAAGCGGTCATCGGCACGTATGGCGACACAATCCATACACTTGTCCAGAGAAACGGTTATACCGGGCCATTCATGCCTGGATATGAGCCATACACGCAGTTTGACCAGATTCCGGATACCGGCCTTATCGGCATTGACCATGTTGTCGGCAACGTCGAAAGCATGGACGAGTGGGTTGAATATTATGAAAAGGTCATGGGCTTCAAGGAAATGAAGCATTTCTCAGATGAGGACATTTCAACTGAATACTCCGCGCTTATGTCCAAGGTTATGCATAACGGGGGCAGGATCAAGTTCCCGATCAATGAACCTGCAGAAGGAAAGCGGAAATCGCAAATACAGGAATACCTTGAATTCTATAACGGCCCGGGAGTCCAGCATTTGGCCATCCTTACTGAAGACATCGTTTCGACTGTTACTGCACTGAAAGACAATGGCGTCGAATTCCTGTCCACCCCTGATGCTTATTATGAAGAGCTTTCCGAAAGGGTAGGGCAAATCGACGAGGAAATTTCAAAGCTTAGGGAGTTAAGCATTTTGGTCGATCGCGATGATGAAGGCTACCTTCTGCAAATTTTCACAAAGCCCATCGTCGACAGGCCTACATTGTTCATAGAGATTATCCAGCGCAAAGGCGCAAGGGGATTCGGCGAAGGGAACTTCAAGGCACTCTTTGAATCCATCGAACGTGAACAGGCCAGGCGCGGAAACCTATAAAAAAACAGATTCACGAAAGTGGGAATGGGTATGGCAACAATTAAAGCGAGGGATGAATTGGTCTCACTCCTCCCTTACCCACTGGGCCCCCCGCCTGAAACCATGCAAACAAAGCTGGGGTTTTCCAGGATTATCAGAATGGGAGACAACGAAAATCCATATGGCGCGTCACCCTTTGCCCTCGAAGCAGCGAAAAAGGAACTTGAATCAGTAAGCCGCTATCCTGATGGCACATATTCAAGGCTCTATAACGCACTGGGCGAATTCCATGGCTTGCCTGAAGGTTTTTTTATCGTAGGAAACGGTTCGGATGAAGTGATACGGCTGTTAACCCGGGCCTTCATTGGCCATGGAGATGAAGCGGTGATGGCGTCCTGCACGTTTCCCCGGTACAAAACGAATGTTTTAATTGAAGGCGGAATTCCGGTGGAAGTGCCACTGGCTAATGGCGCGCACGATCTTGAAGGGATGATGGCCCAAATTGGCAGAAAAACCAAAATGGTATTTGTTTGTAATCCAAACAACCCGACGGGAACGATAGTGGAAAAAAATGCGCTGGCGCAATTTATTTCGGATATGCCCAAGAATGTCATGATTGTCGTTGATGAAGCTTACGTTGAATATGTGACGCTAGGCGAGATGAATGACGCGAAAACAATCCTGGAAAAGCAACCGAATGTCGTTATTTTAAGGACTTTTTCAAAAATCCACGGGCTCGCGGGCCTTAGGATCGGATATGGGATGATGGCTCCGGAAATTGCCGGGGAACTTCGGAAGGTAAAGGATGTCTTTAACGTAAACAGGGTGGGTGCCGCGGCAGCTGCGGCATCCCTTGCCGATAAGGCTTTTATAGCGGAATCCGCTGAAAAGAATTGCCTGGAACGGGAGTACGTCGCCAATTGCCTTGCCGGAATGGGTTTCACGGTTTTGCCTTCGGAAGCGAATTTCCTGTTTGTTTTGCTGAAAGAATCATCGCTCGCGGCGGAAGCATCCCTTGCAGAAAAAGGAATATTCGTAAAAGGCCTTGCAGCCCCCGGATATCCGAACGCGCTTCGCGTTGCTCTTGGATGCAGGGAAGAAAACGACGCATTTCTTAAGGCTCTACGATCGTTCGCCGCGGAAGGGGTGGTGTAGAAATGGAATTTACTCCAGGCAGCATGGACTGGCGCGATGGATACAAGCTTTTAATTGGCTCGATCCTGCCTAGGCCGATTGCCTTTGTTTCGACAGTTGGCAAAGATGGTATCACCAATGCCGCGCCGTTCAGCTTTTTTACGGTCATCAGCGCCGAACCGATGCTTATATGCTTTTCCCCAATGAGGCGTGGGAGTGACGGCGCCAAGAAAGATACGCTGATTAACATCGAGGAAACCGGCCAGTTTGTCATTAACATTGTTAGCGAGGAAATAGCGGTACAGATGAATATTTGCGCAACGGAATATCCACCGCAAGTTGATGAGTTGGAAGAATCGGGGCTTACACGCGAGCCCGCCGCTGCGGTACGTGCTCCAAGGATTAAGGAGGCAAAAATCCATTTGGAATGCGAGCTGCACGAAGTCCATCACTACGGAGACCAGCCGGGCTCCGGCAGCCTGGTCGTAGGGAAGGTCGTCCATATTCACGCGGAAGACAGCCTGATCGACAACGGCAGGATCCTTGCCGAAGAACTGAAGCCGATTGGGCGGATGGCAGGCAATTTGTATACAAGGCCGCTCGGTTCCACCTTTGAGCTAAATCGACTGATAAAGCCGGGTGGAGCGAAATGAGGTTTATTTCGTTTATAAAGCCAAGCGGGGAGGCCGCGGCAGGCTGGATTTTGGGGGACACTTTCGCTGTCGATATGAAAGAGGCTTCAAACGGCATTTTACCCGATTCAATGGAAGTATTTCTATTAAACGCTGAAACGAACCTTGAAAAAGCAAGGTCCCTTGAAGTTGGCGCTAAAACCAGAGGGGTTTATCCATTGGATTCGGTCCGGCTTTTGGCGCCGCTTCCACAGCCGAAAAGCTTCCGCGATTTCTATGCTTTTGAACAGCATGTGAAAACGGCGAGGATGAACAGGGGTCTCGAAATGATTCCCGAGTGGTATGAAATTCCCGTTTTTTACTTCTCAAACCATCTGGCAATCAAGGGGACCGAGGTAGAAATAACGAGGCCCATAGAGTGCGGGAAATTGGATTATGAATTGGAAATCGCCTGTGTCATAGGGAAGCAAGGAAGCAATATTAAAGCCGGGAATGCCGAGGATTTTATTTTCGGCTACTGCATCCTTAACGACTGGAGCGCGCGCGATTTTCAGCAAAAGGAAATGAAGGTCGGCCTTGGACCTGCGAAAGGGAAGGATTTCGCAACCACAATCGGCCCGTATATCACGACCGCGGATGAACTGTCCGGGCATAAAGCGGGCAAGGGCTTTGACCTTGCCATGACCGCCAAAGTAAACGGCGAAATTTTATCCAAAGGGAATATGAAGGATATTCATTATTCCTTCGCGGAAATGATTGAGCGTGCTTCTGCCGGCACGACCCTTTATCCCGGTGAATTGATTGGTTCAGGGACGGTAGGGACCGGCTGCATCCTTGAGCTTGGCGAGGTGGTCCATCGCTGGCTCGAGCCCGGAGATGTTGTTGAATTGGAAATAGAAAAGCTGGGACTATTACGGAATACGATTGTTGGGGAAAAGGGGTGAACACATGTATTACCGGCAAATGGGGAAAATTCCCCGCAAAAGGCATACTGTTTTCAAAAAGGAAGACGGTTCATTATACAGGGAGCAGGTGATGGGGACGAAAGGGTTCTCAGGCACCCAATCCATCCTTTACCACGAACATATGCCGACGGAGGTTGTCAGGGCGGAGAAAATCATTCCCTTCCTTCCTGAATATGAAGAAGACAGCCCGCTTAGACATAGGCACTTTTATACGCCGGAAATCAGGAAATCCGGCGATGCGCTTGGCGCGCGGGAATATTTGATGGGAAACAGCGACCTGCTGATTGGAACGGCAAATGTCGATAAGCCTATGGAAAGTTATTACCGGAACGGCGATGGCGATGAAATGTTGTTCATCCACCATGGTTCAGGAAAACTGCAAACAATGTTCGGCACGCTTTCCTACCGGCGCGGCGATTATCTTGCCATCCCAATCGGGACGATTTACCGGCTGATTCCGGAGTCGGATACTAAAATCCTGTTTATTGAATCATATTCTCAACTGACAACCCCAAGGCGTTACAGGAATGAATACGGCCAACTGCTGGAGCACAGTCCGTTCTGCGAGCGTGATTTACGGGGCCCGGAAACACTCGAAACTTATTCTGAAAAAGGCGAATTTGAAGTGATGACCAAAACGAGGGGTTTCTTGCATCAGCATATCCTTGGCCACCATCCGTTCGATGTCGTGGGCTGGGACGGCTATTTGTACCCGTGGGCATTCAATATAGAAGATTTTGAGCCGATTACAGGCCGAATCCACCAGCCGCCTCCAGTCCATCAGACTTTTGAAGGCCATAATTTCGTTGTTTGCTCGTTTGTGCCGCGCCTTTACGATTACCACCCAGAGGCGATTCCGGCCCCATATTTCCACAGCAACGTCAACAGCGATGAGATGCTTTATTATGTGGAAGGGAATTTCATGAGCCGGAAAGGTATCAAGGAAGGATCGATCAGCCTGCACCCAAGCGGCATACCGCACGGGCCGCATCCCGGCAAAACGGAAGCAAGCATCGGAAAAAAAGAAACGCTCGAACTTGCGGTCATGATCGACACTTTCCGTCCGCTCCGTATTTTCAAACCTGCGGGGGAAATTGAAGACAAGGGCTATATGTATTCGTGGACAGGCGGATAAATTCAAGGCATGTCGGTTTGGTTATGCAAAAAGAAGGACGGAATACATCCGGCCTTCTTTTTGCATTATTATTTTTGTTCATTTTGCCAGATGATTGCGACGGTTCCTTCTCCCGCATGGACGGCGATGGTTGAACTGATTTCGCCAATTGATGTCTTCAGGCCAGGGTATGCCGCGCTCAACATCGATTCCATTTCCCTGGCTTTTCCAGGTACATTTCCATGCATGATCCAGACTTCTTCAACCCTGTTTTCCCTATATGCTTCACCAAATAAATCGACCAGCCGTGCCGAAGCTTTTTTCTCGGAGCGGACCTTTTCGAATAATTCGAACTCACCACTGGAATTAATCCGAATAATCGGCTTTATTTTTAAAATACTGCCAAGCAAATACTGGGTACCGGACATCCTGCCGCCTTTGAAAAATTGTTCCAGGTTTCCAAGAAGGATATAATTTTGTGAGTTCTCTGCCTCTTCTCTCAAGATGGAGGCGATGTCACTTGCTCCGAGGCCGTTGTCACACAGTTCGATGGCTTTTTCAATCAACGCGGTTATCGCGTAGGACATGGATTTCGAATCTACGACTTCAACAGGGAATTTGGCAAGCTTCGCCCCCGCAATACAGCTTGATAGTGTGCCGCTTAATTTTGAAGAAATATGTACGGCAATTGCTCCTTCGTACTCTTCTTTCAATTTTTCAAATAGATTGGCGAATTTACCGGGTGATGGCTGCGATGTTTTAGGAACTGTTTTTTCCCCGTTAATGCGTTTGTATAGTTGCTCCATGCCAAGCTCGATTCCGTCCTCAAAAGCCTGGTCCCCAAAGATGATTTCAAGCGGAACGACATGGACATCGGGATTCCGTCTTAATCCTTCGGTCAAATAGGCAGTACTGTCGGTTATCCATGCAAGTTTCTTATTCTCCATAATGGGATTTCCTTTACGGGTTTAGTTTCTTATCTTTCCTATCATATTACCATTCAAACGATAAATAGGTAATAATGTTATTATTCTAACAATAATGATTCAAGCAGACGCCCGTTGGCCCGGAATAATAGTGGATAATCAACTGGGAAATAGGGTATATTGATTCGGGAGTACGTTGATTCAAAAGGAGGTTATTGGGAATGCAATCGTTTGTAGTCAGTTTTCATCAGGAAGATAATGTGGACTCCATGCAAATCCAAAAGCTAAATGAAGAGGATTATAACAAGGCGACGGAAGGGGGGACGCGCCATTTGTTCGAGCTCGATACGAACATCGGATTTTTTGTCTTTTTTGATGCCGAGGATGTTGATGGAACGGTTTCACACCTGGTACTTCAATATGAGGAAGAGAACGAGGATCCGACCGCCTGCTACTCTTTCGCAATGAAGGATTTTTATGAATTTATGGCTCTTTATCTTAACGACCTTGAATTTAACGAAGAAACGAATGAAGAAGAGGAAGAATACGGCCCTATCCACCATTTGGCCCATCTTCTTTATCATATTGTCGAGGAAGGCCAATCCCTGGATGCATAAAGGCTGGGAAGAGTGGTTCAAATGAACTTCTTTTTCTAAATTAGGGTAACAATTCTTTTTAAAAGTGGGAAATTACAACATTAGAGGAAAATTCATGATATACTTAAAAGGGCGTGATTCTTGTCAATAAGGGGTAAAAAAGCATAAATATCAAAGTGGGGGGCTTACCATCTTTATGAATATGTATCTCAAAAAATCTCCATATTTGTTATTTTTGCTGGTCATGCCTGTCCTGGGCATGGTTTACCAATTTTTGAATGAGAACCCGCAAAAGGCGGTCCATATATCTACAGCGGCTGATGGCTTGATTCCATTCCTGCCTATATTCATTATTCCCTACATCCTCTGGTATGGATATGTTTTTATATACCTTGTCTATTTTTGTTTCAAGGATACCAGGGTCTACCTTAAAACACTCATTCTGATCGTAGTCGGGGAGGCCATCTGCTTCCTGATTTATTTCTTTTTCCAGACAGTCGTCCCCAGGCCGCAATTGACAGGGAACGGCATTTTGATCGATATGGTCCGTTTCATATATGCCAATGACCAGCCCTATAATTGCTTCCCGAGCATTCATGTGCTGACAACATTTGCGATCATGCTTGGTTCCCGCCACATAGGAAATAAGCATATCCTGAATACATTGTTCATTCATATAGCTGGATCACTCATCATCATTTCAACATTGTTTGTAAAGCAGCATGTTGTGCCGGATATGATTGCTTCGATGTTCCTTGTATCTTTCCTGTATGGCATTCTATTCGAACTTTACAATATCCCAGTCACAGAAAAACAGGAGACTGTTTTTGTGAAAAATAAATAACAAAAAAAGGCTGCCGCCACGCAGCCTTTTTCTGTCCCCATACGGCGCTATCACGGGCGCTCTCGCTTTTCCTATTGCTTTTCCCCAAGGTTGACAGCTGTTTGTGCGGCGGTGAGGTCGACTTCAAATTGGCTTGAGAGGTCTGCTGGATGACAGTAACTCATTTCAACCATATAATCGCTTATTTCCGTATGCGTCTGAATGGCGTCTGCCAGCTGTTCTTTCAAAACCGCTGTATAAGCCACCCAATTAGGTGGATTCATTTTCTGCTAGATGATAAAATACAAAAACATCTTAGAGAATTATCATTTGAATTGATCAACTTTCTTAATTCATCATTAGTAATATATGTTCCCGACAATGCAGTTAAGGAATCGGATATTATAGACTTCATTTGGGACGATGAGAATAGAGATATTGAATATATACAAAAATGGCTATTAACTGAGTGTGGGTCCACCAAAGAATAAAATAATGGAAGAGGTATTTATATATTATATAACTTTAATGTGAAGCTTGGAATCCAGATGTCGCGGCTGTTTAATACCTGATATTCTTCAACTTGTCATTTCCTTTAAAGCATATAGACATTCATTTCACCTGACAGACTTTATATATTTCGTAAACAATCATACCATCATCTTTTTGTATAGAAAAACTTATTAAGAAACATGCACTCGAAAAAATAAAAATCATATATAGGTGATATCCGGTTTAAATGGTTGAGGAGGATATCATGAAACCCATGCTACCTATTGAAAAATATTTCGGTAAGCTAGAACTTGTTTATACATTTTTTGGGGCAATGCCCACTGGTGTTAGTGTTTCAGAAACAGGGCGTATTTTTATTTGTTTTCCGAAATGGGGAGACGAAGTAAAATTTACTGTGGCGGAAATTGTTGATGATAAATTGCAGCCTTATCCTAATTTACAAACCAATTTGTTTAACCCCGAGAATATCAAAATGACTTTCATCAGTGTCCAAAGTGTAGTTACTGATGGCAGGGGAACGCTTTGGGTATTAGATACAGCCGCACCCAATTTCTCTGAACCTATTAAAGGCGGAGCAAAATTAGTCGCTGTTGATTTAAAAACCAATACAATTAGAAGAGTGTATTCCTTTACAGAAGATGTTGTCCTGCCAACAACTTACCTGAATGATGTCCGATTTGATTTTCGTGTTGGTAGAGCCGGATATGCATATATTACCGATTCCTCATCTACAGGACCAGGAGCTATTATCGTGGTTGATTTAGAAACTGGAACAGCATTTAGACGGTTAAATGGGGCAAATCCAACTTCACCCGATCCCTTTTTTTTGCCGAAAGTAGAGGGCAAAATTTTGATGAATCGAAACAAAGATGGCTCAACCTCACCATTTAGGCTGGCGTCTGACGGAATTGCAATTTCTCCCGATGGCAAGGTATTATTTTTTTGCCCACTCACCAGTCGTCATCTGTTTTCGATTTCAACAGAAGTCCTAAGAGACCGGTCCATACTGGATGCAGATTTAATTTATCATGTGAAGTATCGGGGAGAGAAAGGTGCATCTGATGGAATGATCACCGATGCAAAAGGAACAGTTTATGCTGGGGATTATGAAAATAACAGTATTCGAAAGATATTACCTAATGGAGCGATGGAAACCATTGCACATGATCCAAGAATACTTTGGCCGGATACTTTTTCAATTGGCCCTGATGGATACTTATATGTCATTGTAAACCAATTACATCGGCAAGCCAGATTTCATTATGGAAGAGATTTACGAGAAAAACCCTATAGTTTACTTCGTATGAAAATCGGCGAATTACCTGCTCCGGCCTTTTAATAATAATGGGCTACTTCCTTCACAGCACACTGCTAGCCTTTTCTTTCATAACACTCCAAAAATGAGGAGAGATCAGTACTTTTCGGTGATAAAACAAAAAAACCCAGTCTTAAACTCACTGGGCAGTCTGTTTTTTAAGGTTTTAATATAACTTTAATGCAATCTTCTGTTTTTGTGTCGAAAACTTCATATCCATGCTTTGCTTGATCGAGAGGGAGAACGTGTGTAATAACATCGCTAGGATCCACTTTTCCGGAATTGAACAGGTCATATAGGAAAGGCATGTACGGAATAACGGGTGCCTGTCCCATTTTTAGATCGATATTTCTCTGGAACAAGTCTCCAAGCGGAAAAGCATTGTATCGTCCTCCATAAACGCCTGTTATTTGGATGGTACCGCCTTTTCTGACCGCCTGGCTGGCAATTACAATCGCCCCCATCGCTCCGCCCTGAAGCTTTAATCCACTTGCAAGAAATTCCATTTCGGTCCACTTTCCATCCATACCGACAGCATCTATGACTATATCTGCTCCGCCCTTTGTAATTTCCTTTAGGTACTGACCGGTGTTTTCATGCTGTTCAAAATTCACAATCTCAACCTTGTTGTGTTTCTTGGCATGCTGCAGCCGGTAGTTAATGTAATCTACAGCAATAACCCTTTTTGCTCCTTTGTACCAGGCAAATTTTTGGGCAAGCAGTCCAACCGGGCCGCAACCAAGCACTATGACTGTATCTCCCTCTTTGACGCCGGCATGGTCTACCGACCAGTAGGCAGTTGAAGCTGCATCCGCAAGTAAACAAAGCTTTTCATCTTCAATTTCGCAAGCCTCGGGAATTTTAAAAGGCGTAAAGTTTCCGTAAGGGACACGCATATACTCAGCTTGCCCGCCTGCATAACCGCCAGTAAGTTCAGAGTAGCCGAAGAATCCGCCCATGTCACCATGGGGGTTGGAATTATCACATTGGCTGGTTAGATCATGCTGACAATACCAGCACGTGCCGCAACTCACGTTGAAAGGGATAATGACCCGGTCACCTTTTTTTAAATTCCTTACATCTGGCCCTACTTCCTCAACAATCCCCATCGGCTCATGCCCAATGACAAAGTCAGTAGGCATGCTGGGAATCATACCATGAATTAAATGAAGGTCCGACCCACAAATTGCGGAACTTGTTATTTTAACTATAATATCATCGGAATTCTTAATTGTGGGATCTTTTACTTCTCTTACTTCTACATTTTTAATCCCTTGATAGGTAACAGCTTTCATCTAAGTATTTCTCTCCTTTTATTCATTTGGAGTAGCGAACATTCCGCCCCGGTCGGTGTCATTATGGAAGAGGGTCATTTGGCCAATTTGAACGGCTGTCTCTGCTCCTTTTAAATCAACTGGATACTGCTCCTTAAAATTATAGGGGTGAAGCCATTTTCTCTCCATCATTAAGTCGGAAATTTCTCCGTGTAGATCAATTGCTTGCATCAATTGTTTAGTTAATACTCTTTTAAGTTCCGGATTCGCAACTTCTGCAATGGCAAATCCATAATTACGAATACCATTTTTTACAGATAGCAAGAAGTCCATTGCAAATGCAGAATCAGCCAGATTCGGCATGCCTTCCGCATTTCTCGGGTCTAGATAGTCTTTCATGATTCCACCTCCTGATTAATGAAGAATTTCACTCTGTTTATAAAAAGGCAGCAGCTCATTTATCGCCTCTGTTGATTGTTGAACATCTTTCTGCATTAACTGTTTTAACTCATTATTAAAGCAAATCCCTTGCATTAATTTAGACCTCAGCAAACAAACAGTTTTCAGATTGATGATTTCATGTGTCTCCAAAGTTTCGTGTAGTGCCAACTTTTGCTGGTCCATCAACTCTTCACCTCGCACTTTTTTAATCTAAAGTATTTTCCCAATGAGGATTTCTTTTTATACTCAATCAATGGGCGATTTTATTTTTTAACATGAATATTCCATTTAAGTCATTCAAATAAATAAGAAGGTACAAAAACACAAAAGGAGTGAATATGATGGTCAAATATCTGGGATTGCATGAGACTCTTGAAGTGCACGAATTGTTAACTTTTAAAAACCTATGTTTAACCAAATCAACAACAATGGGTCCTTTGGCACAGGATGAAGAATTAAAAACAATTCTTTCAAATGATGTTTCGGCAGGACAGCAGCATATTCAGCAATTGCAGCAAATCTTAACAAATCGGGAGGCCAACCAATGAATCAATTTATCCAAAACATGGTAGGGATGGGCGGTATGACGGACCAGGTTATCGCAACTGATTTCTTAATGTCTGCTAAAGCAGGAATAAGGAATTACACAATTGCAATAACAGAAGCAGCTACCCCGGAATTAAGAACAGTATTGAGGGAACAATTACAGGCTGCTATTCAAACTCATGAAAATATAACCAGCTATATGATGTCAAAAGGATACTATCATCCACATAATCTAAGTGAGCAGTTGCAGGTTGATTTAACTGCATCACAAACAGCAACAAACCTGGCACAGCAATAGGCTTTTTGTTTATTAAGGTAATAGAAGACTTCATAGCGGACCTTAACAAAGTGAGGACTTACGAATGTGCCTGTGTAGAATTAATCTGCACAGGTTTATTCTTTTATAGGATGTGACCTTTTGGTTAATATTGTTTAAAGATAGTCTAAAAGGACCTTAGAAAATACCGGATGGCTACTCCGGTATTGTTTATTTTTTGGTAAAAAAAGGCTGGTTCGCTAATGGAAACCTAAGGTATTCCTTCAAAATTTCTGTGTTTAGAGTAGTTGTTTCTGCCAAAATAGAGAACAAGCAGTTTTGCCTGAATGCCATAGGCTTTGATTGTATACGGGGAACGGGCTGTTTTTATTTTTCAAAGGAATGGCGAGTACCTCCTGGCCGATGTATATACCTTGGGGGGCCGCAGCGATGTTTATAACGGGATTCGGACAGGTATATTTCCGTATAAAGGAAGAAAAATGTGGTGATATACGTGATAGAATTGCTCCCTTTTCTAAAAGGGATAACCACTGGCAATGTTGTTTCGTTTTTCATTGACGCGGGGCTGATCCTGATTGGAAACTGGCTCCTTAAAACGATTGCAAAGCTGGTCCAATTAAAAAATCCGGAAAGCAAAAACAAGTTCCTTCCCGCTGTGGGTTCGCTTCTGAACTGGTTATCTTTTTATGGTATCGTCATTTTGTTCCTTTTTCACTTTTCAACTACAAAATGGCTTTTGAAACCTTTGTATTCGAAAGATGGCATAAAGGTCTCCGCTCTTCTGATCATTGTCGCGTTCATGATTGTCACATTGGCAAGCAGGATTATCAGGCTGTTTACAAGGTATGTGCTGGCCAATGTATACGAACATTACAACGTTGACAGAGGGCTTAGCTACACCATCAACCAGATAATTTATTATACCGTCATGATTGCCGCGCTTGCCTTCAGTTTTACGATTGTCGGGATTAACCTGACAGCCCTCGGTGCAATCTTTGGCGTCCTTGGAATCGGAATTGGATTTGGTATGCGGAATATTGCCGGTAACTTTGTTTCCGGGATTATCATCCTCTTTGAAAGGCCAATTGAGGTGGGAGAAGTCATCGAGGTTGATGGCAAAATTGGCAGGGTTGAAAAAATTCGGCTCCGGTCGACGCTTATCAGGACTGCGAAGGAAGGCACTCTGATTATACCTAACCAATATTTTATTGAAACGATCATCAAGAACCGGACCGGTGCCGAAATGAGAGCCGAGGTTAAGGTAAGCGTCAGCCAGGGGGTTGATTCGAAACTGGTGCATCGCCTGCTGGAAGATGCCGTCGATCAAATAAAAGAAAACTGTGAAGGCATTCTGAAGTCATCCCAGCTTGAAATCAGATTCGTTAATTTCAGGAATAGCGCGATGGATTTCTTCGTTGAATTGCCGGTTGCAAATTTTGAAGTTAAGGAAAAGGTCGAAAGCGAATTGCGGCATTCAATTTCAATGCTTTTTAATGAGCATAAAATAAAAATGCCGCCAATTTTAACAGATTCAGAAAAATGAATTCCCTGTATTTTTGCCAATGAAGAAAATTCCTGTTTTTATGGAAGGTTTTAACGGGTAAATGCTAGTAAGACATACAAAGGAGGATTTCTCATGGCTGGTAAAAACAATCATATCCATTCCGAAGAACAGGCAGAGTATTTTAAAGACAGGGCGGGTACTGATGAAGCGCGGTTCCATGTCGTTCCCCATGACGAGGAAGGCTGGGCGGTCAAGCGGGAAGGGGAAAATGACCCTGAAATGACAAGCGGATCCAAGTCGGAAGCCGTTGATGTGGCAAAACGCCTTGCGGAAGAGGCTGGAACGATGGCCTACATTCACAACGAAGAGGGACGAATAGAATTACAGCATAATTATCAGGATAACGATTAAAAACTAAAAATAACCGACTGATAGGAGATTAATATTTAGTGAAAAATTTTTTGAAGCTAATAATGCCGGCGGGAAATTTCCCTGCCGGTTATTTAATTAATAAAGCAAATATAGCGGAAAGGAATGTGAAGGGGGGAATAGCGTAAAAACCGAGCGCCTCGGAAAGCGTCTGCAGTCAGGGATCCAATTTGGGAATCACAACTCTTCAGCAACTATGACGAATAGCTTAGGGAAACCGCTCTACCAAAAAACAGACAATGGGTTGTTTATTTACGGCAGGCACTATTCAGCTTGGCGGAAAGTGTAATCACGATACCTTATTTCCTCGGTCCTTGTTCCAGGTTTCCTTTCAATGATTTTTCCTTCCTTATCCTTAATGACCTCATATTCCTTGTATGTTTCAATAATATAACCATTGTTTTTTCGCTCATCTACAAGAATCATTTCGTATTCAGGAAAATTTCTGGAAACAGGGCGTGTAACCGCGGGGGCGGGTTGGGGTGTTTCCGTTTCATAATAATAGTCATTGTTTAGAAAAGAAAATGGAGAATCCAAATAGGCCGCGGCTATAATCAGCAAACCAAGGCACATTAGATGGAAGTTATTTTGCTTTCCCATTTTGTCCACCTCGTTCTATGTATGGTTGTACAATATATGCTGGAAAAGCCAATTTATCCATCAAAAAAGCGGCCGGTAAGAAAAACCGGCCGCTTCTAAGCGGGAGGGTGAAGTGTTTAACTTCCTTATGAATGTCATTTAAGAAAGGGCACCATGCTTCAACCGCGTATGATAAACACGGTAAAGGAATAGGGCCGCAATCGATAAAACCGCTCCAGAAATATACGGCAGGCCAATCGAAATGGAATAAAGCAGCCCTCCAAGAGGCGGCCCGGCGATTCTCCCCAAAGAATCGAAGGAAGAGAGGAGGCCGGTAACACTGCCATGCCCCGTATTGATGGTTTTCGTCAGCACTGAGGAAACACTCGGCCTGATAACGCCATTTCCAATGCCAAAAATCGTCAGGAACACCGCCGCGGTCGTAAAGCTGTCCACAAGAAGGATCAGGGCAAAACCGATTGCTGAAACAATGATTCCTCCCTGGATGACTTTTCCTTCACCGAATTTTTTCGTAAGCCTTCCGATCAGACCACCCTGGACAAATGCTCCGGCGAGGCCCATGATCATAAAAATATACCCAAGGCTTGTAGAATCAAGCCCCGCCCGTTTGGCCGCAAAATAAGCGAAAGTTGCTTCAAGCCCCGCAAGCGACAGGGATATGAAAAATTGCAAAAAGAACAGCATGCCGGAAGCGCCTCGGAGAGCCACACTGAAAGGGGCCTTTTGTTGGGAATTTCTGCCCCTGCTTTCCTTTGATGAAGATTCCTGAAGCAATAACGCCACAAGCACAAGGGTCAAAATGGAAGAACAGCCTGCCAGGACGAACGGAAGGCTCATGCTGCTTTTTGAAAAAATCCCGCCGATTGCCGGTCCGAAAACAAATCCCATGCCGACCGCGGCTCCGACGATTCCCATGCCTTTACTGCGGTTTTCAGGAGTTGTTATATCCGCGACATACGCCATCACAGTTGGCATGTTCGCCGATGATAACAAGCCGCCAATAATTCTTGCCGCGAACAGCATCCATAAAGAGCCGGCAAATGCCATTAAAAAGAAGGAGATTGCAAGTCCCGCAATGCCGGCAAGCATGACAGGCTTCCTGCCGATTTTATCCGAAATCCTTCCCCACATCGGGGCAAACAAAAGCTGCATCAAAGAATAGACGGCCATAAGGAGGCCAAGCTGGGTAGGGGTTGCTCCAAGGTTTTCCGCATAGAAGGGCAAAACCGGAATAATGATCCCAAAACCAACCATTACTAAAAACATAACCAGAAACAATATAGGCAAAGCCTTTTTTGTATTAACCATCGAGTTCACTCCCAAGACCAATTACAACATTGCAGCACACACAAAAATACTATTAAAAGGGCTAAGATAATCTTATATTTTATAAGGAAAAAGTCAAATATTACGTTTTTAGGGACACTTTATCCAAACGAAGGAATTTAGGGAAGCTAAATTTAAAAGAACAGGCGGAATCCAAAGCAATTTCAAATCGCTATCAATATGCTAGTGAATTGATAGCGTTCGCTATCAAATAAATAGCTGTCCGCAAACCATTGCGGACAGCCATTCACACGTTATTTCGAGAACTTGAGTTTCAGACGCTTGTCGCCGAGCGCGACAATCTGCTCCTCGGCCAATTTTGCCAGAACTTCTTGACCCGCCAAAGTAGGATGGATGTCCTTAGGCAGTATGTACGCTGCCTGCTTTCCATCGAAAGCAATGAATGCATCGGCGATTAATATTGAACCGGCATTTGCTTGGGGAAGGATAACGGCTTTATTTACTAGCTGAAGAACCTCCTGGCCAAGCATATTGAGTGGCAATGTAGCAGGTTTACTTGGGTCATAGCCAAACGGATTGTACAGCGTGTATAAAATCACTGGTGCGTCCGTTTTCGACTTAATGTGTTCGATGATTTTGTCCAGGTTTGCCGATAATTCGGCGGCCGCCTCTAAGGATTTGTACAGAACTATGTCTCTATTGAACGGTATTTTGCCATTCACCATGTCCATAATCCCTGTTTTCTGGAGAAGGTCATTGCTGCCAATGTTCAATGTAATGATATCTGCTTTCCGGATCGCATCCGTAAACTCAGGATTTTGTTCAATTGCTGATAGCAGCTCCGAGGACGTCCAGCCTGGCTGGCTGAGATTTGTTACCTTATGGTCCCGTTCACCGATCAAGTTCGGGAACGCGGATTCGGATGGCTTGGACTTATCCTCGTCAAGGTTCCAGCCGTAGGTGATCGAATCACCAAGCGATACAATTTTCAGCTTTTTCCCGCCTACGTTTGCTGCTGATACAGTTGGCGCGAAAATGGCGCCAAACAGGAGAATGAATACTAGCATCATATTCATTTTTGATTGCTTCATCGTCTTCCTCCTTTACTATTGTGTTCAACCTTGATTATATTTCAAATTTTCCGATAATAATATAAACATATTCCGCCATCTTTTGCGGGCACCACACTGTTTTGGCAGTGGCGCTTCCGTTTTGTATCTTTTATGATGATAGGAAGGGGGAATTGCTGTGAAAATTATCGTTGCCGGGATACCAAGCTGCGCTGGCGGATTGCATCCAGGTACTGAACTCGCGCCTGATGCTTTGAGAAAAACCAATCTGCTGCCATCTCTATTAAAAATGGATTGTACTGTTGTAGACAGAGGAAATCTTTTGCAAGGGAAAATGCTGGCCAGGCATAATATACCGCCTGTGCGGAACTGGCCCGCGCCCAGGGAAGTGTGGGATGAAATTGTCGAAACGAAAGAAACGATTTTTGAAAAGGATGCTTTTTCGGTCATCCTAGGAGGCGATTGCAGCATCGTAGTGGGGGCTTTTACGGCATTCCAACAGATGTTTGGGGAAAATACATATCTTATCGTCGTTGATGGGCATCTCGATACGGTGGCTCCCCAAGCGAACCGCTGCATCGGAGCTGCGGGGATGGGCCTCTGGTTCCTTACCCAGGACACTCATGTTTGGTGGACAGGAAATCGTATCCCAGCAGGAAGGATAAAGGCGATAGGCACGCATACTCCCGGTGAACAGCTTGGAATCGAGCACATTCCTTATGAAAAGTTCCATACAGAAGAGGGAATCGAAGAACTTTCCCGGATTTTGGTAAGTATTCCTGAGGATGCTGGCATTCTTGTCCATTTTGATGTGGATGTCCTTCATGAAAGCATCATGCCCGCGGCTTATTCGCCTAGCAGTACCGGGCTGGATTTCAAAACCGCCTCAGTTTTGTTCTCAGTCCTCCTAAGGGACACACGGGTTAAGGGTATTGAAATAACCGAATTCGCAGCCGGCATGGAAGGGGCGGCCAAAAGCGCGGAAACGATAGCCGATTTGCTTATTAAAGGCCTAAATGCGCGGAAAACCATTTCTGCTAGTGGGGAATACGTATGATAATAGGAGATAAAGTAACGCTGAAGCCGCTGGTCGCTCAAGATCTCCCTGTTTTATGGGAAATGATATACGGGGATGAGGATGCTGAATGGAAGAAGTGGGATGCGCCCTATTTTCCTTTGAAAAGAAGAGAAAAAGATGAATATGTCAGCAGCATGAAAATCCTCCTTGAAGAAGGGCTTGATACAAGATGGGGAATCTGGGCAGGCGGGATGCTGGTCGGAAGCGTCTCCTGTTATTGGGAACACAAGCCTTCAAACTGGCTTGAAGCGGGCATTGTCCTTTATAACCCGGATTTTTGGAATGGAGGATATGGGACGGAAGCCTTCAAACTTTGGATCGGGCATCTTTTCGAACATTTTCCAATCCACCGAATCGGCTATACAACATGGTCAGGAAACAAAAGAATGATGAAGGTCGGCGAAAAACTTGGCATGAAAATGGAAGCCCGCATCAGAAAATGCAGGCTTTATAAAGGCATTTATTACGACTCGATAAAAATGGGGATTTTAAAAGAAGAATGGGAAGCGCTCCATTCTTAAGAATTAAAAAACGCCATTGATTAACTCAACGGCGTTTTTGCTATTTTACAGCCTTCCTCGCTGTTTCCGATACAAAATCGGCTAGAACGACCAGAACCATATAGCACAAGAGCAGCAATGTAAGTTCCGAATAGTGGAAGAAACTCATGCTCAGCTTAAACTGCTGGCCAAGCCCGCCGGCGCCGACAAATCCGACAACGATGGTCGTCCTCATGATGACTTCCCAGCGGTAAAGGATGTATGTCAGGAATTTAGGCAAAACGGCAGGGAGAACCCCATAGAATAGGCACTGCCATTTGGAGGCGCCCGCACTGGCAAGGTTCCGGACGGGCCTCGGATCCATATCTTCAATGACCTCAGCCCAAAGCTTTCCGAGGATCCCAAAATTATGGAGGGCTAGTGCAATCGCTCCCGGGAGAAGGCCAGGTTTTAAAATAAAGACAATCATCATCGCCCAGACAAGTTCCGGCACCGCCCGTGAAAAAATGTAGGAAACGCGGACTAGTGCAAAAAGCGGCCAATCATACCATCGCTTCCAAGAGGTAAGGCTGCCATCGGCGATATTCCTTGCCGCGGGTATTACAGTCAGGAACGCCGCTATCGTCGCGAAGCCTATCGCCATGATGCTCATGACCAGCGTCTCCATCGTCAATTTAACCGCGTTTCCCCAGCTCGAAGGCTGCATGAAAGCAGGAATTTCTTCACCAATCCCGAGCATGCCGCCAAAAAACTTCGCTGCGTAATCCGCATTTTCTTTTGTAAAAAGGGACGAGAGGCTGGCTCCTTCAGCAAAATAAACGTAGTACCAAGAAACGATTACAAGCACGGCCGCGAACATCGCTGAAGCCTTGCCCCAGTTCCGTTTGCCAGCTCTATTAAGCAGAGAGCGCCGGACAAGGCTGCTCCACCAATCGACGAGAATGACAAGGGCGATTAAAAAATATACGTATGTCCATACTTCACTGTATTTTACATCCGCAAGTGATAATTGAATTTGATATCCTAGGCCGCCAAGCCCGACAAAGCTCATAATGGCTGATGAACGGATGGCGCATTCATACCTGTACATCGTATAGCTGACAAAATCGGCGCGTACCAAAGGGAGATAGCCGTAGAACAGCAATTGGAGACGCGAAGCCCCCGCTGTTTTAAGGGCAGTGATGGGCTCAAGCGGGACATCTGCGAGCATATCTGCAAAAATCCTGCCCAGGATGCCTCCGTATGGGATGGCAAGCGCAAAAATAGCTGCATACGGCGATAAGCCGACCGAAGCAACGAACAGCCACGACCAGACAAGTTCGTGAATCGACCGTGTGAACCCAAGGATTCCCCGAAAGAAAAGTTTGGAGAAAAATTTGGCGCTTTTGCCATTCGACAGGACCCCTGATGCGAGTACGCCGGCAACGAACGCATACATGAACGCAAGTGACATGCCAGCCGTGGCATAGGCCATGGTCAGCCAGGAAGCATGGATGCCAAGCTTCAGGACTTCCAAAGTAATAGTGGGAGAGACAAGTCCTTTGAAAATCTCAACGACCATGGCTCCTCCGCCCGCATGCAATAGCCCGGGGCCCCAGTCCACAGACAAAAGGCTCCATCCAAATACAAGGAATAAAACAGCAGTCAGGGCAAGGCGCTTATGCCTTAACGCGGTAAATGACAATGGCCTATCCATTTAGCGGCTGCTCCTTCAACTTGTACAATTCTCCCAGAAGGGAATCGGTGACCCGGCTTGTCGGAAGATCAAAAAAGATATCCCCATCCTTCAAGGCAATTATCCTGGTAAAATACTTCCGGGCATAATCAACGGAGTGGAGGCTGGCGATAAGCGTCTGATTTTCATCCTCGACAATTGACGAAAGGGCGTTCAGTACATCTTCCGCCCGGGCTGGATCAAGGGAGGCGACGGGTTCATCCGCAAGCACAATTTCCGGATTTTGGACAAGGATCCGGGCTAGGGCGACGCGCTGCTGCTCGCCACCGGAAAGCCTTCCAGTTTCCTCATAGAGTTTATCCGCCAATCCGACACGCCGCAATGAGTCGACGGCGAGTGCTTTATCGCGTGGAAAAAGGAGGGAGAACAGCGATTTCGCCACTCCCCATTCCAAAAGACGACCCGCTAGGACATTATGGATGACGGCGAGCTGGGGCACGAGGTCGAAATGCTGGCGAATGACGCCTACTTTTCTTGCGAATTCCTTTCCGCTTTTATAGGAACCCCGAGGCTTTCCGGCAATCACCCATCCGCCCTCGTCGGGTTCCACAATACCCGCGATTGTATTCAAAAGAGTCGTCTTACCCGCACCGCTAGGGCCAATGAGAGCGACCCTTTCGCCCTTTTGAATAGAAAAGGAAAGGGAAGAAAGCGCGGTTTTCTTCCCAAAATATTTCGTGATATATTTGGCCTCTAATGCCGTTGTTTCATTCATTTACCTCACACCTGTTACTTGATAATCTTCAATTCTTTCGCAACTTCCTCAATCGCTTGGTAGTTATCATTCTTTGTTTCAACAAATTTATCGGTTGCGAACATATTTAACCCGGACAACTGCTCGGGCGTCATCGAAAGGAGGGCTTCTTTTACTTTATCTTTTGTTTCGCTGTCCACTTTGTTGATTGTCCAGTGGTAATCGTAATAGGATGGTGTCGTGTAGAAAACACGCACCTTAGTTGTATCCACCTTTTTTTCCTTTACAGCCGTTTCCCAAACAGCTTCATTCAGGGCCCCGGCTTGGAAAGCTCCGGATTCAATCAGTTTGTATGTTGTATCATGGGAACCCGAGAAATTCGGCTGCCCATCAAAATCCTTTGAAGGGTCAATGCCTTCCTTCATTAAATAATAGCGAGGCATCAAATGTCCAGAAGTTGAGCTCTCGCTTCCGAATGTGAAGGAGTTGCCTTTGACGTCGGCAAGCGATTGGATGCCTGAATCGGCCTGGGTAATGAACACAGAGTGGAATTCAGCATCGCGCGGCCGCTGGGCAATCGCTTCAGCCTCGGGGACAAGGTTCCTTGCCTGAACGCCAGTAAGGCCGCCAAAAAAGGCAAGCTTGATTTCGCCACGCTGAAAAGCGGTGACTAACGCCGCATAATCGACAGAAGGGACGAATTCGACCTTCATGCCGGTTTCCTTGGACAAGTGTTCCGCGACAGCGTCCATGCTCTTTTTCATTTCCGTCGCGCTTTGATCAGGTATAGCGCCTATCTTAAACACTTCGCCGCTCTTTGTTGTATCTTTACCGGCCCCTGACTTAGCCGAATCATTTTTATTTCCGCAGGCCGCCATGCCAACGGCAAGTAAGCATACTATGAATAATGCTAAAATTTTTCTCACTTATTTTCTCCTCCAGTCAATTCTTGTGGGTTATTCAACATCAGTTAATTTTATAGAAAAAAGGAGAAATAACAATGGATTTAACCATTTAGCCACCATTCAAATTATCGATACAATAGTTTAAAACCTATCGAAACTGTCGATAGCGGAAACGAAACATGCAATTTAATAGATAAAACCCCGATTCGAAAGGAACCGGGGTGCTAAAACTTAATTACTTTACCTGCATCGACCATTCTTCAACATTCCAGACCCTCGTTACCCAACCTTCATAAAAATCAGGCTCGTGGCAAACTAGGACGATGGTGCCTTTGTAATTCTTCAGGGCGCGCTGCAGCTCTTCCTTGGCTGTAACATCTAGATGGTTGGTCGGCTCATCGAAAAGGATCCAGTTGCTTTCATGCATCATTAGCTTGCACAGGCGGACTTTCGCCTGTTCACCCCCGCTCAGTTGGCTAAGCGGCCGGGAAATATGCTCGTTTTTCAGTCCGCAGCGGGCGAGCGCGGCACGAACCTGATGCTGGTCGAGGTTAGGGAACTCATTCCAAACGTCATCAATCGGGGTGATGTCCATCGCCCTCACTTCCTGTTCGAAATAGGAAGGGAAGAGGAAGTCGCCATGTTCGATTTTCCCCCCCAGCGGCTGGATTTTTCCGAGCATCGTTTTTAAGAGCGTTGATTTCCCGACGCCGTTGCAGCCGATGATCGCAATTTTTTCGCCTTTCTCAATCACCATGTCCATCTTTGGCAGAAGGGGGTGGGAGTACCCAATTTCAAGATCCTTCGCTTCAAAAACAAACCGGCTGCTGCTTCGGGCTTCCTTAAATTCGAAGGTCGGCTTCATCGCTGTTTCAGGGCGGTCGATCCGTTCCATGCGGTCAAGCTGTTTCTGGCGGCTCTTCGCGCGGCCTGTCGTCGAGTAGCGAGCCTTGTTTTTCGCAATGAATTCTTCCTGTTTTTTGATAAACTCCTGCTGCTTTTCATACGCATTGATATGCTGATTCTTATTGATTTCCGCAAGTTCCAGGAATTTTTCATACGTTGCTGTATAGCGTGTAAGTTTTGAAAATTCCAGGTGGAAAATTGTATTCGAAACTGAATTCATAAACTCCGTATCGTGTGAGATCAGCAGGAACGCATACGGGTATTCCTTCAGATATCCGGAAAGCCACCGAATATGCTCGACATCAAGATAGTTGGTAGGCTCGTCAAGTAGCAGGACCCTTGGCTGCTCGAGCAAAAGCTTTGCCAGCAAAACTTTGGTCCGCTGTCCGCCGCTCAGTGCCGCAACGTCCCTATCAAGGCCGATCGCATCAAGGCCAAGGCCCCGTGCGGCTTCTTCTATTTTAATATCAAGCGTATAGAAACCGCCTGCATCCAGCGCATCCTGGATTTCCCCCATCCGCTCAAGCAGCTCCTCAAGCTCTTCCGGTGTAGCCTCGGCCATTTTCGCGATAACTTCATTCAATTCCCGTTCTTTTTCGAAAAGAGGGAGGAAGGCGTCCCGCAAAACATCCCGCATAGTGCGCCCGGGAGTGAGGACGGTATGCTGGTCAAGATATCCGTACTGAACTCCGGGTGTCCATTCAACCTTTCCGCCGTCATGGATCAATTGGTTTGTAATGATATTCATTAATGTTGATTTTCCCACGCCGTTCGCTCCGACTAGGCCGACATGGTCCTCAGCCAAAAGGCGGAAGGAAACTTCTTTAAAGAGGATGCGATCCCCGAATGTATGAGTTAAATTTTCAACTGTTAATAGCGCCATCTTTGTTCTTTTCCTCACTTTATCTTAAAAATACACCTATTTTCCTATAATACAGGATTTTGCGGAAAACGGCTATAGGCATTAACGGATAACGTTTACTACCAATGTGCGATGCGCCGAAAAAGAGGGGGGAAGGGATATGGAAAGAAAGGCATGGAGGCGGTGATTGAGTGGCTCAAAAGCAAGGGCGGTTGCGAGTGGATTATGGTGGGCTACAATCCAGAAAATACAGCTGCGGAAAATCTGTATAAATCCGTGGGATTCGCAGACAAAGGGATTGCGCCGTGGGGAGAAACACTTTCCTGCCTCCACGTTTAAGAGCGAACGAGGAACGAGAACATTTTTCCAAAGGATTTAGAAATATTTTTCAAACCAACAGAAATACTTTTCACAATTAGTTGAAATATTTTTCACACAATGCAAGAATTCGTTCTTCTCTCGGTTTACAAAATTTCATCCACTAAAAAGGGTGGACTCCATAATTGGAATCCACCCTTTAGCAATCTATGCTTTGACCGTCTCTGACTTAGGTGCCGGCTTAAACACGTTAAACACAAGATTAAGGACGATAGCCGTGGCACTTCCGGCCACAATACCGTTGTTCGTCAGGATTTTAACACCTTCCGGCAGCTGGCTGAATAAATCAGGAACTGCGGTAACGCCAAGCCCTATGCCGACCGAGCATGCAATAATGAGAAGGTTTTCCTGGGAAGCGAATTCCACCTTGCTCAGCATCTTGATTCCATAGGCTATGACCATCCCGAACATCGCAACCATCGCACCTCCTAGAACAGAAGTGGGAATGACCGTTGTCAGAGCAGCAATTTTGGGCACAAGGCCAAGCACCACAAGCATCGCCCCGGCTGTATAAATGACGTTCTTTCCTTTTACGCCGGAAAGCTGGACAAGGCCGACGTTCTGGGAATAAGTCGTATAAGGGAACGAATTGAAAATACCACCCAATATGATAGCAGCACCCTCGGCACGATAGCCTTTCGCTATATCCTCATCTGAAAGTTTTCTTCCGCATATATCGGCTAGCGCCAAATAAACACCTGTCGCTTCAACAATTCCGACCATCGCGACGAGTATCATCGTCAGGATTGGTACAGCATGAAATTCTGGAGCGGCAAAGTAAAAGGGCTCAGGTAATTTGAACCACGATGCTTCGCCAACCGCTGAAAGATTTACCTTGCCGGTGAAGGATGCAGCGAACGTGCCTGCCGCAAGACCGAGCAGTATGGAAATGGAACGGATAAACCCTTTGGCAAAGCGGTACATCGCTATGATAAATATTATAGTGCCGAATGAAAGGGCGATATTTGTGATTGAGCCGAAATCATTGCTACCAACTCCGCCTGCCATATCATTCATTGCGACTGGAATAAGGGTAATTCCTATGACAGTCACCACAGAACCAGTTACGACGGGCGGGAAAAATTTCAGGAGCTTGCTAAAAAGCCCTGCGCCAAGAATAACAAACAATCCCGAAATGATGATTGCTCCGTAAATTGAAGCAATCCCGTATTGGCTCCCGATTGATATCATTGGGCCAACAGCTGTAAAAGTGCAGCCAAGGACAATAGGAAGGCCTATTCCAAAAAAACGGTTCTGCCAAACCTGTAGGATGGTCGCAATCCCGCACATTACAATATCGATCGAAACGAGATAGGTCAGCTGAGCGCTGTCCATTTTCAGGGCGTTTCCCACAATCAGCGGTACGATGACAGCTCCCGCATACATAGCAAGAACGTGCTGGATTCCAAGAGAGGAAGTCTTTACTAGCCCATTTTTCATCGTGCGATCCCCTCCACGGCTTCTTGTACAAAAGTTACCTTGCCATCCTTTAATGATTGGATCCTTGCAAGAGATTCGACACGGACGCCTTTAGCTTCAAGCAGTTTTCTTCCGTGTTGGAACGACTTCTCAATGACAATTCCAATTCCGGATACCTTGGCTCCGGCGTCGTCCGCAAGTTTCAGCAACGCCTGGGCAGCCTGTCCATTTGCCAGGAAGTCATCGATGATCAGAATAGTGTCATCAGGGGATACATATTTAGAAGCAATGGAGACTTCGGATGTTTCCTGTTTTGTAAACGAATAGACGCTCGCGGTCAGGAGGCCGTCTGTCATCGTAAGTGACTTTCTTTTCCTGGCAAAAATAACCGGCACATTCAATTCCAGACCCGCCATGACCGATGGAGCGATACCCGACGATTCCAGTGTCAAAATTTTTGTGATTCCTTCCGCCGCAAAACGCCCTGCAAATTCCTTGCCGATTTCCCGCATTAAAAAGGGATCGATCTGGTGGTTCAGGAACGCATCTACCTTTAATACATTCTCCGAAAGCACGCGGCCTTCCTCAATGATTTTTCTCTTCAAGCTTTCCATCTTAATCCCCCTAAGTAATGTTTAATTGAATGCAAAAAGCCCAAAGGCCATGCTTCCGGACATAGGAAGCAATAGCCTTTGGGCCTGTAAAAACCAAAAGGTTAAGAAGGATGGGCCAAATCAGCCATCCGTCCATTGCCACCCATAGTCGGCCCGTTTACGGCGGTCCGGTAGAAACTTGCAGGCCACATCCCTGCGATTATACGAGTGAATGTTATAAAATTTATGGCTTATTATAACACGGTGAAGGGGAATTGCAACGCCTTTTTATTGGTTTATTTCCACTAGAAGAACTTGAAAGAAAAATTGTAAGCGTATACAAACGCGCTTTGAAAATGGTAGAATCAATTTAAAGAGTGTCCTCCCAGTATGAACAACGTCAAAAATATGTTATAGTATGCGGGGGAAAGAATCGCTTTAAATCCCTGGGATTCAACGTTAATTACTGTCCACACCAGGAATACAATTGTCTGCATACCCGATACATATTACAAGAACTTTTTCGAAAAAGGAGAGATTTCGATGTCTAGCCAAACACTGGAGCAATTTTTGAATGAAAACCTCGAAGATTTAAGGGGAAAAGGGCTTTACAATGTGATTGACCCGCTTGAAAGCCCGAATGGACCCGTTATCAAAATTAACGGAAGGGAACTAATCAATCTTTCTTCCAATAACTATTTAGGCCTGGCTACTGACGAACGCCTTAAAAAGGCAGCTGAACAGGCGATTGAAAAATACGGCGTTGGCGCTGGTGCGGTAAGGACCATTAACGGAACGCTTGAGTTGCATGTCAAATTGGAGGAGAAGCTCGCAGAATTTAAAGGAACGGAAGCGGCAATCGCTTACCAATCAGGCTTCAACTGCAACATGGCGGCAATTTCGGCGGTCATGGATAAAAACGATGCTATCTTGTCGGACGAATTGAACCACGCATCCATCATTGACGGCTGCCGGCTTTCCCGCGCGAAAATCATCCGATATAACCATTCCGATATGGAAGACTTAAGGGCTAAAGCGAAGGAAGCCCGTGAATCAGGGCTTTATAAGAAACTGATGGTCATTACGGATGGAGTATTCTCGATGGACGGCGATATCGCCCTTCTTCCTGAAATCGTCGAAATCGCCGAAGAATTCGATTTAATGACGTATGTTGATGACGCCCATGGATCCGGAGTCCTTGGAAAGGGCGCGGGTACGGTAAAGCATTTTGGCCTGCAGGATAAAATCGATTTCCAAATCGGAACACTGTCCAAAGCGATCGGGGTTGTCGGCGGCTATGTCGCGGGGAAACAAAACCTGATCGATTGGCTGAAAGTAAGGAGCCGGCCATTCCTGTTCTCAACATCCCTGACTCCGGCGGACGTGGCCGCATCCATTCAATCAATCGAAATTTTGACAGAGAGCACGGAACTCAATGAACGCCTTTGGGAAAACGGCAACTATCTGAAAAAAGGCCTGAAAGAACTCGGCTTCAATATCGGCGATAGCGAAACGCCTATTACCCCTTGCATTATCGGAGAAGAGAAATTGACCCAACAATTCAGCAAACGCCTGAACGAAGAAGGCGTTTATGCCAAGTCGATCGTTTTCCCGACAGTTCCGGCTGGAACTGGACGCGTGCGTAATATGCCAACCGCGGCGCATACGAAGGAAATGCTCGATAAAGCTATTTCCATCTATGAAAAAGTAGGGAAAGAAATGGGAGTAATCAACTAATTCCACTTAAAATTACATCTAAAGGATGCAGCACTCAGGGGAGGAAAACGGGAATGAAACGTATTTTAATTACAGGGGCGCTTGGCCAAATTGGGTCCGAGCTGACAATCAGGCTTAGGGAAATTTACGGGAACGACAATGTTATCGCTACAGATATAAGGATGAAACCGGATAACGCAGCCGCAACCGGCGGGCCATTCGAAATCCTTGATGTGACGGACGGCAAGCGGATGGCGGAAATCGCGAAAAAATACAATGTCGACGCTGTCATGCATTTGGCCGCGCTTTTGTCCGCGACTGCGGAAGCAAACCCGGTGTTTGCCTGGAATCTTAACATGGGCGGCCTGATGAACGCACTTGAAACTGCAAGGGAAGTAAACGCGCAGTTTTTCACCCCAAGTTCGATTGGCGCGTTTGGCCCATCGACACCGAAGGACAAGACGCCTCAGGATACAATCATGCGCCCAACAACGATGTATGGAGTGAACAAAGTATCCGGCGAGCTTTTATCGGATTACTATTATCACAAGTTCGGGGTCGATACGCGCGGCGTCAGGTTCCCTGGACTAATCTCTTATGTTGCTCCCCCAGGAGGCGGGACGACAGACTATGCGGTTGAAATTTACTACGAGGCCGTTAAAAACAAAAAATACGCCTCCTTCATTGACAAAGGCACATACATGGATATGATGTATATGCCTGATGCCCTTAACGCGATTATCAACCTTATGGAAGCCGACCCAGCGAAACTCATTCACAGGAACTCGTTCAACGTGACCGCGATGAGCTTTGACCCGGAGGAATTGGCTGCAGAAATCAGGAAGCACATTCCTGATTTCGAGATGACGTATGATGTCGATCCCGTTCGCCAGAGGATAGCTGACAGTTGGCCGAATTCCCTTGATGCATCGGCCGCCGCGGAAGAATGGGGATTCCGGGCAGAATATGATATTGCCCGCATGACAGCGGATATGCTTGATAAATTAAAGGAAAAATTATCGTAAATTTGAAAAGCATAAAAAAACGGCAGCCAAAAAGGCTTGCCGTTTTTTATTTACTGATATAAATGAGTTTCGCTTTCCGTTCCGTTACTTTTCCGACAATAGCGGCTTCGTTTAATCCGGCGGAATGAAGGTCAGCCACATATTGTTCCGCTTCCTCTGAAGGCAGGGATACAAGCAGCCCACCTGATGTGATCGCGTCACAGGCGACAAGCTGCTCTTCTAGCGAAAGGCCGCTGTACTCAATATCCTCCTTGAGCCAGGCATGATTTGACTTTGTCCCTCCAGGCACTACTCCATCACGCGCCAAGTCTAGGGAGCCATCCAAATAAGGTATGCTTGTGAACTCAAACTCAAAGGTTACGGAGCTTCCCCTTGCCATTTCGCTGCCGTGGCCAAGCAGGCCGAATCCGGTCACATCGGTAACAGCATGAGGGTGATATTTTTTCAGGGCTTCGGCAGCGGTTTTATTCAAAAGCGACATTGTGTCAGTAACCTTTTCTTCCTGTTCGGGGGTTACCGTGCCGCGTTTGATGCCGGTTGTCAGGATGCCGACGCCGACTGGCTTTGTTAAAACAAGGGAGTCGCCCGGCATGGCGCCGACGTTTTTCCAAACTTTTTGGGGATGTACAATCCCCGTGACGGAAAGGCCGAATTTTGGTTCCTGGTCATCAATCGAATGGCCGCCGACCGTTATTGCTCCGGCTTCTTTTACTTTATCAGCCGCGCCGCGAAGAATTTCCGATAGCATTTCAGCACCAAGCTTCTTGATCGGGTACCCGACAATATTCAGCACCGTTTTTGGCTCGCCTCCCATCGCATACACATCGCTTAGGGCATTCGCGGCCGCGATTTGGCCGAACTTGTAGGGATCATCGACGACCGGCGTAAAGTAATCAACCGTCTGGATCAGCGCGATTGAGTCTGTAAGCTGGTAGACTCCCGCGTCATCGGATGTTTCGTGGCCTACCAACAATTCCGGTACTGGGTCTTGCTTTGGCAATAGGCGCAAAACTTGCGCCAGGTCCTCTGGACCAATTTTGCAGCCTCAACCTGCTTTAGTCGATAAAGAGGTCAGGCGGATTTTTTCCTGTTCGCTCAATTTGTCCACCTCCATTCATATAGTATACCGCTATGCGCGCATTTCCGCACGCGGGCAAGCAGATGATTTGCGGAAGTTTTTCAGGATATACTAAAATGGCTTTATCAATCTTTACACATTTGATGGAGGTTATTGCCATGAAGAACCTGGAAGTTAAAGTCGAATTTTGCATGATGTGAAACTATGCGCCAAAAGCCGCGGGTCTCGCGGAGGAGCTAATTACACATTTTCGCAGGGATATAGCCAGATTTGAACTTATTCCGGCCTCGGGAGGAATTTTCGAGGTATATGCAAACGGAGATAAGATTTATTCAAAGGATGAAACAGGCGTTTTTCCAAAGGCGGCTGACATCATAACCAAACTTGAATCACTTTAAAACAGCACTCTCCCGGCATTCATCCGGGAGAGTTTTTCTTTCCTTGAACTCGCCCATTTGGCCGCCTTGCAGCTAAGTAAAAATGGTATAATTGAATCACTATTCCAGAAGGTGAAGGAGTTATTCGATTTGAAACATTTGCTTCGTTCCATTCCGCCAATTCATGAACTTCAGCAGGACAGCCGATTCCAGGCCCTTCTTGAAGAAACAGGGCTTGATTCCAGCCAGCTTGTCCAAAATTTGCGTGGGGCCATTGATGAAATCCGGGAAGCGATTTTGGCCGGCTCATGGGAAGGCCCGCCTCCGGGATGTGGGGAATTCACCGACGAGCTTTTCGCTCGGCTAACAATCAGGATTGAAAAGGGGTATTCCTACACTTTAAAAAAAGTAATCAACGCCACAGGCACCATTTTACATACAAATCTGGGGCGCGCGAGGCTAAGCGAAAACGCAATCCGACACGCCGCTGAAATCGCCGGGAATTATTCCAACCTTGAATACAGGCTGGAAGAGGGAGAAAGGGGCTCGCGGCACACCCACATCGAGAATCTCCTCAAGGAACTTACCGGGGCGGAAGCGGCCATGGTTGTGAACAACAACGCCGCGGCTGTTTACCTTATCCTCCGAGCCCTCGCGGAAAGCAGGGAAGTCATCGTCTCAAGGGGCCAGCTTGTCGAAATTGGCGGATCCTTCAGGATATCGTCCATTATGGAAGAGAGCGGCGCCAAACTGGTGGAAATCGGGACAACGAATAAAACCCATCTATACGACTACGAGAACGCCATATCAGATCATACTGCCATGATCATGAAGGTCCACACAAGCAACTTCAAAACGATCGGTTTTACAAAGTCGGTTGATACCGCGGAACTTTCGGATTTGGCCGCCACTCATGATGGCATTATCTTTTATGAAGACCTGGGGAGCGGGGCTTTATATGATTTCAGGAAGCACGGAATTGGTGAGGAACCGCACGTAAGGGAAGTCATTGAAATGGGGGCGGATATCGTTTCGTTCAGCGGCGATAAACTTCTCGGCGGCCCTCAGGCGGGGATTATCGCAGGCAAGAAGCTCCTGATTGATAAATTGAAGAAGCATCAGCTTGCGAGAGTGGTAAGGGTAGACAAAATGACACTCGCCGCACTGGAAGGGACGCTGTTTGCTTACGCCAAGGGAGAGAAAGGGATGCTTGGCATACCGACAATCCGGGATCTTTTAACAGGCCAGGAAGAACTGAAGGAGCGGTCCGCCGCCTTCATTCGCGGTCTCTTGGCGAAAACGGACAGCTACGAGGCCAAGGCTGTGCCCGCTTTTGGCCAGGTTGGAGGAGGCACCATGCCAGATGTCAGCCTGCCATCTTTTGCGGTATCGCTTATCCATGAATCCCTAACCGCTGAACAGCTTGCCAATAAGCTGCGGAAGGATGCAATCGTGCCTATCATCGTCCGTATCCAAAACGATGAGGTGTTAATTGATTTGCGTTCGGTCGAGCTAAAAGAAGAAGAGATCATTATCGATTCTTTAGCCAGGTGGCAGTAAAACAAGTGCCTCTTTTACAGGCCCCAGCAAAAAAGCAGGGGCCTTTCTTTTTTGACCATTCATTCGGTGTATACATCATTGGAAACCAGCTGTGCAACTCACTACATATCGTGATGTGAGTTATGTTTCTGGCGGGAATGCTGGCGGTTTTTCACCTTATGCGACCCGCTCATCGGTTCCGGCTGGCTTATGTTTTGGACGTTTTTCGCATTTTGCCTGTTCGGTTTTTTGGCCATTTCTATCCCTCCTACCCTTAGGATGGGTAACGGGAACATTTCTATGCTGTATAAGGGTGGAAACGCCTCCAATCAGTATCTGTATAAATCCGTAGGGAGTGCATACTTTAACGGTACACGCTAATCATCATGAAGGAGTGGACAACATGCCGTACCATAAAAACAAGCAGCAGGCCTTCCAGGCAGCCCAGCAGGGAGTCGAGGAAGCGAGGGATTTATTCACAGAAATCGTCAGGGACAGCGCCAGCTACGGCCATCAGCTTAAACATTTACAAAATGAGGTAAACGAAGCCTATCAGCAGATTGAAAACGCCCTTGAAGTTGCATCGGAGCACCAGCGGGCCCAACTGGAACAGTTCCGCATGGATCTTCAGAACATCGTTGAAGAAGTAAACAATTTTATGTAAAAAGGCAGGCTCAGTGCCTGTTTTTTTATTTCACCAAAAAGAAGGCTTGGCCAGGCCAAGCCCTTTGTTTTATTGATTTTTTTTGCGCTTTTTATTGTTTTGCCTTTCCATTTCGGTCAAAGGCTCATTCCCTGCTTCTTCATTGTATCCCGCGCCCATACCCTGCGCTTTGGCGGCATTCATTCCTGGACGCACATGATTCGCCCTCCGATTAGCCATGTTATCACCCCCATTTTTATTCTTCCCTTAAATGAGAAGATGATAAAAATCTTTTCCGGAATAATATTTTCCGTATCGAAAAGAGAGAGGCAATACTTTATAAGCCTGTCAACACTGGAAATTTGCCCGCCTAAAAATTTACCATAAGAAAAACTTATTATATTTCATAACTTTCATGTCATTTACTGTTGTTACTTACTGTATTACTATTAAATTGTGAGAAAAGTCTTAAGGAAAGCGCTTAATTCAAACCTTTCGACTTTTATAAATTTTTCCTATATTATTGGATTGATGAATTGAAGGGGGTAGTACATATGGCGAAAAATGATGTATTCAATGCCCGCTCTTCATTTGAAGCGAACGGTAAACAATACCATTATTACCGTCTTTCCGCTCTTGAAGAAGCAGGTGCAGGCAATGTTTCCAGGCTGCCATATTCCATCAAGGTTTTATTGGAATCGGTCCTTAGGCAGCACGATGGCCGTGTTATTACAAAGGAGCATGTTGAAAACCTGGCAAAATGGGGCACAAGCGAAGTAAGGGATGTAGATGTGCCATTTAAGCCTTCCCGCGTTATCCTTCAGGACTTTACAGGCGTTCCGGTTGTTGTTGACCTGGCATCCCTAAGGAAAGCAGTTGCAGACCTTGGAGGCGACCCTGATAAAATTAATCCTGAAAAAACGGTTGACCTTGTTATCGACCACTCCGTCCAGGTTGACCAATATGGAGGGCCAGGTTCACTTGATGCCAACATGGTACTTGAATTCGAGCGGAACGCAGAGCGCTACCAGTTCCTTAACTGGGCGCAAAAAGCATTCAACAACTATCGCGCGGTTCCGCCCGCAACAGGTATCGTCCACCAGGTAAACCTTGAGTACCTGGCAGATGTTGTCCATGTTGCAGAAACTACTGATGGCGAACTTGAAACTTATCCAGATACTCTTGTCGGAACAGACTCCCATACTACGATGATCAACGGCCTTGGCGTTCTGGGCTGGGGCGTGGGGGGCATCGAAGCCGAAGCGGGAATGCTCGGACAGCCGTCTTACTTCCCAGTGCCTGAAGTTATCGGCGTCAAGCTTGTCGGAACTCTTCCAAATGGTGCAACGGCTACTGACCTTGCCTTAAAAGTCACACAGGTGCTTCGCAGCAAAGGCGTAGTTGGAAAATTCGTTGAGTTCTTCGGGCCTGGCGTATCCCAGCTTCCGCTAGCGGATCGCGCAACCATCGCAAACATGGCGCCTGAATATGGCGCGACATGCGGATTCTTCCCAATTGACGATGAATCGCTTGATTACATGCGCTTGACTGGCCGCGATGAAGAGCAAATCAATGTGGTAGAAGCTTACTGCAAGGCAAACGGCCTGTTCTTCACTCCGGATGCAGATCCAATTTATACAGATGTGGTTGAACTTGACCTTTCCGATATCGAAGCAAACCTTTCCGGCCCTAAGCGGCCGCAGGACTTGATTCCTCTTTCAAAAATGAAGGAAGAATTCGTCAAAGCTGTCAGTGCGCCGCAAGGAAACCAGGGCTTCGGCTTAAAACAAAAGGAGCTTGATAAAGAAGTTCCTGTAACTTTCCACAATGGCGACCAAACAGTGATGAAAACCGGCGCTGTGGCCATCGCGGCTATTACAAGCTGTACAAATACATCCAACCCATATGTCCTTGTGGGCGCTGGTCTTGTGGCAAAGAAAGCTGTCGAGCTTGGAATGGAAGTTCCAAAATTCGTTAAAACTTCCCTCGCTCCTGGATCGAAAGTTGTTACTGGATACCTACGCGATTCCGGTTTGCTGCCATATCTCGAACAGCTTGGATTCAACCTTGTCGGCTATGGCTGTACAACTTGTATCGGAAACTCCGGGCCGCTCCGCGAGGAAATCGAGAAAGCTGTTTCTGAAAGCGACCTTCTTGTTACATCGGTCCTCTCGGGGAACCGTAACTTCGAAGGCCGTATCCATCCGCTTGTAAAAGGCAACTATCTTGCTTCCCCGCCGCTTGTCGTTGCTTACGCGCTTGCCGGCAATGTCAACGTCGACTTAAAGAATGAGCCAATCGGAAAAGACAGGAACGGAAATGACGTGTTCTTCAACGATATTTGGCCTTCAACAGAAGAAGTGAATGAAGTGGTACGCAAGACCGTAACTCCGGAACTGTTTAGGAGAGAATACGAAAACGTATTCAGCGACAACGAGCGCTGGAATGAAATCAAAACAAGCAATGAACCGCTATACTCATGGGATGCGGATTCAACTTATATCCAGAATCCTCCATACTTCGAGGGGCTTTCACCTGAACCAGGCCTTGTCGAGCCTCTTAATGGCTTGAAGGTAGTCGCGAAGTTTGGCGATTCAGTAACGACAGACCATATTTCTCCTGCGGGGGCGATTGGCAAAAATACGCCTGCCGGCCAATACTTGTTAGAAAAAGGCGTCCAGCCTCGTGATTTCAACTCCTATGGTTCACGACGCGGAAACCACGAAGTCATGATGCGCGGAACATTCGCGAATATCCGTATCCGCAACCAGATTGCCCCAGGTACAGAAGGCGGTTTCACTACCTACTGGCCGACAGGGGAAGTTACCACAATCTATGATGCATGCATGAAATACAAGGAAGAAGGAACCGGCCTTGTCGTTCTTGCGGGCAAGGATTACGGAATGGGTTCATCCCGCGACTGGGCAGCGAAAGGAACGAATCTTCTTGGCATCAAGACGGTCATCGCCGAAAGCTTCGAGCGCATCCACCGTTCCAACCTTGTCATGATGGGTGTCCTTCCGCTCCAGTTCAAGGAAGGCGAAAACGCCGAATCTCTTGGCCTGTCCGGAAAAGAAACGTTTACTGTCCAAGTTGATGAGAACGTCCGCCCAAGGGACCTTGTAAAAGTGACGGCTGTTGATGAAAGCGGTAAAACAACTGAATTTGAAGTGCTTGTACGCTTTGATTCGGAAGTTGAAATCGATTACTACCGCCATGGCGGAATCCTTCCGATGGTTCTCCGTGAAAAGCTGAAAGCGTAATTGAATGCGTTGATAAAACACCATGCAGCCGTTTTGGCGCATGGTGTTTTTAGTTCAGGCATTTTTGGCAGAAAAATTTCCTGGTATCGAAAAGTTGGAAATGTCACATAATCGGCACTATTTCACCTACACGCTAGTTTATTTCCCCGTCAGGGATAGTGTAAAATCAGTATAGAAAAGAGGGAGGGGCGCACATGGCGAAAAAGTGGATAGCAGGCATTTTACTTATAGCATTAATGGCCATTGGAATTGTCCAGGCGCTTGATAAAAAAGAAGAACCAACGGGATCGAAAGAGGCGGCCGCACAAGGGCTGAAGGAAGGGGTAAAAGCCCCGGATTTCCAGCTTAAAACGCTGACGGGGGAAACTGTAAAACTCTCCACCCTTAAGGGGAAAAAAGTTATGTTAAACTTCTGGGCGACATGGTGCGGCCCTTGCAAGGCGGAAATGCCAGCCATGGAGCAATTATCGAAAGAAGTGGATAGCGATGTTGCCATTCTGGCCGTCAATATCGATCCCCAGCTGGATGTAAAAGGGTTTGTCGAAGAGAATGGAATCACTTTTCCAATCCTGCTCGATGAAAAGGATGAAGTGAACACCATGTACCAAATCATTTCGATTCCGACTACTTATTTCATCGATAGCAAAGGCGTCATCCAGGATAAATTTATCGGCGCCATGCCGCATGATGCAATGGTTCAGTATATTGAAGATTTAAAGTAGAAAAATTGCCGCCGGAATAAACCGGCGGCTTTTGCTTTCTTAAAAGTAGTTTACTTTTCGATTAAATTTTCAAAAAGTTGTAATAATTGAAACCGCTTCCGGGCATACTTACTGTTAGAATAGGAAGTAAGGGAAGGTGATACCATGCGAAAACCTCGTAAACGCTCATTTGCTGAACTTGTTATGGAAAACAAGTCGCAAATTTTAAAAGACGAAGCGGCAATGGAAAAAATCGAGCAGCGCCTGGAAGCTAAACGTCTCGGCAAAGCTGAATAGAACATTGTTTTCCATTTATGTTTTTTCTCCTCCTGGCAAAAATAATGGCAGGAGGGATGATGATGGGAAATCCAAAGAAACACAGCCAGCATTTCTCGCCGGACCATCTTGGGACACAACCGAGAGGGTTCAGCGGCAACAATGGGAAGAAGATGCAGGATAAGTCGGGAAAGCATGCCCAGGTTATCCAGACAAAAGGGGAGTAGGCGGCTAAAGCCCTTGCTGCCTTGCATATTAAAAGTAAGGCACCACTCAAAAGCCTGGGAAACCAGGCTTTTTGTTTTGGGCAATTTCTACTCATATTTTTCCCCGGGGAGTTCATCCTAAAAGGGAACACAGGATTCTTAAGGAGGAACGATTATGGCATTTGGAAGCAAACCAAAACCGGATGACAGAAGCGATAATGTTGAAAAGCTTCAGGAAATGATCCATAACACGATTGAAAATATGGAACGCGCGGAGGAAACCGCGGCTCTGAGCGACAGTGAAGAAACAAGGCACCAGGTTGAGGAGAAAAACGAACGCAGGCGGGAAAGCCTTGAAGCAATGAGGGCTGAAGTAAAGGATGAAGCTCAGGCAAACGGCCAAATGACTGAATAATAAAGGAGGAGGGCTTGGATTTTAAAAGCCCTCCTTTTCCTTTTCAAAAACCGAAAAAACCAGGCACAGTGCGGGAACGTCGCTCTGGGCGATCTGTTATGTTACCATAGTAAAATGAATGAATTGATTTTTAGGAAGCGGGGAAGGAAGAATGTTAATCAGCGAGACAACAGTCGAGGTCCGCTATGCGGAGACCGACCAGATGGGCGTTGTCTACCATGCAAACTATCTTGTATGGATGGAATTGGGAAGGACAAGCTTCATCAAAGATCTTGGCTATAGTTATGCAAAAATGGAGGAAGACGGCATTATTTCACCCGTAATCGATATCCAGGCCTCGTATAAAAAATCCATGCGCTATGGAGAAAAAGCCACAGTGAAAACATGGGTGGAGGAATATGATGGCTTCAGGGTCAAATATGGGTATGAGATTCTAAATGAAGCGGGAGAGCTTTCCGTCACAGGATTTTCTGTCCATGTGTGCGTAAAAAAAGAAAATTTCCGGCCAATTTCAATAAAACGAATGTATCCCGATTGGCACGAGTCCTATCTAAAAGCTTCTAAAAAAGCAGATTGACCAGGAGGAAGAGTGGTGGCTTTTGGTATAAAGAAAAAGGATGTACAGGAATGGAAACAGAAGATTGACCAGGGCGAAATCGCCTTTTTAACCCACTATTGGCTGGATGACCGTTTTCCGGGCTGTAAAACCGTAACGAAAGCGGGCTGCAATGACGTTGAAAAGCTCGCGGAGTGGGGAAGGAAGCATGGTTTGCGAAAGGAATGGATCCATCAACGGCAAGATGGGTATCCTCATTTCGATTTGCTTGGCGAAAAACAAAAAGAAATTCTCATCGCCGAAGGATTGTATGATCATATTTGGGAAAATTAGAAGGGCGGCCTGCAACAGGGCCGCCTTTTTGTGTGATTGAGACATTTATAAGATTGAATATTCATGACTTCCGCATTTTGTTTTAATGGTAAAGGAAAACAGGTTCCTGGCGCTGTTCATCCAGGTCTACCTCAACGTCTTTCCCGTCAAAATACCATAAATCCTTTTCTTCAATGAAAAATATTAATCCGCTGCTCTCTGTTGTAGCAGCAGCATCCATGGGCTCTTCGGAAATGACGCCAAGCGAAAAACCTTTTTGCAGCTGGCTAAAGCCGCCATAACGGACAAAGAACCGGATATATGTTCCTTCACTAGCTTCAAATTCATCTTTATACCACTGCGCCGCTTTACTGCTTACCTGTAATTTCATGTGAACACGCCCTCCTTCGCGTTTTTATTATTGACCAAAATGGAGGGTAATGCAAAAATAACAACCTGAAAAGAGGAGGGATGGCTGCTTAACGAAGCCATTGATTCATATGGATAAGCGTTTCCTCGTTCATTTTCTTCGCGTTCGAGATGCCGTATTGGCCGGCTTTTTCGATAGGTATCACACGGAAATCGCGGCGGTTTTTCCTATATACAAAAGTCGGCTGAAAGGAAGGGGGCCCAACTTCCACTTTAGTTCCTTCATCATTTACCGTTTTGGTAAGTTTTAGGGTTACGAGTCCGCCAATATCCTTGTAATCGCCAATTTGCGCGGAAAGGAAATTTCCGAGCGAGTATACAACAAACGTCCGTTTTCCATCCTTGCGTTTTATCCATTCCATTGGCTGGAGGACATGGGGATGTGAACCGAAGATAATGTCCACACCCTGGTCCGCCAGGAATGCCGCCAGGCTTTTTTGTTCATTGGTCGGAATGCGCTGGTACTCATTTCCCCAATGAACACTGACAATAACAGCATCACTAATTCTTTTTGCCCGCTCTATGTCTTTTTTCATGAGCTCCCTGTCAATCAAATTAACAGCGAATTCCATGCCTCGCGGAATCGGAATACCATTTGTTCCATACGTGTACGATAAGAAGGCGAGGCGAATCCCATTCCTTGTAAGGACGGTAATCTTTTCACGGCTTTCCTTGTTAGCCGCAGTCCCGGTAAAAGGCAGGCCGATTTTATTAAAATTGCCTATCTGGGCGTTAATGCCTCTGAAACCTTTATCGAGGGCATGGTTGTTCGCGGTAGAAACAATGTCCACGCCAGCTTTCATGACCGCTTCGGACAGCTCAAACGGGCTGTTGAAGTTAGGGTAGCTTGAAACTCCAAGTTCTGTACCCCCGACAGGGCTCTCCTGGTTAGCAGTCAAAATGTCTGGTGCCTGGAGCATCCCTTTAACCGGTTCGAACATCGGGTTGAAATCGTATCCATTCGCCGTTTTTGCGTCATTGTAAACGTGGTCATGGATCAAGATGTCCCCAATCGCTCCCACTGTGGCGGTTTCAACAATTTCTTTCGCCGCACCAGCGAATTGGCGGTCCTTATGGAGCGTTGGAGCGGGCATAGTTTCTGGCTTTTGGGTAGAGCATGCGGTTAGAAAGACAGCCAAAACGGTTACCGCCGCCATCAATTTTGTATCAATCCGGAATTCCTTCACTGGAAATCCTCCTGTTAAGCAAAAAATTTTCAATGTAAAGCACAGTGATTTATTATAAGTGGTAGCGTATTGCATTTCACTATATTTTTTTATAAAAAGGCAAAATATGTATAACATGACCAAAAGGGGTGACAAAATGTTCACAATTACCGAGGCCGCCTATCAAACCATTGCCAAGTCGATTGAAAATGAAACCCCTTCAAACAATGACAAACTGTATATTCGCCTGACAATGGGGATTGGCTGAGGCGGCCCAAAATTGAATCTGTCTCTGGAAGAGCAGAAATTAACCCATGACCATGAATTTGACTACAAGGATCTGAATATCTTGATCCACGAGAACGACCTCGTGTATTTCAACAACACTAAACTTGATTTTGTAAAGGACGTTTTTGGGAGCGGAAGATTCCAGCTCCTAAAAGTATAAAAACGGTGTTCCCTCATTGGGACACCGTTTTTTTGGCTGCTTTTTACCGGCAGTCGGTTTCTTCCATTTCCTCAAAAAAACCAATCAATTCTTCAAACGTTTTGGTCACTTTCACCGGATTTCCGGAACAGGACCAATCCGGCGTATATGGATAAAATTCAACAATGAATTCCTCTTTGGAAAGAGCAGGGGTAACAGAGGATGAAAAGACAAAATCAAACTTCCTGGCATTCAAACCTGGCATCTGGAATCTCCTCTCATTTAACAATCCTTATATGTCTATTGTAAAGGAAAGAAGTTTACGTGCCCGGCAGTGTTTTGAATTATTCGTGAATTTTTATGTATAACGGTTCAAGAGCAAACAGGGACGCTGATGGGAAATAATATGGAAAACAGCGAACCTTTTCCGACTTTGCTTTCAACATGGACCGAAGCTCCGTGTTCCTCAATGATTTTTTTACAAATATTCAATCCAAGACCGTTTCCATTCGGCTTTGTCGAAAAGAAAGGGGAGAACAACTGGGATATGGTTTCAGGTTCTATACCGCAGCCGCTGTCCTGAATGCCAATAACGTAGGCATCATTTTCTGTTTTCGTAAAAATGGTTATTTCACGTCTCGAGGCATGTTCAACTGACTCCAGGGCTTCCATGGCATTTTTCAGTATATTGATAAGTACTTGTTTAATTTGGCTGGCATTAAGCATATACAGGAAATCTCCCTTTGCAAGGCTTGTCCCCAGGCTGATATCTTTAAGGATGCATTCACTTTCATAAAGTAGAATGACCTCTTTCACTAGCTGATTGATCGAAGTGTTGGTTTTTTCGTTCGAGGTGTGTTTCGACACACTTAAAAATTCGCTGATAATCTTGTTAGCCCTGTTTATTTCCTCGATCGCAACCGAGGCGTATTTTCCTTTTCCCAACTCATCAAGTTCGGGCCTCAGCAGCTGGAGAAACCCTTTTACGATGGTCAATGGATTCCTAATTTCGTGCGCGATGCCGGCGGCAAGCTTTCCGGTATCTTCCCGAGCAATGTTCAAAGCCCTCATTTCATCAATTTTTTGGTGTAGGGAAGTGAGGTTTGCATCCAGGGTTTGCCTATCCCGCCAAGCCATCCCGCTATTTAGCTCCGCTTCGGTATCGGTAATTGGGATGCAATAAGATAGGATCTTTCCTTCCCGCCCATGCGACTTATACACCCGATAGTAGTGCTTCTCCATATTTTTATCATTAAGCGCCAGCACTATGGGGCCGTCCGAAATGGAAGACCGAAAAAACGCTCGGGCATCATTGTAAAAACCAGGATCCATTATGTCGAAAAAAGGCTGCTGGATTGCCGGAAAACGATTTATTGCAGAAGGAGAAGCCTTCTGAATAATAAGGTTGTGATCAAGTATGAAGCAGGGAAAGGGAAAATTGGCAATCTCGATTAACATACAGCATCCGACCGTCCTTAAAATATTTTTTCTTGGAGCGCTTTGGATGAAAGCAAATAAATGGAAAAAGTTAAATTATTTTAATTTTCATAATAATCATACAAAAGTACACCTCTCCTTACAATTACTATTTTAAAAAATGATTGCGGCATTTTGTCATTGATAGCCCCTTTTTCGAAAAGACGGGAATTATTTTCCCAATATAATTGAAGCCATTCACTATTGACATATCACTCATTTCTATATTTTTTTGCAAAAAAATGGCCGTAAGGAAGCTTGTCCGCCCCTTACAGCCATTTAATTTTCGGTTCCGTTTTATTCACGATTCTTTTAATGTTCGCCCTGTGCCTGTAAATAACGAAAAAAGCCAGGATGCTTACGATGATGATGAGAGGAATATCCCTCGGCGATGACAGCAGCGAATATGTAATGGCACCTATACCAGCCATTATGGAAGAGAGGGATACATATTTTGTTAGATACAAAGAAACGGCAAAAATCACAAAAATGACAAGGAACATGATGGGTGCGTAAAACAGGAGCACGCCACCCGATGTTGCGACGGCTTTTCCTCCCCGGAAACCGGCGAAAATAGGATACATATGGCCAATTACCGCAAACATGCCCGGAATTAGCGCGTTCAAATCATCATAGCCAAATAACGTTGGCAGGGCGGCTGCAAGTGTTCCTTTAAGAATATCGGCCAATGTGACGGAGATTCCCGCTTTAACCCCAAGTGTCCTGAACGTGTTTGTGCCGCCAAGGTTCCCGCTTCCATACTGGCGTATATCCTTGTTATAAAAAACCTTGCCGACTATGAGTCCGGAAGGGATTGAGCCGAGCAAATACGCCAGCACACAGAAAAGAGCAATTCCAATCATACATAAATCTCCTTTACCTTCAGATGCAGTTGTTGGATGAAAGTTTCACTCTATTTTACCATTTTCTTTTTAAAACGCCATATAGCCCGAAATGAATTTTTTCAAACCTGATGTTTCCCGTAGGCTGGCATGAGCCGCCCCTGTTTGCTAGGATAAAACATAGTGGTGGGGAAGGGAAGGAAAAGGATGGGTACATATAAGAACGATGGTCGATCCAGATTGATAGACATTTTTCTCGTTTCATTAAAATTGGGTTGTACCTCGTTTGGAGGCCCCACGGCCCATATTGGTTATTTTCATAATGAGTACGTAAAAAAGAAAAAATGGTTGGATGAGCGGGAATTTTCCGAACTGATTGCATTATGCCAGCTGCTGCCCGGCCCGGCAAGCAGCCAAGCGGGTTTTGGAATCGGCTTGAAACGAGGGGGAGTTGCAGGCGGAATTGCCTCATTTGCTGGTTTTACCTTTCCGTCATTCGCACTAATGGCCTTATTTGCGTTTTACCTATCGGGATTGGCCTCTGCCGGGAACGGCTGGCTGCACGGACTCAAAATTGTCGCGGCCGCTGTCGTCCTTCAGGCCGTATACTCTTTGGGTAAAAGTTTTGCGACAAAAAGGGAGACTGCCACAATCGCCTTCCTCGCCGCTGCGGGTATGTTCGTCTTCCCAAATTCGCTTGCCCAGCTGGCGATTATGGCCGCATCAGGGGCGGCAGGCTATCTATTCTGCAATAAAACGGCTGGAGGGCTAAGTGCCGGTTCTTTCACCAACGTTTCAAAGAAGTTCGCCGTTGCCTGTTTGGCGATATTTTGCCTGCTTTTTGTCCTGCTGCCAGCAATCCGGTCAATTGGAGTGGAAGCTGAGTTGGCGGACAGTTTTTACCGGAGCGGCGCTCTTGTGTTTGGGGGTGGGCATGTCGTCCTCCCTCTGCTTGAACGGGAACTTGTCCCAACAGGCTTCATCTCGAAGGAGAACTTTCTGGCGGGATACGGCCTTGTCCAGGCGATGCCGGGCCCTTTATTTACCTTTTCCGCCTATTTAGGGGCGGCGGTTCATGGATGGACAGGTGCAATCATAGCAATTGCCGCGATTTTCCTGCCTGGATTTTTGCTTCTACTGGCTGTTTTGCCATTTTGGGAGAAAATCCGGACGAAGCCTTCAATCCAGTCGGTCGTGGCCGGGTTGAACGCCGGGGTCGTGGGGCTGCTTGCGGCCGCCTTTTATGATCCGATCTTTGTCTCTTCGATAACTTCCAGGACGGAAGCCGCTCTCTTCGCCCTGTTTTTTGGATTGCTGGCCTTTTGGAAAATACCGCCTTGGCTCCTTGTTGTTTTAGGCGCGGGAGCGGGATACTCTTTCCTTTAACCAGAATTTTTGAATTCTTATCAGAAAATCACAAACACTTTCTTATTTTGAATGCGTTTTTTTCGCACCGATGTGCATAATAATGGCATTTACGAGGAGAAAAGGTAAACTATAATTAAAAGTATTGAGGAGGAAAACGCCCATGCTGACATATCCAAGCCGTGAAGAAATTAAGGAAATCCTGAATAAAGCAAAAAGAATCGCTGTTGTCGGACTAAGCGATAATCCGGAAAAAACGTCCTATATGGTATCGGAAGCGATGCAAAAGGCAGGTTACGAAATCATCCCTGTGAATCCGGCAATCGAAGAAGCGCTTGGCGTAAAGGCTGTCCCATCCCTTAAAGATATTAAAGGGCATGTGGACATCGTCAACGTATTCCGCCGGTCAGAATATTTGCCTGGTGTCGCCAGGGAATTCGCCGAAATTGACGCGGATGTATTCTGGGCGCAGCTTGGCCTTGAAAATGAAGAAGCCTACAATTTTCTAAAAGATAAAGGTTATACCGTCATTATGGACCGGTGCATTAAAGTGGAACACGCCCTTACAAGAAGATAACGCGCTTGGAAAACGGCTGCCCTTGGGCGGCTTTTTTCGTGCGAAATATAACCAAAATACCCAAAAAACAAGCAAAACCAATGGAAATTTGAAAGAACTGGTTTGCGAAAACGAAATTAACCGATACAATAAAGCATAGACGGTTGGACAAGTTATGGTAAAATTAGCTTGCGAACATCCGTTCCTTGTTAACATTTACCGGTTAGTCAAACACTTTATGAAACATATCAATCAGCGGGAATGAACCCTTCCGATGGATGTTTCACTTTACTTGCCGCCTAAAAGGATGTTAGAAATTTAATTCAAATCCTTTGGCGTAACACGAAAGGGGTTTAGTTAGTGTCAGCGAATCAACAGGCTTTTACCTATAATGATGACGCCATCCAGGTCCTCGAAGGATTGGAGGCAGTCAGGAAGCGGCCCGGGATGTACATCGGGAGCACTGACGGAAGAGGGCTGCACCATCTTGTTTATGAAATAGTCGACAATTCCGTCGATGAAGCCCTTGCCGGATTTGGCAGCCACATCATTGTCAAAATCCACAAGGATAATTCAATCAGCGTCGTTGATAAAGGGCGCGGGATGCCAACAGGAATGCATAAGCTTGGCAAACCCACCCCGGAGGTTATCCTGACAATACTCCATGCGGGAGGAAAGTTCGGCCAGGGAGGCTATAAAACAAGCGGAGGCCTCCACGGGGTCGGCGCTTCTGTTGTCAACGCCCTCTCTGAATGGCTAGTGGTTACAATTAAAAGAGATGGTTTTATCTACGAACAGCGGTTTGAGAATGGCGGAAAACCCGCAACAACCCTTGAGAAAATCGGCAAAACAAACCAGACAGGAACGACCATTCATTTCAAACCAGATCCGTCTATCTTTTCCGTCACTACCTATAACTTTGAAATCCTTTGCGAAAGGCTGAGGGAATCGGCGTTCCTATTGAAAGGAATGCGGATTGATATCATTGACGAACGGAATGGTGTACAGGAATCCTTCCACTACGAAAACGGGATAGAAGCGTTTGTCGAGTATTTGAACGAAGGAAAGGAAATCCTTCATCCGGTCGTAAGCCTGGAAGGCATAACAAACGGCATTGAAGTCGAATTTGCCTTTCAATTCAACGATGGTTATTCCGAAAATGTCCTTTCATTTGTAAACAATGTTAGGACAAAGGACGGCGGAACGCACGAAGTCGGAGCTAAAACGGCGATGACACGGGTTTTCAACGATTATGCCCGCAAGGTATCCCTTCTAAAGGAAAAAGACAAGAACCTTGATGGCGCAGATATTCGCGAAGGGCTCTCCGCTATTATCTCGGTCCGTATCCCAGAAGACCTCCTACAATTTGAGGGACAGACAAAAGGAAAGCTTGGGACGAGTGAAGCAAGGTCAGCCGTAGACTCAGTTGTTTCCGGCCATTTATCTTATTTCCTTGAGGAGAATCCCGATATAAGCTCTCTGTTAATAAAAAAATCAATCAAGGCTTACCAGGCGAGGGAAGCAGCGCGGAAGGCAAGGGAGGAAGCGCGCAGCGGCAAAAAGCGGAAGCGCGCCGACGCCGTCTTATCCGGCAAGCTGACTCCTGCCCAATCCCGAAATCCGCAGAAAAACGAACTTTACCTGGTCGAGGGGGACTCCGCGGGCGGATCGGCGAAGCAAGGCCGTGATCGCCGGTTCCAGGCGGTCCTGCCATTAAGGGGAAAAGTCATCAATACTGAAAAAGCCAAATTGCAGGATATTTTTAAAAACGAGGAAATCAATACGATTATCCATGCGATTGGCGGAGGGGTCGGCACGGACTTCAGCGTCGAGGACATCAACTATGACAAAGTCATTATTATGACCGATGCCGACACGGATGGCGCCCATATCCAGGTCCTTCTGCTCACATTCTTTTACCGTTACATGAAGCCGCTTGTCGAAGCCGGCAAGGTCTTCATCGCACTCCCGCCGCTATTCAAGGTCAGCAAGGGCACAGGCAAGAAGGAAGTCATCGAATATGCCTGGAACGAAAATGAACTTCAGGGCGCGATCAAAAAGATTGGCAAGGGCTATATCATACAGCGCTACAAGGGTCTCGGCGAAATGAATGCCGACCAGCTTTGGGAAACGACGATGGATCCCGAAACAAGGACATTGATCAGGGTGAAAATTGATGATGCCGCCCGCGCGGAACGCAGGGTCACGACCCTTATGGGCGACAAAGTCGAGCCACGCCGGAAGTGGATCGAATCGAATGTTGCTTTTGGTATGGAAGAAGAGGATGAACTTGACACAATTCTTGAAAATGAAAATATTACCGTCGCCGAGGAGGAATTAGGGCAATGAGCTTGAACGAAAAATTCCGCGACCTTCCCCTTGAAGATGTCCTGGGCGACAGGTTTGGAAGATACAGTAAATACATTATCCAGGAACGCGCCCTGCCAGATGCGCGTGACGGACTGAAGCCCGTGCAGAGGCGGATTTTGTACGCCATGCACGTTGAAGGGAACACACATGAAAAAGGGTTCCGCAAGTCGGCGAAAACCGTCGGTAACGTAATCGGCAATTATCATCCGCATGGCGACTCGTCTGTTTATGAAGCAATGGTACGGATGAGCCAGGATTGGAAAGTCCGAAACGTCCTAGTCGAAATGCACGGCAACAACGGAAGCGTCGATGGCGACCCGCCGGCGGCAATGCGTTACACGGAAGCACGCCTGTCCGCCATTTCAACGGAGCTTCTGCGCGATATCGAAAAGCAGACGGTCGACTTTATTCCGAACTTCGATGACACGTCAAGCGAGCCGACAGTTTTGCCTGCCATGTTCCCTAACCTGCTCGTCAATGGGTCAACTGGCATTTCGGCGGGTTATGCGACCGACATCCCGCCGCATCATCTTGGCGAAGTAATTGATGGCGTCATCATGCGGATGGATGATCCGGATGCCACTGTTGACCAGCTGATGACGGTTATTAAAGGGCCTGATTTTCCAACAGGCGGCATCATCCAGGGCATCGATGGAATCAGGAAAGCCTACGAAACAGGGCGCGGGAAAATCATCATTAGGAGCAAAACGGAGATTGAGGATGTCCGTGGAGGGAAGCAGCAAATCGTCATAACTGAAATACCATACGAAGTCAACAAGGCGAACCTCGTCAAAAAAATGGATGAGTTCAGACTCGACCGAAAGCTTGAGGGAATTTCCGAAATCCGTGACGAAACCGACCGCACAGGGCTAAGGATTGTCATCGAATTACGCAAGGATGCGGATGCATTGGGCGTCCTTAATTACTTGTATAAAAACAGCGACCTGCAAGTGGCCTATAACTTCAATATGGTCGCCATCCATAACAAACGGCCGGTGTTGATGGGCCTAAGGGAACTCCTTGACGCCTATATCGGCCATCAAAAAGAAGTCATAACGAGAAGGTCCCAGTACGAGCTAAGGAAAGCGCGGGAAAGGCAGCATATCGTAGAAGGGCTCATGAAGGCGCTGTCGATTCTGGACCAGGTCATCGCGGCCATCCGCGCATCCAAGGACAAACGGAATGCGAAGGACAACCTCATTGCCAAATTCGGCTTCACCGAACCGCAGGCCGAAGCAATTGTGTCCTTGCAGCTTTATCGGTTGACCAACACGGATATCACCGCCCTTATGAAAGAAGCGGAAGAACTATCAAACAAGATCGAAGAACTGCAAGCAATACTTGGGAGTGAAAAGAAGCTCTTCAGCGTAATTAAAAAGGACCTTAAGGATGTTAAGAAGCGATTCGCGGATGCCAGAAGGTCAAGCATTGAAGAAGAAATCGAAGAATTGAAAATAAACCTCGATGTCATGGTGCCAAGCGAGGACGTCATCGTTACCGTGACGAAAGAAGGGTATATCAAGCGGACAAGCCTGCGTTCTTTCACTGCGTCGAACGGACAGGATTTGGCCATGAAGGAATCCGACCGGCTGTTCGCGCAGCTGGAAATGAATACAAAGGATGTTCTCCTTCTTTTTACAACAAAGGGAAATTACCTTTACATGCCTATCCACGAACTGCCTGACATCCGATGGAAGGACATGGGACAGCATGTCGCCAACATCATTCCGATTGACCGGGATGAAGAAATCATCAAAGCGCTGCCGGTGAAGGATTTTGAAAACGATTCGTACCTTCTTTTCGTGACAAGGAATGGGATGGTTAAGAAAACGGAGATGAAGCTTTACAAAGCGCAGCGCTATTCCAAGCCACTCACCGCGATAAACCTGAAGGATAACGACCAGGTTGTCGATGTGCACGTAACCGATGGAACGAAAGAACTGTTCCTCGTGTCCCATTTCGGATATGCTCTTTGGTTCGATGAAGAAGAGGTGAGCCCGATTGGCATCAGGGCAGCTGGAGTAAAAGGAATGAACCTGAAAGAAGGAGATTTTGTAGCTGGAGGGAAAGTAATCGACCCCGAAGGCAAGGAAGCAATCGTGCTTGTCACCCAGCGCGGGGCTTTGAAAAAAATGAAGTTAAAGGAATTTGAAAAGGCGACACGCGCGAAACGTGGAGTAGTCGTCCTGCGGGAATTGAAAGCAAATCCTCACCGCGTTGTCGGTATTGAAGCGGTTGATGACCGCGACATGGTTTTCATCCTTACTGACAAAGGCCAGCTTCTCACCTTTAAATCAAGCGATTTGAAAAATAGCGACCGCTATTCAAACGGCTCCTTTATTTTGGATGAAGGAGAAAGCGGTAAAGCCGTATCCCTTTGGAAGGAAGCCGGAGGGGAAAACGAATAAGTTTTTGAAAAGGGCAGCCGGAAATGAACTATGCCCTATAAAGTGGACAGTGAAATAAAAAGGCCTAACTTGCTATGCAGCTAGTAAATGACTCCGGTATTGTGCCGGAGTCATTTTATTTAGACTCCATTGGTATCGTTCATTGTTGTATTCCTGTATATAGTTGCCGATCACTTGTGAAAGTTCTTTAAAGGTTTTGCACGCCGAATAATCTGCCTCATCCTTCATATGGCCAAAGAAAGATACCATAGGGGCATTATCCCAACAATTTCCCTTTCGGGACATAGACTGAATAAGGCTCATTTTCTTAACCCTTTTCTGAAATTCAGGGTGCGTGTAATGAAAGCCTTGATCTGAATGGAGGATGGCACCAGGATGGACCATTCCCTTAAAGGATTGCCGTAGTTTCTTAAGTGTTTGATAAACAATGTCCATCTTCAGATTAATGGACAGGTGATAAGCGACGATTTCCCTTGTGGCTGCATCTTTAACGCATGAAAGGTACGCC
>NZ_QNQT01000009.1 GCF_003362805.1 Neobacillus piezotolerans
GGCGATCCCGTGGCCGAACAAGTTCATCGCCATTGCGACGCCAAGTGCCAACAAAGGAACCTGTTATTTAAGCGAGAATTCTCTTATTTTTACTGCAGCAGATTGGCGGGATCCACGCGAGTAATCGCTTGGGATATCAACCACAATGGTATCAAAAAGTTCATTAATAAAACTTTTCTTTTCAAAGTCGTTTGCAGTGCTCCAAAGGCCTGGAAGGGAGTTTAGAAGGTCAATAATGGAATCCCTATCGTAAGCAGTTTTCTCAACAGATAATTGGCCCAGCTGCTCTTTTATAAGTGCTTCCCTTTTTGCATCCTCTTGTGTCATTTCAATGTAATCCTCTTGAGAAATTACACCATTACCTAGAGATAACATCCAATTCTTTTTCCTGAGCTTGATTGCTGCAAGTTCCCTTTCCAGGTCCTTGATAAGTTCGGTTTCAGCGACGTTATCCTCGATGTCTAAGTTAAAATTCTTTGCCAGTTGGAAAAAGCGATCCGGATCTTCCGAGCTTACTTCTTGAAAGAATGTATCAGTTAGTGCGGTTTCTGTAAACATGGGAAGGTCACAAGTGCCTTTGTTCTTCTTGTTTATACAGATATAATGCTTGGAACCCCTTGCTTTTTTAAAATATCCGGAGAGCGCGGATCCGCACCTGGCACACCTCAAAACACCTGAAAAATGATAAGGAGAGGTGGCCTTTTTCCCTTCTTTGCTGTTATTGCTCCTAATTGCTTGAGCCCTTTCAAATACTTCTTCGGAAATAATGGCAGGGTGCTGGATTGAATCAGAAATAATTTCATCCATCTTGGAATTCTTACCCCATCGAATTTTTCCACAATAAACGGGATTCTCAATCATTCGGCCAATGGTCCTAATATCCTTGTTGACGTTGAATTGCTGTAAATAAAGGACAATGGACCGAATTCCTTTCCCTGAATTATAAAGCCTGAACATTTCCCTTACGAATCTTGCTTCCGCTTCGTTAATCACCAACTGGCCATCTTTCAAATCATAACCATAAGGGGCCCTGCCGCCGTTACGCTCGCCCAGGGTGGCTTTCTTGGCCATATTGACCACTACCCTTTCAGAGATCGTTTCGCGCTCCCATTGGGCCATAGAAGCAACCAGGAAGATGAAAAAGCGGCCCATTGCTGAAGTAGTATCATATACCTCAGTGACGGACCTTATTTTCACGTTGTATTCTTCGAAAGTTTTCAACAAGTAATCCAAATCGCCTACAGAGCGGACTAAGCGATCAAGCCGATAGAAAACAACGACATCAAATTTCTGAGCTTTTGCATCAGCTATAAGCCGTTGCATGGCTGGCCGATTAAGATTTTTGGCGCTGTATCCATCATCGACATAAGATCCAACCGGTTCCCATCCCTGAGATTGTATGAACTTAAAATTATTCTCTTTCTGGCTATCGATACTATAACCTGTTTTAGCCTGTTCATCCGTAGAAACACGGTCATAATCAACGGCTCGCACGGCATTAATCCTCCTTCAACCTACTTGCAAAGAGTGTATCTAAATACACCTTTATTAACTCCCTATCCTGGGTTGTTACTTCTCTATCCTTATAACTAATTTCCGGCAAGTTAAGGATGTTCGCTAAGTCTAAATAAAAATGCTCTTCGTTATCATCAGGATCCATACTTTCAATTTCTTTTCTTGCCTCAATATAACTTCCTTCGGTGACAAGCAGCTGTCCATCCGTCATTATGGTTCCTTTAGCTATATATCCAGCCTCTAGTAAAAGAAGTGCGTAATGTACTCCCAGATGTTTTGCCAATTTAATTAACACTTCCGATGATGGAAAACTTTTAAGTTTCCCATTCTCTATTTGAGAAATGTAAGGATGAGAAACCCCTGATAATTCAGCAAGCTTCGCTAGTGTTAATCCCTTATCTTTTCTAAGTTTTTTGATATAGGATCCAAAATCATTAATGTCCAAAACCCTTCCCCCTTTCCTCCCTATCATAACTTTTTTTCGTTGAAACAACAACAAACACAAAAAAATATTAACAAATATGTTGACGCGTCAACAATTAGATATTATATTTGATGTATCAACAATTTGTTAAAACATCAACAACGGAGGGGGTATGAAAATTGGAACGCATGACTGTTAAAGAAGCGGCACCTTATATCGGTTCTTCGGAATACAAATTAAGGGAGATGGCCCGCCAAAAGCAGATTCCTCACTACAGAGTAGGCAACCGCATCATGTTTAGGAAAACTTCACTGGACGTATGGATTTCAAAACAGGAAGAAGAAAACCTTCGCGAACAGGCCTAACGAATTGGATATTGGACAATCAGCGGCTCATAAATTGAAGGTAAGGAGGCGATCTAGTTGATTAAGATTCCAGCTGAGAAGTTGGCGGCCGCGGTGGAAAAACATTTACTTCCTGGATTGCTTAGGAGCTTGGCAGCTCAGCAAGCTGAAGAAAAACGCAAACCAGAATTGAAGGCTCAATGAAATTAGAGAAGAGGTGAAAATTTGATGAAAAAGGACCTACTACCTCAAAGAATTGCTTATTTTACCCGGAAATGTGCGGAAAAGGGTGCCGTTCACCCAGCAAGGAAGCAGCCAATAGCATTTAAGTACCGCAATAAGCGCCTGGCATTATACAAGAAACTAATGCACCAACAGATTGAAGCAGCCGGTTATAAATGAAACCCCTCGGGGTTCTTCTTTTTCAGTGGTTTGCAAAAATTGCAGAAACAGGGAGTGAAAAACATTGAATGATATCGAAACAAAAAAGGCAATTGTCGGAGGCCTGCTCGAAATCATGAAAGCGGCTGTCGAAGAAGAAAACCGCCTAATGTTAGTCGGGGTTAAATCAAAATTAGGATTTCTGCAGGATAAAGTTTGGGGATGTATTAAAGCTGTAGTCGGAATGCCAGTTGAGGAAGCTGCAGGAGGCTTTCAAAGCGATTTGTGGTTGAAGGATGCTTTGGACTTCGCTGTAGGGAAGCTTTCGAAAGAAGAAGCTGTAAACCGGATTGTTAACTGGGATAAACGGGTTTGAAAAATTACCATTGCAAAGGATGCTAGGCATGAACAAGAAAGTTGATATCGAATATGAAATTAAAAAGGTAATTGTCGGTCACTTAATGGATTTAATGTGCTATGCATGGAAGGAAAGTCAAAGGTTTTCTGATTTTGGAGTAAACATTCAAGCGTTTGGAGAAATGGAAGATAAATTATGGAAGAGCATTAAGTTTGTTGTTGGAATGCCGGAAATAGAAGAGCTTGGCGTTTGGGTTAGTGATTACTGGCTTGAAGTTTTTGCGGAGTATGTGAATGCGGAAATCCCAAAAGACAAAGCAATGCAAACAATAATCAATTGGCGTAACCAGGATTTCGACAATACAAAGTAGGTGAGGTGAATGAGCAATCCGAAAATTCCAGGCGGTTACATTATAGTTTCACGAAAGATTGTAGAAAGCGAGATATGGGGGAAACCGCCACTTTACCTAAAGGTATGGATATACCTTTTGACCCTTGCTCAGCATGCTAATTATAAAAATCTTAAGCGGGGGCAGCTGATAACTTCAGTCCCAGACATTGTAGAAGCATGCAAATGGAAAGTTGGCTATAGGACCGAACGACCAACCGAAAAAGAAGTTCGGGGAGTAATTAACTGGTTACGAAAGCTCGGCGAAGGGGAGCATGAAGGTCCAACGAAGGGAACCATGATAAGCACTACGAAGGTCACTCACGGATTCCTTATAAACATTGATAACTACAGCTTTTATCAAGACCCTAAAAACTACGAAGGTCACTCTGAAGGTAATAGCGAAGGCTTTACGAAGGACGAACGAAAGGAGGAGCAAGGTCACAATATAAACAAGAATGTAAAGAATGAGAAGAATGAAAAGAAAAAAGACTATTCTCTGCAAATTGCTAATTTGCGACAAAGGTATTCTTCAGAACAATTAAAAGCCATTGATGATTACTTTGAAATGCTAAGGCATACAAGAACAAGCGGAAAAGTTTCTGAAACAATTATTCTCAAGGCTTACCAGGATTGGGATAAGTTCCCGACTGTATGCGTTGAATATGGGGTTAGGACCCATACAATAAATCCTGCTTACCACAGTAGAAAAGAAAATTACACATTAGGGATTATAAGAAATACTTCAGCAGATGAAGCTGCAGCAAGGCTTTCTCAGGGGAATAAAAACTCTTCAGCTCCTATGGTGAAAAAGGATTCGAGAGATTGGGAAATTGCTTTTAATCAATGGGTGAATGAAGGGCACGATCCGAGTACCGAAGAGTTTCCATGGGACTGGTATAAAGGTAGGTTGGACAATTAGCCTTTAGGGGTTGGAGTTATGAGGAACAGCAAAAAATTAAAGAAAAAATTCCCGTTTCACCAATCGACTGACGAAGAAATAGAACAATACCTCAAAACAGCAAAACTCATGATTAATCAATACGTAAGAGAACGGGATTTCGATATTCATATTGTGGCGATGGGCATCACGTTAGTACAGCTGGAGGAAGAAGCGGAAATCAGAAAGGTAAAACACTAATTTAATAGGGGGATTCTTAAAATGAATCAAAACAAAATAGTCGGCCAGGTTGGACAAGACATCAACGTGCTTCGGGAACTGAGCTCTTTAAAAGCAAACCTTTTGACACTTGCCAGTGAGTTAATCGACGGTGGGGGCGGAATGACTAATCGCCAGATAGCTTATGACCTGCTAATGCAAATCGACCAGCTTGGTGATATAGAAAGACGGCAGATGGTTGGATCCAGGGGAAAGAGCTTCCGCCAGCTGTCCAACCTTTGTGAACAGGAAGAGGCTCTGGAAGAAACAAAAATGGCCGGCTCCACCCTGTGAGAAGTGAACCGACCCTTATATATCCACCCACATTATAGCATACGAGGGGTGGCTGTGTGAGTCTATTAAAATCTTTAACCACTGCTGAAAAGAAAAAAATTCAAAAGGCGGTAGAAAAAGAATTAGAGCGCTACAGGATATATTCAACAACCGCCTTTTTCAAAAGAGAAGCTAACCTAACCACATCCTATGTGCCACGTTATCATGGTTCCACAAACCAAACTGGGGACAGTACTGCAGCGGCTGCCATACATAATGCTGATGCAGAACGCAAAAGAATTGAGCACTGCCAACGGATTGATGAAGCTGTCAACCGGCTCCCAGAAATGGAAAGAAAGTTGATACAGGAGCGGTACATGGATAAAGACAGCGATTATATGACTGATTTGAAATACTACAGCTTTGTTATGGATCCACCTGTAAGCCAGTCGAAATTTAACTGCATACGGCAAAGCGCAATGATAAAGCTGGCTTTAATGCTCGGAATAGATGCAGGGGTGGATATATCCAGATTGCTTTAGATAAGGATCCAAAAGGGAGTGTACAAATATGTTTTGGAGATTAGTAGTAAGTGAGTTTTTATAAATTTCCAAGCGTTTGGAATTTTAAAGAAAGGGGGCGCGGACCTCCAAACAAGTGGGCGGTTCGGATGAAAATGGAAATTAAAAACGTATATGTTGCAGGCTTGATAGGCAAGAGACTGCAGGAGTTAGAAACATTGCAAAGTCGTTGCCATACTTTTATCGATATCCTGCAGAAGGATCTGGATGTAGTTAAACAAAACCTCAAAGAGTATCAGGCAGAACAGAAAGAGCTTGATGGCTTCTTAAAGAAGGAGAGGCGATAGAAGTGTGAGGAAGGAAATCTATGATGAATCCAGGTTAATAGAGCTTTGCGGCACTGTCAAAAGATTCATTAGCAAGAGCTATACGAAGATTATGTTTACTTTCGAGGACGAGATACACGGGGAATTAATCCTTGTCGCTCATTATGATTCGATTCTCTATTACAACTTAAAAAGAAAAGGAAAGTATCGGCTCTTTGTAGCATTGAAAGGCCATGTAAACCATAAAGAAAGCGGACAGATCTTCACCAACAACGCTTTGGTGGTGAGGAAAGTTGTACAACCCCCCCGGTAAAAAACTTTGCCCTTTTTTCTTTTTGCCGGGCACCGGGGGTGGGGTCTACTGTCCAAATTTTTTCTCAAAAAAACCCTCGTATTAGGGGGGTAGCAAAAAAAGAGGGGGGGGTAAGCGCCATCCCCTACACAAAAAAGGAGATGAAAAAATGAAATTAGATTTGCCAAGAACCAGAGAAATCTGGAGAAAATTCCAAGAGGCAACGAACACAGTTAATTTACACAGTAAACGGCAACAAATCATCAATCAGATGGTAGACGTAAACACGCAGCTAAATTTGGCGAAGACAATGGAGGAATATGATTCTTTGTCAGAAGATATGCAAGCACTAAAAAGGCAACTTACTGAGGTGGATATTCAAATTCGTGTTAAGCCGGTCCAGGAAAGAAGTGTACGAAACAATGAACTAAAGCAATTACCAAACGTGTACAACGAAGAATTCCAGCCATACTACGACAGTTATGTAAAGCTAGATAAGCAACTAAAAAAGCAGCTTGAAAAATTCGTTGAAGATACCGCACCAATCATAAACGAAATGCTTGCAATAGAAAATCTGGAAAGTTCGTTTCACAGTTTAAAAACAAATATTACAGACAGAGACGATTTTAGATCCCTTCTTCGATTACCGATTAATACTACATCATTTATTAGCACCAATCATTGGGAAGGAATCGATTATGGTATGGCTACCGGAGTAGCAAGGTTCATTCACCGAATCAAAAAGTTTCTGGGGCAGGTGAAGTAGATAATGGCAGCAGTAAAAATCAATGTAAAAGGTGCAATCATTGTCAATGATTACAAAGAAGTCTATGACTTTTATGAAATGGAATCAACTTGCCCAAATGATATTTTAGCAGCATTACCCGAAGATAATGGGCCAATTGAATTGACTATAAATAGCGGTGGTGGCCACCTCAATGCTGGAAGTGAAATTTACTATATTCTTAAAGATTATAAAGGCCAGGTTAATGTAAAGATAATCGCTTTAGCGGCAAGTGCGGCTTCTCTAATTGCAATGGCGGGCGATCACGTTGCCATCTCCCCGACTGCCCAAATTATGATTCATAACGTAAGCAGTATTGCCCATGGGGATTACAACGAGATGATTCACGCAGCCGGGGTTTTAAAAGAAATGAACCGAAGCATTGCAAACGCCTATATTTTAAAAACGGGTAAACCAGAAGCTGAGATTCTGGACCTAATGAACAAAGAGACATGGTTATCAGCAAAAAGTGCTATGCAGTATGGTTTTGTAGATGAAATTTTGGGGGTTTCGGCTGAAAACCTTTCAGAGTTCCTGGTGGCAAGCTCTCACACAGCGAATCTCCTTCCGGTCAGTGTAATTGAAAAATACCGCGAAATGAAAAATTCTTCTAATCCTGCGAAACCAACGCCGGCAAAGAAGAACACTGTCCATAATAATTTTGTAAGAACAATGCTTAGTTGGAACCCGGGGAGGAATAAATAATGTCAATTGAAGTCGCGATTAACGAATTAACCCAAGAATCACAGGAGATCAATCGGAAACTGGAAACCCTTAAGTTTCTTAAAGAAAACAGGTTCGAATCTTTGCTAAGCGAAACTGATGAGCTTGAATTAACAACAAATCGCTTAATAGAGAAGATAGACGAAGTTATCCAAAAGCAGATTGATAAAAATCCAAAAGAAATGGATGAAAGGCTAAGGCAGGTATGGTTTGCGAGCACAAATTCTAAACTGATCATAATCAAAAAAAAGATTGACGACTTGATTTCAGAAATCAGCAAGTTGTAGGAGGATTTTCCTAATGAAATCCCCACTTGATGAAGCCAAGGAATCAAAGGAACTCCAAGCCGTTCACTGTATGAAATGCGGAAAAATGCTTGGGAAAATTGAAGGTAAGGCTGAAATTAAATGCACTCGTTGCAAAACAATCAATGCCTACCACACAAAAATAGACGCTTAGACGTACCCAGAGGCTCCCGAAGTCCACCCACTAAAAAAGAGTGGGGGGGCTTTTTTTGTTCCTTCACTCCTGGGAAGGAAGCTGAACATGGAAGAAATAGGCGCGTTAAAAGTTAGTTTATCCTTGGAAAGTGCAGATTTTACCCGCTCCATGGCATCGATTGACCGGAACCTCAAAACACTTGGCGGCGAGCTGGCCACGATCAGAAACAAAGGAAAAGAGTGGGGAGAATCAATCCAAGGGCTGACCACAAAGCAAGATGCTCTTGGCCGTACACTAAACGCTCAGAAGATTAAGGTGGATCAGCTAAGTGATGCATATGAACGGTCTAAACGGGAAAAGGGTGCCGATGCAAAAGAAACCGAGCAGCTTGCTGTCAAACTGAATAAAGCCGTAGCGGAGTATACCAGGACAGAAACAGAACTTAATCAGGTTAATACCGCGCTGCAGAAGCAACAAAACGAACTCAAGCAAAGTAAGACCCACTGGGAACGAATGTCTGACTCTATGAAAGAGGCCGGGCAACGGCTTCAGGATGTCGGTGGCCGGATGCAAGCAGCTGGTCAGGAAATCGCCATGAATTTTGGGGCTGCCGCCGCTGCCATTGGCGCAGGCTTGGGGGTTGCAACCAAAAAGGCCATGGATTTTGAGTCGCAAATGTCCTCGGTTAAGTCGGTTATGTCCCCTGATGAAGCCAGGAAGTATGGTGCCGAACTTGAAAAACTGGCCATCGTAATGGGAGCTGATACAAAATATTCAGCATTGGAAGCGGCTCAGGGAATCGAGGAGCTTGTAAAAGCCGGGGTATCGATAACCGATGTACTAAAAGGCGGTCTTGAAGGTGCGCTGAATCTGGCAACCGCCGGAGAACTCCAATTAGCAGATGCCGCGGAAATCGCATCCACAGCCCTAAACGCATTTAAAGCGGATTCCATATCAGTCAGTAAAGCTGCCGATATTCTTGCGGGTGCGGCAAATGCCTCCGCAACATCAGTCAGCGAAATGAAGTTTAGTTTATCAGCAGTATCCGCGGTAGCAAGCGGGGTCGGTCTTAGCTTTAAGGATACGTCAACAGCACTTGCTGTAATGGCGCAGAATGGGCTTAAAGGGTCGGATGCAGGTACCTCCCTAAAAACCATGCTACTTCGCTTATCTCCTACAACCAAGTCGGCATATGAGGCTTTTGACCAACTCGGTTTGGCCACTTACAATAATGCGGCCGGTTATAAATATTTGATTGATAAGGGAATAAAGCCGGCAAGCCGTCATGTGGAGGATATTACAAAAGGACTTGAGGAACTAACTAAACAGGAGTTAGGATCCCAGGCAAGCAAAGCACAACTGAAAAAACGGTATGAGGAAAACTTGAAGGCATCCGGCCTTATGTCTAGTGCGTTTTATAACGAAAAAGGCGAACTGAAATCGATGGCAGACATTGCGGGCATTTTGCAGGATGCCATGAAAGATTTGAACAATGAGCAACGGCAAGTATACCTTAATGCCATGTTCGGAACGGATGCAATCCGTGCTGGAAACATCCTCTTTAAGGAGGGCGCGAAAGGTATTAATGATATGGCCGATGCAATGGACAAAATCAAAGCTGCAGATGTCGCGGCAGAGAAGTTGAATAACCTAAAAGGTAAGATGGAAGAACTCTCAGGAGCATTTGAAACGGGATTAATCAGCCTGGGAGATGCACTTCTTCCTGTCATTTCAAAGGCTGTTGAAGGTTTGCAATGGTTAGCTGATGGTTTTAACGAACTATCACCTGGAATGAAGCAGTTTATCGCCATTGGCGGGTTAATTACCACAGCGGTATTAGGGATGGTAGCGGCTTTCGGAGGATTCTTCGCTATTTTGGGTAGCGGTATATCTGGACTAGGAGCACTCGTCGGATTGCTTGGATCAGGTGCGGGATTAGCCGGGGCAGCCGGGGCGGCCGCGGGAGGCACTGGATTACTAGCTGGTGCGATTACTTTGTTAACTGGTCCCGTCGGGATAGCTGCTGCGGCGATAGCTGGCCTAACCATTGCAGGCGTAGCTTTATATAAGCATTTGAGCAAAGACTCAATTCCGGAAGTAGACCGGTTTGGAAATAAGGTTTCGGAAAGCACGAAAAAAGCATTGGATAGTTATTTTACATTGTCTGATGAAGCTACCAAAAGCCTTATGGAACTTTCGTTTAGCCAGCAGGTTGTAACCAAAGAAATGAAGGACAAACTGGTCGGAATTTACAAGGAAATGAATGGTCAAATCCTCGCTAAAATGGATGAACGCCATACTCAGCAGTTGGAACAGTTAAGGAAATTTTTCCAAGAATCTAATGCTTTGACAGTTACAGAAGAACAAAAAATCATTAATGAACAACTCAAGAAGCATGAGGAATCCATTAAGAAACAAAAAGAAAAAGAGGCTCAAATACTTGCTATCCTTGAAAAAGCAGTTAAAGAAAAAAGACAGATTACGGAAAGTGAAGGACTGCAAATCGCTGACATTAATCGTCGAATGAATGAGGACGCGATAAAATATCTCTCTAAAAACGAACTGGAATCCAAAGCAATACTGGAACGAATGAAATCAACAGCGGGTGATTTAACCGCACGACAAGCAGCGGAGGTTGTACAGTCATCCTATAAGCAAAAAGAAGAGGCGGTAAAAGCGGCTAACGAGATGGCTGATGAGAAAATAAAAGCTTGGATCAGACTCAGGGATGAAACTGGAGAAATTAATGCGGAACAATTCGAAAGGCTCAAAGCCGAATCAATTAAACAGCGAGATGAAGTGGTTTCCAAGGCCAAAGATATGCACCAAAAAGTTGTAGCAGCGGCAAAAGCCCAGGCGACAGAGCATGTCAATGAGGTCGACTGGGAAACCGGTCAGGTCCGTTCGAAGTTCGGGAAAATGCTCGAGGATATTAAAACCCAGCCATGGCACGAAACAGGTAAGGATATCATGGGTGGATTAATCTCCGGAATCCAAGTTATGATGAACCCGTTATCTGCGATCCTTAAAGGGGTTGCCAAAATGATTCCTGACACATTAAAAGACAAGCTAGATATCAATTCACCTTCTAAGGTACTTGCGGATCAGGTAGGTAAATGGATTCCTTTAGGAGTAGCGGAAGGTATCACCAAAAACTTAGCAGCTGTAAATATGGCAGCGATTAGAATGACAAGTGCCGCCGTTCCGTCGATGGGTCCAAACGGACCACTAGGAAACTCATATTCAACAGCAAGTAATACCTACCATATCGGTAACATCACTATCACTTCGGATGATATGATGAAAGCAGGACAAGTCGTTCGATTCTTTGAACTTTTACCACAGGCAATTAAAGCGAGGTAATAACATGTATCACCCGGTAGTACTTGGTGGTTTGGAATGGCTTTACAATGTGTACGAAAATCCCTCTGAATCTACTAACTTTCTCACTCCAGAAGGACGGTGGCTTTGGGAAAAGGAACAAGCGCAGATCCTGCAGCTCGTTAAAGGCGTGTTGGGAGAGGATTTAAAGACAGTGGGATTTTCCGGGAACCCTGAGTTTCCTCAAAAAAATCAAGCTATTGTTAAGGTGACAGCAACAGCGCAACTTGGGATAGAAGTGGGAACAGTTGAAACAAGAGGGCTTAAAATCCCACTTATTAACCGGAAAAATCATTGGTATGTAGACCTTCCAACCTTTGTGAAGTGGTACTTGGATAAAGAATGAAGAGAGGCTCCGGGAGTTATTCCGGAGCCGTTTATTATAAGCTTTTTAGTTTTAGGACAATCGGTTTTTCAGAGGGCAACCACCACCGGCGGGAATATTTTCTTTTCAGCCGGCTGCTAGGGTTCGGGCTTTGAGGGAAGAATTACAGGAGGCAAAAGAAGCGGGGCAACAAAAAAAAGCCCAGGAAGGGCTTCATGAGATGGTTCAGCGTTGAATAACAGGCATCCAAAAGGGTGCTTTTTATTCTTCCTTGGCAATCATTAAGCGACGACGATTAAGAAAGGGAAACCCAAATTCTTTACAGCTTTCAACTAAGTCTTCTAAGACTTTTATAATTTCTTTTTCCTCTTCTTCTGATAGGAGATAGTAATAACCAGGGTTAACTACAGCGTCTATATAAGAATACTCCTCGCCGGCCCACTTTAGCTGGATAGTAATTAAATCTTGACTCATTCTCATTCCACCTCCTTTTATATAATTCTAGCAAGCTAAAAGGGGCCATCGTTAGCAAAGGCGATAAGTTTTTTAAGATAGTCCTTTTTACACGAAACACTATACTAATTAGCAACGGTTAATGTTTGCTGATTGCAAACCGTTTGTAAGACAGGCATAATCCCTTGGCACATCAAGCTTTTCAACCAGTTACAAAGGATTCTTCCGTGAATTATTCTTCGGATTAAAATAATCCTCCTTGTAATCCATCAAATAATCTTTAAATCAGCCTGATTTAAGTTTCAAGGAACCGGTTGATTTTATTTCGGTTTGGGGTTCGTAAAGACTCACCAGCTGGCCGATATTTTGGATTTGAATGAACTTGACCACCGAACTATCTATTTTGTATCTGGAGTCCGTCACCAGGATAACAGGCGGGAACACTTTTCTCTCCGTAGGCTGCCAAGGCTCCTTTTGCCATTCCCCGCTTTGAAAATACGCTTCATACCGGTTCACCTTATCACCCATAACTCTTTCAGAATAGACTGATCGCTGTATCTCCACAAAAAACGGCGCCCGCTTCCAAATCATGAAGACGTCGGGCTCCATAAACCCTTTTCCGTATTTAGGTTCAACCAGGAAGGCTTTTGGAGGCTCATACTTGAGCAAATCCTTATAAACCTCCACAATCTTTAAAAAATGCGGGATTTTGGCGGAATCCTTCTTGACTCCTGGCGGGGAAGGGAAGTAAATATAGGGCTGCCGGTCTTTGTTCACCTCGATATGCCCATCCCTTCGCAACCTTTTCAGAACCGTATTGCAGCTTGTTATAGGCTGTTTTAAGCCATTGAAATGCAAGTCTATTATGTCATCCCTCGTAAGGCATCGAAACCGCTCCAAATCCCGGACAATGGCCATATCTCTTTTCCTCATATGTCCAACACCCCAAACACGTTTTCTTCCACTTCTTTCAGGTCAATCACAGAAGCTTCGGGTTGCCCTGTATTCGTTTCTTTTGGCTTTGGGCACCTGTACCCCTTCAATAGCTCCTTCGCTTCGCCTGTGCCCAAATATGGAGCCTGCACCTCTTTTAATTCGGTAAATGCTGGAATCTTTAGGAGCATGCGCCCAGATTCCTTCAACTTTTCGCTACCTGGAGTTCCTATGATTCTCGAATTAATCAAATCGGCACATTTAAAGCCCATCCGAACGGTAAGATTGTTCTTCAGCTTCCCATCCAACACGTTCCGATCGGGCCGCTGCATGGAGAGGATAAGGAAAACGCCCAGGGCGCGCCCTATTGCGCTAATCTCTTCGACAAGGGCCATGATCTTCTTCTCTGTCTGTAGCAGGGCCACCTCATCGATGCAAAGGACGATGTAAGGCAGCTGTTCCTCCAAATCGTCTATATGGGAAACCTCCCTGGAATCCAGGATGTCGCCTCTGCGCCTCATTTCCCTCTGAAGATAGTTCAAAACAGGCTCCATAGATGTAGGGGTGACGAATACCCCTCGCACATGTTCCACGTTCCTAAACAGATGGAATTCAGAGCGTTTTAAGTCACAAAGGTATAGTTCCAGCCTGGAAGGTGGCAAAGCCCGGATAAGGGTACTTAGGACGCTTCTCAGCTGTGTTGATTTCCCAGAACCTGTTTCGCCGGCAATAAGGATATGCGGGTTCTTCACAAGGTCGAAAGCAATCCAATTACCGCTCAAATCCATGCCCGCGATAATCGGCAATGCCAAGCCCTTAATAAGAGGTTCATAGGTTTCGAAATTGTAAGTGAGTTCCGAGGGGAGGGACGATGAAAAGACCTTTAGCAAAAAGGTTTTGACATCGCCTTCGAGTGATACGGAAGTTCCGAAAACCTGCTGGAATGCAAAGAAATTCTTGTTTAATAGTTTTGGATCTAGGCCCCCCGGGAGTGTAAAAACATACTCCGTCGAATGCGCCTCCGAGCGGATTGAACGGATTTTAGGGAAAATTTTTCGGTCGTCAGCTACGGTCTTATAAATGCCGGCATACCGGAACGCTTTAATGAGGTTGTGTCGCGCCTTCATGTTCGCCCAAAAGCTCATGGCAGCCACCTCAGCATAGGATTGAATTCAAGAAAATAAATACCCGCGGCAAAACCCGCCAAAGGGAGGACCAATTTTACAAACGTTCCAAGCCAATGATACCCCAAAGAATCCGCAAGTGAATCTGTTAAAGCTGTAACCATGATCCCGCCAGCTGCAATCAACAAAGGTGCCTCAAACAACATCAATATTCCTCCTCGGTTTTATATTACCAAGCGCTTGGAGATTGTCTGAACTTTTCGGACATCTAATTTTCAGAAAAATTGCAGACCCCCTCACACTCCCCCTTCAGGCCTTCCGGCTTCGCCTCCCTCTAAACACTTTTTCAATTGTTTTTCTTAACCGCTTCCAGGTGGCAATTACCTTGGTAAAGTTACTTTGGTAAATAACTTGATTAAAAACAAGAAAGCTTTTTACCAGGTACCTTGATAGATACTATTCAGCATAGATTGTCCATGTTTCACGTTTTTTGGATGTTTAGAAAATTAAATCCTTGGCCAAGCTGTTACCAATTTCAAAGAGGGGAAAGTGGTGACTTAGATGGATTGGTCATTTTTAGGGAAGAAGCGTTCAAAATTCGGGAGATTCCTGGATAAAAACGAACTTACTCAACAGGAAGTTGTAAAGAGAAGTGGGGTAAGCCGGGGGACGATCAGCCGGCTATGCCAGCCGGAAAGTGAAGATGGCCCAACAATGAAGAATGCATCAAAGATAATTCGTGCACTTAGGGATCTCACTGGTAAGGATGTGCATTTTGAGGATTTTTGGAGGATGTAATGTATAGAGAGAAAGAAAATTCGGAGAGGATTATTGAGATAACCGGCAGACACGGGAAAATAAATCTGGTAGTGCCCAATAGGCAACCAACAAAAGGACAACTAAACCAGTTGTACAGAGCGATTGCACAATCAATTTTAAACTCACATAAGAAAAAGTAAAGTATAGGGGACTTGGGACAGTGGTTTATTATCGAAAAAACGAACAATAATTCGAATAAGTGAAGCGACCTTTTATTAATGATGGATAAGGCTGGCGTTCTTGGCCAGGATAGAAAGCGAGAAAAGTAAAGGATAAGTCCAAAAGCATAAGAAGGAATTTGTAATAATTTGGCGAATTTAACCAATAAAACCGACTTAAAAGGGGAATTGGAATGAGAAGCCGAACTTTTTTTGCTGCCAAAATTAATATTCACGGAAATATATTTAGTCAAGATCTGGATGAATTAATCTTTGTACATATCCCTAGGGTGATACTTGAATCTGAATCAAAGAGAATACATTCCTGGAACTGGTCTTTTACCGATATAGAAAGCATAAATGTGGAAAATAGAAACCTCATTACTGGCAACTTAACAAAATCTAAACATGCAAATCAAAATGTGAAAGTTGGAAAGAAAACGGTAAAGAAAAAGTCAGAAGATGAATTAGCTCACACAGCTTTTTTTGTTTATGATATTTCTAATGAAATATTAGTACATGAAAGCACTGGAGCGATAAGCCAATTTGACTTTAGAAGAGTTTTTACTGATCTCCTTAGCCGGGATCCACTGGTAGGGGAAGTTAAAATACTCCCAATCCCAGAACCTCATAAGCTAAGGCAGGAATTGTTATCCATAGAAAAAATAACGACAGTAACATTTCATTTAATTCACCCTAATCCCGGGAAAAGGGAATTTGATCTCTATCAAAGTCTAATCCATGATTATGGTTTGAAAGAACTGGACATTTCAATGTCGAATAAAGAAGGATTCCCAGTTGTTGAGGATAAAGATAAAGACGGGGAAGCAGATTTTAAACCAGCAATTGAAAGTGGTATATCATTGGTTGAATCAGGTTATGGTGATGTGGAATTTGCTGGGTTTGATGAAGTTGTCGTTCAAGGGAAAAAGAAAAAACGGATTACAAGAAAAAAGAAGAGATTTTCTTCTCGACGCTCGGTTAGAAATATGAAAACTGAAGAAACTGATAAACCTAAGTTGCTGAGCAAGATAGCTTCTTTTATTATGAGTGTAAAAGATAAAAAGGACGTAGGTGAAAAATATTGAATGAAAAAGAAGAATATAAATTAACCTACGAAGAAACCACTTTTTGGGGATTATTTAAAATTACTGGCTTTAATGAGTTTAAAAATTGGTCCCTTCCATTGGCTGTTATTTTCACATTATGGATTTGTGGATTTATATTTAAAACCGGCAGATTTTCAGAAGGAGCCATTCAAGTATCAAAGGACATTGCTGGCGCTTTATTAGGCGCCTCAGGCGGGATATTTGGCATTGTAATTGCAGCCCTAACAGTAACCATCGCTCTTTTTCATCAAGCGCTTTTACCTGGTATGTTAAGATCGAAATTATTGCATTCTTACCTATTTCCATTTTGGAAGGCTGTTGGTCTGTGGGCTGTAAATATTTTTGTATGCCTGTTATTGATAATATTTAATTCAATAAAAATTAATTGTTACATACCGGCTTTAATAATATTTGAAATCTTCATCTTTTTATACTCCACTTTCTACACTGTGAAATTAAGCGGTCTGGTCATTCAATTGGCATTACAAAGAGCTCAAATTAAAGAATAACGGCCCCTTTATTAAAAAAAGGGGCTTTTTTTTGTTGATACATAAGCAGTATCTTTTGTTGACATTCGCCACGCCAAGCGCTGGAAGTCCGGCCCTTAGAGCAACAGGTAAAAGTACGGCACCAAGAAGCGCTACTGCCGGAGATGGCCAGAAAAACCAGGAAATGACCATCATCAGGATACCAATTGTCCAGTAGGCAAGTGTGGAGTTCCGAATCAGCTTTGTGAATGGGGATATCATGACATCGTTGATTCCTGTAGCAGTCAATGTTTTGCTCATCGCGACAATGATGGAGATAACGAGGATCGTCGACAGCAGCTCCGTGATGGCGTAAATAAAGCTGTTAAAAATACTGCTGATCGAGCCGCTCAAGGAACCAGTCGCAGTAATGGCAATCAGAAAGATGCCTGTAATGCATACAAGCGTTGTATCCCTCCTCATGACCATGAAACCGATAATAAGGCCGATAAAAACAACATAGATCCAGTGAAGAGCCGTAAGCTCCGCAACCATGGAAAAATCCTCCCTTCATTCATCGGAAAATGGGCCAATCCAACCGCCCATGCCCGATGTATTACAAGATATGAAAAAGGGAGGAAGGGGTGCGAGGAAAAAAAGGAGATGAAAACCCGAACAGTGCCAGGCACCGCCCGAAATTTGTCGAAAATACCACAGAAAAAGAACGAGGCGCGGGCCTCGTTCTTACCTATTCGGATTCGGATATGCTGTATTTTGTGATGTAGGGCTGGCCGGAGAAGATGCTTGGGCCTGCTTCAGGTTTGCTGTGGCCGTGTGATTTTCCGAATTCGGCCGATTCCTTCCAGCGCTGGAAGGCGAGTTCGTCGTCCCACGCGGTCAATATGACATACGTGTTTGACTTGATCGGCCTGAGGACGCGGATTGCCTGAAAACCGGGGGTATTCTCGATTTTCCCGGCGCGGTTTTTGAACCGGTATTCGAAAACGGGCCTTCCTTCATCGGTGACAGGAATGTTGTTCATAACGACAAGGCCAGGCCGTCCGAGACTTCCGCTGGATTCGAGCACCTCATATTTCCTTGGTGAAGCAAAGACGGTTTTCCCCTCCGTTTCATGAAGGAGAAGGGCGCCTTCCTCCCCCGACATCAACACCATGTGTTCTTCAGCATGCTTTCCCGCGAGCCTTTCCAAAAAGTCATACGTTCCAGAGGTCATATACAAATTCATACTATCAGCTCCAACTCCAACTATATTTTATGCTCTGTCTGCATTTGGTTCCCATTTTGATTGTTCCTTTTATTACAGACCTGCAAACACAAAAACGACTTTTTTTTGACAGTTGCCTGCTGTGCCTATACACTCTCTACTTTAACAGATATAGTGAAAACAGTATAAAACTGTGAAAGGTTTCTATTTTTACTGTGATTATATTAGAATGGTAAATGAGAAGTTGCGAAAGGTGGAAACTGAGATGAAGCAAATCAACGAAACATTCTTGAAGGCAGCGAGGGGTGAGAAAACAGGCCATGTTCCTGTATGGTATATGCGCCAGGCGGGAAGGTCCCAGCCTGAATACCGTGCCATCAAGGAAAAGTATTCCCTGTTTGAAATTACCCACCAGCCTGAATTGTGTGCGTACGTTACCCGCCTTCCGGTTGAACAATACAATGTCGATGCGGCAATTTTATATAAAGATATCATGACTCCGCTTCCGGCGCTCGGAGTTGAAGTGGACATCAAGGCAGGAATCGGCCCGGTCATCTCCAACCCAATCAAGTCGCTGGCCGATGTTGAAAAGCTAGGGGAAATCAATCCGGAGAAAGACGTTCCTTATGTACTTGAAACAATCAAAATTTTGACCGAGGAACAGTTGTCCGTACCTTTGATAGGTTTTTCCGGAGCACCGTTCACCCTTGCAAGCTATATGATCGAGGGTGGCCCATCAAAGAACTATAACAAAACGAAGGCGTTCATGTACGCCGAGCCGAAAGCATGGTTCGCCCTGATGGACAAACTTGCCGATACAACCATTACATATGTAAAGGCGCAAGTGAAAGCCGGAGTGAGGGCAATCCAGATTTTCGATTCATGGGTTGGCGCATTGAATGTCGCCGACTACCGTTATTATATCAAGCCTGTCATGGAACGGATTTTTTCCGAGCTTAGGGGAGAAAATGTGCCGTTGATCATGTTCGGAGTTGGCGCCAGCCATCTTGCAAGAGAATGGAATGACCTTCCGCTTGATGTCGTCGGGCTCGACTGGAGGCTTCCGATTAGCGAAGCGCGCAAACTCGGCGTAAATAAGACGGTTCAGGGCAACCTTGATCCGGCCATCCTTCTTGCTCCGTGGGAGTTCATCGAGGAACGGGCAAAGGCAATCCTCGATCAGGGAATGGAGCAGCCTGGCTATATTTTCAACCTTGGCCATGGTGTTTTCCCATCCGTAAATCCGGATGTCCTGAAGAGGCTGACAGCGTTCGTCCATGAATATTCATCTTCCAAGTTGAACGGTTAAACAATTATTTAAGATGTTGAAAGTTTAAATGGTGGTATACAGGCCATTTATTTGGCAAAATAAAGAGGGCCTTCCATCAGGGGAGGTTGTGGCCCACTGATGAAAAGTCCAATACTTCTGTCCTTTTTTAAAAAATAGTCTTGAATAAGGGGCAGGGGTACCATGGCGCAAACTCACATCGGCAGGGAGGAATCCCTGCCGTTTATGGTTAATTTCCAATAGAATACATAAAGCAATAAGAGGTGGGAACATGGCAAAAAAGACAATGGGCCTCCTGGTTATGGCATACGGCACACCGTATACCCTTGATGACCTCGAGCGCTACTATACCCATATCCGGCACGGAAGGAAGCCCTCCGATGAAATGATTGAGGAATTAAGAGGCCGTTACGAGGCGATTGGCGGCATTTCACCGCTTTCCCACATTACGGAAGAGCAGGCGAAAGACCTGGAAGCCAGGCTGAATGAAGTCCAGGACGAAATCGAATTTAAAATGTATCTTGGCTTGAAGCATATCGATCCGTTTATTGAGGATGCCGTCAAACAAATGCATGAAGATGGGATTAAAGAAGCGGTCAGCATCGTGCTAGCCCCCCATTTTTCAACCTTCAGCGTAAAATCGTATAACGGAAGGGCGAAGGAAGAAGCGGAAAAGCTTGGCGGGCCGAAGATTGTATCGGTCGAAAGCTGGTACGATGAGCCGAAATTCATTTCGCACTGGGCCAAAAAGGTTAAGGATATTTTTGAAAAAATGCCATCTGGCGAAAAGGATAAAGCGGTGCTCATCGTTTCGGCGCACAGCCTCCCTGAACGGATCCTCCAGTCAGGCGACCCGTATCCGGACCAGCTGAAGGAAACTGCCGATTTAATCGCTGCAGAGGCGGGTATAAACCATTACGCCGTTGGGTGGCAAAGCGCCGGCCAGACTCCGGAGCCTTGGCTTGGCCCGGATGTCCAGGACCTGACAAGGGAGCTGCACGAAAAGCACGGGTACAAGGCATTTGTTTATGTACCGGCGGGCTTTGTGTCGGACCATCTTGAAGTGCTTTATGACAATGATTATGAATGCAAGGTTGTTACAGACGAAATCGGCGCGGAGTATTATCGTCCGAAAATGCCGAACAGCCAGGCTGATTTTATCGACGCCATGGCGGCCGTCATCCTGAAAACACTCGGGAAAGGCGAATAGACTAAGGAAAAAGAAGAGGCGATAGATGTGGAAGGGAAGAAACGAATCGTAATCATAGGAGGGGGGATGGCAGGGCTTGCTTCAACCTACTACCTCCAGAAAGCTGCTCGCGAAAGGAATCTCCCTATAGAAGTGGTCCTCGTGGAAGCTTCCCACCGCCTCGGCGGAAAAATGCAAACCGTTGTCAAAGATGGGTTTATCATTGAACGCGGCCCGGATTCCTTTTTAGCCAGAAAAACGAGCTTGTCAAGGCTTGCGGCTGAAGTGGGGATGGCAGACGAGCTTGTCAGCAATTCCACAGGAAAATCCTATGTACTTGTAAACGACAGGCTCCATCCGATGCCTGGTGGGTCGATTATGGGCATTCCGACCGAAGTCGGGCCTTTCATCACAACCGGACTCTTTTCAATACCGGGGAAAATCCGGGCGGCAGCGGATTTCATCCTTCCGAAATCTCCCGCTGGAAAAGACCAGGCGCTCGGCCATTTTTTCAGAAGAAGGCTTGGGAATGAAGTTGTTGAGAACTTGATTGAACCTCTTCTATCCGGGATTTATGCGGGGAATATTGATAAGATGAGCCTTATGTCGACTTTCCCGCAATTTTACCAGGTTGAGCAGAAACACCGCAGCCTCATTCTAGGGATGAAGAAAACCGCTCCTCTAGCCGCGAAGCAGCCTGCCGCTCCGGTAAAGAGCAAGGGCGGCGGTTTCCTCACGTTCCGGACCGGCCTTCAATCCTTTGTCGACGCCATCGAGGAAAATCTTGAACTCAATTCAGTTCTAAAAGGGTATAAAGTCAGGAACATCGTAAAGGAAGAAGGGTATTATGAGGTGAACCTTTATAATGGGGAACCGATTATTGCGGATTGCGTCATTTCAGCCGTTCCCCACCATGTAGCCCAGTCCATCTTTTCCGATTACGCATTTTTTGACCCGCTGAAGGACATGCCTTCCACCTCCGTGGCTACCGTGGCGATGGCGTTTCCGGAAAGTGCGATTAAAAAGGATATTGATGGGACCGGGTTTGTCGTATCAAGGAACGCCGATTATACGATTACGGCGTGCACCTGGACGCACAAAAAGTGGGCCCACGCCGCACCGCCCGGAAAGGCGCTGCTCCGCTGTTATGTCGGAAGAGCCGGGGATGATACGGTTGTCGACCTGTCCGATGACAAAATTGTCCGGATTGTCCTTGAAGATTTAAATAAAACAATGGAAATAACCGAGCAGCCTGAATTTGTCATCATCTCCCGCTGGAAGGATTCAATGCCGCAGTACACAGTCGGGCACAAGCAAATGCTCGAAACATTGAGGGGACACATTTCGAAAGAACTGCCAGGCGTCTACCTCGCCGGCGCTTCCTACGAAGGAGTCGGCCTCCCCGATTGCATCGACCAGGGCGAAGCCGCTGTCCGCAATGTATTGGATTATCTAAAATTAACATAGGTTTATTGAACGCGCGGGATTTGGTTCCGCGCGTTTTTTGGTGTGGGAAAAAGCGAACAGTGCCTGTCACTCCCCGAATTTTCTTGTTTCACAGAGTGTTTCACAGCTGGAGGTACACGTGCACTACACCGCTTTTTCCGTAGAGGCTGGACCGTCGGACGGATAAATGACCCTCTTTCTGAATAGGATGGTTAAAACGATAATTCCAGGTGGTGGCAATATGAATAAGAAAGAAGACCTCGCAATCCAACAGCTGCTTTTTACTCCGCATAGGATGGAAACCGACGTTCCGATGGGGGCGCTCCCGGTTTATGCGGCATCGACTCCTCCCGTTCCTCCATTTTTACTAAACAGAAAGATAGGCAGATTCGCAGCTGATCCCCCATTAGGCCAGCAGGAAATCCTTTTAAAAAGCAATGTAAAGGGAAGGGATTGAAAGGATGGGCTGGGATTCTACCAGGGTGGATATGAACATTTACTCACAGGGGAAAATTGACCGCCTCGTCTATTCAACTTGCAACCTATGCTCGAATGGCTGTGGATGCTTCATTGCCGTGAACAGTGCCTTGTTATTTATACAAAAATGGTTGTCGAGGGCTATGGAAAGCGGGAATCCTTGTTCATCACACGCCGAAATTTCAGGAACTGGCCCTCCTTTGGTAAAATTTCGAGACTGTCCCTTGTATTTATGGAGTCCGTTTGTTATACTACTTTCTATACAAAATGACTAATATATTCATTTGGTCATTTTGGGAAAATGAGTACGAAATGGAGGTGGAGGTTTGGCAGTCGACCGCAGGCAGCAAATCATTGAAGCCGCGACAAAATCGTTCTCTTTATTTGGGTATAAGGCGACCACCATGGACCAGGTATCCAAGCTTGCCAATGTCGGAAAGGGCACGATTTATACTTTTTTTAAAAATAAGGAAGAGCTTTTCGATGAAATCATCACTTCATTGATTAAGGAAATGAAGGCAGCGGCGGACGCAGCCTTTGATCCTGTCCTCTCCTTTCAAGAAAATGTGCACCGTTCCCTGTTTAAAATGCTAGAATTCCGGAAAGAGCACCAGCTGACGATTAAGCTTTTCCAGGAAGAAAAGGAAATGGGGACCCCGGCGGTCATGGAGGTCATGGCCAGGCTTGAAAAGGCGATCATCACCTACATGAAGGACAGGGTGGCAGCCGCAATCGAGGCAGGCGAAATAAAGGAGTGCGACCCTGAAGTGACGGCATTTATTATTCTTAAGTTGTATATCGCGCTCATTTTTGACTGGGAAAAGAACCATGAGCCGCTCGAAAAGGCGGAAATCGCAAACCTATTTGAACGGTACATTTTTCAAGGATTATCAAACTGACGATAATCCTTAATTTTATCACTTGAATGACCAAATGAACAAAACGGTCACTTATTATCAGGAGGCGCAACAATTGTGAAAAACAACATGATTAAACAGGAACTACTTGCTGTTTTGAAAAACCGCAAACTGCTGATTCCGCTCATTGCCGTCATGTTCATTCCTGTTTTATACGCAGGGATGTTCCTGTGGGCATTTTGGGATCCTTATGACAAGCTGCCTGAACTGCCGGTCGCAGTCGTCAATAGCGACAAAGGAGCCGAATTCAACGGCGAACAGCTTCAACTTGGCGATGACCTTGTTGAAAAGCTGAAGGACAGCAATGAATTTAATTTCAAGATAGTTGGCAAAGAAGAAGGGTACAAGCAGCTCGAAAACCAGAACTATTACATGCTGATTGAGATTCCCGCCAATTTTTCCGAAAATGCAACAACTTTGCTGGAAAACAATCCGAAAAAACTCGATTTGATTTATGTGCCAAACGAAAGCTATAACTTCCTTTCCGCTCAAATCGGAGGAACGGCAATCGATAAAATCAAAGCATCGCTTTCCGCGAAAATCACAGAAACCTATGCAGAAACGATGTTTGATAAAATCGGCGACCTCGCTTCCGGTGTGGAGAAGGCGAGCGAAGGGGCCGGTAAGTTGAACGAAGGATCATCGGAATTGAAGAATGGTTCCGATAAACTGAATAAAAGCCTGCAAACACTTGCTTCGAAAGCAATCGAGTTTTCGGAAGGCGTAAACAAGGTGAATGCCGGAGCCGGTGAAGTAAGCAAGGGAACAAAACAGCTTGCATCCGGGCTTTCAGAACTTCAGGCCGGACACGGAAAAATCACGGCTGGTGCCGGACAGGTGAAGAACGGGGCGGATCAGCTTGCCGCTGGAGCTTCGCAAACAAGGCAGGGGCTAGAAACCCTGAATGGCAAAATGCCTGAACTCGTTGATGGGACAGCCAAGCTTCAACAGGGGGCGCAAGACCTTGCCGCGAAAACCGGGGAATGGCAAAAAGGTTCCATGGATACGGCTGCGGGGGCAGCGACACTTGATGAGAATATCGGAGCAATGGTTCAGCAGCTTCTGCCATTGATGGCCGGCCTTCCGGAAGAGCAGCAAAAAGCAATGAGCGAGAAACTACAAGCGCTTAAAGCGGGTAGCGCGCAGCTTGCTGCAGCCACTGGCCAGCTTAGTGATGGAGCTGGAAAAATCCAATCCGGCGCCGGTACACTTGCCGGCGGTTTGGGTGAGCTGAAAGAGGGTGAAATGCAGGCGCAGCAGGGAATTGGCGCGCTCGCAAAAGGAAGCGCCGCCCTTGAATCTGGCGCGAACAAACTTGTACAGGGACAAGGGGATGTTCTTTCCGGCCTGAAAACGTATGAATCGGAATTTGCGAAGGCCAAGGCGGGTGCAGATGAGCTTGTAGGGGGAGCATCCACGCTATCAGGCGGAACCGGACAGCTTGCATCCGGCACAGGAGCCCTTCAATCGGGTACCGGGAAGCTTGCCGCAGGTTCGGAAAAGCTTGCGCAGGGAACAACTGCCCTCGAGGATGGTTCCAAAGAGCTTGCCGATAAGCTTTCCGACGGCGCAAAAGAAGCGTCCGGCGTAAAAGCTGATGATAAAACGTACAATATGATGGCCGACCCGGTCAAGGTCGACAATCAGAAGATTAACACTGTACCGAACTATGGCACAGGCTTCGCGCCTTACTTCCTGTCACTCGGGCTGTTTGTCGGCGCGCTGCTTCTGTCAATTGTTTTCCCATTAAGGGATCCGGCCGGAGTGCCAAAGAGCGGCATCAGCTGGTTCCTCGGCAAGTTCGGGATTCTTGCGGGAACAGGCATCATCCAGGCACTGCTTGCCGATGCGATCCTTTTGGGCGCGCTTGGCATTCACGTCGAGAGCATTCCGTTATTTGTAGGATTCTCGATTGTGACGAGCCTGACCTTTATCACGCTTATCCAGTTCCTTGTCACAACACTAGGCGACCCGGGACGTTTCATCGCGATCATCATTTTGATTCTGCAGCTAACAACAAGCGCGGGAACATTCCCGCTCGAACTGATCCCGCACTTCTTGCAGAAATTTAACGCGTTCTTGCCAATGACGTATTCGGTCGCGGGCTTCAAGGCGGTCATCTCAAGCGGCGACTTCGCCTTCATGTCGCATAACATGCTTGTATTGTTTGGCTTCATGGCCGCGTTCGTCCTTGGAACATTGGGATATTTCACAACCATGCATAAGAAAAAATTCACCGCGATGGCGAATTAGAATCCAGCAGCCGCCCTTATTTTTAGTGGGCGGCTGTTTTTTCATTTGTTGGCGGGATTTTAGAAATAATAATCGGAACCTTCTTAATCTACTCATCCTATCGTTAGAATTAATGTATAGTTTTGGATATATGTTAGAAGTTTATTATGGAAAGATTGCTATTATTAACATGTATCGGCTTTGTCTCTAATTAGATGACCTTTTCCATTAGTGGTTTCTAGAAGGTCTGCTGCAGCAAGTGCTATTGTGAAATACCCCCTTATTTTCAAGGGAGGGCTATTGAAGACATAAAAACTAAAGGTTAATTACACCTTGATCGGCTGAATGCCTTTCGAGGTTTTTATTTTTGATCAAGTACTGTCCCAAAGGAATTCTCGTAAGCCTTCAATGTGAAGCCCTAAACAAGAAACATGAAAAAGTTTGCTTTTTTGAGTATAGTAAATACTAGGAAAATCAGCGATAATGGGGTGGAATGTATGAAATTGACGGTTATTGGCTTCTGGGGCGGCTACCCTAAGAAAAATGGCGCGAGTACCGGGTATTTGCTTGAGCATGTCGGCTTTAAGCTTCTGATTGATTGCGGCAGCGGCGTTTTGGCAAAGATGCAGAATGTGGTTCAGCCCGAGGAATTGGACGCGGTCATCCTTTCCCACTATCATCCGGACCATATTGCCGATATCGGTGTTCTATACCATGCGAGGCTTATCCAGGGATTTCTCAAAGGAAAGCTTCCAGCGCTTCCGATTTATGGCCATATACAGGATGAGGCCGAATTCAAAAAGCTTACCCATGATGGCGTGACAAAAGGAATCGCCTACAAACCGAATGCGGACCTCAAGCTTGGACCATTCGACATTTCCTTCCTGAAAACAGTCCATCCGGTTCCTTGTTATGCGATGCGGTTTGAAGCGGGCGGGAAATCCGTTGTGTATACGGCGGACACTGCTTTCAAGGAGGAGTTTGTTCCGTTCAGCAAAAATGCGGATGTACTGCTATGCGAATGCAATTTTTACGCGGATCAGTCCGGTCAGGGCGCGGGCCATATGACGAGCACCGAAGCAGGCCGCCTCGCGGAGAATGCAGGGGTCGGCGAGTTAATCTTGACCCATCTGCCGCATTACGGAAATGTTGAACAGCTCGTGGATGAGGCATCAAAGGAATTCGGGGGCAAAGTCCGCCTCGCTGAGGAGTTCATGGAAATTAATTTGTAATGACCCTGGGGTCCAATTTTTAAGCTTTTAAAAAAGCCGCCAGACAAATAGAGAAAAGGGGAATAGATTATGCTGTTTATTGACAACAAAGGAATTACCGATCCGCGCATCAATTTGGCAATCGAGGAATATGCACTGAAAAACCTTGATATTGACCAGACTTATTTGCTTTTTTACATAAACGAGCCATCCATCATCATTGGGAAAAACCAGAATACGATTGAAGAAATCAATACGGATTATGTCGAGGATAACGGCATCCATGTCGTCCGCAGGCTATCTGGCGGAGGGGCGGTTTACCACGATCTGGGCAACTTGAATTTCAGTTTTATTACGAAGGATGACGGGGAAAGCTTCCATAACTTCAAGAAATTCACGGAGCCGGTAGTGGCGGCCCTAGCCAAGCTCGGCGTAAAGGCCGAATTAAGCGGCAGGAACGATATTGTGGCCGAGGGGCGGAAAATTTCCGGCAACGCACAATTTTCAACAAGGGGCAGGATGTTCAGCCACGGCACACTGATGCTCGATTCCGAAATTGATGCTGTCGTTTCGGCGCTTAGGGTTAAACAGGACAAGATAGAATCCAAAGGAATCAAGTCGATCCGCAGCCGGGTTGCCAACATTTCCGAGTTCCTTGACAGGAAAATCAGCATGGAGGAATTCCGTTCCCTGCTCTTGAAATATATTTTCGACGGAGCAGACGATATACCTGAATACGTCCTGACAGAAAGCGACTGGGAAAAAATCCATGAAATCTCAAAGGAACGCTACCAAAACTGGGATTGGAATTATGGGAAATCGCCGAAATTCAATCTGCACCGCACACGCCGCTTTCCAATCGGGTCCATTGATGTTAGGCTTGAAGTGGAAAAGGGGATTATTGAGAACTGCAAGATTTACGGCGACTTTTTCGGGGTCGGCGAGGTCACTGAAATCGAGGAGAAATTAAAAGGCCTCCGGTATGACCGCTCTGAAATCGACCGCGCGCTTGAGGGCGTTGATATCAAGCATTACTTTGGGAACATCACGAAAGAAGAGTTCCTCGAGCTCGTTTATTAATAGTTTAATTCTAAGCCTCCGCCATGATTAGGGTGGAGGCTTTTCCGTTTTTAAGTGGGATGTCGGCCACGGTCAAACTTGAAGATGGTACCCCATATTCTCTATAATAAATTTAGAATATTTTTAATTTTATAGGCGATTGAATGAAAGGCCCGTTCACGCCTAAAGGGGGAGATGGAGTTGAACTTATCGTCCAAGCTTCACGAAACCGCGCAAGCATTGCCCGAAAAACTAGCCTATTATTTTATGGGAAAAGAGACATCTTACGGGGAACTGGACGCCGCGATTACGAAGTTTGCATCAGGGCTTGAGCAGCTGGGGATCAAAAAAGGGGACCATATCGCGCTTCTTCTTGGAAACTCGCCTTACTTTGTCATCAGCCTCTACGGCGCAATAAGGATGGGGGCAACTGTGATACCCGTCAACCCTATCTATAGTCCGGACGAAATCGGCTATATCCTGAATAATGGGGATGTGAAGGCGGTGGTCTCGCTCGATCTTTTGCTGCCAATAGCTGAAAAATCCCACCATCAGCTCCCTAAAATAGAACATTTTATAATCTGTGATTCGAATCAGCCTGAAGCTGCGGGAATAAACAAACAAGAACTCACGATTTACCCAAAAATGAGAGCGTTTACAGACGTGGTGGCTGCAGGCAGGCTTGATTACATCGGGCCGGAACTGCAAGAAGAGGAGACTGCCGTCATTCTCTATACTTCGGGTACTACCGGAAAGCCGAAGGGCGCGATGCTGACACATAAGAACTTGTATAGCAACGCCATTGATATTGGTACGTATTTGAATATGGATGAGAACGACAGGATGATCACAGTCCTGCCAATGTTCCATGTTTTCTGTTTAACGGTCTGTTTGAACGCCCCTTTGATGGCGGGCGCGACGATGCTCATCATTCCTAGATTCAGCCCTAAGGATGTTTTTGATATGGCCAGGGAACAGGGGGCGACGATTTTTGCCGGTGTTCCGACAATGTACAATTTTCTTTATCAATATGAATCCGGGAATCCGGAAGATTTCAAGACGATACGGGTATGTGCATCCGGAGGAGCCTCCATGCCAGTCGCTTTGCTTCTGAATTTCGAGAAAAAGTTCAATGTCCGGGTTTCTGAAGGATATGGGCTATCAGAAGCCTCCCCGGTTACGTGTTTCAATCCGCTTGACCGGGAGCGCAAGCCTGGTTCGATTGGCCTGTCGATTGTAAACGTGGAAAACAAGGTAGTCGATGAGCTAGGCGAGGAAGTTCAGCCTGGACAGGTTGGCGAGCTGATTGTCCGTGGACCCAACGTAATGAAAGGATATTACAAAATGCCGGAAGAAACTGACGCAACGATACGTGACGGCTGGCTGTATACAGGGGACCTGGCGAGGATGGATGACGAAGGTTATTTTTACATCGTGGACAGGAAAAAGGATATGGTCATCGTCGGCGGCTACAATGTGTACCCGCGCGAGGTCGAAGAAGTGCTATACGACCATCCGGAAATCATTGAGGCGGCAGTCGTCGGCATTCCGGATCCTGATTTCGGTGAAGCAGTCGTTGCCTACGCGGTTTCGAAAAATCCGGAATTAACGGAAAGGGAACTGCTTGCTTATTGCGATGAGCGTCTCGCGAAATATAAGGTGCCATCAAGGATTGAATTCCTCGAAGAATTGCCCAAGAATACAACTGGTAAAATTCTGCGTAGGGCACTCAGGTCGCAGGTCATTGAAGCCGCGAAGCAGTAGAGGGATTGCCGCAAATAGGACATCTTCAGCTTATAAGAAGATTAGTTAATAGAAAAATAGTTTAAACATATGGTGTAAAGGGGCAGGCTGCCGTTGTCTGCCCCTTGCCAATGCGAACCTGAAGGGAATGTGGACAATGGATCAGATTTTATTCGAACAAAAAGGCTATATCGGAATCATCACCATCAACAGGCCGGAAGCGATGAATGCATTCAATTATGATACATTGGTCAGGCTTCAGGAAGTTGTTGAGGAAGTGAGTGAAAACAATGACGTGCGGGTTGTGATTTTCACTGGGGCCGGCGGAAAAGCGTTCAGTGTCGGGGCGGATCTGAAGGAAAGAAAAACGCTGACAATTGAACAGGTGCTTCGGAATGTTGGGAAAATCAGCGAGGTATTCAACCTCGTGGACCTGATGCCGCAGCCGACCATTGCGGCCATCAACGGGTTCTGTTTCGGTGGCGGGATGGAGCTTGCCCTTGCCTGCGATTTTCGGATTGCCGAAGAGGGGATCCAGCTTGGCCTTACCGAAACAAGCCTGGCAATCATTCCGGGCGCCGGCGGGACGCAGCGGCTGCCAAGGTTGATTGGCCAAGCGAAAGCGCTGGAACTGATCCTTGGCGCCCACAGGCTGACTGCCGGGGAAGCGAACACGTACGGATTGCTGACGCGGATTGCAGGTGAAGGCAGAGCAATGGAGCAAAGCCTTGAATTTGCCGCACAACTGCTGAACAACGGCCCAATCGCTCTTCGCCAGGCAAAGCTTGCGATTAAAAAGGGAATGGATACCGATTTGCAAACCGGTTTGAAAATCGAGCGGCAGGCATACGAGGGACTCATCCATACGGAAGATCGAGTGGAGGCGCTTGTGGCATTCAGCGAAAAGAGGAAACCGAATTTCCAGGGGAAATAAGGGTTATTGAAGGCGGCAATCCGCTTTGGTTTATCAAGACTGTTTCGCTAATCTATCGAGCCAAAACGGTCTTGATCATTTTCACAGATGCAAGTTTTATAGAAAAAGAGCCAGCGCGCCTCCTCGGGCTTGCTGGCTCTTGCCTATTTTAAAAATTCCCTAACTCTCCTAAACCCACCTGAGCATGAATTTGCAGCCGCCTTTTATGAACGGAAGCAGCGGTAGGTCTTCCTCGATAATCCTTCCGACGACATTGACTTTCTCGTCGGCGGACAGATCTCTTTTCGTAATTTGCACTTCGCCCTGGTAGCGTCCGTAGCGTTCGTTGTCAATCGTGATCGAGCCTGTTACTCGCTCGACTGTATTGAGCGGGGGTACGTTTTTGCTGCCAATGAGCGCGTACATACGTGATTCCATCGAACGGATGACATCCCGCGCACTGTCCTGGCGGTTCGACTGGATGGCCGCGAGTGTTTCAAGGAGGCTTTGGTCTCCTGTAAATGGGCGGGCGCGAAGATAGAAGACGCCATCCCTGTACGCGGAAAATTGTTGTAGCGCCGTTTCGGATACTCCCGGGTCGCCGATAAGGATTTTATCGACGCCTTCATTATCCTTCAAGTCCAGAAAGGCAGCGAAAGGGGATGAAAACCTGTGGTCCTCCAAAGTAGGAAGCCCTTGGAATAAAGGCCCGCGCCTTGTTCCGTCTCCTGGAACAAACGCCATCACCGCAATGCCCTCATTCCGCAGCATGCGGTTTTTCTCCCTGAAGCTTTCCCGTTCCAGCCCGGTTTCCGGCCTTGGGTAAAAATTGTGCCATGCCTCAACGGAACCGGCATTCAGGCCATGGGCTTTCATTGCGCTGATTTCCTCTTGCGTCAGCGTGCTCGCGTTCAGAGCCACCTTCATTTTTTTCGATAGGAGGGCAATTGTTTGCGGCTCTACGCCATAATCGACGCGCAGCCCGCTAAGCCCCCACCCAAGCAGTGTATCAGCTGTTTCCCAAGTGCAGCCAAGGTGCCGCAGCGAATTCGGCGAAATATCCGGAATCAATTCCATATCAAGTTCCCGGGCAAGCTTGCCTAGATGCATCAACTCATCGCGGTAGACGGCCGGATTATCCTCTGGAATATGGAGGGACGTGAAAATCGAGCCGAAGCCATGTTCCTTCATTTTCCGAATATAGGCTTCCTGGCTGGCTACAGACTGTGATAAATAAACGGAAATTCCTAGCATACTCAAAAACTCCTTTCCTATCAGCCAAAAAAAGACCTGGCACCCCGGTAAAAGAGTGCCAAGCCGCTTTATACTTTTACTCTATTAAATATTCTCCGCCATTTCCTCTTTGAAACCAAACAGGTAGGTGAAAATAAATCCGAAAGCATAGGCAAGCAAAATGCCAATTAAATAATATACATATTTGTTATCAACAATTAGCGGAGTCAGGGAAAGCCCTGATACGCCGATTCCGCCCGCGGCTGTCTTCATGACCGCCTGGAATGCGCCGCCAACCGCACCGCCTAAACAGGCCGTGACGAACGGGCGTCCCAGCGGAAGCGTTACCCCGTAAAGGAGCGGTTCGCCAATTCCAAGGAATCCGACAGGAAGACCCCCTTTGATAATGTTACGCAATCTCTTATTCTTAGTTTTTGTGAAAATTGCAATTGCCGCACCAACTTGGCCTGCTCCAGCCATTGCCAGTATTGGAAGAAGCGGAGTGTTGCCAAGTGAGTTAATAAGCTCCAGGTGAATTGGTGTCAAGCCGTGATGAAGACCGACCATGACAAGCGGCAGGAAGAAGCCCGCAAGAATCGCGCCGGCGACAACACCGCCAACTTCAAGGATTGCCTTCAGGCCGGTCGTGATTCCGTCAGCAAGGACGCCCGCGACTGGCATGATAACGATTAACGAAAAGAATCCGACAATTAAAACTGATATGAGGGATGTAAAAATAATATCAACTGAGCTTGGAATAACTTTTCTTACACGTTTTTCAACAACTGTCATCAGCCAGGCGGCAAACATGACACCGAATAATCCGCCTCGGCCAGGTATGAGCGCTTCGCCGAACAATTTAATTTCGGCAAGCCCCGGGCTGAAAAGGACAATACCGGCAATCGCGCCAAGCACTGGCGTTCCGCCAAATTCCCTCGCGGTGTTCCAACCGACAAGGATTGCCAGCGATCCGAATACGGCGCCTCCAAGGACAAGAAGGATTTGCATCCATGTTTGGGTTGGGTCAACGCCGGCGTTTTTCGCGAAGTTTGCCGCCCCATTAATAATACCGGAAGCAACAAGCCCTGGAATAAGAGGGATGAAAATACTTCCGATTCGGCGAAGCAGGTTTTTAATCGGGGTGTTGTTTTTCTTTTTGATAGCCGATTGATTCAAGGCTGCCCTTTCCTCAAGGGTCAAGTCTTCGGGTTCCGCATCTTCGCCAACAACCAAACCTGTTTCCTGGCTCATTTCAGCTGCGACCTTGTTGACCGTGCCTGGGCCGACAACGATTTGAAGGTTGTCATCCTCGATGACGCCCATAACGCCGTCGACTTTCTTCAAAGCTTGGATGTCTGCCTTGGAATCATCCTTCAGATCAAGGCGAAGGCGGGTCATGCAGTGGGCAAGCCTCCTGACATTGTCCTTGCCGCCGATATGCTGAAGGATATCATTGGCCATGCGTTGTTCTTTTTTCACATTTACTCCTCCTATTTTGTCTTTCTTATAAAACCGTTGGACTGTTCAAGCTTTTCCCTGGCTTCCTCATAGGAGGAGCCAAGTAAGATCATTACGATTGCCGCCTTTACGTCTTCGTTGGCTTTTTCGTAAAATGCAGAAGCGGTTTCGTAATCTGTTTCAGTTGCCTGCATGATGATTCGCTTAGAGCGTTCCACCAACTTTTTGTTTGTTGGCTGGACATCCACCATAAGGTTTTTATACACTTTGCCGATTCCAATCATCGATGCGGTGGAAATCATGTTAAGGACCAGCTTCTGTGCGGTTCCGGCCTTTAGCCTTGTCGAGCCGGTGAGGACCTCAGGGCCTGTTTCGACTTCGATGGCGATGTCGGCATACTTGCTGATTTCGCTGTTTTTGTTGCAGCTGAGGCTGACGGTTGTCGCGCCTTTGGCTTTGGCATGCTTCAACGCCCCGATTACATAAGGCGTCCTGCCGCTTGCGGCTATGCCAATGAGTGTGTCATTTTCGTTGACCGAAATGTTATCCAAATCCTCGACGCCGAGCGCCTCATTGTCTTCGGCGCCCTCGACCGCCTTTGTGAACGCTTTCATTCCTCCCGCGATAAAACCCTGAACCATTTCTGGTGGGGATCCGAATGTTGGAACGCATTCAACGGCGTCAAGCACTCCAAGCCTCCCGCTTGTCCCCGCGCCCAAGTAAATCAGGCGGCCGCCTTTGCGAAAGGAAGAAATGGCTTTCTGTACTGCCTCTTCAATCTGGGGAATCTCGCTTGCCACAGATTGGGGAACGGTGAGGTCTTCCTTATTCATTGTTTCAAGGATTTCCTTTACCGACATGAGGTCGAGGTCCATTGTCTTCTCGTTCCTTTTTTCTGTTGTCAGTTTATCAAGCATAGAATCATCCTTATTTTTATTAATGCGTACAACTCTATTTTATTCCTGTGAAATTTAAAGTCAATATAATTTTATTTTTGATTGAATGTAAATTTCAATTATTTCAATATTAAAAAATTAAAGGCGCCTGCCTTTTTGAAGTGCAGCCGCCTGTTTTTAAACTTATTCTTAAAAAGAGCATTTAGATTACTTCAACCATTAGCGCCTTAGTTTCATAACTTCGTCACGCGCTTCGTGGTAGTGTTCGACGACCTTTTCGCCGACTAGGTTGAACACGCTTAAGTAGAGCGCGTCAATAATATTCAGCTGCGTCATTCTTGAAGAAATGGTCCCGACCCGGAAATCCTGTTCAACCGCCGGGGTGCAAAGCCGAATGTCCGCCATTTTATATAAAGGCGATTTATCAAGGTTGGTAAGCGCAATGACAGTTGCGCCTTTTTTTTGTGCGAATTCGGCCAGCTCCAGGACATCCTTTGTTTTTCCCGACATGGAGATGGCTAAAAAGATGTCATTGGCCGATAGGTAGGGAATCAGGGACAACAGGTAATGGAAATCATGCGACATGACCGAATGGTATCCCAGCTTGGAAAATTTATAATGGGCGTCAAAGGCGACGGTCGCCGATCCGCCGACGCCAAAGAAAATCATTTTTGATGCGTTTGAAACTGCCTGGACGGCCCGCTCAAGTTCCTTCCTGTCAAGGGAGGCGAGTGACGATTCGATAGCCGATTTATTTGTATACGTAATCCTGTGGAACAGGTCGTACGGAGAGTCTTTATGCTGCAAAATTGAAAAATCGGTCAGGCTTGTACCCGAAAGAGCGTTGTGTTTCGCAAGTTCCAGCTTGAACGATTTGAAGCTCCCGATTCCGATGGACTTGCAAAAGCGTACGACACTTGACTCGCTGACCCCGGTTTTTTGCGATAAATCTTTTGTTGTCATGTTCGGAACAAATTCGGGATGGCAGATAATATACTTTCCGATCATCCGCTCCGCTTCCGATAAATTTTCCAGTTCGCGCTCAATCCTTGCCAACAGAGTATTCACATTTTCCAGCTCCCAGGTTAAATTCGCTATTACCATCATAGGGTGAAAAATGTCCCGGCGCAATATTCACCGGTGTGTCCTTTTTAGTAAAATTTCAGGCTACCCATTTCCTGAAAATTTGATAAAATGTATTTTTAAATAATAGTTCATACATAAAAAGGAACGGGGGATTGGAAATGGCAGAAACAACGGCAGGGAGGATTTCACCTTCCACCGACTTTAAAGCCGGTTCACAGGCTGGCATCAGCATCGCAATCGGCTACTTTCCAATAGCCCTGACATTCGGGCTTTTGGCTAAAACTGCCGGACTATCAATAGGGGAAACATTCCTGATGAGCCTTGTGGTGTTCGCGGGGGCTTCGCAGTATATATCGTTAAGCCTCCTTACTCTTGGGACGGGCACCTTTGAAATCGTCCTGACAACCTTCATCGTCAATATCAGGCATTTCCTGATGGCGACCTCGCTGAACGAGAAGGCGCAGGAAGGGGATGTCGCCGCGAAAGCTGTCTATTCATTCGGTTTGACCGATGAAACCTTTTCGGTCGCGGCTACGAAGGAAGGGGAAGTCCGGAAAGGATATATGTTCGGCCTTGTGCTCATTTCGTATTTTAGCTGGGTTATTTTTTCCGGAGTCGGCCATTTGATTGGTGCGAATCTTCCGAAGATCCTTCAGGAGAGTATGACGGTCGCGCTGTATGCCATGTTTATCGGGCTGCTCGTTCCTTCCATGAAAAAAAGCGCAAAGGCGATTTATCTAGCTGCAATGGCAGCGGCCTTCAATACGATTTTTACAATGGGGAAAATCCTTGAACCGGGCTGGGCGATTGTCGTTGCGACCCTGTTGGCCTCCATTATCGCGGAGGCGGTTGTATACCTGAGGGGAAGGACGGTGCCTGGCCATGAAGAGTGAGATTGTCTGGATGATTATCGGTATGGGGATTGTAACGTATCTTCCGCGGATGCTGCCATTTGTCCTTTTTAAAGGAAAGGAATTGCCTTCGTTTTTACAGGGCGTATTGAAAAATGTGCCATTCGCAACGCTTGGCGCGCTTATTTTTCCGGGAATTCTTTTCATACACGAAGATATACGATATGGAATCATTGGTGCGGCGGCCGCTTTCATCGCCGCATTCCTTGGTGCGAATGTCATCGTCGTCGTTCTAGGCTCCATCGCCGTTTTGACCGTCTTTTCGGGAATGCTATAATAAATGCCGGTTCCAAGCGGGCCGGCTTTTCTTTTGGAAAATACATAAAACAAGGACAAACTGTTCTAAACACATTCATTTTTACTAAACTAATAAGAGACAGGCTGTACAAAAAGGAGGACAATTTATGGCAAGGAAGATGGGGGTCTTCTCAATCCTGGCTTTTGCGCTTTACGGGCTTTTCTTTTATTGGTACTTATTCCATTTGTCAAGTTCCTCCCTGCCGTTTGAATACCAGGGGACGAGCGCCGATCCCGTCACATTCATGAATGGAAGGGAACTCATGCTCACCGAAGAATATTCGAAAACGAGGAATTTGCTGTTTTTCCTCTCATCTCCTTGGGAATGGCTTTTTTACATCCTTATTTTGCTAACAGGGCTGAACAGTTGTTTTAAGCGATGGGCGGAAGAGGCCACAAAGCGAAAAATTTTCAGGCTGCCGATTTATTTATTCTGGCTCTCGTTTGTCGGCTACCTTGCCGCCCTTCCGTTAAGCTATATTAGCTATTCCCTTTCCAAAACATACAATATATCAACCCAGACATTTCCATCTTGGATGAAGGATGAATTAATTGATTTCTGGCTCAATTACGGGCTGCTGCTCATTATCGTGCCGGTGCTGTACTTTCTTTTAAAAAAGAGCCCAAAGCGATGGTGGGTGTTTGCATGGCTGTTGTCGGTCCCATTCACGCTGTTCATGATGTTCCTTCAGCCAGTCATTATCGATCCGCTTTACAACGACTTTTACCCTTTGAAAAATAAAGAGCTTGAGGCGAAAATCCTGGACCTTGCCTCCAAGGCCCATATACCGGCCAAGCATGTTTATGAAGTGAATATGGCTGAAAAAACAAACGCGATGAATGCCTATGTCACGGGAATCGGCTCGAATTCCCGGATTGTCCTTTGGGATACCACGCTGAACAAACTTACAGATGACCAAATCCTGTTCATCATGGCCCATGAAATGGGGCATTACGTGGAGAAGCACCTGTACTTCGGGATCGCCGGCTATTTGCTGTTGTCGCTGCTTGGCCTTTATTTGGTCCATACCCTCATGCAGCAAGTACTTGCGAAATGGGGGCGTGAAGTGAAAATTCCGGCCGCATCGGATTACCGGAGCCTCCCGCTGATTTTGCTGCTCCTGTCGATGCTCATGTTTTTCTCAAGCCCGTTCTCGAATGTCGTTTCGCGCTACCAGGAAGCCAGGGCCGATACGTATGCGCTTAATATGACAAAAAATCCGGGCGCTGGAATCGGCAGCTTTCAGCAATTGACCAAGGCCGGGTTGAGCCAGGTGAATCCTCCTTTCCTTGTAAAAATGTTCCGATACGGCCATCCTACGATGCTTGAGCGGATATCGATGCTCGATGAGTATGAAGTGAAACATAGGAAGGATTGACGCGTTTATAAATTGTTTATATTTAGGGCCGGATCTCCGGCTCTTTTTTGTTTTCTAAAAGCATAAATTGTCCGCAGTACCCGTGGGATAAAGACCCAGTCCATTTCATATAGTTACGTGAGTGATATTTTAAAGGGTGGTGGGCGGTATGGAGATTACGGTGAGGAGAGGAGATTCTTTCTGGTATTACAGCCAGTTATATAAAATTCCCCTTCAGCTCATAACTGATTCGAATCCGGGGATAAGCCCGTCGGCGCTTTCGGTTGGCCAGAGGGTGCGGATTCCCGGCTTTGTAGCGACCGGCTATCAAATAAGGGCGGGCGATACGTTGTGGGGGATTGCCCGAAGCCGGAATCTTCAGCTAGATGCCCTTCTATTGGCCAATCCCGGCATCAACCCAAACCAAATTCGAATTGGGCAAATGATTCGCCTCCCTACTCGAATAACCTGGAGGCTTGTCCAAGGGCGGCGGAATTATGACCACCAGGCAATGATGAACGATCTGGGGAGGCTGCAGAATGTGTATCCCTTTCTCCAGGTGTCTTCCATCGGGAATACTGTTGTAGGAAGGAATATTCCGGAAGCCATTGTCGGAAAAGGGCGTAAAAGGGTTCATTATAATGGGTCTTTTCACGCGAATGAGTGGATTACCACTCCAGTCCTAATGACATTCTTGAATGATTATCTTTTAGCCTTAACCAACCAAACGGGCATTAGGGGAAGGGCGGCATTGCCGTTATACCAGCAGTCCACACTATCCATTGTCCCGATGGTTAATCCGGACGGGGTCCATTTAGTGATAAATGGGCTGCCGGAGAACGACCCTTGGAGGAGCAGGGTAATTGCCTGGAACAAGGGGAGTACAAATTTTTCAGGCTGGAAGGCCAATATCAGGGGAGTAGACCTGAATGACCAGTTCCCCGCCAGATGGGAACTTGAACGGGCACGAAATCCCAAAGTGCCCGGCCCAAGGGACTACGGCGGAGAAAGGCCTCTGTCCGAGCCGGAAGCCATTGCCATGGCGGATCTGACTAGAAGGCGGGATTTTTCCAGAGTCATTGCCTTTCATACCCAGGGACAGATTATTTATTGGGGATTTGAAAATCTTGAACCGCCTGAATCGGCTGCACTTGCAAGGGAATTTGGGAGGGTAAGCGGTTATGAACCGGTCAAGACAATCGAAAGCTACGCTGGATACAAGGACTGGTTCATCCAGGATTGGCGCCGGCCTGGGTTTACTGTTGAATTGGGGAGGGGAACCAATCCGCTGCCGATTGCCCAATTTGATGAGATTTACCAAGACACCCTTGGAATTCTTTTAGCGGGCCTGTATAGCTGATTTTTAAAGGTTTAAAATTTATTAGGTTACGGCGCTAAACGGGCGCTTGCGCTTTTCTAATAAGACGGGAATTTTTTCTTTTCCGCTCCGTTCATGCTAAAATTTTGGCAATGATGAACGGAGGCTGATGGCCATGTGCGGAAGATTTTCATTAATTACGGATGTATATGCGTTAATGCGGCAGTATCAATTTGAATTCGATGGAGAGTTCGAACCGCGCTACAATATCGCCCCGGGAACGGATATCATGGCGATTGCCTGCAATGGCGGGAAACGGGTTGGCGGTGAATTGCGCTGGGGGCTGATCCCCTTTTGGGCCGATAATGAAAAAGTCGGCTATAAAATGATCAACGCCCGCGCCGAGACCGTCCATGAGAAAGCAAGCTTCCGGAATCCGCTTAAATCAAAGCGGTGCCTTATTCCGGCTGACGGCTATTTTGAATGGAAGAGGGAAGGGAAGGCGAAGCGCCCTTTCCGTTTTATAAATAAGGACAATAGCCCTTTCATGTTTGCCGGGCTTTACGATGTATGGGATAAAGGGGGAACGCCGATTTTTTCCTGCACCATCATTACGACAGCGGCGAACGAAAAGACTGCTGAAATCCATGACCGGATGCCCGCCATCCTTACGCCCGATGAGCAGGATGTCTGGCTAGACCCGGCCATGAGTGATACCATTGCGCTTACCTCTCTTTTAAAACCGTATCCTTCCGAAAAAATCGATTTCTATGAAGTTTCAACACTTGTCAATTCGGCAAGGAATGAAAACAGAGAAATCATCGCCCCATTGAACAGCAAGTAACGAAGAGAGCAACGCAGTATACAAAAAATCCGTCCCGCGTCCGGGACGGATTTTTGGGGTTAAGCCCCAAATCTCTTTTTTAAATTGGCCAGGGAATGGGTCAAATTGATAAATGCCGGTTTGTCGCCTTGATCAAGTGCTTCATCGATCGTGCGCAGCAATTTTTCTTTTTCAATGTTCAACTGGATTTCATTCAGCAGCATCTCAATGTATAATTCCTGAAGCGACGACTGTTTTGCCTTCTCCCTTTTCATGGCGCCGATTTTCATCAGCTCTGTGTAGGATTTCTCATTCATTTAAATCCCCCCTGCTGCTTTTTTTAATTATATTGCCATCAGGGGCCAAAATCAACTTAGTTTTTATAATTTTCTGATAAATATTTATCAGTTTTTCACCGATATTATGAATAAATTCGCAACATTTTCATAATAATGAGAAATTATGGAAGAATAATGGTATGATATTTCCGTATATTAACAAACTAGGAGTGGGAGAATGAGGCAAAGACAAATCGAAGAATATGAAATCAATCCATGCACCATGTTCATTAAGCCGTTCATGTATGGAACAAAGGTTTACTCGCAAATAGCAGAAATTGATGACGAGTACCTTTCACCCTTCAAGCCGATCGAGATTATCAAGAAGAGCTGCGAATACTTCGGAAGCTCTTTTGAAGGGCGTAAAGAAGGAACAAGGCAGCTCATCGGCATCACCCATAAGGTTCCCATTGTCATAGACCCTACGAACTTCATTTATTTTTTCCCCACCACCTCGCCAAACCGGCCTGAGTGCATCTGGATTTCCCATGAACATGTATTGCACCATACCCGGACATCCACCGAAGACACGCTCGTCACTTTCCGAAATAAACTTTCCTACCCGTTCCCTATTTCCTACAGTTCCTTTGAAAACCAATTGCTTCGCACGGCGTTGCTGAGGACCAAGCTGATGCAGCGGATTGAGCATATGGAGAGGAAGTCCTTCTATTTCCAAAAATCAAAAATGATGGAAGCCTCGGAACAGCACCGTGAATATGGACAGTTTATTGATTACCGGAACAGGGGCTAGTGGATCGATTCTCCTGGACGGGACAGATGCCTGCCAATCAAATAATATTCCATCAGTTCCTGGACTTTGTTCCGGATGCGCGGGTTAAAGTAGTTATGATATTCCTCATAGCCTTTATACAGGAACAGGAACATAGTAAAGGCATCGTCCCGTTTCGTTTCCATCACTTTCAGCTGATGGGTTTTCATATACGCTTTTACCCCCGCAAGTTCCTTCTGGACTGCCTTCATTGTTTCCTCAACCAATTCCAGGTAAGGTTTCCTCAGTTTGAACGGGCTCGCTTGAATGACGGAAAGATCCCGGTTCAGGACAGTCAGCACCATCGGCAGGTAAATGGCCTGCTCCATCATATCCCGGTCTTTCTCAGGTATTCTTGTCATCTTACCCCGGCTCCCTTCACAAAAACAGAACGTTTGTTCGTAATAATCATACAAAATCTGTTTGGAAATCGCAATAGCCAAGGAGGGGGCACTGGGCATATGGGTATTAATAATCCAGAAAACCTTATTTCTTTTAAAAATTTCCTCCCCTTCCAATCAAGTAGTATTCCTTTCAGTTCTTCTTTTTATCGAGGAGCGGAAAGAATTTTTTCTATTTTAAGAAAATAAGAAGGAAAAAGTATTTCTGTTATCGAAATACTTTATTACTACATAAAGAAGGTGGGAAAATGATGGGCGAGACAGGAATTAAAGCGGAGCATTTATATGAATTAAAGTCGCTTGCCGACCCGAGGCTTTCACCTAACGGCTCGGTTTGCGCCTTTACGGAAACAGGCATTTGCGAAGAAAAGGGAGATTACTTTTCGAATATTTTCACAGTGGATACAGACGGGAATAAGCGTCCAGTCCAATGGACATACGGAAAAAATAAGAACCATTCGCCGCGCTGGTCCCCGGACGGCTCGCAGCTAGCCTTTGTATCCAATCGAAGCGGTAAGAACCAAATCTATGTCATCGGTACGGGCGGCGGGGAAGCAAAGCAGCTGACCGACCTTCCGAATGGAGCGGGGTCACCTGTATGGTCCCCGGATGGAAAACGCATTGCTTTTCAGGCCTCGGTGGAAAATGGGAAAAAGGTAACCGATAAAGAGGAAGAAAAGAAAGAGAAAGACAAGAACAAGCTTGAACCGCTTGAAGTAACCAAAATGAAATATAAATCGGATGGGGAAGGTTTCTGGAAAGGGAAATACAGGCAAATCGCGGCGGTTGATGTGGAAACCGGCGAAGTCACCCAGCTGACGGACGGGCAGTACGACCATTATCTGTTCTGCTGGGCCCCCGATGGAAAGCGACTCGCAGTAGGCGCAGATTACAGCGAGGATAAGGATAACTCATTCAGGCTCGACCTTTACTTCCTTAATCCGGAATCGGGCGAGCTTAGGAAAATCGATTCGGGAGAACTCTCCTTCTCAAATGCTTCCTGGTCCCCGGACGGAAGGACAATCGCACTGTCGGGCCATAACATGGAGTATAAAAATGCGACATTGTCGAGGGTTTGGCTGTATGATGTTGAATCGGAATCGTTTACCTGTGTTACAGGCGATCTTGATGCGACGATCGCGCCGGTGCTCGGGGGCGATTTCCTCCAGGGCACCGTTCCGCCGGGAATCCTTTGGGCGGACGACAGCAAGAGTTTTTATTTTATCGTCAGCGACCTTGGAAACACGGTAGTCTATTACGGAAACGTAGATGGGGAACTTTACCCCGCCCTTCTCGAAAACCAGTATGTATATGGGATGTCGCTTGACGGCAAAAACCAGCGCGCCGCGGTTGCCATCAGCAGGCCGGATGAACCGGGCGACCTGTATACGCTCGAGATTACAACCGGCGAGCTGACGAGGCTTACTTCAATCAATGAAGAATTTTTGAAAGACAAAAGCCTTTCCGTGCCGGAAGCGATCAGCTTCGAAGCGGAAGACGGCGTTGAACTCCATGGCTGGATCATGAAGCCTGCCGACTTCGAGGAAGGGAAGAAATATCCGCTCATCCTTGAAATCCACGGCGGCCCGCACACGATGTACGGAAATACGTACATGAATGAATTCCAGATCCTTTCTTCAAGGGGATATGCAGTTCTTTACATCAATCCGCGCGGGAGTCACGGTTACGGTCAGGAATTTGTCGACGCGGTCCGTTCCGATTACGGCGGCGGGGATTACAGGGATTTGATGAGGGCTGTCGATTACGCATTGGAAACGTATGACTTTATCGATGAAAACCGCCTCGGTGTTACGGGCGGGAGCTATGGCGGGTTTATGACCAACTGGATCGTCGGCCACACGAACCGTTTCAAGGCGGCCGTTACCCAGCGTTCAATTTCCAACTGGGTCAGCTTCTATGGTGTCAGTGATATCGGCTACTATTTCACAGAATGGCAGATTGGTTCGGGCCTCGAGGATATTGAGAGGCTTTGGAAGCATTCGCCGCTCGCCTATGTTGAAAATGTTGAAACCCCGCTGTTGATCCTTCATAGCGAGAAGGATTACCGCTGCCCAATCGAGCAGGCCGAGCAGCTGTATATTGCCCTGAAGCGCCTGAAAAAGGAAACGAAATTCATTCGCTTCCCTGAGGAAAACCACGAGCTTTCACGGAGCGGCAGGCCCAACCTGCGGATTGCCCGCCTGAACTATATTGTTGACTGGTTTGATGGGTATTTAAAGTGATTCAACTCGTTTGCTCTTTATGATTCAAGATTGGAAAAGCCCCTTTTCAATGGAGTATTGTTAAAAGGGGCACTCAATTTGGATAGTAAATTTTATGAAAAGCCGTCCGTCATCCGCGGGCGGCTTTCTGTTGGTTCTAAAAAAGATTCGGACAGCAAACCGCGTTTTGACCGGATGCGTGTCCAAATCATGTGGGGATTCGGACAGCAAACTTATTTTTCAACGGGTCCGAGTCCAAAACAGGGAGGGGGGAGTAAGTCCCCGTTCAACGCCATTCCTGAATATTCGACTTATTTCATCATCAAATTAGGAATACGGCGAAAAAATTGGTAAGATAAATCCATCTGACATGCCGTATCCAGCATTTAAGGGACGGCACCACTATTCATCGAATTCATAGGATTGGACGGGATCTGGATGAGATACGAACAAAGGCAACAGCGCAGAAGGAAAAAAAGCGTTTGGAAACCCATTCTCGGCATCATTGCCCTCCTGATTTTAAGCATAGGGGCATATTCCTATTTTCAATATAAGCAGGGGGTTAAGCAGTCCGAAAAAGTGATTGGCGACAAGAAAAAACAAGAATACACATTCTCCGGCCAAAAGGACCAGTATGGCGGAACCAATATCCTGCTCCTCGGCATTGATAAGGATGGCGGCAGGAACTCAAGGTCCGATTCGATCATGATTGCCCACTACAATCAGGGAAAGGGCACGTACAAATTGACATCGATCATGCGCGATTCGTATGTGGACATCCCGGGACATGGGAAGCACAAAATCAATGCAGCATTCGCAATGGGCGGGCCTGAGCTTTTAAGGAAAACGATCAAGGAGAACTTTGATCTGGACATCCAATATTATGCAATCATTGATTTCCAGGGCTTTGTGCAGGTAATCGACGAGGCCTTCCCTGAAGGAGTTGAAATCAATGTTGAGAAAGAGATGAGCGAATACATTGGCGTGAGGCTCGAGCCTGGGCTTCAACGCCTGGATGGGGAGCATTTGCTTGGCTATGCCCGCTTCCGCCACGATGCGGTTGGGGATTTTGGCAGGGTTGAACGCCAGCAAAAAGTAGTCAGCAAGGTTGCCAGCGATTTATCAAGTGTGGAAATGGTTCCGAAGCTTCCGAAACTGGTCGGCATTGTCGTCCCGTTTGTCAATACGAACATGAGCACCGGCGATATGCTGTTCATGGCGAAAGGTTTCATTGGAAAAGGGAAAGAGGATATCCAGACCTTCCGGATTCCTGTTAAAAACGGTTATTCGGATGCCCGGGTTAGCGGAGAAGGCGCTGTCCTTAAGATTGATGTCCAAAAAAACCGGGAAGCGCTTCACCAGTTTATTACAGAATGATGATATTTTGCCCCCAAAAGATTAAAAAAGAAGCAAAAAGGATATAAAAAAAGAAGCTGGCTATAAGGAGTTTCAAATGGATGTCGAAGTACTGAAATCATGGTTTACACTGGAAAACATCATGGATCTTATCCGGGAGTACAGGTCTTTCGGTCCAATCCCCGGAATCATTTTGCCGATGCTCGAAGCATTCCTGCCATTCCTGCCTTTATTCCTGTTCGTGATGGCAAACGCGAGCGCATTCGGCCTTTGGTTTGGATTCCTGTATTCGTGGGTGGGAGCCTGTACAGGGGCCATGCTCGTTTTTATCCTGTTCCGGCGCTATGGCCAAGGAAGATTCCTGGCCTTTTTGCAAAAGCATCCCGCAGTCAGGAAGCTAATGAATTGGGTCGAACGGCATGGATTTGGGCCGCTGTTCCTTATGTTGTGTTTCCCGTTTACTCCTTCCGCGGTCGTAAACATCGTAGCCGGCCTGTCAAAAATCAGCATTAAGCAGTATATGCTTGCTGTCCTGGCGGGTAAGATGGTAATGATTTTTACAATTAGCTTCATTGGCTATGATATCCATTCGCTCTTTACCCAGCCAATCAGGACGCTGGCTATGGCTGTGATCATCTTCATTCTCTGGCTTGCCGGCAAGCAGATTGAACGAAGGCTTAACATGGCAACTAGAAAGCGCGAATGACTTTTTGCGGGGGCGGTACGTTTTGGCACGATGGAAAAAGGAAGCAGTCGAGTGGATAAAGGCCTTCCTGGTTGGGATCATTATTTTTGTATTGATCAGGTCCTTCTTTTTCGCGAATTATGTGGTCGAAGGCGAATCGATGATGCCTACCTTGAAGGATGGAAATAAGCTTGTCGTGAATAAAATCGGCTACCAGATTGGAGACCTGCACAGGTTCGATGTGATTGTCTTCCATGCGAACAAGCGTGAAGATTATGTAAAGCGCATCATAGGGCTTCCGGGAGATGAAATTGAATACAGAGCCGACCGCCTATACATCAACGGGAAGGAATTCGACGAGCCTTTTCTGGAACCGTACAGGAAGGAAATCCTTGGCGAGGCGCTTACTGGCGATTTCACCCTTAAGGAACTTACCGGGAAACTGAAGGTGCCGGAAGGGAAACTGTTCGTCATGGGCGACAACCGGCTTGAAAGCTGGGACAGCAGGCATTTCGGATTCATTCCCGCGAAAAATGTAGTTGGGAAAGTAAACCTTCTATATTGGCCAATCACGGATTTAGCCGTTTCTTTGTAAAAACCCTGCGCAGCGGGGTTTTTTACATTTCATCTATTTCCTTCATGTGGCAGTTCCCGGGCAAACATTTGTGCCCCTTTTTATGGTAAAATAAAAAGTATGATGAAAAAGGACGGAGGGGACACGAATGTCTCTTAGAATGCTGATTGGGAGAGCCGGCAGCGGAAAGACGCTTACATGCATTGACGAAATAAAAAGCAGGCTGGCCGAAAGCCCGGAAGGCCCGGCAATCATCTATCTCGTACCGGAACAAATGACGTTCCTGTCGGAATATAGGCTTGCAACCGATCAAACGATCGGCGGGATGATCCGCGCCCAGGTGTACAGTTTCACAAGGCTTGCATGGCGGGTTCTCCAGGAGACGGGAGGTTCCAGCAGGTACCACTTAAGCAGTGTCGGCTTGAATATGCTGATCCGAAAAATCATTGAGGAGCAGAAGGACCAGCTTCGCCTCTTCAAGCGCGCGGCCGACAAGAACGGCTTTATCCAGCAGGTCGAGGAAATGCTCATGGAGTTTAAACGTTATTGTATTGATCCGGAAAACCTTGCCGCGAGCCGCGCCAAGATAGGGAGCGAAGGAAGGATGGACAAATCGCTCTCCGACAAGATGCACGATTTGGAAATCATTTATAAACATTTTCAAGATACAGCTTCCGGAAAATACATTGATTCAGAAGATTACTTCCGACTGCTTGCCGAAAAAACAGCAAGTTCACGGTATCTTAAGGACGCCGAAGTCTATATTGATGGATTTTACAGCTTCACCCCCCAGGAATACCGGATTATTGGGGAGCTATTAAAGGTTTGCAAAAGCGTGACCGTCACGCTCACCCTTGACAGGCCGTGCCCGGACAAGGCACCGGATGAGCTGAATTTGTTCAGGATGTCCGGCGAAACGTGCAAAAACCTCTTTGACCTAGCCCGGAATGAACGGATTGAAATGGAAGGCCCAATCATCCTCGGCGACCAAAGGCGCTGGACGAATGGCGGGCTGCGGCATTTGGAGGGCCATTTTGACTCCAGGCCGGCGAAGCCGTACGAAGGAGATTGCGGCATAACCGTCATTCAGGCCGTCAACCGGCGCGCCGAGGTTGAAGGGATCGCCAGGGAAATTAGGAGGCTTGTAAGGGAAGATGGATACCGCTATCGTGATATTGCGATTCTCATGCGGAATGGGGGCGACTATCATGAAACGGTTGAACCTGTTTTTTATGATTATGAGATTCCATATTTCATAGACCAGAAAAGGACGATGCTTAATCATCCGCTGGTCGAACTGATTCGATCCTCCCTTGAGGCAGTCAACGGACATTGGGGTTATGAGGCGGTTTTCCGGGCGGTTAAAACAGAGCTTTTATTCCCGCCGGGCGTCAGCACGGCGAGGATGAGGAGGCAGATGGACAAGCTAGAAAACTATGTGCTGTCACATGGGATACAGGGGAAAAAATGGACAGGGAAGGAACGCTGGAGGTATAGGAGGATACGTGGGCTCGATTTTGTTTCAACGGTCCAGACAAACGAGGAAATCCGGATGGAACAGGAGCTTAACGAACTCCGCCTGATCATCTCAACTCCACTTATGAGGCTTTCAAGAAGGCTGAAACGGGCGGGGTCCGGCCGGAAAATGTGCGAGGCTGTCTTTCTTCTCCTGGAAGAACTGGATATTCCCGCGAAGCTTGAAAACTGGAAAGCCGAAGCGGAGGCGGAAGGCAATCTTGTCAAGGGCCGGGAGCACGACCAGGTGTGGAACGCCATTATCGATTTATTGGACCAGTATGTTGAAATGCTTGGCGACGAACCTGTTGCCCCGCGCCAATTCGCTTCCATCTTGGACGCGGGCCTTGAGTCGCTGGAATTTTCGCTCGTCCCGCCGGCAATTGACCAGGTAATGGTAGCGAACCTCGATAAATCGCGCCTTGCCGAAATTAAAGTCGCTTTTGTGCTTGGCTTGAACGAAGGAGTCCTGCCGGCGAAGATTTCCGATGACGGCATCCTCGGGGACGCTGATAGGGACATGCTCGCGCTGGCTGGGGTGAAGATTGGCCCTGGCAGCACGGAACGCCTGCTTGATGAAAATTTTATCGCCTACAAGGCATTTGTGACCCCAGCCGACAAACTGTACATCAGCTATCCGCTCGCCAATGCCGAGGGAAAGTCGCTGATTCCGTCTTCCTATATTAAAAGAATGGAAGACTTGTTTCCGGGCTGTGATAAATGGATGATTGTCGCGGATCCCGCGGATTTGAACGAGGAGGAGCAGCTTTCGTTTGTGAGCAGCAAGGAAACCGCGCTAGCCTATTTAACGTCCCAGCTGCAGCTGAAGCAGCGGAATTACCCAATCTACACCTTCTGGTGGGATGTGTACAATTATTTTGCGGAAAACCCTCGCCTGAGGGGGAAGGCGCGAACGGTACTTTCAAGCCTCTTCTATACGAATAGGACCGTGAAACTTCCTTCCAGCCTGGCCGCGGAGCTGTATGGGGAGGATATCCAGGGAAGCGTGTCAAGGATGGAGCTATTCAATAGCTGCCCATTCTCCCACTATATTCAGCATGGCCTTAAGCTCCGCGACCGCCAGATTTACAAGCTCGATGCCCCGGACATTGGCGAATTGTTTCACGCGGCCTTGAAATATATTGCCGAGACGGTAAACGAGCAGAATATCTCATGGGCGGACCTGTCAAAGGTGCAATGTGAAAATCTCGCCAAAAGCGCAGTCGCGGCAATCGCGCCGCGCCTTCAAAATGAAATCCTGCTGAGTTCGCAAAGGCATCACTACATTAAGAGGAAGCTCGAACAAATCATTACTAGGGCATCCGTCGTGCTAAGCGAGCATTCGAAATTGAGTGAGTTTGAGCCAGTTGGCCTTGAGGTTGGGTTTGGGCGTGGTGGAAAGCTTCCCCCTCTCGAATTCAATCTTAAAAATGGCAGCAGAATGGAGCTCACCGGAAGAATCGACCGTATTGACAGGGGCGAAGGGAAGAATGGCGAGTATTATTTAAGGGTTATCGATTATAAATCTAGCAGCAGAGGCCTTAACCTGTCGGAGGTCTATTACGGCATTGCCCTTCAGGTGCTTACTTATCTCGATATCGCCATATCGAACTCGGCGCTATTGGTCGAAAAGGTAGCGGAGCCGGCAGGCGTGTTCTACTTCCATGTGCATAATCCGATGGTCAATACGACGCGGAGACTGTCCGAAGAGGAAATCGAAAAGGAAATTCTGAAGAAGTTCAAGATGAGCGGCCTCGTCCTTGAAGATGAGGAAGTGATTCGTCTTATGGACAAGAGCCTTGAGAGCGGGGACTCACAAATTATTTCCGCGGGTTTTAAAAAGGACGGAACCCTGACAAAAGCGTCTAAAACAGCGACTGCCGAGGATATTGAGGATCTTCGCAAATTTGTGCGGAAAGTATACAGTGATACAGGAAACGCGATTATTAGCGGGGAAGTCGGGATTGATCCATACAGACTGAAGGATAAGAGCCCGTGCACATTTTGTTCCTTTAAGCCTGTCTGCCAATTTGATGAATCAATCGATGGCAGCAAGTACCGCAGGCTTGTTCCGCAAAATGACGAAGAAGCGCTTGAACTGATTAGAAGGGAGGTTAGGGAAGATGAGTAACGTTTCGATACCGCCGATGCCGGCGGGCCTGAAATGGACCGGCGACCAATGGAAAGCCATTATGGCGAAGGATACCGACATCCTTGTCGCCGCAGCGGCAGGTTCGGGAAAGACAGCCGTCCTGGTTGAACGGATCATCCAGAAAATACTGTCACCGGACGACCCTGTTGATGTGGACCAGCTCCTCGTTGTAACGTTTACGAATGCATCCGCAGCGGAAATGCGCCACCGGATTGGGGAAGCGCTTGAGAAAGCCATCAACGAAGACCCGGATTCGAAGCATTTGCGAAGGCAGATCAGCTTGCTGAACAAAGCGGCGATTTCGACCCTTCACTCCTTTTGCCTTGATGTAGTGAGGAAATATTATTATTTGATCGACGTGGACCCTGGCTTTAGGATTGCAGATGAAACGGAAGCCCAGCTTCTCCGTGATGAAGTCCTCGATGGCCTGTTCGAAGAGGAATATGGGACAAAGGATAATGAGCCATTCTTCCGCCTCGTCGATACTTTTACTTCAGACAGGACGGACGATGCACTGCAGGAGATTGTCGCAGCGATTTTTGATTTTGCCCGCTCCAATCCGGATCCTGACCGATACCTTGATGGCATTGTTTCCATGTATGGCACAAAGAATATATCAAAGATTGAGGAGCTTCCGTTTATCGGTTCGCTTCTTTTCGATATTGAACTCCAGCTAAAAAGCGCGCGTCAATTCGCGGAAAAAGCTATGGCGGTCACGATGCTTCCCGACGGTCCGGCTCCTTACGCGGATGCCTTGGCGGACGATATGAGGCTGATCGATTCACTGCTTGCGGCCAGCGACTCATGGGATGCGCTGTATGCGGCGATGCAAACGATCGATTTTACAAAAGCAAAGTCCATTAAAAAGGGAACAGCGGATGAAGAACTAAAGAAGAAAGCCGGAAAGTTCCGTGATAAAGCCAAAAAAATCGTTACATCCCTAAGAGATGAGTTGTTTTCAAGAAGGCCTGAAAGCTTCCTCCGGGACATGGAGGAAATGAAACCGGTCATTGTGACGCTTACTGGCCTGGTCAGGAAGTTTTCGATAAGATTCGAAGAGGCAAAACGGGAAAGAGGCATTGCCGATTTTTCCGACCTTGAGCATTATTGCCTGGAAATCCTCGTCCAGGGCGGGGTGGAAGAGGGATTGGCTCCTTCGGCCGCGGCGCTATCATTCCAGGAGCGGTTCCGAGAAGTGCTCGTGGATGAATACCAGGATACGAACATGGTCCAGGAAACGATCCTGAACCTTGTTTCGGGAGGCCATGGTGAAAGAGGAAATCTGTTCATGGTCGGGGACGTCAAGCAATCGATCTACCGATTCAGGCTAGCGGAGCCCAACCTGTTCCTCGGAAAATACAACCGCTTTTCCAAGGATGGTTCGGCAGGAGGATTAAGGATTGACCTGGCTAAAAATTTCCGGAGCAGGCAGGAAGTCCTGGATGCGACAAACTATTTGTTCAGGCAGATCATGGGCGTAAAAGTAGGAGAAATTGAATACGGTGAGGATGCGGAACTGAGGCTTGGGGCCGATTATCCGAAAGAGCCATTCCCTGTCGAGATGCTGGTCATTGACCAGGGTTCGAAAAACGGAGGAGCGGACGAGGACGATGTTGAGCCGGAAGGCGAGGAACTGGATGCCGAAGAATTGGAGCAGTCACAGCTTGAAGCGAGGGCAATGGCAGCGCGGATAAAGGAAATGATTGCAGCCGGGCGGCAGGTCTATGAAGCAAAGACAAAAACAACGAGGCCAATCCGCTACCGTGACATTGTCATCCTGCTGCGCTCGATGACGTGGGCGCCGCAAATCATGGAAGAATTCAAACAGCAGGGATTACCGATTTATGCAAACCTGTCAACGGGTTACTTCCAGGCAACAGAGGTCGCGGTCATGATGTCCCTCCTCAGGGTAATCGACAACCCGTACCAGGATGTTCCGCTTGCGGCCGTCCTGAGGTCGCCGATTGTCGGACTGGATGAGAAGGAACTGGCAATTATTAAAATCCATGATAAAAAGGGTGCGTTCTGGGACAGTGTCATCGCGTTTTGCGCATCGAACCCCCCTCTGGAACAAGAAGGGCTCCACGAAAAAATTTGCCGATTCAGCGAACAGCTCGAAGGGTGGAGGTCTCTCGCGAGGCAGGGATCCCTGTCCGAACTAATCTGGCAGCTTTACAGGGACACCGGATATTATGATTTTGCCGGCGGACTGCCTGGGGGAAAACAGCGGCAGGCAAACCTCCGCGCCCTTTATGACAGAGGAAGGCAGTACGAGGAAACGTCATTTAGGGGATTGTTCAGATTCCTCCGTTTCATTGAACGGATGATTGATCGGGGGGATGATCTGGGGGCGGCAAGGGCGCTCGGGGAACAGGAAGATGTTGTCCGCATCATGACCATCCATTCAAGCAAGGGGCTGGAATTCCCAGTTGTATTCATTGCGGGACTTGGCAGGAGTTTCAATATGATGGACATACGCAGCTCCTATATGCTTGACAAGGAATTCGGGTTTGCAACGAAATATATCAACCCCGAAAAGAGGATTGCCTATCCATCACTTCCCCAGCTCGCATTCAAACGGAAGAAACGGATCGAAATGCTCGCCGAGGAGATGCGCGTCCTTTATGTCGCGATGACTCGGGCAAAAGAAAAGCTGTACTTGATTGCCACCGTCAAGGATGCTGAAAAGAAATTAAGCCAATGGGAAGATATCGCATCCTATCCCGGTTGGCTGCTGGAGGATGCCGACAGGGCTTCTGCGAAAGGATATTTTGATTGGATCGGGCCGGCGCTTGTCCGTCATAGGGATTGCGCTGTGCTCCGCTTTGGGGAATCAAGCCCGGGGGTGCCCGGTTCAATTTCTAACGATGAATCCCGATGGTCAGTCGCGCTGCTTGACGCTGAAGATCTAAGAGGCGTGGGTGAGCAAGCTGAAACGGCTGGGGATGATTTAATGGAGCGGGTGCGGGACATTCAGCTCGTGCCTGAAACCTCAAACCGGGAACCTGAAGTAAGGGCGAGGCTGAATTGGGAATACCACTACCGTGATGCCTCGAGCCACAGGGCAAAGCAGAGTGTGTCAGATATGAAACGGAATCGGGAATTGGCGGATGAGGCAAGCGGAACCGACCTTATTAAAAAGGCAAGAAAGACCATTCTTGAACGGCCACGGTTCATGCAGGAAAAATCACTGAGCGCAGCCGAGCGAGGCACCGCATTGCACAGTGTCATGCAGCATGTGAGGCTAGACCAGCCAATAACCGAGGATTCCATCGCATTGCTGGCCAGCCAAATGGTTGCGGCGGAGCTTTTGACTGAGGAGCAGCGCGAGGTCATCGAACCTTCCCTGATTGTGAAATTCTTTGAATCCAGGCTGGGCCAAAGGCTCCTTTCCGCGAAAAAGGTTTACCGGGAAGTGCCGTTTACCGCTTCACTTGCCTCTAAGGAAGTTTATCCTGACTGGAAGGATGAAAATGAACAAATTTTTATACAAGGGATCATCGACTGCCTTTTTGAAGATAGTGAAGGGCTGGTCATGATTGATTTCAAGTCCGACCGGATTACAGGGCGTTTCCAGAGCGGATTTGAGGGCGCGGCGCCAATCCTTGCCGACCGTTACCGCCTGCAGATTGACCTGTATACCAGGGCGCTCGAGAAAATCTGGAAGCGCACTGTCGATGAGCGGTACCTCTTCTTCTTTGATGGTGCCCACATCCTGAAAATTGAAAGGGAATAGTGAATCGGCAAAAAAAAGACATGAACCGCTAGTTCATGTCTTTTTTAAATTATTTTCTTATTTATTCCCCGTCATTGGCTGGTCGATCAGCTTCGTATCAAGGACATTCGTTCCGCTGACCGCGCTGCCGGTCGCGACGAAAATGCCTATGTTCGCGCTGCCTGCGCCGTCAAAGGACTTTGAAGTACTTTTGGGGGAAATATTTAAAACGTCTCCAAAATTGACAGTTCCACCAGTTAAATTTTGAATAGTTACCGGTCCAATCAGTGCCGGCATAAACTCACACGCCTTTCGTGCGCTGTTGTAAAAAACGATTTATTTGGTTTCCTCCCGTTCCAGGAGCTGCCTCAGATGATGGATCCGGGCTTCCATGCTGATATAGGGGGTGCTCCCAACCTGTATAATGGATGCCGCCGAAAGCCCTTTGACATTGATGGTGCCCACTCGGATGACCGGTTTCTCCTGGAACGTATCCATGATGACAGGTTCATGAATGACAGGGAGGGGAACCGGCTCTGAAAATACCTTGAACTGCGCAAAATCCCCTTCGTCATCAAAAAAGAGTTCCGCTTCCCGCTGGACGGCAAGCGCCCGGGAATTCCCGAATATTCTCATCGCGTCCCCGATTAGGATTGTCGAAGAAAATAAGGCTGATTTTACAAAAATTGAATCAACTTTCGATATCCTTTGAAGCATGATTTTACGATCCTCGGCTCAAAGGAACAAATGGCCCGATAATCAGGGATTCCGCCGGGGTATCAAACGCCGATGCAAGCTGGATGGTTTGCGCGTCCCCAACGAGGAGCATGGAGGAACTGGAAACCCCAATGATCCGGATGCTGCCGACTGAAAGTTCCCTGTTGTACGTTTGAAAAATCATTGTTGTTCACCTTCTTTCATATTGGCGGGCAAATTAGTGAAAAATGCGACAACCCCATTTTCAATTTCCTTTTTCAGGGCTTCTGCGGTTTTAGTGATTGAAGCTTCATCTTGCCCGGCTCCACCAGCCTTCCTTAAATGGGCTTCAATCCTGCCGTGGAGCTGTTTTTTTATGTCATTTTGAATGAAGGAAAGGTAGGACCCTGCATGCTGCAGGCCCAGTTTTGCTTCCTGTGAGGAAACAAATCCCGGCAGCTCCGACTCAATGTACCGGTTGATTTCTTCCTCGACTTGCATACCCCTCTTCATCATTTCCATTGGTGGGAGGGCCATCCCAGGCTGGCCATTCTGAATGGCAAAATCCTCGATTCCTTGCAAATCCTGTGGATTAAGGCCAATGCTGAGCGTACCCTCCAATGTTTCAACTTTCAGCTGATCAAATTTATATTGAATCGTTCCTACATGGATTGGCGGTTTTTCTTTCAGCTGCCTTATTTCATCCTCGGCGCACCTAAGGGAATTTTCGAGGACTGAAATTCTTTGTTCATAGAGTTGGAGTTGGCCTTGCATCCATTGGAGAATTTGATAGAAATCCACGGTTCACACCTCTTTTCATCAACCTGGCAACTGATCCCTTTTAAAGGGGAACAGCAGGAGTTTCAATCAATGGCAGTTTTTCTTCTTCGCCAGGGGCGGGCGCCGGAAAGCTGAACGGTTTTTGCGCAGCCGGGGCAGGCCCGGTGAAACCTCCGGTATTGGCAAGATAGGAAGCGGGTTTAATAATCCCGGCGCTCCCGATTTGAAAAACGGAGGAATTCGAAATCCCGCCGATTCTTATGGAATTAATCTGGATTGTTTGCTGGATATAAAAATTCAATGCCGGCCACCTCACTAAATATTGAATGCGATAGGCTGGTCAATCCCATCAGTGTCATACACATTCGTTGAACTTACGCTATTCAGGTTGCTAATAGCTTCCCCGGTATTAAAAGACCCGGCTCCGGAAAAAGTTTTCGCGCTGGAGATGGGAGATAGGTTGAGGACATCCCCAATGTTCATAACGGCGCTCGATGCAATGTTAATGACCTGGACAATCCCTACGATCGCTGGCATAGACTACACCCTTTAAATTATTCTTCTATTATCGTATGTACATAGCCCGGGAATGTGAGAGGCGTGAGTTAAAAACAGAAATTGGATAGGAAAATGAGTGCGAATTGGCAATAACTACTATATAATTACGGAATGCCCAGGAAATAACCGGGGTGGCGGATTTTTTTAGAAAAATACTTAAAAATGCAAAATGGACGGGGGAGTGCGTTTTGGACGTTAAACTGGAACCGATTGTGGAAGGAAAACGGATTGCTTCATTGGATATAATGAGGGGGTTTGCGATACTTGGAATTTATCTTGTCAATATGCTGAGCTTCCACTCCCCGTATGTATTCATCGACCCGCTCGCATGGTGGAACAAAGGTATTGACCGCATCACTTATGTGTTTATAGACGTATTTGCCCAGGCGAGCTTTTACCCGTTGTTCTCGATGCTTTTTGGGTACGGGCTCATGCTAATGAGGGAACGGGCAATCGGGCGAGGAGCCAATTTCAGAGTGTTCTCCGCGAGAAGGCTTTCCTTTTTACTCGCCGTGGGTATAGTCCACGCATTCCTCGTATGGCCGGGGGATATTTTGATTACTTACGCTTGCATTGGTTTTATTGCCCTGTTTTTCTTGCGGTTTAGCGCCAAGGCGATTCTTATTTCTGCCTTAACAATCTATATTGTTCCAAATTTGCTTCTTGGCCTTCTCCTGTTGCTTGCTGACACGGTTGGACCGGTTGAAAACCCATGGCAATTATACAAAGCTGATGCACAAAAATCGCTTGAAGTTTATGGGAATGGTTCATACCAGGCAATTACGGATATGAGGATATACGAATGGAACTTTGCCAATAGCCCGGATACAATCCTAATTACCTTATTCACTATTTTGCCGCTCTTTTTGATAGGGGCCTCTGTTGCAAAATTCAGGTGGCTCGAGGAACCGGAAAGGCACTTGAAAAAGTTTAAGGCGGTTGCATTCGGGCTGATTCTGCCAGCCATGGCTCTGAAAACATTGCCGTATTACGGGTGGGAAGGCTACAGCGCGGACTTTTTCCAGGACTTTTTCGGAGGGCCGCTGCTGGCTATATGGTATGCGGCAATTATAGTCCTTACCGCTGGGAAAATGCGGTCCGCGACTAGCCTGCTTGCCAATGTTGGCAGGATGTCGATGACAAATTATTTGTTCCAATCCGTTTTGTCCACGTTCATTTTTTATGGATATGGAGGCGGTCTTTATGGCAAGGTATCGGCTACGCAGGGAACCCTTCTTGTTTTGGTTGTTTTCATAATTCAAATCGTTATTAGCAGCATTTGGCTGAATAAATACCGGTACGGCCCTATGGAATGGATGTGGCGGAGTTTCACGTATTTCAAGCTTCAAAAATTGCGGAGGAGGGAGAATGCGTGAAAAGGATTGCAATCATTGGAAGCGGCGGAGCAGGGAAAAGCACGTTTGCCAGGAAACTGGGCAAAAAACTTGGTAAAAAGGTTTATCATTTGGACGCCCTCTTTTGGAAGCCGGGCTGGGTTCCGATGGACCGGAACGATTTTCTCCACCTGCAGAATGGCATCATGGAAGGCGACGAATGGATCATTGACGGAAACTTCGGCGGCACGATGGATGCCAGGCTGGAAAAAGCCGATACGGTCATATTCCTCCATTATTCAACAATCCGCTGCCTCTACAGGGTTGTAAAAAGAAGGATTCAATACCAGGGAAGGACAAGACCCGATATGGGCGAAGGCTGTCCAGAAAAATTGGATTTGGAGTTCATTTCCTGGGTCGCCGGGTATAACCGGAAAAAGGCTCCCTTCATACTTGAAAAGCTTGCTGAATTGAAAGGTAAGCAAATTTATATCTTTACCCGTCCTTCGGAGGCCGAAACTTTTTTAAGGGGGTTAAACGATAAAATAATACAAAATAACTAGCGATTTTATGGCAAAATAATACAAAAGCACTATATTCAATCGTATTTAAACATTTTATGATGTGTGTAAGAGAACAGTCGACAATCTGCGCGCTGTATCTCGATAAAGGCAAAGCTGATGAAAATCAGTGACGCAAAGCTACAGGGGCTAAGGCACGTTTGTGCTATGCCAGCCAGTTACCGAAAGATCAGGGTGCATCATAGGTGTGTTTATTTACCAATGACCCCCCTTTCGGTATAGGCGGGGTCATTTTATTTTACAGGAGGTGAAGAAGGTTGAAGGTCGTGAATCTGTCGAACGGGACGGAAATTGCAGATTCGGTAGCAAACGCCGACAGTTTTTTCAAAAGGCTGAAGGGCCTGATGTTTACAAAGGATCTGCCCGCGGGTCACGGCCTTATCATACAACCCTGCCAATCCATCCACACATTCTTCATGAACTATCCAATCGATGTTGTGTATTTGGACGGAAACAGCATCGTCGTGGGCATTGACGAAAAGATATCGCCCGCAAAAATTGGAAAGGTCCGCCGGAAAGCCCGCTCAGTACTAGAATTGCCGGCGGGTACCATACAGAATACGGACTTGAAAGTGGGACATTGTTTATCTATTAAATAATAAAATTAATTTTAATTTAAAAGGAGCTAATCAAACATGATGAATAAAATGAAAGCATTGCTAACTGAAGAACAAGGACAAGGTATGACTGAGTACGGTTTGGTATTGGGAGTTATCGCGATTGGTGTAGTTGGGCTGCTTGTAGCATTCAAAGGAAAAGTTCTTGCTATTTATAAAGAAGTAACTGATGCATTGGGCGTAACTCCTACAAATCCATAAAAAATGTTCGGAAGTACAGGTTGATTGAAGCGGAGGGCACCGACTCCGGCGGGATGCAGCGGCAAGGTGGAGACCCCACAGGCGTTAGCGCCGAGGAGGCTCCACTGACGCCCCGCGGAAAGCGTGTGCCCGGAGCGGAAATCAACCGCAAGGTTTCAGTGGACACTATAACCTTATGATTCAACCTATATAATTCAAAAGAGTGTTTTGTAATGTAGTAGGTAAGCCTTGCGTTTGAGGAGTCAACGTGGGGCTTTTTTCAATCAGAGATTTGCCCGGAAAAGAGGTTTTTAGAGTGATAAATGCCATTTTACTGTTTCTGTTGCTTGCCATTTGCACTGTGACCGATGTGAGGGAGCGGAAAATATACAACAAGGTCCTGCTGCCTTTCCTGCTCGTGTCGCTCGCGGTAAATGGGGTGGCAGGCGGGCTTGAAGGATTGACGAACTCCGTGCTCGGTCTCCTCGCCGGCTTCTGCATCCTTCTTATCCCTTACTTGCTGGGGGGGATGGGAGCGGGGGACGTTAAACTCCTCGCTGTGATCGGGGCATTGATGGGAGCGAAATTCGTCGCGTTATCAGCTATTTATATGGCGCTTGTGGGTGGGGTTTTCGCATTATTCCTGATCGTGTTCCGCAAAAGCGCCAAGCAATTGCTTAAAGGCGTTTTTTATTCACTAATCGGATTGATGAACGGACTAAAAATCCCGCTGATGTACGATAACGATGCGATGAAACAGACATATCCTTATGGAGTCGCAATCGCGATTGGCGCCGCCATTCAATTTTTCCGGGCCGGGATGATTTTATGAGGAAGAGTGAATCAGGCCAATCACTCGTGGAGACAGCACTTGTCCTGCCCCTTTTATTGTTATTGGTAATCGGGATCCTGGATTTCGGCAGAGTAACATATTCGTATGCCCACCTCCACATGGCCGCTCAGGAAACAGTCCGAAAAGGCGGATTGGGGAAATCCGACACGGAAATTGCAACTTTTGCAAAAAATTATGTAAAACTTGGGGATTCAAGCAAATTAATCGTGGAAATCACCCCGCCCGGGTCATTAAGGAAATCCGGTGATTATGTGAAGGTAAAATTAAAATATCCAATTAAACTATATACCCCGTTTTTATCAAGTCTCTTTCCAGCCCCGCTTTATGCCCAGACTGATTCTACAATCCGAGTTGAGTAGGGGGGACGGAGCATGGGGAATTTTTTAAAAGAAGAAAAAGGAGTCGCCATAATCTACGTCGCGCTGTCAATGGTTGCACTGCTTTTCATCACGGGGCTCGCCCTTGACGGCGGAATGCTCTATATGACGAAAAGCAAGCTTCAAAAGGCCGCGAACGCCGCTGTACTGTCCGGCGCTCAGGAACTGAACAATTCAAATGAACAAGTTAATAAAATCGTGAATAGGATCCTCGCCGACCATGGCGAATCGGGGTCACGGGAAAGCCTGCAAATTGTGAAGGAGAAAAAAGTGCGTGTCGGCCTTCTAAAAAAGGTGAAACCGGCCTTCGTGGGATTGTTCGGGTTTGAAACAGTCGATGTCAGGGCTTCGGCGGCTGCCTCGCTCGCCCCAATGGGCAGGGCTGCTGGAGTCGCGCCGCTTGGCGTGCACGAAGATACCCCGCTAAATTATGGCGCAGTTGTAAAATTAAAAACAGATGCATCTGGATCTTCCAGCGGGGTTTTCGGCGTCCTGGCCCTAAATGGCCCAGGTGCCAAAACGTATGAAGAAAACCTTCGCTACGGGTATCAGCAGGAAATCAAGGTGGGGGAAATCATCCCAACCGAAACAGGTAATATTGCCGGTAAGACGAGAACGGTTGTTCAGGAATTGATTAATGGATGCACATCCGCTATCGGGGATTTATCCGACCGGGATTGCTCCAGGGTTATCCTCATTCCGGTTTACAAACCATATCAATTCGATTCGAATCAGTTGAAAACAATTCAAGTAACCGGGTTTGCCTATTTTTATATCACGGAACCAATGAGCAGTACTGATACATCGATCACAGGGATGTTCATCAAGTGGCCAGGAACCGGTTTTTACGAGGAAGGCAGTATTGACCGAGGCGCGTATGTTATCAGGCTGACAGAGTAGGTGGGAAAAAATGCGTTCGAAAATGGTGTTAATACTGGCCCTTGCCATGGGGATGATTACAACAGTCTTGTTCTACCAATACATGGCGAAGTTTGACAAAAAGGAAACGACTTCCGCGCCGACGATTGAAATCGTCGTCGCAAAAGAAAGAATCGAGAAGAACGAAAAAATCACGGCGGAGAAACTTGATGTCATCCAGATTCCTGAAGAAAGCGCCTTGCCACAGACGCTCTCCTCCATTTCACAGGCTGAAGGAAAGCTTGCTGACGCCATGATTGAAAAAGGCGAACCAATTCTTGGCCACAGGCTCGTTTCCCAAAAAGAAGAAACGGTGTATGTTTCCCGCAAGGTGAGGGAGGGGTACCGTGCTGTATCGGTTTCCTTTAACCTGCCCCAGTCCGTTACGAATTTAGTCGAACCTGAAGATGAGGTTGACGTGATTTTTTCAAAAGAAGATAAAAAAGCAGTCGATGTGCCCGATTTCAGGGCGAGTATTTTGCTTGAAAAAGCGAGGGTATTGGCTGTCGGCAGGAAATTCACATTTCCTGAAAATACCAAGGAACCTTATGTGGAATATACGGCTGTCACGCTTGAACTAATGCCTGCAGATGCTGTGAAGCTTGTCAAGGCATCCCAAGATGGGAGTCTTCATTTAATGCTGCGCACAAGGCCGATTATGAAGGCGGATGCGAACCCTTCGGAAGGAAATGAGAGTTAAGTGATGGAAGGTGATGGAGATGGCGGGGTTTGATGAAAAGACAACAAGAGAGGGCGGCACTCCGGAAACCCGCGGAAAAATGATTGCCGTCTGCAGCGCCAAAGGCGGGATTGGCAGGACGATCCTCTCCGTCAATCTGGCTGTCTCATTATCGAAACGAAATCACTCCGTTGCTGTTTTGGATGGCGATTTTCAGTTCGGGGATGTTTCGCTGGCAATGGATTTGCAGCACACATTCACGATAAAAGAAGCGATGGACGGAATTGGATCACTTGATGAACATCGACTTGAGGATTATTTGAGCGTCCATGGGAGTGGAGTCCGTGTCCTGCCCGCGCCGGAGCGGCCAGAATATGCCGACATCCTTACAAAAGAGGCTGTTTCCAAAATGGCGGATTTTCTATTGATGAAACATGATTTTGTCGTCTGCGATACTGGCGCTGGATTGAATGAACAGACCCTAAACCTGGTTGAGAAGGCGGATGAAATACTAGTTGTCGCAACCCTTGAGATGGCCGCGATGAAAAACACGAAGCTGCTGCTTGAAACGCTTGATATCCTCGGGCTTCGCGATAAAGTCCGTGTTGTTTTGAACCGTGCCAATATGGAAAGTGTTATTAAAGCCGAGGATGGGGCAAGGATTCTTGGGGAGGAAGCGCCCATTTACATCCCGAATGATTTTCAGACATGCTCAAGGTCCCTTAATATGGGAAGCCCATTTGTGATCGCTAATGCGAAATCGGATATCGCCAAGGCTGTTTTTAAAATGGCTGAACTAATTGCATCCAACAAGGCGGGGGAAGGGATTGGGAAAAAGAAGGAAAACCCTTTATCCCTGTTCCCCTGGAAACGTAAGAAAGGGGGAATATCAAAATGAAGCTGCTTGACCGCATCAATGAGAAAACCAAAACAGCAGAGCCAATTCCCAAACCTGCCGCGGAGCAATCCATTCCGGAAAAAGAAATGCAAAGGGCGGAAACACCTGAAATCCCAAAAGCAAAAGAAACTCCCCGTGAGCAGCATATAGAGCCGATCCGCCAAAAACAAGTTGATAAGCAGCAGGAATTGAAAAGCATCCTTCATAAAAAAATCCTCCACGAACTGAAGGATGAAGAAGTGGAAGCAATCATTCCGAAGCTGGATTCAATGGCGATGGAAGTGATCAAAGAAGATGAATCATTCCGGGGGATTGTCGATAGGAAAATCGTTGTTGCCGAACTGACCAATGATTTGACGGGATATGGCCCGATCAATCCGCTGCTCCTCGATGAAGAAGTTTCCGAGGTCATGGTCAACGGGCCGAAGCAGGTTTATTGTGAGCGGAAAGGCAAGCTTGTCTTGACGGATATAACATTCCGCGACAACGAGCATGTGATGAACGTAATCGAGAAAATCGTCGCTCCCATTGGGCGAAGGATTGATGAAAGCTCGCCGATGGTCGACGCCAGGCTGCCTGACGGGTCCAGGGTTAATGCAATTATCCCTCCACTCGCTCTGAACGGCCCGACGATAACGATAAGGAAATTTTCCAAGGATCCTTTTCAAATAGAGGATTTAATCAACTTTGGTACGGTTACGAAAGAAATGGCGGTTTTCCTTGATGCGTGCGTCAAGGCGCGGCTGAACATATTTGTCAGCGGCGGAACGGGTTCGGGAAAAACAACGACCCTGAACGTGCTTTCGAATTTCATCCCGAATGACGAACGGATTGTCACGATCGAGGATGCGGCGGAGCTTCAGCTTGGCCAGGATCATGTTGTTTCACTTGAGTCAAGGCCGCCGAATATTGAAGGGAAAGGCGCGATTACGATCCGCGACCTTGTCAGGAACTCGCTCAGGATGAGGCCGGACCGGGTCGTTATCGGCGAAGTGCGCGGAGCGGAGGCGCTGGATATGCTCCAGGCTATGAACACTGGGCATGACGGGTCGCTTGCGACGGGACACTCCAACTCTCCGAGGGATATGATCTCTAGGCTTGAAACGATGGTACTGCTTGGCGGGGTCGAGCTTCCGGTCAAAGCTATCCGCGAGCAGATTTCCGGTGCGCTTGATGTAATTATCCAGCAATCAAGGCTGAAGGATGGTTCGAGGAAAATTACGAATATTACCGAGGTCCAGGGCATGGAAGGCGATGTGATTGTCCTTCAGGATATATTTGTATATGAGCAGACAGGCGTGGATGCTTCCGGAAAATATATCGGAAAACTCGTCCCGACAGGCGTGCGCCCGAAGTTTTATGAACGGCTCGAGAATTCGGGTATCCATATTCCGCCAAGCGTGTTCATCGAAAGGGAGGGTTAACGGTGAAAGCGGTTCTTCTCCTGCTTTTTCTCTTCTCTTCCTTTCTTTTATTCTATGGGTTACTCCAGCTCTTCTTTTTTCGGAACCAAAGGATTGAAAAAAGGATGGAGAGGTATTTGTCCTCCTCAGCGGAGGTTGAAATCGGAGGCAATGACATTGACCTATTCGCAAGGTACACCGCGGCAAGGAAAAACCTGACCAAAAAGCTTCTTACAAAAAAGAAGAATAATAAACTTGAAACGATGCTCGCCAGGTCCGGGGTGCCTCTAAAGCCGGACGAGTTCATTACATTCCAATGGATCGCGGCGGGTTTATCCGGATTGCTTCTTGTCCTGTTTTTCAGCCACTGGCTATTATTTTTTCCAGGGTTTTTGATTGGGTATTTGATTCCTGGCTTTATCTTAAAAAAGAAAGAAAAAGAGCGGATTGATAAATTCAATGAAGGGCTCGCAGATATGATTACAACCATCATTGGCTCCTTGAGGGCGGGCTTCAGTTTTCCGCAGGCATTAAAATCGGTTGCCGATGAATCGGACTCTCCAATTAAAGAGGAAGTCGAATCCGTAATCAAGTCTATGCAATACGGAAGCAGCATTGAAGATGCGCTGAATGAGCTGAAGGAACGGATGCCGAGTGAAGACCTTGACTTAATGATTCAGGCCATCCTGATTCAGAGGCAGGTGGGAGGGAACCTGGCGACAGTCCTCGAGAAAATCGTTGAAACTATTCGGGACCGGACAAGGATTCAGAGGCAAATCAAAACACTCACCGCCCAGGGGAGGATGTCGGGGGTCGTCATTGCCCTTCTTCCGTTATTCCTTGGAGTGGCGCTTTATTTTATCCAGCCCGATTTTATGAAACCGATGTTTACCCATCCAATCGGAATTGGGATGATTGTGGTGGGGGCGGTATCCTGTATGATTGGTTTTCTGTTCATTAAAAAAATCACGAATATTGAGGTGTAGCAGTTGGTCTACCTCACTTTTTTCCTGGCTGCCACTTTACTGGTGTATGGGATTTTAAACGTTGGAACAAAGAAAAAGGAACATGTGGACAAGCGGGTTTCCGTTTACATCACAGGCGGGCATGATAAAAAAGATCAAATTGAGGAGAAAGGCGAACAGCTTTCCTTTTACGAGCGATTCTTTAAACCCGGCCTGAATGATTTCAAAAAAAGTTTTAAAAAGAGAATGCCTGGCGAAAAGGAAGCGAAGATTGAAAGAAAGCTGGAACGTGCCGGTTTTCCTTTCGGGATGACGCCGGTTGATTTCAGGCTTTTACAGGCGGCGACAAGCATCGTATTCCCAATCATTTTTGCCGGATACAGCATGCTGCTTGGCCTTGGTTCATCCACTGTCTTCTTTGGGGTGCTGGCAGGTATCGCCTTGGGTAATATGTTTCCTCATTTTTATTTAAAACAAAAGACGAAATACCGGGAGAAGATGGCGCTTAGGGAACTCCCTGACACGCTCGACCTTTTAACGGTAAGCCTTGAAGCGGGGCTTGGTTTCGATGCCGCGGTAAGCAAGCTTGTCTCAAAAAAGGAAGGAATCCTCGCGGAAGAGTTCCAGCGTTCGCTTGAAGAAATGAGGCTCGGCAAGCTTCGCCGGGAAGCGCTTGGCGGCGTGAGGGATCGGCTTGAAGGAGTCGATCCTGTTAAAAACTTCATAAGCAGCATCCTTCAGGCGGAAAAACTAGGAATCGGGATGGTGCAGGTCCTGCGGGCCCAATCGATTGAAGTACGTGAACAAAGAAGGCAGCGCGCGGAGGAAGCCGCCATGAAGGCGCCTATCAAAATGCTGTTCCCGCTCGTCCTGTTCATCTTCCCAAGCCTGTTCATCGTCCTCCTCGGCCCCGTTGTCATGCAATTTATTAAAGGTTTTTAAAATAGAGAATCACATCCCAAACGGTATGCCCAAGACGGAAACCAGCCCCAACGGCATTTTGAAAAAATAAAAGATTTGAAAACCTTCCTCTTAAAACGGAAGGTTTTTTTCGATATACTAAAGAAAATGCCATTTTAAGGAGCGCTAACTGTATGAAACTAGCAACTGTCCTGCATGATGAAGAAACGATTCCAGTTCTCGTAAACAAGGACGGACAAACCTTTCTGCCACTGAAAGCCGCGTCTGAAAAACGTTCGGGTGAAGGAGATAGAATCCCGGAAACGGTCCTAGGAATTATCCAGGGAGGTGAGTCGGTTAACGGATACATACAGGAACTTTTGAGTTGGGCTACTGAAGACGGCGATGGCCAAACCATGTGGCTACCTCTGAAGGAAGCGAAACTTTTGGCCCCGATTCCGCGGCCATTAAAGAATGTTTTTTGTGTGGGGAAAAACTATGCCGACCACGCGATTGAAATGGGCGGCCCCGAGGATATCCCTGAGCACATCATGGTCTTCACGAAGCCTCCAACGGCGGTGATTGCTGATAGGGAGGAAATTCCTGTGCATCGTGGCATTACAGAACAACTTGATTATGAAGGCGAACTGGCGATCATCATCGGAAAAACGGGAAAGGCGATTCCCAAAACGGAAGCTCTTGATTATGTGTACGGCTATACAATTGTAAATGATGTCACTGCAAGGGATCTTCAAAAGCGCCACAAACAGTTCTTTATCGGCAAAAGCCTTGATGGCACCTGCCCAATGGGTCCATGGATTGTGACGGCGGATGAGGTCGGTGATGCCGGGAACCTGAATATACGGACCACTGTGAACGGGGAAGTAAGGCAGGATTCCAATACGAAGCATTTTATTTTTTCGATAGAACAAATTATCGAGGATCTATCAAAAGGAATGACCCTCGAGCCGGGGGATATCATTGCGACAGGTACGCCTGCCGGGGTCGGAAAAGGGTTTAATCCTCCTAAATTTCTAAAACCCGGGGACACCATTGAAATCGAAGTTGAGAAAATCGGCGCGCTCCGGAATACTATCTCGGAATAGCCATGGGTTTCCACTTTTGCCATCATATATTTAGGATTTTCATAGCGGCTATGGTATGATAATAGCGAAAATCTTAAAGGAGGCAAAGTTGATGCCACACGCCCATATTACAACCTGGGTATTAGGCGCGATTTTATTTTTCGTCGCCCTATCCATGTACAAAGGCGGGAACCAAAAAGGCGCGAAAATTACCCATATGATTTTAAGGGTTTTTTACCTGTTAATATTGGCAACCGGCTTTATAATGCTATTCTCACTTAGTAAAATTAGTTTGCTTTATGTTTTAAAAGCGGCGGTAGGCCTTTGGATCATCGCCATTATGGAATTTCTTCTGATGAAGACCGGCAAAAGGGAACCGAGGAAAGTCCTCTGGATTCAACTCATTATTGCTTTCATTCTTGTCCTGCTCCTTGGCTTTAGCCTTCCATTGGGGTTTGACTGGTTTTAAAAAGCTGCCATTTGGCAGCTTTTTTAAATAAAGCGGAATGAAGCAGGAGGGGGCCAATGCTTCAGGAACAGGACCACGGCCGCCTTGGTCTTGGCATCTATTCGAAAAACGATTTTCCGCTAAGAGGAGGCAAGTTTCTCGATGATGAGCCTTTTCCCGGTATTCAAAGTAAATTCAAACCGGTCGCTTTCTTTTTCGTAATAGCAAAAATGGTGCTGCACACCGCAAATTTCTTCCTGATTGTCGAAAATCATAAAGTTAACACCGCTTTTCGGGGACTGTTCACCCAGGAAATTAAGGTGGTTGTAGCAATAAAGGCAATCGTATATTGAAAATCCAAGTGAATTCAGCGTTGTGACAAATTGGAAAAAGGCGTCATGATGGATTCGCTCCAAAAGCCTCTCAAGAGAATAAACGAGATGCTTCCTTACCCTTACCCGGTCATTGTCTTTGAGGAACAGGCAATCATCCCCGAAGGAAATCTTCCCCGCTTCGACGAGAATTCCCTTCCTCCAGCGATTCAGCCGGAATAGTTCAATCTCCTGAAGAAGATGCTCCTCAAGCAACGAAGCCTCATCCGTTTCTTTGTCAAAAAATACCCATTGTTCATTAATAAGTTCGATCGATCCTTCCGTATAGGCCCTTGCCTGGGCTTCATACATTTTGTCGCGTTGCTGTCGATTCATCACTTTACCTCCGTGAACGGTGCTACTTCTTTTTTTGACATAAACCTATGGATTTATAACCGCCCGTAAAAAATCAGGAAATCGGGAATCCCTGGAAAAGGAAAAACAACATCCTGTCAATCATGGAGGGGTGGATTAGGGCAGTGCCATGTGCGATCATAGAAAAGCACTTCGTACTATTCTATTCATCCGCCGGACAATCAGATACAGGGCGAAAACCGCAATTTTAACATTGCCGGAAAAATAAAAAACCAGCCTGTGCGGCTGGCCTCTTCCTTAGTTGCTGTTTTCCATTTCGATTATCACGATACCGTTTCCGGATAGGTTTATGGTCATTTCACCGGATTGCGATCCCTGGACTCTCTGCCCAGTGAATAAATCAATGGCGCTGGAAGCAGTATATTCCGCCGGAAGCCGGTATACTGTGGACTGGCTGGAGGTATTTAAAACAATCACGATTGTTATATCGCCTTCCGACCTGGCATACGCAAGGCAGTGATTTTTTTCGCCGGATGGAAGGAAGAACAGCTCTCCGCTATTCGCAAGGATTGGCCTCTCTTTACGCAAGGCGATTAGCTTTTTAATGTGTTCCGCCAAATCGCGGTTTTGCAGGCCCGGGTTCCATTCCATGCATTTTCGGCAGCCTGGGTCAAGTTCTCCGTCCAGCCCGATTTCATCACCATAATATATGCAAGGCGTCCCAGTGAACGTCAGCATCAAAGTGAAGATTTGTTTCACTTTATGAATATCCCCGCCACATTCGGTCAGAATCCTCGGTGTATCGTGGCTTCCCACCAAATTGAAGGAGACGGCGTTCACATTTGCCGGATACATGTGAAGGACCCTGGTCATATCTTCAGCGAAGGTTTTGGGAGTTATCGTTCCTTTTGCGAAAAGGTTCAGGACATTCGTTGTAAAAGGATAATTCATGACCGCGTCGAATTGGTCGCCCCGCAGCCATGGCATGGAATCGTGCCAGATTTCACCCAGTATATATAAATCCGGTTTTATCGCTTTTAGTTCAGCGTGGAACCTGCGCCAAAAAGCGGGGCTTACTTCGTTGGCGACGTCAAGCCTCCAGCCGTCAATATCGAATTCTTCCAGCCAGTAGCGCCCTACCTTTATCAAAAAATCAGCGACCTCGGGGTGGTCGGTGTTGAGCTTTGGCATTGAAGGGAAAAATCCGAACGTATCATAGTTTGGCTTAGGTTCCGTTACAACGGGAAAATTCCAAATATGGAACCAGTCTTTATAAATTGATTGCTCGCCTTTTTCCAATACATCCTGAAACTGTGGAAAGTAATATCCGCTATGATTGAATACAGCATCAAGCATAACCCGTATCCCGTTCTTATGGCACGTTTCCACAAGTTCCTTCAATGTTTCTTTCGTACCAAATGAAGGGTCGATTTCAAAATAGTCGATGGTGTCGTATTTATGGTTCGAATACGCTTTAAAAATAGGTGTCAGGTAGATTCCGTTGATGCCGAGGTCCTTCAAGTAATCAATATTTTCTATAATGCCCCGCAGATCCCCGCCAAAAAAATTATCAACCTCTGGGTCAGCGCTTCCCCATTCTAGCGTTCCATCCGGGTCGTTGGTTTTATCGCCATTGGCGAAACGTTCAGGGAAAATCTGGTACCAGATTGTATCCTTCACCCAGCCGGGAGGTTTGAACACTGCTGATGAGTGAACATAAGGAATGGCAAAATAAAATGCAACGTTTTCCGGTGCCTCATCAGCGTATCCTTGCTCCCCATATACAAACGTTTCACGCCCATCGCTCAGTTTGAATCCGTAGCGGAGCCTTCTGTAGGGAGGTGAAACCACCGCGGACCAATAGTCGAATAAGGTATCCGTCCCAGTTTTTTTCATCCCTGTTTCCGTATACTGCCAGGCGCCATCTTCAATTGCATAGGGGTCGCCATGCAAGAGAAGGACAGAAGTGGCATCCTCCTTCTTCGTTCGAATCCGGATATGTAGTTCCTCCTTTCCGGATGGATACGCAAAGTGGTCCGTCGGGCGATGGAAAATGGCTTCTTTTAACATCCTGTCAGCTCCCCATTAGATTCTTGGTACGTAATGAGTAGTTACCCACATGCAGAAAAGTCAAACTATTCCAAATGGCCTTCTGAAAAAGAGGACATATGGTACAATACTATGTGGACATAGAAAGGATAATAAAATGGCGGGAATGGTTGCCTGCCAATAGGGGGATGGATCGGCATGAAGGCCAGACTGGCGGCATGCTTCCTGGTTTCTCTCCTTCTTTTCGGCGTATTGCCTGTGCACGCGATTGAAAAGGATGGACGGAAATGGCAGGACGAAACGATATACTTTTTAATGGTTGACCGCTTCAACAACGGCAGCCAGCTGAATGATAAAAATGTGAACGCGAAAGATTCATTGGCATACAATGGCGGCGACTTCCTGGGAATCATCGACCGGCTGGACCACATTAAGGATATGGGCTTTTCGTCCATTATGCTGACACCGGTTTTCGATAATGTGGAAGGAGGCTACCACGGGTATTGGGTGAACGATTTTTATAAAACGGAAGAGCACTTCGGGACGCTGAAGGAGTTTAAAAAGCTTGTCAAGAAAGCCCATGAGTCGGGGCTGAAGGTGCTGATCGACTTCCCGGCCAATAGCGCAGGCCCTGACAGCAAGCTCATGAAAGAAAAAGGGCCGGAATGGTTCCATGAGGAAAGTGCTGTGGTGGGGCTGGACAAGGACGCACGGCTGAATGGCTGGGTTGATGGTCTTCCTGATTTCAACCATGAAAATCCGGAGGTTCGAGCCTACCTCATTGATGCGGCGAAATGGTGGGTCAAGGAAACCGATATTGACGGTTACCGCCTTGATTCTGCTGAACATGTGCCTGCAAGCTTCTGGAAGGAATTTTCCGGAGCAGTGAAAGCTGAAAAGGACGGTTTCTATTTGATTGGGGACCTTGGCCCGGAAAGCCGCAACCTTTACGGAGAATACAAGGATGCTGGGTTTGATACCTTTTACGATTACCCGCTTTTGGATGAACTTCGCAAAGGACTTGTGAAGCCAGACAGAAGTTTTTCAGGGGTTTTGGAAAACTGGGGGGAAAATATGGGCATAGTGGAAAACCCGCATGAAATGGCTGTTTTTTTTGACGACCACAAAATGGCCCGGTTTACGAGGGAAATGGTCAATGTGAAGCAGTTCCCCGGCAGCCAGTGGAAGCAGGCGCTTGCGTATATGTACACAACGCCTGGAATCCCGGTTGTCTATTACGGAACGGAAATTGCGGTTGATGGCGGCGATGCTCCGGATAACAGCCGGCTGATGAATTTTAGGGCCGATAAAGAGCTGATCGACCATATCACCAAGCTAAGCGAGCTGAGGCAGAAGCTGCCATCCCTGACAAGGGGAACGATGGAGAAGCTTTACGAAAAGGATGGGATGGCCGTCTTCAAGCGCGTCTATAAGGGAGAAACAGCTATTATTGCCATCAACAATACGAGCGAGACCCAATATGTCAACTTGTCTCCCGAACAGGTAGACCCCGATGGGAACGAACTCAGAGGGCTTTTGATTGACGAAAAAGCTGAAGGGAAAAAGGATGGATTTACAATTGTCCTTGACCGGGACGAAAGTGAAATATTTGTCCTCGCTGAAAAAATGGGGTTGAACTACCCTTTCATTGCGGCAATAGCGGCAATTTGGATATTCTTCATCTGGTTTTTCATTTTCCTTGCGAAGCGCGGGAAAAAGCAAAACCCTAAGGTATAATGTAATTACAATCAAAAGCCGGACCCGGTTTGAAATTAGGGCCCGGCTTTTATTTTCGGATGCCTGCAGTGCTACAGGCTGAATGAGGAGCAGGAATGAATTCCAGCCCCTGATTATTTTTTGGCCTGGCATTGGCCTCTGCCAGTTCTCCGTTAATTATCCGTTTACGATTTTACCGCCATTCACATGGATCATTTGGCCGCTGACGAAGGAAGACTCATCGGAAGCAAGGAAGACGTAAGCCGGCGCGAGTTCGAATGGCTGGCCGGCGCGTCCCATCGGCGTATCGGTACCGAATTTTTCAACCTTTTCGGCTTCAAATGTCGATGGAATAAGCGGCGTCCAAATCGGGCCTGGCGCAACCCCATTTACCCGGATGCCATCCTTGGCGAGCGACATCGACAGCGAACGGGTGAAAGAGACGATTGCTCCCTTCGTAGCCGAATAATCGATTAACGTTTCATTCCCGGCATAAGCTGTTATCGAAGCCGTGTTAATAATCGACGCGCCTTTTTTCAAATGGGGAAGTGCGGCTTTTGTTAAATGGAACATCGAGAAGATATTCGTGCGGAACGTCTTCTCTAGCTGTTCGGTACTGATATCAAGTAAGCTTTTTTGCGGATGCTGCTCCCCGGCATTGTTGACGAGAACATCGAGTTTCCCGAGCTTTTCAATCGTTTTTTCAATGGCGGATTTGCAAAACGCCTCGTCGCCGACATCGCCTGGGATCAGCAGGCATTTCCTGCCTTCATCCTCGATTTGCCTCCTCGTATCGTCCGCATCGGAATCCTCATCAAGGTAGACGATTGCCACATCGGCCCCTTCCTTCGCGAAGTAAATGGCCGCGGCCTTGCCGATTCCGCTGTCTCCTCCAGTAATCAAAGCTACCTTATTGGAGAGCCTGCCGCTGCCTTTATAATTGGGGTCCACATGAATCGGTTCAGGATTCATTTTGTTTGTGAGCCCGGGCTTTTCCTCCTGATGCTGCGGCGGGAAACCACCCTTTGGCAATTTCTTTTCGTCCATGTTACCTGCCTCCTTTGTTTTAGTCCTACTCCACATAATTCCTTCTTTTGGACAGAAACTAACATGGGAAAATATAGTAGGGTGATTAAGGAGGCGTGGGGCTTGGTTATGGCGAGTTTTCGAGAATGGCGGACAGTTGACGGATTTTGGGCGTGAAAACAGTTTTGGAGGATTTTTAGGAGTGAAAGTGTCTTCATCGGGGTTATGAAGACAGTTTTGAAGGATTATCGTGGTTGGAAGTGTTTTCATCGAAGTTATGAAGACAGTTTAGGCCCGTTGTCCAAACCAAAACTGTCTTCATACATGTAATTTGATGCACTTTTAAAAAAGCTTAGCGGTAGTTCATGAATTGGACGTCGACAGTTAAGTCTGCTTCCTTTACCGCGGAAATGATGCGCTGCAGGTCATCGCGGCTTTTGGCGGTGACGCGGATTTGGTCATCCTGAATCTGGCTTTTCACTTTCAAGCCGCTGTTTTTAATGATGGTGTTGATTTTCTTGGCATTTTCCTTGTCAATTCCCTGGACGAGCTTCGCGCGCTGGCGGACGGTCCCGCCGGATGCGCCTTCCATTTTGCCATAGTCCAAATTCTTGACCGGGACGCCGCGCTTGATCAATTTTCCAAAAAGGACATCCTTCAGCTGTCCCAGCTTGTATTCGTCGTCTGACACAAGGACAAGCTCTTCCTTATCAAGGGTCACCTGGCTTTTCGATCCTTTAAAATCGTAGCGGGTCTGAATCTCTTTCATTGTTGCCGTAACGGCGTTTGTGACTTCTGAAAAATCGACTTTGGATACAATATCGAATGAGCTATCTTTTGACATAGGGAACCTCCCGAACAGTTTTTCATTATTGCTTCCATTATAGTAGAATATAGAAAGCGAAACAACAGATGGCAGCGGTGAGCCATTCTGGAAAAATGCAGCTTATTAAGGAGGGCGTTTTTAGCGCCCAATTCATGATATGGACGGAGGAAGAAAAAAGTGGCATTACTTGAACTAGCAGGGCAGAAGGTTACATTGGAAGTTGCCCGGAAGGCTGCGTATGGCTATTTTTTAACAGATGGCGAGGAAGATGTGCTCCTTCACAGCAATGAAGCTGCAGCAGAGTACGAGGAAGGGGAAAAGGTCGAGGTATTCCTTTATCCAGACGCGCATGGCCGCGTTGCAGCGACATCAAAAATGCCGACGATTACCGCTGGTGAATACGCCTGGCTGAAAGTCGTTGATACAAAGGCCGGGGTGGGAGTGTTCCTGGATATCGGCATCCAGAAGGACATCCTGCTTGGCGAGGAGGATTTGCCGGTACATAAGGAGATATGGCCGACAGTCGGCGATATGGTGTACGCGACGATCCGGGTGAACCGGCAGTACCGCCTTTACGCAAAACTTGCGACTGATCCGGTAATCCAGTCGATCTCGACAAAAGCAACGAGGAAGGACTTTAACAAAAATGTCCAGGGGCCTATTTACCGGACAGCTAAGGTGGGGAGCTGGATTTACACGCTGGAGGGATTCCGCGGCTTCATCCATGAATCACAGCGGGCGGAAGAGCCTCGCCTTGGACAAAAGGTCGAGGGGCGGATCATCGATGTGAAAGAGGATGGAACGGTAAATGTTTCGCTTCTTGCGAGGAAACAGGATGCAGTCGAGGAGGATGCCGCTTCCATCTACGACTACCTGCTTTCCCGGAACGGTGCGATGCCATATAGCGACAAGAGCATGCCCGAGGATATCCAGGAGCGGTTCGGCCTCAGCAAGGGAGCATTCAAACGGGCCATCGGCAAGCTGATGAAGGATGGGAAAGTGTACCAGGAAGGCACTTGGACGTATAAAAAGGAAGAGTAGTCACTCGTGGCTGGAGCGCGATGAAACCCCAGCGTTGTAAAAAAAGGCCCTGATTCGGGCCCTTATAAATGGTCGGTCTTTTTTGAATAGGAATTCTTTCCGGCTTTCCTATTCTTTTCACGCATCATATTTTTTTCATGGCGGAGGGCGTTGTTGTCCTTCGCCTTTTTGTCGTTATCCGAAGTATACGGCATATGGAAAACTCCTTTCCCGAAGATACAGGTATAGCTTCTGTAGTCCGGGAAAGGAGTATTCGGTGAGGCATATTGTAATTTTTGCAAGGACGTGTGAATTCGTTCAATAGAAACTTCTTGCGATATCAAGTTTGGAAGCATCCGAACTACTTCGGTGGTTCGTTCAAAAAGAATATCGCAATTGTGCCCGGGCCGGTATGCGCGCCGATGACTGCGCCAATTTCAGTAATATAGACGTCTCGCGGCGAAAATTCACTGACAATCAGCCGCTTCATTTCCTCGGCGGTTTCCCTGTCATCGGCATGGCTGATGCCAATTTCCTGGGAGGCCAGGCCGTTGCCGCGTTCCTTCATCACTTCGACAATCCTGCGCAAAAGCTTTTTCTTGCCGCGGATTTTTTCTAGTGGAACGAGTTTTCCATCTTCAACATTTAACAGTGGCTTAATATTCAGAAGTCCGCCAAGGAAAGCGGATGCCTTTGAAACACGGCCACCCTTTGCCAAATAATCCAGGTCTTCAACTGTAAACAAAGATTCCATATGCCTGCTTCTGAATGCGACATCCTCGAGGATTTCTTCCTTGGATGCCCCGGCAGCCGCCAGTTTCGCCGCTTCCTTCACTACAAGCCCATAACCTAGCGAGGCACATTTTGTATCAACGATGGTCAGGTTGAAATCAGGATACGATTCCTTTACTTGCTCAAGGATCATTGCCGCTGTTTGATACGTTCCAGAAAGCTCGGATGAAAACGCTATGTAGATGCCATCTTCTTTATTCTTTGCCATTTCGGTGAACGTACTTTCGAAACCGAGTGGAGACGCCTGGGATGTTTTCGGTACCTTCCCGCTGCGTATTGCACTATAAATCGTTTCAGGCGAAATGTCCCGCAAATCCTCGTATTCCTTATCATCCACGTGAACTTTCAATGGGAAAAGGCCAACGTGATTCTCCTCGTAAAATGCAAGCGGCAAATCACATGCGCTGTCGGCAAACAATCTAAATGCCAATACACTCACCCTGCCTTCACAATCTTCTCTTTTTCCCCAGTTTATCGGACTCACCCCAAAAATACAATCATGTAAGGACATAAATGAGAAAAAAGGGGAATTATACAAGTAGACAGTAAAAATGCGAACAGTGCCTGTCACTACCCGAAATTTGTCGAAATGCGAACTGTGCCTGTCACTACCCGAATTTTGTCGAATTGGCAGAGTGGAAGGAAGGGGAGGAATGGATGGTTTGGCTGCATGTGAAGAAGATTGTGGTTGTTTTGATTGGGGCGCTGCTGAATGCGATTGGGTTTAATTTGTTCCTCATCCCGGCGGATGTGTATGCCGGCGGTTTCGCAGGCGTAGCCCAACTTCTCTCCAGGGTCCTGACTGAAGTTACGCCGCTTACCGTATCGACTGGTTTCTTGCTGTTCCTGCTGAACATCCCGGTTACGATTTTGGGCTGGCTGAAGGTAGGAAAGGCGTTCACCGTATACAGTTTCATAAGTGTGGCGTTGATGTCCCTTTTCCTTGAACTCATCCCGGTGATTCACATTTCGAACGATATTCTTTTGAACGCTGTGTTTGGCGGGGTCATTTCGGCGATAGGAGTAGGCATAACATTGAAATGGGGCGCGTCGACCGGCGGACTCGATATCATCGCGATGATTTTGTCCAGGATGAAAGACAAGCCGGTCGGGACGTATTTTTTCGCGCTGAATTCGATCATCACGCTTACGGCTGGGTATTTATTCGGCTGGGAAAAAGCACTCTATACAATGGTAAACCTGTATGCTTCAACGAGGGTTATCGACGCCATCCATACAGGCGCCCAAAAGCTGACCGCTTTGATCGTTTCAAAAAATGCGCCTGAGCTGAAAAAAGCGATTCAAACGAAGCTTTTCCGTGGCATCACATCAATCCAGGCAAAGGGGGCATTCACAAACGAGGACAAAGAATTCTTGATGATCGTCATAACCCGTTATGAACTTTTTGACTTGGAGCGGATCATCAAGCAGACCGATCCCCAGGCGTTTACGAATATTGTGCCGACAACGGCAGTAATTGGTTTCTTTCGGAAGGATTGACGAATGATAAATGAGATGGCAAGGAATTACTTGAACGGTTAGGTCAATGAAGTAAGGGCTGGAGTTGCCAGAAACTTAATTAGGAGGAATCGCAGTGTATCTTACGATTGCAACATGGCTTCTTTTATCGTTTTGGCTGCCCCTCGCGCAAAATGGCCAGGGAAGCACGGATGGGCTGAAACTGAACGTACAGGCGGAGGCAGGCGAGGAGCAGGCGATAATTCAAATACACCTCGTGAACAGTGGCACACAAACGGCGAGGCTGCAGTTTCCGACATCGCAATTTTATGAAATTACCGTGCTTGATGAAAACGGCAGCGAAGTGTTTTTGTTTTCAAAAGGGAGGGCATTCCTCCAGGCGCTGCAGACTGTGACGGTTCCTGCCGGCGGATCGAAGGAGTGGAAGGAAGAATGGGACTACTCGTCTGACGGGATCCGTGTGCCGGCGGGAACCTACAAGGTCATTGTAGAGCTACTGCCGACAAGTATTGACGGAAAGGCTCCCGGACTGGCTGCCTTGAGAGCGGAAACGGCTGTCTCCATTCCAGCACCGAACCAGGATGGAACCCGGGCGGAAGAGCCGGATGAGCAAACCATTTTTATGGAAGTAAAGGCAGAGGGGACAAACGGCAGCTACAAAGTAACAGGCAAGGCCCGCCCCCATTCCGGAGAGTTCTTTTATACTGTCGAGGATGGGCATAGCCAGCTCATTCCCGAGACGAAACTTTCAAGCGGGGCATCGTATCCCGACTGGGCGGAATTTGAAATCGTAATCAAAGTACCGTCTGGAAAACTTCCGAAAAATGGAGCACTGATCCTAAATCTCTATGAAAAGAAAGAAGGCTCCATATTGGGCCAGCCGCTCGCAGTCATTCTTGAACAGTTCCGGGGAGCAGAGTAAGCAGGCCGCTTTCCATAGATAGCTGACACGTAATTCTTACTGTATGGCAACCAAAGATAAATAGACGGACTCAAATCCGTATGAGTGACATTGTTTGGGCGAAAACCGAAAAGGAAGTCACTCAAATCCCGGGCAAGATGGCAGTTTTAAAAAATGAAAAGGCCGGACCCTTGAAGGTGCCGGCCTTTCCGCTGCTCATAAAGTCCATTTTGATAAAAGCGGGAGGCCCGGAATGGAAAACCGGGTTGTCCGTTAGTTAGGAGTTGCTGATTGCGGCTTTAGCCGCCAAGCCCATCGAGCTGCTCCTGCATTTCCGCCAGCTGCTTTTGCTCGGCAAAGGTGGAATTGGCATAGGCGGAGCTGAGCGCGTTTTTCGCTTTTGCGACCGCTTCCTGCCGTTCTCCGGGAGATGATTCCAATGCCTGGGCGGTGTACTTCCTGGCCTGTTGAAAAAGCTGGTTTGCCATCGCTAAATACCTCCGTAAGAGGATTCCCCGGCGTTATCCAGCTTGCGGGCCTCTGCTTCCGCATAGGTGGTATGGTACGGGATGCGCTGACTGTGCCTTGCAACTGCGTCTGCGCCTTGCTTAACAAAGCGTTTCGATTTGGTGCGTCTGCCCATTCGAAATCCCTCCATTTTATGAGCGTTTATTCGAAACAGACTGGCTGCTTCATTGTTTAGTATGCTCGTATCGTAAGGAGGATAAAATGGAAAACCCTTCCGGGCGCGGGGGCCCCGAAGGGAGTTTTTCCAAAAAAGCCGTTAAAAATCCTAGTAAATGCGCTTTTTCAAATTCAGGGTTTCTTCGAGGTAGACGGCGATTCCGTCTTGCTCGTTGGTGAGTGTGATGTCGTTGGCGATGGTTTTGAGCTGGCTGATGGCGTTGCCCATTGCGACGCCGCGGCCAGCGTATTCAATCATTTCCAGGTCGTTGTCTTCGTCGCCGAATGCAATGACGCGCTCGGCGGGGATTCCGAAGTAGTCTGCAACGCGTTTTAGCCCGACGGCTTTGTTCATGCCGCTTTTGACGATTTCGATGACGTGCCAGGGGTCGGCCCAGCGCCTATGGTCGATGACTTCGGCGTGGACGTCGCTTAAGTGCTTGCGGATTGTTTGGACATGTTCCTCGTCGGTATGGATGAGCATGGCCGTCGGCGAGTCCTCGAGGTATTCGGCAAGGTCACCGGAGGTTATCCGCGGGTTGCCGAAGCTGAAGATGTCGAGGAGCTTTTCGTCGTGGTAATGGAAGTATACATCGTCGATGACTTCCGCAATGATATTGTGGAAGGTGAACGAACGGCACGCCTCGACTATATCTTTCGCGACCCTGATATCGAGTGGTGTATGATAGGTGCCCCACGACTTGTCTGTTGGATGATGGACGAAGGCGCCGTTAAAGTTGACGATAGGGGTGTCAAGCTGAAGTTCATGGTAGTATGGTTCGCTTGAGCGATAGGGCCTTCCGGTCGAAATCATGACGATGTGGCCCTGTTCCTTGGCCGCCATTATAGTTTGCTTTGTTTTTTCGGAAATGACTTTATCGTCTGTAAGAAGTGTTCCGTCCAAATCCAGTGCGATTAAGTGTCTATTTGCCATAGTATCTCCTTTTTGGTCGTTATTTCCCTGTCGCCAAGGTATACCTTTATGAAAGCCGCAGCAAAAATGATAAACTAATACTGTACTCATTTTTTGGGCTTACCACAGTTACTATGTTACCAATTATACAGCCTGCCTGTAAAAAAAATCACATTGCCGTTTGTTTAGATTCGGTAAACTTATTATGAAGTTTGGAGGTCTCATCTTTGGTCGTTATCCGCAAAGAGTTTGTAAACAGTATTCCCGTTCTCGAAGTTGTCCAGGAAAAGAAGCTGGCGGAAAAGCTGCCATTGGCGATTTTTGCCCATGGTTTTACGAGCGCCAAGGAAAATAACCTCCATATTGCTTATCTTTTGGCAGAGCGGGGTTTCCGCGCCGTCCTTCCGGATGCCCCCTATCATGGCGAGCGTGATGAGGGTTTTGGTGAGGTTGAGTTGTCGGTAAGGTTTTGGGATATTGTAATAAAAACCATCCATGAAGTAAATACCGTGAAGGACTTTTATGTGGCTGGCGGACTTGCGGCTTCAGGGGAAATCGGCCTGGCTGGCACGTCGATGGGTGGAATTGTCACGCTCGGAGCTTTGACCCAGTACGATTGGATTGGCGCGGCCGTGAGCTTGATGGGTTCGCCTAGCTACCGGGAAATGGCCGGATGGCAGGTGGATGAATTGCGGAAAAGGGGGCATCAGCTTCCGATTTCCGACGAAGATCTGGCGGGCCGGATTGAGGCTCTTGGAGTGTACGATTTAAGCCTCCAGCCTGAAAAAGTCGGGGGGAGGCCATTGCTATTCTGGCATGGGGAAGCGGATACGGTGGTTCCTCACCATTATGCGTGGGAATTTTACGAAAAGCAGCTGAAAGATCAGCAGCGGAACGGCGATATCGCCTTCATTTCCGAAAGGCATGCCGGGCATAAGGTTACCCGAAAAGGGACATACGCCCTTGTGGACTGGTTCGTTAGCCATTTAGGCAGCGGGCGGGAATCAGCGGCCGAAAGGAAAGCAGCGGTTGAGCTTTAAGTAGTGGAGTTTGCGGGAAAGTAGGACTTTTCCGTTTAAAATAAGTAAAGGAGAGATGGAAGATGGATCAGGAATTAAAAGATAATATTATGGGTGCCCTCGAGCTCGTCATTGACCCGGAAATCGGGATTGACATCGTTAATCTTGGGCTCGTTTATGACGTTGAAATGGATGAGGAAGGAAAGGCAACCGTCACGATGACGCTCACTTCTATGGGCTGTCCGCTTGCGGGAACAATTGTGGACCAGGTGAAGCGCGCGCTTGCGGATATTCCAGAAATCAATGATGTCGATGTCAACATCGTGTTTAACCCTCCTTGGTCAAAGGACATGATGTCTCGCTATGCGAAAATCGCGCTTGGCATTAGATAGGAAGCAAAAGACTGGAAGCTCCCGGCATTAAAGGGTCCAGGGGCAGTTCAAGGAGGGAAAACAGTTGAAGAATAAAGTTATTTTGGCAACCTCTACCCAGCTGGGCAGGGGGGACGAGCAGCTTGGCGAGAGCGTGCTTGAAACATTCTTTACACTTCTTAAGCAGAGGGAAGACTTGCCGCGGGCGGTATTTTGCATGAACTCGGGCGTGTATCTGATGACGGACGATTCTTTTGTTTCCGTGCACTTGAAGGAACTTGAGCAGAAAGGTGTGGAAATCCTCGCCTGTAAAACATGCGTGGATCACTATGGCCTTGAAGAAAAGATCACTGTCGGAAAAATCAGCACGATGGGCGATTTCATTAGCCTTGCTTCGGAACACGAGGTCCTCACCATATCCTAAATCAAAAACAGCAGCCGTTGCGCTGCTGTTTTTAATTTGATTTGCAGTAGCCAATGGTATTGAAAGAAGAATGAACAAAAGGATTCATCCCCTAACGTCAGCCCCTTTCACAAAGATGCCATATTATCCGGTTTTGGTGTGACGGATGTCACTTTATGGTCGGGTGGGTGATTTTATAATACTAGTAATAAGGCTAGTGGGAACCAGCCGTTCAGGAGGCGTATGAAATGGCTTTTAACCCGGAAATGATGATGAAGAAGAACCAATATGCGAGGGATTTCAACGAGAATCCATTCATTGTGATTTGGGAGTTGACGCGCGCGTGCCAGCTGAAGTGCCTGCACTGCAGGGCCGAGGCACAGTATATGCGTGATCCGCGAGAACTTTCATTTGAAGAGGGGAAACACCTCATTGATCAAATATATGAAATGCAAAATCCAATGCTTGTGTTTACAGGCGGGGATCCGCTTATGCGCAAGGATGTATTTGACATAGCCAAGTATGCGGTCGAGAAGGGCGTACGGGTATCGATGACCCCGAGCGCGACACCGAATGTTACAAAGGAAGCGATTGAGAAGGCGAAAGAGGTTGGCTTGTCTCGCTGGGCGTTCAGCCTTGACGGGCCAAACGCGGAAATACACGACCATTTCAGAGGGACCGCTGGCTCTTTTGATCTGACGCGCGAACGAATCAAGTATCTGCATGAACTTGAAATACCTATACAAATCAATACAGTTATTTCCCGATATAATATTGATTACCTTGAAGAAATGGCGAACCTGATGGAAGAGCTTGAATGTGTCCTGTGGAGCGTGTTCTTCCTTGTTCCGACAGGCCGCGGGCAGGAGAGCGATATGATTTCCCCTGTCCAGCATGAGCATGTGTTCCGGTGGCTGTATGACTTGAGCAAACGTGTGAAATTCGATATTAAAACGACTGCAGGGCAGCATTACCGCCGCGTCGTCATTCAGCAAAAAAAGCGCGAAGCAAAAGAGCAGCAGGGCAAAATCGAATATTTGAATGCATTGACCGCCCACGGGCTGACCGGCTCAATCGATGGCCTTGGCCGGGCGCCAATGGGAGTAAATGACGGCAACGGTTTTGTATTCATCTCCCATATCGGCGATGTATACCCAAGCGGGCTGCTACCGATTAAGGCGGGGAATGTCAGGGAAACTCCGCTCGCGGAAATTTACCGTGAATCGCCGATTTTCAAATCGCTCCGCAATCCCGATGAATACAAGGGAAAGTGCGGCGTTTGCGAATTCCGCCATGTGTGCGGAGGTTCCCGTTCACGGGCGTACGCGATGACAGGCGATTACCTGGAAAGCGAGCCATTCTGTGTCTATATCCCAAAAGCGATGCGGGAAAAGCAGGTGCAGTAGACTTTTCGAAAATCCTGTCATTGGCAGCTGAGCCGCATTTTAAGTTTTTTAAAAAAACAGTGGTGCCCAGCGCAACGGGCCATCTGTTCATATAAAAACGGCGGCCGGAACGAGATTCTCTCCGGCCGTTTTTTCTTGGAGAGAGGATGGCAGCGCAAGACTAGGTACCCGGAAGGGTTGAAATGAGTCAGGGATGAAGTGCGAAGCTGGTCGTGGCAGCCCCGATTGAAATGAAATCAGGGATGAGGGAGCTTGACGGGGTTACAGCTGCCGGAGGCCAACTGTGTGGGTGCAGGGGGTGTGGAAGCCTGTGGGCCTGGGCCCATTTTTACAAAAGGCAAAAGAAAAAAGGATGGGGGTTCCATCCTTGTTATTCGATGCTGCAGTATACGGCTGGGCAGTTTTCGCAGCCTATTTCGAGCTTTAGGTATTCAAGGTCGTGGATCGTTATTTTGCCTTTTTTGATTGAGATGAGGCCGTCGCGTTTTAGTTCGCTGAGGATCCTGTTTGTGCTTTCGCGGGAGGTGCCGCAGAAGTTGGCGAGGTCCTGGTTGGTGAGCGGCAGGTCGATCAGGATGCCGTCCGGCTTGTGGATGCCGTAGCTGTTGGTCATCCGGATGAGTGTCGAGAACAGGGCGCCGCGTTTTCCGTTTAATACGAGGTCACGGAATTTGGTCTGGGTTTTCCGGAAATGGTCGCTCATCCATTTCATGAATTCGAATGCGAGCGTGCTGTTTTGGAATATCTCGGTTTCAATGACTTCTTTGCGGATCGCGGCGATTTCGCCTTCCTCAAGGACTTTGGCGCTTAGGAGGTATTTGGGGTTGGAGGTGAACAGCGTCAGTTCGCCGCATATGTCATTTTCACCGCAAATCCTCAGGGACAGTTCCCGTCCATCGGAGGTAATTTTGCTGATTTGGACTTTGCCGGAGAGGACGATGTACAGTTCTTCGGCTTCCATTCCTTCCTGGAATAGGTACGTCGAACGTTCGGACCTGAATTTCCTATCGGCGAATCGCAATAGCTCTTTTATTTCAATCGAGTGGGTTGGTTTCATAGCTTTTAAAGCTCCCATTTTGCCACCTCTTTACTGTTTTATTTGGTCAAGGATTGTCTGTGATTTTTGTTACTTTCATTGTATATCAGTTTCATTCATTGGAAAGTTGATAACAATGACAATATAGTGAAAACTGGAAGGAAATATTTTTTGGACAAATAATGAATTTTATTTGAATTCTGCATCCAAGCTTGTCCTCTTCTACCAAAAGAGGGTAAAGGTATGCTAGAATGAATAGATAATAAAGTTAACAATATGTATATGTGGATTATCGGTATGTAGTAGCCTAATAGGCGTCCGCCCAAGTCCGTTGGGTCAGTGTTAGCGGGGCGGTTTCGGAGTGCTGATGGTTTCCTTGAAGACAGGGAAGCGGTGTTGGCTATATCCTGAATATTGGAGTTGATAAAATGGAAAAGTCCATTATTAAAGATAAGTTGAACAGGCCGCTGCGGGATTTGAGGATATCGGTTATCGACCGCTGCAATTTCCGCTGCCAGTACTGCATGCCGGCGGATAAGTTCGGTCCGGACTTTGTTTTCCTGCCAAAAAGCGCATTGCTGACATATGAAGAGCTTGAACGAATCGCAAAGATATTTGTCGGGCTCGGGGTGGAGAAAATCCGCCTGACTGGCGGTGAGCCGCTCTTGCGCAAGGATTTGCCGATTCTCGTAAAAAAACTTTCGCAAATTGAAGGGCTGAAGGATATCGGCCTGACGACGAACGGGGTGCTGCTGCCGAAGTTTGCGGAGCAGTTGAAGGCGGCCGGGCTAATTCGTGTGAATGTTTCGCTCGACAGCCTGAACGATAAGCTGTTCGGTGAGATTAACGGGCGGAATGTCGGCACACAGCCTGTCCTGGATGGAATCGCCGCTGCGCGGAAAGCGGGCCTTGGCGTCAAGGTGAATATGGTTGTGAAAAAAGGACTGAATGACCAGGAAATTCTTCCGATGGCGGAGTATTGCAAGGAGAATGGCTTGCAGCTCCGCTACATTGAATACATGGACGTGGGCAGCACGAACGGCTGGAAGATGGATGATGTTGTTACGAAAAAGCAGATTTACGAGGTTCTTAAAGGGAAGTTCGAGCTTGAGGCGCTTGAGCCGGCTTACTTTGGCGAGGTGGCTAAGCTTTACCGCTATAAAGGGACCGATAGTGATGTAGGTTTCATTACGTCTGTTTCGGAATCGTTCTGCAGCAGCTGCACTCGATCGCGCCTGTCTGCAAACGGGCAAATTTTCACGTGTTTGTTCAACGGGAACGGGCATGACATCCGCAATTTCCTTAGGAATGGGGCGACTGATGAGGAACTTGCCGAACGGATCACTTCGATTTGGCAGGGGCGCGGAGACCGTTACTCGGATGAACGGACAGAGGAGACGGCAGCGACTAGGAAGAAGATTGAAATGTCCTATATTGGAGGATAAATATGAAGAGGCTTGACCCGGCTGCGCGCCGGGCGGCCTCTTTTTTTAAATTTTTTAACGGGGTGCCGTTGAACCGTTATTTATGCCGGATAACCAAGATAATGCCAAACCACGAGTTAATTCTGTCTTAAGGAAAAATTCTTGGAAAATGCATAACAACTTCGAATAATCATCCGCGATTCGGATTGAAGCACCAACCCCGGTTAATAATGATCGTCCAAACAAAAAAGCCTGCCGGCTAATTGGATAGTCGGGCAGGCTTTTATTTTCCCAAAAACTTAAAAATACCTTGGGAACAAGATGTTGTTTTCGAGATGGACGTGTATGAAGGTTTGCCCTTCGAGCATTTCAAGCCGCTTGTAGACGAGGCGGTACGTGCCGCACGCATCGGCCGGAGGTGTGAAATCGGATGTGATTTCGCGAAGCTCTTTTAATATCGCTCCGGCATGGTCGTGTTCTTTTTCAAGCTCTTTGATATAATTGAGCGCCTGTTCACGGTCTTCAACCGTATCGGCGTCGAGCTGCCTGATTAAAGGGAAGACGGTTTCTTCTTCTTTGGCAACGTGCTCGAGCATTTCTTTTTTCAGCTCGTAATAAAGCTCATACACTTTCATCAGTTCCGGGCGGTGGCCGCCATGGACACGGGAAACTTTTGTGACATATGGACTTAGGTTCAAAAATTCCTCACGGAGCGGGTTATGGTATTCGGAAATGACGTGGTCGATGATTGTGTCCGAGGCAGAGTCGGTCCAAACCTTCAGGTCGGTCTCCCCGCCGCTGCTTTTCTCAATCACTTCGGCCAGGTTTGCCATCAGGTTTCCGATATCGACGCCGCCGGCAGCGGCCGCCTCCGCAATCGGCGTTGCACCGCCGCAGCAGAAATCAATCCTTACACTTTTAAATACATCGGCTGTTTTTGGAAATTCATTGACGAGGTCCCTGACAAGAGTTTGTTCTGAGTATGTTTGCAACATATTTTTATATCCTCCTTGTAAAAGGTAATAAATATTTTCTTAACTTTAGAATACGACACTCTTCCAGGTAACATGGTGACGCGCATCACACCTGAGAACTTTTTTCAATGTGAGCTTGATTTTGCCAAAAAACGTCCACATTCCTGATTTGCCATCAATCAGGGTTTCGGCTACCCTTATAATGGAGAAGGAATATGTAGAGAGACGGTGCAGGAGATGATGAGATGGTTGAAATGAGGAGGCCGATTACGATCGGCGAAGCAGTAAAGCGCATTATGGATTGCAAGCCAACGGGTAAAACCGAATTTATATCGATTAATGAAAGCTTTGGGCGCTTCCTATCCGTAGATTTGGCCGCTACAAGCGATGTCCCGCACTTTACAAGGGCACCGTATGATGGTTTTGCGGTCCGGTCTGTGGATACACAGGAAGCTGGGCTTGATCATCCGGTCGAATTCGAGGTGATCGACCATATCGGCGCGGGCCAAACGACCTCGAAAGTGCTCGGTGAGAAGCAGGCGGTCAGGATTATGACAGGGGCGATGATGCCGGAAGGGTCCGATGCGGTCATGATGCTTGAGCTCGCCAAAACTGCCGAGCGCGATGGCAAAAATTATATGACGATCAAACGGAAAATCAAAAAGGGTGAAAATGTTTCCTTTCAAGGGGAGGATGCGAAGGAAGGGGAAGTCCTTGTAAAAAAGGGTACCCTTATTAATCCCGGTATCCAGGCGATGCTTGCAACGTTCGGATATGCAAGCGTGCCTGTCGCGAAAAAGCCTGTGGTCGGCCTTTATGCAACCGGGACGGAACTGCTTGGCGTGGATGAACCACTCGTCCCAGGCAAAATCCGTAACAGCAATTCGTATATGATTGCCGCCCAGATTGAACGTGCCGGTGGGGAAGTGGAATATTTCGGGAGCCTACCGGATGATTTCGATACATGTTTTGAAGCGGTGAAAAACTCGCTTGATAAAGTCGATATGCTTGTAACGACAGGCGGCGTTTCGGTCGGGGATTACGACTACCTGCCGGCCATTTATGAAAAGCTCGGGGCGGAAGTTCTGTTCAATAAGGTAGCGATGCGCCCAGGGAGCGTCACGACCGTTGCTGTCCATAATGGCAAGCTTTTGTTCGGGCTGTCGGGAAACCCGTCCGCATGCTATGTAGGATTCGAACTGTTTACAAGGCCGGTCATTCGGACAATGCTTTGTTCCGAAAACCCGCATTTACGCAAGGAATTGGCGGTGCTGGATACGAATTTCCCAAAGGCAAACCCGTTTACACGATTTGTCCGCAGCACGGTTTTTTTCAGGGAAGGGCGCCTGATTGCAACCCCAAGCGGGCTTGATAAATCGAATATTGTGATGAGCCTGGCGGGGGCGAATTCCCTGATGATTTTACCCGGTGGGACGAGAGGGTTTGAAGCGGGCATGGAGGTCGATGTACTCCTGCTTGAAGACCAGGAAGGAAGCGAATGGCCATGGTAAGGCCATTCGTTTTTCAGGTGGCGGGCTATCAAAACAGCGGGAAAACGACTCTTGCGGAGGAATTGATCCGGCGGCTTAAGGAAGCTGGCGTTGACGTGGCGTCAATCAAGCACCATGGCCACGGAGGCAAGCCCGACATTCCATCGGAGAAGGATTCCAGCAGGCATATCGACGCCGGAGCCTCAGCTGCACTAGTTGAAGGAAATGGCCGGCTTATCCTTCATTCCGAAAAGAACGCGTGGCCGCTTGAGGACCAGATTAGGATCCTTTCCACCTTCGATCCTGAAGCGATTTTGATAGAAGGACATAAATATGCCTCCTATCCGAAAATCGTCCTGATCAGAAACCGTGAAGATGAAAAAGGCTTGCTCGGACTTGAAAACATCATCGCGGCTGCTTACTGGGATACAGAGCCGCAGACCGATGCGGGATTCCCTTTTTTTTCGATAAAAGACAACAGGACCCCTGAAAACCTTACAAAATTAATCCTAGAGCAAATGGAGTGCCAAGCACCGCAGAACTAAAGGTGCCTGGCACTTTTTACTATAAAAATAAGAAGTAAAATGGCAGCTTGGCTAAACTGGCGCTTGCGCTTTTCGTTGTCAAGGGAATTTTTTTTGACATGAGTTACTTTTGTCACTGATTTGTCACGTTTCGTTCGTTAGAATGGGAGATGGTTGTGATCTCAGGGGGAGTGACGACGGATGGAGTTGTTGCACTGGTTAGTATGGCTGGTTTATCCATATACGGTGGCCGCGGTATTGGGAATGGGGATTGTATGGAAATATGATACCCCGGAATATTTCGGGGAAATGCAGCGAAAGTCCGGCCTGATCCTGAACAAAACGGTTAAAGTACTGTGGTTGCTGACAACGGTGACCGGCATCGGCTTGATTGCGTTTTATCGGGCAACAGATGAATTTGCGACTATGTTCGGATGGCTGATCGGCTTTTTGCACTTTAGCCCGGATATGGAACTTTTGAAGCATGCCTCTCTATTGCTGCGAATCCATCTAATTTTGCTGTTTACTTTTTTGTTGTTTTTTTCATTTACGAAATACGTTTCAATCGTGTTTAAGCCAATCCATCTTTTGCAAGCGCTTTCCTCCGGGAAAGGAAGGCGAGGAAATCCTGCCCGATTCCCAAGGGTTTAATTCTTGTTGCCATTTTCGACACTTTTGCACTTCAATATGTGATGCATTTCACTTTCCAGCTATTATCGTTGCCTTATAGTGAAGGTAAGATGCTAAGCAAGAGGTGTTGAAAATGAAACTATTTATGCCAAAGCAGCATGGCGCCTGGGCGATGGTTATCATTCCATTCTGGCTCGGGGCGATTTCGGGAGGTTTTCTGTGGGAGCACATTCCATTCTTTTTTGGGTGGCTGCTGCTTTACTTAGCGACGTACCCGATGCTTCTCCTATTTAAAAAGAAGAAACTTCAATTCCATGCAAAATGGTCGCTTATTTATCTCATTCCAGCTATATTGCTGCTAATGTTCCCGTTAGTTGAACGGCCGTCGGTCACATTGTTTGGTGTGATGATGCTGCCTTTTTTCACAATTAACGCCTTCTTTTCGTCAAAAAACAAAGATAGGGCCCTAATGAACGACTTCAGTGCCGTTTTTGCTTTTTCGCTAGCTGGAATTGCGAGTGCGTATCTGCATTCAGGAAAAGTAACTGAAGAAGCCATTCTCGTTTTTATTGCCTCATCACTGTTCTTTATAGGCAGCACGTTTTTTGTGAAAACGATGATCAGGGAGAAGCGGAGCATCCAGTACAAATGGATATCCTGGTGCTATCATGCCCTAGTCGTGGCGGGATGGCTAGTTTTTGGCCAATGGATAGTCGCGCTCGCATTCATTCCAAGTTTGGCAAGGGCCATCGGCTTTTATGGAAAGAACCTTACTCCGAAACAAATCGGCATTTTTGAAATTATCAACTCGGCGATTTTTTTCATCCTAATCGCAAGTTCGCTCATTTAAAAGTAAGGCATATTAAAGGACAGAGTTGATTTTTAACTGAGGCAAAAATATTTCAACGAACCATACAGCAAGAAAAAGCCAGCCGGGCTCACCCGGCTGGCTTTTTAGTCTATATTGCATATTTCCTTTGGACAGTTTTCACAATCGATTTCCTTTTTTAAATACGGGAGCTGATGGATCGTGATGATTCCTTTATTTATTGAAATGACTCCCTTTTTCCTGAGCTCACTAAGGAGGCGGTTCACAACTTCCCGGGAGGTTCCGCAAAAATTGGCGACTTCCTGGTTTGTAAGGAGAAGGTCAATCATAATTCCGTTATTCGTTTTAACTCCATAACTGTTCGCCATACGAATCAATGTAGAATAAAGCGCTCCCTTTTTTCCATGAAGGACGAGGTCGCGGAATTTTGTTTGCGTCTTCCTGTAATGCTGGCTCATCCATTTCATGAACTCCAATGCCAGAACCTGGTCGCTGGCAAGCTTTGCTTCAAGGGCATCCTTCATGATGACGGCGACTTCCCCGCTTTCGGTAACCTTGGCGCTTAATAAATTTTTTGGGGTCGAGCAAAATATATTCAATTCGCCAATCAAATCACCCTCTGAGCAAATCCGTAAAGTTAGCTCCCTGCCATCAGGGATTATCTTGCTAATTTGGATCAAGCCGCTTAAAAGGATGTAAATCTCTTTCGAAGGGGATCCTTCCTGAAAAAGAAAATGCCCTTTTTCTATCTTTTGGATATGATGGGTTAGCTTAAGCAATTCGGTCAATTTCGCGGGCGCTCCTGCATAGGATTGCATGTTGGCCACCTACCTTCAGCACAAATCGTGCAATTGTTATTTATTACTATAATTATATTGCTAACGAAGGAAAAAAACTATAAACCCGGAGAAAGGTTCATACAAACGTCAAATTCGACAATTATTTCTCGGGAAATAATGACAAAAATTCCCCTTAATCAAGAAAAAACGCAGAGAAATAATAAAGAATAGGGGCAAATGTCCCCTTTAAGCTGAAAGGAGGAAATGAAATGGGGCAGAACCATCAATTTAAACCCGGCCAAAAAGCACCCAACAACGGAACGTATATTGAAATTGGCGATTCGGGAAGCCCAGTGACGAATCCAAGGAAAATCCATCTTAAAAAAGGGCAGCCATTCCCTGAAGCTTCCAACCATGAACGGATCTGGTCTTATACGAGGAAACCGTAGCCCAGAACAGAAAAAAGCCATCCAATTCGGGTGGCTTTATGTCTTTATCAGTATATTTTTCCTATACGGGGTTGAACGCTACTCATCCCGGGTATGGAAAGGTAATGGACAACAGCCTGACGAACAACAAAAAATAAAACATTTGATTACAGACCTGAACCCGCCCCGAATACAAAGTAAAAAGGCCATCCTGTTCGGGATGGCCTTCACCGTTTTTAATGATTGTCCACAGGTTCATTAGGAATGATTGCTGGTACAACTAAGATTAAAATGGTCGTAAGCACACCAAGCAGCGCGGCGTTTTTAAAATCGAACGCAACCCCAATCATAGACGTTACCACATAGGAAAGCATTTCTACTAAAAGCAAAACCCAAAACAGCGTCCAGAAGTATCTCATACCGTCACCTCATACCGTATTATCTTTCTCATCTTATCATATAAGGAAAAAAGAAGAAACGCAAAAAGGACAAAACAAAAGAAAATGGCAGGATGGAATTGAGGAAAGTCCCCATTTCATTCCTTAAGAGTTTACATACACTAATACTGGAAAATGGCAGAAGGAGTTTTTTCGTATGGATTACAGAAGCTTTCAACTGGGGAATCAATGGAGCACCATCTACTATCCTATAAAGCCGTCCGGCTTTGGTGTATTAATTCTTGGAGACGATAGGCACTTTGTAAATGAGGAGACAAGCTTCTGGAATCAAAATACCGGAAAAAGGGAAATCCTTTCGACCCTCCGTGAAGCGGGTTATACACTTTTCACATCGAATCTTTACGGAAAGCATTGGGGCTCGGAAAGGGCTGTCCTGCTTGCTGCCATGCTTTATGAAATTGTGATGAAAAATGAAATCCTGAATACAAAAATCCACATTCTTGCGGAAGGAATGGGCGCTCTGGCCGCCTTGAAGCTCTCCAAGGAATTGAAAGGAAAAATCAGGTCTATAGTCCTAATCAATCCAATCCTGTCTCTCGATTATCACATTGAACTGGAAAAAGAGCAGAAGTTTTTTTACAAAAAGGTTCTTGGAGAAATCGGCGAAGCTTATGGTGTGGATAGGTTAACGGCCGAACGTATGATAAGGGAGGAAGGGCCTCCGGACATTGATCGTGGCGTCCCAATCCGTATTTTCCATATCCTTACTGGCGGGAGAACCTATAAAAATGCCAGGGCATGCAAAAATTTCCTTTCAGGCCTTCAGCCGAAACCGCCTATAACTGAAAGCTATATGCTTCCGGAAAAAGCCGGCCAGCTTGGGATGGAGATTTCGAGATTCATGTCGAGGTATGAAAAGGTTCTTTAACTTGTGAAGAAGGTGGAATTTTTCTCTCGGGCCGCATACGATACAATAAGGCCCGGCTTGCTGGAAGGGAGGAGAGCAATGGAAGGAGCTTTGATCATTGGTGTATTCGAACGGCTTGGTTTCCATCTATGCAAAAAATTGCTGGAGATGGGCTATGAGGTCAGGGGGATATCCTTAAATCCCTCCCCTGATGGAAGCGAGGAAGACATGGAACTTGAAATCGGGAGAAACAGCAATTTTGAAAAACTGCCGATTGAAAGCGCACGGGCACTTTGCGGGAGGGACCAAGCCCTGATTTTCTCACTTTATGACCTTTACACGGAGCGGAAAATTACCCGTCCACATAGTGAACGCCTTGCGGGCGACTTGGAAGAGCTTATCCGGCTGAATGATAAGTGGGATTCAGTCGTGCTGCTGATTCCCGATAGTCTTGGCAGGCAACATCCGGAAGAGTGTGAAATCAATCCCATCGAGAAGGCGGTCGAATTAGCGGAGGGTTCGGCTGAAAGAGTATTACGTGTAATTTTGCCGTCAAATGGCAATACCCGTCCGGTTGAGGAACAATCCGCGAAAAAGAACATCTGTCAAAATGCAGGCCAGACGCCAAGCGAGAGTTGTGAAGGTTCTGATTGGCGGGAAGCCGCGGAACGGATTGCGCTGCTGATTGACCAGGGGGAAACGGGGACAAGGATATTGGAAGGAATTTATAAATAATGTTTGAGCCTTTGGTTCATCTTAATTAAAAGAAACAGCTGCCAAATGAGGCAGCTACTTCTTTTTCCAAAACTGCTGGATAAACGGATAAACTTCCGAAAAAACAGGCTTAAGCTGGTCCGCTAATCCGACCATGCCGTCAATAATCTCCATCAGCTGGATATAATTGATTGGGACTCCACCAGGCTGAGGCTCCTTGGTAGGTATCGGACCTCCCGTGCCTTTTTTTAATTCGCCGCCACCCCATTCACCGCCAAACATCATCCGGCTGAAAGGATCGGATTGGCGCACCCCCTGGTTCTGTTGATTGCCGTCCATTTTACCCCTCCTTAAATCCATCCTTACTCCCACTATATGTTTTCATATGGGAAATGGACGGCCCAATGAATAGGCAATCCGGTAAATAACTATTGCAAAATGAGTTTTTTATTTGCTAAAATTAGTACCAAGTCATAATATTTGATAATAAGTAAAGTTGGATACATTACACTATAAGGAGATGGCCGCGATGCGAGCTGGCATAGTTGGTTTAGGAAAATATGTCCCCCAAAGCGTTGTAACGAATTTTGACCTCGAAAAGAGGATGGATACGTCCGATGAATGGATTCGGACCAGAACAGGAATTGAAGAAAGAAGGATAGCCGGGAATGGTGAGGATACGTCGGATATGGCATATAATGCCGCCCGCATGGCGATTGAGAATGCGGGAATCTCTCCCGCGGACATTGATATGATCCTCGTTGCGACGGTAACTCCCGATAGGCCGTTCCCGTCGGTTTCTTGCATGCTCCAGGAGAAGCTTGGGGCCGTAAACGCAGCCGCGATGGATGTGAGCGCCGCGTGCGCTGGATTCATGTACGGCATTGTTACCGGGAAACAATTCATTGAAACAGGTGTTTATAAACATGTACTGGTCGTCGGGGTTGAGAAACTTTCGAAAATCGTCAATTGGGAAGACCGTAACACGGCTGTCCTTTTCGGCGATGGCGCTGGCGCCGTTATACTCGGCCCTGTATCGGGTGACCGGGGCGTGCTCTCATTCGAACTCGGCGCTGATGGGACAGGCGGAAAACATCTTTACCAGGATGAGGCTATCATAATGAATGGACGCGAAGTGTTCAAGTTCGCGGTCCGCCAAATGGGAGAAAGCAGCGTCAACGTCCTTCATAAAGCGGGTCTGGAAAAAGATGATGTTGATTTTTTGGTCCCTCATCAGGCGAATATCCGGATTATCGAGGCTGCCCGGCAGAGGCTGGAATTGCCCGTGGAAAAAGTATCCTATACAATTAGTAAGTACGGGAACACCTCGGCGGCATCAATCCCAATCTCGTTGGTCGATGAGGTCGAGGCAGGAAAAATCAAAGACGGCGATGTAATCGTCATGGTTGGATTCGGCGGAGGGCTCACATGGGGAGCCATCGCCATCCGCTGGGGTAAATAGTAGTTGCAACGAACATAAATGGTACGGAAAAGGAGTTGGCTTTTCGTGACAAAACGTAGGGTAGTGATTACAGGGATTGGGGCTGTAACCCCACTTGGGCTTGATGCCGAAACAACCTGGAAGAATATCGTCGCAGGCAAATCTGGAATTGGTCCGCTGACCCGTATCAACGCGGACGATTTCCCGGCTAAAGTAGCCGCGCAAATCAATGATTTCAACCCTGAAGAATTTATGGAGAAAAAAGAAGCCAGGAAAATGGACAGGTTCACTCAATACGCTGTTGCCGCTTCCATTATGGCCGTGAAGGATTCCGGGCTTGCAATCGTGGATGAGAATGCCCATCGGGTAGGCGTCTGGATTGGTTCTGGAATCGGCGGGATGGAAACGTTTGAGCAGCAATTCGAAGTTTTCCAGAACAGGGGCTACAGAAGGGTCAGCCCCTTCTTTGTCCCAATGATGATTCCCGATATGGCGGCAGGCCAGGTTTCGATTATGCTGGGAGCGAAGGGATTCAATTCCTGTACCGTGACAGCATGCGCGACAGGGACGAATTCGATTGGGGATGCCTTCAAGGTCATCCAGCGCGGCGATGCGGATGCGATGGTAACCGGAGGAACAGAGGCGCCGATTACAAAGATGGCTGTAGCTGGTTTCTGTGCGAATACGGCACTTTCAACCAATCCGGATCCTGCGACAGCGAGCAGGCCGTTTGATAAAAACAGGGATGGCTTTGTCATGGGCGAAGGCGCCGGCATTGTGGTCCTTGAAGAATTGGAACACGCGAAAGCACGCGGGGCGAAGATTTACGCTGAAGTAGTAGGGTACGCAGCTACAGGCGACGCCTATCATATCACTGCGCCTGCTCCAGGGGGAGAAGGCGGTGTACGCGCAATGAGGATGGCAATCGAGGATGGCGGCCTGAATCCTGAGGACATTGATTATATCAATGCCCATGGTACGAGCACCGACTATAATGACAAGTTTGAAACAAATGCGATAAAAGAAGTCTTCGGGGAACATGCATACAAGCTCGCCGTCAGCTCGACCAAGTCGATGACCGGGCATTTGCTTGGGGCCGCTGGAGGAGTCGAAGCCATTTTCACAGCACTGGCAATCAGGGATTCGGTCCTTCCTCCAACAATTAATTATGAAACCCCAGATCCTGAATGTGATCTTGATTATGTTGTGAATCAATCCAGGCAAGGGGAAATCAAGGCTGCAATCAGCAATTCGCTTGGTTTTGGGGGACATAACGCGACTCTTGCCTTCAAAAAATATGAATAGGCCATGATCTGGCCACCCGAAAATTAAAGTTATATCAAAACCAGTCTGTACATTCGGTTACAGGCTGTTTTTTTTTGTCCATAATGGCTAATTTCCGGATGGGACCCCATAGGATAATAGGAAGCGCGTAATGAGGAGGGATATACCCAGATGGCAATCATTCGGACTGACGAATGGCTTGAAAAGGATTGGCGCCGTCCAGAAGTGTTGTGCGAGCGGCTTGAAGCTTACTTTCCAGGAGGGAAACCAAGGGGGATTTACAGGGAATTGTTGACTTTTGGCATATATAGGCCATCAGCGAACATCGGGAACGAGGTGCGGCGGCTTATTGAAAAGGGCGTATGGGAAAAGGCTGAAGAGCTTTTTAGAAAGTACCGGGCCAAATGGAAGGGCCCCGATATTCCAATCTTCATTTTCCCATCCGCGAAAAAAACGGGATTCCTCCGCAAGTCCGCTCCGCAAAAATCCGGAGTCTCTTATCCTGATAAACTATTTCTCTTCCTCCCGGATTTTGAAGACAATAAAGAATTGGAGGCCCTATTTGTCCATGAATACCATCATACGTGCAGAATCAACGCTATAGGCAAAGATGTCCGGGAAAACACCCTGCTTGAATCCATGGTCATGGAGGGCCTTGCGGAATATGCCGTTAAGCATGAATGCGGTGAACAATACCAGGCCGACTGGTGTTCATTATATAGTGAAAAAGAACTCAACCAATTCTATAAAATATTATTGCAGAATAATCTTAATATAAAAAAGTCAGACAAGGAGCATGATCGGCTCCTCTTTGGAGGGAATGGCATACCAAGACTTTTGGGCTATTGTTATGGTTACTTTTTAGTGAAGAATTATTACAAAAGTCACGGGTTTAGTGTAGAGAATTCTTTCCAAATTAAAGAAACTTCTTTCTTTTTGTAAAAGATTTACCTTTTTTAAAGGAGGAAAATCCTGTAGGAACGGCTTTTCCTCCTTTTCCAGCATCTAGATAAAAAATAACAAAAAACTCTTGCAATTGTAACAAATTTGTAATAGTATTTTATTTAAATATAGTGAATTGACAGAAAATTTCGGAGTAAGAAGGTGTCGTATGAGCACAAAAAACATCCAGCAAAGCGGAACACCATTACTGGAAGTCAAAAACCTGGAAACAGCATTCGATATCGACGGAACGTTTTATAATGCCGTCGACAATGTATCGTTTTCGGTCAAGCCACGCCAGATTGTCGGGGTTGTAGGGGAATCCGGATGCGGGAAGTCAGTCATGAGCCTGTCAATCATGCAGCTTCTTCCCAAAGGAATCGGTAAGATCAAGTCCGGGGAAATCGTCTTCGATGGCATTCACATAGAAAAAATGGACGAGAATCAGGTTAATAAAATACGCGGCAAGGATATCTCGATGATCTTCCAGGAACCAATGACATCATTGAATCCTGTATTCACAATCGGGTCGCAAATACAGGAAGTTCTTTTGAACCACCAGAAAATTTCCAAGAATGATGCCCGTCAAAAAGCAATCGCGCTTTTGAAGAGCGTTGGCATTTCCAGGCCGGAGAAAATCGTTGATGAGTATCCTCACCAGCTGTCGGGCGGGATGAGGCAGCGGGTCATGATTGCGATTGCGATTGCCTGCCAGCCAAAACTCCTGATCGCGGATGAGCCGACAACGGCATTGGATGTAACCGTACAAGCCCAGATCTTGGAGCTTCTCAAAGAAATCCAGGAAGTTAACGACATGTCCATCATCCTCATTACCCATGATCTTGGCGTTGTGGCGGAGATGTGCGATGAGGTCATCGTCATGTATGCCGGCAGGATCGTTGAACAAACCGACGTTGAAACGCTTTTCTACAATCCAAAGCATCCATATACAACACTGCTGCTTGGCGCGATTCCAAAAATGGAAGATGAAGCCGACCGGCTCAGCTCCATCCAGGGGATCGTCCCATCGATTACAAACATGAAAAAGACAGGCTGCAGGTTTGCCAACCGCTGCCCGATGGCTATGCCGGAGTGCCAGACCGTAACGCCGATCCTCGCCGATAACGGCGACGGGCACAAGGTTGCGTGCCTGCTCTTTGAAACCAGCAGGCCAAAGGAAGGAGCGATCAGCCAGTGAGCGGTACAGCAACGGAAGCTAGTAAAATGAATACCGGTGCCGGCAAGGAGAATTTGCTCGAAATCCGGAATCTTAAAACCTATTATCCTGTCAAAGGCGGCTTTTTCAAGAGAACAGTCGGAAACGTCAAGGCGGTCGATGATGTTTCATTTGAAATCAAAAAGGGCGAAACGCTTGGCCTTGTAGGGGAATCCGGCTGTGGGAAGTCTACAGCGGGACGCACGATTCTCAGGCTCCTGAAGCCTACCGACGGAAAAATCATTTTCGACGGGAAGGATATCACCAATGTCAGTGGAAAGACCCTCAGGGAAATCCGCAAGGACCTCCAGATGGTATTCCAGGACCCATACGCATCGCTTAATCCGATGCAGATGGTAGGCGATATTATCGCGGAGCCAATCTATAACTATACGAATAAACCAAAGGAAGAGCTTAAAAAAGAAGTAATGGATCTTCTTGAAAAGGTCGGCCTTCCTGAGGACGCATATTATAAATACGCCCACGAATTCTCCGGTGGGCAAAGGCAAAGGGTCGGCATCGCAAGGGCGCTCGCCTTAAGGCCGAAGCTCATTATCGCTGACGAGCCTGTATCCGCGCTTGACGTTTCTGTCCAGTCGCAGGTATTGAACTTGCTGAAGGACTTGCAGGAAGAATTCGACCTGACATTTTTATTCATCGCCCACGATTTGAGCGTCGTAAAGCATATGAGCGACCGGATCGGGGTTATGTACCTGGGGAATATGGTGGAAATTGCCGATAAGGACAGCCTTTATGCGGAACCGCTCCATCCTTACACCCAGGCGCTGATATCCGCCATTCCTTCTCCGGATCCGAGGAATAAGAAGGAGCGGATCATACTGACAGGGGATGTACCAAGCCCATTGAACCCGCCATCCGGCTGCCCGTTCCATCCACGTTGTCCAATGGCAATGGAGCAATGTTCCGTAACAAAGCCTGAATTAAAGGAGGTGAAGCCCTCTCACAGAGTCGCTTGCCACCTTTATTAAAAACACGGCGAATGCCATTGCGTGAGGCGTGTTTAATAAAAGTGTCCAAAATTCCGTTCTGGGCGCTTGCAATACCAATACTTATATGGGGGGACCACAATGAAGAAAAGTTGGTTATGGCTGTCTGCGCTAGTACTAGTTTTATCCATGTTCCTGGCGGCATGCAGTGGAGGAGAAAAGACTGATAGCAAAAAGCAAGGAGACAACGGCGAGAAAACTTCCGAGCCAAAAGACGGCGGAACGCTTGTTTACTCGCTTGACTCAGCACCAGAAGGAAAGTACAACCCGAACTTCTATGGAACTGCAACTGATGCAGAAGTAATTGATTTCTTTGACGAAAACCTCATCGACTATGATGAGAACCTGAAAGCCCAGCCTTATATCGCTTCTTGGGAAACAGACGATAACAAGGTTTATAAGTTTAAAATTAAAGAAGGCGTAAAATGGCATAACGGTGAAGAACTTAAAATTCAGGACTGGGAATTCTCGATCAAAGTCCTTGCTGACAAAGATTATGATGGTCCCCGTTACGTAAACGTCCAGGACGTAGTTGGCGTACCTGAGTACAAGGATGGCAAAGCAGATTCCATTTCCGGAATCAAGATCATCAACGATTATGAAATGGAAGTTACGTTTGACAAAGCACGCGTGAACAACCTGGAAAACTTCTGGACATATGCAATGTCCCGCAAAGAATTTGAAGGAATCGCTGTTAAGGACATGATGGCTTCCGAGAAGGTCCGCACAAAGCCAGTCGGCCTTGGACCATTTAAGGTATCCAAAATCGTCCCAGGAGAATCCATCGAGTTTGAGCGTTTCGATGATTACTTCGGCGGCAAGCCTCATATTGAAAAAGTAGTTATGAAAGTAATCGATCCATCCCTTACAGTGGGTGAATTGCAGAACAATACGCTAGACATGACTGGGTTCCACCCAAGCATCATCGAGCAAGTTGAAGCCCTTGACAACATCAATGTTGTGAAATACCCTGGCCTTTCCTATTACTATGTAGGTTTCAAGCTTGGCAACTGGGATGGCAAGAAAAACGTTATGAACGAGCCTAAGTATCAGGATAAGGCACTACGCCAGGCTATGTACTATGCAATTAACCGTGATGAGTGGGTTAAAGCGTTCTTCTTCGGAGTAGGTAAGCCGGTTAACCGCCCTGTTCCTACAAACCACTGGATCGCGGCTGACAATAAAGAGCTTGAGCAGTTCGAATACGACCCAGAAAAAGCGAAGAAAATCCTTGACGATGCAGGCTGGAAGGATGTTGACGGTGATAAATTCCGCGAAGATCCAAATGGCAAGCCGTTCGTAGTTAACTTCGCACATTATGCAACACAAAACCCAACATTCGAAGCACGCGCGAAGGCTTTGACACAGTACTGGGAAGAAATTGGCCTAAAAACAAAGCTGACGATGACAGACGCTGGCCTTTACTACGATATGCTTGAAAAGTCCGACAAGAAAATGGAAGTATTCTTCGGCGGCTGGTCAACTGGCACAGATCCAGATCCATCCGGCCTTTGGAAGTCCGATGCGCTTTGGAACTACCCTCGCTGGGTAAGCGAAAAGAGCGACCAGCTTCTTGACGACGCTCTTGATATGGAAGTAGTGGGAACAGATTCCGATAAGCGTAAGGAACTTTATATTGAGTGGCAGAAGCACTTCATGGATGAACTTCCTGCGCTTCCAATCGCGGAGCTTGAAGAAATCGTTGCCCTTAACAAGCGCGTTAAAGGCGTGAAGTACGATGTTTCCGGTTCAAACCGCCCGAACGAATGGTGGCTTGAGCAGTAAGATGGAAGTCCTCCAGTGGGGTAACCCGCTGACGGGAATGCCCGTTTTACTAACGCTTTACTAGAATGATTGATTAAAAACTTTTTGGTTTGAAACTAACCGCGGTTCACCGCCGCGGTTAGTTTTAATTGTAAATGCCTGTAAGGCATGGGGCAGCAGGCCCTACCCGAAACTTTAGATTGCTGTACCACTGTTTTGAGGTGGGGCATTGCTGTTGAAATTGAACGGCAGCCAAGACGCAGCAAAGGTAAGGAGAATGCATATGTTGAAGTATTCGCTCCGAAGATTATTGGGAATGATCCCAATGTTGCTCCTTATCTCCATTGTGGTTTTCACTTTGGCGAAATTAATGCCAGGGGACTCCTTCAGTGGAGAAATAGATCCGAATAACACAGACCCACAATATATTGAAGAAATGCGGCAAAAAATGGGGTATTACGATCCTCTCCCAGTTCAGTACTTTAACTGGATTTCAGACTTTGTCCAAGGGGATTTCGGTAAATCAACACGGTTCAAGATAGATGTTGCGGATGTAATAAGTGAAAAGGTACCTAACACCCTTTTGCTTGGAGGTACGGCAATCCTGATTACGTACATCCTGGCATTCCTGATGGGAACATATGCAGGCCGCAAGCCTTATACACTGGCAGACAACTTGATTGGCGGGTTTAACTATCTTGGACTTTCAATCCCATCATTTGTTGCCGGGGTATTCGCCATATATATCTTCGCCTTTACGCTGAACTGGTTCCCGTCGAATGGATCAGTCGATATTACAATAGCTAACGGCACGTTTGAATGGTACCTGAGTAAGTTTCACCACGTATTGCTTCCTGCCCTTGTGCTTGGAATGCTAAGTACTGCCAGTTATACGCAGTTTCTTCGGAATGATATCATTGAAAACAGCCGCAAGGATTTTGTAAGGACTGCTAGGGCAAAAGGAACACCGGAAAAGCGCATTTACAATGTCCATATTTTGCGGAATTCCGTTATCCCGCTCATTACCTTCCTTGGCTTTGATATTGTCGCTATTATTAGCGGCGCCATCATTACAGAAACGATCTTTACCTATCCCGGAATCGGCCAGCTGTTTCTTCAGTCAGTAAGTACCAGGGATTATCCGGTCATGATGGCTTTGACCATGTTGTTTTCCTTTTTGACATTGGTCGGCAACCTTGTTGCGGATATTCTATACGGCGTAGTCGATCCGCGTATCAGGCTGGATTAAGGAGGGAAAGATAATGGAAATTGCAACTCGAAAAGAAGCGGAATTGAATGTAGGGCCGCCGAAAAGAAGTTTATCTCCGCTGGCTCTTGCCCGTAAAAAATTCCTTAAAAATAAATTAGCTATGGTAAGCCTTATTTTCTTAATAATCGTAAGTATTCTTTCATTCCTAGCACCATTTATCACAACCGCGGATGTTACCCGTATCAATATCGGAGAAATGTCGCTTAAACCATCAGCCGACCATTGGCTCGGTACCGACAAGAGCGGAAGGGATGTTTTCACCAGGCTGCTGTATGGCGGACGTATTTCTTTGATGGTTGGCCTTTCTTGTACATTTTTTGTCATATTCCTCGGTACACTTGTAGGGTCTATTGCTGGCTATTTTGGAGGAACTGTTGACAGCTTGCTAATGAGGTTTACTGATTTTGTCTTGAACTTCCCGTTCCTCGTTTTTGTTATCGTCCTTAACGCGATCCTGTTTGGGATGGTCTCGGGGGTATGGGTGTTGGTTGGAACCATTAGTATTCTAAACTGGGGTGGGGTTGCGCGGATTGTACGAAGCAAGATTCTTGCGGAAAAGGAGAATGAGTACATCACAGCGGCAGTTTCGATTGGTTGCTCGCCTTTTAAAGTTATCACCAAGCATCTATTGCCAAACGTCATGTCAACGATTATTGTTCAGGCGACAATTTTGTTTGCCGGCATGATTGTAGCCGAATCGGCGCTGAGCTACCTTGGCTTTGGGGTGCCGCAGGAAGTCCCAAGCTGGGGGAATATGCTTTCTTCAGCAAATGAGCCGGATGTGCTTAAAGGGAAACCATGGATTTGGGTTCCGCCGGCATTGATTATCACAACGACAATCTTGTCGATTAACTTCATCGGAGAGGGCCTGAAAGATGCTTTCAACCCTAAATCACGGAGATAAAATCTACCATCCAAAATGGTAGATTTTTTTGTTTTGGCAAAAGGCTCCTGCGCCATGGATGGACATAACCCATGCCAATCAATCATACATATGTGTTAAAAAGAATTCGGACATGCAGGAGGGGCCGCATGGACAGGAGAAATGGGGATTATGGCGATTAGAGTGTTTTTTTTGCTGACGGGTTTTGGTTTTTCGGTCTCCGGGGGAATCAGCCTGGTCGCTTATTTGAACGTATTCGCAGCCGGGATGGGGTATTTGGATTACTTCCAATTCATTTCAAGCAGGCCAGAATGCTACCTTCTTCCGGCCGGGATGGCCATTGTCGCGTTAAGCATATTTCTGCCCGGAAGAATTGAAGACGATTGAGTGGATTCATCGTGCAAATAAGGAATAATTTAACTTGACGCTGCCTATACTGATTGACAAATGGATTCTTGAAGTGAGGGGTCGGTCAATGTTATATCTTCATGATGTCTGGGTGAACTGGTTTGAGGGAGAAGAAAATGGCTATAATGTATGCCATTTTCACGAGTGGAGAAAAGATGACGGCGTTGAATTGCTTGACCAGGTACCGCTCTTAAAAGTGGAGCCGATCCTGTTTCGTTACATTGAAAACGACCTTGCGCCATTGCCTCAGCAGCTTCTCGATGATATTTATCAAAAGGCTTATTTGCGGAAAAATCATGAGCGGGTCCAGCTTGAGTATTGTTTTATCATTAGTGACGGAGTTGACATACTGGCCATTGATACAATTGGCTACAACATTCCGGTGAGGAAAAGCAGGCTCATTCCAAGGCAGGAACAGCTTGTTTATGAAATGCTCGAAAATCAGGAGCCAGCCGTTTACAAATTTAAGCCCGAAATGGATTCAAAAGAATTCCATATACTTTCTCCTGAACCTGAATTAATGACCGGTTTGACACGGAAGGAAAGGCAGCTCAAACAGCTGTTGTTCATGGCGCTCGATCAGCTCCTATCATCCGCGAATGAGGCGGAAATCCGCTATTGGTACACAGAATGGTCTCCTGAAAATTATGAAGCAATCCAAAAAATGAACTTTGACGAAGCATGGAAGCAGCTTTTTACAAATTTGAAACCAGGTTGGAGCAGGAAACATGAACATTTCTGTGAAAACCTTATTAAAGGACAGCCTTTTTTTGAAAAACTTTGGGAAATGGAGCATGGCCCAAAGGTAAATTAATCGATTATACCAGGAAGGCCTTTAGAGGGGAACAATCATTAAAATGGACAGTATTAGTCTCTGAAAATGGGGAAAAGGCGAGTTTCTTCTATATTAACTGTAGTTGGGGTAAAATGGATAAGGGTAGGAAAATATTCTGAAGTAATAATTTTTATTTTTAAAACAAAGCGGCGAATTTTGAAAGAGAGGCTCCCTTTAGGAGATGCCCCTCTTTTTGTTATTTTGTAAGGCTTATTAACGGCGCTTTCTTCCAAGCCCCATCGCGTTTTCCATTTTCTTAAGCATCTTTGAAGCCGCCTTGTTTGCCTTTTCAGCGCCGCGGTCGAGGATGTCGTCAAGTTCCGAGGATTCCATCAAGTCATGGTACCTGTCCTGGATAGGCTTAAGGGCATTGATGACAACCTGGGCCAACTCAGCTTTGAACTCCCCGTATCCTTTTCCTTCATATTCTTTCTCGATTTCCGGAATCGGCTTCCCGCCGAGAATCGAATAGATGGTTAGAAGGTTCGAAACCCCTGGCTTGTTGTCTTTGTCGAATTTGACAACGCCGTCGGAGTCGGTCACCGCGCTTTTTATTTTCTTTTCGATGAGCTTCGGTTCGTCTAGGATGGAAATAAACGATTTTGTATTAGGGTCCGACTTGCTCATTTTCTTGGTCGGTTCCTGGAGTGACATGATTCTCGCGCCGACTTCCGGAATCCGGACATCGGGAATGGTGAAGATCTCCCGGTATTTTTTATTGAATCTTTCTGCCAGGTCCCTAGCCAGTTCCAAATGCTGTTTCTGGTCCTCCCCGACTGGAACAAGATCCGCGCTGTAAAGCAGGATATCAGCGACCATCAATGGAGGATACGTAAGAAGCGCGGCTGAGACAGCATCTTTTCCGGCCGATTTGTCCTTGAATTGAGTCATTCTTTCAAGTTCCCCAATATAGGAAATACACTGCATCATCCATCCGGCCTGGGCATGGGCGGGCACTTCGGATTGGATAAAAAGGGTAGCGCGTTCCGGATCAAGGCCGACCGCGAGATAAAGAGCGGCAAGGCTGCGGATGTTTTTCCTTAATTGGAGCGGATCCTGAGGGACAGTAATCGCATGCTGGTCTACTATACAGAAATAACAGTTGTATTCTTCCTGAAGCTCGACGAACTGCTTTAAGGCGCCGATATAATTTCCAAGGGTAATTGTGCCGCTTGGCTGAATGCCGGAAAAAATTGTTTTCATGAAGAATTCCTCCTTTTATATACTTTTTTCAAGATAATAAAAAAAGACCATTCCTCCCCATCATGATAGGGACGAATGGTCCGCGGTGCCACCCTAATTGCTAAAAAGCCACTTTTTACCCCTTGCAGGGGAAGCCTTGTTAACGCCTGGCGCGCGCCGGAATATACTCGAATTCCATTCCGGGGCTCAAAAGCCCATTCCCGGCAGCCGGTTGTTTGTTCACACCATCCACAAACTCTCTGTAAACCAATAGCTGGCAGTACTATTCTTTCTCAAAGCCGGTAATTTTATTGTAGTACTAAAATACATCAAAAAGCTCGGGAAATCAAGTAAACAAGAGAGGAAAAACAAGGAGAAAGCGGGAAGTCTTTAGGAAATTCCTTACAAGTCTTCCAACGTAATGCTGCATCATTATTCTGAAATAGCATCCTGTGTCCCATTTTCTGCTTGCATTAAATATTTAAACTATTTATAATAAACGTAACAAACGAGCACGTTACGATTTTGTCTCATTTATTACATTTGTATGTTCTAACGCCGGAAAATGCGAAAAGCCAGTTTATAACTTCTGGAGATGAATGAATCTGCAAAGCTATAAAGTCGCTTTTTTTATTGATTTTAATGGCTGATTTTTTTTCTTTCTAAAAAATTATCAGACTATTTAATTATTACTTCCGGGGAAAACAAATGTAGTTGGATGGAAGGACAGGTCTCAATGCCGTTTGCGGACATTAAAACCAGGGGGGTAAGACCGTGAAGAAAAGATTTTCAATCTTTTTCAGTATGCTGCTCGCAATGAGCATGTTCCTTGCTGCCTGTAACGGCGGCGACAGCGCCAGCGGAGACAAGGACAAAAAGAAAGAAGACGTTCCACAGGAAATGAAAGTAAACATCAACTCAGAGCCGTTCTCCCTTCACCCGGGACTTGCTAACGACGCAACTTCAGGCGGCGTATTGCTTCAGACTTTTGAAGGCTTGACCCGTATCGACAAGGACGGAAAGCCGCAGCCCGCGATGGCTGAAGATATCCAGGTTTCTGACGACCTGACACAGTACACGTTCAAGCTTCGTGATGCAAAATGGACAAACGGCGACCCTGTAACTGCCAACGACTTCGTTTATGCATGGAGATGGGCTGTGGATCCTGCCAACCAGTCACAGTATGCTTACCAGCTATACTATGTGAAGGGCGGCCAGGCTATCAATGAAGGCAAAGCCAAGCCGGAAACTCTTGGCGTAGAAGCTAAGGATGAGAAAACTCTTGTGGTAACACTTGAAAACCCGACTCCTTACTTCCTTGAGCTGACTGCGTTCTACACTTATTTCCCTGTAAACGAAAAGGTAGCAACAGCGAATGACAAATGGTACACAGACGCTGGCGATTCCTATGTATCCAACGGTCCTTTCAAAATGACTGAATGGGCGCACCAGGACAAAATCGTCATTGAAAAGAACGAAGACTATTGGGATGCTGATGCTGTCAGCCTCACAAAAGTTGAAATGTATATGATCAACGATCCGAGCACTGAGCTATCCATGTTCGACAACGGCGAACTTGACTGGGCTGGTTCTCCATTCGGAACCCTTCCAACAGATGCTCTTAAGCAGCTGAAGGACGACGGCAAATTGAACATCAAGCCGATCGCTGGTACCTACTGGTATAAGTTCCAGACAGAAAAACCGCCTTTGAACAACAAGAATATCCGTAAAGCACTTGCCTATTCGATCAACCGCCAGGCAGTAGTAGAAAATATCACTCAGGGCGGACAGGTGCCTGCGATGGCAATCGTTCCTCCTTCCATGATCAAGGAAAATGACAAGGGATATTTCAAAGATCAAGATATTGATAAAGCGAAGGAATTCCTTGCTGAAGGCTTGAAAGAACTTGGATTGAAGGATGTTTCCGAGCTTCCTCCAATCACACTTTCCTACAACACTTCAGAAGCACACCAAAAGATTGCACAGGCAATCCAGGATATGTGGAAGAAGAATCTTGGCGTTGAAGTAACTCTTGACAATGCCGAGTGGGCTGTTTACATCGACAAGATGCATAAGGGAGATTACATGGTTGGCCGTATGGGCTGGCTTGGCGACTTCAACGACCCAATCAACTTCCTTGAACTTTATCGCGACAAAAATGGCGGCAATAACGATACTTTCTGGGAAAATGCTGAGTTTAAACAGCTTCTGATCGATTCCCAAAAAGAAGGCGACGCCAACAAACGCCTTGAAATGCTAAAGCAAGCCGAAGCAATCTTCATGGACGAAATGCCGGTTGCTCCAATCTACTTCTATACAAACGTTTGGGTTAAGAAAGACAACCTGAAGGGTGTAGTCGTATCCGGCCTTGGAGATGTCCAGCTGAAGTGGGCTAAATTCGAATAAGCATATCTAAATATGGTTTACAACTTAGGCAAGGTATATGGGTGTATGATACCCATATACCTTCCTTTCTGATTTAGGGTTTATTTGATGAATATTCTGAAGTATAGAAAAAATAGGCATTGAGCGGGACTTGGCGTTTGAATGCCAAGTTTTTCTAAGCTTTCAGAGTGTTTTGAAATAAATCCCGATTCTGGCAGACTTTTTATCTATTCCTAAAACTTGGCATTATCCTTGTTTTTTAAGGAAAGCTAAAAAGTAAACAATGGAGGTGGGCACTTTTGGTTAGATACATCTTTAGAAGATTGGTTTTTATGCTGCTTTCCCTTTACCTGATCATTACAGCCACGTTTTTTCTAATGAGGCTGGCACCGGGCAACCCGTTTACATCCGAGAAACAATTGCCTCCTGAAATTGAAAAGGCCTTGAATGAACATTACGGTTTGGACCAGCCATGGTATGTCCAATACGGTGAATATTTGGGGAGAATTGCACAGTGGGATTTTGGGCCATCATTTAAGTACAAGGCAAGGACTGTTAACGACCTGATTGATACAGGGTTCCCTGTATCGCTTGCCCTGGGGCTTGAAGCGATTTTAATTGCCGTATCACTTGGAGTCCTCCTCGGTATAATTGCTGCGTTAAGGCATAATAAATGGCAGGACTACGGCGCGATGATTTTTGCGGTAATGGGAATTTCTGTTCCTTCATTTATCATGGCATCCATCCTGCAATACATTTTCGCTATCAAACTGCAAATCCTGCCGGTGGCCCGCTGGGATTCATTTGTCCATACAATACTGCCTGCCGTTGCGCTCGCATCCACGCCAATGGCGTTCATTGCCCGCCTGACCCGCTCAAGCATGCTGGAGGTTATGTCAAATGACTACATCCGGACTGCAAAAGCAAAGGGCCTTAGCGAAAGGGCGATAACAGTAAAGCATGCTATCAGGAATGCGCTGCTTCCAGTCGTTACGTACCTTGGTCCGCTTTCAGCGGGAGTCATAACAGGAAGCTTTGTCATTGAAAGGATTTTTGGCATACCTGGACTTGGATCACACTTCGTAACATCAATCACCAACCGCGATTATACAGTTATCATGGGTGTTACCGTATTCTACAGTATCATTTTGCTGACGGCCATTCTCCTCGTCGACATCGCGTATGGCTTGATTGATCCGCGGATTAAACTGGCCGGCGGAAGGAAAGGAGAATAACCATGCAGATTTCAAAAGATAAATTCCAGATTGTTGGTTCAAAGGCACATGAAGCGGAAAAGATTTCGAAACCGAGCCTTTCTTTCTGGAAGGATGTTTCCATCCGTTTCCGTAAAAACAAGCTTGCCATGTTTGGCATTGTTCTCCTGATCCTGTTGATTTTCATGGCAATCTTTGGACCACATATGACAGACCATGATTATCGGACAAACGATTTGATGAATACGAATAAGGCACCAAGCAGCGAGCATTGGTTTGGCACCGATGACCTTGGCCGTGACGTGTTTGCACGTACATGGGAAGGTGCAAGGATTTCATTGTTCATCGGCGTCGCGGCGGCACTCGTCGACTTTTTCATTGGAGTATTCTATGGCGGACTCGCTGGCTATAAGGGCGGGCGAACCGACGATTTAATGATGCGGTTTGCGGATATCCTTTGGGGTGTTCCGTATTTGCTTTTGGTAATCCTGCTCATGGTCGTTCTTGGACAAGGAGTCGGAACAATGATCCTCGCTATGACGATAACGGGCTGGATCAATATGTCGCGGATTGTCCGAGGGCAAGTGTTATCCCTTAAAAACCAGGAGTTTGTACTTGCTTCAAGGACATTAGGAGCGGATTTGCCGAGGATTATGAGTAAGCACCTCATTCCGAATACGATGGGTCCAATCCTCGTAACAATGACGTTATCAGTTCCATCCGCTATCTTTACGGAATCATTCCTGAGTTATTTGGGGCTTGGATTGACGCCGCCGCTTGCGAGCTGGGGAACAATGGCGTCCGATGGATTGCCTGCCCTTAAATATTATCCTTGGCGCTTGTTCTTCCCGGCTACGTTCATCTGTTTAACCATCTTTGCCTTCAACGTAATCGGCGACGGATTGCGCGACGCATTAGATCCAAGACTACGGAAATAAGGGGGAATGAGAAATGACGAAATTGCTTGAAGTGAAAAACCTGGAAGTCTCATTCCAGACTTATGGCGGAGAAGTAAGAGCTGTCCGCGGCGTCAGCTTTGACATTAATAAAGGTGAGACTCTTGCGATTGTAGGGGAATCAGGTTCCGGTAAAAGTGTTACAGCACAAACAATCATGAAACTGATCCCAATGCCTCCAGGCAAAATAAAAGGCGGCCAAATCCTTTTTAACGGGGAAGATATTGTTCCTAAGAAGGAAAAGCATATGGAAAAAATCCGCGGAAAAGAAATGAGCATGATTTTCCAGGATCCAATGACTTCTTTGAATCCTACGATGAAAATTGGGCGCCAAATCATGGAGGGGCTTATTAAGCACCAAAACATGAGTGCTGCGGCGGCAAAGGAACGGGCGGTGGAAATGCTACGCCTTGTAGGGATTCCAATGCCTGAACGGCGCGTCAACCAATACCCGCACGAATTTTCCGGCGGTATGAGGCAGCGGGCGATGATCGCGATCGCGCTTGCGGCTAATCCACAGCTCCTGATTGCCGATGAGCCGACTACAGCATTGGATGTTACGATCCAGGCGCAAATCCTCGACCTTATGAAAGACCTGCAAAGCAAAATGGATACTTCCATTATTTTTATCACGCACGACCTCGGTGTTGTCGCGAACGTGGCAGACAGGGTTGTCGTTATGTATGCAGGACAGATCGTTGAAATGGGGACGGTGGATGAGATTTTCTACGATCCGCGCCATCCATATACATGGGGACTGCTCGCGTCCATGCCAAGCCTCGACAGTGACGATAAATCGGAGCTCGCCGCAATACCGGGTACGCCTCCGGATTTGACAAATCCTCCAAAAGGGGATGCGTTCGCGGCCAGGAACCCTTATGCAATGGCCATTGATTTCGAACAGGAACCGCCAATGTTCCAGATTTCGGAAACCCACTTTGCGAAAACATGGCTCCTGCATCCCGATGCTCCACAGGTAGAGCCGCCTGAAGCAGTCAAAAAACGGATGAGGAAACTGGCCTCTGCGTTCGATGAGCCAAGGCTTGTCAAGGAGGGGAAATAGATGGCTGAAAAATTGGTTGAAATAAAAAACCTGAAACAGCACTTCAATGTTGGACGGCCAAATATGGTTAAGGCTGTTGATGGTATATCATTCGATATTTACAAAGGTGAAACCCTTGGTTTGGTAGGGGAGTCCGGATGCGGGAAGTCAACAACCGGTAGGACGATCATCCGCCTTTATGATGCGACCGATGGACAGGTTCTTTTTAACGGCGAAAATGTCCACGGCCATAAATCAACAAAGAAATTAAAAGAGTTCAACCGGAAAATGCAAATGATTTTCCAGGACCCGTACGCTTCGCTGAATCCCCGCATGACGGTGGCTGATATCATCGCGGAAGGGATTGACATCCATGGGCTTGCCAAGGGCAGGAAGGCCAGGATGGAACGGGTATACGAATTGCTTGAGACGGTCGGCTTGAACAAGGAACACGCGAACCGTTACCCGCATGAATTTTCCGGAGGACAAAGGCAGCGTATCGGGATTGCCCGGGCACTTGCGGTTGAGCCAGACTTTATCATCGCCGATGAACCAATTTCTGCGCTTGACGTGTCAATTCAGGCACAGGTTGTCAACCTGTTGAAAAAGTTGCAAAAGGAAAAGGGCTTAACGTATCTGTTCATCGCCCACGATCTCTCGATGGTCAAGTACATCAGCGACAGGATCGGCGTTATGTATTTCGGAAAGCTGGTTGAATTGGCACCTGCCGAGGAATTGTATAAAAACCCGCTGCATCCGTATACAAGATCGCTACTTTCAGCGATACCACTTCCGGATCCGGACAGTGAACGGACGAGGAAACGGATTCCTTACAACCCAAGCGTCCACAATTATGAGGAGAATGAAGAACTCGAAATGAGGGAAATCGCTCCGGGCCACTTCGTTTATTGCTCCAAGAAGGAATTTGAGCAATACAAGGCGCAGTATAAAATGTAATTGTGCGGCTTCTTCCCCTCCGACAAGGACATGGGAAACCCGTTCGGAATCTCTCAATAAAACCAAGAAAACGGCCCAAATGAGGGTCGTTTTTCTTTCCATTTTGATGGCCATTAAAAAACCGCGGAACCAAACCGATTCCGCAGCCCTCATAAACTATTTTCTTCCGCCGACTTCCTTCCAGCCGTTTACAAACTTTGAAGCCTGGTCAGTGAATTCAGTGCGCTTGTTTCTTCCAAAGATATTCTCCCCAATGCCGTTGGTGATGACGCCCATTAACGCCGTAATCCCAACAATCAAAACAGTGACAATAGCAAAATCCATCAAATATGCTGCCATGTATGCTTCCCCTGCCCCTCTCTTGTAGAAACACTTATAATTTTGCCTTATACACCCATTTTAAAAGAAAGTGGCGGAGATTAAAAGGAAAAGAATCGACATTCTAGCAAACAATCAAAAACAGATGCAGATTTTTCATTTAAAAAATTAATTGAGAATCAAAAAAAAATGAAAAAACAGGTTTAACCCGTTTTCGGGGCGGGTATATGATTGTATGTTTTAATTTTTTCCATATAACGTACATAAAAGGACACTGCCTTTCGAAATTTATAGTAGCTTTAGGAGGATGAGTAATCATAAAAATAAATTATTTTATAAAATTCATGAAACTTTTTCCTTCTTGATTCGTCTTATATTACGTAACAAGGAAAAGAGGGTTTGTTCCTGCCAAAATAATATTTTTAAAAAGTAATACCCCTTTTTGTCCCACTGTTGTATAATTAATAATATATATTCCTTAATTGTAGTTATTTTAATTTATTATCATTACAATAGTAAATTACAGTTTTAATCCATAATAGATGGCTTTATTTTTAGAAGGAGTGTGAAAACCTATGGTAACGCTATACACTTCACCAAGCTGTACATCGTGCAGGAAAGCTAAAGCATGGTTGGAAGAACATGAGATTCCATACACAGAACGGAATATTTTTTCCGAACCATTATCGATTGATGAAATCAAAGAAATCTTGAGGATGACCGAGGACGGAACGGATGAAATCATTTCGACCCGCTCCAAGACGTTCCAGAAGCTTGATGTAAATCTGGAAAGCATGCCGTTGCAAAACCTTTTTGAACTGATCAAGGATAATCCTGGCCTATTGCGCCGCCCAATCATTCTCGATGAGAAGAGGCTGCAGGTTGGCTATAACGAAGATGAAATCCGCCGCTTCCTACCAAGGAAAGTGCGCACATTCCAGCTTCGCGAAGCTCAGCGCCTTGTCAACTAAAAGCACCCCCAGGGCCTCCAACACTTGGAGGCCCTTTCAATTTTCCCTCAATTTCCTTTCTAGAGTTCCCTTCTTACCGGTAATTTCCCAGTGAAAAATAATTGTTAATTGTCCGAGCCTTTGATAAACTAAAAGGAAACCTTTATTCAGAATTGATTATCCAGCCATGGCAAATTGACCTTAGTGGCCCTCCGCCAATGTGAAAATCAGCCTGAGCGATTTGCTCATTTTTTAAAAAATGGCGTGTTTTGTTTCCCTAAATGCCTGATTTATCATAAAATAAAGGTACAAGACGCCAGCCGGAATAAACAGCCCGAATAAGGGTAATAGATAGATAATATCATCTGCATGGGGGTAATCAGTCCCTTCACTCTTGCTGCCGGAAGGGAGAGTTAAAGATGGAGATAGAACGGATTAATGAGAATACCGTTAAGTTTTACATCTCGTATATTGATATAGAGGAAAGAGGCTTTGACCGGGAAGAGATATGGTATAACCGTGAACGAAGCGAAGAACTTTTCTGGGAAATGATGGACGAAATCCATCAGGAAGAGGAGTTCACCGTGGAAGGGCCGCTCTGGATTCAGGTGCAGGCGCTCGATAAAGGCTTGGAAGTCCTTGTAACGAAGGCGCAGCTGTCCAAGGACGGCCAGAAGTTCGAACTGCCTGTCCCGAATGACAAGCTGAAAGACCTTCCTGTTGATGAGCAAATCGAAGACATGCTTGACCAGCATTTTGGGCATGGAATCGAGGAAAACACCGAGGATGATGAATTGCTTGATTTCCTTCTATCCTTCAATGATTTCGAGGACCTGATCCAGCTTTCCAAGCGTGGCGGACTTGATGGGATAGCGACAAGGCTGTTCCATTTTGAAAATAAATATTATCTTTATACCGAGTTTCCTGAAGAAGAATTCAATGAAGATCAAGTCGATGATTTGCTTAGCATCCTTCTTGAATATGGAAATGAAAGCCAGGTTACCATCCATCGCCTGGAGGAATACGGAAAGGAAATCCTTTCACATGATGTCTTTTCCGAGCTCAGGAAACATTTTTAATAAAGAAGCCGATTTCAATCATTCACGATTTTGAAATCGGCTTTTTGTTTCTTAAAGAACAATGGCAAAAGGCTTATTTTCTGTAAAAATGGCTTTTTATATGTCATGATGGAGGGGAAACTTTATCATTCTGGCACGGAAGCCTGGAAACGGGAAAAATGGCTGTCCGCACTTTTGGCGTATTGGGATAATGGCAGGTGAACTTGTTGAAGAACACAGTGAGGGTTTTATTTTTTTTATTGATTTTGGGAGGAGTCATTTTCCTCTTCCGGGAAAACCTAGAGTCGGATTTATTCCGAATTTTCAGCTTGCTGATTACGTTTTCCGTATTTTTTATCGGGCTCGTCATCTTCCTTGAAAACCGGCATCCAACCCAGACGATTACCTGGCTTGTTGTGCTTGGAAGTTTTCCGCTGCTTGGATTTATTTTTTATATTTTATTCGGCCGCAATTATAAAAAAGAGCGGATTTTCCGGAAAAAGTATTTCCTTGATAAGCAGACGTTTTTGAACATCGAGGGTGACGGAAGCGAGCTGCCGCGAAACTTTGAAGGGAAACATAAACTTGTCACGCTGGCCCAAAGGCTTGGAAATAGCCCGGTTTCGTTTTCGACTGAAACAAAAACACTGACGAATGGGTCGGAAACGTTCGAATATATTCTCCGCGAATTAAAGAAAGCAAAACATCATATCCACCTCGAATACTACATTGTCAGAGATGACGGGATCGGAAGGGAAATAAAAACAATCCTGGCGAACAAAGCGCGCGAAGGGGTAAAGGTCCGGTTTCTGTATGATGCGGTCGGATCGTGGCAGCTATCCAAAAAGTACATTACGGACTTAAGGAAAGCGGGAGTGGAGGCGGTGCCATTCGGGCCAGTGAAACTTCCTTTCCTGAATAATAAATTTAACTTCCGAACCCATAGGAAAATTATCGTGATTGATGGAACTACAGGATTTGTCGGTGGCTTGAATATCGGGGATGAATATCTGGGAAGGGTCAAGAAAATCGGTTTTTGGCGCGATACCCACCTGATGCTGAAGGGTGAAGCTGTCCGTTCGCTTCAGCTTATTTTCCTGCAGGATTGGTATTATGCTGCCAATGACAGCCTTTTGACCGAGGAGTACTTGCCGCAGCCGCAGCCCGGGAGGTATCAGGGCGGTGTGCACCTGGTCGCGGGGGGCCCGGATAATGAATGGACGGCAATTAAAAACATCTTTTTCGCGATGATTACCTCGGCTGAACAGTCAGTCTGGATTGCGTCTCCGTACTTCATTCCAGATGAGGACATTTTCTCCGCGATCAAGGTGGCGGCGTTAAGTGGCATCGATGTGAGGCTGCTGGTTCCAAACAAGCCGGACAAACGGATTGTTTTCCATGCGTCACGGTCGTACTTTCCCGACCTGCTTGAGGCCGGAGTAAAAATATATGAGTACCAGCAAGGGTTCATGCACAGTAAAATCGTCATTGTTGATGGGCAGCTCGCCTCTATTGGAACGTCCAATATGGATATGCGAAGTTTCCACCTTAACTTCGAGGTGAATGCGTTCCTTTACCGCACCGAAAGCACCAGGAAACTCGTGAATGAATATGTAAATGACTTAAAACATTCCCAAAAGCTTGAGCTGGAAAGCTTTCAGAAACGCCATATTGGCTATCGTCTGCTTGAATCCACCTCGCGTCTCATGTCCCCGCTCCTTTAAATCGAACCGGCCTTGACTCCCAGGCCGGTTTTTTTGCGAGAAAAGTACAACCGAAAATAATATTGTAAGCAAGTTGAATTTCGATGATAAAAATTTGGAATAAGTGAAGGAGTTCCACTCCCTTTGCGAGAATGTATCTCTATGAAAAGGGTGAGTTTTTTAAAAGCTCCTCAATCATAAGAAATGGAGGAAATTGCATGTGTTGACCGCCAAAACGAAAAATGGCGCCAAAGTTTGCCTTGCGGACGGTTATAGCCGGCAAACGCTGCAAACCTGGAGGAGCAGCGAAGAATTCTTTTGCCCGGTTTGCGGGGGAAAGATGATGCTTAAACTTGGCGAGAGGAAAATTTTTCACTTCGCCCACCTGAAGGACGCCTGTGAAGAAAGCAGTTTCGAGCGGGAATCCGAATCCCACTTGTCCGGAAAGCTGGCTCTGTTTGATTGGCTGAAGACCCAGGGAATCCAGCCCGCGATGGAATACTACGACCCCGTTATCCGACAGCGCCCCGACATAGCCTTCCACTTTAATGGCTTCCGTTACGCCATTGAATTTCAGTGCAGCGCCATTCCCGAAGATTTATTCATGAAAAGGACAAATACGTACCTCTCAGCCGGTTACATTCCGCTATGGATTCCCGAGGGAAGCCATCTTTCCCGGAAACAGGAAAACACAGTCGCGTTATCCGGATTTGAATACCTTTTTCTGCGAACTTCGCCGGGAAACCCCGGATACATCCCTTATTTTTGCTCCAGCCAAGGTTTATTCCACATCGTCCAATCCATTTTCCCTTATTCACCTTCAAAAGCATTCGCCCGGATCGAAACGAAGAAATTGAATGGCCTAACTATAGACAGGCTTATTGACCCAGGGCCGCCGGCTTTGGCCGTTCTCCCTTTTTGGCATGACAAGCTCGCCCGCAGCAAGCTTTCCATCGGAGCAAATCCTAAAACCCCGTACATGCGCTTTTTAAAGGAACTTTACAGGGCCGGCATGAATATTTTTCTTCTTCCACCCGAAATCGGCCTTCCGGGTACTAAAGCGGCGGCTATCTCGACGTATCCAGTCATATGGCAGTCATATGTTGTTCTTGATGTTCTTTTAGGAAAGGGAGAGGGAAGTGTTGTGACAGAAAGTGAGGCAGCCGCGTGCCTTTCCTTGCGGGCAGGGAAGGGGGACATCCGGACAAGGCCCGTTCCACTGGCGGCTGGATTCTCACTGCAAGAGGCGGCGGCAGAATACTTGTCCTTGCTTTCATTGGCAGGAGTGCTTGTCCAAAAGGGGGACGGTGTATACGAAATCAGGAGGAAACTGGACTTTCCCAAAACAGCATCCGAACAGATTGAAAACGAGTCTGCTTTCCGTAAAGCTTTTCCGGCATCGCGATGATTAAATTAATTTTCCTTGTTAAATGACATTTTCACGTGGAAAAGGGAACGATAAATTGAAAAGGTTTTTGTGAAAATGGCAGGAATTTTCAAACAGAAGGAGAATAGTATTAAAGTATTGCTTCGTAAAACGAAATGTCGAATGGAGGATGAACATGGCGAACGAAACTGCAGTAAAAAAATTGCCTGCGAGAAGCGAGGTGCCTGTAGAAGATACATGGCGCCTGGAAGATATTTTTGCAACAGATGATGAGTGGGAGAAGGAATTCCAGGAAGTAAAGGAACTGATCCCGGGGATTGGCAGCCACCGCGGGAAGCTGGGCGAAAGCGCCGACAGCCTGTACATCTGCCTTCAGGAACAAGACCGGCTGCTTGAGCGGATTGGAAAGTTGTATACATATTCCCACATGAAATATGACCAGGATACAGGGAATTCCTTTTATCAGGGGCTTGACGGCAGGATGAAGGCACTTTATTCCCAGGCCGCCAGCCAGCTCGCCTTTATCGTGCCGGAAATCCTTTCGATTGATGAGCAGAAGATTAAAGGATTTTTGGAGGAAAAGCCGGAGCTTAAACTTTATGAGCACGCCCTTGATGAAATCAACCTGCAACGGCCGCACGTTTTGTCAGCCGAGCAGGAGGCCCTGCTCGCCGAAGCTGGCGAAGTTATGGCCGCTTCCTCAACCACATTTGGGATGCTGAATAACGCCGACCTTGAGTTCCCTTCCATCAAGGATGAAAACGGAGAGGAAGTCGAGGTTACCCACGGCCGTTATTCCAGGTTCCTGGAGAGCTCGGATCCAAGGGTTCGCCACGATGCGTTCAAGGCAGTCTATGACAAGTATGGCAAGTTCAAAAATACATTTGCCAGCACACTGGGCGGCCAGGTGAAAAAAGACAACTTCAACGCCCGCGTCCGGAACTACAAATCAGCCCGCGCGGCTGCGCTCGCGGGAAACAACATTCCGGAGAGCGTTTATGACAACCTTGTCAATACGATCAACGATAACCTTGGTTTGCTGCACCGTTACGTAAAGCTGCGCAAGAAGGTGCTTGGCGTTAATGAGCTTCATATGTACGACCTGTATGCACCGCTAATTAAGGATGTCAAAATGGAAGTAACGTATGACGAAGCGCGTGAGCTTGTCCTGAAAGGCCTTGCGCCGCTTGGAGAAGAATATCAGGGCATCCTGAAGGAAGGCTTTGAAAACCGCTGGGTGGATGTGCATGAAAACAAAGGGAAAAGGAGCGGGGCGTACTCTTCCGGCGCGTACGGCACGAATCCGTACATCCTGATGAACTGGCAAAACAATGTGAACAATCTGTTCACGCTTGCCCATGAGTTCGGCCATTCTGTCCATAGCTATTACACACGGAAAACGCAGCCATATCCATACGGCAGCTATAGCATTTTCGTCGCGGAAGTCGCATCGACGTGCAATGAAGCATTGCTGAATGACTATTTGCTCAAAACAATTGACGATGAGCAGAAGCGCCTGTACTTGCTCAACCATTTCCTTGAAGGTTTCAGGGCGACTGTATTCCGCCAGACGATGTTCGCGGAGTTCGAGCACCAAATCCATGTAAAGGGGCAGAATAACGAGCCACTTACGGCGGATTCGCTCACTAAGGATTATTATGAGCTGAACAAGAAGTACTTTGGGGGCAAGGACATCACCATCGATGAGGAAATCGGGTTGGAATGGTCAAGGATCCCTCATTTCTACTACAACTATTATGTATACCAATATGCAACAGGCTACAGCGCCGCTACCGCGCTAAGCAGGCAAATCCTTGAGGAAGGGCAGCCGGCGGTCAGCCGCTACATCGACTTCCTGAAGTCCGGAAGCTCCGATTACCCAATCGAGGTGCTCAAAAAAGCAGGCGTCGACATGACCAGCCCGGAACCAGTCGAGAACGCATGCAAAGCCTTCGAACAGGCGCTAAACGAAATCGAACAAATCCTAAGTTAATATTTGGGCCAGGCACACTTTCCTTTCGGAAGGCGCCTGGCCCTTTTTTTCTATTTAGGATCAGAACCCTTTGAAGCGATTTCGCTGGTTGAGTGAAGTGCAAATAAGAAAAATCGATAGGAATAACAACGGGGAACTGAAAAGGAGAGGAAATAGTTTCATTAAACCAAGTAGGTTCAAAAAGAAAGAAAAAATCAGCAGCAGGGCCAGGATGGGAAAGTGGATACTTTTCATTTCACGCCTCCGGTACAATCAGTCTTTGCAACCAGTATATTTTTTGGGAATTGTTTTCATGAATTCAGATTCATCTTCCCTGTGAATTAGCTTACAACGCCCCCACTTACTATGATCTATGTAGGAATCGAAAAAATATATGACAATAATGTGAAAAAACGCACAAACTAGTTGAAAAGTCATCTTGAATCGTGGTATATTCTATACGTGAAGTTGTTCACAACAAACATATACCCCTTTGTTTGATATCGTGAAAAATTTCTCCCATCCCCTTTGTTCGTAATTATAGAAAAATGCCCCGCCGGAACGGGGCATTTTTCATTTTTACGGAATAATCTTAAACCGCTTTTACAACTCGGCTAAAATACCTCCAAAACCAAACAGAAACATTACCTATCACTACAACTCTTCTATTTCCAAATAATTTTAATATAAGAATTTGTCGATTTTTTTAGCTTGAACAAAATGCAAAAGCCGCCCCGGATATTTCCGGAGCGGCTTAATGATTAATTGATGTATCTCCAAAAGGTCCCGTATTTGCATGGGATCTGTTCGACCTTTTGCTTAAGCAGGAGTTTTTTCATCTCCCGGTTCACCTGGGGGATGGAGAGGTCATAAACGACCGCGATTTCCTTGGATGCCACGAGCTGGAAAAATTTCAGGAAAGCCTCAAGCGAAGGAGGCGCTGATTGCTTCGGTTCCGTCGGAAGCATTTCCTGGAGAACCTGGACATACACTTCATACGGATAGTAGCCGGCAATTTTGATTCCCTCTTCTTCCGCATTCTCGTTGAAAAAAACGAGTGTCGGGATTTCATCCACTTCCATCTCGGCAGTTATTTTCAAATCCTGCTGAAACGCCCTCGCGGCGGTTTCTGAATGGATATCGGTGATGAATTCCTCGACATCGAGTCCGACCGCCCTCGCGCAATTCTTGAGCACTTCAAAGTTCGAGATGTTCTGTTTTTCCAAAAAGAGCATTTCCTGCAGGCGCCTTAGGAAGCGGGTGCCGCGTTTCCTTCCCTGCAATTCCGCCGCTTTTACGGCAATTGAGGCGATGTAAGGGGAGATGACAGGGTTCTCTTCCCAAAGAGTCGCATCGCATGACATGCCCGATCGGCTGGCTGTCTTTTCCCACATTTCCGCGATATTTTCAAACCGCTTCTTTTTTCCCATATTCAGCATGGTAAGCTTGCCGCTTAATACCGGCTTCATTGAAAAATAGCGCCCATATTCAATCTGGAGCTTTTTCATGATCGGCTCGAGCGCCCAGCATTCCGGACAAAGCGGGTCAATGAAAATGTAAATTTCGATCGGTTTTTTCTCCGGGCCGTGGCAATGATGCGCAAACAGCCTTTTTTCCTGCTCCATCATTCCTCTTCACCCGTTATTTCGCCGTCTTCCGGCGTATTGATCATGTGCTGGGCGGTCAGGTGCAGCCTTGCGAAAAATTCGTCCCGGAGCGGCCCCTCAAGACCGACAATATCCATCGCCTGGCTCATGCAGGAAAGCCATGCCCTCGCCCTGGAAGGCGTGATTGGAAAAGGAAGATGCCTCGCTCGCATCATCGGGTGGCCATGCTCCTCTGTATAGAGGGGAGGGCCGCCAAGATATTGGGTAAGAAATTGCTTTTGTTTTCTGGCAATTTCGGAAAGATCATCTGGAAAAAGAGGAGAAAGTTCAGGATGCTGTCCAACCAGTCCATAAAACGCATCGACAATGCGATGCAATGTGTCTTTCCCGAGGGCCTCATAAGGCGTAGGCAAATTCCCGGTCATGTTGACAACTCCTTTGAGTGTGTTTGTTTTATTTTAGCAATGCACTATTTATATCTCAAATAAATCGCCTTGTAAAAGGAAACGCCTCCAGCCGGGAATAACCAACCGCCATCGTGGATATTTTACTCAAAAAATCGCCTGCCATACTATTCGGCATCCCCTTGGGGGGAAGTCCGTCCCAACTGGAGCTTCCGCCCGTAAAAACGATGGATCTTGCTAAGGGTTTTCCTTTCCGGAATGCCCAGCTTTTCCAGCAATGATCGGAATGCCTCAAGCCCTTCATGGAAATCCAAAACCTCATATTCCAGTTCGAAATCCTCTGTATCAAGATAGCTGCTTTGGTCGAGCACAATAAGGCCATTGTTAAAATTGGTCTCTGCCCTCTGGGTGGCAAGCGTTCCAAAATAGACAAGTTCCTCGAATTCGATTCCCATTTTCTCGACCTCACCCGCGACTACGCCAATGGGCAGCGGGCCATTGCCGATCGCGGTTTCAGCGTCTTTTGCTGTTAGCTTCTGGTCCGTCTCAAGCAGGCCGACATACTGGGGCTGCTTCAAGGTAAGGATATACGAACCGCCCTTTTCCCGGATGCGGAGGGCCGCTCCTTGTTCCTTCAGGGAAAACGACGGGGTATCAAAATAGTGGTTCACCTGGCGCCGGAACTTCTCCGGCCCGAGGCTGAACTCCTTTGCGACACGATCAAATTCTTCTTTTTTTAAAAGGTTCTTAAATTCAATTTCAAGGTTCTGCTCCAATGATGCACCAACTTCCGGTTTTTTCTGATGGATCCATTATCCCATTGATTCGTTTCACGTTGCAATTTTTGGGGGAAGTGGCTCCTATATGCTAAAATAGGTAAGTGAATGCTGGAGGTTGATTTGATGAAAAAGAAACTAATTGTAATAGGGTCGAACATAGAGGATGGCAGGCTTGTTTTAAAAACACGGGAACCGGTTGCCGGGTTGGCGCCAAAGGGCCAAATGCTTGTAGACTCTGACAATCTTTCATTTGTGTACTTGATGGAGAAGGATGATGAATATACTTATGTGCTAATGCCCGTAGCAGTGTGGGAAGACTTGAAAAAGGGGCTTGATAAAAGCCTGCCGGTGTATTTGGAAGATGGCGGATCCACAGTGGAGCTTTACGGCATCTATGAAGAACTCAGCTACCTCGCCGAAAACATCAAAGGCAACGGCAACTATGGTGAAGCCATGGTTTCGAAAGTTGAAAGCATTTTCTGAAAAATACATAATAAAGTTAGATTTGTTTAGCTGTGGCGCCCAGTACCTAAAGCAAAGTTGGCCTGAAGAAGGGAATCATCATCTTTCCCGATTTAAAAAGGCAATCCTGGGGCTGGAAAAAACGCCTATGCTTCTCCAATTGGCCGGGGGTGTACAAATACAATGAAGAATTGGGATCAATTTCTCGCGCCTTATAAACAGGCGGTTGAAGAATTGAAAGTAAAACTAAAAGGGATGAGGGGCCAGTTTGAACTGGATTCCAGTCCATCCCCGATTGAATTTGTAACAGGAAGGGTTAAGCCGATTCCTAGTATTTTGGACAAAGCCCAGCAAAAAGGAATCCCGCTTGACAGGCTTGAGGAAGAAATGCAGGATATCGCCGGGCTAAGGCTCATGTGCCAGTTTGTCGATGATATCAGGAAAGTCGTCAAGCTGCTGAGGATCCGGAATGATTTCGAAATCGTGGAAGAGCGCGATTACATTTCGCATAAAAAAACAAGCGGATACCGATCGTACCATGTTGTAATCCGTTACCCAGTCCAAACGATCCACGGAGAGAAGAAGATTCTCGCCGAAATCCAAATCAGGACGCTGGCAATGAATTTCTGGGCAACGATCGAGCATTCGCTTAACTACAAATATAAGGGCCAGTTCCCGGAAACAATCAACACACGCCTGCAGCGCGCCGCCGAAGCCGCTTTCCGCCTGGATGAGGAGATGTCGACAATCAGGCATGAAATCCAGGAAGCACAGGCCTTTTTTACAAGAAAGAAGGAAACGAAACAGAACCGTGACAACGACGCGCATTGAGCGGCACGTGAGAACAAGCGAAGGAGCGTGGCCAATGAAATTTTCGATTACAACAAAAGGTGACCAGAAATCGAATACGCTGATGCACAAGATGAGGACGTACCTCCTGGATTTTGATCTTGTTTATGACGAGGACCGCCCGGATATCGTCATTTCGATTGGCGGGGACGGGACGCTGCTGTATGCGTTCCACAGGTACAGCAGCCGGCTTGATAAGACGGCGTTTGTAGGCGTCCATACAGGCCACCTCGGCTTTTATGCTGATTGGGTACCGGAAGAAATCGAAAAGCTGGTGATCGCGATTGCGAAAACGCCTTACCAGGTTATTGAATACCCGCTTCTTGAAGTCATTATCCGTTACCAGCATGCGGGGAAGGAATCACGTTACCTTGCACTTAACGAGTCAACCGTTAAGGGGCTCGAGGGAACCCTTGTCATGGACGTCGATATCCGTGGCCAGCATTTCGAACGATTCCGCGGCGATGGGCTGTGCGTCTCGACTCCATCTGGAAGCACCGCGTACAACAAGGCGCTGGGCGGGGCGATCATTCATCCATCGATCGAGGCGATTCAACTCGCGGAAATGGCGTCAATCAACAACCGTGTATTCAGGACGGTAGGCTCGCCGCTAATCCTTCCAGCGCATCACACCTGTATGCTGAAGCCGGTCAACCGGAACGACTTCCAGGTGACCATCGACCATTTGACTATGCTGCATAAGGACGTGAAATCCATTCAGTTCAGGGTGCCGGAGGAAAAAGTCCGATTTGCCCGGTTCAGGCCATTCCCTTTCTGGAAAAGGGTCCATGATTCCTTCATTTCAGATTCTGATTGACTTTTGGCGGACTTTTTCAGTATTAAATTTTCTAGGAACGGACGAAAGAAAAAGAGGGTATCAACATGGCATCAAGTCGTTTTAAATTGAAATGGGAAGCCGGCAAGAGCGATACCGGAAAAATACTCCGGGAATTCCTTAAGGAGAAGGAAATCAGCTCAACCGCGCTGACCGATATAAAATTCAAAGGCGGGAGCATCGGGGTCAATGGCCGGGAAGTAACCGTCCGCTATGTCCTCTCGGAAGGAGACCTCGTCTCGGTGGCTTTTCCGCAAGAGAAACCCGCGGATGCAGTGAGAGCGGAGGATATTCCGCTCAATATTGTTTACGAGGATGACTATTTGATTGTAGTAAACAAACCGGCCGCGATGAACACCATCCCGTCTCGCGAGCATCCATCGGGAAGCCTCGCCAATGGGCTTATCGGTTATTATGAAAAAATCGGCCTTCAGGCAACCTCCCACGTCGTCACCCGCCTGGATCGGGACACATCAGGCCTGGTGCTGGTCGCCAAACACCGCCATGTCCACCATTTGTTAAGCAAACAGCAAAAAAGCGGCGGGGTAAAGCGGGAATACGAGGCGTTTGCCGAAGGGGAGTTCACGGAGCGATTGGGCAGGGTCGAACAGCCAATCGGCCGAAAATCGGACAGCATCATCGAGCGGGAGGTTCGGGCTGATGGACAGTATGCGTGCACCAACTACCATGTGATTGGTACATATGGAAATTTGTTTTCCCATGTCAGGCTCCGCCTGGAAACGGGAAGGACCCATCAAATTCGGGTCCATATGGCCTGGATTGGCCATCCTTTGATTGGGGATGATTTGTATGGAGGGGATGTTACCCTCATTCCCCGCCAGGCGCTGCATTGCCGGAAAGTCAGCTTCTGCCATCCTTTCCTTGGGAAGGAAATGTCTTTCGAGGCGCCACTCCCGGCGGATATGGCCGCTCTATTGGATTTGAATTTGCTATAACCACGTCACTTACGGAAACGTTCGGAATTTTTCTTCAACATACGGCATCGAGGACGGGACGGATACGAGTTCCATTTCGGGGTATCGAAGAGCGGTGCCTACCGCCAAAGACGGCGCCTGTATCAATATTGTAGGTATTATTCACGATCCTTGGCTCCGTGACAGGAGTGTGCCCATAGACGATGATTGGAGACCCGGGGTGTTTCAGTGACCAATCCCTTCTGACTGGTGTACCGTCCGGATTCATCTTGCCTGTGATATCCCCGTAGAGGACGAAGGTTTTTACCTTGGAAGAATTCCTTCCGATATAATCCCTCCTGATCCCCGCATGGGCAATGACAAGGTTGCCGCGATCATGCACCTGATAGAGGGGAGCCCGCTCATATAGATCGACAAATTGTTTTTTTACAAACCGTTTTCCGGCCTCGCCGAGGGCTTCGTACTCCGCCACTGTCGTTTCAAGGCCATGCGAAATTTGCACTTTATTGCCGAGGAAATATCTGTATAGCTTATTGCAATGGTTCCCCGGAGAATAAAAGGCCAGCTCCCTTTTTACGACCAGTTCCCAAACGATATTGATTGTCCTCAAGGATTCAGGCCCGCGGTCGGTCAAATCTCCCAGAAAGGCAAGTTTCCTGCCATTCGTGTGCATTGGCACGCCCTGTTCCCATCCATAGCCGAGCTCGATTGTGAGGTTCTCAAATTCACTATAGCAACCATGAATATCACCAATGATATCAAGTTTCATTTTGGGCCTCCAAGAATGTTAATTTTCAAAAGCGACCAAGAAAAAGACGTGGGAAGGCTTGGGACAGTCTTTAAACCACACTCTTTTTTTACCCTGCTCCCATTTATTTTAGCTTAATTTGGTTCATCAAATCCTTAAATGGGCAAAATAAGCATGCCTTGTTTTACACTATAGCTGTGGTATATATGACACTTGTCATGTACAACGCTTTTCATTTAAAATGAAATAGTGTACAATTAGTACCAACTACTAATAACTTGTATCAAACAGGGGGGATCTCGATAATGGGTTTTTCTTTAAAAGGTAAAACATATGTTGTCATGGGAGTTGCAAATAAACGGAGCATTGCCTGGGGGATTGCAAGGTCGCTCCATACAGCAGGCGCGCGCCTTATTTTTACATACGCGGGCGAACGTTTGGGCGATTCAGTCCGTGAATTGGCCGGCTCGCTTGAAGCGGAAGGCACAATCGTGCTTCCTTGTGACATCTCTTCCGATGAAGAAATCAAAGAGTGCTTCTCCAAAATTAAAGAAGCAGTCGGCACCATCCATGGAGTAGCGCACTGCATCGCATTTGCCAATAAGGAAGAGCTGAGCGGCGAATACCTGAACACAACACGTGACGGCTTCCTGCTTGCACACAACATCTCTTCGTATTCACTGACCGCGGTCGTTAAAGAAGCACGCGGCTTGATGACGGAAGGCGGCAGCATTGTCACCATGACGTATCTTGGCGGCGAGCGCGCAATCCAGAACTACAATGTTATGGGAGTTGCAAAAGCTTCACTTGACGCAAGCGTCCGTTACCTTGCGGCAGACCTTGGCAAGGATAACATCCGTGTCAATTCCATCTCTGCCGGTCCAATCCGCACGCTTTCCGCGAAAGGTGTCAGCGATTTCAACGACATTCTTAAGGTTATTGAGGAAAAAGCTCCGCTCCGCCGCGCCACAACGACCGAAGAAGTCGGCGATACAGCGGTATTCCTGTTCAGTGACATGTCCCGTGGAATCACTGGGGAAAACATCCATGTTGACTCCGGATATCACATTCTTTAATAAACTCTTATCCCGCTTTCCAAGGAAGGCGGGTTTTTTTGCCAAAATTCCTTCCGTCCGGTTCCGTCACTTGTTCATAATGAGTTGCCCTGCCATCCAGCAAGACCGTCACTCCTTTAAAATAAGTCGCTTAACCACTTCTTCAGCACATGCATATTAATAATAAATATAGATTGCCTAAAAAGTGAAATGAGGGAAGAGGATGGATAAACAAAAAAATGCCCCAAAACCGACACTCTACATCGATCAGCCTGATGCGAACGTCGGCCCGCCCATGCAGGAATATTTTATATGGAGAAAGAAAAAGGATGCAGCCCTGGCGAACAAAGACAGCAGTGAATTGATTGTTGGAAAAGAAGAGGAAATGAAAGAAAATTCCCCACAAAGTAAGATGGACTTACAGGGTAGCGGCACTGTTAAAACGGAACCCATTGTTGATCCTGTTAAAGAAACCGAACCTCCCGAAGATAGTAGAGGGATGGAAATTGAAATGGCAGCCGAACAGCAGACCATAAAAGAGGAAGGCGGTACAGAGAATGAAGTACCTGTCATGGCTCTAAAAACCGGCTACGGCGATGTGGAAGCGGGATCCCTACAGGAAGAATCAGCCTATGGATCACCGAATAGAAGGGACTCATCAAAACAGTCCGCACTGGTCCAATACTTTCTTCAACAAATGAAGGAAAAAGAAATCGAGACGGCTAAACCTGTCGTAAACATGGCAGGGAAATCCACGGATATAATACCCGAACCAACGGAACGGCAGGAAATCGATGAAAACACAAAAAATATATGGCGTACGATTACGACACTTGCCCGTTACCCAAAATTTCTTGAACAGCCTCTTGTAACCGCTGTGGTGAAGGGCGAGCAGCTCACCTTCCAAATTGACAGCAAAAGGGGAGAAAAACTCCGGGTCAGGATTGGAGATAAAATGAAAATCATCAAGATTGGGGAAATTTCCGAAATCAAAATTCACTAAGAATGCAAAAAGGAGCTCCTTACCGGCAGGAGGCTTCTTTTCTTTTGTCCGGGGAATTTTATCCCTGCCAGGCATGAAATAATTTATTGGAAAAATAGTTCGTCTGATTGCATATGTATGGAACGGGAGGCAGAGACAAAGAAAATACGTGGAAAAACCTCGCAAAAGGCGAGGTCAAGGGAATTTAGAGAGGAACAAAAAAAGACTGTTTCATCCTAAGTGAAACAGTCTGGATGGATTAAAGCAAGTTTTGGGGGAATATGCAGGAAACGCCGCAGAAGCAGTTTAGGTCGACCGTAATGCATACGCCGGAGCGGACGAGAGCTTTAGCATTATTCAGGTTCTCTACACAGCCAAAGCCGCTGTTATGTTTTGCGTCTTCACAAAGGGTGAAATCAGTATTTCCCCCTTCTTTCTTAATACCCAGAATTTCCAAAGTGGCGCAGCATGTTTCCGGATCCACATCCACTACCCGGAATACGCAGCCGCAAACGACTTCAAAAGGTGTGTGATGGGAATGGGTATCCCTTCTTACTCCAACCGCTTGGAATGGTGAGCACGTGCTCTTGCAGATAAGGATGACCGGGATTGTATCAGCACCCGAAGTGTTGACGCCGCCAACTAGCTCTTGAATTGCTCTGCTGCAGCCAAATTCGCATTCATCTGTAATCGGGTTTATCTTATCTTGGGCTTCCACGATTGCGAGCAAAGTATCACATACGCAGTTGCTCGTGAAGAATTCAGAACCACAACTCATGGATTCTCCTCCTTTTTAGGTAAATAGTATTTGCATTATCAGACTATGTTTGAAAACAGAGGGTGGGATGGGTAAACCGCCCATTTTTAGTTATTTTCATCAGAATACAAGCCCTCTTTTTTAAAAGAGACAGGAGTTGAGCAAATGGAAAATTTATCAATTGGGCTGTTTGCGTTACTCGGCCTCGCTTCTTTCAGGCTGACCCGGGTCATCGTATATGACAAAATCGCCGAGTTTATCAGGGCCCCTTTTCTCGATGAAATAATCGAAAACGGGGAAGTATACATCGCACCGAAGGGAAAGGGAATTCGAAAATGGATCGGTGAATTGATCAGCTGCTACTGGTGTACAGGCGTTTGGGTCAGCGGCTGCCTGCTTGGCTCCTATTTTTTCTTTCCGAAAATCGGCATTCCGATTATCCTCGTTTTCGCGGTAGCCGGAGTAGCCGGAATCATTGAAACAATAATCGGGCGGCTTCTGGGCGACTGAAGTGAACATGCTCTTCCCCTCCTCATATACTAAAGGGCAGGGACTCGAAAGAAAGGAGCATGGAAATGGAGAAAAAGTATAAACGGCCAATTTACAAAGTCAGGCCCGAGACACTCCCCCAGGCCCAGCATGACACAAAGCCCGAAGCACCAAAGAAGAAAAAGGGCTGCGGCTGCGGCGGGCACAAGAAACGCATAAATAACGACTGAAAGCTGCCTTCCCGGAGACAGCTTTTTTATTTTTGGGGCCATAAGAGAGGTAAGTTCTGATAATTAGCTGCGTGGATTTTAGTGGAGCGCACGGAGCTAGGCGCTGGCTGGACAAGCAGGCGCCTCCCATCCATACACACTGCCCAACAAACAGATTTTCAACATAAGAGGCATAAAATCACCAGCCCTGCAGAAAATAAAAAACAAATGGAAACATGCAGGAAGGGTTGGAGTATGAAGAAAACGTTAGTAGTGACAACAGCAATTTTCACAATTCTGGCGGGTACCGGCTGCCAGGGCAGGGATGACACGGCCAGGTCAAGGCTGGCACTTATGAAAACAACCAATCCCGAGCCTGTACAAACACAGCACAGCAACTCCAATGTATCGGAGGAGGCTGTCAAAAAGGCTGTCGCCAAGATGCCCGAACTCTATGATGTTGCCGTCGTAAAAGGAAAAAAGGATATCCTGGTCGCATACAAGGTTCGGCATATGCACCGGTTCAGGATGAAGGCTATTGAGAAAAAGGTGACAAAAAAGCTGGAGAAAAAATATCCGGATGCGAACTTTATGGTTTCAAGTGACTATAAAATTTTCCTGGAAGCGACAAGGCTCAGAGATGAGGTGAAGCGGGGCAAAATGTCCGGTAAGGAAGCGGAGGGCCGCCTTCAGCAAATTATCAAACTGCAACAGGAGAAAACATAAGGAGGCATGGACAATGGGCGGCTCAAATCAAAAGACTGTTGAGCAGGAAAAATATGAACAGCTTCAGAAAAAGCATGAATTGAAGCGGCCTGTGGCAAAGAACTGCCTGAGGGCCTTTTGGGTTGGCGGCGTGATTTGCCTCGTGGGGCAGGCGCTCAGCTACTTTTACATTTACTTTTTTAATTTTACGGAACAAACAGCGGGGAATCCGACTGTCGCGACGCTGGTGTTTATATCCATGCTGCTGACAGGCTTCGGCGTTTACGACCATCTAGGGCAATACTCCGGTGCCGGGAGCGCAGTTCCTGTTACGGGTTTCGGGAACGCGGTCATATCGGCGGCTATCGAACACAGGACGGAAGGGTTCGTCCTCGGGGTGGGCGGAAATATGTTCAAGCTGGCCGGTTCGGTCATTCTTTTTGGGGTGTTTTCGGCGTTTGTCGTCGCCCTTATTAAAACATTGCTGATCATGTGGGGGGTTATATAATGCTGAAGGGCAGCCAGACATGGATATTCGACAGCCGGCCGGAAATCCTGTCCACCGGCGTAACGGGCGGCCCGTTTGAGGCGGCGGGAAATCTTGCGGGCGATTTTGACATCCTCCATGATGATTTATGGATGGGGGAGGAGACGTATGAGAAGGCGCATAGCCTGCTTATTGAAAAGGCGGTCGATACGGCTTTAAAAAAGGGAGGCGTCACCGGAAAGGACATCCAATTTTTTTTGGCGGGCGACCTGATCAACCAGATCACCCCGACAAGCTTCGCGGCGAGAAAGGCGGAAATTCCCTACTTTGGTTTGTTTGGCGCGTGTTCAACGTCAATGGAAGGACTGGCGCTGTCCGCTTTTATACTGAATTACGGCGGCGCGGAGTATATCCTGACCGGTGCGTCAAGCCATAATGCGGCAGTAGAAAAGCAATTCAGGTATCCGACCGAATACGGCGGGCAGAAGCCGCCGACGGCCCAGTGGACCGCGACGGGAGCCGGAGTGGCCCTTTTGCAAAAAAACAGTGGGTTGGGAACCCTTCCTTACATAACGTCGGCGACAATTGGTAAGGTAATCGACATGGGGCTGACCGACCCGTTCAATATGGGAGGAGCCATGGCCCCCGCGGCTGTGGATACCATTTCGGCTCATTTCAGCGATACAGGAAGGGACCCGTCGTATTACGACCTAATTGTAACAGGCGACCTGGCGAAAGTCGGAAACAGCGCTGCCTATGAACTTCTTTCCAATAAGGGGCTGAAAATTGAAAAAGGCCAATTCCGCGATTGCGGGATGATGCTTTTCAAAGAGGACCAGCCCGTCCAGGCTGGCGCGAGCGGGGCAGGCTGCTCAGCCATCGTCCTTTATGGCCACCTGCTGAATGAATTGAAAAAAGGGACGTACAGGCGAATCCTTGCCGTAGCTACCGGGGCGCTCCTATCCCCCCTTACTTTCCAGCAGGGTGAAACAATTCCTTGTATCGCGCATGCGGTGTCAATTGAAATGGACGGGAGGCAATAAGATGCTGGCAATGTTTTTTTGGGCGTTTGTAATCGGTGGATTAATCTGCGTGGCCGGCCAGCTGCTCCTTGATATCGGCAAACTGACGCCGGGCCATATGCTAAGCCTCATGGTTGTTATCGGCGCGGTTCTTGATGGCTTTGGCCTTTATGAACCGTTCATGGATTTCGCGGGGGCGGGAGCTACCGTACCGATTACTAGTTTTGGGAACTCGCTTGTCCACGGGGCTCTCCAGGAGGCGGAACAGCATGGACTTGTGGGTGTCCTGACGGGGATGTTCGAGGTAACCAGCTCGGGTATATCAGCCGCAATCATTTTCGGGTTTATCGGGGCGCTTATTTTCAAGCCGAAAGGATGAAGATCTTTATAGTTTGGACTTTATTTCAAACTAAGAGGGCAGCTTAAAAATTCTCTCATCGGTTGGTTTCCAAAGTTGGCCAACCCCTAGGTAGCCGGGAGAAAATTTTTTCAAAAGGAATCAAAAGGCAGATGGGATGAGGCCTATACACTTTGTCTGTGCTTCACATACTGTAGTAGTGAAAATAGAAAAGTGAGGTGACTATCTATGTGCTGGGGATTCGGTGGCTGCGGATATGGCTACGGCTACGGCGGCGGATATGGTTTCGGAACAAGTTTTGCGCTAATCCTAGTATTGTTTATTCTTTTGGTTATTATTGGCGCAACTATCATTTAAGGTAGTGGGATTGGCCCGGTTGGAAATCCAGCCGGGCTTTTCTTTTTCAGTGGAGACCCTCCAGCTTGAAACGGCTAATTTTCGATAATGAGGATTGCAGTCACATTATTTATTCTCCCTCATACTATAAAGTAGCCTATGGAGGAGCGTGATGACCGATATGGATAACGGCTTTTTCAAGAACATTGAAAAAAAGACCGGCGTAAATATGAAGGATATCTTTGATCTTGCCGCGTCTCTACAAAATGCGAATTTTAAAGACGAAAACACCGTCCGGGGCGTGATTCAGCGGGTGTCCCAGATTGCGCGCAAGCCAGTGACGAAGGATGTCGAAGACAAACTTGTCCAGTCAATCATCAACGATGGCAAATCGCTTGATTTTAACACGATCGCGAATATGCTGAACAAAAAATAACAAAAGTCCGGCCGTTTCAACACTTGGCCGGACTTTTGCTTTGAATGGTGAAAACCGTGCAGCCTTTTGGCGGTTATTCCGCACTGCCTTCAGCTTGAGCTTCCTTTTCATAGGCGATGACCACAAGGTTCTTGTTCGCCTGGCCGCTCAAGGATTGTTCAAATGATTTAATCTTGTTTACCAATTGCTCCGGCAAGTTCGCCGCGGCATAAGTTTTTTCTTCCATCGCTCTCACCTCTCCTTTATCATTGACAGTACAAGAAACGAATATTCAGCGTGAGGAGGATGGGGATGGATATCGATATCAGGAGGCCAAAATACGCGGATGCTCCGGAATTGCACCTTCTTTTTCGGACAGTCATTTCCGATACATACATTAAAGAAGGCATTGGCGAACTCGTGGACGATATGGAGGATGAGATACAAACGAAGGAAGCATACTTGAAAAAGGACTTTTCGAGCAATGGCGAAGAACGGCATTTTTTGGTCGCAAGCAAGGGGGGAAGGATCGTCGGAACCATTGAGTTTGGCCCCGCGAGCAGCCTCATCCTTGAATGCACCCATGGAGCATTAAGCGGCCTAATGGAGGTTGGGACGGTATTTGTCCATCCCGAATTCCAGCAAAGAGGGATTGGCAGCTTGCTCCTGTCGTCGATTTTTCGAGAGCTTGGGAACAGGGGAATTGACGAATGCTGCCTAGACAGCGGGTATCGGACCGCCCAGAAAATCTGGAAGAAGAGATTCGGCGAGCCGGAGTACGTCCTGAAGGATTTTTGGGGCAAAGGGTTTGACCATATGATTTGGAAAATCCATATCAGGTAATCGGAATGAAGAAGGGCACCCTGCCAAAACGGCCGGGGTGCCCTGTTTTTTGTTAAAAATCAACTCGAACAATCGTTACCTCTTTAAATCTTTCCTTACAGGCGTGAGGAAACGGGTCGGGTTTGCCGCGCGGTTGCGGCGCATCGACGGCACGGAAATGTAGAGCCGTTCCATCGCCCTTGTGATGGCGACATAAAACAGCCGACGCTCTTCCTCGATCGGGGCAGGGTCTCCGTTCCGCAGGCTTTCAAGTGCATAATCATGCGGCAATCCGCCGTCAACGGCTCCAAGAATATAAACGGTTTTATATTCAAGCCCTTTTGCCCGGTGGATGGTGCTAAGCGTGATCGCGCTTGGGAAGTGCTTGCCAAGATTCTTGATTTCCCTGTTCATAGCGGCCATATGGGAAGCATGCTCGAGCAATGCGGGAATCGTATCGAACGATTTCGCGGCGACCTTTAAATCTTTTACATCATCAGAGCCTTTTTCAAGCTTGTTCCCTTCACTGCCGCGTTTTTTTAAATAATCAAGGAATCCAAGTTCTTTTTCAATTTTCTCGATTGCCGCATAAGGTGCGAGGCTCCGCATTGTTTTTAGCGCGCTGACAGCCGATTGCAGCTTTTTCTGTTGGAAGGCGTGGGCTGTTTTGACTTTTCCGAGCGCTTCGAGGGCGGTGCAGTCGTCAAGGATTGTTGCCGCCTTAATATCCGAAAGGACTTCCTGTTTTAAAAATAGTGCCGGAAGGATTGCTGCGACGGCCTGTATGTCATCTTCATCAACAGCGAGGCTCAGGAATCCGAGGACAGTTTTAACAGTACGGCGCTCATAAAATGACTCGGCGTCCTGTTCAATCCGGAAGGGCAGGTTCGACGAGGCAAGCCGCTCGAACACAGCTCGCGAGCCTGCATGCGTCCGGTAAAGAATTGCGAAATCGCCGGGGTCGGCGCCTGCGGCAATCTTTTCCTGAAGGTCACTAACGACCATCGTCGCCTCTTCCTCTTCATCGTAAGGGAAGAACACAACAGGGGGAATGCCTGCAGATGAACGTGCAGCCATTTCCTTCCTGCGCCTTTTTTTGTTAAAAGAAATAATCCGGTTCGCGGCGGAAACGATTTCGTTGGAAGAACGGTAATTCTGGCTCAGCAAAACAGTCCTCGCCCCAGGAAAGTCATGTTCAAAATTAAGCAGGAACTCGGGCGAGCTCCCGCGGAATGAATAAATCGTCTGGTCGTCATCGCCGACGGCGCAGACATTTTTTGTTTTAGCCGAAAGCATCTTGATCAATTCGTACTGGACCTTGTTTATATCCTGGAACTCATCAATCAGGAAATAACGGAACCGGTCCTGGTACATTTCCAGAATGCCAGGCGAGGACCGGAACAGTTCATGGCAGCCCGTCAGCATATCGTCAAAATCGAATAGCCCCTGGCGCTGCTTATACGCTTCATAGCGCTCGTAGAGAAGGAGCGCGGTTTCCTCCCATTCGGTATCGGGCCTGGCCTCCGAGGGCGACATGAGGGAATTTTTCCAAAAACCGATTTGCTGGAGGGCGAGGTCAAAAGGAAAATCCTTTTCGGACAGGCCGAGTTCCCTGGCAGCGTCCTTGATGATTCGTTCGCGCTGCCACTCCTTTTTCAACAGCTTGTCCCCATTCCATCTGGCGCGGTCCGCATGCATAAGAATCCGGTAGAAAATACTGTGGAAAGTGCCGGAAACAAGCTTTGAAAGGAGTTCGCTTTTCATGTTCGGATAGCGAAGGAGGCGGGATTTCATTTCCTGCGCAGCTTTGGTCGTAAAGGTAACAAGCATGATGTCGGAAGGCGAAATCCCCCGCACATCAAGCATGTAGGCGGTCCTGGCCGTGAGCACGCGCGTTTTCCCGCTGCCGGCGCCGGCAAGGACAAGGATCGGCCCTTCCGTTTCAGTCACCGCGGCCGCCTGGTTGCCATCGAGTTTAAATCCTTCCGCCTCAAGCAGCTTTAAATAATCGTGCGGGTCTTCAGGTGCCGGAAGCATCGCTGTTGCAGCGCCTCCGCCAATGGCCAGCGCTTGGGCTGCCTGGAACGATTCCCCCACCGGTTTCGCATTCGGCACCCGGAATCCTCCAATAACACGTGTATCCTTGTTTCCATCCGTGGGCCCGGGGCATTCTTTTCCAGGATCATTAAGATGGAAAAAGTGCGGTTCATGCTCAATCCCCAAATAAAGGCGTACGGGTTCGAAGCAGGCTGGGCATGAGAGTTGCCCATTCCTGCCGGCAAGATATATTTTTTGATAGCGTTCCCTGCTCAATGTTTGTAAATGAACGGTCCCGTTTTGAAAGTTTGCTGATTTCATCCTACTATCCCCATATCTGACAGATGTAACACGAACTCTATGATAACAAACATTCACAGTTCCCGAAAGTTTCGATTGTCCCGTTTATTGCTGATTCGGCTAAAGGTGGATGGTTTGAAGCGTTCGAGTTTCGGGTAAAGGAGAGTCGATCTAGATCATGAAGAAACGAGGCGTGGCAATGAAGAAGACCGTCGTTTACAGCCTGGTACTGCTGATGGGTACGGCAATCCTCAGCATTTTGTTTGAATATTACAGGTTGGGATTTATTCTAGGATTTATTTTCATGGCTGCATCCGCCACGGCAGGTCTCATGCACTCCGCGGCAAACCAGGACTTTATGGCGGAAGATATTACCGGTGACTTTCATCTTTAAAACATACAAAAAGCTCTTGCCAGTTTCAGGCAGGAGCTTTTCGGTTTATAAGGATTTCACCATCGTTTTATGCGGGATTCCGGCATCGAGGAATTCATCGGAAACAACTTCGTAGCCGAGGCCGGCATAGAACGGAATCGCGTGGACCTGGGCGTTCAGCTTCAGCTTTTTTGCCCCTTGTTCCTTTGCATAATCCTCGATTTTGTTCATGATGGCTTTACCCGCTCCAGTGCCGCGTGTCTCTTTCAGGACACAGATTCGCTCCACTTTCCCGTATCCGTCGGCAAAGCGGAAGCGGCCCGCGCCCTGAGGCTCCGTCCCATTGTAGAGGACAAAGTGGGCGCAATCATCCTCGTACTGGTCAATCTCTTCTTCTTCCGGCACCTGCTGCTCGTCAACAAATACCGTCCTTCTGACTGAAAAGGCATCCTGTATCTCCTTCTCAGTTGTTGCTAACACAACACCCATAAATTACTCTGCTTCCTTTCCAAGACGGAATGTTTCATAAACCGTCCACTGCCCGTTATCCAGCTGGTATAGGAAGTGGAAACGGTCAATTTCTTCTTCGTGTTCAATGCCTTGCATCTTTAACGTACCATATACATCGAAATGTTCATCGTCGGACAGCTTCTGCCCAACGGTAATATGCGGGACGAATTTGTAGGTTTGTCCGGTGCTGTCAATAATATCATTGAGCTCTTTATGGAGGTCTGTAATCTTGTCATCCGGCTCGACCTTCAGGTAGATGACATTGTTTACTGGATGAAAGGAGCTAATCTTGGATGTCCTGATTTTAAAAGGTTCATGCTGTTGTGCTGCATCACGAAGCTTTCTTGCTAGTGTTTCAGCTTCTTCTTCGGTTGTTTCAAACGCGTTTACAAGCGTGAGGTGCGGGGCGATCAGCGCATAATGCGGATCGTACCGTTTTCGGTAAGAATTCACCCAGTCTTGAAGCTGTTTTGATGGAAAAAGCGCAACTCCGAATCTCATACGACCTACCTCCAAGATTCCAAATTTGCTGTATGGAATCATACAGCATATGGTTTTTTAATCCTTCAAAATATTATAGCAAATTTATTTCAGAAAATATATTCTGGACATAACCAATTTACAAAATAGCCATAAAGTCTGTCGAATTAAGGGATATTAGTACTGTAATAACATAGAAAATAAGGAAAAAAGCTTTAGTAGAAAAGGTTATTCTTAGAAAGAAGGCGATGCCTTTTCCTGAAGGTTCTTAAAACAGTGCTTTAAGAGCCTTCCACAGGTCGGGCTGCCAATAGGTCCATGTGTGGCCGCCTTCAAATTCCGTGTATTCGCAGCTTGTTGATTTTTTTGACAGAAGGGAGTGCAGTTCCCTGTTTGGCGAAAGGAAATCCGCGATTTTTCCATTTGCCAGCTCTGCCGCATCTTCCTCGTCTCCAATTGAATGATACACATGAAGGGGCGGGTTCCCGCTATATTTTTTCACCGCATCAAGAATGGCCTTATTCACAAAGGGGGACTGGGCGATCACTTTCCCGAATGTATGCGGATACGTAAGCGCCGCATGCAGGGAAACCGACGCGGCGAGGGAATCACCGGCAAGCGCGCGGGTCGATCCCATCTGGTATGTCGGATATTCCCGGTCAAGCCACGGAACGAGTTCGTGGGCGAGGAAGCGGAGGTAAGCTCCATGCTTTTCCCCATCAGGGTGGTACTTGCTGCGCCTGTCCTCTATATCTTTATAAGGGATGCCGACAATCAGCAGGTTTTCAATCTCCTTTTTCGCCAGAAGCTCATCCGCGAGCGTCCCAATCCGGCCAAGTCTGAAGTAATCATGGCCATCCTGGGCGATCAGAATCGAATATTTATAAAGAGGCGAGAAAGTTGCGGGAAGATGAATCAATAATTCAACTGCCTCACCCAGGGCAGCGCTTTCAAATTGAGCTTCCTGGATAGTTCCGCGCGGATATTCCATCACTATTTCCTCCGGCTCATTAGTTTATTACGGAAATTTTACCATAAAAAGCTTTGTGTAGAGTAATGGATTGAGTTTTGTTAGACGTTAATGGCCGGTGTTTCCAATTAAGGAGTAGGTTTTTTCGGTAAGGGGTCAAACCGAACTTCAGGATAAACGGGTAAAACCTGACGGTAAGATAGTAAATTACGATTTTGCCTATTGAAATAATTTTCCACCGTGATTATAATAAATCCAACCTAACCGAATACAGGCGTTGAAGAGGGAAAGTAAAATGATGTTGTTTTTCACAGAGAGCTTCGGGTGCTGAAAAGAAGCAAAAATACTCATTTGAAAAATGGCCTCTGAGCCCCGTACCAAAAGCGCGGAATCGCGCGAGTAGGCTGCGGCGAGTGCGGGCCCTCGTTATCAAAGCCACGGTATACGAGCAGTCTTTCTGCTCCGTACTTGCAGAGACTGGCTGCGCGAGCGGCCGGTGAATTAAGGTGGAACCACGGGATAATAGCCTCGTCCTTATCTATTTTTTAGATGAGGGCGGGGCTTTTTTGTTTTTTTAAAAAGGAGGAGTTTAACATGGCAGTTTTTATTGGAGGGGCGTGGCCATATGCGAACGGGTCGCTGCATCTTGGGCACATCGCGAGCCTGCTTCCAGGCGACATATTGGCCAGGTATTACCGGCAAAAAGGGGAAAGGGTGCTCTATGTTTCAGGTAGCGACTGCAACGGGACGCCAATCGCGATAAGGGCGAAACAGGAGGGCATCTCACCGGATGAAGTTGCGGATCGCTACCACAAGGAGTTTCAGGAAACGTTTAAGAAACTTGGCTTTTCCTACGATTCCTACACCAGGACGGACTCACGGCATCACCACGAAACCGTCCAGCAGCTTTTCCAGAAGCTATTGGAGAACGGCCATATTTATAAAAAGGAAATCGAGCAAACGTACTGTGAAACGTGCTCACAGTTTTTGCCCGACCGCTATGTCGAAGGGAAGTGCCCGCATTGCGGAGAGCACTCCCGCGGCGACCAGTGCGACCATTGCTCGGCGATTTTGGATCCGCTCGATTTGGTGGATAGGAAGTGCAAACTATGCGGAAACCCGCCTTCTGTCAGGAGCACCGAACATTTTTATTTTTCCCTGGCGGATTTTCAGGAGCGGCTTGCCGAATATGTGGCTGCGGCGAAAAAGTCATCGGCCTGGCGGGCGAATGCCATCCAGTTAAGCGAGCGGTATTTGCGGGAGGGGCTGCAGGACAGGGCAGTATCAAGGGATATGGACAGGGGCATCAGCATTCCTGTTAAAGGATACGAGGCGAAGAAAATTTACGTCTGGATTGAAGCGGTGTCCGGCTATTATTCAGCGGGGAAATTGTGGGCGGAACAATCTGGCGCCGGCGGTTCGGAGTTTTGGAATGAAGGGACGAAGGCGTACTATGTGCATGGTAAGGACAATATTCCGTTCCATAGCATCATCTGGCCGGCCATCCTGATGGGCACGGAAATTCCCGCCTTGCCAACCCATATTGTTTCGAATGAATACCTTACACTTGAAAAGAAAAAGATTTCCACTAGCCGCAACTGGGCGGTCTGGGTTCCGGAAATCACCGAAAATTACCATCCTGATTCGCTCCGTTATTTTCTCACCATCAACGCTCCCGAAAGCCGGGATACGGATTTTTCGTGGCGGGAGTTCATATACAGCCACAATGCCGAGCTGCTCGGCGGGTATGGGAATCTCGTGAACCGGACATTGAAGTTTATTGAAAAATATTATGGCGGGGGCGTTCCGGAAGCGGAGCTGGACCTGGCGATTGAGCGGGAAGTTACTCGAGTTTACAAGTCTGCGGGGAGGCATATTGAAGAGGGCCATTTTAAAAGGCCATTAGAGGAAATCTTCGAGTTTGTGAGGTTTGGGAACAAATACTTCGATGACCAAAAGCCGTGGAAGCAAGTTGTGGAAGACAAGGATGGTTGTGACCGGACGCTGTTTAACTGTGTTGTTATGCTTATGAATCTTGCGCGGCTTCTTGAACCGTTCCTTCCTTATTCAAGCGGGAAGCTGAACGCGATGCTTGGCGTTGAGAAAGGTCCGTGGGAACCGGTTTTGGCCTTTTCCGGGAGGATAGGGAATGTGGAGCCTCTATTTGAAAGAATCGACCTTAATAAAATTGAGGAAGAGGTGGAGAAGTTGAAAGACAGCGCGAAGTAGGGGGATTTTTCCGCGGGTAACCATGAAACTTCAGGATAAATAGGCTAACATCCGGGTGACAAGCAAACTTCAGGATAAATCGGAAAAATCTCAGGATAAAATTGAAAAACCTCAGGGTAAAATTGAAAAATCTCACGGAAAACCAGAAAATTTCAATGAATCGATAGCAGTGCGCTAGGAAACAGCTAGCAAAATCCGCGAGAAAGGGTGGCTGAGCGATTCAGCCACCTGTTTTTTTATTCTGCGAGAACGTCCTGGTACTCCTCTTTCCGTTCCAACACTTTTTTGGCAAAAGAACATGCGGGGATGATCAGCTTCTGTTCTTCCTTCGCAAAATCCCCAATCCGGTAGACAAGCTTTTTGCCAAGCCCCCGCCCATTCTGATCTTCATCCACGAGTGTGTGGGTGACGGTAATAATTTCTTTGCCATCCTCGCCGGTGCCCCCTGGAACATACTGAATCCGTCCAATTACTTTGCCGTTTTCCTCAATATAAAACTCATTGTTTCCATGCTTTATTTCCGTCATCTAATCAGCTCCCATTCATTTCAAATATCCTCCTCATACATTTTCCCCAAAAAATAGCGATTAATCGATAGGTAAAAATATTAATCACCATGTACAATAGGTAGTAAAAAGGGACAGGGGCTAAAAATGAAGATTAAAAAATTGGAAAATGGCGAACGGCTGCCAATGGAATTGTTGCTTCTGGCAGATCCTTCGGAGGAGCTTGTAAAAGGGTATACATGCAAAGGAATGTCTTATGTTGCGCAACAGGACGGTGAAACGGTTGGGGTTTATGTCCTCATGCCAACCGGAGCCGGAACAGTGGAACTGATGAATATCGCCGTTCCCGAACATTTGCATGGCAGGGGAATTGGAAAGGCGCTCGTGCTCGATGCCATTCGTACGGCAAAATCGTTGGGGTATACACGGATTGAGGTCGGGACCGGCAATTCGAGCATCGGGCAGCTGGCGCTCTATCAAAAATGCGGTTTCCGGATCGAGCGAATTGACAGGGATTTTTTTATTAAAAATTATAAGGAAGAGATTTTCGAAAACGGCATCCGCTGCATGGATATGGTACGCCTGTCCCAGAGGCTATAAAAAGGAAGAAAAGAACCATTCACGGGAATGGTTCTTTTTGCTGTTATATTAGCTTACACGCTTTGGCTTGTCTGGCCTTGCCGAGAGGATGTTTTCCAGCTTGAACGTGCGCATTTTGTTCCGGAGCAGGCAAAACGCATAGACATCGTTTCCCTTCACGCCACGAATAATCATTTTGCGCTGGGAAATCTCATTTTTCTTTGACAGGTAAATGACTTCAAGAGGCATATTTTCTTCCATTGAACGGAGAAGCATTCCATTCATCTCAGCACCTTCTTTCTATTCCTATTATACGCGAACGTTTGTTCTTTATTCATTGTTTTTGCCTGGAAATTAGCGATTTTTTTAATCTGGGACGGATTCTGGTTAGTGGTATCGTGTTTGAAACATGTAATAGCCGGAAGTATTTTAGGTTGGGGATAAGGGGTTTTTATTTAGTGAAGAATTCCCCAAGATTTAAACAATTTTTAAAGGCGAATTTTTATAAAGTCGTATGGTAAGGGGGTTTGGCTGTTGTGAAATGAATATTTTGTGCATATTTTGTCTTATTTTGTAACCGCCTGCTTTTCGTGTGGGCGGTTTTTTTTTTTGCAATAAGAAGGGGGTCCTGTAGGATCCATATAGGGAAAAAATTCAGTCCTTTCATCCTATTGCGTTTAACGACCCCCATAAGGAGAATGGTGGTATACGTATTTTTATTCAGAATATATATTTTTCTATACATATTTAGGAGGGATGTTCCTTTGAAAAGGAGAAGTGTGGTTTCAGGAGTGCTCGCTGTGGGAATGCTTGCGGCGATGCCATGGTCCGCGGCGATGGCGAGTCCGGTGAAGTGGGTGAATGTGAATGTCAACGAGGAGCAGGATGGCAGCCTGTTCAATAGTGAAAACTATGACTTTATGAAGTTTTCACAGATTGGCAAAAAGCTTGAGGAGATCAGCAAGCAGTCAAATCGGGTGAAGGTGGAGGTAAAAGGAACTTCTTCCAAGGGGTATCCGCTTTATGTGGTGACGATCGCCGATCCGGATGCGCAGGGGAAGTTCGGGAAAATCCAGTCTGTGAGAAAGCAGATGTTCAAGAATCCTCAAAAGGCGCAGGATTTTATCGAAGCGAATCCTGATTTCAAGGTTCCGGTGATGATTAACGGATCCATCCACGGAACCGAGTTTGTGGGAAGTGACGCGGTCATGCAGCTGATCGAGCGGTTTGCGACAGGGAATGACGGAGCGACAAAGGAAATTTTGAAAAACAATATTCTTATCTTCAACGTCGTCCAGAATCCAGATGGGCGTGTCGATGCGACTCGTTTCAACGGCGAGGGAATCGACTTGAACCGGGATTTCATCACCCAGTCCCAGCCGGAAACACGGGAAACTGTGGCGCTTTTGAAAGAGTGGAACCCGATGGTGTTCCTTGATACGCATGGCTATGTGAAAAACTACGGGCCGAACCTGCAAGGGCTGATTGAGCCGTGTACGCCTCCGCATAATCCGAACTATGAGTATGACTTGTACAATAAGTGGGCTTTTGCGCAGGCGGAAGCGATGGAAGCGGAAATCATGGGCAACAAGTCCGCTTATGAAGGGAAGCTTTATCAGGATATGAAGGGAACGTATATCCCGCAGCGGAATGATGCTGCCGGCTGGGATGACTATCCGCCAATTTTCACGCCGATGTACGCGATGTACCATGGCGCCTACGGGCACACGCTTGAAGCCCCGACAAACAACGAGGACGGGGTGCGCTGGATGTATGATGCGATTATGGGGGCCTTGAAGTTCGCGACTGATAATAAGGAAGCGATGATTAAGGATCAGATCGAGATTTTCAAGCGCGGCATTAATTTTGATCATCCGACCCATAAGGAAGGGCATTTCCCTCAGGCATATATTTTACCAGTGGATGAAAAGGATCCGACTGTCGTTGAGAAGGCTGTCAATCATTTGATTAACAACGACATCGAGGTCGTGCAGTCATCCAAGCCATTTACCGCGGGCGGCAAGTCCTACGGGAAAGGGACGTATATTGTAAAAATGGACCAGGCGAAAGCCGGACTCGCCAATACAATGCTTTGGGATGGGGAAGACATCTCGAATGATACCCCGGCGATGTATGACATCTCGGCTTGGAGCCTGCCGGAACTTTGGGGCTTTGAAGCAAATCCGGTTCATGAAACTGTCGATGTTGTCGCTTCAAAGGTGAACAATGTCAGCGGCCAGGGGGCTGTTTCCGGCAAAGGGCCTTTCCTCATCCCGAATAGCTCCGTTAAAGCGGTGCAACTGGTAAATGACCTGTTGGCAAAAGGCGTTTCTGTAAAGCGTGACGGTTCGGGGAACTTCTACGCTGAAGCGGCTGCGAATGAAATTTTTGCGGCGGTGAAGGAGAGCGGACTGCAAATTGGCACAGCCAAAGTTCCGGCTGGCGCCGAGTCTGTTAAAAACCTGAAGGTCGCGATTTTGAAGGATGGCGGTATGGGCAAAGCCCAGTCACACGCGGGAACAAAGCTTGCTCTTAAGCGCCTCGGATTTAATGTAACAGAAGTGACACCTGTTGATGTTGCGGTGAATGGGCTTGGCGGGTTTGATGTGTTTGTATACAGCGGGACGGAAAGTCTCATTTCCACGAATCTGAGCGCGGCCAACAAGGAATTCGGTTTCCAGAACGCTGGCCAGCTGGATGCGTTTAAGGCGAACTTGAATAGCTTCCTTGGCAATGGCGGTAAGTACATCGCTGTCGGTGCGGGTGCATCAAGGGCGACGAAGACATTGGGGCTTACGGATAATGTTGTTAACACGGGCGGCGGCAATAGCAACGGCATCGTGAAGGTTGATTATAACGGAACCGGGCTCGGTGCCGGATATGGCCAGGACGACATCGGCTTCGTTTACCGCCCGGCATGGTACACGGTCGTTGGCAACGACACGGTTGCCGCGGCGTTTGACAACAGCCAGGATTATTTCCTTGCCGGCCACTGGAGAGGGCGCCCGGACGTGGCTTCCCAGCCGGTGATTGTAAAAGAAGACAGCAAGGATGTAACATTGATTGGGCTTGAAGCCGGTTTCCGCGACCATACGGATTACCTATTCAGGCTTCTGTCGAACGCGATTTTTACGAAATAAGAATGTCCAAAGGTGTCACCTTATAAATAAACATGAGAACGCATTGAATTCACTGCAGAATTCAATGCGTTTTTTTGTGTGGAAAAGATTAATTGGAATATTTGGGGAATTTTCCACTGTTTTTATTTTTGTCAAGCATGCTGAGTACCCAAATGAAATATTAAAAAAATCGGAACTAGGACTTTGTACGGAGTCCCTCTAGAGTGTATTTCTTCCTATATTTCTTCATATCTTTTTTACATTTGAATTTTTATTCAAAACAGCCTTTATAAAAGACCTATTTTAACTTTTGGCCCCCATTATAAACTTCTCGGAAATTTTCCTTTTCTTTTCTTTTAACTAGTTATTTTTTCATTCTTTTCTTTGTTTTTTTTTAAAAAGCGGACCTTTATACCTGGGGGTGTAAAGAAAGTAACATAATTTTAATGTTTATCTCCCACTTTGTCCCCGAATCTCAACTGTGGTGAAATTCGAGGGGCAGGAAATAATCCGTTATTCACTTTTAACTGATAAAAAATTAGGTTTCAATTAAGAGGTGGACAAAAATCGCCAAAATTCAGCAAATTTATCATTTACCAAAATGTCGGAATAAGTGGAGGAATTATGGAAGAAACAATCAGCTTAAAACAATTGATACAGACGTTAAAGAAACATCTTGTCCTGATTTTATCACTGGCCATTTTGGCTGTTGGGATAACTGGGGTTGTAAGTTACTTCTTTTTAACTCCAGTGTATCAGTCATCTACACAAATCCTTGTAAACCAGGCAAAAGATGAGAAGGCGAGTTACAGTACCGCGGATGTTCAAACCAATCTTCAGCTCATTAATACATACAATGTGATTATTAAAAGTCCGGCGATTCTCGATCTGGTAATAAGGGATCTAGATTTGGAGTTATCCTTTCAGGAGTTGAATGAAAAAATCCGGGTGGCGAGCGAAAAAGATTCCCAAGTTGTAACAATTTCCGTGCAGGATGAGGATCCTGAAATGTCAGCAAAGATTGCCAATACGACCGCCGCGGTTTTCCAACAGGAAATCGCAGCAATCATGAATGTCGATAATGTCAGCATTTTGGCCACAGCACAAGCGTCAGAAGGGCAGGCACCGGTTAAACCGAGGCCTCTCTTGAATATGATGGTCGCACTTCTAGCCGGCTTGATGGCAGGAGTTGGTTTGGCATTTCTGATTGAGTATTTTGACAATACCATTAAGACTGAAAAAGATGTTGAAAGGGTTCTGGGCCTGCCTGTCCTTGGCATCATTCCTGTGATTGAAGATACAAAATTGCAGGCGAAAAATGCGCCACGCCCAGTAAAGACCTTGGAAACGAGGGGTGAAACTGTTGGTTCTTAAGAAGAAAAGGGAAAACAGCCTTTCGAATAGGAGGAAACTTGTCGCATCACTTGATCCAAAATCCATCGTTTCGGAGCAGTACCGGACTATCAGGACAAATATTCAGTTTTCCTCGGTAGACGAAGAGATTCAGGCGCTTATGGTGACTTCCGCCGGGCCAGGCGAAGGAAAATCCACAACAGCGGCAAATCTCGCGGTTGTTATGGCCCAACAGGAAAAGAAGGTGCTTCTTGTCGATGCGGATCTCCGAAAACCGACGGTACACTATACGTTTGATTTAGTAAATCAGTTTGGACTAACAAGTGTATTAGCCAAAAGCAAATCTTTGGAACAGGTGATACGGTCAACCGATATCCCTTTTCTATCTGTTTTAACAAGCGGTCCAATTCCTCCGAATCCAGCTGAACTTCTAGGTTCAAAATCAATGAAGGAAATGCTGGAGGAAGCAAAAAAACAGTTTGATGTGATTATTTTTGATACGCCGCCAACACTCGCGGTGACAGATGCCCAAATACTTGCGAACCTTTGTGACGGTGTTCTCCTCGTCCTATACAGTGGAAAATCCGAGATTGAACAGGCAACGAAAACAAAAGACTTGTTAATTGCCGCAAATGGAAAGATACTTGGCGTCGTTCTTAACCAGAAAAAAATAAAGAAAGACAACTATTCTTATTATTATGGGACTTAGTCGATAGTTTGGTTGAGTTGAAAGGAGGGATTTTTACGATGATTGATATTCATTGTCATATTCTTCCCGGCGTTGATGATGGGGCAAAAACGGTGGAGGAAAGCGTGGAAATGGCGCGGGAAGCTGTAAAGGAAGGCATCCATGCAATCATCGCAACGCCCCATCATAATCGTTTTTACGAAAATCCAAAAGAGGCTGTCATTCAGAAGGCAGCAGAATTGAACAGCCGGCTAAAGGAGGAAAATGTCCCTCTTTCCATCTTGCCGGGGCAGGAGCCGGCTATCAGCGGGGACTTTCTCAAAGACTATCATAAAGGAAATATCCTTACGTTGAATAACACCCATTATGCTTTTGTGGAACTTCCGTCTGGCCATGTGCCGAGATACACCTCACAGATATTGTACGAGCTGCAAAATTTCGGGGTCATTCCAATAATTGTTCATCCCGAACGGAATCAAGGAATTATCGAGCGCCCGGCCATCCTGAATGAGCTTATTAGAAATGGCGCATTAGCGCAGCTTACTGCCTCCAGCCTTTGTGGGGTGTTCGGAAAGAATATAAAGAATTTTTCCAGGCAGTTAATTGAAGCCAACCTTGTCCATTTTATCGCTTCGGATGCGCATAATACCAACAGGCGGACTTTTCATATGCTGAGGGCTTTTGAAGAAATTGAAACGAGATACGGTCCCGATTTTGCCCTCTTCTTTAGGGAGAATGCCGAACGGCTGATTGAAGGAAAAAACGTCCATAAAGACGAGCCGCAAAAGGTAAAAAGGAAAAAACTGCTCGGCATATTCTGAAGAGCGTATTGCCATTGGCATTTCTTCATTTATAAATCTTAGTTAATCAATTGGTTTAGTCAATTTTGTGAATCCCCCAAAATTCACTTTGCCGCTTTTTTGACCCTTTTGTTGGAAGTAACGATATCGTGGGCAATGCTTAGCTTTTAGGATCTTTTGAAAAGGAGGATTTTGATGAGTTACCAAAAACGTTTTCTGTTGTTGGCAGTTCTGGACTCGGTACTGGTGCTGGCCGCCGCGGTTATCAGCTATATCCAATTTCATCCGCTACTGAGATCCGTCCCTGATAAGGAGCTCTTGCTAAATTCTCTTATCCTGCTAATTAGCTATTATATTTTCGCAAATAGTTTCCTTTTGTATAACAAATCCTGGGAATATGCAAGTGTGATGGAGCTGAAAAGCATTTTCAAGGCTGTCACGCTTACGATCATTGCCACTGCGGCTTTCCAGTTGTTCACCTCATTGAATTTTTATCCAAGGATGCTGCTTTCGGTATGGATGATGACAATGTTTTTTGTAGGAGGCTCGCGGTTTTCATGGCGGTTGTATTTGGATCATTGCCTTAAGCCGAAACAGGACATGAAAAAGGTCCTTATCATAGGCGCCGGCCAGGCGGGAACCCTGGTGGCCAGGCAGCTCCTTAACAACCCTGAATTGCGCCTTGTCCCCGCCGCTTTCATTGATGATGATCCAGGAAAATTGAAATTGCATATTCTGGGCATCCCTGTGGCAGGGGCAACGGCTGATATTGTCGAGACTGTAGAAAAATACCAAATTAATAATATCGTCATTGCAATCCCATCATTAAAAAAATTTGAGATGAATAAGATTTTTCTCGAATGTTCAAAGACGAAAGTGAAGACGCAAGTGATGCCGAAGATTGAAGATGTCATGCTCGGTAAAGTCGCCGTAAACCAGTTTCGCGAGGTGGGAGTTGAGGATTTGCTGGGCCGGGAACCAGTGGAGCTTGATATTGAAAGCATTTCTGAGTATATATCGTGCAAAACAGTCCTTGTAACAGGGGCGGGAGGTTCGATTGGCTCGGAAATTTGCCGGCAAATTTGCAAATTTTCACCCAAAAAAATTGTTTTGCTTGGCCATGGAGAAAACAGTATTTATCAGATTGACATGGAGCTTCGCAACAAGTATGGGCAGACGGTTGAAATTGTACCGGCAATTGGCGATATCCAGGACCGTGATCGGATGATGGAGGTTATGGCTGAGCATCATCCCGATGTCGTTTACCATGCAGCCGCCCACAAGCATGTTCCGCTTATGGAATACAATCCAAGGGAAGCTGTGAAAAACAATGTCCTCGGTACAAAAAATGTTGCTGAAGCAGCCCATCAACATAAAGTTGGCACGTTTGTTCTCATTTCATCCGATAAAGCGGTCAACCCAACGAATGTAATGGGTGCGACGAAAAGAATCGCCGAAATGGTCATCCAGCATTTTAACCAGCAAAGCGGGACCAAGTTTGTTGCCGTCCGCTTTGGGAACGTTCTTGGCAGCAGGGGAAGTGTTATTCCTCTTTTTAAAAAGCAAATCAAGGCTGGTGGGCCAGTGACAGTGACCCATCCAGAAATGACACGATATTTCATGACCATACCCGAGGCATCGCGCCTGGTAATCCAGGCCGGTTCCCTCGCCAAGGGCGGGGAAGTGTTTGTCCTTGACATGGGTGAGCCGGTCAAGATTGTCGATTTGGCCAAAAACCTTATAGAGTTATCAGGGTTTTCACTTGATGAAATTACGATCAAATACTCCGGGATTCGTCCTGGGGAAAAAATGTTCGAAGAGCTTCTAAATGAAAACGAAGTGAATGATGTGCCAATCTATCCGAAGATTCTTGTTGGCAAGTCTTCACCAAGCAATTATGAGATGATATCGAATCTCATCCAAAATTTCTATTCGTTTAATGAACGAGATCTTAAAGACTATGTTTTGAATCTCGTAAACAAAAAAGAAAAGAAATTGTCCGCGATCAGCAAGTAAAGATTGAAAAAATCCAACCACGGCAGCATTCGCGGCTTAAGGAGGCATTTCTTTTCATGAATTTCGCAATTGTTGGCTGCGGCTTCACCGCAAAGAAACATGCGGCGGCCATTAACCGAATCCCGGAAGCAAAAATGGCCGCCGTCTGCGATATGGACGAATCAGCCATGGAGCAGTACAAAGAGTACGGAGCGAAGGCTTATACAAATTACAATGAGATGCTTGCGGATGATGATATTGATGCAGTTTGCATCTGTACCCCTGCCTGTTCTCACACAATGCTTGTGGAGCAGGCCGCCGCGTCTAAAAAGCATATCGTCCTTGAACAGCCGATGGCGCTGACACTTGATGAAACGGAGCGTATCGTTGAGGTTTGCAGGAATAATGATGTAAAGCTTACGGTTGTCCAGCCAGTCCGATTCCGCCCAGTAGTTATGGAGCTAAGAAAAATCATCGATGCTGGACTGCTAGGAAACATCAGCCATGCGAGCGCCAGGATCAACTTGAACCGAAATATGGATTTCTGCAAAGAGTCCCTGAGTCGGGGTGCGAAACAACATGAAGCCGGAGGGGTAATGGGACAGGCAATTGATTACCTTGATCTGCTCCTTTGGTTCATGGGGCAGCCTGATGAGGTGTTCAGCATGGCGGCGACGGGGTTCATGAACATGGAAGCTGAGCAGGTTGCGGCCGGGCTGATTCGGTTTGAATCGGGGGCGATTGGCACAATCGAAACTTCCACCGCCGTTTATTACCGTAATTTCGAGGAATCCATCACGATCTTTGGAGAAAAAGGGACAGTTAAAATTGGCGGCCCAAAGGCCCTCTCATTTGAGCATTTTAATATTAAAGGTTTGTCTGAAACGGAAACAGAAACGATTATGGAAAAAGTTAAATCGGACCCTTGGGGTATACCGGGCCATGAGCAAACAATTTCCGATTTAATTCAATCCATTAAAGAAAACCGAGAGCCACTTGTTACAGGTGAGGATGGCAAGAGTGCGCTCGAACTCGTCCAGGCATTCTACGAATCAGCAAGAACCAACTCACCAATCGGAATGAAAAGAGGAGTTTTAATATGAGTACCCAAGTAAAAGAAAGTAAATTGGCTGACCAACTAATTGACAAGCTTCGAATGAAAACAGCAACCATCGGTGTTGTAGGGCTTGGCTATGTCGGTTTGCCCCTCGCGGTTGAAAAAGCGAAGGCCGGTTTCAATGTTATTGGTTTTGACGTTCAGGAGGAAAAAGTCCAGGCGGTCAACAGAGGGGAAAATTATATCGGGGATGTCATTCCCGCTGACCTGGAGGCGCTCGTTGCGGAAGGGAAGCTAATGGCGACATCCGATTACAATTTTATTGGAGAGGTAGACGCGGTTGCGATTTGTGTGCCAACACCATTGGACATTTATAAGCAGCCAAATATGAAATATGTAGAAAGTTCAGCCAAGGCGATCGCCCAGCACTTAACAAAAGGGACGCTCGTGGTCCTCGAAAGTACGACATATCCGGGTACGACTGAAGAATTGATTAAGCCAATCCTGGAGCAAACGGGCCGAGTCTGCGGCGAAGACTTCTTCCTGGCTTATTCACCGGAGAGGGTGGATCCGGGAAACAAACATTTTAAAACAAAAAATACACCAAAAGTAGTCGGAGGCATGACGCCCGCCTGTACAAAGGTAGCGGCTGCCATGTACCGCTCCGTGTTGGAAGGTGAAGTCCATGAGGTTTCCAGCCCGGCCGTAGCCGAAATGGAAAAAATCCTTGAAAACACATTCCGCAATATCAATATCGCTCTTGCAAACGAAATGGCGATTCTTTGCAATAAAATGAACATCGATGTGTGGGAAGTAATCGATGCGGCGGCAACGAAACCTTACGGATTCATGCCATTCTATCCAGGGCCGGGCCTTGGCGGGCACTGCATACCAATCGATCCCTGGTACCTGACATGGAAAGCGCGCGAGTATAACTACCATACGCGGCTGATCGAAACAGCTGGCGAAATCAACGATAGCATGCCTGATTTTGTCGTACAGCGCTGCGCTGAAATGCTGAATGTTAAAGGAAAAGCAATCCACGGTTCCAAAATTGTTGTACTTGGTGTTGCCTATAAAAAAGACATCGAAGACTACCGCGAATCTCCAGCACTGCCAATAATGGAAAAGCTGACGAAAGCCGGAGCGGATTGGGTGGCAGTCGATCCACACGTCAAGGAGTTTACCTTGAATGGGGAGCAAGTTGTTTGCGCGGAGCTAAACAAGGACCTGTTGATGGAAGCGGACCTTGTATTAATTACGACGAATCATAGCTGCTTTGACCTGAAAATGCTGAAAAACAATGCAAAGATGATTCTGGACACACGAAATACATTTGAAACAAGGGAACAATTCCCGGGAATCTACGAAAAAATCTAATACAGAAACAGTGATGGAGTGCCAAGCTTGTCAACTAAAAAACAATCATTTAACCGGTCGGTGTTCATCGTACTTGGCGGGAACGTACTGTCACAGGGGCTGATTTTCGCATCATCCCCTTTTCTAACCAGGCTGTATTCTCCAGAGGTCTTTGGCCAGCTGGCTGTATTCATCTCCATCGTGGCGATGATCAATGTTTTTACAAGCCTGAAATATGAACTTGCCTTGCCCATTGAACGGGACCAAAAGAAGTTTTTAAACCTGGTTGTGCTGTGCCTGGGTATTTTGGGCATCACAACAATTATTTGCACGGCGGCGGTTTTGATACTGGGTACCTTTTTCTTTGAGAAACAATTTGCCGAGTTTCTGCTTTGGCTGCTGCCGCTCGCTTTTTTAGGAGAAGGCATTACAGCAATAACAAATTATTACGGGATTCATAAAAGCAAGTACAAGGATTTGGCTATACTGAAAGTCAACAAAGCACTTTTTACGGTCGGGGGGCAAGCAGGATTGCATTCCCTTCAATCGTTGGGTATGGTTGCCGGGGATGTAATGGGCCGGATTCTTGGCGGCTTTAAGCTGATGTTGAAAATGTTCATGGAAATCCGCAAATCCTCCAGCGTGATCAGCCTAAATGAAATAAGGGAAGTAGCAAGTAAGTACAGGAAATTCCCGCTTATTTCAAGCTATTCATCATTCATAAACAGTGCCGGCCTTCAGTTGGCCCCAATCCTGCTCAGTGCGATGTACAGCCAGGCGGAGGTTGGACTGTTCGCGCTTGCCCAGAGGGTCATTGTTTCCCCTCTGTCCATCATTGGGCGGGCGGTGGCGGATGTATTCTACGGGACAGCAGCGAAAATCGACGCTCCAGGTGATCTAAAACAGATGTTTATAAAGACATCCCTTAAGCTGCTATTAGTCGGGATGATTCCAATCAGCATTCTTTATTTCGCCGGAGAGAGCCTGTTCGGGCTGATATTCGGCCATGCATGGAAGGAAACGGGTACAATCATCCAGATCTTGTCCCTGATGTATCTTGCCCAGTTTATTGTCAGCCCTCTATCACAGACATTGAATATCTTAAACAGGCAGGACTTGCAGCTTGTCTGGGATATTTTAAGGCTCATCCTTACAGTCCTGCCATTTTTGGCCGGCTTCTTATCCGGATATGACTTTTATGAGCTGATCAAGCTTTTGGGAATATGCTCAGTCGCAAGCTATGTCCTATTGTATGCGATGATCTTCAGGGTGCTGAAAAAACAAATTTAGGAGCAGTTAAACAGCATGGGCAATAAAAACAATTATATTCTCATTCTCTTTTTAGCATTTCTATACAAGTTGATTCTTGATTACGCATACACGACCTTTCTAGTGGGGAACTTTTCCTATTCGGGCTTTGTAATCAAGGAAAATTACATTAAATATTTTGAGTCATGGGTCTTATTATTCCTGCTGATTACTGGCGTTGTTATTTACACAAAAGGAATGGAGAAGCCGAGCAAAGTAATTCTGTACATTATTTTGCTCAACCTTTTGGTCCCGCTATTAACCTTTTATTCAATGCAGGATGGAGCCAGGATTTATTTGTACAGTATTCTGTTGGGATTCATGCTCACCGTTTGGATTGTCAAAAGATTGAAGGATTTTCGCGTCCTCATGATTGAAGACAGTGTCAAGCCGGTCTTTTTCCTCCTGGCCGTGATTACCCTGTATGTCTATGGCTATTTAATCGCGACAGGCGGGCTTTCGCGGCTAAGCTTCAACCTGCTTGCCGTTTATGAAGTCAGGAGTGTTTACCAGCAAAATAATTCCGGGTTGATGAATTATCTTGTCACATGGCAGGCGTACGCCATTAATATGTCGATGCTTATTTATGCGCTAGAGGGCAGGAAGAAGCAATTGTTTTTCCTTTTCCTGTTCCTGCAGCTTCTGCTTTTTGGCATGACAGGGTTAAAAAGCTTCCTGTTCGCGCCAGTCGTCGTGATTGGATTGTACTATGTCTTGAAAAATGTCAGATTAAAGAACCTTGTTCTCGAAATGATGACGGTCGGCGTGCTTTTCATCGTTTCGTTATCGGTGCTGCTTTACAGCGTCTTTGACAATATCAACGCGGCGTCTATTTTTGTCAGGCGATTGCTGCTTGTTCCCGCTCAGCTGCATTTTGTCTATTTCGATTTTTTTTCCACCCATGAAACGATGAAACTGTCACATTCTTTTTTATCTTTTTTATATGAAAATCCCTATAATAGCCCAAGCCCGGTAGATGTTATTGCAAGTGTCGTTTTTAACAATGATAACTTCAACCCGAATGTTGGGTATTTGGGTGATGCCTTTTCCAACTTCGGGATTATGGGGATAATCGTCTACTCAATTATGCTCGGAGTGGTGTTGAAAATGCTGGACAGTGTCGCAAGGAATGTGCCGATTTACTTTTCGGCGCCATTAATCGTCATACCGTCAATGGCCCTTATCAATTCCGCGCTCCCCACAAGCTTGGTGACGCATGGCATCTTGTTTGAGATAACGGCTATTTGGCTGTTTTCACAAATATTCAAGAAAACTAAAGCAGAAGGAGTACCATCGTGAAAATCTGTCATTTGACATCTGTTCATCCCTACACCGATATCAGAATCAATCTAAAGCAATGTGTATCCCTTGCCGGTGCTGGGCATGAAGTTTATTTACTCGCGCCGAATGCCCCAGAGAAAACGATAAATGGAGTCCATCTCCGGCCGCTTAGGGTACGCAATAAAAACCGATTTGAACGGATTTTTAAAAATAAACGCTTTATTTTGGCCCAGGTAAACGAGATCGAAGCGGATGTGTATCATTTTCATGATCCTGAATTGATCTTTGTTGGCAGGGAGCTTAAAAAGCAGGGCAAGAAAGTGGTCTACGATGTCCATGAGGATTTGCCGATGCAGATTTACCGCAAACCTTATATCCCGGCATTCCTGAAAAAGCCAATGTCGCTCGGGGTTCAATTGGTGGAGAAGAATGCTTCAAGGAATTTCGATCTCATATGCGCGGCGACTCCGCATATTAGTGGGAAGTTTGAAAAATACAACCCGCAAAGGATTGATGTAAAGAACTATCCGAAACTGGGAAAACAGCAGGCGGTTTTAAACAACCAGCCCATGGAAGAAAAGTATGTTTGCTATATAGGCGGTTTAGCGGGGGACAGGGGCTTATATGTAATGGAAGAAGCCATCCGCATGTCCACCTGCAGCCTGTACCTGGCTGGCAATTTCCATAATCCAGCGGACAAAGCCAGGTTTGAAAAGATGGAAAATGACAAAGTGGCATACCTGGGCTTTTTGGATAAGGAGGGCGTTGCGGCTTTACTTGGAAATTCATTGGCGGGCCTTGTTGTCCTTGAAGAAAATGAACCTTTTAAATATTCACTTCCTGTCAAAATGTTTGAATATATGTCCGCGGGCATTCCAGTTATTTGCTCCGATTTTCCGTTATGGCGAGAAATCGTGGAGAAACATAACTGCGGTGTTTGCGTCAACCCGGCAGATCCTAAGGAAATCAGCGCCGCAATTAACTTCCTTCATGATAATCCCACTTTAGCTAAGAAGATGGGTGAGAACGGGCGCAGGGCGGTGGAATCCGAGTATAACTGGGAAACGGAAAGCAAGAAGCTTATTGAAGCCTACGAACAACTGATTAACCAAAACTTTTCAGAAGAGGTATATGTCCATGAAAATTCAAATGCTCGATCTATCTGAACAATATCTATCAATGAGAGAAGAAGTCCTTCAGAAGATTGATGAAGTCATGTCTTCCTCCCGGTTTATTTTGGGGGAAAATGTTAAGAAACTTGAGGCGGATGTAGCCAGGTACAGTGGCGCGGGCTATGGAATCGGAGTCGGCAATGGCAGTGATGCAATCCATATTGCTCTCCAGGCTGCTGGAATCAAAGAAGGGGACGAGGTCATCACAACCGCGTTTACGTTCTTTGCGACAGGTGGGGCAATTGTCCGGGCGGGAGCAACCCCGGTTTATGTAGATATCGACCCGGTAACCTTTAATATCGACCCTTCAAAAATTGAAGAGGCAGTCACCGATAAGACGAAAGCAATCATTCCAGTTCACTTATATGGACAAATGGCCGATATGGACAAGATCAAAGAAATAGCCGACAGGCATCAATTGGCCGTAATTGAAGATGCAGCCCAGGCAATTGGAGCGAAATACAAAGGCCATAACGTTGGCGAACTTGGGACTGCCGCTACCTACAGCTTTTTCCCGACAAAAAACCTCGGAGCATACGGGGACGGTGGCATGATTATCACGAGCGATGGGGACCTTGCCGAGAAAGCGCGTGTCATCCGTGTCCATGGAAGCAAGCCGAAATATTACCACCATGTGCTCGGCTACAATAGCCGGCTTGATGAAATGCAGGCGGCAATCCTGAATGTGAAATTCCCGCATCTTGATAACTGGTCGGAAGCCCGCCGTTTAAAGGCTGCCTATTATACCGAAAAGCTGAATGAACAATTGGCCGACGTCATCCAGACTCCGATTGAGAAGGAAGGAAATTACCACGTTTTCCACCAATACACTCTAAGGGTTCCGCATAGAAATGAACTGCAGAACTACTTGAAGGAAGCAGGCATTGCGACAATGATTTATTATCCGCTGCCATTGCATGTCCAGCCTGTATTTGAAAATCTTGGCTACAAGAAAGGCGACCTGCCTGAAACAGAAAAAGCCGCAAATGAAGCCTTATCGCTCCCGATGTATCCTGAATTGGAGCGTGGAGCACAAGATTATGTGATTGAAAAAATCGTAGAATTCTATTCAAATTACCAGAACGATAACATGCAAGAAACGAGTGTTCATGAGGAACTTAAAGCGATTGGTTAGTAGAGGGAAAAGAAGAAATGAGGTGCCTGAGTGAATATCTGGATATTTAACCATTATGCAACCGCTCCAACTCATGTAGGTGGAACGAGGCACTACGATTTAGCCAAGCATCTCACCGATAAAGGATACACTGTTACAATCTTTGCCTCCTCATTTAACCATTTTTCAAAAAAAGAAATGGTTTTCCAAGGGGAGAAAAGTGAATACAAATCTGAAATGATTGATGGAGTAAAGTATGTGTGGATTCATACTCCTCCTTATGAAAGTATCGTGGGAAGAGTCAAAAACATCATTAGCTACACGTGGAAAAGCCATAAAACCGGGAGAGCGGCTTGCGGCAGAGGCAAGCCCGACATTGTGGTCGGCTCGAGCGTCCACCCACTGGCGGCAATCGTGGGATATTTGATCGCCAGGAAAGCAGGGTGCAAATTCTATTTTGAAGAGAGGGACTTATGGCCACAAACCTTTGTCGACTTTGGAAAGCTGTCGCCGGGAAATCCTGTGGCGTTCGCCCTGTACAGGCTTGAAAGCTTTTTATATAAAAAGGCTGACCGCATCATCGTCCTTTTCGATAAAGCAAAGTACTACATACAAGCGAGAGGGATAAATCCGAACAAGGTCATCTACTTGCCGAATGGAGTGGACCTCTCAAAATACGGTCAATTGGAGAAGTCAGTAGAAATAGACCGGCTGTTCAGCGGATTAAAAAACAAATTTGTCATTGTCTATGCCGGCTCCCACGGCGTGGCCAACCACCTCGAACCGATTATTGAACTGTTTGCCAAGTTAAAACACAACCCGGACTTGCATTTGCTCCTTGTCGGCAACGGGCCGGAAAAAAGCAGGCTGATGGAAAGAGCTGAACAGGAAGGAATTCACAATATTACGTTTCACGATGCCATTCCCAAAACGGAAATCCCATACTTGTTGAGCAAGGCACGGATGGCAATCCTCTCCATCATGGATTCGCCTCTCTATTATTGGGGATTCAGCATGAACAAGATGTATGACTATATGGCTGCGGGCCTTCCAATCATCATGATCACGGACCCGGATTTAATAGGATCGTTAAGCGGACAAGCAGGTATCTATGCGAACAATGATATAGAGGAAACGGCGCTCTGGCTTGAGGAGCATTACCGGGACCCTAAGCTATTGGAGTGGGAAGGAAGCCAACTTAAAAAGTACGCAGAACAGAATTATTGCTGGGGGAAGCTCGCTGACAGCCTGGAAACGTTTATCGTACATGATGTAAGTGGTGTGAAAAAAAATGAAGCGATTAGTTGATTTTACAAGCGCACTCATTGGGTTAGGGATCCTTTGGCCGATTATATTGCTGACAGCTATCCTGGTAAGGGTAAGGCTTGGTTCCCCTGTGCTCTTCAAACAGCAGCGTCCGGGCCTGCATGGCAAGCCGTTTTATGTGTATAAGTTCCGGACGATGACAGATGAGCGTGGGGAAGAAGGGGAACTGCTCCCTGATGATGTGCGGCTAACGGGATTTGGAAAGATGCTGCGAAAATGGAGCCTTGATGAGTTGCCGCAGCTGCTGAATGTATTGAAGGGCGATTTAAGCCTTGTAGGGCCTCGTCCATTATTGATGGAATACCTCGAACTTTATACGGACGACCAGGCGCGCCGCCATGAAGTACGCCCGGGAATCACAGGCTGGGCCCAGGTGAACGGACGAAATAATATTTCCTGGGAGGAAAAGTTCGCCCTTGATGTCTGGTATGTGGACAACCAATCCTTTTGGCTGGATATGAAAATTTTATTCATGACGTTTTACAAGGTCGTTAAATCGGAAGGGATTAGCCAGAAGGGCATTGCTACCGTAGAAAAATTCACGGGGTCATCGGAAACGGGGGTAAAACAATGATAAAACTATGCATAATTGGCCAGGGCGGCCACAGCAAAGTGGTTGAAGATATTGCTCTCTCGTTGGATGAATATACAATTGCGGCACGCCTTGACGACAAGTTCAAGTATGTGGAAGAAAAAAATGGGGTGGTGTATGGCCCGATTTCCCTGGCGAAGGAACTTTCCCTAAGTGACAAGAGCATGAAGTTTGTCCTTGCAATCGGTGGTAATGAAGCCCGGAAAAAGATTTCCCGGGAACTTTCATTGCCCCTTGACCGTTATGCTGTCCTGGCGCATCCAACGGCGGTGGTCAGCATGTCAGCAAGCATTGGCAACGGGACGGTCATCATGCCCAATTGCATTGTGAACGCAGCTGCTAAAGTTGGCAATCATGCCATTTTAAATACAGGTTCCGTGATTGAACACGACACAATTTTGGGAGATTTTACCCATGTAAGCCCGAATGCTGCTTTAACAGGCGGGGTTGGAGTTGGGGAAGGGACGCAGATTGGCGTCGGGGCAACTGTGATTCCCGGCATCCAGATTGGTGAGTGGTGCATGGTAGGTGCCGGGGCAACTGTCATCAACGCTGTGAACAACTTTGAAACCGTAGCAGGAACACCGGCAAAACCAATCACGAAAGTAAGGGTGTGAATCTGAATGATCGTTAAACAAAAACAAAAAAGGATTTATCTATCTTCCCCTCACATGAGCGGCCGGGAGCAAACCTATATCCGGGAGGCCTTTGAAACGAACTGGATTGCGCCGTTGGGTCCAAATGTCAATGCATTCGAAGAGGATATTGCCGCATATGCGGGCGTGAATGGAGCTGCGGCGGTCAGTTCGGGAACTGCGGCAATCCACCTGGCACTGGAACTTTTGGAGATTGGCAGGGGTGACCGGGTATTTTGTTCGTCACTGACCTTTATGGCCAGCGCAAACCCGATCCTGTATCAGGGTGCAGAGCCTGTTTTCATTGACTCGGAGCCCGATACATGGAATATGTCCCCACTGGCATTGAAGCGGGCTTTTAAAGAAGCCGCCAAAGCAAATAAACTTCCAAAAGCAGTCATCGTCGTCAACCTTTATGGGCAAAGCGCCAAGATTGATGAAATTTCGGCAATCTGCAATGAATACGAAGTGCCGTTCATTGAAGATGCCGCTGAATCGCTTGGATCCGAATATAAAGGAAGAAAGAGCGGCAGCTTTGGGAAATTTGGCATCTATTCGTTTAATGGAAATAAAATCATCACTACGTCAGGTGGGGGCATGCTTATTTCCGATGATATAGCGGCCTTGGAAAAAGCCAGGTTTTTGGCTACCCAGGCGCGTGACCCCGCTCCCCACTACCAGCATAGCACGGTAGGGTTTAACTATCGGATGAGCAATATCCTCGCCGGGGTCGGACGTGCCCAGCTCGAGGTCCTTGATTCGCGCGTTGAAGCAAGAAGGGCGGTTTTTGACAGGTATGCTGAAGCACTCGGCGGCATCCCCGGAATCAATTTTATGCCTGAGCTGGAATTGACCCGGTCAAATCGCTGGCTGACGACATTTACAATTGACCAAGGCGTGACTGGCGTTTCACCGATGAGTCTTATCAATAGTCTTGCAGAAGAAAATATTGAAGCTCGTCCAGTTTGGAAACCGCTCCATTTGCAGCCTGTTTTCGAAGGTGTCGAGTATTACCCGCATATGCCAGGGAAATGTGTGGCATCGGCTTTATTTAAGAACGGTGTTTGCCTGCCTTCTGGCTCGAATATGACATTGGATGAACAGGAACAGGTCATAGAGAACGTAAAAAAAAGTTTTGCTGTTCCATTTAAATATAAGGAGGCCTAGATTGGCCTCCTCTTGTAATTCCGGACTAAACCTCTACCTCTAAAAGGCCTGTTCGCGATGATTTTTGGGTGAAGGCTAACACTTTGGAGTGATTTTTGATAACAGTCAATGTGGCCGGGAGCCTTAAATCTTTTTCTTGCCTTTATGGTGTAAGGACTCTGTTCTGCGGCAAAGAAAAAGCCTTGCACCATAGAGTCCAGGGCAAGGCCATTTTTACAATTCAGGTTTTCGGTTTACCCGCGCGATTCAATTAGAACTGGCTTTTGCGCTTTTCATGCTCTGCTGCTTATTTCCCAAATGTTCATTAAGCATCAGTGAGAGCTTTTCCCGTTCTTCGTCAGGAACATTGTAATAATAGGTCCCGTTTTTTTTCATATCGTTCCCGCTTATCTGGATACGTTCAAGATCTTTTCTCGCCTTGGAATAGTTTGCTTGGATATTCTTCATTTCATTGAATGTTAAATTCGTTTTCAGGTTATTTCCAATAACCTCTAAAATGCTGCGGTAGTTTGCTAGTGTTTTTACGTTTGCAGCTTCCTTAATAATTGCCTGCATGACTTTTTGCTGCCGTTCCTGGCGTCCGAAATCGCTTTTTGGATCGAGATGGCGCATTTGTGTGAATTTGAGGGCTTCCTCTCCATTCAAATGCAATTTGCCAACAGGAAAGTGAAATTTACCGTATGAAAAGTCAAGTGTGTTATTCACTGTAACGCCGCCTACAGCATCGACAAGTTCCTGGAAACCATTTGTGTTAACCGCGATGAAGTAATCGATCGGGATATCGAGGAATTCTTCAATTGTTTTAATACTCATATCCACTCCGCCGTATGTATAGGCATGATTGATCTTATCCTCGATGCCTTTTCCGATTATTGGAGCATATGTATCACGCGGAATGCTCAACATTTTAATCGATTCCTCATCGGGGTTAATCGTTAGCAGCATAAGGGAATCGGGGCGTCCACGGTCTCCTTCACGTTGGTCGACGCCGAATAATAGGACCGAGATGGGATCGCCTTTTGCCAAATCAATTTCCCGGTTAACGTTTTTCGTCCTATCCAATGGTTCATGTGTATTTTTTAACGTTGTCGCGATTGATTGATAGACAGAATAACCATACACGGCTGCCCCAGCGAATAGAAGCAGGATGATTGTGATTGTAATCCAAAAACCCTTTTTTCGTTTGTTCGATTTTTGCGATTTGTTTTCTTTTTCCATTCTTCCACTTCCTTTGATGCACTCTAGGTTCATTGTATCATCGGAACCAACTTAACGTTATTCGACGAAATGACTAGTTAAACCCGTAAAATCCAGAAAAACCAACGTCACTAGGGAAATATCCCTGGGAGAGAGGTCCTTTTTATCGTTAAAAACTTTTCCGCTATATTAATTGCTTGTTAACTAAATGTTACGAAAGAATGATTCTTTTTGAAAAAGTGGCCTTTGGAACGAGGAAATGGTGTTTTTAGGTAATGGAATGCTTACGGAATAAGGGATTTCAAAGACTGCGCGACCTAAGTACCAGGAGTGTGATTTCAATCGAAAAACGTTGCTCGTTTTTAGGTCCTTTTGCTGAGGCGTATAACGGTGGTTTTTAAAAATGAATAAATCAGCATATATCAAAGGATTAAAGGCCAGTGGTACGGTTGATATGGCTATTGGATAAGTGAACTATCAAGCAAATCCGTTGAATTTTGGGTAACCTTTGTTGATTCGCATGCCGCAAATCTTCCTTTTTTGAAGAGCAGAATGGGAAAATTATTAAATCCAAAAACCCCATGATAGTATCTTCCATCAGTGGGTCCCCAAAGAGTGGGGAAAAATGACTTGAGGCAGGTAAATAAATGAAGAAAAGATTTCGATTCAAAAAGGATAAAAATCGCAACATGGATTTTAAGGGTGAAAGTGGCGACAACGATTTCATTTTTGAAAGTGAATCAAGTAAACGCTGGAATGTAATGGTATTTTTCTGCGCTTCCTTTGCAGCCCTGCTCGGTCTTGCAATCTTTTTTTCGGGCCTTGGTCTTTATTTCAATCCAGTAATGCCAGAGCTGAAAATGAATGTAGCAGATGAATTTAAGGTTATTGAGCCATCGGGAACGATGACGGCCACAAATCCTGGTTCAGCCAAAGAAGATGTCAGTTTTTATCAAAAAAAAGTGACGTATAACAAGGATGTTTACGCCTTTTATGTAAATTGGGACAGCAACAGTGAACAATCACTAAAGAATCATAGTGATGAAATTGATGTGTTGGTCCCGCAATGGCTTAGCCTGAATGAAGATCTTAAGGTGGAGAGCGATATCGATCCGGACATCGTGAAGCTTGCCACCGAAAAGGGGATGAAGATTACCCCTTTGTTACATAACATACAGGATGGCAAATGGAACCGGGAAACGGTTACTACCTTGTTGAATTCGCCAGCGGAACGGGCAAAGTTGATAAAAAATCTGCATCGCCTTATAACCAAAAATGGCTTTGACGGAATCAACATAGACTTTGAGAATCTGGACAGGAAAACCCGTGATCAATTGACAGAGTTTATGAAGGAACTGTACGCGGAATTCCATGCGGACGGGCTTTCGGTTTCGATGGATGTTCCTGCCGCGAATCCAGCGTATGATTATCAGCAGCTGGAAAACCATGTGGACCAGCTAATTGTGATGGCTTACGATGAGAATGTCGACTCGCCAGGCCCAATTGCATCCACATCATGGTTTCAAAACGTTCTAGTAAAATTGCCTAAGGACAAGCTTATCGTAGCCCTGGGCAATTACGGCTATGACTGGAAGTGGGAAAGCCAGGAGCCTGGCGAAGCAGTTTCCTTCGATGATATTACGAGGCTCGCCGGAAAAGTCGGCTTGAACATCCAGTGGGATGATATAAGCCAAAACCCATATGTGAAATATACCAAGAACGGCAGCGTCCATGAAATATGGTTTCTTGACAGCGCGACTTTTTACAATCAGCTGAAACTTTCCGAAAAGGCCGGCGCAAAAGGAATCGCCCTTTGGAGGCTTGGGGCGGAGGATCCTTCAGTGTGGGATATCCTTAGAGGGAATAAACTTGAGGAAATGCAAACAATCAAAAATGGCGGGAATATTTATAGCAAGGGAGAAGGGAATATTTACAGGGCGTCGGAGAGCAGGGAGGAAGGCAAGCGCAGCTTTTCATTCAATGAAGCAGGCTTCATCACGAATGAATCGTATATTTCCAATCCAAAGGCATACGAGTTTGAACGTTTAAGCAAAACGGATGGAAAGGAAATCGTGTTGACGTTTGATGATGGCCCTACTCCTGAATATACGGAAAAAATCCTGGAAATCCTGAAGGATCAAGGAATCCCCGCTACGTTCTTTTTGATTGGCAAAAATGCGGCAATCCATCAGGACATCGTGAAACGGATGGTAAAGGATGGCCATGAGATTGGAAGCCATACGTTCACACATCCAAACACGAAGGATTTATCCGATGAAAAGTTAAAATTCGAATTGAACAGTACCCAGCGAGTGATCCAGGGGATTACCGGCCATACAAGCAAGTTCTATCGTTCTCCGTTGGGAGATGAAGAAGCTAAATATTTTCCTGATCATTTTGAGCAGATGAAGAAAGTGACAGAAATGGGCTATATTACTGTAAACTATGATGTTGATTCAAGGGACTGGGAGCTTCGTGACCGGGACGCGATTGTCGAGAATGTCCTGAAGCAGGCGTCCGGCGGTGACATCATTTTGCTTCATGACGGTGGCGGGGATAGGCAGGGAACCGTCGAAGCCCTTCCGATCATCATTGAACAATTGAAGGGCAAAGGATATACTTTTACAACTGTCAGTGAGTTGATGGGCCAAAATCAGAACAAGGTCATGCCCGGTGTTGCGGAGGTGGAAAAACCGATTGTCCATAGCTCAAAACTCATCCTTTGGGGGGCAGCTCATTTTAAAACAATAACAGTTGTGTTGCTAATCGGTATAATGCTTGTTCTCGCTCTTCGGCTGTTGATCCTCGGATTTTTGGCTATAAAACATAAAAGGAAAGTACGGCCGGTCCGCAAGGGAGAATCTATCTCTCCTTTAGTGAGCGTCGTCATTCCCGCTTTTAATGAAGAAAGAGTGATTAGGAAGACGATTGAGTCCATTTTGAAAAGCGACTATCCAAATCTTGAAATTATCGTAGTCGATGATGGCTCAAAGGATAAGACATCCCTTACAGTAAAGGAGAATTTCTCCGAAAAACAAAATGTTCATTTAGTGCATAAAAGTAATGGTGGAAAAGCATCGGCTCTCAATGAAGGAGCGAAGAAGGCGAAGGGGGATATCCTGATTGTCGTGGATGCTGATACAAGTGTCTCAACTGAAGCAATTTCCTCCCTGGTGCGCCACTTTGAGGATGGACAGATAGCGGCGGTATCAGGAAATGTTCGGGTCGGCAACAGGCGGAATTTGCTAACCACCTGGCAGCACATTGAGTATGTCACAGGTTTTAATCTCGAAAAGCGTGCTTTTGCCACGCAAAATTGTCTCACGGTTGTGCCAGGAGCCATTGGTGCCTGGAGAAAACAGGTAGTTGAAAAACTCGGCTTTTTTTCTGATGATACACTTGCTGAAGATACGGATATGACCTTAAAAATCCTCCGCAATGGCTATAAAGTCACAATTGAAGAAAACGCGCTGGCCTATACCGAGGCGCCTAAAACCATCCGTGATTTCCTCAAGCAGCGTTTCAGGTGGACCTTCGGGACATTGCAATGCTTCTGGAAGCATAAAAAAGCTTTTGCGGGTAGGGAACATAAATCACTCGGATTCCTGGCAATGCCGAATATGCTGCTTTTCCAGTTTATCGTTCCATTCTTTGCCCCAGTTATTGACGTGTTGTTTATCTGGAAACTCGCAACTGGCGAAGTAGGGACGTCCCTTCTTATTTTTGGGACATATTTCTTAATCGACTTGATTGTGAGCATTATTGCCTTTAGGCTCGAGAAATTAAGTCCGAAACCGTTACTAAGCATGATTCTTCAAAGAATTGTTTATCGCTACCTTCTGCTGTGGGTTACATGGAAATCGTTGATGGTTGCGCTTAGGGGAACCCGGGTTGGCTGGGGAAAATTAAAGCGGAACGGGGATTTGGCTCCGGATCGAGGCATTATTGGGTGAGAATAGACATCAAACGGGCGCAATCCCTTTAAACACGTAAGCTTACTCATATGAGCCATAGCCCCATAACCAACAAAAAATCAAGACCGTTTCGCTTGAGGAATTAAGTGAAACGGTCTTGATGCCGTTGTAAAGACCTATTGCATTGGGATTGTTGTTGAATCAGTCAAAAGAACCTTGGAAAAGACGGATGCCTTGTGGTTTGATTCTGAATTGATCAAAAGGACCTTCCAAGGACTAATTGGCGAACAGGTCTTTAGAAATTACGATTCTTTTTTTGTAAACGGGTGGTTGTATTTTGTGAGCAGCTTGGCGAATACTTCTATTTCGTCATCGGCCCAAGCCTCCAGATTTTCATCGAGGGCGGCAAAGCGCAGCTTTTGGTGTTCGTAAAATTCTTTTTTGCCCAGTTCTGTGATCTGAAGGGTGTAGGCCCGGCGGTCAACTGGATCGGGAATTCTTTCAACGTAGCCTTTTTGCTCAAGTGACGCGGTCTGTCTGCTTAGCGTGGAGATATCGAGATGTGCTTCTTCAGCGAGCACCTTCACCCCGGCTGGGCCTTCAGAAAGAATCCGATTAAGAATGAGATAGGCGGAGCGATCAAGATGGCCGATTTTTCTGCTTGCCGATGTAACGCGGCGAATCAAACGGGCTAGCTCCAAATCGATAATTTTTATATTCATATCCTTCATCGTTTTTCCTCACCTTTACTTTTTCCTCCCAATATCGTACCATACCGGTTTCATTTTTAATATTTACCTTCCCGTGAAACAAATCTGTGAAACAAGATTTTTCGGGTGGTGACAGGCACTGTTCGTATTTTTGCAGCACTGTTCGCAAGTTAAGGTATTGACATACCGGAATATAGTTGTATAATACAATAATATGGTTTCGTTATACAACTATTATTTAAAAATAGATAGAGGGGGAAATTGAATGTCTACATTTAAAGAATGGGTGGCGGCTGAAACTGAGCATACAATAGAAACGGTAGAGGTGGCAGAAGGGGAGCCGGCAGCGGAATCTGTGGATGCACCGATGCCGAAAGCAAACCGCGGCCTATTGAGCCAGCCGAAAGCTGTTTGGGCAGTCTTTTTTGCTTGTATCATCGCGTTCATGGGCCTTGGGCTTGTGGATCCGATCCTTGTGGCGATCGGCCATCAGCTTCAAGCGACGCCAAGCCAGGTATCGCTTCTTTTTACAAGCTATAATGCGGTTATGGCTTTGGCGATGCTTGTAACCGGTATGATTTCGTCAAGACTTGGGATTAAATGGACCCTTCTTTCCGGAATCGTGATCATCGCGGTGTTTTCCGGACTTGGAGGCCTTTCGAATAATATATGGGCGCTCGTCGGCCTTCGCGGCGGGTGGGGGCTTGGCAATGCATTATTTGTCGCGACCGCGCTTGCGGCGATTGTTTCACTGTCAAAAGGGGGCACCGCCAAAGCGATCATCCTTTATGAAGCTGCGATAGGGCTTGGCATTTCCGTCGGCCCACTGCTTGGCGGATGGCTCGGAAGCATGTCCTGGAGGGGCCCGTTCTTTGGCGTGGCGGCCCTTATGGTCATTGCGTTCATTGGACTTATCGTTTTAATGCCTGGCGCGAAGAAACAGCAGGGCGCACCGAGGGTGAAGTCGTCAATCAAGGACCCTTTCCTCGCGCTTAAACACCGTTCGCTGCTCGTTTTCGGGATTGGGGCGGCTTTGTACAACTTTGGGTTCTTTACGCTTCTTGCATTTGCACCGTTTGTGATGGGGCTAGACGAGCATGGCATAGGCTACGTATTCCTTGGCTGGGGCCTGCTGCTTGCGGTAACCTCCGTGTTTACCGCGCCATATTTGCAAAAATGGTTCGGCACGGTCAAGGCGATGTGCGCGATGCTGACGCTCTTTGCGCTTGTCCTCGCTGCGATGGGGATTTGGACTTCCACCCAATGGGTGACTATCGTGTGCGTCATTATAGCGGGCGCGCTTCTTGGCAACAACAATACGCTCATTACAACGGCTGTCATGAATTCAGCGCCGGTTGAACGCGCCACTGCGTCTGCGGCATACAGCTTCCTTCGCTTTATTGGCGGGGCGATCGCTCCTTTCTTTGCCGGAAAACTTGCGGAGTGGTTCAATCCAAGTGTGCCGTTCTTCGTTGGCGCGGCGTTTGTGATGCTGTCGGTAGTGTTTATTGCGCTGAACCATGCGCATGTGAAACACGTCGATGATGCCTATGCCGGCCACTGATGTGGGCAAGGGTCTGCGGAAGCAGGCCATTTTTTAAAAAAGTGGGTTTAAAAAGGGGTTGGCCATTGTAAAGGGAAGTGGCGGTTCCTGCTAAACCGGAGAGCAGTTTTTTATAAAAGCCCCAAGTTTCATTTGTGTTTTGGGGAATGGATGTGCAAAAATAAGAGGAAGAGATTGATTGTTTTAGGAGCTGAACGAATGGACAAACATACTGCCGAATACTGGGTTTCCAGGTTGGGGCTTGAGCCGCATGCTGAGGGCGGTTATTTTAAACAGACGTACCGGTCGGGGGAAGATGTCCCTGGAAAGGATCGGGCGCTTTATACGAGCATTTATTTTTTGCTCCGTTCAGGCGAGGTGTCGCATTTCCATCGGCTGAAGTCGGATGAGCTGTGGTATTTCCATGCGGGCGATTCGCTTTCGGTGCATATGATCCATGAGAATGGCGAGTATGAGGAAGTGCCGCTCGGGCTTGATTTGGAGAATGGCGAGGTTCCCCAGATTCTGGTGCCGAAAAATACGATTTTCGGTTCTTCGGTTTCGGGGGATGGAAAGTTTGCGCTGGTTGGCTGCATGGTTGCCCCTGGTTTTGAATATGTGGATTTCGAGCTATTCACGCAGGAAGAGCTGCTGAGGGATTATCCGCAGCATGGGGAGATTATTGGGAAAATGGCGTATGAAACGCTTCATGAATAGGAATCTGCTTGCGTTTTTGGACTTGAATTATTGCGCATGTTGTGCCATCGGTGTTTATTAAAAAAACTGCTCTAACAATGGTGGGAGGATGAAAAGAATGGAGAATAGCAGGGAAGAAATTCTTGGATGGGGAAAAGCCATTTTAATAGCCATACTGTTAGCTTTTTTGACTCGTACTTTTCTCCTGACGCCGATTGAGGTTGAAGGTGCTTCGATGGAACCGACTTTGCAAACCCACGAGCGGATGATTGTAACAAAGATTGGTGAGCTGCAGCGCTTTGATATTGTCGTTTTTCATGCGAATGAGCGCGAGGATTATATAAAGCGGATCATCGGGCTGCCGGGGGACCGGATTGAGTATAAGGATGATACGTTATATGTGAATGGGAAGGCTTATGAAGAGCCGTACCTTGACGAATTTAAAAAAGAGATTCCGGGAGGCACGCTGACCGATTCGTTCACGCTGGAGGAAACGGAAGTCGGCGAGACGGTCGTTCCAAAGGGACATTTGTTCGTCATGGGCGATAATAGGAGGAACAGTAAGGACAGCCGTCATATCGGAGCGATTCCGATTGAAAATGTAGTCGGGACGACGAAGGTTGTATACTGGCCGTTAAATGAAATCAGGATTATCAAGGAATAAAGTTAGTTGGAAAAGCCGCCGATTGGCGGCTTTTTGCGTTCGGTTGGAGATTCGTTACATACTTAATTGGTTTTCCTGGCGTGCGGAGGGATGGAATCCTACACTGCTTCATCTTTTGAGTGACGGTTGGGGCTCGTCTCCCCGGCTTAGTTTTTTGTAATGAAGCATGCGGATATATCCCCTGTTTCACTTTTTGAGAAAAGTGCAGGCCCCTTCCCAGCTTCACTTTTCAAGGTTGGGAAAATTTTTGGCAAGGGGCTGTGGATGGTTAATGATCGTTTCAGAAATGGTTTTATAAATATTCAGAAAAGTGGTATTATGGGGGAAATTGGAAAGAAAAGGGTGAGCAAATGGGTTCTTGGAAAAACCCGATTCTGTTGCTGACTGGGATTGGAATTTCGTATTTGGGCAGCTGGCTGTATTTGGTTGCGCTCAATATCTCCATCCTTGACTTAACGGGATCGGCCGCAGCAGTCGCTGGCCTGTATATAATCAGGCCAATCGCGGTATTGATTACGAATACCTGGTCGGGAAGCGTCATTGACCGGGCAAATAAACGAAAGCTTATGATAGCGACCGATGTCATTCGGGGCTTACTTGTCTTTATTATTCCTTTTACAAATTCACTATGGCTGATTTATTTTATCATGCTGCTAATCAATATCGCCGGGGCGTTCTTCGGGCCGAGCTCAACAGTGTACATAACGAAATTGGTTCCTGAAGAAAATCGGAAACGGTTCAATTCAATAATGAGCATGACGGCGTCGGGGGCTTTTTTGCTTGGCCCGGCCATTGCGGGCGCGCTCATTATGGTAGCGGGGACAGACATCTGTATCATCATAAATGCGATTTCATTCATTATTTGCGCGTTCTTCATCTATCTCCTTCCGAATGTCGATGAAGCAAAAGCGGAGGGCAGGGAGCCAATCCGCCTGAAAACACTGGTGGAGGATTGGAAGGCTGTCCGCAACTTTGTTGTCGGCGCCAAGTTTTTCATTGTCGTGTATTTGCTTTACCAGAGCGCGACATTGATAGGGTTTGCACTTGACCCGCAGGAAGTGACGTTTATTAAAAAGTTCCTGGGCCTCTCTACCCGGGATTACGGATTGATTGTGAGTATTACGGGAATCGGGGCGCTGGCGGGTTCGTCTGTCGCCGCAATGGTATCAAAGAAAATCCCTCTGAAATTATATCTTGGCGGTGGAATGCTGCTATCGTCAGTGGGATACCTAGCGTTTTACTCGTCGTTTAATTTCCTGACGGCTACCGCGGCCTTCGTCTTTCTAGGTTTTTTTATGGCATTCGCGACAACCGGCTATGCAACATTCTTCCAGAACAAGGTGCCGGTCGAACTGATGGGGAGGTTTGCGAGCGTAGCGGAAATGGCGCAGGGGGGCATCCAGATTGGCCTGACGCTGCTGGTCGGCTTTTTCGCGGAATGGTTTACTCTCCAGTTTGTTTGCATCGCGTTCTCAGTCGCCGGGTTATTTTTATCGGCAAGCCTGTTTGCGGCAATCATTATGCCATCAAGGGCCGGATTTTTTAAAGAGAAGGCACAGAGCATTGCCAGTTAATGTGAGCTTCTTATAAAAAAAGAATTGAACTGGGAATAAAAAAAGTAGTGCGCTGCCAAATCGGCACGCACTACTTTTTTAATTTTACAATTAAGCGCCTTTGTCCCTGTGCAAATGGCGCGCGACATCGGCGGCTTTGACGTTTTGAAAGACATTAATGACGAACAGAATGACGGCAAGGACAAGGACGTTAGGGAAGATTTGCAGAAGCAACATAAGTGATTCATTTCCAAGAAGAAGGAAAGACAGGCCAAGCATGAATAAAGGCAATGAGATGTTATAAAGCCAGAAATGATATTTTGCCAGCGTAGACTCACCGGCTTTTGGAAAAAGGACATAGATGGCGCCGAACAATCCCATTGACGCCCAGCCAACCAGGTTAATATGGGCGTGTGCCCCCATAAGTCTATGATCGCCGATTATCTCCATCGTAAGCCCCATCCCCACGCCGATTAAAAAATATAAGGCGGCAAGTTTCAGAAAAAGAGTACCAATTTTCACAAAAAACACCTCCTTATTAAGAATGGATTACGGTAAAAGTATATAAGGTAAATATAGTAAATATGAGGAATTACTAAAAAAGAAATATGGAAGGGCTGCGGGATGTATTAGGTCCAAGAATGGGAATGGGTATACATTTCAGCGGCTGCTTTAGTGAAAAGAATCAGGGGTGCATTTGAACACGGCGAGGCTGCTTTTTGGGATAGCTGTCAGAATCAGGGTGCCGATAGTACTTTCAAAACTAGAAAAGCCCGCCTCGATAGCGGGCCTTTCCACTTACCTTTTGAATAAATCAAGGAGCCGTTCGGCGGGCCTTGTTCGGCGAGGACCCTGTTTGCTTTCGCGCGCGAGCTGGAGGGCCTGGTTTACATCAATTATTCCGCTTCCAAATTGCGCGTCCCTTCCGCGGATGCCTAGGTCGGCTGCCGATCTTTTGATAATGCGGATGACTTGCCTGTTCGACAGCTTAGGGTTTTCCGAACGGACCAGCCCAGCAAGTCCGGCGACATGCGGCGAGGCCATTGAGGTTCCGGATAGCGCCGCATACTGTTTTTTAAAATACGTGCTTGGGATGTAAACTCCGGGAGCCGCGACATCCACGTACGTTCCGTGGTTGGAAAATTCAGCGAGCCTTCCATCCTGGTCGACTGCGGAAACAGCAACGACCTCCGGGTAAGAGGCAGGGTAGGTAGGCTGCCGCGTATTGTCATTGCCGGCGGCGGCTACGAGGACAACATCATTTTTATCGGCATAATCAATCGCTTCCTTCAGCACGCGTGACGGCTGATAGTTCCCGAGGCTTAGATTAATCACCTTCGCACCGTTGTCAACGGCCCAATAAATGCCCTTTGCGATGTCGGATGTCGTGCCGTACCCTTTCTTGCCCATCGCCTTTACTGGCATGATTTTGTTGTACCACGTTATTCCGGCAACCCCGCGGCCGTTGTTCGTTTCGGATGCGATAATTCCGGCGACGTGGGTGCCATGGCCGTTGTCATCATCTGGATTATTATTATCAGCCAGGACATTATACCCCTTGACAAGCCTGTTCTTTAAATCGGGATGGTCTAAATCGACTCCGGTATCGACAAGCGCGATCGTTATTTTTTTCGAGCCTCGGGAAATTGCCCAGCCATTTTCCGTCCCGATCACAGGCAGATTCCATTGGTATTGCTCGCGGTAAAAAACGTCGTTCGGGACGGGGACGGCATTTTGCATGAGAATGTAATGAGGCTCCGCGAACTCGACATCTTTTCTTTTACCAAAATAAGCAATCAGCTTATCAGCGTTCATCGTTTTTGATTTAAAAATATAAGTAGAATTGAACTTCTTAATGATTTCTCCGTTAATTTCGGCTGTAATTCGTGTAATTTCCGCGGGCGCCGGGTGGCCAATAAAATCGACGACTACCTCATTGTCGACATAATGGCTCGTGTCCCGGTCGTTATGATAAATTTTCTGGATGGAAGGATTCGTATCCAGATACCGTTTCGTCTCCCCGCCATTCCAAACATTGTCGTACTCGGTAATCCTTAGCCTGTGGCCATCGCGCTGATGAATCTGCTGGAGGTCCTGGCTTATTTGAAGCCGGGAAGCCCCTTGGCGGTTCGTGTCGCCTTTATCGAGAAAAAGGACGCCGCCTGCCAGCACTGCGATTGCGACAATGCCGCCGGCAAGAAGATATTTATTGAACATGGCACAATCACCCCAATTTTCTTGTATAGGTATAGGGTGCAATCAACTGCTGAATTTAACGAAGGGAATTAATGGGTTTTGAAATCGTTTTTTGAAAAAAGGGATGTGTGTGTTGCGGCATTCAGGTATGATGGTGGAAAGAAATGGGGGAATTTGCATGTTTCCGTTACTTGAGACAGACAGGCTTATTTTGCGTGAGATTGGAAAAGAAGATGCGGCGGCCATTTTCGCCTGCTTTTCAAACGAGGACGTTGTCCGGTTCTATGGACAGGAGCACCTTGAAACAATTGAACAGGGGGAAGGATTCGTGGAGTTTTTTTCGAAAAATTATCACGAAAATAGGGGAATCCGCTGGGGAATCGAGCTAAAAGGCGCGAATGGGTTGATTGGGACAATTGGGTTCAATGGCTGGAGCCCGAAGCATAAACGCGCGGAAATCGGCTATGAACTCCATCCAGGCCACTGGCGGAAGGGATATGTGTCGGAAGCGTTGGAGAAGGTCATATCCTACGGCTTTGAAGAGCTGGGATTAAACCGGATCGGAGCGGTCGTTTTCCTCTAAAATGAAGCATCAAGCAACTTGCTTCAGAAGGCTGGCTTTCAAAAGGAAGGGATTTTGCGCGAGTATATGATCCAAAATGGAACTTCCTATGATACATATGTGTATTCACTTTTAAAAAGAAATAGTTGACAGAGTATTCGGTTAACAGTAAGATGAGTAAAAGTTTTCCATATAAAAAAGCACTGACGAGGAGCAGTAGGGGATTTTTCATTGTCAGAGAGCTGCTGGCCGGTGAAAAGCAGTCAATACGATTCCTGAACTCGCCTTTGAGCGGCCAGGCTGAATGAAGTAGGCCTGGACGGTTAACTCCCGTAATCGAGTCTTGAGAAGGTTTGCTTATTTCTTCTGCAAACCAAGAAGAGTGGTATCACGGCAAAAGCTTGTCGTCTCTTTACGGGGCGGTGGGCTTTTTTTATTTTTCAAAAGGAAAAGGGGGAAGTGTGATGAAGGAGGATTGCTTCATTTGCAAAAAGCACAAGGGCCTGATTCAAACTGTAGGGGAATTGATTTATGAAGATGATTATGTGTACGTTGGCCACATCGATAACGGTGGGAAGCCGAATTACCTCGGCCACATTATGATCGATTTAAAAAGGCATGCGCCAACGCTTGCGGACATGGAGCCGAAAGAATCGCGGGCGTTTGGCTTAATCATGTCGAGGGTGAGCAAGGGCTTGAAGGAATGTGAAGGAGCCGAGCATATTTATGCCGTCGTATCCGGAAATGCCGTGCCGCATCTCCATATGCACCTTGTGCCAAGATACCCCGGCACGCCGGAAGAGTATTGGGGTCCTTTTGCCGTGCATGACTCTCCAACCGCGCGTATGGGGGACAACGACGAAGTCATACAGGTTTGCCGGCGCATCAGGTCGTTTCTAGATGAAGGTGGCAAAAATGTCTAGAGAAATCAGCTGGGTTGGAAGCGAGAAAGATTTTGTAGACGAAATCAGCGTTGAAACGGTTGGAGCGATTGTCCTCGGCCGGTTTGGCGGCAATTCTTCTGCAGGCCAATATAAAAATGAGGATGGATGCATCGTTTGGGCTGACGGGGCAAATGGCTATGAATTTGTCGTTCTTCTTGATGCGCACAACTCAGCCGACAGCGCGGAACTGGTTGTAAGTGAATTTGGAAAACGAAAGGAAGAGCTAAAGGAGATTTTGCGGCTGCCGTTGAATAGGTCCTTGAGTGAATTGGAAAAGGGGATTCTGTACCTTTTTCAAAATGAGGATTTTAAAAGAAGATGTAGGAAACTTCGGGGTGAGACAGCGTGCCTGATTGCGGTGCGTAAAGAAAATTTTCTTTGGTGGTTTTCAATCGGTGACTGCATCCTCTATTTGCACCATCCCGAACTGGCCGCGTTACAGGAGTATCAGCAAAACCATCGGAGCTTTTATGAATGGGTAGGGAAAGTCAACACGTTTGAACTGCCTGTTCCTTGCTACAGCACAGGCTGCAAGGAACTTAGAAAAGGGGACAACCATATCCTTTTGACGACGGATGGGCTAGTTGAATGTCCTGGCTCGGTATTTGATCAGCCTGAAAAGGTCTTTACAGCTTTCCGGGATGCTGGAAATGAAGAAGGTGTTAGAAAACTGTTGAGGACGGTTCAGGAAAAAAATGTCCGCGACAGCACGACAATCCTTTCCTGGCAGATTATAAATGAAACAGCCGCAAGCGAGCCGAGCGATTTAGTAGGCAGAAAGGATGGTTAAAAGATGAAAGCGATTATTTTTGATTTTGACGGAACCCTCGCCGATACATTGCCTATTTGTTATTTTGCCTTTCAAAAGGTTTTTAAAGAATATGACGGCTTGGATTTAACACCTGATCAGATTAAGGCGATGTTCGGCCCTTCCGAAACAGGCATTATCCGCGAAAACCTCCTGCACAAAAGCCATGATGACGCAATCGAGTTGTTTTACGAAACATACAGCCAAAAACATGACGAGCTGGTGGAGAAGAATGAGGAAATAGCCAGCCTCTTAAAACAGTTGAAAAGCAAAGGCCATAAATTGGGCATCGTCACCGGAAAAGCGAAGAGGAGCCTGGATATTTCGCTTCATCGCCTTGGGATGGAAGGAATGTTTGATGCGGAAATAACCGGGGATGATGTTGAATTTCCAAAGCCCCATCCGGAAGGAATTCACAAGGCGCTGGCTGAGCTTGGCGTTTCCACGGCCGAAGCGATTTTTCTCGGAGACAGCGACGCTGATATCCTTGCCGGGAAGAAGGCGAACGTCCATACAATCGGAGTGCACTGGCTTCCAAATTATCAGTCGCTTGAGTTCACCGTAGAACCGGATCAGGTGTTTACGAGTTTCAGGGAATTGGTGGATTTATTAGTGAGATTAGAATGATTGATTGTATACTGGAGAAACTCATTAGTGGAGTGGGTTAGGGATTAACACCTTAAATAGCAAAAGCGAGCATTGAATCCACTTCAATGCTCCTTTAATTATCTTGAGTACCACAATAATATTCAGCTATCTCCTTAACACGTTCCAAAGTTATTCCTTCACGGAATTCGACCGCTAATGGATGGTCGGTTGGTTCGAGTTCAATGAATGGCCGAATGCCATCAGGCCTAAAGTGTGTCATTGCTTTTAAGTTAACTGTATCAGGATAACAAGATAACTCTGTTGATAGCCAGCCAAACATTGGTTCCAATTGTTCTTGTTTATCCCAGTATTCCTTTACTTTATTGAAATTCGCTTCATTTAACGAAACCCATACACCCCAAATGAAGTGTTCTTCAGTCCCGAGGATAGGGATTTCTATACATCCACGAATGAAGAAATGCTCGTTATCCATTACGCATAAGTCGTCGCTTAGTTCAAATTTATCTTCCCGTTCTTCAGGATCAATATAATAGTAATAAACAGGAGCAGGAGTTCCGTAACTTCGCGGAAGTTCTTCATGATAGTGGCCGCAGCAACTACAGGCGTATCCTTCAATTTTTGTCATTTATTCCACCACCAGCATTTCTTATTTAAGATAGATTATAGCATTTGTTTCAATGACCATGAGTTAACAAAAAAATAACAGACCAAAATTTACATTGGTCTGTCAATTGGATTGTTACCTATTTGTATTTTATCATAAGGCGTTACTTTAGGTTTTTTAGATTAACAGTTTGAACGCTTGGTTAATTCTGAAGCTGATGTTCTTTTTTCAAAACAGCCTTGTTGATGAATGGAAGCACGTAACGGTCTAGGCCGTATTTGCCAGCGTTGGCGCCAGCGGCAAGGATGATGAAGCCCATCAGGATGTCGGTTGGGTTGTGGCTGACTGTGCCTGCAAGCATGAAGCTGAAGTTCATCACGAGACCGAAGAACATTGCGGCACTAGTGAGGCAGCCAAGAATCAGGCCTAGGCCGACAAGGAATTCACCCCATGGAATCAGGACGTTGAAAAGATCGGCATTCGGAATTGCGAAAGCGTTCAGGAAGTCAACATACCAGCCATAGACGATTCCGTCCGGGCCTTGAACCGGCTTAGCGGCTGCGCCTTTCAGGAAGCCTGTTGCATCGAAGCCTCCAGTGAGTTTGTGATAGCCGGCAGTGATCCAGGCGTAGCCAAGATAAATGCGAAGGACGGCGAGAAGTGCGGCGGCGACTTTGTTTTCCCTTAAGAAATTGTTAAACATGGATAATTCCCCTTTTCGTAATTTATTTAAATATGTTGTTTACACTGTTATCATAATCCGGTTCCCAACATATCGGTAGGGGGTTTCCAGTTTATTCAACAATTAGACAAAGCTTCTTGACGAAGGTGTGACAAAGGTCACAATTAGGCTATAAAAGCTGGAATATAAGAGGACTTATAACAGCGAACAGGCCAACCCGCATGACAGGCTGGCCCGCATTATGCTATTCAAAAGTTAGTGCTTAAGCTTCAGCCGTCACCTTCCGGATTTTATAAATGACGTTAATGACCGCGGCGGCCCAGAGTATAACGAGCCCAACATACGTGTACTGGGCAACGGATTGCGAAACATGCAAAGCGCCGAAAAGCGTCCGGATGTTCGTTAAGATTATGATGCCGCCGACAAGAGTTCCGAGCAGATTGGTAGGAATGATTTTTACAAGCCACGCTGCAATTGGAGCGGCGATGACTCCGCCTATCATCAAGGCTAGCACCCATTGGACATTGACCGTCGACCAGCCCAGGGTTAAAAGGAATCCGATCGTGGAAGATACCGCAATCGCAAATTCGCTCGTATCGACTGAACCAATCACTTTCCTTGGATCCATCCGATTGCTAGTGAGAAGGACAGGGGTTGCGATCGGTCCCCAGCCTCCGCCGCCGGTTGCATCAAAGAAGCCGGCAATGAAACCTAGCGGGATAAAGAATTTTTTTCCGAACTTCTTCTGGACAGGTTCTTTTGTAGGATTGGATTTAAACATGAAACGGTAAATGACAAAAACGCCAAGGAGCAGTAGAAAAGCTGAAATAAAAGGCTTAATTAGATGCCCTGGAATGCTTCCCAAAAAACATGCGCCAATAAATGCGCCGATCGACCCCGGAATGATCAGCCGGTACACTACCTGTTTATCAACATTTCCAAATCGTATATGGGAAACTCCTGAAGCCGCTGTCGTTACGACTTCCGCCATGTGGACAGATGCGGACGCGACTGCCGGTGCTATTCCGAACATCAGCAGCAGTGAAGTCGAGGTTACCCCATAAGCCATTCCGAGCGAGCCGTCCACGAGCTGGGCTGCTAATCCAATCAGCGCTAGAACAATAAGCCTCCTCAAAAAAATCTCTCCTTTTTAAAAAAGTCCTGAATAGACTATGAAAAAGGGCATTCTCTAATTGTCGACTAATCTAATCAGGTTTGTAATGTACTGTATGAGCGGACGAAAATTGTGGTTCTAGCCAATTGCGAAAAATAGGTCAAATGCCCAGAAGGAGCGTGCCGCAATGAAGCTGTCGAGCAGGGGGGAATACGCGCTGCGGGCACTCATCTGTTTAGGGGGAAGCGGCGATAAACTTGTTTCAATCGGAGAGATTTCCGATAGGACGCTTGTGCCAATCAATTATTTGGAGCAGCTTCTTTTGCAGTTGAAGCGAAACGGATACGTCCAAAGCAAAAGAGGGGTTAATGGAGGATACAAACTGAGCAAAATGCCCGGTGAAATTATAATCGGCGATGTAATCCGCTACCTGGAAGGGCCGCTGGCGCCGATGGGGTGTGTCAGCATCACTTCATACGAAAGCTGCCCGCTTGAAGAAGGCTGCCTTCTGAAGCCATTGTGGGCACTCGTCAGGGATACGGTTGCCGAATTGCTGGACAGTACGACACTAAAGGATTTGCTTGATGGAAAGGTCTATCCGAGGCTTTCAGGCTCATGAGCAAAATGAAAAAATGCCCTTCCGGTTAAGATGGAAGGGCATTTCGTTTAGTTAGCTAACCGTTATTGCTGAAGCCCGGCGTCCCTTTTCAAAATAGTCTTGTTGATGAATGGAAGCACATAGCGGTCAAGGCCGTATTTGCCAGCGTTTGCTCCAGCGACAAGGATGATGAAGCCCATC